>NZ_JAPJDA010000037.1 GCF_026241755.1 Salinimicrobium profundisediminis
TTGGAACTCAAACCAGAGGATCTGGGGTTTTCACCAACTTTAGTTCCAACCAACTAATTTGACGTTAGTCAGAATATAAATAAGTTGCGAGAACTTCTTGAAAATCTCGATGAACAAAGAGAAGGACGGGAATATCGCAAAGAGCACAAAGAGATCCTCAATGACTTTATTCATTATTCAAGACAGTACAAACGGCTTAAACGGGATATTTTTGAAGTTGTAGGCAAAGCTATTAAGCAACAAAAACAAAAAAGGTTACTGGCCTAAACTCTGGTCATAACCGCTGAAAAACTTTATAAGTCTGCACCACCATCTGGTGCAGACTTTCCTTTTTGTAGAGGTAACAATTATTTCCGGTTCTTCTAAATTACTTCGGAATTATTGGGGTGTCTGTAGAAAATACATTACATCATCAATATTATTTAGTACCTAACGTGAAAACCTTCAGCAAAAACTATAGCCTGAAGATGCTGTCTTCTGAATTTTTGTCCCTATGCTAGAGTTCAACCTGAAGTGTCAAAAATGACAAAAATCAGGTCAATTTTTTAGAAATAGGTGGGAGCTACATGCAGGAAGCAAAAGTTTACTTCAGAAATGCTATTTTTGAAACTTCTATGGGAGACATAAAAGATATACGTACTGTAACTGTTTGCCGTTACATCGCACCGCTGCGGGAAGGTGGCTCCCTCCCTGCATTGGCAGAGGCAGATGACGATTTTAAATACGTTCTAAAATTTAGAGGGGCCGGTCACGGTGTTAAAGCACTAATTTCAGAATTTTTGGGAGGTGAGATCGCCCGAACAATTGGTTTAAAAGTACCCGAGCTGGTTTTTGCCAACCTCGATGAAGCCTTTGGACGAACTGAGGGAGATGAAGAAATACAGGATCTATTGCAGGGTAGCCAGGGCCTGAACCTCGCCCTTCATTTTCTCTCGGGCGCAATAAATTTTGATCCTGCAGTAACTACTGTAGATGAAGCTATGGCCTCAAAAATTGTATGGCTGGATGCTTTTATCACTAATGTAGACCGCACCTTCAGAAATACGAATATGCTCATTTGGCACCGGGAGCTTTGGCTTATTGATCATGGTGCCTCCTTTTACTTTCACCATTCCTGGAATAACCTGGAGAAGCATGCACTTAGTCCTTTCAGCTTAATTAAAGATCACGTATTACTCCCACAGGCAACCCAACTTTTGGAAGCTGACCAGCAGATAAAACAACTGCTTACCAAAGAAAAGATCAGGGAAATAGTAGAAGGTTTACCACAGGATTGGCTGGAATGGAGAGACAGCGAACTCTCTGCTGAAGAGCTGAGAGAAGCCTACATCAATTTCCTGGAAATTCGCCTCCAGAATTCAGATACATTTATAAAAGAAGCACAAAATGCCAGACAAGCACTTGTATGAATATGCCACTTTACGGGTAGTACCACGGGTAGAACGTGAAGAGTTTCTCAATGTGGGGGTCGTGGTATTCTGCAAAAATCAAAAATACCTGCAGGTGAGGTATAAGCTGGACAGTACAAAATTACTTTGCCTTTGTCCAGACCTTGACCTGGAGCAGCTTGAGAAGAACCTGCAGTCATTTGAACTGATATGTGAAGGTGCAAAGAATGGCGGGCCTATAGCCGTGATGGACATTCCCTCGCGCTTTAGGTGGCTCACCGCAGTGCGGAGTTCGGTTATTCAGACTTCCCGGCCACATCCCGGCTTGTCTTCTGATCTCGATCAAACCCTGCAGCGCCTCTTCGCTGAACTCGTACTTTAATTTTTGAAGGAGTTAATTTAAAGGACTTCTAAAAAAGGCATTTACTGGCTACCTTTTTTAACCCACTGCCCCATGGTTATTGTTCTTTTTACCTGGTGCGCGACGGCTTTTTTCACCTTTTCTCCCAGCTCCTCTTTCCCTGCTGTAATACTTACTCCATAAGGATTACCGCCGGCATTAAAGATGGCTTCATCGGTATAACCGGGTGCAGCCACAATGGCACCCCAGTGAAACATGGTCTTGTACAAAGAAAGCAAGGTTGACTCCTGCCCGCCGTGCACATTACTTGCACTGGTCATACCACTTACTACTTTATTGGCGAGTTTACCGTTAAACCACAACCCCCCGGTGGTATCCAGAAATTGTTTTAGTTGGGAAGGAAGATTTCCATAACGGGTTGGTGCACTAAAGATGTAGCAATCGGCCCACTCCAAATCATCCATTGAAGCTTCCTTTACATCTTGCGTGGCCTCCAGGTGTTTCTTCCAGTCTTCATTAGCCTCAATAGCTTCTTTTGGGGCCAGTTCCTTCACTTTTCTAAGCCTTACCTCGGCACCAGCTTCTTTTGCGGTTTCTTCTGCCCATTTTGCCAGTTGATAATTCGTTCCGGTGGAACTGTAATAGATCACTGCTAACTTCATATCTTTCATAATTCTATTGTTATTTTATAATTCTTAATTCACTTCCGAAGAAGATAAGTCTAAATTCATTACTTATCTGCTAAACAAATTATAAAACTGGAAAGAAGGCATAAAAAAATCCCCTCAAAAAGGGGATTTTTTAAAGATATTTTGGAGAAATTACTTTTCCATTGCTGCAGCAACACCTGCCGACAATCTTCTGTAAGTTCCATTTTCAAGGCGTTCTCTAATTGCAGAGAAAGCGGTAAGCGTAGCTTCTACATCCTCTAAAGTGTGTGCTGCTGTAGGAATTAATCTTAGCAGGATAAGACCTTTCGGAATTACCGGATACACAACAATAGAACAGAAGATTCCATGATTTTCCCTAAGGTCATTGACCAAAGCCATTGCTTCCGGAATACTTCCCTGTAGATACACAGGTGTAACACAACTCTGTGTAGTTCCTATGTCAAACCCACGGCTTTTTAAACCATTTTGAAGAGCGTTCACGTTCTCCCAAAGCTTTTCTTTAAGTTCGGGCATGGTCTTTAACATCTCAAGACGCTTAAGAGCCCCTATTACCAACTGCATTTGCAGGGATTTGGCAAACATTTGAGAACGAAGATTATACTTGAGGTAGTCTATAATTTCACGATCGGCTGCTATAAAAGCACCTGTGCTGGCAAGGGCCTTGGCAAAGGTGGCAAAATATACATCTATACCATCCTGTACTCCCTGCTCCTCACCTGCTCCTGCTCCTGTCTTTCCAAGAGTCCCAAAGCCATGTGCATCATCAACAAGTAACCTGAAATTGTATTTTTCTTTAAGCGCTATGATTTCCTTAAGTTTCCCCTGCTCTCCCCTCATTCCGAAGACACCTTCAGAAATAACAAGAATTCCGCCGCCAGTTTGTTCGGTGATCTTTTCGGCACGTTGCAGGTTCTTTTCAATGCTCTCCATGTCGTTGTGCTTGTATGTAAAGCGCTGACCCAGGTGCAGGCGCACCCCGTCAATAATACAGGCATGAGCATCAACATCATAAACAATAACGTCTTTTTTGGAAACAAGGGCATCAATAGTAGAAACCATGCCCTGGTAACCAAAATTTAGCAGGTATGCAGCTTCTTTATGTACAAAAGAGGCCAGTTCATCCTGCAATTTTTCATGTAGGGATGTGTGACCACTCATCATCCTGGCTCCCATAGGATACGCAGAACCCCATTCGGCAGCCGCTTCAGCATCTACCTTTCGTACTTCGGGATGGTTTGCAAGTCCCAGATAGTCATTCACACTCCAGGTAATCACATCTTTTCCCTGAAATTTCATCCTGTTGGAAATAGGCCCTTCCAGTTTTGGAAAAACAAAGTAACCTTCGGCCACTTCGCTCCACTTTCCTAAAGGTCCTTTATCCTTATATATTTTATTAAATAAATCTGCCATTTTGTGTATTTTTCACTTCTGCAAAAGTAACAAATAAATAGCAACTTCAGAATTTCGGTCTCTCAAATGCACTGAAAAACATGCACCTTACAACGCAAATTCTTTGGCAGCACCTGCTCCTTCTGCCGCTATTTAAAAAATAAGAGAGAGGTTATATATACTACAGAACAAAATATGCTGTAGTTATTTTATGAATTCTATCTGATTCTCAGCTTTTTCGTTCTTACTATCGAAGAAACCCTGTTCATTCATCCAGTCGTCGCTATAGACTTTGCTCATATAGCGGGAACCGTGATCGGGAAAAATGATAACGACCTTACTGGACTCGTCAAACTCTCCTTCTTCGGCAAGCTGGCGCACTCCCTGCAAGGCTGCACCGCTGGTATAACCCACGAATAGCCCTTCGGTGCGGGCAAGTTCCCGTGCGGTATGGGCACTGTCTTCATCACTTACTTTCACGAATTTGTCGATAATCTCAAAATCTGTAGCTGTAGGAATCAGGTTTTTCCCCAATCCCTCGATGCGATACGGATAGATTTCTGAAGAGTCAAATTCTTTGGTCTCGTGATATTTTTTAAGCACCGAGCCATAAGCATCAATTCCCATGATCCTAATGCCCGGGTTTTGTTCTTTCAGGAACCTGGCAGTTCCAGATATCGTTCCGCCGGTACCACTACAAGCCACCAAATGGGTGATCTTTCCTTCAGTTTGTTTCCAAATTTCGGGACCGGTAGTGAGGTAATGAGCTTCTATATTGAGTTCATTGAAATACTGATTAATATACACCGAACCCTTTATCTCATCGTGCATTCTCTTAGCCACCTGATAATAAGACCTCGGATCATCGGCAGTTACGTTTGCCGGACAAACATATACCTTGGCGCCCATAGAGCGCAGCATATCGATCTTATCTCTGGACGACTTCGAGCTTACCGCCAGTATACATTCATAGCCTTTGATCACACTAACCATGGCAATACTAAACCCGGTATTCCCTGAAGTAGTCTCAATAATGGTATCTCCCGGTTTGAGGATACCTTTTCTTTCGGCTTCTTCTATTATATGTAATGCTATTCTATCTTTAGTTGAGTGGCCCGGGTTAAAAGCTTCTACTTTTGCAAAAAAGTCACCTTTAAGGTCCTGGGTAACGCGGTTTAAGTGAATTAGAGGGGTATTACCTACTAGTTGTAATACATTATCGAAAACCTGTAAATCTTCTCTCATAAATTGAAGTTATTTACAATAATCGTCTTTGGAAATTAGTATCCTTAGAACGATCACAAACGAAGCAAATTTAAGTCAAATATTTTAATTATTGGTCCATTCCCTCTAAATCGAGAAGAAAAGCGTATTCTTCAGCGACTTCGCGCAGGGCTTCAAATCGGCCTGATGCTCCTCCATGCCCTGCTTCCATGTTTGTATGAAAAAGCAATTTATTGGAGTCGGTTTTTAGTTCCCTCAATTTTGCCACCCACTTGGCCGGCTCCCAATACTGCACCTGGGAATCATGAAGACCTGTAGTGACCAGCATGTTAGGGTAATTTTGCGCCGTAACATTGTCGTATGGCGAATAAGATTTCATATAAGTATAGTATTCGGCATCATTAGGATTTCCCCACTCATCATACTCACCTGTGGTTAAAGGAATACTTTCATCTAACATGGTAGTCACTACGTCAACAAAAGGCACTGAGGCAATAATGCCTTTATAAAGCTGTGGTGCCATGTTGGCTACTGCCCCCATAAGCAATCCTCCTGCTGAACCTCCACTGGCATACATATGTTCCGCAGAAGTGTATTTCTCCTCAATAAGGTGCCTGGTACAGTCAATAAAATCGGTAAAAGTATTTTTCTTTTTTAGCAGCTTTCCATCTTCATACCACTGTCTCCCCAGGTACTCCCCTCCTCTTACGTGTGCAATAACAAAGATAAAGCCCCTGTCAAGCAGGCTGAGCCGCACATTGGAGAAATATGGATCTATGGTTGAACCGTACGAACCGTAGGCATATTGCAGCACCGGATTTTTCCCGTCTCTCTTCAACTCCTTCCGGTGTACCAGTGTCATTGGGATCTTAGCACCGTCTCGCGCTGTAGCCCAAATACGATCAGACACATAATTTTCTTTCTGAAACTTCCCTCCCAGTACTTCCAGTTCCTTCTTCACATCCTTTTCCCTGGTGCGCATGTTGAAATCTACCACCTGGGTTGGGGTAGTAAGGGAATTGTATGTATACCTCAATATTTCGGTATCAAAATCGGGGTTGGTCCCCGTAAAAGCGGTGTAAGTTTCATTGTCGAACGGCAAGAAATAAGAATCGGTGCCGTCCCACCTGCGAATGTGGATCTTATTAAGACCGTCACTCCTTTCGCTTACTACCAGGTAATCTCTAAACAGGTCAATATCTTCAAGCAACACATGCTCGCGATGCGGAATTACTTCTTCCCAGTTTTCAATCCCCGGGTTGTGCACCGGTGCTTTCATCAGCTTGAAATTGGTAGCTCCGTCTTTATTTGTGAGGATATAAAAACTGTCACGGTAATGGGCAATGCCATACTCCACACCCCTAATTCTGGGCTGAACAATTTGTAATTCCCCATGAGGATCATCTGCGGCAATAAACCTGTATTCCGAAGTTAAAGTACTGTCTGATCCTATGATTATATAACGCTGGGATTTTGATTTATAAACATAAGTATGAAAGGTCTCGTCTTCCTCAAAGAAAACAAGCTCATCCTCTTTGGCCTTTGTTCCCAGCCGATGCTTGAAAATCTTGTTGCTACGCAAGGTTTCCTCGTCCTTTCGGGCATAGAAAAGTGTTTTATTGTCATTTGCCCAGGTAGCGCCTCCCGTAGTATTCTTAATCTTTTCAGGATATACTTCGCCTGTCTCCAGGTTTTTAATGTAGAGCGTATATTTTCTACGGCTCACCGTATCTACCGCATAAGAAATAAGCTTATTATTGGGGCTCACACTTAAGCCGCTAAGCCGGTAATAGTCGTGGCCTTTAGCCATCTCGTTCACGTCAAAAAGGATTTCTTCAGGCGCATCGAGGGTTTCTTTTTTCCTGGAATATATTGGGTAATCCTTGCCTTTTTCAAAGCGGGTAACATACCAGTAACCATTCAGTTTATAAGGAACAGAAGAATCATCTTCCTTGATCCTTTTCTTCACCTCCTGAAAAAGGTCTTCCTGCAACTGTTTTGTATGAGCCGTCATTCGCTCATTATAGTCATTTTCGCGGGTGAGGTAATCAAGTACTTCAGGGTTTTCGCGCTCTCGCAGCCAGAAGTAATCATCTATACGAACATCTCCGTGTTTTTCAAGTTGTACGGGAATCTTTTTCGCCCGCGGAGCCTTAATTTCTTGAGCAACCACTTTCATCTTTCCATTTTAATTTTACCGGCTGCAAAGTTAAGCTTTCTAATAAAGAAAACTTAAAACTGTGTCTATTAGTTCTCTTATTAGACTTTTTAGGTAATTTTGTATTAACAGAAAAAATGAAACTATGTTTGGAGATATGATGGGCATGATGAATAAAATCAAAGAGACCCAAAAAAAAGTTGAAGAAACTAAAGAAAGGCTTAAAACTGTTTTGCTCGATGAACAATCGGCCGACGGACTTTTAAAAGTTACCATTACTGCAAGCCGTGAGATCAAAAACATCGAAATTGCCGATGAACTTCTTGAAGACAAAGAACAGCTTGAAGATTACCTGGTGCTAACCATCAATAAAGCTGTTGCCCGGGCAACCGAAGTCAATGAAGCCGAACTTGCCGCCGTTGCCAAAGAAGGTATGCCCGATATTCCCGGAATGAATGATATGCTTGGCAAATAGATATGAAATATTAGACGGGAGACACTAGACTTAAATCTTTATTTTTGAAATAATTATAAAACTCTACCATTTCCCGACTACAGTCTAACGACTAAAAAAAGTTACCCGTCAAAAATGCCATTTTTGACGGGTAACTTTTTTTACAGCTCTATTTTTTCCAGCACTTTCAGAAACCTTTGATGCATTTCTTCGGAATAATCGTGGTGGGTAACGATCCTTAGCTTCCCCTGCCCCATATTGCTTATCCTAATGTTCTCCTGCTGAAGGCATTTCATAAAAGCTGCTTCATCTGAAGCATTTTTGAGATAAAAGATCACAATATTGGTTTCTACGGGCTCAACTTCGCCAACATAGCTTTGGGAGTTTAAGGTTTTACCAATTTCTGAAGCTCTTCTATTGTCTTCAGCCAGGCGTTCCACCTGGTTATCGAGGGCATATATGCCCGCGGCAGCCATAAAACCTATCTGCCGCATGCCACCACCCAAAACCTTTCTCACGCGCATGGCATTTTTCATCACCTTCTTATTTCCAATAAGCACAGTGCCCATTGGCGTACCCAAACCTTTAGAAAGACATACAGAAATAGTATCAAAGATCTTCCCATACTCTTTCGGGTCTTCATTTTTAGCTACCAGGGCATTGAAGAGCCTGGCGCCGTCAAGATGCAGGCCAAGGTTGTGCTCATCGCACACCTTTCTTATCTTTTTTATTTCTTCAAAGTCGTAACAGGCTCCGCCCCCTTTGTTTGTGGTGTTTTCCAGACAAACAAGCGTAGTAAGCGGACTGTGATAAAAGTCGAGGGGATTGATATTCTCCTCTACCTGGGCTGCAGTGATCATCCCGCGGTCACCGTCAACCAGTTTACAGGACACTCCGCTGTTAAAGGACGCTCCGCCGCCTTCGTAGTTGTACACATGAGCCCACTTGTCACAAATCAATTGATCGGCCGGCTGGGTGTGTAATTTAATAGCGGCCTGGTTGGCCATACTTCCGGTAGGAAAGAACAGCGCTTCATCCATTCCAAACATATCAGCCAGTTTTCTCTCGAGTTTGTTCACCGTGGGATCTTCCTTATAAACATCATCTCCTACTTCGGCATTAATAATAGCCTGCATCATTCCTTTAGTAGGCCTGGTAACGGTATCACTTCTAAGATCTATTTCTTTCATCATAAAATATTAAACGTTTGACCTTCAGAAATGATCTTTAAAAATGCCATTTTTGAAGGTGTATAAAACTATAAAATATTGGTAAAATAGTTTCCCGGAACCCTCATTAATTCTATTTTTGTTGAAAATTCAAGTATGCTTACAACAGAGACAATAAAAGATCTCAAAGATCGCCTGGTTGCGTTAAGGAGGTATCTTTGACGTTGATGCCAAAAACATAGAAATATCCAATCTCCAGGAAAAAACCCTGGCTCCCGATTTCTGGAATGATCCCAAAAAAGCGGAACTTCTTGTAAAAGAGCTCAATTCTCAAAAGAAATGGGTAGACGATTACGAAGAGGCTGTCACTCTTGTGGACGATCTCGAAGTGATCTATGAATTCTATAAAGAAGGAGAAGCCACGGCTGAAGATGTTGAAGAAAGGCATGAAAAATCCAAAAGTCTTATTGAAGACCTGGAGTTTAAAAATATGCTTTCTGAAGAGGGAGATAATTTAAGTGCAGTACTGCAGGTAACTGCCGGTGCCGGTGGTACCGAAAGTTGTGACTGGGCCGAAATGTTGATGCGCATGTATTTGCGCTGGGCCGAAGACAGGGGCTACTCTGTACGCGAACTCAACTACCAGGCCGGTGAGGTTGCAGGAGTGAAAACGGTGACCATTGAAATAGAAGGAGAATTTGCCTTTGGCTGGCTAAAAGGAGAAAATGGAGTGCACCGCCTGGTGAGAATTTCCCCTTTTGACAGTAATGCGAAAAGGCATACCTCGTTTGCCAGTATTTATGTTTATCCATTGGCCGATGAAACCATTGAGATTGATATCAATCCTTCAGATATTTCGTGGGAAACCATGAGATCATCGGGTGCAGGAGGTCAAAATGTGAACAAGGTGGAAACTGCCGTAAGGCTGCGACACGCACCTTCGGGCATAGTGATAGAGAATTCTGAAACGCGTTCCCAGCTTGATAACAAGACCAAAGCCATGCAGTTACTAAAGAGTCAGCTTTATGAAATTGAACTTCAGAAGCAACAGGCGCAGCGCAGGGAAATTGAAGACTCCAAGATGAAAATTGAATGGGGATCACAAATAAGGAATTACGTGATGCACCCCTACAAGCTCGTAAAAGACGTTCGTACCGGCGAAGAAACAGGAAATGTAGACTCGGTGATGGATGGAGATATTGACCAGTTCCTAAAAGCCTTTCTCATGATGATGGGACAGAAAGCGGAATAAGGTTCAAGGTTTAAGGTTTAAGGTTTAAAAAATAAAAAACCTGCAACCTGCAACCCGGAATTGGGAACATAAAAAAGACAAAACTCATAACTTAAAGAACAATGCTAAAGATCTACCACAATACCCGATGCAAAAAATCTCGCGAAGGATTACAGGTTCTGGAAGAATCGGGCAAAGATTTTGAAGTGCGCGAATATTTAAAGGATACCCTGAGCGAAAAAGAAATTGCAGATCTACTTCAGAAATTAAATATGGCGCCTATTGAACTGGTGCGTACAGAAGAAAAAATCTGGAAAGAAGATTATCGCGACCGCGATTTAAGCGATAAAGAACTCATTAGAGTGATGGCTGAAAACCCAAAACTCATTCAGCGGCCCATTGTGGAAACAAAACACAAAGCGGTAATAGGAAGGCCAGCTTCCAATATTGAAGAGCTGATAGGATAAAACAAGAGCCTTCTAAAAAGGCATTTTTGACACCCCGGGACTTTCGTCCCGGTTTTGTTTTTTACAGCACCTTCCAAAGAAAGGATTCATTTTCAGAAGAAAAAAAAATAATCGCTTCATTTCAGTTTTTCAGAATGACTAAAATGCATTTTTTTATAAATGAGCCGCTACTTTTCTCCCCTCCACAACTCTAAACTTTTACCTAATAATCAGTTATTTATAATAAAAAAAAGGCTTTTTTCAGTAAAAAATTAAACCATTTTGGTTTTTACCTGTCAAAGAAATAAAACCAAGTATGATTACGAACATCACCCGGCACCGAACCAGTGCCTTAATTTTTTCTTTCTTTTTATTACTTTCTCTATCAGCCTTTGCACAGGCACCCCAGTATGAAGTTTCGGGAAAAGTGACCGATGAGCAAGGCACTCCGCTGGAGTATGCCACCATTTCTTTTCAAAGCACCGGCGACCCATCAAATGTTACGGGAGGCATTACAGATGCGCAGGGAAATTTCAATATTGACGTACGCCAGGGAACCTATAATATCACTATAGAATTCATTTCTTTTGAACCTAAAACCTTTAAAAATCGCCAGGTAAACAAAGACCTTAATATGGGTGCTGTAAAGCTTGGAATGGCAGCCGGGGAACTGGAAGAGGTCGTGGTAACTGCTGAAACCACACAGGTAGAAGTACGGCTAGATAAAAAGATATACAATATAGGTAAAGACCTTACCACTGCAGGCGGTACAGTAGCCGATGCCCTTAACAACGTGCCATCGGTTTCAGTAGATATTGAAGGCGGAATAAGCCTTAGAGGAAACGAGAATGTGCGCATCCTTATTAATGGCAAACCTTCGGCCATGGCAGGGTTTGGAAATACTGATGTGCTGTCACAACTTCCGGCAGATGCTATTGAGCGTGTGGAGGTGATCACTTCTCCTTCAGCAAGATATGACGCCGAAGGTACAGCAGGGATCCTGAATATTATCCTCAAAAAAGAAAAGACGCTTGGTCTTAACGGGTCAGTTTCTGCAAGAGTTGGAGACCCCGATCAGCTGGGACTTTCAGCCAATGTAAACCTTAGAAAAGATAAATTCAATATTTTCAACACCACCGGATTCAGGTATTTTGATGCCCCCGGAAAAGCATTTTCAGACACTCGTTATTTGGAGTATACTAATGAAGACGGGGAGCTTATAGATCCTACTTCCGAAAGGCTTGTTGAAGACCGAAGAATGGATCGTCTTAACCGAAATTTCTATACCAGCCTTGGGATGGAATATTACATCACCGATATGTCATCTATTACAGCAACCGGATTCTACAGGTATGGCGAAGATGAAGACATTACCACCAACCGCAGCAGCGAGTACACCGAAGATGGCATATTAAAGACACTGCGAACAGAAAACCAGATTGAAGACGACAACAGTTACCAGTTTGCCCTGAATTACATCAATAAATTCAACGATAGCGGGCACCAGTTAACTGCCGACATCCAATACGAACGGGATGAGGAAACGCAAACGGGAGACATTAACGAAAGTATTGTTTCAAATACTACTAAGCTTGATCCTTTTTATCCGTTGGAACAAACTTTTACTGAAGAAACACAAAATGAATTCCTCCTGCAGGCCGATTATGTGAGGCCAATTGGAGAGAATGCTCAATTTGAGGCAGGATACCGCGGAAGTTTTGAAGAAGAAGTTACCGATTACCAACTCCTGCTCGAAAATAGGGAGAACGGAATTTTAGAATTGAGCCCGCTTACCAACGTATTCACTTATACCGAAAATGTGAACTCCCTTTATTCACAATACGGAAATAAGTTTGGAGACTTCTCTTTCCTTTTGGGATTACGCCTTGAAAACACTCAGCTGAAAGGAAAAATTGATTCCGATCTTACCGAGGAAGAATTAAGAGAAGAATTTAAGATACCTATTGATACAGATTTTGACAACAATTACCTGGGCCTTTTCCCTACTGTAAACCTTATTTATGAATTAAACGAGCAGGAAAACATCACGCTTGGGTACAACAGAAGGATTAACAGGCCACGTGGCTGGTTTATTAATCCTTTCCCTTCAAGAGCAAGTAGAACAAACATCTTTCAGGGAAATCCAAATCTTGAACCGGCTTATTCAGACGCGTTCGACCTTGGTTACCTTAAAAGGTGGGACAAACTCACCCTTACCTCTTCGGTTTACTACCAATATGAAACCGATTCATTTGAAAGGGTAGAACAAATTTCTACAGCCACAGATAGCACGCAGGTTATTAGAACCATTCCTATCAACTTAGCTACCACTGCACGAATAGGTGCCGAAGCCGGAGTGTTATACAATCCCACAAGATGGCTGCGACTGAACGGTAGCGTAAACTTCTTCCAGTTTGATACTGATGGTGATTATAACGGGGTTGACTACAGCGCTAAAAACACCAGCTGGTATGGAAGGTTTAGCTCTAAAGTATCACTTCCTGCCAAGATAGACTGGCAAACCAATGCTTTTTACAGAGGTGCTTCGGAAGGAGCCCAAACAGAAACCGACGGTTTATTTATGGTAGATATGGCTTTGAGCAAAGAATTGTTCAACGAAAAAGCCTCGCTCACGCTTAACATCCAGGATCTACTGAATTCCCGAAAAAGAGATGCGTTTACCATAACTGAAAGATTTGAAAGAGAAAGTGAGTTTCAATGGAGGCAACGCAGCATCACTCTTTCGTTCACTTACAGGTTCAATCAACAGCGCCGCGACCAGGAAAGACAGAACAGAGAAGCTGGTGACATGAATGGCGGTATGGGTGATGAAGGAGGAGACTTCTAGAGTAACCAAATAGTATTATAAAACAGAAAAGCCGTCAAATTTGACGGCTTTTCTGTTTTCTGTAATGGCTCTAAAAATAGCCAAAAAAAAAAGGACTTGAAGTCCTTTTTAAGCTTTTTCTCTCTCCAGGCGTTTCTTCTCTTTCTTTTCGTCGAGCATTTCTTTAACTGCGCCTCCTATCCAATAAGGGATAATGGCGGTTAAGAATAGCATTACCCAAAACCCGATGAGTAGTATAATAAGGAAAGCCAGAAAGCCTAAATATTGATCAAATTCAAACATGTGTTGTATTTTATTGAATCTTTGCCAAAGATAGAAACTCTAAGAAGTTATCGCAAAAGTTTTTATTTTATTTTTTATGTTGGTTTCAGGTTTAAAAAAGCAACCGATTTTTTTGCCCTTTCCACCCTAATTTTGTCTCGTTTTAAGTGCTTATAATTTATCGAAGATGTAAATTTGTAGTAAACCAATTAAATCATGGAATACAGAATAGAAAAGGATACCATGGGGGAAGTAAAAGTCCCTTCAGATAAACTTTGGGGAGCACAAACCGAACGCTCCAGGAACAACTTTAAAATCGGCGCTCCGGGTTCTATGCCAATGGAGATCATTTACGGTTTCGCATATCTTAAAAAGGCTGCAGCCTTCACCAACTGTGAACTTGGGGTTCTTTCAGTAGACAAAAGAGATTACATCTCAAAAGTTTGTGAAGAGATCCTTGAAGGGAAACACGATGACCAGTTTCCCCTGGTGATTTGGCAAACAGGTAGCGGCACGCAAAGCAACATGAACCTCAACGAGGTAATTGCCAATCGTGCCCAGCAAATTGCCGGAAGAACTGTTGGAGAAGGTGAAAAAGTGCTTTCTCCCAATGACGATGTGAACAAATCTCAATCTTCAAATGACACTTTCCCTACAGGAATGCACATCGCAGTGTACAAGAAGATTGTAGAAGTAACCATTCCCGGGGTGAAGAAACTCCGCAACACCCTTAAAAAGAAGTCGGAAGAATTCAAGGATGTGGTAAAGATTGGCCGCACCCACTTTATGGATGCCACTCCCCTTACTTTAGGGCAGGAATTCAGCGGGTATGTTTCTCAACTTGACCACGGCCTTAACGCCCTTGAGAACACGCTGCCACACCTTTCTGAACTCGCCCTGGGCGGAACAGCAGTAGGAACAGGATTGAATACCCCAAAAGGTTATTCAAAGCGCGTAGCTGAGTTTATTGCAAAATTCACTGAGCTTCCTTTTACCTCTGCTCCCAATAAGTTTGAAGCCTTAGCAGCTCACGATGCTTTTGTAGAAACCAGCGGTGCCTTAAAAACACTGGCAGTGTCTCTTAATAAAATTGCCAATGATGTAAGAATGCTTGCCTCTGGCCCAAGAAGCGGAATTGGCGAGATCCTTATCCCTGCCAATGAGCCCGGATCTTCTATTATGCCCGGTAAGGTAAACCCAACCCAGGTAGAAGCCCTAACCATGGTTTGTGCACAGGTGATTGGAAATGACGTTACCATTAACGTGGGCGGTATGCAGGGACAGTTTGAACTGAATGTATTCAAGCCCGTGATGGCAGCAAATATCCTGCAAAGTGCACAGTTACTTGGTGATGCCTGCGCTTCTTTTGACGAACATTGCGCCGCCGGTATTGAGCCAAATAAGCCAAGGATACAGGAGCTACTCAATAACTCTTTGATGCTGGTTACAGCCCTTAATACTAAGATTGGATATTACAAGGCAGCCGAAATTGCCAATACCGCACATAAGAACGGCACTACCTTAAAAGAGGAAGCCGTTAACCTTGGGTATGTTACTGCCGAAGAATTTGATGAATGGGTAAGACCTCAGGATATGGTTGGCAGTTTAAAATAATCACCTAACTCCTTAAAAAATAAGGTCTTCAAAAATGGCATTTTTGAAGACCTTATTTTTTTTCATCCAATCTCACTGGCTGCTTCATCAACTTCAAAATAAAAGTGATAATTTCACCGCCTATTCCAAACAAATAATGACAAGAAAAGTTGAGTTGGACTGCGGCGTGATCTGGGTCCACGACAGGATACTGATCAATGAAATGAGCGAAGGTGCTTTACTTGATGTAGCAACGAACAGAAAAATCCTTCAAATTGGCAGCGAGAGCTTTGGCCACGATTACTTCGGATATATTTCCCATAGAATACACTCTTACGCAGTGAATCCTATGGTGTACCGCGAGTCTGCCGAGCACCCACGCCTAAAAGCAATCGCCGTGGTTTCCGAAAATGCACTCACCCGCCAAACCGCCCGTGTAGAACGGCAGTTTTACACCAATAAAAATTCCTTTGAGATCTTTAGCTCCCTTGAGGAAGCTAAAGTCTGGATGATGGAGCAAATAAATGCTTATTCAAAGGTAAAATCGCTCAAAGGGTAATTCTGAAGGAATTTTTTTGCCTTCTGAATAAAAGGTGCCATAACAACATCCTCTTTTACCAAAGGAACTTCTTTCCTGAATTCTTCAATTAATTTCTGAAGAACAGGAGAAGTCTTATAAGCACCTCTATACGACAATGCCTGTGACGCGTTGTAGAGTTCTATAGCCAAAATGCTATTCACATTTTCTACAACTTTTACTGCTTTTGTGGCGGCATTAGCCCCCATGCTCACATGATCTTCCTGCCCGTTTGAAGATACAATAGAATCTATACTCGCAGGGGTGCAAAGTTGCTTGTTCTGACTCACAATACTGGCGGCGGTGTACTGCGGAATCATGAATCCACTGTTAAGCCCCGGCGCATCAACCAAAAATGCAGGTCCGCGCAAACCAGATACCAGCTGATAGATCCTTCTTTCTGAAATACTACCCAGCTCGGCCATAGCAATAGCCAGATAATCTAAGGACAAAGCTAATGGCTGCCCGTGAAAATTCCCTCCCGAAATGATCTTATTGGCATCTGCAAAAATGTTAGGATTATCGGTAACCGAATTTATTTCGGTCTTAAAACATTTGTACACAAAATCGAGCGTGTCTTTGCTGGCACCATGCACCTGCGGTATACACCTGAAGGAGTAAGGATCCTGTACGTTTTGCTTTACCTGTTTGGCAATCTCACTACCTGCAAGGATCTTCCTGATCCTTTCGGCTGTTTTCACCTGCCCGCGATGGGGACGTACAAGATGTACCAGCTCATCAAAAGGAGAAGTGTTACAATCAAAAGCATCTACAGATAAGGCTCCAATGACATCGGCCCAAATAGAAAGCCGGTTAGACTGAAGAAGCGCATATACACCATGAGCACTCATAAACTGGGTTCCGTTAAGCAGGGCAAGACCTTCTTTAGACTGCAAAGTGATAGGCTTCCATCCAAATTTCTTCAGCATTTCTTCCGAAGGAATAATTTCGCCATTAAGGTACACTTCTCCCTTTCCTATTAAAGGTAGCGCAAGATGAGCCAGCGGTGCAAGATCTCCTGAAGCTCCCAAAGATCCCTGAGAATAAACCACCGGCAGCACATCTTCATTATAAAAATCTATAAGCCTGTTCACCGTTTCGAGCGAAACCCCGGAATGCCCGTAGCTCAAGGATTGAATTTTTAACAGTAACATCAACCTGATGATAGGTTTTGATACTTTTTCGCCTGTTCCGCAGGCGTGAGACATTACCAGGTTTTCCTGTAGTTTGGTAAGATTTTCTGTTGAGATCTTCACATTGCACAAAGAGCCAAAACCGGTATTGATCCCGTAAATGGGGCTCTTGTTCTCCTTCATTTTTTGGTCGAGATACCTTCTCGCCTTCTCAATCTGGTAAACAGCCTCTTCACTAAGGGCAAGGCTTTTATTATTCTGAATAATCTCCCTTATTTCTTCAATGTCGAGGACAGAAGAACTTATATAATGACAATCTCTCATTAGGAAATGTTGGTTTTTTCGGTTTCAAAAAGGTCAAAAATCGCGGCTCCTGTGTTCTTTGCAATATCTCCCGCAACCACTCCTTCATAACTGAATCTTTCGGCTGCAATATCTCCGGCTTTTCCATGAAGGTATACTCCGAGGATGGTGGCGCGAAGGGATTCGTATCCCTGGCCAACAAGTGCAGCTAGCACACCGGTCAACACATCTCCGCTGCCGGCAGTGGCCATCCCGGGGTTCCCGGTGGTATTAATAAAAAGATCTTTTGGAGTTACTGTAAACGTATAGGTGCCTTTAATAAGCAGCACTACTTTATATTTTTTAGTGAAAGCCCTCGCCTTCTCCAGTTTTTCAAAATCATCTTTCCATGAACCAATCAGCCTTTCCAGTTCTTTGGGATGGGGTGTTAGGATACTGCCTTCGGGTAAAAGCTCGAGCAAATTGCCATTTTTGGAAAGTATATTAAGTCCGTCGGCATCTATCACCATCGGCTTTTCATATTTCTTCAGCAGTTGTTCAAAAGCTTCAATAGTTTCTTCTTTAGTGCCCACTCCTATTCCGAAGGCTATCACATCGGGATCAAGGTCAAAGTCTATATTGGTAAGGATCTCTTTATGCGGATCGGTAATCACCATAGCTTCGGGAAGTGCGGTTTGCAGGATATCATATCCGCATTTTGGCGCATAAATCGTCACCAAACCGGCACCTGCCCGCAGAGCAGCAGTAGCGCTAAGGCAAACACTGCCTATTTTACCATAGCTCCCTCCAATGATCAGGGCGTGGCCATAAGTTCCTTTATGGGTGAATCTTTGGCGTGGGGTGTAAAGGGCCCTTGCTTCGGCTTTGCCAATTAATTCGGCTGCTGCGGGGGCATCTTTGAGAAATTCGGGGTCGAGTCCAATATCGAGAATTTGCAGGTCGCCAACAAAAGGGGCAGTACCGGGCAGGTAAAATGCCATTTTTGGCACCTGGAAACTGATTGTATAGCTCGCTTTAATAATAGATTCCATATCTGCTACCGCAGCATCGGCCATGAGGCCCGAAGGCATATCTATAGCCAGCACAAAGGCTCCCGAGGCATTGATGTGCTTTACTAAACCAGCGACCCAATTGGGCAGCGGTCGGTTTAAGCCCACTCCAAAGATGGCATCAACTACAAAATCGCCATATTTTATTTCGGGAAGCTCGTCTTCAGCTTTGAGAAGTACAGGCCAGTTTTTTGAGAGGTTTTTTACCCGATCGTAATTCACCAGAAAATCTGGCGAGCGTTGATCACTGTAGTTTACTATATATATGGTGACATCATAGCCCGCTTCGATCAACTGCCGTCCCACTACAAGCCCATCTCCTCCATTGTTCCCAATTCCGCAGAAAATTTTAACAGGAATTGGCGCGCCCTGCAGGCGTTTATGAATCTCATCAAAAACCAGCGTGGCAGCTCTCTCCATTAATTCGGTGGAAGAAATCCCCTGCTTTTCAATAGTCAGTTTATCGGCCTGCTTTATTTGTTTGGCGCTAAGGATCTTCATGAATGCTATTTTTGAAAAGTTACACAAATATAAAATTTCCTTCGGCCCCAGCCTTTGCCTTCTCTATTTCTATTGAAAATTTCTGCATTAACCGCCCAATCCTTATTGAATTTAATAAATTTGCGGAAAATATTTTTTAAATGAAGAATACAGCACTTACTTCTACTCATATAGATCTTGGAGCCAAAATGGTTCCCTTTGCGGGCTACAACATGCCTGTTTCCTATGAAGGTGTAAATATTGAACACGAGACCGTGAGAAAAGCGGTAGGTGTATTTGACGTTTCGCACATGGGCGAATTCCTTATCACGGGAGAGCATGCCCTGGCTTTGATCCAGAAAATAGGATCTAACGACGCTGCAAAACTTACCGATGGCAAAGCCCAGTACAGCTGCATGCCCAATGCCGATGGCGGAATTGTAGACGATCTTATTATCTATCGCTTTAACGAAGAAAAATACCTTCTGGTGGTTAACGCCTCCAATATTGAAAAAGACTGGAACTGGATCTCCCAGCACAACACGATGGACGCTACCATGCGCGACCTTTCAGACGAATATTCGCTGCTTGCCATACAGGGTCCAAAAGCCGCTGAAGCCATGCAGTCTCTTACCGATGTAGATCTTTCAGCAATAAAATTCTATACTTTTCAGGTGGCACCTTTTGCAGGAGCCGAAAACGTGATCATTTCGGCCACCGGGTATACTGGCAGCGGCGGTTTTGAGATCTATGTAAAAAATGATGATGCCCAGCGCGTTTGGGACCGTGTTTTTGAAGCAGGAGCCGATTATGGTATTAAACCTATAGGTCTTGCAGCAAGAGATACCCTGCGCCTGGAGATGGGCTTCTGTCTCTACGGAAATGATATTGATGACACCACCTCCCCAATCGAAGCAGGCCTTGGTTGGATCACTAAGTTCACCAAAGATTTCGTTAACTCTGAAGCTCTTAAGGAACAGAAAGAGAATGGGCCAAAGCGCAAACTTGTAGGTTTTGAAATTGATGAGCGCGGAATTCCGCGTCAGGGTTACGAGATTGTAGATGATAGTGGCAAGGTTATTGGCAATGTAACTTCAGGAACCATGTCTCCATCGCTCGAAAAGGGAATTGGAATGGGATATGTTCCAACAGAGTATGCCACACCGGGAAGTAAAATTAATATCCAGATTCGCAAAAAAGCTCTTCCTGCCACAGTGGTAAAAATGCCATTTTATAAAGGATAGTTTTTGAAGAGGATTTTGATCTTAGGGGGAAGCGGCTTTATTGGGAATGCCCTGTATAAAGAGCTTTACCCCTATTTTGATACGCACGCCACCTACCATACCGACAATGCTTTTTTCGAGAAGAACCAGAAGTTCCACCAGTTTGACCTGGAGCGGGAAAGCATTAGCATTTTGCTGGAGAACCTGCAACCCAATATCATTGTGTCGGCCCTGCGCGGTAATTTTTTGGCCCAGGTACACACCCACTTTGAGATTATAGATTACCTGTTGAAAAACAAGAATTCAAAGCTCATTTTTCTGTCTTCGGCCAATGTCTTTGACGCTTTTACCAACTATCCGTCATACGAATATGACAAAACCCTGTCTCAAAGTGTCTACGGAAGGTTTAAAATAAAGATCGAAAATGCGCTCCTGCGATTGCCAAATAACAAGTATGTCATCGCCCGGTTGCCTATGGTCTTTGGAGCCAATTCCCCGCGTGTTACCGAGATAAAAAGACAGCTGCAGGAACAGGAAGCCATTGAAGTTTTTTCGAATGTGGTAGTGAATGCTACCTATGAAGCAAAAATGACCCAGCAACTGCATTACATCATTAACAGGAACAAGCAGGGAGTATTTCACCTGGGCAGCAACGACCTTATTCACCACAATGACCTGGTAGCAGAGATTTGTGAAACCCTGGGAGAAAAAAAGCCCCTGTTAAAAAATGTCTATGATTCAAACTTTGACCGGTTTCTTGCCGTAATTCCCAAAGACAATCTGCTTCCAAAGAACCTGCAGATCTCTATACAGGAAGTGGTGGCAAGCACACTGGTTTCCTAGTTGTTAATATTCTACTAATTCATCTTTCTGCGCTACGAGGTTGCTTAACTTTAAAAAAATAAAACTTCGAAGATATGCAGATTTTAGATGAAAATGAGATCAAATCAAAGCTTGAAGAACTTGAAGGCTGGGAATATAAAGATGATGCCATTCACACCTCTTTTCAGTTCGAGAACTTTAAAGAAGCATTTTCGGTAATGGTGAGAATAGCCTTTGAAGCCGAAGCCCAGCAGCACCACCCCAATTGGACGAACGTCTACAACGAACTTCAAATTTCCCTTTCTACACACGATGCCGGCGGGGTTACCCACAAAGATTTTAAACTCGCCCGCAGCATAGAAGATATTGTAGATGCAGGCGAATAATCTTTTTTAGGAGCTTGATGTTTTTTCCTATTTTTACCCCTCAATTAATAGATTAAAATGGGAAGAGCATTTGAATTCCGTAAAGCGCGTAAAATGAAGCGATGGTCTGCTATGGCCAAGGCTTTCACCCGCATTGGGAAAGACATAGTAATGGCTGTTAAAGAAGGCGGCCCCGATCCCGACACTAATTCGAGGTTACGGGCTGTGATCCAGAATGCCAAGAGTGTCAACATGCCCAAAGACAATATTGAACGGGCTATAAAAAGAGCTTCAGATAAAAGCCAGGGCGACTATAAAATCGTACTTTTTGAAGGTTATGCGCCACACGGTATTGCCGTGCTGGTAGAAACTGCTACAGACAATAATAACCGTACAGTTGCCAATGTGCGTTCCTACTTCAATAAATGCGACGGAAACCTGGGAACTTCGGGCTCGGTAGAATTTATGTTTGACCACACCTGTAACTTCCGCATCGCCAAAGATAACCTTGATGCTGAAGAACTGGAACTGGAATTGATAGATTTTGGAGCCGAAGAAGTTTTTGAAGATGAAGACGGGATCATCATCTATGCGCCTTTTGAAGCATTTGGAGCCCTACAAAAGGAACTGGAAGGCAGGGACATCGAGATCATCTCCTCCGGATTTGAATATATTCCGCAGGTAACAAAAACACTATCTCCCGAAGAAGCCGCCGATGTAGAAAAGCTTCTCGAAAAACTGGAAGAAGATGATGATGTACAGCACGTGTACCACACCATGGAAGAAACAACTGAAGAAGAGGCTTAAATAAGGCACTCCCACACAGTTGACAAATATCATTCTGAATTGATTTCAGAATACTTTAAAATTATATAACCCCTGAATATTTCAGGAAGACAGAAACGAGGCTGTCTTAAAAGTTGTCAAAAATGTCATTCTGAAGCTACTTTTTCAGGATCTTACAAACTGATTTTCAGGAGTAAAAAGATTCAGAAGTAATTCAGAAAGATAGGATTAGAGCTTTTAAGAAAGCCTCTTTAGTTTCAAAATTTATGAAGACTGATGCTCACCGGCAGGCCATAAAAGCCTCTTACTACAGCATTGCCGGCAATGCCGCACTTGCCGTAATTAAAGGGGTTACAGGCGTTTTTGGGAATTCTTACGCCCTTATTGCCGATGCCATAGAATCTACAACCGATGTATTTTCGAGCCTTCTGGTGCTTTTTGGATTAAAATATTCAGCCCGGCCCGCCGATGATAACCACCCATACGGGCATGGCCGTGTGGAGCCGCTTATCACCTTTGCTGTGGTAGGTTTTCTGGTGGTTTCGGCGACAATAATTGTGATGGAGAGTATTGAGAATATCCAGACTCCGCATAAAATTCCCAAACCCTACACGCTGGTAGTGTTAACGGCAATTATTCTTACCAAAGAGATCTTTTACAGGTTTATCAATAAAAAAGGGGAAGAGACCAACAGCAGCTCTCTCAAGGCCGATGCCTGGCACCATCGCAGCGACGCCATTACGTCTCTCATGGCTTTTATAGGGATTGCCATTGCCCTTTTTATGGGAAAAGGATACGAAACAGCCGATGACTGGGCGGCGCTTTTTGCCTCGGGATTTATTCTTTACAACGCTTACCTCATTTTGAGACCTGCTCTTGGTGAAATTATGGATGAGCACCTTTATGATGATTTGGTAGAAGAGATTCGGGTGATCTCCATGAAAGAAAAAGGGGTGCTTAATACCGAAAAATGCTTTATTCGCAAAACCGGAATGACCTACCATGTAGACCTGCATGTTATTGTAAACGGCGAACTTTCTGTCAACGAAGGCCACGAAATAGCCCATAATTTAAAGGACAGGCTCATACAGGAAAAACCCGAATTAGCCGACATTCTTATTCACATAGAACCTCACAACCCGGAGCATGCTTAAAAATGCCATTTTTGGCAGGTATTTTCTTCCGGTCGTCGGTATGCATTCCTAAAAAAAACTTAATCCCCTGCGCTCCTCCCACGGGTAGATGTCAATTCCCTATCTTTATGGGATAATCAGGAAATTTAAATTTAATGGATACAAGATTAGCGGTATTAATAGACGGCGACAATATACCTTCGGCTTATGTCAAGGAAATGATGGAAGAGATCGCCAAATACGGCAACCCCACAATAAAACGGATCTACGGTGACTGGACCAAACCCCACCTCGCAAAATGGAAAAATGTACTGCTTGAGAATGCCGTGACGCCCATACAGCAATACGGATACACGCAGGGCAAAAATGCGACCGATTCTGCCATGATCATTGATGCCATGGATATTTTGTATTCGGAAAAAGTTGACGGGTTTTGCCTGGTTTCCAGTGACAGTGATTTCACCCGACTCGCAACCCGCCTTAGAGAAGCCGGAATGAACGTGATTGGGATTGGAGAAAAAAAGACTCCCGATCCTTTTATAGTTGCCTGCGACCGATTTATCTATATCGAAATCTTAAAGAACCAGACTAAGGAATCTAGCAAGGAAAAAGAGACCAAAAAGAGTGATTATGATAAGATCACTAATAAAGTCATCAAATTAATCGCCTCCACGATCTCTGATGTTGCCGATGATGACGGTTGGGCTTTCCTTGGAGATGTGGGTAGCCTGCTACAAAAGAAGCAACCTAACTTTGACTCCCGTAACTACGGTTTCCAAAAGTTAACCCCCATGATCAACTCTATAGATAAATTTGAAATTGAATCAAGGGAAAATCAGGGCCGCGGAAAATACAAACTTATCTATGTGAGGAATAAAGAGTAAGACATTGAATATTGTTTATTGTTTATTGTTTATTGTTAATTGTTAATTAGTAATTGTACATGAGAACCATCAAAAGAACATATAAAGCTGAGTACCGGCCAATTGCCGATCTCATCACCTATTCCCCAATGCCCACGAGGTCTCTGCGGATGATTGATCCTTTTCTCTTTCTCAATCATCACGGGCCGCAACGGTATTCCCCGGGAAACAATGGCCTGCCTTTTGGGCCGCACCCGCACAGGGGAATGGAAACAGTAACTTTTATCCTCGATGGCGACATTGCCCATAAAGACTCTGGCGGCAACAACAGTGTGATTGAAAGTGGCGGCGTACAGTGGATGACCGCCGGAAAAGGCCTTATTCACGCCGAAGTTTCTTCAGAAAAATTAAAAAAAGAAGGTGGGCCATTAGAGATCCTGCAGCTGTGGGTGAATTTACCGGCGAGGTTAAAAATGACTACACCTACTTACAAGGGGCTTCAAAAAGAGCAAATTCCGCTGACTTTTTCTGAAGATGGAAAAGTTAAAGCCCAGGTAGTGTCAGGAAAACTTAATGAGACTGAGGGTCCTTTTGAGACCCCCACAGAGATACACCTTAGCACCCTTTTCTTTGAGACCCAAGGAGTTTTCACTACAAAGGTTCCTCAAAGCCACAACATTCTTTGTTATGTCATAAAGGGGGAAATAAAGATCAATGGTGAGATCGTCCAGTCCCTTCATCTCGTAGAATTCAATAATGACGATGAAAACCTGCGCATAGAAGCTTTGGCAGAAAGTACTGTCTTATTTGGTCACGCCGAACCTTTTAACGAACCTGTGGTAGCCCAGGGCCCTTTCGTGATGAACACGCTCGAAGAAATTGACCAGGCATATACAGATTATCAACAGGGGAAGTTTGAGTAAGGTTTAAGGTTTAAGGTTTAAGGTTTAAGGTTTAAGGTTTAAGGTTTAAGGTTTAAGGTTTAAGGTTTAAGGTT
>NZ_JAPJDA010000038.1 GCF_026241755.1 Salinimicrobium profundisediminis
GTGATAACATTAGCTTCAATATCTACCGCCAGATTGCACAGGTAGTTCAGTTTCCTGGCTTTCCCGGGTTTGACACTAATCCGGGCATCGGGATCGGTGGGGCTGTAATGTGTTTTGTTGCTGGTATACCTGCTGCCTTTGTTTTTGGCACCGGGGCGCATGTCCTGGTCCTGACTCCATTTTTTGTTCCGGCTCTTTATTTCCTGGAGTTCTTTCTTACTTGCTGTGATCTTCTGCTGTTCTTCAGAAGCTTTATTCTCTTTAGCCTTTCGGTCTCTGCTGCTTTGTACCCGCACTTTAGAAAGATGCTCCTCGAGGTCTTCTGCCGGGACTTTGATCTCCAGGCTGTCCATAGAAGCATTGGCCTTTACAGGGGCCGAATCAATTGCCTGTGTATGGCCGCTTACCAGTCCTGCATCAATACAAAGCTTTAAAACTTTGGTGAAGACTTCCTCGAAAATATCTTCAGGGAAAAGCTGGCGGGTACGGCTTATCGTACTGTGCCAGGGCAATTCTTCGTCTACATCATAGCCTAAAAAATAGAGGATATCCAACCGCATTGCGCAGTGGTTCATCAACCCACGATCAGTAGTGATGTTCTCCAGGTATCCCACCAGGCAGATCTTGAAAAAGACCACCGGATCGATGCTTTTCTGCCCGCTATCTCCATAAAACTTCTGGGTAAGGGGATAAAGAAACTCCAGGTTCAGGGCTTCTTTTAAACGTCTGTAAAAATTTTCTTTTGGAATCCGGTCACTAAGACGGAAGGAAGTGAAGAGCTTTTCCTGATAATTTTTCTTGCCTTGCATATCAGAAAATTAGCATTTTCTGGTATCTTGTGCAACAGGCACAACACATAAAAACAATGCTGAAATTAGTCTCAAATCGAAAATTCCTGCTCGCTTGCAGCACCTGATTGTCCTGCGGACAATCAGGCTCGCCAGCTCGCACTGTTTTTATACGAGACGTTGGGTACATCTTAAAAATCTAAGAATGAAAATAATTTATATAAAAAAAGAAGATTCTATAGAAATTAAAGATGATCTGAAAAACAATTATTTCTTCGTGAAATTTCTGGTTGGTTTGAATATTCTGAATGCAGCATTAAGATTGATAAATATAAAAGAAACTGGTTTCGGATTTCAGGAAATCGTATGGTTAATAGTGGGAATTGTTTCTCTTGTTGTGTTATACTTTTTTCTTTTTAAAAGATCAACTTCAGACAAAATTGCATTAAACGAAATCAAAAGATTGAAGGTGAATTCTGTCTTTGGAAGAAAAAGATACTCTTTAGAATTAACCAACGGAAAACAGAGAAATTTAATTAGACTTAAAGATGAAAATGAACTTTCTGAGTTGAAAAAATTTTTAAATAATTGTGGAGCAAAAGCATAAAAAAGACGTTGCACAACAAAGAATAACACAAATTGCGGAATACCTTCCAAAAATGACATTTTTGACTACCTTTAAAAAGCAGTCTTAAACGGACAAATTCGAGTTCCCAAGCCGCAACTTGAGATAACCGCAAACCGTTAGCTGCAACGTTGACTAGTCCTTTAAAAAAAAGTTTTTATCACACTTGGTGTCTGTAATTCGGAGAAGTTATGTTAAAGTCAATAACTGAAGGTATAAACACATTTAAAATATGATGACTAAAAATATTTATGTAATAATCTTTTTTTTGATGACGCTGACCATCAATTACTATGCTGATGCACAAACAGTCCAACAGCAACCAATTATTCAGACAAAATACACTGCAGATCCCGCGCCAATGGTGCATAATGACACTGTATTCCTTTATACCAGTCATGATGAAGATGATGCAATGGGCTTTAAAATGTTCGATTGGTTACTTTATTCGTCAACCGATATGGTCAACTGGACCGAACATGGTGTAGTGGCATCATTAGATGATTTTGACTGGGTACCCTATGACAATGGCGCATGGGCAGTTCAATGTATTGAACGTAATGATAAATTTTACCTTTATTGCCCCATGCCGGGAGGAGTTGGAATTGGCGTTTTAGTGGCCGATAGTCCCTACGGCCCTTTTAAGGATCCACTTGGAAAGCCCCTTATTCAAAACAGTGATCACGATATTGACCCAACCATTCTCATCGACGATGACGGGCAGGCTTATATGTACTGGGGGAATCCAAAAGTGTATTATGTGAAACTGAACGAGGATATGATTTCCTATTCAGGAGAAATAATGGAGGAACCAACAACGCCCGACAACTACCAGGAGGGTCCCTGGGTTTGGAAACGCAACGGCCATTACTATATGGCTTATGCCTCCACTTGTTGTCCCGAAGGAATTGGATATGCAATGAGCGACTCCCCCACAGGCCCCTGGGAATACAAAGGTATGATTGTGGATGCTTCGGAAAAGAGCAGGGGAAATCATCCGGGAATTATTGAATATAAAGGAAAGTCCTATGTTTTCGGGCACAGTTACGACCTGTTGAAAAAAACCACTCCAAAATTTTATGAACGCCGTTCGGTTGAAATGGATGCAATGGAATATAATCCAGATGGGACTATCAAAAACCGGTATTATTGGTCAATAGAAGGTCCAGAACAGGTTGGAACCCTTGATCCTTTCAGGCGAGTTGAAGCAGAAACTATGGCCTGGAGCGAAGGAGTTAAGACCAGGTTTGAAACAGAGTGGGAAGGAGACTTCGACTGGGACAGAGGAATAAGAATCGCCGACCGTTTATTTGTTACTGCCATTAATCACGGTGATTACATAAAAGTTCAAGGTGTTGATTTTGCTGATGGCGCTAAATCGGTGGAAGTGAGTGTTTCACCACTTTATGGAGGCAAGATTGAAATACGGGCTGATAAAATTGACGGGCCGGTGATTGCAACAGTCGAGATAAATACCACAAGCGAACAGGGTATTTGGAGTACATTTACGGCACCGGTAAATAAAAACATCAAAGGAGTTCATGATATCTACTTTGTCTTCAGAGGAGAAAAGAATTTAATTTATTTTGACTGGTGGAAATTCAATAAATGAAAAAAATAATCCTATTGTTTGTATTCTCAGGAGTTCAAAAACATGAATGCAGGTAGTAAATAAAACGAAGCAGCCAAAAACTATATAAAAACAATGCTGAAATCAAGCTCGCCAGCTCACACTGTTTTTATACGAGCAGTTGCCCATAATTCCCCACATGAAGAAACTCCGTTAATTTCTCCGGCTAACGTCAAATTTCTGGATTTTTTTCATAAAAAATAGACCATGAAAGTTGGTGAGAGCCGACCATTAAAGGGTTTGGAACAAATAATAATTAAATTTGACGTTAGTCAGAATTCCCATACAAGTAAATCCTGTTGATTTCTTAGGCTAACGTCAAGTTTTTCAGGCTTTTTTTGAGATATAAAGTGTTGCGAAACACTGTTTGTTTTAGTAAAGGAAAATGGAATGTCAGATGTGTAAAACATATTTACGCACATTTTGAAGACTGATTAAAACTTTGGGCAACAGTAAATAACAAAAATTGCGGGATACCTGTCAAAAATGACATTTTTAAATATCTTTAAAAACAGCAATTAAAAGATAATTTTCCGTTCCCCAATCTGCACTTGCAGTAACCGGGACGTTATAGGAAATTTTAAAAAAACATCATCGTACAAATTATGAGAGGGAATTTAATCAAGGTATTTTTCTTTATATTTTTACCTTTAACGAACATTAACGCACAGGAAAACGCCCCATTTCTAACAGGAAAAATTCAAATCTCAATAAAAGAAGGAACTTTTGATTGTGATTTAACCTTGAGCACTATTCCCCAAATTAAAGATTATGTCATTCGATTAAACTCTGGAATGAATATTCTTCATATGCGAAGTAAAAAACCAAACGACTTTTTAATTTATTTCAGCAAATCTGTTACCGACACTACATCGACTGGCGAATCTACTGCATACTACTTCGAAGATAATAAAGAGAAAGGTAAATTTCTTCCGGAATCTATACAATTCAAGTATGTGGGCAAATTTCCAGTTGTTAATGATACGATAGAGAATTATAGTCTAAAAGATTGGAAAGGTAATATCGCTTATAATCAAAATTCCGTGAGGTCAGATGGTCGTCAATCTTCGTGGTATCCTATTTTATATGACATTACTAATGACAAAGATTTTCATCTAGTAAAATATGATATCGAGATATCCTGCGAAGATTGTAATACATTATACGTGAATGGAAATCCCCCTATTAAAGCTAAAAAAGCCAATTTCAAAAGCAAAATACCACGGGAATTAACCTTATTTTGTGGAAATTACGATTTTACAAATATAGATGATACTTATATTTTAAATTCAGATTTTAATGAGAGTGAAACTAAAAAGTTTAGTGAGTTGGTTAATTCTTATAAAAAATTCTATACTGACAAACTAAAAATTCCATTCAAACAATCTGTTTCTTTTGTACAAACGACACCTACATCAAAAAAAGACGGTTGGATGTTTGTCTCATATCCCACGATTATGAATATTGGTTGGCAAAATGGATTAAAAAATATAACCAATCCCAAATATCAAAATTTTTACAGACCATTTATTGCACACGAATTAGGTCATTATTATTTCGGCACTTTCAAGGATTTTAATTCAGAACTTGGAGATATGTTGAGTGAAGGTTTTTCAGAATTTATGTCATTGCAACTAACAAAAGAAATAATAAGCAAAGACATTTATGATAAAATGATAACTGGGAAATTTGAAAACCTAAAAGATTTCAAACCAAAACCATTCAGCCTAATACAGTCCGATTCTGAATACGAGAACAGACAATTATATGTTTATGACTTTGCACCTATTATTTTTATAGCAATAGAAAAAGAAATCGGAAAAGAAAAAATGTGGAATTGGTTAACCAATATCCTAAACACACCCACCAAATTTACGAATTACGATTTTCTAACATTAACTTTACGCGAAACATTAAAAAACGATAAAGAATTTAATCTTGTAAAAGCAAAATACTTTGAAAGTAAAAATGCTATTGAGAATGCGATTAACAAAATATAAGCTTGAATAAAAGACCTGTGCAAATAATGGCTATCCAAAAATGGCTTTTTTGAGAGATATTTCCTGTATTTATTTTCATTTGAAAACCCAATTCCTTAAATATTGATAAAATCCTTGCAAACCACTTTAATTATCTAAACCAATATTTTTCAGACAGAATTAAAAACAAAGAGAACCAACTACAGTCTATAATCAGCGATATTCATTCCTCAAAAGCGAAATTGAGAATTTCAGAACTTTCAAAGCGGACTCATATCACTGTGCGGCAATTAGAAAGAAAATTCAAATCTCAAATACCTTCACTACTTTAAAATATCGCATTTATACAAAATGCAAAGGGTTTTCTAAAATTAATTTTGCAAAAACATTAAATTTTAAACAGATGCGAAAAATATCACTTTTCATTGCCACAAGCTTAGATGGGTACATTGCAAAACCTAATGATGACTTGAGTTTCTTAAAACTCGTAGAAAAAGAAGGTGAAGACTATGGTTATAATGAATTTACAGATTCCATAGACACCTTGATTATTGGTAGAAAAACCTATGACTACGTGCTTCAGGAAATTGGCCCATCATTTTACGACAATGGCCAAAGGGATGTATATGTGATAACAAGAACCCAAAGACCAAATGTTGGCAGAACAACTTTTTACACAGGTAAAATCACTGATTTAGCAGAACAACTCAAATCTAAGAACGGAAAAAATATCTATTGTGATGGTGGTGCTGAAGTAATTAATGAACTATTAAAAAATGAGTTAATTGATGAATTTATTATTTCTGTAGTTCCTGTTTTGTTAGGTAATGGGACAAGATTATTTAAAGACGGGCGACCTGAACAAATACTCGAATTTGTAAAAGCAAAAACATTTGAAACAGGCTTGACGCAACTCCATTACAAACGGAAAAAATAAAAAAAGAACCGCCAACCATGTTTCCTGTAAAAAGTCATAGTTTTTTATGCTGCCACACCTATTTTATAAGGCGCTTCAGTTTTGATTACTGCCAAAGTGCCACTCAGGAGTTATGAGCAACCTTTACTTTTATTTTATTGACATCCATGCCCAGGTGTTTCCTGTAGTACAATACCCTCCATACCAATTAATCTGTCAAAAATGACAAAAGTTAAATGTGTTTTTAACGGAATTGTGATGCTGTAGGAAGTTTCTCTACTATAGAAATACCTGATATTTCAATCTTTAAAAGATCTCAGCAGCTCACCTATTTCCTTCAGAATTCATTACTTTTGAAGCAAAATTCTACTGGTGAAGTACGTTCAGGTTCTATATCTCTTTTCAATCTTTTTTTTCATAGGCTTCAGCAGTTACAGCCAGGAAGAAAAGAAGATTCGTTATGAAAGCGAACGTACTCTAAAAGATGAAGAGAATTATCCGGGTGCCTTTATTCTGAGTAAGGTGAACGAGCAGGTTCATTTTATTCACCAGGGTATTGAAGTGTGGGCCGACCAGGCCATTCATTACGCCGAAGAGAACTTCTTTAAAGCCTACGGAAATGTGCGTATGGAACAGGGTGATACCATCACCATGACCAGCCAGTATGCCGAATACAATGGTGATACGCAGTTTGCTTTTGCCAGCGGAAATGTTTTTATGCGCAACCCACAAACCAGCCTACAAACCGACACGCTTTTCTTTGACCGCACAAAACAGCAGGCCTACTACCGCAGCGGTGGAACTATACGTGATACTGCCAGTGTACTTAAAAGCCGAATTGGTCGCTACTATCTGGAAGATGAAAAATACACCTTCGCTTCGGAAGTAGTGATCACTAACCCCGATTATGTTTTGCGGTCTACTCAACTGGATTTTTATTCTGATAATGGTCACGCCTACTTCTATGGCCCCACAACAATAACGAGCGATCAATCTACCATATACGCCGAAAGGGGGTTCTACGACACCCGTGGCGATACCGGTTATTTTGTGAAAAATTCAAGAATTGACTATGAAAACCGGATTTTAGAGGGGGATAGCCTGTACTTTAACCGGAATACCAATTTTGCTTCGGCCACAAATAATATAAAGGTTACAGACACCATTAATGAAAGTGTTATACGAGGACATTACGCTGAAGTTTTTAGGGAAAAAGATTCAGTTTTTATCACAAAACGTGCGGTGGCAGTGAGCGTTCAGGAGCAGGACTCTCTCTATATTCATGCAGATACCTTAATGGTTACCGGCAAACCCGAAGACAGGATCATCCGTGGTTTTTATGGCGTGCGCCTGTACAAGAGCAATATGAGCGGTAAGAGTGATTCTATTCATGTACGGGAAAAAACCGGGTTGACGCAAATGTTGGGCAGACCGGTAATGTGGTCAGAAAACAACCAGTTAACAGGAGATACCATTCACTTGCTCAACAATGTTGTGACCGAAGAAATGGATTCTCTCAAAGTATATGATAATGCATTTATGATTCAGCGTGACAGTTTGGGCGGGTTTAATCAGCTGAAGGGTTTGCAGATGTATGGAAAGTTTAAAGATAATGCTTTAGATCAGGTAGACCTGGTAAAAAATACCGAGACACTTTATTACATGAGAAATGACGCTGGAGATTTGATTGGCATCAATAAAACCCTGTCGAGCTCTATTTCTGTTTTCTTTGAAGATGAAGAGATAAGCATGGTCGATTATCTTAATAATGTCGACGGAATTCTTTATCCTGAAAGTGAACTTCCTGAAGAAGAGCGTACCCTTAAGGGCTTTAACTGGCGTGGTGAAGAAAGGCTGAATTCTGTAGAAGATCTTTTTATTGACGATCCAGATTATGAGCCGGTGAAGATACAGGGGATACCAATGCCTGAAGAAGAAGAGAACTTTTTTAACAATGAGTCGCGGGAAGGACCTTTGCTGAATAACAAGAGCCGTTTACAGGAAAAAGATCTTCAGGAAAGAACTGTAGATACTGTTCCAAATGCGGGCAAAGCTGCTCAACCAGAACCACTCTTACGACAGGAAGAGTTGGACAGCCTCCCAGCAATGGACAGTATTCAGCCTACTCCGGGCCAGGAACCGCGCCCGGCACAACAGCAGGACACCATCTCCCCTGCCGTTGCCACCCAACCTAAAAGAGACTAAAGAATTGAAACAGGATTTTTTAAAATATCAGGCGCAAACTTCGCCTTACCCTTTGGCAATGGAAGTTTCCCATGCTTCGGGATCGTACATCTATGATACAGCAGGCAAAAAGCATCTCGATTTTGTGGCAGGTGTTTCGGCCTGTACTTTGGGACACTGCCATCCTCGTGTTGTAAACGCTATAAAAGAACAGGCAGAAAAGTACCTGCACGTTATGGTGTATGGCGAATATGCCCAGGGGCCCGCTATAGAATTGTGCAAGTTGCTCGCAGAACATCTCCCGGCGCCGCTGGAAAAAACATACCTGACAAATTCGGGAACCGAAGCCATTGAGGGGTCTTTAAAACTTGCCCGCCGGTATACCGGAAGATCTGGAATAATTGCAGCAAAGAGCGCTTACCATGGGAACACCATGGGTTCGTTGAGCCTCATGACCTACGAGGAGCGGCAAAAGCCTTTCCGCCCGTTGATCCCCGATATTTCCTGGATTGAGTTCAACCGTGAAGAAGACCTTGAAAAGATAAATGAAAATACGGCAGGCGTTATTTTGGAAAGTATCCAGGGTGGTGCAGGCTTTATTCAGCCTCAAAACGATTATCTAAAAAAGGTAAAAGCCAGGTGTGAAAAAGTGGGTGCCCTCCTCATTCTCGATGAGATCCAACCGGGCTTTGGGCGCACCGGAAAACTGTTTGGCTTTCAAAATTATAACACCGTACCACATATTCTGGTGATGGGGAAAGGCATGGGTGGCGGACTGCCCATTGGTGCCTTCACCTCCTCTTCAGAAATTATGGATACGCTGAGTGCCAATCCTAAAATGGGACATATCACTACTTTTGGTGGAAATCCTGTGATTGCGGCAGCAGCTCTGGCAACATTACAAGAACTGGTAGCAGGAGACCTGCTTGCCCAAACCCTTCAAAAAGAGCAATTTTTCAGAGAATTATTGGTGCACCCGCTCATTTCTAAGGTACGGGGACGCGGATTAATGCTCGCTCCTATATTAACTTCCGAAGAAATTGCCAACAAACTTGTGCTGAGAGCGCAAGATAAAGGCTTGATCTTGTTTTGGTTACTATTTGAAGGTAAAGCCGTAAGAATTACGCCACCGCTTACTATTTCAATGAGTGAAATAAAAGAAGGATGCGGCATAATTATTGACATACTAAATGATTTATTGCAGGACAATTAGGTGTTAATTACTTTGTTAACAACATAATTCGTTTTTAACCCGGTCGCTGTAGAACATTTATAACTTTAATACTGAAGAAATCAGTAAATCACTGCTTATGCTATTAAGCCATAACGAAGAAAACAATTTCTCCCTTACTCGTTTTGAATCGATGCTGAAGACGAATGATGTATTGTTCTTCGACTCCGATGAGTTTGAAAATATTATTCATTACTATTTAGAGAACGGAAAAATTACACTTGCCAAAAAAGCTGTAAGGCTTGGGCTTTCACAACACCCATCTTCGGTTAACCTGAAGTTGCTGCGCGTGGAGATCCTGGTTTTTGAAGATAAATTAGATCAGGCCGAAGGAATTCTCAATGAGATCTATGACCTGGAATCCTCAAATGAGGAAATCTATATTCAAAAGGCTAACATACTCTCAAAGAAAGATCAACACCAGGAAGCTATTCAAATGCTCGAGGTTGCTCTCGAAATGAGCTACGACGAAGCCGACGTGTACTCCCTGCTGGGAATGGAATACCTGTTCCTGGAAGATTTTGAGAACGCAAAGCTCAATTTCATGAAGTGCCTTGAAGCCGATAAAGAAGATTATTCAGCGCTCTACAACATCATGTATTGCTTTGATTTTCTTGAACAAAAACGCGAAGCCATAGCGTATCTTAACAAATTTCTCGATACGAACCCATATTCAGAAGTAGCCTGGCACCAGCTGGGAAAACAGTACTTTGATCTTAAAGATTACAACAAAGCCCTTTCGGCTTTTGACTTTGCCATCATTAGTGACGATACTTTTATAGGAGCTTATCTTGAAAAAGGAAAGGTGCTGGAAAAACTGGGCAAGTTTAATGAAGCTATTGAAAATTATAGCATTACCATGGATCTTGATGATCCTACCTCTTTTGCGTACCTGCGTATTGGGAAATGTTATGAAAAACTGGGACTTGATGAGCTGGCGTTAAAGAATTACCGCCAAACGGTTCATGAAGATCCTTTGCTGGACAAAGGCTGGATAGCCATCACAGACTTCTTTTACAAAAAGCAGAATTTTCGGAAAGCCCTTTACTACATCAATAAAGCTATCAATATTGACAGCGAGAATGTGCTGTACTGGAAGAGGTATGCCCGCATTAACAATCAGTTAAACCTACTTGAAGAAGCTGAAAAAGGTTACCGCCGTACACTCGAACTGGGAAACTATGAGCTGGAAACCTGGGTGAAAAGATGCGACGTACTTATTGATTTAGGGGAATTCGAGGCTGCCGTACAAAACCTGTTACAGGCCGTGGAATTTTATCCTGAAACGGCCGAGATTGAGTACCGGCTTGCCGGCCTATATTTCATGCTGCACGAACCCGAAAAAGGAAATACGCATTTGAATAACGCCCTTAAAATGGATTCTGATTATTACATTATCATTGAGGAGCTTTTCCCTTCTATTTTCGCAAGAAAATCGGTTAAGGAGAAAATAAAGATGCACCTAAAATCTTGCAATTAATTCTTATAACTTTGCGCACTTCAAAACCAGACGATGCGACGAAGCTTTAAAGATTACCTTGTTCTCACTGCAAAAGGAATGGCCATGGGAGCGGCCGATGTTGTTCCCGGGGTCTCCGGTGGTACCATAGCGTTTATTTCAGGGATTTATGAGGAGCTCATTTCTACCATTAGCGGGGTGAAAATCGGGCTGCTTTACACCTGGAAGAATGAGGGATTTAAAGCAATGTGGAAGGAATTTAACGGCAACTTTATCATTGCCCTTTTAGGCGGAATCCTGTTTAGCATCTTTACTGTGATGCGACTCACCAATTACTTGCTGGAGAACCACCCAATCCTTATCTGGTCTTTCTTTTTTGGGCTGGTACTGGCAAGCATATACTACGTGGCAAAACAAATCGAAAAATGGACATTTAACGTGTTCCTTTTTTTGGTAATAGGCGCAGGAGTAGCTTTCTATATCACCTCGCTGCCACCCTTAGCTGCAGCACCAAATGATCTTTACCTGTTCTTTGCAGGTGCCATTGCCATTTGTGCAATGATATTACCAGGAATTTCGGGAGCCTTTATCCTGGTGCTCCTTGGAGCATACAAAACCGTGAGTGAAGCAGCACATGAGTTCGACTTAAAGATATTGGGCATAGTAGCTTTAGGCGCTGTGTTTGGATTACTTTCCTTTTCCCGGCTCCTCAAATGGCTCTTCCGCAATTACAGCACCCTAACCCTGGCAACATTAACAGGGTTTATCGCAGGCTCTCTCAACAAGATTTGGCCGTGGAAGTTAAAACTGGAAACTGCCCAGTACGGTGACAAGGTGATCACCCTAAGAGACGAATCTGTAATGCCCTGGAATTTTGGTTCAGAGCCTCACACCTTTCAGGCCTTTATGCTCATGCTTGCAGGGTTTGCTCTTATTCTTATCTTAGAGGGCCTCGCAGAAAAAAAGCCGGTGCAGGACAATGCAGCAAACCCGAACGTTTAGCGATAAAATATTCCTGGTGATCAAGGGAGTCCTTATGGGGGCTGCCAATAAAGTTCCCGGCGTATCGGGCGGGATGGTGGCTTTTGTTGCCGGTTTTTATGAGGAATTTATTTTTTCCCTTCGCCGTGTCAACATCAATTCCCTGAAATTATTGATAAACGGAAGGTTTCGCAGCCTTTGGTATTACACCAACGGGCGCTTTCTTTCGCTGCTTGTTTTAGGAATGGTCATCAGCTATTTTTCCATTTCCCTGCTGCTCGATTACCTAATAACACATTACGAGCTTTACGTCTGGTCTTCTTTCTTCGGAATGATCCTGGGCTCCATTTATTACATAAGTAAAGATTTTGAAGAGTGGAACCGCCGCAACATTGGCTTTATGCTTCTTGGTATCATTGCCGGCGTGAGCATCAGCTTTTTGGAACCTGCCGCGCAGAATGACAATCTCTGGTTTGTCTTTTTCTGCGGAATTGTAGGAGTTTCTGGGATGACACTTCCCGGGCTTTCCGGTTCTTTCATTCTTATTCTCCTGGGCAACTACGTGCTGCTGCTGGTAGACTCCGTCAATGCGCTGTACCTCACCTTGTCCGATCTCTTCAGGTTTGACCTTGGTTTTCTTGACGATCCCGAAAGATTGCGCCTGCTGCAGGTATTACTCGTATTCACGGCAGGATCTGTGGCCGGGCTCGTTTCCCTGTCTCACATATTGGGATATTTACTGAAGCATTTCAAAAATGCCACTTTTGCAGTGATTATTGGTTTTATCACCGGCTCCCTGGGAGTGGTATGGCCATGGAAAGAAGCAGAATTCCGTAGAAATGCCGAAGGTGTATTTTTGCTGGATCAAAACGGGAATAAGATCGTAGACAATTATAACAGGTACCTGCCGGCAATAGATGAACCCAGCACCTGGATCGCGATTTTCTTTATCATTACAGGAACCGTTCTCGTATTGTGGCTGGCCCTGGCCGAACTTAAAAACAAAAGATCTCATGCGTAAATTCGGACTCGTAGGACGTAATATTTCCTATTCTTTCTCACGGAAGTATTTTTCTGAAAAATTCACCAGTGAAGGCATAAACGCCACATATGAAAACTTTGACCTGCAGGATATCAAGCAATTTCCTGAAGTGCTCGACAAAAATCCGGAATTAAAAGGTCTTAATGTGACTATTCCATATAAAGAGGTGATTTTCCCTTTTTTGGATAGTCTTGATGAAACAGCCCAACAAATCGGTGCAGTAAACACCATTAAAGTAGAGCGAAACGGGAGTCTTACCGGCTATAACACCGATTACTTCGGATTTTCGGAAGCCTTAAAACCCTTCCTGAAGCTACACCACAAAAAAGCACTTATTTTGGGCACGGGTGGCGCCTCCAAGGCTGTTAATTACGCTTTGAATTCGCTGGATATCAAAACCCGCCTTGTCTCCCGCTCACCTTCCAAAAATGCCATTTCTTACCAGCAACTTTCCGAAGAGATACTTGAGGAACACACTGTCATTATAAACACCACACCGCTGGGTACGCATCCAAAAGTAGAAGAATATCCGCCGCTCCCGGTAAATTACCTCAGTTCCAGGCACCTGTTATTCGACCTCATTTACAATCCGCCGCAAACAGCATTAATGAAGCTGGCTGCTGCCCGTGGAGCAACGGTTTTAAACGGGGAGAAAATGCTGGAACTTCAGGCGCTCAAAGCCTGGGAAATATGGAACCGGGACTAAAAGCCGGTCTTTAACTTTACATTTAGAAATAGCCGCAATCCCTTGTTAGGTACGTGGGGAGTTATTATCTTTCAGACTTATTACTGAATATTGAACCCTAACATTGAAAGATATGTCTGAGAAAGAAAAACTGTCAAACCAGGAACAACAGGAAAATCAAAACAAAGACCTGAATTCCCAGGCCCAAACCGGAGCCGAAAAGACAGAAAAAAATGCTGAAAAAGCTTCCGAAGAGAAAGAGGAGCGAGATTCCATTGCAGATGCTATGGTAGACGAGTCGAAAGCGAGTGAAGATAGAAGGAATGCCGAACCCGGCTCCTCTACCGAATCGTTTTTGGAAAGTGATGATGAGGGGGAAGAGCAGCCGGCTTCTCAGAAAAAAGAAACAACTACGCCAACTCCCAATAAAGCTGCTGATACTGCACAACCTTCAGAAGAAAAGGAAAGTAAAGATATTGAAGATGCCATGGTAGATGAAGCCAAATCGACCGAGGATAAAAAAGGACTTGAGCCAGTTACCTCGCCCGAATCGGCTTTAGAAAGCGATCATGAGGATGAAGAGCCTTCGGCCAATGCAGAAGATAATACCGGGAAAACTTCCGAAGAAAAAACGGAAGTTAAAAATCCCTTTTTTGACACCTCAAGTCCGGCAACTTCCGAAGAGAAAGTTGAAGATTCTTCCGAAGAAAATGACGAGACTAAAGACGACGAACAGCAGCAAAAGGCACCCAAAGATGCTCAAAGCGAAATGGATGATGCCGTTGCTGAAGACAGCGAAGACGAAGCCACTGCCGAGCGTCATGGCATAGAAAAGAAAGATTACCACGCCATGAGCAAGGAAGCCCTCGCCGATGAACTGGAAAAACTTCTCAAAAACGAAAAAGTACAGGCAATTAAAGAGCACGTTGAAGAAATACGGGCTGAGTTTAATGCCAAACAAGACGAGGAAATTGAGGAGAAGAAAGAAGAATTTCTTGCTGATGGCGGGAATATTATTGACTTCCACTACTCTACTCCCTTAAAAAAGCGTTTTAATTCCCTGTATTTTGACTACAAGGAAAAAAGAAATAAGCATTACCAGCAACTTAAGCAGGACCTTAATAAAAACCTGGAAAAAAGGCTGGAGATCATTGAAGAATTAAAGGGTTTGATTGATGTTGAAGAGAATATCAACACCACCTACAAACATTTTAAAGATTTGCAGGATCGTTGGAAAACGGCAGGATCAATCCCTCGTGATAAGTACAACACAGTTTGGAATACCTATCACCACCACGTTGAGAACTTTTACGACTTTTTGCACCTTAACCGCGAGTTTAGAGATCTTGATTTCAAGCACAACCTTGAGCAGAAATTAAAGATCATAACCCGGGCCGAAGAGCTTACACAAGAGCCGGATACCAACCGTGCTTTTAGGGAGCTACAAATGCTGCACAAAATGTGGAAAGAAGATCTTGGCCCCGTAGAAAAAGAGTACAGGGAAGATATCTGGCAAAAATTCAGCGATGCCACCAAGCAGATTCATGACAAGAGACAGGAGTATTTTGCGCAGCTGGAAAAGGATTTTGAGAAAAACCTTGAGAAGAAGCAGCAAATCATTGATCAGATAAAAGGTATTGCTTCGGAAAAATATACGTCGCACAAGCAATGGCAACAGAAGATTACTGAAGTTGAAGCCCTAAGGGAAGCATTCTTCAATGCAGGAAAGGTGCCGCGACACGTGAACGACGAGACCTGGAAGAAGTTCAAAGAGGCTGTACGCAGTTTTAACCGCAACAAGAACTCTTTTTACAAGAACCAGAAAAAAGAACAATACGACAATCTTGAGAAAAAGCAGGAACTGGTAAGGATTGCCGAAGAACATAAAGACAGCGAGGACTTTAAAGTCACCACGCCGCTTATGAAAAAGATCCAGACCGACTGGAAGAATATTGGCCACGTTCCCCGAAAAGACAGCGATAAGATCTGGAAAAAGTTCAAAGCTGCCTGTAATCACTATTTTGACAGGCTTCACGCTTCCAGAAATGAGGAGAACAAAGAAGAAAATGAAACTTTTGATCAAAAGAAAGACCTGCTTGAAAAGCTAAAGAATATTGAGCTTAGCGGCGATCGCAAAAAGGATCTTCCCACCATCAAAAACTTTATTGAGGAATGGAAAAAACTGGGCCGCGTGCCACACAGCAAACGCTACATTGAAGGAAAGTTCAACAAAGCCCTTGACCAGGCTTTTGATAAGCTGGATCTAGATAAGAAACAGAGCGAAATGCTCAAGTACGAGAACAAGGTCCAGGCCCTCGAAAATTCTGATGATTCAAGAAAGCTAAACAACGAGCATTACTTCCTTACAAAGAAGATCGAGGAAACAAAAGCCGAAATAAGGCAGCTGGAAAACAACCTGCAGTTCTTCTCTAACGTTGATGATAAGAATCCGCTGGTACAGGAAGTTCACAAGAACATCCAGAATCACAAGGAGCAGCTTAAGATCTGGAAAGAGAAACTGGAGAAAGTAAAGTCTCTTTACGACGAATAAAATTCTTTACCAGAAACATAAAACACCCCTTAAAAATGACATTTTTAAGGGGTGTTTTTGATTGGAGTTCTTATGGTCAATCTAAAATTGCTCCATGTTCTCATCGTTTCTTTTCTTCAGATTAAAAAGAATCTGAAATAGATTCAAAATGGCCGCGGGAAACAAACTTCTATTTCGAGAGCTACTTAAAACAAGTTAAACTTTCCCTAGAGTATTTGAAAAGAGAAATATTACACAATAATTGTATCTTTATGTAAGCGAAAACAAAATGCTATGGATAATTTATCAGCCAGAAAGTATCACTTCATAGAGGAGTTGATGACAGTTGAAGAGGAAAGCGTGATGGAGGCATTAGAGCGTGTACTAAAAAAAGAAAAAGAAGCACAGGAACGTATTTCTCCAGTTCAGAAGAAGGAATTAGATAAACGTCTCCAAAGTTATTCAGAAAATCCTGAAGATCTATTAGATTGGAATGAAGTCAAAGAGGAATGGTAAAGGATGAATTATAAAACTAAGATACATCCTATAGTTCGGCACGATCTAGAGGGGGCGAAAAAATGGTACAGTGAACGAAAAGAAGAATTAAGTGAAGAATTTAAACGTGAAGTGAATAAGGAAATCGATTCTATCGGTAAATCCCCTCTTCAATACCCGCGGAAGTATAAAGAATTTCGACAGTCAATAGTCAGGCGTTTTCCATACTCCATCTTTTTTGTAGTCGAAGAAGAAAAAAACCAGATAATAATTATGGGAGTTTTACACAGTAGCCGAAATCCTGAGATTATTCGGAGACGACAGAAATAGACGAAACAGAGAATTCAAGATCAGTCTCATTCTCTGGCAAAGCCTGACCTCGAGGGTGTAAATTAAACTCTGTCTGAAAAAGATTTTTAAATAACTTTATTCAGACAGACCCATGACAACAGAAGAACAACAAAATTTAGAGAAGAAGGCCCTTGAACAGTTTATGTCGGGCAAGAGTCTCTTCGGGAAAGGTGGTGCCTTTGCACCTATGCTCAAGAGTTTCATTGAAAAAGCCCTTGAAGCTGAAATGGATTCTCATCTTAATGAGGAGGAACGATCCGGAGGTAATAAGCGTAACGGGAAGGGAAAAAAGAAGATAAAGAGCGGCTTCGGATCCTTTGAAATCGATACCCCACAGGATCGACAAAGTAGCTTTGAACCGGATCTGGTAAAGAAGCGCCAGACTATTTTAGCAGACAACTTATCGGAGAAGATCATAGGCCTCTATGGTCTTGGCATGAGCTACCGTGACATCTCTTCCCACATCAAGGAAATGTACGATACCGACATCTCTCACACTGTCCTTAGTCAGATCACAGATCGTATCATTCCAGACGTAAAGGCGTGGCAGAGCAGACCTCTTGACCCTCTGTACTGTATTGTATGGCTCGATGCCATGCATTATAAAGTGAAAGTAGATGGGAAGATAGAACATAAGGCGCTCTACAACATTCTGGGTATTAACAAGGAGGGATACAAGGAAGTCCTAGGTATGTATATTTCTGAAAGTGAAGGTGCTAATTTCTGGCTACAGGTACTGACAGATCTTCAAAACCGTGGACTGGAAGATATATTAATTGCTTGTACGGATAATCTCAAAGGATTCACCAATGCTATTCTCAGCATTTTCTCAAAGACTCAGGTACAGCTGTGTATTGTTCACCAGATACGGAACTCCTTAAAGTTTATTGCTTCAAAGGATCAAAAGGAATTTATGAAAGACCTTAAGAAAGTTTATCGGGCGGTAAACAAAGAAGTGGCTGAAGATGAACTACTATCCCTGGAAGAAAAGTGGAGTCAAAAGTATCCAGTAGTAATTGAAAGCTGGCAACGCAATTGGGAAGAGCTCTCACAATATTTTCAGTTCACCGAGCCTATCAGAAAAATCATTTATACCACCAATGCTGTCGAAGGCTTCTATCGTCAGGTTCGTAAAGTGACAAAGACAAAAGGAGCCTTTACCAATGACATGGCCCTTTTGAAATTAGTTTATCTGGCCACCAAAAATATCGAAAAGAAGTGGACAGCTCCTCTTCATAATTGGAGCCTTACGATTCAGCAATTTTATATTAAATTTGAAGATAGGATACCTCTGGCTATAAATACCAGAACTTCAGCAAACAGTACAAGAGATATAGAAAGATCAGACAGAGTTTAATTTACAGACCCCTGACCTCCTGTCTCTCCAAGCCAAAAGCCGTTTAAATCCTCTTCGCTTCTTCCCAGTAGACATCCATTTCGGCCAGCGTCATATCCTTAAGGCTCTTATCCTGTTCTTTTGCTTTGGCCTCTAGATACTGAAATCTCTTAATAAACTTCTTGTTGGTTCGCTCCAGTGCATCTTCAGGATTCACCTTTAAGAATCGGGCGTAATTGATCATGCTGAACATCACGTCGCCAAACTCCTCTTCTATTTTCTGCTGATTTTCAGAATTAATCTCGTGCTGCAGTTCCCCCAGTTCTTCCTGTAACTTTTCGAATACCTGCTGCGGTTCTTCCCAGTCAAAGCCTACACCCGCCACTTTATCCTGAATGCGACTTGCCTTCACAAGTGCCGGTAAAGACGCGGGAACCCCTTCTAAAACGCTTTTTTTGCCCTCTTTTAACTTCAGCTGTTCCCAGTTGCGTTTAACATCTTCCTCGTTATTCACTTTTGTATCGCTGTAGATATGTGGGTGCCGGCTTATTAATTTCTCAGAAATGCTGTTGGCCACATCGGCAATATCAAAATCGTTAGTCTCACTTCCTATTTTTGCATAGAATACGATGTGCAGTAAAAGATCACCCAGCTCCTTTTTTACCTCCTGCAAATCATTGTCAAGAATTGCATCTCCCAACTCGTATGTCTCTTCAATAGTGAGGTGCCGCAGGCTCTGCAAGGTTTGCTTTTTATCCCAGGGGCATTGTTCCCGTAGCTCGTCCATTATGGTGAGTAAGCGGTCAAAAGCTTTAAGCTGTTCTTGTCGTGAATTCATGATGTGATCTTTAAAGAAGGAAAGGTAAGTTTTAACCAAAGAAAAAACCAACTGAAATCAGTTGGTTTTAAGTAAATAATCCTCGGGGCAAGCCCCGAGGCATTAGCTAGAATAGTTTTAATTGTGAGTTGTCACTTTTATGCAGTA
>NZ_JAPJDA010000039.1 GCF_026241755.1 Salinimicrobium profundisediminis
GAAAAAACCACTCCTTTAAATATCTACCAACAAAAAAGCCGCCTAAAAATTACTTTTCAGACAGCCTCTTTTTTTATAGTTTTAATTCATGAACATACCTCAACTCCATAAGCTTTTTCTCACCAGCTCCAGAATTAGCACCGACACCCGAAAAATTAAGGATGGCAGCATATTTTTTGCTCTAAAAGGGGAAAATTTCGATGCAAATGAATTTGCTTCTGAAGCTCTTAACAAAGGTGCAGCTTACGCTGTAGTTGATACCACCCTCGAGAATAACGATAGGTTTATAAAAGTTGAAGATAGCCTCAAAGCACTTCAGGAACTAGCCACGTTTCACCGCCAGCACCTCAAAATTCCCATTCTCGCCCTTACCGGCAGTAATGGCAAAACTACCACCAAAGAATTATTCAATGCAGTACTGTCAAAAAAGTTCAAAACAGTAGCAACTGTTGGCAACCTCAATAACCACATAGGGGTTCCTCTTACTTTGCTGTCTATGAACAGTGAAACCGAACTGGGAATAGTTGAAATGGGAGCAAATCATCAAAAAGAGATTACCTTCCTTTGCAATATTGCCCTCCCGGATTTTGGTTACATCACCAACTTTGGCAAGGCACACCTTGAAGGATTCGGTGGAGTTAAAGGAGTGATAAAAGGAAAGAAAGAACTCTATCAATATTTAAAAAAGAACGAAAAAATGCTCTTTTTGAATCTTGATGATCCTTTACAAAAGGAGGAACAGGAATATGCTCAAAATTTCACTTTCGGCTCCACACCAGCGGCCAATGTTCAAGTAGAATATACCAGTCACGACTCTTTTGCCGGGATCAAAGCCGAAGAAAATGAGATCACAGGAAATCTTACCGGAGCATACAACAGCGCAAATATGGCTGCAGCCTACGCCATAGGCACCTACTTCAAAGTACCCAAAGAAAAGATTAAAGAAGCCCTGGAAGAATACATTCCGCAGAACAATCGCTCTCAAATCATCCTTAAAAACAATCGCAAGATCATTATGGATGCCTATAATGCTAATCCTTCAAGCATGACTGCTGCTTTAGACAATCTAAGTAGGATGGATCTGTCTCCTAAAATAGCAATTTTGGGAGATATGTTTGAGCTGGGAAGTATGGCCGCAGCTGAGCATCAGGAAATAGCTGAGAACTATGCAAAATCTGAAGTTGACAAAATCTTCCTCATAGGTTCAAATTTTGCAGCTACCTCTTTGGAATCAGAAAAGGTGAAGAAATTTGCCACTTTTGAAGCTTTTAAACAGTGGTTCCAACCCTCAGAATTTAATCGGGGAGTCATTCTCGTGAAAGGATCCCGGGGCATGGCCCTGGAACGTGCCCTGGAACTGTTGTAAACCATTCCAATTAACTGAAAGAAAAAATAAGCCCCGATCTTCTATAGACCGGGGCTTGTTCTTTTACAGGATATAATCTGTACTTACAAAATTCGAATTCCTGCTTTGCAGGAGTTCCCTTATGATGGCATTGTTGTAATCATTTTCTTTTGACGCCACAAAAGTCCGTATTGAGAAAGAACGCAGGGCATCGTGTACACTTAAGGTGCCCACTGCCGAATCTTTTCTTCCGGTGAACGGGAAAACATCAGGCCCGCGTTGACAGGCACTGTTAAGGTTTACACGACACACAAGGTTCACCATAGTATCTATTAGCGGAGCTAATTGTTTAATACTTCTGCCAAACAGACTCACCTGCTGCCCATAATTTGAAGCAGCAATCTCGTCGAGCAAAGAATCAATATCAGAAAAAGGCTTTACAGGAATTACTGGACCAAATTGCTCTTCCTTGTAAACCCGCATCTCTGAAGTCACAGGATAAAGAACAGCCGGAAAAATGAAATTTTCGGAAGTTTCCCCTCCCCTTTTATTGAGTACCGAAGCTCCTTTCTCCTTTGCATCATCTATAAGTTCCTGGATATATGCCGGTTTATTGGGCTCGGGAAGTGGCGTAAGTTTCACACCAGGTTCCCACGGGTTTCCAAATTTTAGTTGATCAACCCGTTGAGCGAATCTTTTATTAAACTCTTCCCTAATATCTTCGTGCACATAAACTATTTTAAGAGCCGTGCAACGCTGCCCGTTAAAAGACAAAGTACCGGTGAGAACTTCTTCTATAGTAAGATCGAGATCTGCATCTGGAAGTATAATAGCAGGATTTTTCGCTTCCAGGCCAAGCACCAGCCTTAGACGGTTCTTGTAAGGATGCTGGTCCTGCAGGGCAATTGCCGATGTACTGTTACCTATAAGCGCCAGCACATCAATTCTCCCACTCTTCATAATTGGGGCAGCAACTTCTCTCCCTCTCCCAAAGATCACATTCACCACGCCTTTAGGAAAACTATTTCTGAAGGCTTCCAGTAAAGGAGACAACAGAAGCACTCCATGTTTGGCAGGTTTAAAAATGACAGTATTCCCCATAATGAGCGCAGGGATAAGCAAAGCAAAAGTTTCGTTGAGGGGATAATTATATGGCCCCAGACATAACACCACGCCTAGTGGACCACGCCTGATGTGCGCATTTACTTTATCCCTTTTCTGAAATTTTGCACTGTCACGATCAAGCTGCTTGTATTCTTCAATAGTATCGTAAATATACTCTACTGTACGGTCAAATTCTTTTTCTGAATCGGGAAGGGATTTTCCAATTTCCCACATAAGCAGCTTCACCACTTCTTCTCTCTTGGTCTTCATCTGAGAAACGAATTGTTCCATAGCCGCAATCCTGTCAGAAACTTTCATGGTTGGCCACACCCCCTGTCCTTTTCCATAAGCTTTACAGGCACTCTCCAGCACTTCAAGCGCCGTAGCCTCGTTCATGTGAGGCACTGTGCCAAGAAAGGTGGGTTTGTAGCTTGCGCCGGTAGAAATTGTGGAATAAACTTCATCCATTTCTCCTTCCCACGGAATAAATTCACCGTTTGAGAGATAGCTTTTTTGATGCAACAGGTTGTTGATCGCGAATTTTTCTGCAGTTTTCATTTTGTTAGGGACTTTGTATTTAATGTAAAAGATTATCCTGATCTATCCTTCAGCAAAAATTCTCCTGAAGGCATGTGTTAAAGATAACAATAAAAACATAGCTTCTACATTTTAAACAAATTGTGAAAAATATAAAATAATTAAATATTGCGGACTAAGCGAAAAAACCCCACAAGCTCCTGCTTGTGGGGTTGGGATTTTTTTTGGGCTCATGAGCTACAGCTCTAGAGGCCCTCAACTTCTCCTGTAAAATGATAATATTGAAATAAGAAAATTTATTAATTAAAAAACCTCACAGGTTTTGGAAACCTGTGAGGTTTGTTTGAAATATGCTTTTTATCACTCGGGAATTCCCCATTTTGTGGGTGATACTGGGTTCGAACCAGTGACCCCTACCTTGTCGAGGTAGTGCTCTGAACCAGCTGAGCTAATCACCCTGAAAACCAAAAAAGGCCTCCAAAAAGGAAGCCTTGAATTGTGTGGGCAATGAGGGATTCGAACCCCCGACCCCCTCGGTGTAAACGAGGTGCTCTGAACCAACTGAGCTAATTGCCCTAATATTTTAATGAACTTCAGCATTCTTGAAGTGTGCTTCTCTCTGAATGCGGATGCAAATATAGACTACATTTTTAATTACGCAAAGAATAATTTCAAAAAAATTAAATTATTTCTGCCACAGTGAAAGTACTGCCTCCAACATAGACCACATCTTTAGCAGAAGCCTCTTGTAACGCAGCTTCATAAGCTTCAGTAACTGAAGAAAATACCTTTCCAAAAATGCCATTTTCGGCTGCTGTTTTCTGTAATTCTTCCGCAGCAAGTCCGCGGGGAACATTAGGTCTGGAAAAATAATATTTTGCAGATTTTGGAAAAATTGGCAGCACCGAAGTAAGATCTTTGTCGTTTACCACGCCTATAACCAGGTGCAAATCCTCAAATTTTTCTTCCTGTAGCTGTTTCATAGCATAAACCAACCCCTCTTTATTATGTGCAGTATCACAAATTACCCTTGGATCTTCCTGCAGCACTTCCCAGCGGCCCCGAAGCCCAGTGTTAAAAATGACATTTTTGAGACCTTTTTCTGCAGCTTCTTCTCGCAGCTCCCATCCAAGATCCTTCAGCACATCTAAAGCCATAGAAACTGTGCGTATATTCCATTTCTGATACTGCCCCTTGAGATCGGAAGTATAAGATCTTCCTCGGAAGTCTTCAGCTAAATAAAATGGTGCATTTTTGGATTCAGCCAATCGCTTAAATACGGGAAAAGTCTCTTCCTGGTACTCCCCTATCACTACAGGAGTATTTTCTTTTATGATCCCGCCTTTTTCAGCAGCAATTTTAGGCAGCGTGTTACCGAGGATGTTCACGTGGTCAAAACCAATATTGGTGATTACAGAAAGTTCTGGAGAAATAATGTTCGTGGAATCAAGTCTCCCGCCAAGCCCTACTTCAATAACTGCAATGTCAACATTTTCTTCGGAAAAATAATTAAAGGCCATCCCTACTGTCATTTCAAAGAATGAAAGGCTTTCCTTCTCAAAAAAGGCTTTATTGGATGCAATAAATTGCATCACGGCGGCTTCAGAAATCATTTCGCCGTTGATCTTAATACGTTCCCTAAAATCTTTTAAATGTGGCGAAGTATAAAGCCCCACTTTGTAGCCAGCCTCCTGCAACACCGAAGCGAGCATGTGTGAAACAGACCCTTTTCCATTGGTACCTGCAACATGTATACTCTTAAAGTGCTTATGTGGCTCACCCAGCTGCTTCACCAGACTGGTAATATTGTGAAGGTCTACCCGATAGGCTTTATTTCCGACCTGCTGATACATGGGCAACTGCTGAAACATCCACTCAACAGTTTCAGTATAAGTCATCAAAGTTATTCGGTAAGTTTAAAATTGTAGATAATAGTTCCCACCTGCTTTACAGGTGCATCGGCGTCGCTGTTAAAACGCGTGGCCAGGGCGGCTCTTTTTGCAGGATCTGTAAGACAGGTTGCGTTGTTTGTAGTTCCTTTAACGCCGGGTATTGCACGGGTAACCTGCCCGTTACGGTTTACCTCTATTTGAACCACCACTATCCCAGATTCATTACAATCCTGCACAAATTTTTCTTTGTTTAAGGCTTTACGGCCACCCAAACGATAATTCCCATCCCCGTCAAGACCCATTCCGGTTCCGTAGTATGATTTTGCATTAGGATCGCCATCGGGGCTTCCTTTATCGCCCGCAGCCTGGTCGTTACCTTCTCCACCTTTCGCCTGTCCGTCGTTTGCAGGACCGTTAAGTATACTGCTCAGGGCATCGGTAGTAGATTTTGAAGGTTTGGGATCGGGTTTTTTAACAGGCTCTTCCACCTTTTTTACCGGAGTTTCCACCTTCTGAACTACCTTTTCTTCTTTCTTCTTCTCAATTACAGGCGCTTCAGTGATTTCCTGGGTAACAACTTCTTCTTTAATATTGGTTTCTACCGGAGTCACAGGAGCAGCTGTTTGCTGGGGTGCCGTTTTTATGGGCTCAGTGGGCTGCTCTGTACCCGAACCAACTTCTGAAGTTCCAAAATTAATGGCTATGCCGTTCTCGGGTGGCGGATCGAGATAAGTGAAACCAAAGAACAGCAATAGCAGTATAAGCAGTACGTGAAGCACCACTGTTATTGCCATCGACTTTCGTTCATGTTCTGTTTCCAGGTATTTCACTTTGTTCTTCTCTTAAAATTTATGCCGCAAACTTAGTTCCACAATTAGAGGAAATAATGAGGAAGCAAAGATATTTATTCAGGTTTTACAGCAAGTACAATCTTGTAGCGATTCCTGTTGGCAATATCCATCACATCTACTGCTTTCTCAATAGGCACTCCTTCTTCGGCCCGTAGGATAATAGTAGGATCTTCTTCGCCGCTCAAGACTTCTTTGAGCCTTGCCTCAAGGGAGCTATTGCTCACTCTTTCTTTATTGATATAAACCTGTAGGTCTTTTGTAATACTCACCGCCACATTTTGTTTGTTCGTGGTCTTACCTTTTGCCTTTGGCAGGATAAGATCAAGCGCTTCCGGAGTGATAGCCGGCGAGGTGAGCATAAAAAAGATCAACAACAGGAATACAATATCGGTCATGGAACTCATACTGAATTCTGGACTGATCTTATTTCTGCCTCTTAAATTCATACTATACCGGTTCGTTTAGAAGGTCAAGGAAATCTACTGCTGTTGCTTCCATTTGGTGCACTACCTTATCGGTCTTTACCACGAGGTGGTTATACCCAATATAAGCAATAATACCTACAATAAGCCCAGCCACGGTAGTGGTCATCGCGGTGTAAATACCTTCTGCAAGGGCGCCCATTTCGGCCTGCCCGCTACTGGTTGCCAGTTCATGAAAGGCAATGACCATCCCTATAACCGTTCCAAGAAAACCAATCATAGGCGCAGCTCCTGCAATAGTAGCAAGAACGCTCACATTCTTTTCGAGTTTGTAGACTTCAAGCCGACCTGCATTCTCGATAGCAGTATTGATATCTTCTAACGGACTCCCAATACGATCAAGCCCCTTTGCAGTAAGCCTGGCTACAGGCGAATTAGCCTGAGCACAACGAATTCTTGCAGACTCAATATTGCCGTGCAGTACGCTATCTTTGATCTGGTTCATGAAATTACTGTCTGTTTCTGAAGCTGCCTTGATAGCAAACAACCTCTCGAAATAGATGTAAATGGCGGCAAACAACAGTATGAAGAGAATAAAGATGATCACCTGTCCTCCTATTCCACCGCTTAGAAACAAGTCAAATAAAGAAAGAGTTTTTTCCTCTACTACCGGCTCTGCCCCCTCTACGGCCTGGGCAAGACCATCTTCCTGAAAAAAGTATAGCATTTGTGTATCTGGTTTTTTATGTAACGTGAGAATACAATTTTAATTGTAAAGATAAACAGCCTTTGATTTATTACAACCTAAAAGCACAAATATAAATCTAGAAGAAATTATTAAGAATTATAAAACTAACAGCTCCCCCTAAAAATCCTAGTAGAGCCAGGGGCGCAATGTTTTTTAGGTACCACATGAAGTTGATCTTTTCCATTCCCATAGCGGCAACACCCGCAGCAGACCCTATGATGAGAAGACTACCTCCTGTACCTGCACTATAGGCTATAAAATGCCATATCCTGTCATCTATTGGGAAATCGTACATAGCCATAGAAGCTGCTACCAGCGGTACATTATCTATTACTGCGGAAAGCCCCCCGAGAATTACCACTACTGCATCCATACTCGGAATCGCCTGAGAAAGCTGACTGGCGGCATAAAACAATGTACCAACCTGCTGCCCCTGAAGAGTTCCAAACACAAGGCTCTCAAGCCCTGCCACTGCCAGTAAAATTCCGAGGAAAAAAAGGATACTTGAAAATTCAATATTCGAAAGAGCTTTATGCGTTGAGTATAAATTCTTTTCGTTTTTGCTGATATTTTTCACCGGCTTTACATATTCTGAAAGCATCCAGACAAGGCTTAAACTAAACAGCATACCTATGTATGGTGGCAAACCAGTAACGGCCTTAAAAATTGGAACCAGAAGAATAGCCCCCAAACCTGCATAAAGCATTTTTCGGCTACTCAACAACCTTTCAGAATCATCATCAATCACTTTCTTCTTTAAAACCGTTTTTCCCTGAAATGCTTTAAGACGCATAGCTGCAGCAAACGGAAGTATAAAACAGAATAATGCAGGGATGATGAGATGCTCTGCCAGGCCTGCTGCCGTTACTTTGTTGTTTATCCAGAGCATGGTAGTGGTCACATCACCAATGGGCGACCAGGCTCCCCCGGCATTAGCAGCAATTACAATAAGTGCAGCAAACCATACCCGGTAATCACGTTTAGGAACCAGCTTGCGCAGCAGCGTAACAAGAATGATTGTAGCGGTTAAGTTATCAATGACTGCAGAAAGTACGAACGCAAGAGACCCCAGTATCCACAGCAGCTTCTTTTTGTCGGTAGTGACAATGGCTTTCTTAATAATAGCAAACCCACGATGAAGATCTATGATCTCCACAATGGTCATTGCTCCAATAAGAAAAAACAAAATCTCACTTATAGAACTAAAGTGGTGCATGAGATTTGCTTTAAAACCCCACATTTGCTCTGCCAGGTTTCCTTTAGTTATATTAAAAACTTCCCCGTGATAATCTACGATAGAAAGAAGCCCTTTGTTAAAACCAAAAGCGATTCCGGCCCAAATAACGGTCGCCATTAAGAGGGCGGAAACTGCTTTATCAAGTTTTAATGGATGCTCCAGCGTTATTGCCAGGTATCCAACAATAAAAATTACAATTAAAATGCTTACCATAATAATAACATCACACCAGCTTTGTCAATGCAACTTCAAATGCAGTTTTACTCACATTGGTCTTATTGCTATTGTGGTTAAAGGTATTTTGAATCGCGTTCTTGATGGTAATTGAAGTATCGTTAAAGATTGCTTCATCGGTCATTTGTACCCTGCGTTCCATAAAATAGGCAAAAACCCGGGCCATTCCGCAGTTTGCAATAAAGTCGGGAATCACGCTTATCTTCTCATCGGTATATTCCATTATGGGGCCAAAGAAGATCTCCTTGTCGGCAAAGGGAACATTGGCACCACTGGAGATCACTTCTAAACCAGAACTCACCATTTGATCTACCTGTTCACGGGTAATTAAGCGCGAAGCGGCACAAGGTGCAAAAACCTGTGCTTCCAGTTTCCAGATGCGCTCATTGATCTCCTCAAAAGGGATCATCTTTTCCGATTTTAGCGAATTCCCTTCTTTATTCAGGAATAACTCCCTGATCTCGTCAAAAGAAAAACCATCTTCGTTGATTAACCCGCCTGCACGATCAATGATCCCAACAACCTTTGCTCCCATCTGCGCGAGATAATACGCTGCGGCAGAACCTACATTTCCAAATCCCTGAACAATGGCTTTCTTCCCCTGCACATTTCCGCCATAAACGTCATAGTAATGCCGCACGGCTTCGGCCACTCCATAACCGGTGATCATATCGGCCACGGTGTATTTCCGGGAAACATCGGGTGAAAATTTGCTATTTTCAAGCACCTTGATTACGCCCTGCCTTAACTGGCCAATGCGGTTGATCTTATCGGCTTCGGTGGGTTTAAAATGTCCGTTAAAAACCCCTTCCTGCGGATGCCAAACCCCGGAATCTTCTGTAATGGGAATTACTTCATGTATTTCATCCACATTCAGGTCACCCCCGGTACCATAATAACTTTTCAGCAGCGGTGACACGGCTTTATACCAACGCTCTAAAACGCCTTTTTTGCGAGGATCATTGGGGTCAAAATTTATACCCGACTTTGCGCCGCCAATAGCAGGACCCGAAACAGTGAACTTCACTTCCATAGTTTTAGCCAGGGAGAGCACTTCATTCATGTCAAGCCCTTTCCTCATCCTGGTACCACCACCTGCAGCTCCACCTCGCAGGGAGTTGATCACCACCCAGCCTTCGGCTTCGGTTTCAGGATCTTTCCAGTTAAAAACAATCTCTGGTGCTTTATTTTGATATAGATTAAGTAATTCTTTCATAATATTTAAAAATTGCTGAACAAATATAAAAAACTATGAATTGCGTAGTGTTATAGGCATGATATATTTTGAATTTCACAAAAAAGATGAGTTTGTAAGTAATGAATTCGAATTCTCTTACCTGATAGCTTTTTAGAACGCAATCATCTTTTTCTGAAGTTTTTGCACAATTTTTCTCCTGATTTCCTTCTGAAAAAACAAAATCTCACCCCGACGAGTGGCTTTCATTTTACTTATGCAATAAAAAAATATATAATTTATTACTACCCCCTAATTTTTTAGGGATATAAAATGTGAAACTATTTTTTTTACACACTTAACCCCTATTTTTTTAGACTTAAACAGTTTTTTAGTATAATTTTATGTGTCTTAACACAAAATTAGTTCTTTATGAAAAAAATCGAAGCCATCATTAGAAAGTCAAAATTTGACGATGTAAAAAAGGCTCTTCATGAAATTGGTGTCAATTTCTTCAGTTATTGGGATGTTACCGGAGTAGGTAATGAAACACAGGGGCATGTATACAGGGGTGTCGCCTACAGCACAACAGACATTCAACGCAGGAAAATATCCGTAGTTGTTTCTGATGAATTCCTCGAAAAAACAGTACAGGCAATTCTCGATGCAGCATATACGGGTTCTGTAGGCGACGGTAAAATCTTTGTCTCTACGGTAGAAGAAGCCTTTAGGATTAGAACAAAAGAAAGAGGCACCCTCTCGCTGGCATAATTAACTACTTACAAAACTATTCAACTTAATATTATAAAAAATGGAATTACTTACTAATAACGTATGGATGATGGTCTGCACCGCACTGGTGTTTTTTATGCATCTTGGATTTTCTTTACTGGAAGTGGGACTCACCCGGCAAAAAAATGCCATTAATATCCTCTTTAAAAATGTTTTTATCATTTGCACCGGACTTCTTCTTTATAGTCTCATTGGTTTTAACCTCATGTATCCAGGTTCATTCATTATGGGAATTATCCCCGACTATTTTGTCGGACTTTTTGGGTTACACGCTCCGGTAGCCGACGGTGCCCTTGATCTTACCTACAATGAAGGTTATACCTACTGGACCGACTTTTTATTCCAGGGAATGTTTGCTGCCACTGCGGCTACTATTGTATCGGGAGCTGTCGCCGAAAGGATCAAGCTGTCAGCTTTTATGATGTTTTCCATTATATACCTTGCTATTGTTTATCCAATCGCTGGCTCCTGGAAATGGGGAGGTGGCTTCCTTGATGAGCTTGGGTTCTATGACTTTGCCGGCTCTACCCTGGTACACTCTGTTGGTGGCTGGGCTGCACTTGTAGCAATCTCTTTGTTGGGAGCAAGAATTGGAAAATTTGGAGAAGACGGTAGCTCTCATGCTATTCCCGGTCACAATGTACCTTTAGCAACAGCCGGCGTTTTCATCCTCTGGCTTGGATGGTTTGGCTTTAACGGAGGTTCGGTACTCTCTGCAGATCCATCTGCAACTTCTCTTACTTTAGTGACCACTTGTCTTGCCGCAGCAGCCGGAGGTATTTCCGCTTTCCTTGTATCCACCATCTGGTATAAAAATTATGATCTCACCATGTTCCTGAATGGGATCCTTGGAGGTCTTGTGGGTATCACCGCAGGAGCAGATCTCATGTCTCCTACAGATGCCGTACTTATTGGGCTAATTGCTGGAATACTCATTGTTGCAGGCGTTGCACTTATTGACAAAGTAAGACTGGATGACCCTGTAGGTGCAGTAGCCGTACATCTTATTTGCGGAGTATGGGGCACCCTGGCCGTTGGGATATTTGGAGCCCTGGCAGGCTTTGAGCAGTTTCTCAACCAGCTTATAGGAGTTGCTGTAATTGGGGCTTTTTGCTGTGTATCGGCATTTTTGATTCTTTTTGCAATTAAACGTTCCCTGGGACTTCGCATGGAAACGCATGAAGAAACGGAAGGCCTCGATCTTCATGAACATGGTATGGATGCTTATGCCGAGTTCGCAGGCAAAGTAGAACCTGCAAAACAATAAAAAAAGGAGGAACGCCTGGCAGGGCGCCCCTCCTGAATTCATTTCAAAAAAACCAGTTCAACTCATTTCAACTAATCAAACAAAGTTTTAACATGAAACAAATCACTATTACAAAAATGCAGAAATTTTTAATTTTTGCCTCTATCGGGCTGTGGAATATTTCTGTTTCTGCACAGGAATCTGAAGTACTGGAAGAAGCATTACCCGGTTTTAGTATTGGGGGATCTGTAGACACCTATTTCAGGACAAATTTCAATGGCCTCAATAAATATGTCTATGGCCCCGATGGGGAAACTCCAATTGCTGGTCCCCAGGCTCCCGCCACCGCTTTTGCCAATGATCCCGGTTTTGCATTAGGAATGGCCAATGTCATTCTTGGGTATGAAGGTGAAAAAATAGGTTTCGTGGCCGATCTTGTTTTTGGTCCCCGCGGCGAAGAAGCGGTTTTTCTTTCTATGGGCTCCAGTAATATTGTCAATCAGCTGTACGTTTATTATAACGTGAGTGAGAATGTCCGGCTTACCCTGGGAGATTTCAATACCTTTTTAGGCTATGAAGTGATTTCACCCGTAGATAATTTCAACTACTCCACTTCGTATATGTTTTCCTATGGCCCTTTTTCCCATACCGGTTTAAAAGCAGACATCGCCCTAAACAATAACTGGAGTGCCATGTTAGCCATCATGAACCCCACAGATTATACTGAATTTGATCCTTTTGGAGTGTATACCTTTGGAGCTCAACTTGGTTATTCTAATAGTTCTGGAAGTGCATACCTAAATCTCATTTACGGAGAACAGGCTCCAGGTCTCGATCCCACTTTTCAAATAGATCTCACCACCGGCTGGGATTTCTCTGAGGCTTTTTACCTGGGGCTTAATACAACCTACAATAGTACAGATGATGTTGGGTTCTATGGTGTCGCACTATACCCGCAAATACAAACTTCTGAGAACTTTGCAATCGGCTTAAGGGCCGAATACTTTAAAGAACTGGCAAATGGCCACGATGAAACAGTAGTGTACAATTCTGACGCGAATCTAACCGCCTTTACCCTTACCGGTAACTATACTGTTGGAAGCTTAACTATTAAACCCGAATTAAGACTTGACAGCGTTGACAGGGATGTCTTTATTAACCAGGACCTGGAACCCACAGATAATCTATCCTCTTTTATTCTCGCAGCAGTTTATGCTTTTTAAAAACCCGGGCAGGATAGGTTTGCCTCCTGGCACCTCTATCCTGCTTATATTTTCAGCTTAGATAAATATTGACTATAACCGGCGACTTTAGTAGCCCCCGCAGCCTGTCTATGATCTAATGAGAATTATGGATTAAAAATCTTTCCTGAAGAATGATCTTTTGAAGCCCCTGTGACAGAACCCAGCACGTTATTCTCTCCTCTTAATTTAAGTACACCCAAAAAGGCAAAAATTAGAGCTTCTTTAAAATTCACTACTTCGGGCGCCGGAATTACTACTTGAGTTTTAGTACGCTTCTTAATTTCCTGGATCAGGAATTTGTTAAAAGCACCTCCACCTGTTACCAAAACTTTTTCTTCGGAAGAATCCCGAAATTCATTGGCGATCATTTCCGCAGCATGTTCGGTATAGGTTCTCAGAAGATCGGGAATAGCATCATACTTTTTCAAAAGCGGAAAAATGTGCTTTTGCACCCACTCTATTCCGAGGGACTTTGGAGGACGGAGTCCGTAAAATGGCATTTTTTCGAGCTCCTCCAGAAGCTTTGGCAGTACTTCTCCCGAAGCCGCCACTTCTCCATTCTTATCGAACGGCAGGTTTATTTGTTGGGAAAGCACATTGAGCACGGTGTTTACAGCGCAAATATCATAAGCCAGGCGTCTACCACCATTTATGGTGGAGATGTTTGCGAAACCGCCAATGTTAAGGCAGTAATCGTATTCCCCAAACAACAATTCGTCACCAATAGGCACCAAAGGTGCGCCCTGTCCACCCAGCTGCACGTCTTGCACCCTAAAATCACATACCACCTTACAATTTAAGATTTTTGCAAGCTCAGGTTGGTTGCCAATTTGCAGGGTGTATGCATTTTCGGGTTCGTGTTTAATAGTATGGCCATGACTACATACAGCATGGGTGTCAAAAATGTCATTTTTGGAGAGGAATTCTGAAATGACATTTCCAAGCAATTTCGTATAATCGGTGTCTAATTGCCGCAGCTGTTCTTCATTATATCCTACTGCTTCAGAAAGTTTCTTTTCCCATTCCGGAGAATAAGGAATGGTTTCCGCAGCAATAATTTTATAAGACCAGATTTCAGAAAAGGTGAAATTTACATGGGCTACATCAATGCCATCAAGGGAGGTTCCCGACATTACACCTACAACGTTATAGTTATTTTTGTTCATCACGGTAAAAATAGCCAACTCAATTGAAAAAACGCATGTAAAAGGGTATCTTTGACCTTAAAATTCAACATTTTCTAAAAATATACTGAATGGATTTCAAACTCACTGAAGAACATATTATGATCCGCGATGCGGCACGAGATTTTGCAAAGAACGAGTTGCTCCCCGGAGTAATTGAGAGGGATGAAAAACAGGAATTCCCGAAAGAACAGATCAAGAAAATGGGGGAACTCGGCTTCCTGGGTATGATGGTCTCTCCTGAATACGGCGGTGGCGGTATGGACACAGTGTCTTACGTGTTGGCTATGGAAGAGATTTCGAAGATAGACGCATCGGCATCTGTAGTAATGTCTGTAAACAATTCTTTGGTTTGTTGGGGGATTGAAAAATTCGGAAATGAAGAGCAAAAACAAAAGTATCTTCCAAAACTAGCCACAGGAGAATCTATTGGCGCCTTTTGTCTTTCTGAACCTGAAGCCGGAAGTGATGCGACTTCGCAAAGAACAACCGCGATTGAAAAAGACGACCACTACCTTCTTAACGGAACAAAAAACTGGATCACCAATGGTAGTACTGCAGATTATTACATTGTGATTGCGCAAACACACCCTGAAAAAAAACACAAGGGAATTAATGCTTTTATCATTGAAAAGGGCTGGAAAGGCTTTGAAATTGGCCCAAAGGAGCAGAAATTAGGAATTCGTGGAAGTGATACCCACTCTCTAAACTTCAATGATGTAAAGGTTCCAAAAGAAAACCGGATTGGCGAAGATGGCTTCGGATTTAAATTTGCGATGAAAACACTTTCTGGAGGACGTATTGGGATTGCAGCGCAGGCTTTAGGTATCGCAGCCGGGGCTTATGAGCTTGCAAAAGAATATTCGAAAGTGCGCAAAGCTTTTGGAACAGAGATCATGAACCACCAGGCTATAGCTTTTAAACTGGCCGACATGCATACTTCAATAGAGGCTTCACGCCATCTCGTGATGAAAGCAGCCTGTGATAAGGACAATGGGGAAAATTACGACCTTAGCGGCGCCATGGCTAAACTCTTTGCATCAAAAACAGCGATGGATGTCACTGTTGAAGCGGTACAGGTACACGGCGGAAACGGATACGTAAAAGAATACCACGTAGAGCGATTAATGCGAGATGCGAAGATCACTCAGATATATGAAGGTACTTCAGAGATCCAGAAAATTGTGATCTCCAGGAGCATTTTGAGAGATTAGGATTGATTTAAAAAGGAATATAATTGGATAAGCCCGGTCTTTAAGATCGGGCTTTTTTTGTGGACATTCCCGGGAAGTTATTGTGGAACAAGGCACGGATTGCAAATCCGCGCCAGCGGGATAAACTCTTCGTTTATGTTTCCTGAAGAAATTTTGAGAAAAGAAGACCCTCCCCATCCGCCTGCGGCGGATTGCCCCTCCCT
>NZ_JAPJDA010000003.1 GCF_026241755.1 Salinimicrobium profundisediminis
GACTCAGGTGAAAAAACCACTCCTTTAAATATCTACCAACAAAAAAGCCGCCTAAAAATTACTTTTCAGACAGCCTCTTTTATTTCAGAAGTAATGTAGCTCAGGGTTAGGTTTTTCAGAAAAAAAAGAATGTGGTGTGAGCGATGGGATTTTTTCCATTCTTATGGATTTTTTCCTACATTTTTAAAATAAATTGCTACTTTTACCTTTTTTGAAGCCCATGAAAGAGCAGTTATTTGCAGTTATTGATGTCGAAACAACAGGAGGCGGGATTAATGGAAACCGCCTTACAGAAATTTGCGTGGTGCTGCTTCGCGGTTCTAAAATTGTCGACAAGTTTACCAGCCTTATCAATCCCGAAAAAGAAATTCCGCGGCACATCACCGGTTTAACCGGAATTGACAATGCCATGGTTGCCGATGCTCCAAAATTTCATGAGGTAGCTAAAAAGATTGAAGAGATTACCCGGGATGCCATTTTTGTAGCGCATAACGTGAATTTCGATTACAATGTACTTCGGAATGAATTTAAGGAGCTGGGATTTGATTACACCCGTAGAAAACTCTGTACTGTTCGCCTTGCCCGTAAACTTATGCCGGGTTTATTTTCCTACAGCCTGGGGAGGTTGTGCGATTCTATTAATATTCCTATTTCCAACCGCCACAGGGCCGAAGGGGATACCGATGCCACAGTTATTCTCTTTCAACGCCTGCTGTCGTTAGATGATGATTATAAGGTGATCAATTCTTTTTTGCATGTACGTTCGCGACAGGCCACTTTACCGCCACATCTTGATGCCGAAGAAATTCACAGCCTGCCCGAAAGTCCGGGGATCTATTTGTTCAAAGACAGGCAGCAAAAAGTGATCTATGCCGGGAAAGCCATTGACATTAAGAAAAGGGTGATCTCCCATTTCTACGATCGTATGAGCAAGGAATATGAACTGGGGCAGGAAACTTATTCTATTGACTACGAAACTACTGGGAATGAGCTGATGGCTTTGCTGTTGGAAGCAGAATGCATTAGAAAGTATTATCCCAAATTCAACCGGGCGCAAAAAAGGCCGGGGCCGGTATTTCAAATTGTAAGCTATACTAACCAACGCGGTATTTTGCAGCTGGCTATAGAAAAGACCAGCAAGCGTAGGAAATCTATAGGCACTTTTTATAGTCGTAGCCTGGCGCAGGAAAAACTAGAATATTTATGTCGTGAGTTTAAACTCTGCCCAAAGTACTGCAGCCTTCAGGCTAATGTAGAACAGTGTAGGCATTATGAAATAGTGAGTTGTGAAGGTATATGCACCGGGGAAGAGGAGATTGAATCGTACAATAATAAGGTAACGGCAGCTATTGGTTCCCTTACAGAAGAATCTTCCACATTTGTGATAAGGGAAAAAGGAAGGCACTATGAAGAGGAGGCATTTATATTGGTAAAGGCAGGAAAATATTCGGGTTACGGCTTTATAGATGCTGACACGGCAATAAGTGGCCCCGATGATCTTGAACCTTTTTTGAAGCCACAGCCGGCCACGTATCACACCAACAAGATCCTGAGCAATTACATGCGGAAGCAGGGAAAACCCAACGTGGTATTTTTTAAAACTTCTGAAGAAGCTTCAGAATTTAAACCGGAAGTAAGAACCAGAAAAAATGCCAGGATCATGGCTACTCACGGCACACTTTCGCTTTTTGAATAATGAAATAATCAGTTGAAAATTTGCCATTTTTGACACTCCTGTTGAAGTAAGTCCTTTCAGAAGAGTGTATAAAAAACTAAAAGTTACCGAATTGCTTCAGTAACTTTTAGAACAGGAGGGCTAGATCTTGAATTAAATAATTTAAGCGGCTTGTTTCTTCACCGGTAGTTCACGGGTTAACCAGCCTCTTCTATTAGCTGTGGCCATGGCATAAGGGGTGATCCAGAACAATCCGAAAGTATAAAAGATACTGTACGAATAGGCCCAAAAAGCTTCAGCAATATTGTATTTCTTCGCATAAAAGAAAGCCGGCAGACTGGAGAAAATTAAGATACTTAAGAGGGTAGAACTAATGAACAACACCGGGTGCAGCACCAGTAACACGATCATGATAAAGAATAACGGATAGGCGGTTAACATGTGCATCCATTGGTTAAGAAGTAAAAGTCGGGTACCCAGTTTTGATCCATTCCGGAAAGGTTTAAAAGCAAACTTGGTCATCATAAGGTTTTCCCGCACGTTGCTTCGTTCCCAGCGGGTAAACATCTTGTGCAGACTGCTGAATTTTTCAGGAATATTGGTAAGAACATAAGCGTTTCGCTGGAACAGAACGTGATAACCCTGCTTAAGGATCATGTTTGTCATGGCCCTGTCTTCACCAATATCTGTAGGTTGCCCCATGAACTTTTGGTTGATCCATTCGGAAAGACAGTTCATTACGGCTTTGCTTCTATAGGCTGCAAGAGCACCGGGAGTACATAGTACCGATCCCAAAACACTTTGTGCCGAACGTATAAATTCAAAACTGAAAACAAAACTCACGTTCAGCATACGTGGGATGATGGCTTTTTGATTGTTGAGTACACGAACATTTCCTGCAACTGCCCCGCAGTCTTTATTGATGACGAATGGGGAGACCAGGTTGCGAAGCGTATCTTTTTCAACTATAGAATCACTGTCTACCGTGACAAACACCTCGCCTGTGGCAAGATTAAATCCGCGGTAAAGCGCATGTCTTTTTCCCTGGTTGGTAGGTTGTTGATAGATATCAACGCTCTCTCCCAGCAATTCTTTTGCTTTCTTCATCCATTCCCAGGTGTCGTCTTTACTGCCGTCGTCAATGGCGATTAGCTGTAGTTTTTCTTCGGGATAAAGGCTATTGGTTAAACTCACCAGGGTGTCATACACCTGCCTGCCTTCATTATATGCGGGTACAATAACAGTACAGGCCGGCAATTCTTCATCGGTCACCGAATCAACAGGTTTATACCGAAAGAATAAACTCCCAACGTAAGCAAGGAAACCCATCCTGAAAAGTAACAGGAAACCCGATACAAACAGGAGGATCATACCGCCAATGGTATTCATTCTTCCAAGGTTCATTTGCTCAAACTGCGGCTGAAGCAGATATACAGTTAAGGCTCCTCCAAGTAATAACAGGAATGTACCCGCTAAAGTGAACAGGTGCCTTTTGGTAAAAGATGCCTTTTGGTAATTTTCCGGGACCTGTTGGGTTGCTGTAGCATCTTGCTGCGTAGCTTTAGTAACATCAGGTTTTCTAAAAGAAGCGGATGAAGTTAATTTTAAGTCTCTTGAAATCATATAGAATTATGTACTTATTTCTGTTTAAACTTTCTTGTAAGAGATGGTTTTCTCCGGGAAAGGAAGTACCAATTCACATACCAAATCTAAACAGGTGATAATGAAGGGGGATTTTGCAGTAACTGGGGAAAATAAGTGGGAGCAGGTGAGAAAGTTGTGGATTAAATCCACAATAATCTGTTTTAAAACCCGCAAAGAAAGGTAGGAGTTCAACAATAAATATAGGAATAGTTAGAAATGGGATTTATTGTTGACACAACTTGTACTGCAGTAAAATAAGAAAAAAACCCTCAGCAATTTTGCTAAGGGTTTTTTCTCCATTCTTGTTACGAGTAAAAACCGGTAGATTTAAACAAATGTTCTTTCCCCCCAGAATAACATTTGACAAGCCGAAGTTAATCAACTCTTTCACCTCCCAATCTTAACTCAATAGAATTTCTGATGAAGCTAAGATAAAGAGGAATAATATCTTTTGAAATACCTATTTATAGGTATTTTTTATGCACTTCTTCAGAAGGTGTTGATTGCTTTTTTATAGTAGAGCCTGAACCTATTGAAAGCACTTACAAAATAGTTTTATCAAGACTGATGGCTTCAAAAGTTTACTTCCAAAAATGCTATTTTTGACACCTCTTTTATTTATGTGAGAAAATCTTCAAGAGGAATTCAGAGGTTAGAAATCTTCCTTAAAAATTCATAAAGAATTAAACCTTCGTAAATCAACGTGAGACAAACGCTTCAATTTCAGTAAAATAAACTAGGAAACTTTTTTTGTTTTTTAGTTTATTTTGGCCTTATCTTTGCTTCGCTTTATACGATTAAAGAAATTAAAACAAGAGTGAAATGAAGAAATTACTATTAGGCTTGCTTTTTACTACCGGCTTCGCCTTTGCTCAAGATCCTGTAGAACTGGATCTAAATGAGGCCGTAAGCTACGCCCTGGAGCATAAAGCTGAAGCTGAAAAGGCACGGTTAGACATAAAAAGTGCCGATGCAAAGATTGCCGAGGTGAGAGCCAGTGCGTTGCCAAACCTTTCGGCAAGTGCAAACACCACTTATAATCCCCTTTTACAGGAGAACGTTTTGCCGGGAGAGATCTTTGGGATGCCGGGCGAAGATATCGCGGTAGCTTTTGGAAAGGAATGGACCTCAAATGCCACAGCACAGTTAACACAAACCCTTTTTAATCAGCAGGTATTTACCGGTCTAAAAGCGGCAAAATCTACCAAAGAATTTTATCAGCTTAATGCTCAACTCACCAATGAAGAGATCATTGAGCGGGTAGCAAATGCTTATTACCAGGTATACCAGGCACAGCAAATGCTGGAAAATTTACAAAGTAACCTGGAGCTTACAGAACAGACTGTAGAAATTGTACAGGGTTTATTTGAAAACGGCCTGGCGAAGAAAATTGATTATGATCGTACCAAAGTGGCACTAAATAACCTGATTGCCAACAGGCAACAGGTGCTTAACTCTGTAGCCCTTAGCGAGAATGCTTTGAAGTTCATGATAGGTATGCCTATTGGGCAGGAAATTAGACTTCCGGAGCGGACTTTTGATCCGGTCATTTTGCCTGAAATCAATCCTCAAATGGTTGAACGAACCGAAGTACAGCTTTTAAATAAACAACTGGAACTACTTAACTGGCAGAAGAAAGCCAGTATTGCTGAGTATTATCCTTCTCTGGCATTAGTGGCCAACTACGGATGGCTGGGACAGGGAGATGTTATTCCTCTTGGAAACGGTGAGGATAAAGGTGTTTACTGGTCCGATATGTCGGCTATAGGGGTTAATCTAAGTATCCCCATCTTTAATGGAGGGGCAACCAAAGCAAGAGTAAAACAAAACCAGTTTGAGATTGAAAAAGCCCGTGAAGACCTTGAAGATACCAAACTTGCAATGGAGCTGGCCCATGCCAATGCGGTAGCTCAATTAGAGAACAATTTACTCACTATTCAAACTCAGGAAGATAACGTTGAGCTGGCCCGTGAGGTATTTGAAGATACGCAAAACAACTACGGTCTTGGTCTTGCCAGTCTTAATGACATGCTTGACGCCGAAAGAGATTTAGCTGAAGCGAAGAATAACCTTACCAACGCCCGACTTGATTACAAACTTGCCGAAGTGCAGTTATTGAGATCACAGGGACAATTAGAAACACTTACCAATAATACTTTATAAAATGAAAAAGAAATCCATCATAACAATAGTAGCGCTTGTAGGAGTTGCTGTAGCTTTCTTTCTAATCCTTCAGAATAACAAAAACAAAAACGAAGCAGAATTAGAGATTGTAGCTCAAAAGAATACTGAAGTTTCAGTAAGAACTGCAAATGTGACAAGTGAAAATATAAGTGGACAGTTCACCGTAAACGGAACTTTTGAGCCTGAAACCCGGGCGAATATTTCCGCAGAAATGGGTGGTCAAATTGTTGAGATCTATGTAGAAGAGGGAAGTGAAGTGAAAAAAGGGCAGGTTGTTGCCAAACTTTCGGGAGATAAGATCAATGTAAACGTCAATAATGCAAAAGCAAATCTTGACAATGCAGAATCTACTTTGAGTAGATATGAAGCAGCTTTTCAAACCGGAGGTGTAACCGCCGTTCAGCTTGACCAGGCACGTTTACAGGTGCAAAATGCAAGAGCACAATATAAATCGGCTCAACTTAGCTCGGGCGATACCAATGTGCGTTCAAAAATAAGCGGTATTGTAAACAAGAAGATGGTAGAAGAGGGAATGGTAGTTGGTGCCGGTACGCCAATCATCGAGGTGGTAAATATCTCTTCGCTTGAACTTAGGGTTGAAGTAGATGAAGCTTTGGTAAGCCGTGTCCAAATTGGTGACACCGTGAATGTGGTGCCAAGTGTAACAAAAGATACCATTAAAGGAAAGATAAGCTTTATAGCTCCTGCTTCAAACGGAGCCTTGAAATTTCCTGTAGAGATCACAGTTGAGAATGAGAATGGGCAAAGAAAAGCAGGGATGTATGCTACTGCGGTTTTCAATGAAACTGGAAATGACAATGTACTTACTATTCCAAGAGAAGCCTTTGTGGGTAGTGTAAGCGATAACAAGATTTTTGTGGTAGAGAACGGAACTGCACAACTCAAGGAGATACAGACAGGGATTAACTACGGAGATAAAGTGCAGGTTACTGCCGGACTTAATGAAGGAGATGTAGTGGTGACCAGCGGACAAATTAACCTTACCGACAATACTGCGGTAAACATTCTAAAATAAGAGAAAATGAAATTAGCAGAAGTTTCTATTAAAAGGCCCAGCCTGGTGATTGTAATGCTTGCATTACTTATCATAGGAGGACTTTTTAGCTATAGTCAGCTCAACTATGAGTTGATCCCAAAATTTGAAGTGAAGGTGGTCACAGTGATGACCGTCTACCCCGGGGCATCGCCGGCCGAGGTGGAGAACACGGTTTCCCGAAAGATAGAAGACGCGGTTTCTTCCCTTGAGAACATCAAGAAGATCCAGACAAAATCTTTTGAAAGCTTGTCGGTAGTTACCATTCAGTTTAACAATGATGCCGATGTTGACTTTCTACTTAATGAAGCCCAGCGTAAGATCAACTCCATTAGGTCTGACCTGCCAGAGGATATTGACGAGCCATCGCTCTCCCAGTTCTCACTTTCAGACTTACCCGTGGTAAGCCTTGGGGTTACAGGTAACCTTTCAGAAAATGAGCTTTATGAGTTGATAGATCAAAAGATTGAGCCTGCTTTTTCAAGACTTTCGGGGGTAGCACAGGTGAACGTTGTTGGTGGCCAGGAAAGAGAGATTAGGGTAAATATTGACCCAAACAAACTTGAAGGTTACGGTCTTACCGTACCACAGGTACAACAAATTATTACAGCTTCCAACCTTGACTTTCCTACAGGAAACCTTACTACCCGTGAAAATACCACGCTTATCAGGCTTTCAGGAAAAATCCAGTCGGTTGATGAGCTTAGAAATCTGGTAATTGCATCTCAGAATGGCCAGAACATTCGGTTAACAGATGTTGCTGAAGTTCAGGATACTCAAAAAGAAACAGAGAAAATTGCCAGGATTAACCGTCAAAGTACCATTTTACTACAGGTTCAGAAGCAAACAGATGCCAATGCGGTAACTGTAAGTGAACTTGTTCAGGAAAAAATGGCCGAATTAGAGCAACAGTATGCAGATCAAGGCATTGAACTTACCATGGCAAATGATACGTCTACCTTTACCCTTGCAGCAGCCGATTCGGTAATCAAAGACCTTTTGATCGCGGTAGGGCTTGTGGCCTTTGTAATGCTTTTCTTCCTGCATAGTTACAGGAATGCGCTTATCGTGATGGTGGCAATTCCAACCTCGCTTATCGCAACATTTATAGGAATGTTATTGCTTGGTTATAGTTTGAACCTCATGAGTTTACTTGCCCTTTCGTTGGTGGTAGGTATCCTGGTAGATGATGCGATTGTGGTGATTGAGAACATTCACCGCCACATGGAGATGGGTAAAAACAAAGTACGTGCGGCTTATGATGGAGCAAAAGAGATTGGGTTTACAGTAACTGCAATTACCCTGGTAATTGTGGTGGTGTTCCTGCCTATTGCCCTTAGTAGCGGACTTGTTGCCAACATTATTGCACAGTTTTGTGTGACGGTAATTATTGCCACCTTGTTGTCGTTACTGGTTTCATTTACCGTGGTGCCATGGCTTTTCTCCAGATATGGAAAACTGGAACTCATTAGTGGCGATTCTTTCTTCGGAAAAATCATTCACCATTTTGAGAAGGGGCTTACGTGGTTTACCGAAGAAGTTACCAAGATCCTTAACTGGTCTCTTGATAATAAAATTAAAACCTTCGTTATAGTGTTTGTGCTGTTTGTGAGCTCTATAACTTTAGTGGGTATGGGTTATATCGGGTCAGATTTCTTCCCGAGGACCGATAGAGGAGAATTTCTTGTACAGCTTGAAATAGACAAGGATGCTTCTATAGAGGAAACCAATTTTATTACCCAAAAAGCAGAAAACTATCTTGCACAGTTGCCCGAAGTTGAGCGAATAATCACTACTGTTGGGCAGTCAAGTAGTGGAGGAATGGGTGGTGCACAGGCTACCAATTACAAATCAGAAATCAACGTTACCCTTGTAGACAAATCTGAAAGAGATGATAAAACAAATGTCTATGCGGCTAAACTAACCCGCGCCCTGGAGCAGGAATTGGTGGGCGCTAAGGTAACTACCGTACCTGTGGGCATAGTTGGGGCTGAAGAAGCACCATTGCAAATGACCGTTACCGGAAATTCTTTTGAAGATGCCATCACTTATGCTGAAGCTGCTGAAGAAATTCTGCGGAATATAGACGGGGCGACAGAAATTGAACTAAGTGTTGAAGAAGGTAACCCTGAAATTTCGGTAAATGTAGACCGTGATAAAATGGCATCTTTAGGACTTAATGTTGCCGTGGTGGGGCAAACCCTGCGTACTGCCTTCAGTGGAAATACCGATAATAAGTTCCGTACCGGAAGCACCGAGTATGACATTAACATCATTTTTGATGAGGCTTCAAGAAACAATATTGAAGATGTAAGGAATATTCAGTTTATAAACAATCAGGGGCAAAGAATCAACCTGTCTCAGTTTGCCGACATTACTTATGAATCTGGCCCTTCTTTGCTGGAGCGTTATGACCGTTCACCATCTGTGACCGTTAAGGCCCAGACTGTGGGTAAAACTACCGGTGCTGTAGCACAGGAATGGGAAGAGAAACTGGCCAGTGTAGAACAGCCTAAAGGAGTAGACTGGACCTGGGGAGGAAACATGGAAAACCAGAGTGAAGGTTTTGGAACGCTGGGTATTGCCCTTTTAGCTGCAATTATGCTGGTGTACATGATCATGGTGGTGTTGTATGATGACTTTGTGAAACCGTTTATTGTATTGTTCTCCATTCCGCTTTCGTTTATCGGGGCATTATGGGCACTTGCACTCACCAATAACAGTTTGAATATTTTTACCATTCTGGGAATCATTATGCTTATTGGATTGGTTGCCAAAAATGCCATTCTGTTAGTAGATTTTGCCAACCACAGGCTGGCACACGGTGAGAAAATACGCGATGCATTGATCCAGGCGAACCACGCCCGTTTACGCCCTATTTTGATGACTACCATTGCGATGGTCTTCGGGATGTTGCCAATCGCCCTTGCATCGGGTGCAGCGGCCGAGATGAGTAACGGTCTTGCAATTGTGATCATTGGGGGGCTTCTATCCTCTCTTTTCCTCACACTGGTTATTGTGCCGGTTGTGTTCATGATCTTTGTGAGACTGGAAGAGAAGTTCACTAAGAGCGAAAAGAATAATTATGAAGAGTTGATGGTGGCCGATTATGAGCACGTCGATCCTAAACATGAACTGGAGTTCTAAAAATGCCAAAAACTGGCTGCATTTTTTTGCGGTCAGTTTTTCTTTTTTCCTTCCGCTTTAAATTGAGAATTTTAGAAGGAGGAACTCATCAAAAATGAAAAACAGGAAATAATGGAAAAGGATATTGAATTTTTAGAGAAGGTTTCAGAACTTTTCATTCAAAATGGAGCTAAAACTGTTACCATGGATGATATTGCCCAGGAACTTAAGATCTCCAAAAAAACGCTTTATCAAAAATACCAGAATAAGGAAGCGCTTCTTGAGGAGGTTTTGACCTATAAACTGGAGAAGGTGATCGCCAAAATGAGGAATCTGGATGAAACTATTGAAAATGCTGTGGAGAGAATGTACTCCAGGGATCAGGATATTGAAAAGGCTTCCAGGACGAATGATTCTGTTATGTTGAGGCAGCTTATCAAGTACTATCCGCAGATCTTTAATAAGCACATGTTGTTCTTTTCAGAAAAATTATCAGAAATACTGGCACACAATATTGAGAGAGGGAGGAAGCAGGGGCTGTATAGAGAGGATTTTGATGCATATTTTTATTCAAAGCTTTTCTTCCAGTTGACCATGACCTATGATAATTCTCCTTTTCTCGATACTACAAACATCTCAAGAGAGCAGTACCAACATGAAACTTTGAACTTTTATATGAACGCGATCACGACCGAAGAAGGCAAAGAAGTGATGAAGGAATTTAAGCCTTCTTACCATTAAAATTTTAGCATGTACCAATTTAAGATTAGTCAGCTTCAAGTTCTGTTCACAGTATTTTTTCTTTTATCGTTTTACAATACTTCTCAGGCGCAACGTGTGACAAGAGAGCAGTTAAAGGATACACTTTTACCTTCATTTTCGGCCTATCGCGATAATTATTTTATTACGGGAGTACCCCTGCAAAATGATATTTCTAAGACCACGGCAGATGCTAAATACCAGATAAGTTTTAAACAGTTGGTTACCAGGCACGTGCTTCCATTTCAAACCCAGTTGTTCTTGACCTACACCCAAAAATCTTTTTGGAATATCTATGAATTCTCCAGTCCTTTTCAGGATGTGAATTTTAATCCGGGTATTGGGTTGGCTTCAGGTATTTATAACAGGAACGACGAGTTGACGGGAATTGCCGAATTCAAACTTGAACACGAATCTAACGGCCGCGAAGGTGAAGCCTCAAGGAGTTGGAACAGTATTATCCTCACCTACAACGCCCGCCTTAACAATAAGACTATTTTGACCCTGAGAGGATGGTTCCCTTTTGGCTACAGTGATAACCGCGACCTCATAGATTATATAGGATATGGCGAAGCCAATTTATCTTATGACCTGGCTCCAAAATGGAATTTAGAGGTTTCTGCCCGTAAAGGTGCCCAGTGGGACTGGAAAGGTAATGTAAGGTCAAGGGTCTTCTACAGGATATCAAAAAGTACCAATCAACACCTCATGCTGGAGTGGTATGTAGGTAATGCCGAAAGCTTAATTGATTACCACGAATATGAGAATATGATTAGGATTGGCTATGCCATAAAATCCCCCGACCTAAACTTGCTTAGAGGCAAGAAGACCAAACCGATTTATGAGTAATTCTGAAACCGGACGACAAAATGACTTTTTAGCGCTTTTTTCTTCAGAAAGAAGCAGCATTAACCCCCGAATAAGAATAATATGAATTCATTCCCTAAACTACTCCAATACCAGGAAGTTTTATCAATCTGGGCTGGATCAAAAATAAAGACAAACGAAGACTTTGAAACCTATTGTGACTGTGATTTTGATTTTATTGAGATCCTTCTTCTTTTTGAGAGCAGGTTTTCATTGAATCTTTTGGAAAGTACGGTTGTACGTCACGACTTTCAAACAGTCAGTAATTTCTTGGTATGGCTAACACGACAGCCAGGAGCTGCCGGATCATATATTCCTTTTCAAACCCATGAGCCTGAAATATGGCATGTTTCCGAAGTTTTGTAGGATGGGAGGATTGGATAAGTTCTGCAGGATCTAAAATATATATAATGTTTATCTGAGGAGATATATTTTAGAGAAAACATTGGAGAAAGCCCGGGATCAATTTCCGGGCTTTTTATATTAGTAATGATTTCTGAAGGTGTTGATTTAGCATAGCAGAAACTAATCTTGATAACATTAACTATACGAATTGGGATTAAATTACAACTAAGACAAAAAAGCGTGTAATTTTGTTTTTGTGCGCAAGTTGGCATTTTGTAGGATATATAAAGATCATCCAAGTTCCAAATTATAGCTCAGCCCGCAACAGATGCAGGCACTTTATACTCCATTTAAAAACTACTTCAAGACAGGTAAATGAAGCAATTTTCTTTAATCCTGATACTCTTCTTACTTAGTGTGGCAGCTTCTTCACAGGAAGTAATTGATCGTTACGGTGCGCTAGTTCGTTCTAATGTTAGCGAAGCCAATGTTTATTTAATTTTTACAGGACATGACCATTATGAGGGCTTTAAACATGTGCTGGAGGTACTTAAAAAGCAGGAAATACAGGCTTCCTTTTTTCTCACCGGAGATTTTATAAGACAGCACCGTGAGCTGGTAAAAGAGATTGCCGCAGCAGGTCATTTTGTGGGGGCGCACTCCGACAGGCATCTTCTATATAACGATTGGACCAAGAGGGATAGCTTACTTTATTCACCTGCTACAATTAAAAAAGACATCAAAGATAATCTGAAAGAGCTCAAAGCCATAGAGATTTATCCTGAAGTTTTTATGCCTCCTTATGAATGGTACAATCAGGAAGTGGTGGAAATAGCTGCGGAAGCAGGCCAGCGCACTATAAATTTTAGCCCCGGAATACGAACCAATGCCGATTATACAAGTCCCGATATGGCCAACTATCTCTCCAGCCAAGAAATTTTGAAGAATCTGTACCATTTCGAACAAGAACATGGCTTAAACGGATTTCATATCCTCATTCACCCCGGAACCAGTCCGCTTAGAAAAGATAAACTTTACCTTAACCTCGATTCAATTATCAGTGAATTAAAAGAAAGAGGTTATCATTTCTTCAGGTTTATGTAATGCAGCAAAAAAGGCTTTAAAAGTTATATCCTTTTGTATTTCAGACGGAAAGGAGGTTCTGTAAATCCCTTACTTTTCCTAAAACTATACTTCTTTGCAAATGGTTAGAGTAGCAGGATCTTTCCGAAGAAACAGCTGGAAAAAATGTAGTTCCAAAATGCCATTTTTGAAAGGAAAATTCCACTATACTTTCTGAAAATCAGTTTTTTTAAAACTTGTAGGAAATAGCCTGGATGGTAGACGCATTTCCAGGCTCTTTATTTTTTTATAGGGTTTATTTTATGAATTTGTCCTCTTTCTTTTAACAGTCTTTTTATCAAATTGTAGATAGCTTATTTTAATTTCAGAATTAAACCTAATCAACAAAATTTATGAAAGATAATAAGAAAGAGACTTCAAAAAAAATTGAAGACTTAAAGAAGAACACCTCTAATCCAAAGGGGAAAACAATGACCACCAATCAGGGTTTAAAGGTAAATGACACCAATAATTCTTTAAAAGCTGGAGCACGTGGTGCATCATTATTAGAAGATTTTATTCTAAGGGAGAAAATCACTCATTTTGACCACGAGCGCATTCCCGAGAGAATTGTACATGCACGCGGAAGTGGCGCTCACGGTTATTTTGAGCTTTATGAGAGTCAGGAGAAATATACCAAAGCAGGCATATTTACTGATACTTCAAGAAAGACGCCGGTATTTGTGAGGTTTTCAACGGTTGCCGGTTCTAAAGGATCGGCCGATCTTGCCCGTGACGTGAGGGGTTTTGCTACCAAGTTTTATACCGATGAAGGGGTGTTTGACCTTGTAGGGAACAACATGCCCATCTTTTTTATTCAGGATGCCATGAAGTTTCCCGATTTGATCCATTCGGTGAAACCTGAACCCGACAGGGAAATTCCGCAGGCAGCTTCGGCGCATGACACTTTTTATGATTTCGTTTCTCATACTCCCGAAACCCTGCACAATCAAATCTGGTTGATGAGCGACAGGGCGATCCCGAGAAGTTTCAGGATGATGGAAGGTTTTGGGATTCATACCTTCAGGTTAATAAATGCAGAAGGAAAATCCCATTTTGTGAAGTTCCACTGGAAACCATTACTCGGAGTAAAATCGGTGACCTGGGATGAAGCGGTGAAAATTCACGGTGCCGACTCAGATTTTCACAGGAGAGACCTGTGGGATGCCATAGAAGCCGGCCAGTACCCGGAGTGGGAATTAGGATTTCAAATAGTTCCCGAAGAAGACGAACATAAATTTGATTTTGACCTTTTAGACCCTACAAAACTGATTCCGGAAGAAATGGTACCGGTACAGCGCATTGGGAAAATGACACTTAACCGAAATCCCGATAACTTCTTTGCAGAAACTGAACAGGTGGCATTCCACCCGGGGCATGTAGTGCCGGGAATTGATTTTACAAACGATCCTTTGCTGCAGGGAAGGTTATTTTCTTACACCGATACCCAACTTTCAAGGCTGGGCAGCCCAAATTTTAATGAAATTCCAATTAATCGTCCCGTCAACGAAATTCATAACAATCAGCGGGATGCCCATATGCGTATGACGGTGAATAAGGGTAAGACAGCTTACTTCCCAAATTCAATTGGCGGCGGTTGCCCTCACCTGGCAAAAATAGCCGAAGGTGGGTTTAGCCATTATGAAGATCGAATTGATGCCAAAAAAGTTAGGGAACGAAGTGAGAGCTTCAATGACCATTTTTCGCAGCCTGCGTTGTTTTACCGCAGTTTAACCCAGCATGAGCAGGAGCATGTGGTACAGGCTTATTCTTTTGAACTGGGCAAATGTACTTATGATCATATTAAGGAGCGAATGCTGTACATACTGGCCCAAATTGATGAAACCCTGGCATCAAAGGTGGCTTCAAATCTGGGAATGGAAATTCCTTCAGAAATTGAACGACCGCTAAACCAGGCTATAGGAGCCGATGCAGATGTTGAAAAACAACAGCCGGGGCCTAAAAAGAACTATCTCGATAAATCTGAAGCTTTGAGTCAGGAGTTTTTGCCTTCCGAAGGAATAGCTACACGAAAAATTGCCGTTTTGGCAGGCGATGGCTTTAGTGAAAGTGACTACAACAAGATGAAGAAACCCCTGGAAGAAGCTGGAGCCATGGTGCAGATTGTGGGCACCCACGGCGGCAGCATTACCTGTGACAAAGGTGATTCTCACAAAGTTGCTCATTCACTTATGACCACAGAAAGTGTGGTGTTTGATGCACTTTACATTCCCGGTGGCAAAAAGAGTATTGATGCCCTCATGAAACAGGCAAAAGCCAAAAAGTTCATCAATGAAACTTTGAAGCACTGCAAGGCTATCGCTTTAGATTCTGAAGCAGAAAAGCTGTTTGATGCAACCTATGGTAAAGATTTTAAAGATGATGAAGCGGTGATTATAAATGGAAAACCGCAGAAATTTATCGATGCCATTAGCAAACACCGTAACTGGAAGAGGGAAAAAGCAGCCATGGAAATTCCTGCTTAAATTCCTGAATATTTAAATGATGAAAGGGTTTAACTTAAACAGGTTAAACCCTTTTTTGATTAAGTTATTTCCTTTTTCTATTGAGGTATTTTCTTACAGGGATATCATAGGCAACCATAGCAACGTAAGCCACTCCAATCAATACAATGGTACCTAAAGAGATGATGAGAAAGGTCTGGGTTTCTCCCGGCTGGTAATTGGTGTAATAGTTCCCAAACATCCAGATGACTGCGTAATGCGTCATGTATAGCGGATAGGAAATATCTCCCGAAAATTTGCAGAAGTTTTTTAACCTTTTAGACAGGCTAGAACCTGCACCAAGCGAAATAAGTAACGGGAAATAGAAAAGCACAATCGCCGTTTCTATCATCCAGTTCATTTCAAAATAAGGCATAACAAAAGCCAGGGATAATAGTAAAGCCAGGAAAATAAAACCAATCTGATTTTTTATCACCCAGTTGTAGCGGAAGATTAATAACCCCATTGAAAAAGAGTAGGAGATTCGCGCACAGCCATCCCAAAAATTCTCTCCCGTCCATCCTCCTAATAAGTTGCCTGCGCTATAACTTACGTAGCCAAGAGCTATGGCCGCCAGCAGGGTTACTACAAGCAAGTAGCGGCGGCCTAACCTGTAAAGAACCAAAGCGTATACAATATTGGCCACATATTCCCAGAACAAAGACCAGGAAGGGGCATTAAGCCCAAAAAGATTAAACGCCCTGTCTTCCATGACCGGAAGAGGAATAAGAAAAATAGAACATAAAAAGATAAGAATAATCCTTCCGGTTCCATAACCTTGTGCATCAAGGGCAAAAGGATCAAAAAGAAGTGCAAGGAGACCCAATACCGAACCCAGGATAATTAGAGGGTGCAGGCGGATCAATCTTGACTTGAAAAATTCCCAGGTTCCAATTTTTTGAATGCGGTCATCATAGGCATATCCAACTACAAATCCCGATAAACAGAAAAAGAAATCGACCGCCAGGAAGCCATGACCAATAAAATTCTTGCTGAAATCTGGATATACCCACTCCATAAAGTGAAATATTACAACTGCTAGTGCCGCTACACCTCTTAGCCCGTCGAGTATTAAAAAGTGCTTTTTTGATTTAAGATTTTTGGTCGCTGGTGATGAGAGAGGAGGGGACGAAATTTTAAACATTACTAAACAGGTAGGTTTGGTAGATTACTTTAGAAATTAGATAAAAGCTAAAGTTAGGATAAATTATATTAATTTTAAGTTTACTTAAATAAATAATTTAGATAAGTCTTAGAAGATAGGATAAGACGCTACGAATTGGTCTAATGTGAAGAGATGAAAAGTTATTTATAAATGCCTCTAGCAGAATTGGCCAAAAGCTTTAAAGTGCTAATAGTTGGTTCTGGTTTTGTACCATATCGTTCACAAATACAAAAAGGGGTCAAACCAATAGGTTTAACCCCTTTTCTCCTTTAAACTCAATTTCAAATAATTTTTAAACAATGGCAGGGAATGTGAGCAGGGGAGATGGGCTGCAAGACTGCATTCGTTTAATCCTGTCCCTTACAATTCCTCTTTTGAAGAGGTTCATATTCCTTTTTTCGGGCATTAGAACAATATCGGGCTCTTCTTTTTCTATGGCTTTGCGAAGAGTATCAAAAACTTCAGAAGAATAGAGTGTTCTGTAGGAAATTTTAGGATAAGGAATTTCCTGTTCCACTTTTTCCTGGAAATCCTGAAGCTTTTGAAGTGCCTCATCTTCTTTGCGGTGGGTAATGTGAACAACTTCAATACTGGCCTCTAGAGATTGGGCCATAGGGATCAATTCCTTGAGATAAATAAGTTCCTGATCGTCTAAAGTGCTTGCAAAAAGGATCTTTTGAGGCTGTTTAAAACGGTATTGTGGCGGCACAGCCAAAACAGGCAAAGAAGATTTTCCAATCATTTCGCTGGTCGTGGTGCCCACGAGTTTATCCTTTAGTTTACTGGCGCCACAAGCCCCCATAACGATCACCCTTACCTGCAGGTCTTTGGTGAATTTCAGGATCTCTTCGGCTATGCTGGAGCCAGAAACTACCGCGGGAGAGATGGTTTGGGGCTGATAATTTTCTTTTAGATGTAGCTTGCAAAAATCCTGAAGCTCTTTTTGGTGGTCTTTTAAAAAATCCCCTTTTGGTCTATCTACTTCATAAGAAGGATAAACATGAAGAGCAATAAGGTCGTCTCCCATGATTCGGGCGAGTTCAGCTGCATATTTTAGCGCAGCCACAGAGTTGCTCGAAAAATCGGTTGCGTAGATTATCTTTTTCATGATTTTGAATTTACCTGTTTAAAGGTAAGACCATAGATACCAATAAAGTATGATTATTATCAGGTTGTAAAAATATAGTTGCTTTCAAGATTAGGTTCCAAAAATGCCCTTTTTGAAGATCATTTATTTCTGTTGAAAAAACTGAACTTTTTTTCTTAATATCTGAAGCTATTTGTATGCTGAAACTGACTTAAAATTATTTCTTCGGAAGTACTTCTGCTGAAAAAACCTGCCAAAAATGACAAATATTTGCCTTACCGGCCAAGTTCCTGTAAAAACTGAAATCTCCTTTACACAAATTAACGCTCTACATTCTTTGTTGCCTGAAACTTCCCTTATTTTTGCCTTTTTTCAATAGTAAAGGATATGGATTATTCAAAGATAAAGCTCGTGGTGAGCGACATGGATGGAACTTTGTTGAACAGCAAGCACGAGGTGAGTCCGCAGTTTTTAAAGATTTTTAAAGACCTGCAGGAGCAGGAGATTAAATTTGCCGTGGCCAGTGGCAGGCAGTACTACAGCCTTAGGGAGCGAATGGACGAGATTAAAGATGAGCTTATTTACATAGCCGAAAATGGAGCTATTGTAATGCAGCATGAGCAGGAATTACACGTTGTACCTATGCAAAAAGAGGTAGTGCACGAACTTATACAGGAAGTGCGAAAACTTGAAAATAAGTATCTAATTCTCTGCGGAAGGGAACAGGCCTACATTGAAAGTACAGCTCCCGAATTTATGGAGCCGTTTCTTAATCATTATGAGAAATACAAAGTGGTAGATGACCTGATGGAAGTAGAGGACGACCTTTTTCTAAAATTCACTATTTGTGATCTTTCAGGAGCCGAGAAAAATTCCCTGCCTTACCTAAAGCATTTTGAAGATCGCCTGCAGGTAAAACTTTCCGGAGAAATTTGGATAGATTTTAACCATAAGGAAGCTCAAAAAGGAAATGCGCTCATTGCCGTACAGGAGCAGATGAACATTAAGAAAGAAGAAACGGTTGCTTTTGGAGATTATCTAAACGACCTGGAATTATTTGAACATTCGGGCTACAGCTACGCTATGCAAAACGCACATAAAGAAGTGAAAGCCGTGGCTACGCACCACGCCGGCAGCAATGACGAACTGGGAGTGGAAAAGGTACTGGAAGAGCTGCTTGAAGGCTTAAAAGCTGCCAAGGCGCAGTCTTTATAGATACTTGCAGAGTATAAAACCAGAAGATCAGGATTTCAGAAAATAAAAAGTCGCCTCAAAAGCTGTAATTAACACCTGTAACTGTTTCAGGGTGTCAAAAATGGCATTTCAGGCGACCTTTTCAGTTTAATACAACCTATTAGTAAGTTGCAGGTGTTCCCGGTTGTGGTAATGATTTCTGAATAAATTCCCTCACATCATCATTGGCCTTTTTAAGGTCCTCATTCCGAAGGTACATCATATGGCCGCTGCGATATCCTTTAAAGCTTAACCTGTCGCGCATCTTTCCGCTGGGATCCAGCTGCCACATGGTATATTTTGCATCAAAATATGTGGTTGCCCCATCAAAATACCCACTCTGAATAAGCACATCAAGGTTAGGATTCTGAGCCATGGCCTGACGCAGGTTTTCCCCGGTATTATCGCGGCTTCGGTCCCATGGGTGCACGGGCCCAAACATATAATAGGTAAGGTCTGTCTTGAATTTAAGGTCATTCCTAAGATAATGATTGATTGCCGGAGTAAAAGAATGTAGCCATGAGGTGAGTTCAGCATTATAATCGGGGGAATCTCCGGCTTCTTTGCGGTCTAAGCCAACATAGCGGGAATCAAGTCTTCCCACGGTCATACCTTTTTGATCTCTCAGCAAATCTTTCCAAAAATAATTATAGGGTACTTCTAAATTATGCTGAAGAATTTCCTTCTCAGAAATTCCGGAATAGCGGGCCATAGTTGAAGCCACTTCTTCTTTCTTGTCCTGCTCCAGGAATCCTCCTTTGGCAAGAGCAGGAAGTAATTCATTTATTGCGTATTGTTCAACTTCGGGAAGCAACTCTTCCAAATCCCTTTTTTGAAGATCTTGCGGAAGCAGGTTGTGGTACCATGCGGCGGCAGTAAAGTAGGGGAGTCGGTTTGCGACTTCTACAGGGCCTTCACGGTCTATTCCAATATCTGTAGGAGAAACAAGGATTACTCCATTTAAATACATCCACTGTGAATTCTGAAGTTCGAGGGCCAAACCGGAAACCCGGGTAGTTCCATAGCTTTCGCCAATCAAATATTTTGGAGACAGCCAGCGGTCATACCTGGTCACAAAGGTGTTGATCCATTTTGCGAGATAGCTAACATCGGCATTCACACCAAAGAACTGGTCCCGATTCTGTTTTTTCTCACCTTTTGGCTCAATGATCCTTGAAAACCCAGTATTTACAGGGTTAACATAGACAATATCGGCAATATCAAGAATTGAATACGGATTCTCTTTTGTGCCGTAAGGCTGAATAGGGAAACCCTCAGGATCTATCTCCAAAACTCGCGGGCCAGTATAGGCAATGTGCATCCAGACAGATGCAGAACCAGGCCCACCATTAAAGGAAATCACCAATGGCCGGTTCTTTAATTCATTAATACCACTGCGTTTGTAATAGGTATAGAAGAGACTGGCAAGGGTTTCACCATCTTCATTCCAAACAGGTTGCATACCTGTGGTTGCCGTATAGTCAATTCTCTGCCCGTTTATGTTCACCCTGTGGGAGGTAACTACAGTAGTGTCAACAGGGATCTGGACGTCCTGTGCCCGGACTTCGGCATGTAAAACAGCAAATAAGATTGCGAGGAAAGTAATTTTTTTCATTTCAGGTTCTTGGTTAAAAAACCTAAAAATAGAAAAAATCAGAAGAACCTGCGCCGTTTTTTAGAAGCTGTAACTAAAGGACAGCCCCTGGAATTCATTTCCCCTTATATCGACTCCCATAGCCGGAGATACCTGAAAATTCTGTTCATCCCTCTTGTGAAGCTCCGGAATAAGAATTCCGCTTGCTGCACCCACAGCATATCCTACTATGTTATCGGTGAGGAAGTGTTTCCCGGCTTCGGCCCTTAAGTAGGCCACCCAGGCAGGAACAATCGCTGCTGCAGTCCACACATACGGTTTCGCTGCCGAATCCGGATAGGAATCATTGTAGATCTTGGCCGCAAAAAAAGTAGCGGAGGCCGTAGCTGCAGTATGTCCTGCAAAAAAGGATCTTTGCGCCCCACTTTCCCTACGATCTTCTTCGGGAACAGAGGTGTTATATGCTAAAGGTCGCGCCCTCTCTACCAAACCTGCAGAAATAGTATATAAAGCTCCTGTTGTAGCCATACTTTCCAGGAACATTACTGAAATTTGTCCGGCGTTTGACCGCATATTGCCATCTGCCACCATCATAATTACAGGAACTGCAAAAGACCCATAAAAAGGATAGTAGCTTATCTTATCGGCCCTGTCACTGTGATTTCCCGCCAGAAAACGGTCTATACCCGGCACATCATCTTTTGATAAATCGTTAAGTTCTTCAATAGTGAGATCATCCTTGTCCTGGATCAATTTAAGACCCAGCACGTTTAAACCTAATCCCACACCCACCCAGGGAGCATCAAGCTTCCAGCTGATCTTGTATGGGGATTGGGAAGTATCGCTATTGGAGGTGGAAAAAGATTGAGAGTAAGTAGAAAAAGTAAAGCAAAAAAGTAAAACTATAACACAAATTGATTTCTTCATCTTTTGGGAGTTTTAATCAAAGCTCGTTTTTTTACTTTTTACAACCTGAAGCATTAACGCAATTATAAGAGTGATAGCAAGGGTTTTCAGAAAATTTTCAGAAAACTAACCTTCTTCCTGAGAGCTTCAATCCATTAGTGAAGAAAACTTTTTGTTTAAGTTTATTTAAAAATATTAAAACAAAACTTACCTTTGGAAAAAGATTGCTATGAAAATATATCAGTTACACACTGTTCAGAAATTACCGATTTCTTTGGAGGAGGCGTGGAAATTTTTTTCCAGTCCTGCAAACCTCAAAGTAATCACACCGCCTTACATGGGATTCGATATTATATCGGGAGGGGATAGGTCAATGTTTGCCGGACAAATCATTCAATATATAGTTACTCCCGTAGCCGGAATTAAAACAAAATGGGTGACAGAAATCACTCATATCAAAGAACCTTATTATTTTGTAGATGAACAGAGGTTTGGACCTTATGCTCTTTGGCACCATAAACATTTTCTTAGGGAAATAGATGGCGGCGTAGAGATGGAAGATATTATAGATTATAAACTTCCTTTTGGAATAATAGGGCAGGCAGTTCATCCTTTGATGGTCAAACCCAAACTGGAGGAAATCTTCAACTTCAGAAGAAAGAAACTTATTGAATTGTTTGGGAGCTATAAAAAAGAGGCCGTTTAAATTACCCTTTTTGGCACCTCTCTAAAAGAAGCATAAGAGCAATTTAAAAGGCCTGTTTCAGATCTTATCTTAAAATCTTATTCCTGCGAGTTTAGATCTTTTGAGCTGATTTTTGTTTGTAGTGACTAAACAGATCGTGCTCTTTGATCATCGCTGTGGTTTTTTCGGGCAACATATCTTCCCATCCACCTTTACCTTCAGCAATTAATTGTAATACTTCCCTGGAGAAAATATCTAAAATAGCCGGATCGTAATTTGTAATATCCACAACCTTTCCGTTGTATTTGAAGAACTTGTACAGTTCCTTCATTCTTGGATGTACTTTCAGGGTATCACTGGTCGTAATTTCGCCGGTCTCACGATCTTTGAACGGATATAAATAGACCTTAAGATCTTTAAAGAACAACTTTCCGAATGCCTCCAGGATCCCTCCACTCAGGTGCCTGTAGTATTTCTCATCAAATATATCTACCAGGTTGTTTACACCCATTGCAAGCCCCATGCGTTCTTTGGTGTAGCGGGAGAAATATTCTACAACCTTATAGTACTCCTGGAAGTTTGAGATCATCACGGTTTGACCTAGGGAGCATAGTAATTCTGCCCTGTCCATAAAATCCCGTTCATCAATTTCTCCTTCCGCCCGAAGGTTTGAAAGGGTGATCTCAAAGATCACTTCTGTATTTTCTTCAGAAACCCTGTTTTCATTGAGGAAAAGTTCCAAAGAACGCTTGTACATGTCCATATTCACCTTGGTCACCGGTCTAAAGCTACCGCGCAAGGCCAGAATGTTCTTTTTGTAAAGGATCTTAGCTGGTAAAACGTTATTCCCGTCGGGGGCGAACATTACCGCTTCTGTCATTCCGTTTTTGACCAGTTGTAAACTCATCAACCTGTTATCGACCTTTTCAAATCGAGGGCCCGAAAAGTTGATGGTATCAATCTCTATCTGGTCTTTATCTATGTGGTCGTAAAGATAACGGAGTAATTTCTTCGGGTTATCATATTTATAATAAGCTCCGTAGATCAAATTCACTCCCAGGATTCCTAACGTGTTTTGCTGCAAGCGAGCATCGTTTTCGTGAAAACGCACGTGGAGACTGATCTCGTTGTAATCTTCTTCAGGATGCACCTGGTATTTAATTCCTACCCAGCCATGACCTTTATATTTCTTGGCAAAATCAATGGTGGCCACTGTATTGGCGTAGGTGAAAAATAATTTGTTGGGGTGTTTTTCGCGGGAAATCCTTTGCTCAATGAGATTGGTCTCATGTGTGAGCATTTTTTTTAAACGTTCTTCGGTGACATATCTTCTGTCGTCTTCTATTCCGTAAATTGCATCACTAAAGTCTTTATCATAGGCGCTCATGGCCTTTGCAATAGTCCCAGAAGCACCACCGGCTCTAAAGAAGTTACGTACAGTTTCCTGCCCGGCACCTATTTCAGAAAAAGTTCCGTAGATATTTTCATTTAGGTTGATGCGTAAAGCTTTACTCTTTATCGACGGGACATTTTCAAATTCCCGGTCACCCATTATAGTTATTGGCATAGCTATTTTTTTTGTACAAACTTGTTCCTTTGTAGGAACGGCTTAGATCGTAGTCAAAGGTACTAAAATGGAGGGCTAAACAAAAAATAATACTTAGTTTTGTGGTAAAATTAAGAGCATTGAAAGTTACGTTTTTAGGTACAGGAACATCACAAGGAATACCCGTTATAGGTAGTGACCACCCGGTTTGTAAAAGCGAAGACCCCAAAGATAAAAGGTTACGGGTTTCGGTTCTTGTTGAAGTAGACAACCACAATATCCTCATTGACTGTGGACCGGATTTCAGGCAACAAATGCTCACTAATAATGTGCAGCGAATAGATGCTATTTTATACACCCATGAACACAGTGATCATACTATTGGGCTGGATGATATACGGCCTTATTTCTTCAGGCAGGGAGATATTCCGGTTTATGCTCATGAAAGGGTAATGGCTTCTTTACGAAAACGGTTTGAGTACATTTTTGCTTCAGAAAATAAATATCCGGGTGCACCCAGTGTACAGGAACATATTATTGAAAATAAGGCGTTCCCCGTAAAAGGGATAAATATTATTCCCGTAAACGTGATGCATAACCGGGTACAGGTTTTTGGTTTCAGAATTAGAGACTTTGCCTATATCACAGATGCAAAGACCATAGAAGAAGAAGAGGCTGAAAAGCTAAAAGGAGTAGATGTGCTGGTTGTAAATGCGCTGCGGAAAGAACCTCACCATTCCCACTTTAATCTACAGGAAGCCTTAGAATTTATAAAAAAAATAGGGCCAGACAAAGCCTACCTCACTCACATAAGTCAACATATGGGTTTTCATGAAGCGGTACAGGCCGAACTTCCCAAAAATGTGTTTTTGGCCTATGATAACCTTCAAATTGAAATTTAATGCGCAAGAGTTTTTTAATGTACCTGTTTGTTTTTACTGCTTTACTGGCGGTAGTCTTTTATATGAATGGGTCTAAAGTACTGGCATCTAAAGAAAAAGAAATAGAATATCTAAAAAAGGAACTTGAAGAGCAAAGAGCGAATGCTCAACCTGTCGCAGAAAATGCTTCACAGGAAAAATCCTTTTCGTTAGCCTCTAATGAGGAAGCGCTTTCATACCTCGAAGACAGGGGGCTTGATCCTGCCGATGTAATGAATAAGGTAGAGGAAGCTCTTGTAAGCAGAAACGCGGTAGATGCCGATAACGACCTTATTCCTTATGAAGGCATGAATGGCCCTTTCAGAATTAATAAGGTGAAACTGCTAAACCACAAATGGGCCATAGCAAGTTTTACCGATGGTCTTTATTGGGGTGACCTTTTTGTTAGTTTTGAAATTGACGACAATGGCACAGTAGAGATTTTTACTGAAAAAGCCCTGTTGTATCCCCGCAATTAAAGGTGCTCCTTAAGCCATTGTTTGATCTCCATAAGATTTTGTGGCGCAACGCCATGACCTACAGGAAATTCTGAATAAGTATTCTCAATATTTAAAGTATCCAGGAAAGGTGCCGTCTTACGGGCCCATTCCACAGGGATTACCTGATCTACCGTACCGTGGGAACTGTAAACTGATAGTCCTGAAAAATCATTGTTTTTATATCCTTTTTTTAGGATTTCCTCATTGATATACCCGCTAAGGCCAACCACGTTTTTGATCTTTTCGGGATATGAAAGTGCCACACTAAAGCTGAGGATACATCCCTGGCTGAAGCCAAGTAATGTAACATTGTTGGCATCTACGGGATAATTTTCGGTTACTTCATCAATAAATTGAACGATCTTTTCCCTCGAAATCACTGCCTGATCATCATCACTGAATTTGCCGTTGCTGCTGCCATCCCAGTGAATCGCATACCATGCATTGCCATAAGGAGGCAGGGGATAAGGTGCCCTTACAGAAATAATAAAAAGCTCCTCGGGCAACTCGTCTGCAAAAGAAAATAGATCTTCTTCATTGCTTCCGTAGCCATGTAGCATGATGAGCAAAGGGGCCTTTTCTACAGTTTTTTTGGGTTTTCTGACTAAATGATATAGGGTGAATGTTTCTGCTTCCATTAATTTATTGTGCTAAACCAATTTTGAAATTGTTTTCCTAAAATGGGTACTTCGTTCTTTTCTCCCTGTATGGCAGCAAGTAAGCCATAACCCCATAAAATGATGATAAAGAGGTAAAATGGTGCCGAAATAAGCCAGGTATTAAACCACGAAACTATTATTCCCAAAAGGTAAAAGGTGATGTGGATTCCCAGCGCCTGCCGAATGTGAAAAGAAGCAAACGGGTTCTTTGAATCATTGTTGAGAAAGTAAGCAATAATAGTTCCTATAATAGTAAGATAGGCCCAAATTGCTGCAGCTTTCCCCTGGTTGGCTACACTGTCCATAAGAGATAATTTAGGGGTAAATTTACGGAATTCTGCGCTTCCTTACCGGTCATAAGAAGCTAAATATTCTTCACCTACCAGAATACCGTATACTTTGCCTTTTAATTTTTTTCCAAGGAAGAGGCTGTTTTTGGAAGCACTCAAAATATGCTCTTTTTGAAAGGTATATTCTCCTTCAGGATTAAAAAAACTGAAGTTGGCAGGAAGCCCTTCGTCAATGACTCCTTCGCCAAGCCCAAACCTCCATTTGCCCGAAGTAAGCAATTTTACTGTGGTCTTGATAGAAAACAACTGCAGTAAAGCGCCCAAAGCCGATTCCAGCCCCAGGGTTCCAAAAAGGGCATTATCGAACTCCACTTTTTTATGTTCAGAATCCATAGGGATGTGGTCGCAGGTTATCATATCTATAGTTTCATCTTTTACTCCCGCAATAAGTGCCTTGATATCGCTTTTGGTTCTTAAAGGTGGAAGCACTTTGGCATTGGTGTCAAATTCATGCAACATTTCATCTGTAAAAAAGAGGTTATGAATAGCCACACTGCAAGACACATCCAGCCCTCTTTCTTTAGCGTCCCTAATGAGTTCTACAGATTTTGCTGTTGAAATGGTAGGGATGTGAAGTTTACCTCCCGTATATTCCAGGATATAAAGATCTCTAATGATTTGCAATTCTTCAGCCAGGGCCGGAATTCCTTTAAGGCCCAGTTGGGTACTGTTCTCATGTTCATTTACCTGCCCTTGAAGTGCTATCCTGTCTTCCTGCGGAAATGACATCACCAATCCGTCAAAATTCTGGGAGTACTGCAGGGCAAGCTTCAAAAGATTGGGATTGGAAACAGGTTTTTTAAAATCTCCAAAAGCCACCGCGCCGGCCTGTTGCATATCGTAAAGTTCGGCCATATCACGACCCTCGCTTTTGCGGGTAAGTGCCCCAATTGGCAGCACAGTTACCGGCTGCTTTTCAGCTTTGTTTTTAAGATAAGTTACCGCGCCTGTGTTATCGGTCACCGGGTCATTTCCGGGGTTTAGGGCAATGGCTGTGAATCCGCTTTTAGCTGCTGTTTTTAGTCCGTTTTTCAAAGTTTCCCTTTCTTCAAATCCCGGCTCCCCAAAAGAAACACTACTGTCAAACCATCCCTGCGAAACATGAAGATTATCAAATTTTATTTCAAGATCGGCTTTTTTGACCTTGATTTCTGGTGCTATTTCTGCAATGAGACCATTCTCTACCAGGATGTCCATGACCTTGTTGTTGTACGGACTTTCGTTATCAACTATCCGGGCAGATTTGACGAGTATTTTCATTTGAGGAATTTTAGAATTAGTATTTCAGCAAGTAGGAAAACAAGAGTAAAAATAACAAACCATTTCCAAAAGCTATCGACTTCATTAGCCGATTTTATAAAAGAAAAAGCTTCGGAAATATTTTCGTGCACAAGAAGATCTTCCTGTCCCTGCAACCTGTTGAGTAAAGGATCACTTTCACTGCGAGGCACATTAAAACTGAAGGTTCTCAGTAGCTTTTCGTCCTGTAGTACTTTGTAGTGGCCGGGAGTTTTCGGTAAGTCATCCAGGGTAAGCTCTACCTTATTCCTGAAGCTTTGCTGCTGCGGAATAAAAGTGCTTTCAGAAGATGATAATTTAAGGATCTCATCCTTCTGAAGTTCAGCCTGAAGCGAGATTTTTTGTGGTTTGCCAAGTACATTGTAAAGACTTGGTCTTGAAATAGCCAAATTACCAATGTTATAGAAGGTGGGAACAATAAGCGGAGAGTTCTTAAAGTTGGAATTTTCCCGGTTCAATGCTGCCGTAAACACAAAGACATTGTCTTGCTGAAAAAGAAATGGAGCTCCATTTTGATACTCTAAAATACCCGGAACACTCCTGTTTAACAGATATGAGCTTTGAACACCGGGATATTCAAAGTTTGTGACTTTTTCATTAAAAACACTGCTGTAAAGCGGATGCTCAAAACTGATATCTGTAATTAATTTATCCTGAATATTTAAATCCTCAAAAAGGGGCAAATTCAGGTTGCGCAGCAATACGTTGTAGTCTTCATTTTTTCCCTGTGTCGGCGGAATAATAACAACCACCGCACGATCTTCAATTACCTGCTGAAGGCTGCTTATCAAAGCAAAAGGTAATTGATTCAGCTCATTCAGAATTACCAGGTTGGCCCGGGAGAGGGCATTGTAATCTACGTTGTTTTCAGGAAGTATTGTGAGTTCAAACTCATCGGGACCATAGATCCTTTGCAGGTAATCTACTTCGCGGTCGCCAATTGCCACTACCTTCACCGGCGGAATTTCGTTGATACTAAAGTACAGTCGGTTGTCAAATTGCAATCCGTTATCTTCAATCTCGATTCTTCCGTCAGGAATTACATCTGTATCCAGGTTAAATGTGGTATTTCCTTCAGTTCCCTCTTGAAGTTTAACGGTTTTGCGGGCGAGCATCCGGTCGCCGTCATAAATTCCTAGCGCAATTTCTTCCTGCCTGTCTCCAACTGCCGAAAAAGAAACCTGGAGTGCAGTCTGGTTTAGACCTGCATTTGTAACCCATGCCGAATCGATCATTGCATTGTCAACCCGCTCGGAGATCAACTGGACCAGGTGCGTAAAAATGCCATTTTTGAGAGAAATAACAGAATCCTGTAAGTGTTGAAAATCAGAAATTGCTATAAAATTCTTCTGAAGGTTTTCCGCAGAACCAATAAGATTGTTTGCCTTGAGAGCCACAGTTTCCCAGGAAAGTTCTTCGGGAGCAAACTCAATCTCCTGAAGCCTTTCCCGAAGCGTACTTCCCGGGATATTTCTGAATTCTTCGTTGTTGGTGAACAAAGTTACCTCTTCGTCTTCAGCAATATTTTCAAGTAAATCCTGCACACTGCGTTTTAAAAGAATTCCGTTTTTACCCCGCGCCTGCATGCTGTAAGAATTATCGAGATAGATCACTGTTTTGGTCTCCTCAACTGTCGCTGAAGCGGGAGGGAAGTAGGGTTGTGAGAAGGCCAGCACAAGGCATGTGAGCATGAGAAGCCTGGTGCAAAGGACCAAAAATTTCTTTAAGCGCGAACTCTGGCGGGTTTGTAAAACGGCTTTTTTGAGGAACCTTACGTTCGTGAATGGGGTTGTCTTAAACTTTCTTAACTGAAACAAATGCACCAGGATTGGAATCACCAGCACAACAAGGGCGTAAAGCAGTTCAGGATGTTTAAAGTACATGCGCAGGCATTCTTTTGTCAAATATAGAAAAAGGCTTCAGCAAGACCTTTTTATTTAATCTTTAAAACTTCCGAAGTGAACAATATTTCAGTGTTAACTGTCTACTTCAGCTTAATAGTTCTCAAAAACCCCAAGCCCGAACAATGCAAAATCATATTTTACAGGATCTTGCGGGTCTAACTTTCTAAGGTTATTATCCAGCTCCAGCAAAGCTTTGGCGTCATTCTGTTTCCGTTTTAAGAGCCCCAGTTTCCTGGCAACGTTTCCCGAATGTACATCAAGCGGGCAACTGAGTTGTACCGGAGAAATACTATTCCAAATGCCAAGATCTACATTTCTGCTGTCATTTCTTACCATCCATCGCAGGAACATATTGATCCTTTTGGCTGCAGAATTTTTTAGCGGATCGCTCACATGTTTCTCAGTCCTCTTCTCGTGAGGCAGCTCAAAAAATATTTTCTTAAAATCATGGATTGCAGGCTGTAAACTATCTTTACCTGAATGTTTACTAAAGATGTTTTCCATGCCATTGTGCTCCCTGTAAATATGCTGAAACGCCTTGATGAAGTAAATAAGATCGCCACCATTGAAGGTGCGATGCACGAAGTTCTCAAGCTTTACCAGTTCTGCTTCGGAATGATTCTGCACAAAATCATAGGGTGCAAATTCCAGCAGCTCCATCAAATAATTGGCATTTTTCAGAATACTTTTACGGTTGCCCCAGGAAATCGTAGCGGTCAAAAATCCCGAAATTTCCATGTCTTCTTTCCTGCTGAACAAATGCGGGATTTGCACAGGATCTGTTTCAATAAATTCTGAAGTATTGTATTGGTCAACCTTAAAATCGAGGAATTCTTTAAGTTCTGTTGAATTCATTTACCAGGTTTTGGATGTGAGATTTGAGACGTGAGACATTAGACGTGAGATTTGAGGTTTAAGGATGTTGAACCTTGAACCTTAAACCTTAAATTATCTTACCGTCTACCATAGTCAGTTTTTTGTCAGCCATATTGGCCAGCTCTTCATTATGGGTCACGATCACAAAGGTTTGCCCAAATTCTTCCCGAAGATCAAAAAAGAGCCTGTGCAGGTTTTCAGCCGACTCAGAGTCCAGGTTTCCTGAAGGTTCGTCGGCAAAGATCACTCCGGGATTGTTTATAAGCGACCGTGCCACAGCGACACGTTGCTGCTCACCGCCGCTCATTTCGGCCGGTTTGTGATCGCCCCGCTTTGAAAGGCCAAGGAACCCCAGTAATTCTTTAGCTCTTTTTTCTGTCTGGGCTTTATCTTTATTCCCGATATAGGCCGGGATGCATACATTCTCAAGAGCTGTAAACTCGGGCAACAGCTGGTGAAACTGAAATATAAATCCGATATTTTCATTTCTGAATTTCGCCAACTCCTTTGAAGAAAGGGAATAGACATCTACGCCATTTACCTTGAGGACACTGTTGGTATTGCGATCGGGTTTTTCAAGGGTCCCAAGAATTTGAAGCAGGGTGGTCTTCCCGGCCCCCGAAGCTCCTACAATAGAGACAATTTCGCCTTTAGGGATATGCAGGTCTACTCCTTTTAGAACATGCAGGTCATTGTAACTTTTATGGATGTTATGTGCTTCTATCATGGTATGTTGTTACAATATTAAGTTTAAATTATGCTGTTTATGCTGCTGTAATCCAGATAATATACAATTCTTAGCGAAAGATTATGCCTCGCCGGTTGTTTAAAAAGATTTTCTACACTTTCAAAATAAGCCAGTTCACTTTGCTTGTCTACATTGAAAATGGAATTGCGATAAAGCAGGATCATCTCACTGCCGGGAGCAAAACGCCACTGGTAGCTTAGATCGAGATTCCACACATTAAAATTTGCATCGGGATCGTTTGCTTCATCAACCTTGTAGTTATAGGAAACCAGCTCCCCGTTGTCCTGTAGACGACTGAAGCTGTCATAGGCGAAATTTGCTGAAGACCAGAAGTTCCTGAAACTCAAATTAAGGGCCTGCCGATTGGTGAAGTTGTAGCTGCCCTGCAGGGAATTTTCAATGCTCTTCATATCACGGGTGCCAAAAATGACATTTTTGGGCAGTAATGCTACAAAACTTTCCCGCTCATTTTCCTCCATAAATTCAAAGGAATAAATAAGCATAAACCTGTTGCTAACCCTAAAACGGGGGCTAAAGCTAAAGTTGAGTTCCCCGTGCGGGCTTCCCAGGTACTTGTTGTAACCAAGGCGCGAATCTATCGCAATTCTTTTGCGGTAATCTGAAGAGATCCAGGCTTCAGCTGCTGCATTTTCAGGATATTCGATGAAGGAATTATTCCGGCGGGGCTCAAAAAAGTCCTTGAAAGGTGTACTGTAATTAACATTACCTCCAAAAGCGAACCTTTCGCGGGTGATTCCGAAGAAACTCGACCCAAAGTTATTGGTGAGTGCAATATCGGGATCATAGCGTCGCTGATGGTCGCCATAGAACTGAATATTGTATTCATTGAAAATTCCGTGGGGCTCAAAAATGCGATAGGAGGTTTCCCAGTTGAAGTTACTGTAGTTATTGATGAAATTAAGCCCCAGGTCATTGATGTCATAGGTCTTATTGGCAAATTCATGGGAGATTCCATACCTGAATTTTCCCTTGGTTCTCGCAAAAGCCAGCTGTGAAGCAAATCCTGTCTTGTTACTTTCGGCATAATTGATTCGGCTCATCTTTGCTTCCCCCGAAAAATTAAAGGAACTGCCACGGTTATAAACGTCAAACAAAAAACCGGAAACATTGGCATCCCTGAACTCTCCTTCCCTAATCACATTGGTATTGATGAGAGAAACAGACGATTTTTGATCAAACTGCTGGTCGAGTACAAAAATGTTGTAATTCGCCAGTGGTTCGGTGACAAGCTCTCTTTGTTCGCCCGTCGTTTTGTTGTAGTACCTTGCCTTTTGCCGTTCGGTAATAGCATTAAAAAACCCTATCCCAAGTCCGCTTTTGGTTCTTCCGGAGATCTTTAGAGCGTTTAGAAGGTTGGTAGTTTCTGGATTTTCTACTATTTCCTCGTTTTTGAGGCGGGCGTCCTGCGCGTTGTTAAAACCCAAAGGCGTATCACCTATACGCCGGGAATAGAACAGGTCTCCTTTGGTAAATAGCTCGGTACCTTCAGTAAAAAAGGCCCTGTTCTCACCAAATGTCTGTTCAAAAGGCCCAAGATTCAGTTCCACTTCATCATAGGCGGTCTGTCCAAAATCGGGGATTAGCGTGGCATCGAGGGTAAAGGCATCATTAATTCCGTATTTGAGATCCATTCCGGCATTGAATGCCGTGGTGGTCTCACCGTCAATATAATCAACTTCCCCCGAAACGTAAGGATAAAAACTAAGTCGTACCGGAGCGTCAATATTTTCTATCCCCTCTAAAATGCCATTATAATGAGTGCTTTCCCCAATAGATTTGTCGATGTAATTCCAAACGTAAGTTTCATTGAGGTGGCTAATGTGCCTTCCCAGCTGCATGCTCCACAGCTGCTCTTCACCGCCCGGAAAACGCAGGGCAGAGTAGGGGATCTCCATTTCTACGAACCAGCCATTTTCATTTAAGGAAACCCTTGCCTCCCATACCACATTAAAAGCAAAATCTTCATTGTCCCTCTTCATTTTGGCATCGGCGAGCGTACCCGCGGCGGTGACGTAAAACCGCGTTTGGTTCTCGCCATCGTTGTAGGTATTGAGATCAAAAAAGAAATAATCGGCAGTAGGCAGGTTATCGCGCTGCGCAAATTCGCGCCTTATTTTAGAAGGTTCATTATCGTAAAGATAGGCTGCCACGTAAATAGCTTCATCGGTATAGGCTATTTTTACCTGGCTGGGATGTGTACTGCGGGAAGGTTTACTATCGCCGGGCTCGTACATTACAAAATTTCCGGCTTCGGGAATATCTTTCCAGATTTCATCATCCAGGATTCCGTCAATCTTTGGTTTATCTTCAATTCTGGTAGCTGTGTAGATCTTTTTCTGAGGAAGTTCATTTTGTTGACCAAACAGGCATCCTGTTATTAAAAGAAAAAAAGGTAACAACAGATATTTACAGAGCATAGGGTGTTATTAAAGGCGAATTTATCCCGTAATGCAATGTTACGAAATCCTGAAATTTTATAATTGGAAGGTTCGTTGTTTTTGCCTATTTTTTGGAAAAACTAAATATGGAAGAAAAACAAATGGAAAAGGCAACTTTGGCCGGAGGATGTTTTTGGTGTACCGAAGCGGTCTTTCAACGTATAGAAGGTGTGAAACAGGTGACTTCGGGCTTTACCGGAGGGCATATTAAAAATCCGCCGTACCGGGAAGTGGTGACCGGAAGAACCGGGCATGCAGAATCTATAGAGATAAAATTTGATCCCAAAATTGTCACTTTTGAAGAGTTACTGTATATGTTCTTTGCCACGCATGACCCTACAACGCTTAACCGGCAACAAAATGATGTAGGCACGCATTATAGGAGTGCCATATTTTATCATTCTGAAGCTCAAAAAGAAACCGCCGAAAATGTTGTAAGAAAGCTGGAAGAAGAAAAGACATTTAAAGATCCTATAGTCACTGAGATCGCCCCTGCGGGTGAGTTTTATGTAGCCGAACAGGAACATCACGATTATTACAACCAAAACAGGAATCAGCCATATTGCCGGGTGATCATTGATCCGAAGGTTCAGAAACTGAAGCATACGTTTTCAAAGAAGGTAAAAGCTGAATCATAAAAATGGCACTTTTCTTGTATTGATATTATAAAATAAAAAAATAGATGGAAACCAATAAAAAGAAGTTATTGATCAAAGGCCTGGTTTACGATGCTATTGGTATGGCAAGTGGAGCAGTTCCGTTAGTTGGAGGATTCCTTGATCTTTTATGGGCTCCTTACGCCGCCAGGAAAATGTCGGCTATGTATCCCGGCAAAAAGGGGAAATTAGCCTCTGTCCTGGTATTTATTGAAGAGATTTTGCCATTTAGTGATATAATTCCAACATTTACTTTAATGTGGCTATACACCTTTGTATGGCAAAGAGAAGATGATTTTGGAGAACTGCGGCCTATTGAAGTTAGAGTGAAGTAGTTGAATTGATATAAAATGAAAAAGCCGGTTGTTTTAAGAACAACCGGCTTTTTTTTTGCTGGATTTTAAAATTGAAACCCTACTCCCAAAGATATATTTCTTCCCATGTTGGGTATACCATCAGGTTTTAATCTCGAAAGATGAGAGATGTAGGTTTTATCAAGAAGGTTTGTTCCTGCCAGTTTCACCTGCAGCTCTACAGAATTTAAGGCTATAGAAGTCCCTATTCCCGTATTTAAAAGAGAATAACCAGCAGTTTCAGTCTCGAAAAGTCCGGTTCTATTCTGATCAAAGACTGACTTTAAGCTAAGACTCACATAAGCATCTTTAAATGTTTTTCCATCAGCGATTTCTGCCCAAATTGTATTTTGAATAGATTGAGCGGGAATAAGAGGAAGATAATCCCCGTTATCCTGTTCTCCAATGACGAGCTCGTAATTACTTTCAAGGTGCAGCCAGTCGAGAGGGTGTGGATGAATATGCAATCCTACTTCTCCACCATAAAGTTTTGCATCGTGCTGCAGGTACTCAAAAACAGAATTTTCATCAATAAACTCTCCTGTGGGATTTAAGAAAATGTAATTATTGATAGCATTGTAGAACCCGTTAGCTGAAACTTCAAAGTGCTGATTCCTGAATTCGAGCGCAAGATCTATCTGATAGTTCTGTTCGTTCTCCAAATCTGAATTTCCAATCTCGAACCTGTTAGTCCCGTGATGACTTCCGTAAGAGGTGAGCTCAGCCAGGTTTGGAGCTCTGAATCCGGTGGCTAGGTTAAGCCTGGAGGTAAAATTAGAAGTGATATCCATCTTTACTCCAAAAGCGCCATTATAACTGTTGAATTCCCTTTCTAAAGCCGGTACTTCAGTTTCGGTATCATGATTTTCATAAGCTTCAGAAGAAATTTTTCTGAAGTCGTACCGCAAGCCTGCCTGAAAATCTAATTTTTCAAGGTGGTAATGTGTGGTAGCGAGTACGCCGGCATCTGTGGTGCGGGCATCGGGGATTAGGATCTCCTCAGCCATGTTCTCATTAGACTGGAACATCCCCTGCACCCCTACAATGGTCTCAAATTTTCCATGTGCCGGGAAATGATATTTTACATCATAATTAAGGGTTTCAAGGTGCATTTCGAGGGCTGGTTCTCCTTCTGCATGTCCTTCATGTTCCTCATGTTCCTCATGCTCTTCATGTTCATGATCTTCTTCATGCCCGTGCTCTTCATGGTGAGCATCTTCAAACTCTTTTCTATTATTAAAGAGGTAACCTATCTTCACATCCAGGCTTGACTCGTCAAAATAAAAAGAGTTGTCAAGGCTCAAAATATGGTTATCTACCTTCTGGTAAGGCAGCATTTTACTTTTTGAAGTGCTTTGAATTCCGATTTCTTCAGGAATTCCCGCAGTGCTGCTGTTGATGTTATAGCGAAGATCACCTTTATAATTTTCATCCCGGTATCCTACACCACCTTTAAGATCGTATCCTGTAAAGCGGGTATTGGTGACTCTTCTTCCGTCTCCTGTTTCATAGTCGCTGTGCGTGGCAAGGTTTCCACGAACCAGGAAATTGAATTTTTCAGCTGATGTTTTCACACCTGCGTTAGCTTCAAAACCTTCGGTATTAGAATAATAAGCGGTTTCAGCATCAAATTCGGTTTCCCCCTGTGGGGCAAAACGTTCAGGATTCAAATACAAAACGCCGCCCAGAGCATCGCTTCCGTAGAGAAGGGAAGCAGGGCCTTTTATTACTTCTACGCTTTCAATCCCCGAACTACTCAAGCCCAGGCCATGTTCATCTCCAAACTGTTGGTTCTCCAGGCGTACTCCCTGCGCATAGACCAGCACCCGATTAGAGCTTAAACCGCGAATAACGGGCTTCCCTATAGAAGTACCTGTAGTAATGGTTTCAACGCCTGCAATCTCGCTTATGCCTTCGGTAAGACTGCTGGTTCCCGAACGTTCCAGACTTTCACGCGTTATCCGCTCTACTTTCATGACATTCTCGCTTTGCAGTTGATGAAAAGGAGTAGAGACAATGATTTCTTCCATCTCTATTGCAGTAGGAAAAAGCTTGATTTTAAGCTCCCCGGCACCCGGAAGTTCAAATTGGTAGGTTTGGGTACCATATCCCAGGGAAGAAATAACTAGAGAATAGTTGCCCGCTGTCAAATTATTTAATGTGAATTCTCCGGAAAGGCTGGTAATGGTACTTCGTTCTGGCTTTTGAAGCTGAATGGCAGCTCCTATTACAGGTTGCTCTGTATTTGCATCTATGACAATGCCTTTGGCTGAATATTGACTATAGCCGGTAGTGACTGCTAATAAAAGCAGCCCAAAAATGATATTTTTCATTGGTATTTTAAATACGTTGTTAATTCAAAAAATGCTTCAGTAAATCTTACGCAAGGGCTGGGGGTGCTCTTAACGAGAAATGAAGTTTTTGAAACGTACTTAAATATAGATACTCCTTCTTTAAGTGAAGGCTTTCTACCTGGGGTTCATACAATGACCACGCGACAGCAGGAGGGAAGGAGAAAGGATTTTGCTGAAAGTGAAATATATCGCAATCTACAGTATCCTGATGTATATGAGATTCGGCGTAATGATTACAGGTATAATGCTGGTGGCCCGCAAAAATATGCGCAAGATCTACTGCCGAAGGGAAGAGGATCAACCCGGTGAACAGAACCAGTGATATTTTTTGCCACAGCTTCATGTTACTTCAGGATTCTGCCTAAACCTAATCGGGAAAGCATATTTTTTTCAAATTGCCAAAAAAATCTGAATTGTCCAAACAGCCAGCCATACAGCACCAGGAGAACCTGGTAAACCGGAAATATCATGAGTATGCGCAAGGCGTAATAGCTAATTGCACCTACAAGATCTGCTGGAAAGCTCATGCGATTGAGCCCTATGAACTCCAACACCGGTCGCGCTACGAACAGGGATGAGGAACCTGTAAGACCGAAAACGATGAAAATAATTAAAATTTGCCAGTTGGAAGAAATCCCCCAACGTTGCTTCAATTTGTTCATGCGGCAAATATAAAAAAGAATATTAATAAGTGAGGTCCTGGGTGAGGTTTATACATATCTGGTTCACAATCTTGTAGGGACAGAAAACCGCTGATTGTATTTTTGGGAGAGGTAAACAAAGTAATTATACAGCTTATAATTCACCTCGTAGCCGTAATTAATATCGGGGTCATAATTGATTTCCATCTCGTAAATATTCGGATTGTAAAGCTGAGGGCTCCGAACCCTGCTGTTATAATCGGTAACCAGAAATTGGTTCTTGTTTTCGAGATAACTCAGGGAGTGGTAACCTTCGGGCCGTGCCACAGAGTTTAGAAAGTAGGAGTAGCCCGGATCAATTATAATGATCTCATACTCCAGGCTATCATTGGCTATTCGCACTGTATCATTTTGAACCCCGGCTTCTTCAGCGCCAAAGTTCCTGTTCTTCGTAGAAGAGCAGCTATAAATGACAAGTCCGGCAAAAAGTATGTAGAGGAGGTTTTTCATATCTTATCCTTTAAAAAAATCGCCCAATCCTTTGGACTTATCTTTACTACCAAAGATCTTGCCAGCAACGTCTTTAGCAATTTTTCCGCCTTGATCTGAATCCATAAAAGTCTCGAGCATAGATTGATCGTGTGAAGAATTAGTTCCCAGCACAGAACCCACAAGACTGGCCACACCGCTACTGCTTTCGATATTTTCTTTCCTCTTTTGTTTTCCCAGGATACCCATGATCACAGGTGCAGCCATTTGAAGAAGTTTATTCACTTTAGCCGAGTCCATTCCTATTGCTGAACCTACAGCCGAAGCTATTTTTGACTGGCTGCCGCCAAGTACATGCCCCAGAATCCCCGAACCTTCTCCCAACAAACCTGAAAGTCCGCCACTGCCAATCTTATCGAGTACAGAGCCGTCATGTTTGTCTTTATTCAATTCCTTATTCAGGTTTTCTGCACCTTCCGAAGAACTTGTATTCTTTTTCAAGGCGCCCATGATCATAGGCAGGGCCATACCAAGAGCCGATTTCACCTTATCTGGTGATTCATTCACTTCTTCACTGGATTTCTGAATAAATTCCTTTCCTTTTTCAGTGTCTAAAAAATCTAATATTGAAGCCATCTTTTTCTTTTTAATTTACGAAAAATAAGATGCGCTCCTAAACGGAATTTGAGTTTTAACCAAAAAAAATGCTTCCTTTAACAGAAGCATTTTAAATATTTATACTTAATAATGAGTTATTTGAGCACCTTTATGATTTCATTGGCCAGTTCAAAACCAATTCTTTCCTGGGCTTCTTTTGTAGCCGCACCAATATGAGGGCTAAGAGAAACGTTACCATTCATAAGTACTTTAATTGCCGGGCTCGGCTCCTGCTCAAAAGTATCGAGGCCTGCAAAAGCCACTTTTCCGCTTTCTAATGCTTCTATAAGTGCCACTTCGTCTATTACGCCACCCCTGGATGCATTTATAATTCCAACCCCATCTTTCATCTGTTCAAACTCTTCTTTTCCCAGAACAGGCTCCTTTTGTGCCGGAACATGAAGGGTTATAAAATCTGAATCCATTATCAGCTGCTCTACTGGCTCGGTCTTAATTGGAATTTTTATTTCCTGATGGTTATAAAACTCCAGTGTGATCTCTGCTTCCCCTTCGGTACTATCACTGGCGATGACCTTCATCCCAATACCCAGAGCGATCTTTGCAACCTCTCTGCCTATTCGGCCAAAGCCAATGATCCCAAGGGTCTTCCCGCGTAATTCGCGACCACCGGCATAGCTTTTCTTGAGTTCCTTAAAACGGGAATCTCCTTCAAGCGGCATATTCCGGTTGGAGTCGTGTAAAAACCGTACTCCGCCGTAAAGGTGTGCAAACACCAACTCGGCTACAGAAGCCGAAGAAGCTGCAGGTGTGTTGAACACATGCACTCCCTTGCTGCGGGCGTATTCAACATCAATGTTATCCATTCCCACGCCTGCACGGCCAATGATCTTCAAATTGGGGCAGGCATTGATGAGCTCTTTGCGCACCTTGGTGGCACTGCGAACTATGAGCCCCGAGATTTCTTTTTCATTAAGGAAATTAGCCAGTTGCTCCTGGGCTACTTTGGTAGTTATAACTTCAAATCCGGCTTCTTCGAGTTGTTTTTTACCCCCCGAAGCAATACCGTCGTTTGCTAAAATTTTCATTTAAAAGATTTATTTTTAAGCTTTTCTTTCCAGTTCGCTCATCACATCTACCAGCACCTGTACACTCTCAAGCGGAAGAGCATTGTACATTGAGGCGCGGTAACCTCCAACACTGCGATGCCCGTTAAGACCATTAATTCCTGCCTCTTTCCACATAGTATCAAAAGTTTCCTTAAGGTCGTCGTTTATCAGGTTAAAAGTAGCGTTCATGGTTGAGCGATCTGCCTTCTCTGCATAGCCTTCAAAAAGGGGATTTATATCGATCTCTGAATAGAGAAGATTTGCTTTCTTTTCGTTTTGTTCTTCAACTCCGGCAATACCTCCATTGTTCTTAAGCCATCTTAAGGTGAGCATAGAAACATACACTGCATAAACTGCAGGAGTATTGAACATACTGGCTTTATTGAGGTGTACGCGATAATCCATCATAGAAGGGACTGATCGGTCTACCTTACCAAGAATATCTTCTTTTATCACCACAAGGGTAGTACCTGCAGGCCCCATATTCTTTTGTGCCCCTGCGTAAATGAGGTCAAATTTAGAAAAATCCATTTGCCGTGAGAAAATATCACTGCTCATGTCACACACCATTGGTTTTGGTGTATTTGGAAATTCCTTTATTTGAGTACCGTAGATGGTGTTATTGCTGGTGCAATGAAAATAATCTACATCTGAAGGTATAAAATAACCCTTTGGGATGTATTTAAAATCTCTGTCGGCCGATGATGCCACTTCGGCAACCTCTCCAAAGAATTTAGCTTCTTTAATGGCTTTTGTACTCCAGGTACCCGTATTGAGATAAGCTGCTTTTGTTTTCAGCAGGTTATATGGAGTCATAAGAAATTGCAGGCTTGCACCGCCCTGGAGAAAAAGGGCTTTGTATCCTTTGCCTTCCAGCCCCAGCAATTCTAAGGCCAGGTTGCGGGCCTCTTCCATTACATCAACGAAGTCTTTACTTCGGTGTGAGATCTCGAGAATTGATAAGCCTGAGTTATTGAAATTTAATATTGCCTGTGATGCCTCCTCAAAAACTTCCTGTGGAAGTATGCAGGGTCCGGCACTATAATTATGTTTTTTCATACTTGTGTTTTAACAGTTACAAATATGAGAAAATCAAAAGCATTTTCCTGTTATTGAAATGATAATTTAGGATAACTTACAGCCGAAAATCGGGCTTTTTAGACTTGTTTGGTTAAAAAGTGGAGGGTGTCTACATTATCTGCATAATCCCAAAGTTGTGGATACTGGGTATTGCCAAAACTTACTTCATTTTCAATAATTTCTCTTCCCACTACACATTGAATCTCCTCTTTCCTGCTGTCAAGCTCCTTTTGAATTGCTTCCATATCTTCATAAGTTTCATAGAACAGTGTGGCGATAGGGGAGTTAAGGGATACGTCTTCTTTAAGAATGAGAAACCCGTTTTCGAGTAACTTGAACTGGCTCATTAAATATACCGCCTTGTTATAATCATAGTTGTTGGCATATTTCGCCTGATTTATAATAGGGTTCCAACTGTATACGGCCTCAAAAAAGGCATTAAAGTCATAGTTTTTTGGAACATATAATTTGGAAACATTTCTGCAGCCAAGGCCGTAATACCTGAAAATATCTTCAGCCAGGGCCGAAAGTTCTTCGGAAGTCTCATTTCCGGTAAGCACAGCTACCGAATTGCGGTTCTTCCTGATGATGGAAGGCTTTCCGGAGAAATAATATTCAAAATAACGTGCAGTGTTATTACTTCCGGTAGCAATAATGGCATCGAAATTTGTCATTTTTGACGCCCCATCGGCAGAGTCGGGGAGAAGTTCAATTTTTTCCTGCCATTCAGGAGCAATTGTTTTGAGATAATCGGCTATTACGGGCAAAAGCAGCTTATCGTTAGAAGATTGTTTCACCAGCACCTTGTGGCCACTCACCAGCACCGAAATAAAATCATGAAATCCCACGAGTGGGATGTTCCCGGCCATGATGATGCCCACGGTTTTTGGTTCAACTTCAGAAAAATCATAGCCAGAAAGCCATTTTTGAAGGTTATCTGAAGTGAGAGCCCTGCTCCATTGCTCGATGCTAAAAAGCACATTTTCAAGGGTGAACCAGCCGTTGTAATGCACGGCTCTTTCTATTTTTTCCTTCAGCAGTTCAAAATAAGGATCGTTGTGTGGCAGGCTTTCATCTTTCTCAATTCCCTGTCTTTTAAACTGGTTTAAAAAACGTCCCAGGCTTTCCAACTTTTCTCTACGTTGCTCGATTGTCATCTCCTTATTTGTTTAAGAACGGATTTGGCTTTAAATTTGTGCAAATTTAGAACAAAAATAAGCTATGGCAATTATTATAACCGACGAATGCATTAACTGTGGCGCTTGTGAACCTGAATGCCCAAACACGGCTATTTATGAAGGTGCAGATGACTGGAGGTATGCAGACGGAACAGATCTTAACGGAGACGTTGTTTTACCCAGTGGTAAGGCAGCAAACGCCAATGAAGCAAATGAACCGCTTAGCGATGAGATATATTATATAGTACCCGATAAATGTACCGAGTGTGTTGGTTTTCACGATGAACCTCAATGTGCGGCTGTGTGCCCGGTAGATTGTTGTGTGCCCGATCCTGCTAATGAAGAATCACAGGAGCACCTTATGGCAAAGCAAAAATTTATGCACCACGATTGATTTTTAAACAATCGAGAAAGAGTCTGGAAGAAAGACTTTTTAAAAACAAAAAAGCCCGCAATATGCAGGCTTTTTTTATTTCTAATAGAAAGGTGATTATTTGATCTCTACTACTTCAAGATCAAAGATAAGATCTTTCCCTGCCAGTGGATGGTTTCCATCTACAACAATAGAATTCTCTTTTACTTCTTTCACAACAAGATTCATTTCACGGCCATCAGGGCTTTTAGAAACAAGTCCCATTCCTGGTTCCGGCTTAATTTCGTCAGGTAACTGGCTTTTGTCAACTTCCTGAATCAATTCTTCCCTTGGAGCACCATAAGCTTCTTCAGAAGGAATCTCAATTGTTTTCTTTTCACTCACTTTCATGTCGAGCAAACCATTCTCAAACCCGGGAATTAACTGTCCCTGTCCCATGGTAAATTCGATTGGTTCTCTTTCCAAAGAACTGTCGAAAACCTGGCCATCGGTAAGTTTTCCGGTGTAGTGTACTCTTACAGTGTCATTTGCTTTAACCTGACTCATAATAAATGTTTATTTTTTCAATTAAATATTCGGGAAATGGAAATTAAACAGAAAATAAAAAGGAAGGACCTTTACAGTGCTGAGGAATAACTCATTTCAAAAAAACAAAGATACCATTAATAAGATGGACGACCAAAGAAACAGCCTTTTAGTCCTTTTCTTCTGAAAAAAATGTGCAGTAGCTGAAAATAATCAGCAAAAAAATGAGTTTAGATACTTAATTTTAAAATCTCTCTTAAAAGAGGGTTAAGACTGAAGCCTTAAATTGTTTAATGCCTTAATTTTTATTATGTTGGTAACTATGTTCTCTGTAAAGCTTATTTTAAAGTTCTTGTTGCTGCCTGTTACGATGATGGTTGCGCTGGGAAGCTGTGAGGAAATTGAAGATGAAAAGTTGAATTTTGATGACTGGCAGAAAATAACAGTGACAGCCTCGGCCTATAACTCGTTAGGGAAACAGGGGGAAGGAAACCCTATGATCACTGCATGGGGAGATACGCTAAACCCCGGGGTACAGTCTATAGCTGTGTCAAGAGACCTTATGAAAAAAGGGCTCGATTATAAAACTCCAGTAAAAATTGAAGGTTTTGAAGGGGTATTTATAGTGAACGACAAAATGCACCCAAGATGGAGAAATAAGATTGACATTTATATGGGGGCCAATAAAGAAAAGGCCCTTAAGTGGGGTAGAAGAAAAGTAGAAATCGCTTTTCCCGCCAAAGATGAGCCGGGAGGATAAAAACAACTCTAATGGTACAGGTAACAAAAAAGTACATCAATGAATTTGTTGAATTTTTTAAAAAACATGTTACCAGGAGTAATCCGGATTTTCCATTTTACCTCTTAATTTTTATTGCTTTTCTTATCTTCGTTCTTGGTACAAACCTCTTTGTTGAATTGACCGAAGAAGTGCAGGGTGAAACCATAGATCACTTTGACAGCCGGGTTACAGACTATGTGACTTCCTTTAGAACTCCCGCTTTAAATCAATTTTTTCAATTCGTGACCGATCTCGGTGATGTCTATGCCTATATAGTCGCCACTACCATTGCCGCTATTTTCTTTTTTTTCAAACTCCGGAACAAGAAATTCATATTTCAGCTTTTAGGGGTGCTTATATTATCAGCCCTGGCCAATATTGCTTTAAAGAAAGCTTTTGACCGTGCCCGTCCCACTATTGAGCATATGGTGGTAGTAGAAACCCTTAGCTATCCTAGCGGCCATGCCATGAGTGCAATGGCTTTTTACGGTTTCCTTACGTACCTGGTATTTCAAATTAAAATGAGCAGGGTACTTCGGGTATTCCTGGCCGTATTATTCACTTCCCTTGTCTTTCTTATTGGTCTAAGCAGAATATATCTTGGGGTACATTTTCCTTCCGATGTTATTGGAGGTTTTGTAGCCGGACTTATATGGGTGGCTTTTTGTGTTATCCTTTTCAATATTATAGACCTTTTACGCCAAAAAAAGATGCGCAGAAATAAAGCTGAAGAAGAGGAAAATCTTGAAACCGGGTGATTGATTTTTAATTTGATTAGGATTATTATTTTCACCTCAGTTTTTCTCTCTTTCATTCCATCTCTAAATGAGCCCAAAGATCATATACAATTCTACACCCTACATGGTGGCAGAGTTTATTGTTTTTTACGTCTTTTTTCCCTTCCTGGCCACCGCCTTTCTTGACGGGTGGTACAAGATCATTCCCCTGGTGCTCATCGCGCTATTGTTTCTATTTCTACTACTCAAAGACCCCACTTTTGACAGGAAGGTACTTACCAGATTCAACACAAAATATCTAGGTAAGAGTTTTGGCAGGATGATCATTATCACCATACTCCTGGTGTGGTTTACTTTCTGGATCTTTCCGGAGTTATTTTTAGTATATCCTGTAGAGAATTTCCAGAGCTACGTAATTACCTTCTTTTTATATCCCCTGGCATCAGTTTTTCCGCAGGAGATCATTTACCGGGTGTATTTTTTTCACAGGTATCATGAAGTAGTACCCGAAAAATACCTTTTAATGCTCAGTAATGCCATTGTATTTGGCCTGGCACATTTTATCTATGCCAACTGGGTAGCACCCATCGCGACCTTTTTAGCCGGCTGGATCTTTATCTATAACTACTACCAAACACGAAGCCTGCTTAACGTGAGCCTGGAACATTATTTATATGGGCTAATCATGTTCACCATTGGGTTTGGTTACTTTTTTCAGTAGAAAAAAAGGGCTTAGATCCCAAGGTTTGAAAGGAGCCACCATAAGATAATAAACACTATTATAGTTCCAAAACATCCACATCCGGTCTTTCCTCCCAGTTTTTTTGCTCCCCATCCTGCCAACAGGGCTCTAATGATCTTTCTCATACCAATTCATATTTTAATTAAAAGTAATAGGATACCTACTTTACAATGTCATGTTTAAGAAATTTTTAGCGACCTGCTGTTTAAATGTATAAAAACAAAAATCACTATCTTGAAAAGAAAAAGATGAGACATTTCTTATTATTGTTGCTTCTTTTCGGAATCACCGCGACAGCACAGGAACAGAACAAAACTCCCGAAATTAAATTAACAGGATTCAGCCATCCCGAATCAATAATCTTTGATGAAGGAACGGCATATTTTTATGTTTCGAATATGGCCGACAAAGCAGAAGGTGACGGATTCATTTCAAGGATCTCCAGGAAATGGCAGGAACAGGAACACAATTGGATCACAGGACTAAATGACCCTAAAGGACTTCTTATTAACGGCGACCGACTCTATGTAACCGACGTAACCAATATTGTTGAAATGGATCTGCATACAGGAGAGATCATAAGACGAATCCCTGTGGAAGGCGCAAAATCGCTGAATGATCCAGCAATAGATGAAGAAGGAAATATCTTTTTTTCAGATCTTGTCGGGAACAGCATATATAAGATGAATCAAGCCGGGGAGGTAGAGCAGTGGCTTAACAACACCGACCTGGAGAGACCTAACGGTCTATTTGTAACACCAGATAATATCCTGGTTGCTTCCTGGGGCGAAAACCAGAATGGTAATATTTTGAAAGTAGATCGTGGCACGAAAGAGATCAGTAAAATAACTGGAAACGGAATCGGTAATATGGATGGAATACAATCCGCAGCTACCGGAACATATTATATCTCAGATTGGGCAACGGGCAACATCTATAGTATAGATATGCAAGGAAATCTCACGAAGGAGTTTACTTCAGAAAAAAGCTCGGGAGATATATTATATCTCAAAAATGACAAAAAAATGTATCTCCCAATGAACCATCAGAATGAAGTGTGGATCTACAACATGAAATGATCAGGAGGTTTTTATCTCGTTCATCAGCAAAAATGCCTGATTTACATATTCCTTCTCTAAGAAAATTGTGAAATAGTTAGACGTAGAAATAATTTCATAGACAGGAATTCCTTCATAAGCCAGCAGCTTAAAAATATAGAAATAAAGTCCTACAGTCTTCGTGTTCTTTTCGGGCAGGGCAATGGTGATAGAAGAAAGTTCTTCAGAGATACTCACCAGTTGTTCTTCTTTAAAGATCTTCTCAATCACCGGCTGCAGGCTCGTAGACACCAAAAAATTACTTTCCTGGAAGTTACTTGAGTAATTCAGAAATATCCCGGTTTGATCTTTAATAGCGTGTAGCAACTCAGCTTTTCGTGCAATAATGTTTTGAGAGTTCAGGTAGGTGTATTCCGTGATCCCCGAACGCACTATCATGTCGCCCAGTTCCCTGAAATTTTTGGTAGTAAACTTGCTCCTTTTGGGGTGGTACCGCCGTAGTGCCATAATTATAGAACCCTGCTTTACCGGTTTTCTCATTTCTTTTTCCACCTGCGGCTGCAAATCGGCAGCCAGAGAACTGAAGTTAATGATGTTACGGGCAAGGGCATCATCCAAAAAAGGCTGATGTTTTATGATGTCATGGACACAGGTACTTATGGTTTTCATTGTTAAATAATATACAATTTGTACAAAGATATGAAAAAGAAGTCATTTTTTTTAATCTGCCTTTTCCATCTATTAATTATGCAGTCTGAAGTTAAGATATGAAAGTATTAAAATTTGGAGGGACTTCTGTCGGCTCTGCGGAAAGCATTCGCAATGTAAAAAATATTATTCAGGGTCAAAAAGGCCGGAAGATTATCGTGGTCTCAGCAATGTCTGGGGTCACCAATATGCTGGTAGAATTATGTGAAACCATGAAGAATGGTAAGCCTGAAGAGGCCGAAGCCATCCTGCTGGAACTTAAACTAAAACACCTGCAGCTTATTGAAGAGCTTATAGTTTCTCATGAAGCAAAACGCATGGCCGAAAATCAATTCCTTGAGTTGTATGAACAACTCGAAGAGGCGCTTCAGCAAAGCCCTTTTTCAGATGCTGTTATCGTCACATTTGGGGAAACATTTTTGAGCCTTATTTTCTCGCATTACCTTGAAGAAGAGAGCGTGTTTAATACCCTCCTGGATGCCAAGAACTTCATGCATATCTCAAATGTGGAGAATCCAGAGATTGCTACTGTTCAAAAACTTATCAGGCAAAGCCTGCAAAGGGAAGTTACCAATGAAATTTATGTAACCCAGGGCTTCGTTAGAATTGATCGCAACAGGAACATAAGCACGCTAAACCGGGGAGGAAGTGATTACACAGCGACCATTATTGGGGCTGCTGTAAATGCTACCGAAGTGCAGATCTGGACCGATATTGACGGATTTCACAATAATGATCCGCGTTACGTGCCCGAGACTTCGGCTCTCACCAACCTTACTTTTGAAGAAGCTGCCGAGCTGGCCTATTTTGGCGCAAAGATCCTTCATCCACAAACGGTTTCTCCGGTAAAGGAAAAAGGCATTCCCATTTATTTGAAAAATACCTTTACCCCTGATGCGCCAGGAACCTGTATTTCAGATGAATACCATACTGTAGGTCTTAAAGCTATTTCTGCAAAAGACGGTATCACAGCCATCAAGATCAAGTCTAACCGTATGCTTATGGCTCATGGTTTTTTAAGAAAGATCTTTGATGTCTTTGACAAGCATGAGACGTCTATAGACATGATCACGACTTCAGAAATCGCGATTTCCCTTACCATAGACAATCCCATAAACCTGGATAAGATCCTTTCTGAACTCGACGAATACGGCGAGATCACCGTAGATTCAAATCACAGCATTATTTGTGTTGTAGGAGAGGGCGTGATCAATGACCACGAGACCTTCAGGCTGTTCGAAATACTTAATGATCTTCCTGTAAGGATGATCTCCTACGGCGGTAGTAGCAACAACATTTCGCTGCTTGTAGATACGCAGAACAAAGTCAGGGCGTTACAGCTTTTGCATCAAAAGCTTTTTGAAGAAAAGACATTAAAAGTAACCTAGTCGCTCACTTCGAGTTGTTAGTTTATTTGTTTGGAAGGAGTCGCCCGTTTACGGGCGACTCCTATTTTTGGCCTCTATGTATTTTGAAAGGTATTTTGTGCTGCTCAAAGAATGATGCTGTAGCATGAGCCCCGTAAAATTTGAATTTCTATGCTGCTGAAGTCTGGCTTTTAACTCCTGAAGCTTTTCTTTAAACCGGCTGCGATGTTGTTCTTCTGAAAATTTTTCATTTAAGATCCTGAACCCTTTTTCCTGTGCTTCTTGCCAAATGATCTCGTTTTCATGAAGACTGACGGCTGCATTGGCAAATTTTGAAGGGTCATCGCTTATAAAGCCGTTCCAGGGAAGCTCTCCGGCCATGCTTTCGGCACCAACAGAGGTGGTGACCGTAGGCGTTCCCACCTGCATGGCATCTGTAAATTTCCCTTTTATACCCGCTCCAAACCTTATAGGAGCCAGGAGAACCCGCGCTTTCTTAATTTCTGTCTTTGCTGAAGTTGCCCGCCCATGTACAATAAAGCCTTCTTTGTCGTTATGGAATTCCAGGATTTGCTGCGGAATATAGGCCCCAAAAATGTGGATTTTTGCTTCCTTCAATTTATTTCTGATCAGTGGCCATATTTCAGTTTTTAAGCGAACTACAGCATCCCGGTTGGGTTCATGAAGAAAATTCCCGATGCTCACAAAGTCCTGCCGTTCCTGAAATTGATGAAGATCCGCTTTCTTTTCTTCGGAAATCTGTTTCAGCATAAATGGCAAATACAGCAATAGCTGCTGTGGCACTCCAAAAGTATGTTGAAGTAGATCCATCTCTGCTTCTGAAATGATAAGGCTTAGATCACATCTATAGATACTGGCAATTTCCCTTTTTGCCACCTCTGTAAATAACGCTGAAAGAGAGAGGTCTTTTCCGGTTTTTGTGGCTTTCTGCCTTGCCTTGCGTAAAAAGTGCAGATCTTCGGTATCGAGGATCCTTAGGGCTTCAGGACATACTTCAGCCACCCTCCAGCCAAACTGTTCTTCCATCATAAACCTGTCAAAAATGACAATTTCAGGGGATATTTTTGAAATAAATGCGTCGAAGCTCTTGTTGTTGAGTTCAATTTTTTCCGAAGCTATTCCAAAGGAAGAAAGATCGGCCATAAAATCGGTTTTTGCAGCCGTGGTAGCAAAGGTTACAGCATAACCTTCAGCAATAAAAAATTCCAGCAACTGCATCATTCTGGCGCCCGCAGCCGAGGATTTTGGTTCGGGCCAAACGTAGCCAATGACTAAAAGGTGTTTTTGTGACATGCTCCAAAATTAACAGGTTTTAATAGACTTTTTGAATTGTGCCGCTAATTTGTGACCTTTAAGAAAAACAGAACAATGAGCCGCGGATTTGTAAAAGAAGAAGACCAGGAAGAAGCACCGTTTATACCCCCAAGAGCATCTTTGCCTGCGGGAGTGACCAACTACGTGACGCCACAAGGCCACAAACAGCTCCTGGAAGAGCGGGAATCCCTCGAAAATGAGAGAAAAGGCCTTGATATAAGTAGCGATAAAGAGCGGCGCCACGCCAAAGCAGTGATTGACGGAAAATTAAACCTGCTAAACGAGCGGCTTGCTTCTGCAAGGATCCTGGAACCACAGGACCAACCAGAAAGTGAAGTGAGATTTGGTGCTACGGTCACTTTTAAGCCGCTAACAGGTCCGCTACAGGGCAAAGAGCAGGTTTTTACCGTTGTGGGAGTAGATGAAGCAGATATTAAACAGCGAAAAATAGCATTTTTGGCACCCCTTGCGCGGGCACTGACTGGAAAAAAGGTGGGCGAGAAGGCGCAGGTGCAAATGGGTGGTGCGATGCAGGAACTTGAGATTATCAACATCATTTACGCGTAAATTAAATTCTCCTCTGAAAGTTTATCCACAATTCTGGTAAAAAATCCCTTCCTAAAATGCCATTTTTGACAGCTTTTATACTTTTACTGACCGGAAAAAAAGTGGGCGAGAAGGCGCAGGGGCAAACGGGTGGTGCGATGCAGGAACTTGAGATCATCAACATCACTTATGCGTAAACTAAGTTCTCTTCAGAAAGGTTTATCCAAAACTTTGGTGAAAATTACCTTCCTAAAATGCCATTTTTGACACCCTAAGATTTCCGGTTTTTCAGAAAAATAATTATTCGGCAGGAGAGAGGATGAATTCCAGCGTGTCTTCAATATCGCCGTATTCATCAACTTCGATCTCAAAGTCAATTTTGTCGGGAGCCGCTTTATAGTTGAGGGTTTCGAGCTGTTGTGCATCAATTTCAGCAGTATATTTTCCGGGAGCAAGACCCAGGTAGCTGAAATATCCGTCACCCTCACTTAATAATTCCGCAGCTTTATTTCCGTTTGCATCGATGATGTTTATAAGTATACGGCCCTGTCCGCGAAGGGAATTGCCGTTTTTGAAGTAGACCATACCACCAACTTCACCCATGACCTGTACCGGCACATAAATCTCTTTGAAGTGGTTGGGCTGCGTCTTCACCAGGATCTTAGGATTTGGGATCTTCCAGGCGATATTGTCGAGACTAAGAGGATCGAGTTCAATCATAAGGTCGATATAAGGCTGCAGCTCGGTGATTCGCAATACCGTTTCATCGTCGTTATAACTCACCCTGCCGCTGCGGTTTTTAAGTTCAAGCCCGGCCACTCCCGGTTCCATAGGATCTTTAATCCCGTTTTGGTTGAAGTCGAGAAAGGGAATGATGCTCACTGCTGCACGAGACATGGCGGTACGGTTACTGGCCGCGATATAGCCGGTATTGTCATCGAGCATGAGGCTACCCCTGGCTGATTGTACGAAAGAAGAATTTCTGTTCCCTATCCGTGAAGTGGCCGAAGTTTGAGCAAAATTAAAAGCATAGCGCAAGCCTACTTCAAAGATGTGGGCATTCCTCAAAAAATTATTTTCGTAAGCGAGGTTAAGAAAGCCTTGTTTGAACATAGGCCGTTCCAGTTCAACGATCAGGTTATTGAACCTGTCGCGGCTAAAGTCATACTGAAGTTGGGGAGACAACAGGAACTTATAGGGCATGCGATAAGTTTGAGATAAAGAGCTGTAAATAGTAGGCTCCTTCATCCTGTCGTTATACAGGCCATAAGAGGTAAAGTTGGTGCTTACGCCAAAAACCGCTCCCGATAACAGGAGCTGTGCAGTGGTGAACTCGGTTGTTGGCATTATGATCTGGTTCACACTAAAACGACTAAACAAAGAAAAATGTTTTGTGCGAATAGGCGTAGAGAAGCTGAGTTTTCTTTCTTCCAGGTAATTGAAATTTACTGCCGTTTGATCTTCGTTGTAATTGATATAATTCAAATCTACCTGGAAGTTGCGCGGAGACTGATAGCTCAATAAAGCCTCTCCTTTTACACCATACATATATTCTCCAGAGAACAGCAGGCCTGAAGCAATTCTTGCTGAAGAGTTGACAAACGGCATTACTTCGCCACTTTCTACTTCCGAAAGATATTCTACCCCGCCGCCAATAGTTATGGCGTTATTTAACCCATAATTGAGGTTAAGGCGGCTAAAGCGGTTCCAGTCGTCACTTTCTACTACCCCGGCGCTAAGGGTATATTCCAGCTCATTTTTAGGTACAAAATTGTAAGGGATGTTAATCACCCGGTCTTCGGTCCTTTCTTCTCCCCACGGGCCATAAAACCGCAGACTCACAGCGGTATTGCCATACATGAGCGGAACTTCAAAACTGTAAAACCCCGAAGCATCGGCTTCTGTAAATGATACGAGCACATTGTTTACATATAATTCAACCGTCCATCGCGGTTCAGTGTAATCACTGAGCAAATAAGTACCAAAAGACCTGCGGTTTTGAAGCGGACTATTGGTGAATTGCACCCCCGAAACCGGGGCAAAAAGGGAAGAAGTGGCCCGGCTAAAGATCCTCCCGGCGGTGACCTGAGACAGGTACTTGTTATCGGTATTTACATAGCGCCACTGGTAAAACTGGTTACGTGATGAAAACGGCAGCCTGCTGGAATAATTAAGCATAAGATTGGTTTCCCCACCAAGAAACATGGTGCCCAGCCCCAACGTAAGGCGATTGTCATTCTCAAAGTTGGTTTGCTGAGTAGTCACCACTCCCCAGTCTAAAGTACCGGGTTTAAAAAAGGGATAGCGGGCAGGGATAAGCGTATCTGGAACTACCACGCCCTTTACCCGATCAAGATTCTCTCTCATTTTTTGAAGGCGCATTTCCTTCATCACCGGTAGCTCCTTGTCTGTTTCAAGTTTTAGAGAAAGGCTTCGGAAGGAAAACTGGGTATCGAGGCCAAATATGCTTCCGAAGTAATTTGATTTGAGATACTTTACGGAAGGAGTGATCAAAACGTCATTTTTGGAGAGCCTGAAGCTCTCTCCTTTATATGTGATTTGTGGCTGCTCCCAGTTAATAGTATAGGTAGAATCGGGGTGAATGATGAATCCGCTTAGAATACCTCCATCGATTTCGTGCTTGATGTTTAGAATTTCAAACAGCGTGGTAACCGGCAAAAATGCATCTTCCCCCTTTATCGCGATAGGAATTTCATAGGTGCCCAACCTGGGAATGTTCATTTCTACCGAAAGTTCGTCGTAATCGGGATAATCTTCTTGTGCGAATGCGGTGCCAAGGCTCAGGAATAACATGAGCGTTAGCCACAACTTCAAAACTTCAGAAAGAGAAAGACGAAAAGGAGAAAGCATCGTGGTTGGCTTGCTATTCGTGAATGAAGGTGAGGGTAAAAGTACCGTTGTAATTTCCTGCCGGGCCGGCCTCACCACTAGGGATATTCAATTTTCCGCCTACAATAACTTCGTGAGGATTGGTGGTGGTAATAAAAGTTTGGCCAGTACTGATATCAAAAAACGGATCAATATTTAAGGTGACGTTGCTGCCCGCGGGTCCCGAAAGTAACACTTTACTTACAGGTTGAATTTGCAGAAGTGTTCCCGGATTGGCATAGACGTCAAAAATGGCATAATGAGGGCTGCTTCCCAGATTTAGTAAATACACATCGGTATCGGCCGAACGATCGCCGTTTGGAGTGAGGATGACGTTACCACCGGCATTTCCCACAATAAAAGACCCAAAGTTAAGCCCCTGGGCATTTCGCACCTCTACACTAACGGGAATAGGCGGATGCTCCTGGGCAGCTGCTTTGTGAAAGGGGATAATCAGCAGGCTGAAGCAAATGAATAAGAAGAAGCTTTTTCCCGTCATTTTCTACTCTTTAAAGATTACTTTTTTGGTTTGGCTTTCTTGTTCAGTTTTGAGCGTCACCAGGTAAATTCCGGCTGCCATACCACTAAAGGTAAGCACATCTTTGCCCGAGCCTCTTTTGCTTTGAAGTACCTGGCCTGCCATGCTGCTAAGAATCACTTTTCCTTCAGCATTATTAGGCAAATTCAGGCGTACCAATACCTGCTCATTTTTGGTGTACACGGTAAAATCTTCCATCGCAAGTTCCATTTGTACAGGCGATAATTTTTCCGAAGAAAACATTAGCACAAACCGGTCGTTAATTTGCCCTTTTTGAGAGGTGAAAGTGTAATCGCCATCTTTCTCAAGGTCTTTTAGGACATTCTTCTTGATATCTTTCAGGTAAATATAAACAGAAGGAAAAAGATTGTTGGTTTCAGCAAGAGAAAGGCTCATCTCACCCGATCTTTCTGCTGAAATTCCCAACGGAATTTCCATAGTTTCCATAGAAGTGCCCGAAACTGCATTTATAGAAAGTTTTTCCTGAAGTGCGGTTAAGCTGTAAACACTGGGAACATTAACGGCAGTATTCAGAAGTTTTTGGGCATCCATTTCCTTTTCAAATCCTGTGGTTGCGCCATGTCTAAAATAGATCACCGTGGCATCTGCCATTTCCTCTCCTTTAAAACCAGCCATTAATTTGATTTGAGGTACTTCAGCTTTATTTTTTGCCCTGTAATAGTTCGGTTCTGATTGATTGCCTACTCTATAAGCATTTTTGAACTGCAAGCTTGCTGTTGCGGGATAAACGCCATTGGCAGGATCACTCACCCTCACAAAAAAGCCCTGCATTGAAGGAATGACACTAGACGAACGCCCATCTGTAGAGATACCATCTATGTATGAAGTGTAAGTGCCGGTATACCTGTCGTCACTTCCAGCGGTAAAAAAGTGAATTGCATTGTCTATGCCGTTGAGACTGCCCACAATCAAATTCCAGTCAATAGGAGAAGGGTAGGGGTTGCCGACTAAATTAAAGCCATTGGTGTAGGTCCCATCGTTGTTTTCAAGGTCTACAGTTACAGCTCCATTATTAACCGTTCCCGAAAGTTGCAGGGTCAAAGATACTGCATTTCCCTTCGGATTAATTGCATAGCCAAATCCGGCATTGATCACGGAAGTAGCATCCAGATATTTCTCCCAGCCTGTAAGATCATTGCCCGAACCGTCTTGTCTATTTTCCAGGTATTGATAAAGATGTGGAAATCCGGTTGTGGCATCCTGAAGTTCGAAATTTGCAGCCAGATCTTCTACTGATGTATTTTGAAAAGGCGTACTGAAATATTTGTAACCAAAGGCATTTGAGAGGTAACGTTGCATACTCACGCTACCCGTAACAGTACCTGTACCACTACCGTCAATATATGCCGTTCCTGCTTCGTTAGAAATCAGCAGCAAGTTATTACCGGTATTAAAAATACCCTGCTCTACCTTCAAAGAATTTAGGATCCTGATGTTTGCATTGGAGGTCACACCCGCGGGATTTTTAATATTTAGATTGAGAACATTATCATTAAGAAAAGCTGCTGAAGGAATCTGCTGAGTATTAGCACCTTCAAACGAGACGCTGCCATTCTCTACGTTAAAAACTCCGGAATTTACCAGGTCTCCGGCCATTCTTATCCAGTTACCATTGATAAATACAGAAGCCCCAGACTCAATGGTAAGTTTTCGGGCAAGTGCATTCTGCCCGGTATTTACCTTAGGGTAATTTTGGAGTCCATTGGGAATAAGGACGTCTGTCTTCAAAGTTGGTAGCGTATTACAGCTCCAGTTGGCTTTGTTGTTCCAGTTAGTATCTTCGGCACCGGTCCACACATTTTCTTGTGACACGCTTATGGTAATTGAATGCACCTCATTATTGGTACAGCCATTGGCATCGGTGATGCTGGTTATTTTTACCGTAGTGCTTACAGTAGGAGAGAAAGGATAGGAAAGAGAAGCAGAAGGCGAGGAGACCGAAAATGCTGCTCCATTAATAGTTCCTCTTACCATCCATGGTGCTGTTCCTGAAAGTTTTCCACTCAGGTTTACTGTTTGTCCTAAACAAATGGTAGTATCTCCACTGGTTGGAGTCAATTTGGGAAGCGGGTTAACACTTACCTTTATAACATTTGAGGTACTTGCCCCACATACCCCGGAATTTACAATTCTTCTAAACCAGGTAGTTTGCGTTAGAGTTCCTGGAATGTAATTCAGGTTAGTATTTGTTCCTGATGCCTCTTCAAATCCTTCATCGGGACCTGAAATACTACTTTCCCACAAATATAAATAAGTGCCACTTCCTCCTGTAGGTTGTGAACCATGTATTTGAGAAGCAGTACTGGCTGAACAAATATTACGTGTTTCTCCTGAATAATTAATGCTATTATTAGATATACTTAAAGGTTGTGGATTAATAACAACATTTGCTGTAGCAGAAGACACACATCCACTTGAATTTGTAACGGTATAATTATAGTTACCGGGTACGAGTCCGGTTATTGTTTTATTAGTTCCCGAACCCGTAATTCCTCCCGGATTAATGATCCATGATCCTGAAGGTAAGCCGCTTAAACTTACACTGCCAGTTGCTGATGTACAGGTAGGTTGGGTAACAGATCCTACTACAGGTGCGGCAGGCGTTGCTGGTTGTGGGTTAATTACAACAGGTTCTGAAGAAAAGGAGGTGCATTTTCCGGTATCAGAAAATAATTGCGATTGTGGTACGATTTGTTCTTCCTGCCTTCTACTGGACCAGTAAAGTTGAGCTACTGCATTGCCACCCTTTTCATAGTACTCCAGAACAATATCATATTTTACACCAGCAGTAAGTCTTATTTTACCCTCATTAAAAGAGGCTGAATGATCTGTCCAATTTTCAAAGATTAATTCACCATTTACCTTTAATATGATTCCGTCATCACTTCTTGTTTTAAAGGTATAATTTTCGCTGTATAATGGTTGAATTTGCCCCGACCACTTTACCGAAAAATTATCGCTATTAATTGGTGAACCAGGATTCCCACTTCCCCAGTCAAAATTAACAGTAGCATCTGTACGTGTTAGAGATGGAGTACCTGAGAGATACCTATTGTTAAAATATTCTGCTTTTAAACCAGTTGTGGTTTTTGGTACATCAACAGTGAAAGTATAATTGCCGGGGCTAAGGCCGGTAATGGTTTTGGTAGGACCCGATCCTGTAATTTCTCCAGGATTAATAGTCCAGTTTCCTGAAGGCAAACCGCTTAGGGTTACGCTACCTGTGGCTGTTGAACATGTAGGCTGAATTACAGAGGACACTATTGGTGCAGGAGGGTTAGGAGGTGTGTCAATAGCCACATTTGCTGAAGCCGGAGAAGTACAACCAGTTTCATTGGTCACTGTAAATATATGCGTGCCGGCACTTAGTCCGGTAAAAGTTGTACTTGTACCTATTCCGGTTTTTGTTAATCCGCCTGGTGATTCGGTTATTGTCCAGTTTCCTGAAGGTAAACCGCTCAAAGCTACACTACCTGTAGCTGATGTACAGGTGGGTTGTGTGATTTGTCCAACGGCAGGTGCAGCAGGTACTGTAGGTGGTGGATCAATAACAACATTAGCCGAAACAGAAGAGATACACCCATTAGCACTTGTAACTTTAAAAGTATGGGTGCCGGATGTAAGGCCTGTGAAAGTTGTGCTGGTACCTGTCCCTGTCTTTGTTAGCCCCCCTGGAGATTCAGTTATTGTCCAGCTTCCTGTCGACGGTAAGCCATTCAATATAACACTTCCTGTTGATGTTGTACATGTTGGTTGTGAAATGCTGCCAATGGCAGGAGATATAGGTCCGGCATAAATAGTGAAAGGATCAGAAGCTACTGAAGGTACGTCAGGATTTGTAGATCGAACACCTATTGTATAACCTGAACCAGGAGGAAATGCAGTAGGAGGAGTAATTTTCGTACTTAAACTAATAGTCCATTCTCCAAATAAACTTGTAGTTTTATCCGATTTAAACAGGGTACTATAAACAATGGTTCCTGACTTTTGTAACTCTATGTAATAATTAGTATTTGAATCGAAATTTCCAAAAATAATGGCTTTTGTAGCATCGAAAGTCACTTCTAATTGATTGCTACACACAGGCGAACCTGACACAATGGGTTTACTAATGCTCTGTCCCTGCACCAAATAACTCCCCAGCATGAACAGGCATAAGAACAAAATGCGAACAGGGGGAGCCGATGTATTCATTATAGCAGAGAAAAATTTTATTTTACAGGAGTATCAAAGTTATTTTACAGCTCATATTCCTTTTTTGCGAGCGCTTTCCCATCTTCTTCAAAATAGGAAACTTCCAGTTTTCCCTGGCTCAAATCAACTTCTCCTGCATTTCGTAATTCAAAAGAAAAGTTCCTTTTAGCGTTGGGCGTATAGACAGAGACGCCTTTTACCATTCCTATCTCTGTAGCCTTTCCTTTTAAGGAAACATGATCTACTTTAATATTGCCGTAAACCGACATATTTCCGCTGCGGTTTAATACCAATGATAGCTGTGGAGTTTCAGCGTCTTTTTCGAATTGAATATTAGTTATATCCAGTTGAGTGGTAGATTCTCCCTGCTGAATTATAATAGGAATACTAATTCCAAAGACGGTTTTGATATTAATGGAAATCCCTTCGCTTTCTGCATCTTCTTCTGTTCCCAGGGCAGTTTGTTCTTCTACAGCTCTAAAATACATGTGAGAACGATATTCTCCCTGTTCCAGGTTTCCGGTGCGGGTGAGCTGCACTCGTATGGTTTGGGCTTCGTTGGGAGCTAAAGTGATTTGTCGTGGAAAGTACCTGAGAAAACCTTCAGCAAAACGCTGACCTTCCATAGGTGTTTCCACCTGCTCAAAGCTACCACTTTCAGTCATGTTGTAGTTAACGAAAGAAACTGCATAAACAGCAGTATCACTTCCCGTATTCGCAAGATTGATCTCCTGAGATCTTTGAGACCCGTCAAAAACCAGCCTTTTAGGCATGATCATTAGATCTCCCTGTGCAAAAAAGTTTTGAGGAAGTAAAAAAAGAGAAAGTAGGAGTAAAGTTGAATGTAATTTTATCTTCATGCGGGTGGAATTTTGTTGAAAAATTTTACCTGCAACAAATGTAAGTAAAAGGAGACAAGAAAGTTAAGGAATCCCTAAAATTAATTATAGGAAACCGTTACATTAAACCCGGAGGAGTTGGTATAGAAACCGGATGCCTGATTGGCCTCTAGATGCAAGGTTGCTCCAATTTTTATAACGTCCGAAATTGTGCCTTCATCAGGTAGAACCACAAAGTTGCTAATGGAGAGTTGCTGATCGGGGTTTTGGCTGTTATATAAGATAAAAGATTCAGGTAGTGTAATAGCGTAATTGTTATTACCATGGGTAACCACTGCCTCTGCCGGATTTACAGTACCGGGAAAATTGCTCGATATCTGCACTCCCTGAGCCGTTCTTGAACCATCGGGAGATAAAACAACACTTCCGGGGGTGTAGGCGCTTACTACATTTCCAAAATCAAGATCTACAGTCTTGTCGATTTGGATAGGATCAATAACCGTAGCCCTGCTCGTGACTTTCGCAGAAGCCGATGCCTGACTAAAAGCCTGGGAAGACAACAGTAAAAGAAATAATATAAAAACTATTCTGTTCATTTGTGTCTGTAAAAGCAGATACTTTGTTATTAACCTTATCCTTATAATGAAAAAACGCCGCCACAAGGGCGGCGTTTTTATAAACTATATATGTTGTTGTCTTATTCGTAAGCTACGGTAACTTCAACTGTTCCAGTATAATCTCCTTCAGCCTGGCTAGAATTTACAGTTATTTCACCTCCAACATTCAATGTTTGATCTGCTCCGCTTCCCTGAACATTAGTGTTACCTAAGCTACTAGTGAATTCCACTGGCATTTCATCTCCAGCTCCAGTCAATTTAATTGAAGGAATGGTGATTTTATAATTGTAACCATTTGCAGCTTTTACTGTAAAAGAAGCTGCCTGAACATCTGTACTAGGAGCTAAAAGCTCATCATTACTTGCTGTTCTTTCATTATCTGCTGCAACAGTCACTGTACCTCCAGCTGTATTTCCAATAATTCGTCCAAAATTTAAGTCAGTTCCATCAGTGATGGAAATAGGACTAACTATCTCAGCATTAACTGTCGCAGTTCCACTATCAGTAGCTGCATTTTGAGCGAAAGTAGTTCCAGTAATAAGAGCGAATAAAATAAAAGTAATTTTTTTCATGATGTAGGTTTTTTTGGGTATTATAAATTTAATTTGGGGTTTCATTTATTTAACGATGCAAACGTACACCCTAAAGAAAGCTCCTACAAAAAAACTCGATGACAGCGACAGAAACTCGTTGAAATACACTTAATATGATCCTGATCATGTTTAAGATTTAAAGCTTCAAAGCGTCTGTTTAGCGGCTTAAAACACTTTATTATTCTGAAAATCAGAAAATTAATAAGTGTTTTCCACAAAATTTGATATATGAGTTGTATTTGGATGTTTTAGCCCAAATCTGTTTAAAGTTGATTTGCGTAGGTCACATCAATTACCACCTGGACCAGAATTACAGTCACTACTATTATAATGGTATAAAAAACTGTTCTGGCAATGTTCCCGATCGATTGTTTGGATAAATGTTTCACTTTTGGATAGATATACTTAATAATCTCTTTTTCTTTTGACGCAATAGCATAGTTGATCAAGCCAAACCGGCTCAATCTATGTGTAGGGATTATGTAAGTAGGGATTGTGATCTATATACAATAACTATAGATCAATACAAAGATGCAGTAAATTGGAGAGCTATAAAAGAATAATCGGTAGTTGGATAGAATACTCGTTCAACTACGCAACTAAAATATTCCTGGGAAAATTCCTCCTTCATTAGTTAGCAGGCGAGAAAAAAAAGATTAATTGTAGTTTACAGTAACGTTCATAGGAGCCTTACTGTTGTAAACTCCCGGAGTTTGATGAGGATTAACAGCCAGGGTAGCACCCACGGTTATCCTCTTAGCTCCTCCATCAAAATTTCCATTTTGAGCTAAACTACTTGTAAAGTCTTTAATGATCATACTTTCTGTACCGTTGGCCAGTACATATTCACCTTCAGGCAGGGTGAGAGAAAAAGCAAAACCGTCTTCTCCTGTCACTTCAAAAGCAGCAGCAGAGACATTGGCTTCACTGTCTAATGAAACATTTCCAGAGGTGAGCCTGGTGCTATTGGGCGTAAGGATTACTTCTCCTCCGGTACCGGCATCAAGGTTTGCAAAATTCATGTGTGATGTAGTAGTGATTCCAATAGGCTGGATAATCGTTGCCGAAGCAGTAAATGAGGCAGACGCACTGGCCTGGCCAAATGCTAATGCCCCAAAAAGGGAAAATAATATGAAACTAAATAAACTTTTCACCGCTTTTTTTCTTATTTCAATATTAAGAAAATTTTTTGATTCAACCAGATTAAGTGATCATAAATATCGATGAAATACACAATTAGATTAACTACAACGATGTCGCTGTAAAACAATTATTTATACAGCTTATATTCAATTTACAAATGTTAGTTTCTGGGTATCTTCAATTTTTTTCATCTCAGATACCGGGAATTTTTAAAAAATTCTTCTAGTTATGACTTCTGAGACCATAAAAAGGAATCACCACGCATAGCTTGTCACTTCGTGGATTGATACAGTTTAGAGTGAAATATCTACTCTTAAATCCTGAGGAAAGAAAAAGCTCTGGAGGAGAAACGTACTGCACCAGGATCTTCATCAAAGCTCCATATCACTTTTCATGATTTAGAATCTTTTATTCCAGCTTTTGGCGGACCAGCTTCTAAAGTAAGATTTGGATCAGTTTTTCTCCTATATACAATGAGGTATAGCGAATACAGCAACTTCTTTATTGGCAAGTATTTCGAATTTAAGCACAAAAAAAGAGGCCGTGTGGCCCCTTTTTAATTTTAAAAGTGATTTTATTCTTAGTTGTTGGAAGAATCTACCGGCTGTGCAGGGGATTGTTCTGAATCTAAAAGTGCAAGGAATTTATCAAGGTTTGGCAGGATAACAATTCTTGTTCTTCTATTTAATGCCCTGTCTTCTTTGGTCTCGTTTCCGGCTACCGGTTTGTAGCTACTGCGGCCTGCAGCAATTAACTTTTCGGGCTCTACATTAAAACGGTCCTGCAATACTCTCACGATCGCAGTAGCACGTCTTACACTCAATTCCCAGTTATCCTGAATGTAGGAATTTTCCACCATTGTTTGAGAATCTGTGTGACCCTCTACCATTACTTCCATAGCTGGTTCAGATTTAATTACTTCAGCAAGCTTCTCTAAAAGGGGATATGCATCTCTGCTTACTCTGTGACTCCCGCTTCTAAAAAGTAATTTATCAGATACATTGATCATCACTACAGTTTTGTCTACAGTAATGTCAACATCGTCTGAGCTTCCACTGCTTATCTGGCTTTCCAGGTTATGAGCTACGGCCAGGTTAATAGAATCTTCTAAAGTTTCGGCTCCGGCAAGTTTTTCGGGATCAACATTTCTTAAGGTTTCCCGCATTTTACGCTTATTGGCATTAGACATTGCCGTAAGCTGGTTCATTTCCAGTTTCTGGTCATTCTCTTCTGTGAGTGAGTTGATCTTTGAATTGTAATCTGCCACTCTTTCTTCTATGGCATTTAATCGTTCTTCAAGTCTTTCTTTTTCTACCTGAGTTTCCTGAAGATTACTTCGGGTGTTGTTATAATCTTCCTCAAGGGCTACATACTTCTTTTTTGAAACACAAGAAGTCAGCACTGTCGCTGCAAGTACCGTTACGGTAAGAGCTTTTTTCATAATTTCTGGTTTTTTGTTTAAAGTTCAAGTTCTTTTTAGAGCTTCGAAACTTCAAACGGGTTATAGCTGCCGAAATTATATAAAAGGCTTTTTCAGGTGTCTTGTTTTAACGAAAGATTATTAGTTAGCAGTCGTTGTTGCTAAATTATTCCTAAGAAAATAGCCACTTCAGGAGAAATTTTTATCTTTTTCGCGTAATTTTTCCGTAGAAAATCTCTCGTGAAAATGCCATTTTTAGAAGGTGTTGTTTTCCAGAGATTTAATTCCAGGAATTTTAAGATTTACATTAAAAGGAATAAATTAGAGCAATAGACCGTCAATACTTGGAAACAGACAAAAATAAAAAGGAAAAGAAACCAAAGGGATCAGGGATTAAGTTGTTCTTTAAAATTATTCTTGGCATTTTCATTTTCATTTTCCTTCTCATACTTTTCATCCGCAGTCCCTGGGGCCAGGGCATTATTGTAGATAAGCTTGTAAATTATATTGAGAACAAGACAAACACTGCAGTAGAGGTAGACAGGCTCTTCATTACTTTTGGAGGTGATCTTAGCGTAGAGGGGCTATTTCTTGAAGATGAAAAAGGTGACACCCTTTTATATTCGCGGGAACTTGAAGCCGACATTTCCCTGTTACCCCTTATTAAAGGGAAAGGTTTTTATCTCAACAGCCTGGATTGGAATGGGGGAGTGGCCAATATTGAGCGTACAGATACTATTGAAGGTTTTAACTTTCAGTTTCTTACTGAAGCTTTTGCCACGGCCGATACTACTGCTACTACCACGCCCGCCGATACTACTGCCCAGGCTATGGAAATTAAGCTGGGCGATCTCAACCTTCAAAACCTGAAACTTAATTACAACGATCAATATTTAGGTATTGATACCAAAATCAGGTTGGGAAGGCTGGTAGTGGAAATGCAGGAATTTAATCTGGACAGTATGGAATTTGCTGCGGGTGACCTTATTTTGGAAAATACCCGTTTTAAATACGCCCAAACTAAACCAGCTCCCGAATCGGAAGAGGAAAATGAAACCCCGATGCCCCGACTTTCTGTGGAGAACCTGGAAATTTTAGACGTGGCCGGTTCATATACATCTGTTCCCGGCGGAATGGTTGCCAATATAGATCTATCTCAACTCTTACTGAAATTGCCAGAAGCCAATCTTGCAAATAATACTGTAGTAGTCGATAGATTTGCCCTCGAAAATTCCAGAATTTACATAAACAATACAGCTTCTTCCACACCCGCCGCAGAAGATACTACTGCCATTGCTGAAGAAGATCAGCCTTTTGAATGGCCTCAATGGACGGTAAATGCTAAAAATCTAAATCTGAAGAATAATAACTTCAGGTATTGGGTAAAAAACAGCACACCCAAAAAAGGCATTTTTAACCCTGAAGCAGTAGGCCTTCGTGATTTGAACCTTGAAATTCCTGAACTGGTACTGGCTAATGAAACTTTAAAGGCTCGCGTAGCAGTTCTAAATTTTGAAGAAGCATCGGGTCTCCTGCTTAATAAAACCCAATTTGCACTTTCGGTCAATGAAGAGAGGGCACTACTGGAAGATCTTCTGCTTCGGCTGAATGGAAACCTCATAGAAGGAAGTTTACTCGTTAATTACAGGTCGCTCGATTCTTTTATAAATAACCCGGAGGGCGCCACGGTAGATTTAAATCTTCCGCAGTTTAACCTTGACCTACAGGATCTCTACAGATTCCAACCCGATTTACGGCAGAACACCTACTTCGCTACACTTGCCAAAAAAGGCATTTCGGGAAGTCTTTCTGCTGAAGGAGAACTTTCCGAAGTAAAAATTGAGCGGGCAAATATTGACTGGGGTGGCAACACTTCTCTTGTGGCTACCGGAACAATTTACAACACCACCGATGTTGACAACCTGAGGTTTGATATTCCGCAGCTAAGGCTTCGGTCTTCACGAGCAGATCTTCACGCTTTTATCGAGGAACAGAACCTGGGAATTGAGCTTCCAAAAACTTTAAATCTGGCAGGTAGCTTCAGCGGTAGTCCCGAAGATATTTCTATTGATGCCATTTTGAATTCTTCCGCAGGAAAGGTAAGTGTAGAAGGACGTTTTGTAACCGCTCCAAAAATAGCATTTAGCACAGACCTTAAAGTAACCAAACTGGAAGTGGGCCAGTTGCTACAAAATAAGTCACTTGGTGCGGTTAGTCTCGATATACAAGCCAGGGGCAGCGGGGAAGACATTAATTCGCTGGACGCTGTAGTTGATGGTACCATCGGCCGTTTTGAATACAATCAATACGTCTTTAACGATATTAATATTTTTGCTGAATTTGAAGACGGCGAGGGTTTTGCGAAAATGGCCTACAAAGATCAAAATCTGAACATGGAACTGGAGAGCTTTGTGTTACTCGATTCGATAGCGCCTGAAGTAAACCTGACTCTTGATATTATTGGTGCCGATCTACAGGCGCTTGGTCTTGCTGCAAAACCTGTGAATGCGGCCATGGAATTAAAAGGCACTTTTGAAGGAAATACCGATAAATTTGATGTGACTGCGACAGTAGGCAATGGTGTTTTTGTGTATGACAATGAATCTTACCTTTTAGGAGATCTTGATCTTCTTGCACATGTAACCCCCGATACTACTTCCATGCAAATTGAAAATAGAATTCTTGACCTCAAGTTGTTTTCTAACGCCGGGCCGCAGGATTTTATAAGTGCTCTAAGCCGCCATTACGACAGCTACTTCAACAACGAAGAGGTATTGGATACAGTTGTGAACCCTGTAAATATTGATATGGCAGCTACAGTTGCTCCATCTCCAATTCTCGAGGAAGTATTTCTTCCGCAGCTGGAAGCTTTTGATACCATAGCCGTGAAAGTTGATTTTAATGAGCGGGAAAAGACACTGGTGGGAAGTGTGGAAATTCCTTACCTAAATTACTTCGGAAGCGAGATTGACAGTCTTGATTTTTTTGTGGATTCAAATCCGGAAGAACTTTTTTTCAGCTTCGGACTTCAAAGTCTTGATGCAGGCCCGCTGGCTATTAAAAAGACCAGTCTTGAAGGGGTGTTGGTAGATGAAGAACTCAACCTTGATTTTCTTTCCATTTATCAAGACCAGCCCCTAATGAAAATTGAATCTTCTATAACCAGGAACAATGATATTGTGAGGGTGAGTATAGCTCCAGATAGTCTTATTCTTAATTCCAAGAGCTGGCAAATAGACCCTGAAAACGAAATTCTCATTGGTGACAGCGCCTATAATTTCAACAACTTCAGGCTTTCGAGAAATAATCAGGAGTTAAAAGTAACCAATGATCTGGCACAGGTTCAAAAAGAGCATATCGCAATACAATTTCAGAATTTTAACCTGGCGGCCTTGTTCTCCTACCTCAACCCCGAAGCCGTACTGGCCTCAGGAAATATTAATGGCGACTTTATTATTGAAGAGCCCTTTGAAGATACGGGACTACTTGCCGATCTTACCATCAATGATTTTGGCGTGATGGATGTCCCTCTGGGCGAACTTTCTCTTGACGCCGAAGCCGTTAGCTTTAATAAATATACTTTAGACATGGCCGTGACGGGCAATGCCAACCTCGAACTTACCGGCTCATACCTCGCCGATGAACAAGGCGGAAACCTTGATATGTTCCTCGACCTCGAAAGGATTCCTATGGAGGTGGTAGAAGGTTTTTCAATGGAAGAGATCAACAATTCTAGCGGTAGTTTATCTGGAGAATTCACGGTAACCGGCGATCCTCTTGCACCTAATTATGACGGTGCGCTTAACTTTAACGATGCACAGTTCACGGTGTCTATGCTAGATGCAGCTTTTACCCTAAGAGATGAAAGGCTGCGAATAGATACTACAGGTGTATACATGGATAATTTTGAAATTAGGGATGTGAATAATAATGCCTTTGTATTGAATGGGGCTGTACTCACCGAATCACTTATAAACCCTGAATTTGACTTGAGTTTTACTACAAATAATTTCACTGCCTTGAGTTCCACCGAAGAAGATTTTGATCTTTTCTACGGAAAATTTGTGTTTGACGCCACAGGTTCTGTCACTGGAAACATGGAGCTTCCTCACGTTGAAATTGATCTTGAAGTACTGGAGGAAACAAATATTACTTATGTAATTCCTGAAGCCAGCGTAGAACTCGAAGAAAGAGAAGGCGTGGTTGTGTTTGTAAATAGGGAGAATCCAGACCGCATTCTCACCCGCAGGTCAACAGATGATGAAATTGTGGCCTTTTCGGGCTTCGCGCTCAATTCATATATTTCACTTCAGGAAGGGGCTACTTTTAGTGTTGTGATCAACGAAGAAACCGGAGACCACTTTCAGGCAACCGGAGACGGGGATATTCTTTACGACATCTCTCCCAATGGCCGAACTACAATGACAGGTAGGGTAGAGTTAAATGATGGATATTATGAAATGAGTCTCTATAACCTGGTAACCCGAAGATTTGATATTATGGATGGGAGCACCGTAGTGTGGGCAGGAAACCCGCTTGATGCCGATCTCAATATTACCGCTGTATATGAAGTGGAAGCTGCAGCCGCCGGACTTATGGCTTCACAGCTGCAGGGTGCCGATCTAAGTGACAAGGATCAATACAGGCAGGAACTGGACTTTTTGGTGTATCTAAAAATAGGAGGGGAGATCTCTGCACCAAAACTTTCTTTTGGGCTCGATATGCCCGAAGGAGAACAGGGATCTTTAGGAGGCCAGGTATATGGTAGGGTACAGCAAATAAATCAACAGGAAAACGAACTCAATAAGCAGGTTTTTTCACTCCTGGTACTCAACAGGTTCTTTCCTACAACCGGTAGTGACGGCTCTGGAGGAGGTACTCTTTCCTTTGCCCGCGATAATCTCAATGAAGCCCTTTCTGATCAACTCAACATATTCTCTGACCGCCTGCTGGGAGAAACGGGTGTTGACCTCAATTTTGGACTTGACACCTTCACCGACTACCAGGGAGAAAATCCGCAAGAAAGGACCCAGCTGGATATCACAGCCCAAAAGAGTTTTATGGATGACAGGCTGGTAGTAAGCGTGGGAAGTGAAGTAGATGTGCAGGGCAGCAGCCCGGTTGAAGAAAGTACGCCGCTCATTGGCAACGTGAGCCTGGAATACCTGCTTACCCCCGAAGGACAATTCAGGTTAATGGCCTTTAGGAGGAGCAGCTATGAGAATGTCATCGACGGGCAATTGATTGTAAGCGGACTTGCTTTGATCTTTACTCAGGAATTCAACAAGTTCAGGGAATTGTGGAATGAAGTGGCCAAAAGCGATAAAAAGGCAAAAGAAAAATCCGGTAAAGACCAAGCAGTAGAAGAAAAACCCGGAAAGGGAAATTAGAAGAAGAACATTCGGGAGATGGAAAATCTGAAGAAACTCAACCTCAGGAATAAAAAATGAAGTATAGGATAGAAACCATTATCGTCACTCTTTCAATTCTGCTATTCCTGCAAGGGTGTAGTGTGAAAAAATTTATTCCGGAAGATAAACTCTTATATACCGGTGCCGATCTGGAGTTACAGTCTGACGATCCTATTGAGCAGAAAAAGGATCTAAAGAACCAGCTTCAGGCATTGATAAGCCCAGATCCTAACTCAAAGATCCTGGGCTCGCGCATAGGTCTGTACTTCTACTATAAGGGACAGAAGGAAAATCCGGGTTTCATCAACAGGTTTTTAAGCAAAAAGTTAGGACAGGAACCAGTATACCTTTCAGATGTTGACCCGTTTCAAACAGAAAAACTTTTAAAGAACAGGCTGGAGAACAGGGGGTATTTTTACAGCCGTGTAAATCATTCTGTCAACGAAAATGAAGAAGACAAATTAGTTCACATAAAATATACTGCCGTCCTGCCGGAGAACCCTTACATCCTGGAAAATTATCAGATGGATACGGATAGCCTCAAAATTTACAGGGAGATTGAAAACACCTTATCAGAATCTCTTCTACAGTCGGGTGAGAAATTTAATCTTTCGCTCTTAAAAGCCGAACGAGAACGTATTGACGCCGCTCTAAAGCGCCAGGGCTATTACAATTTCAGCTCAAATTTTCTCATTTTTGAAGCCGATACAAATCAGTATGACCGCAAAAAATTCGATCTTTTCTTAAGGCTCAAGGAAGAAGTCCCACCTGCAGGAACAAAACCCTACATCATCAAAGATGTAAATGTATACCCCAATTACGTTATAGGAACAGATTCCCTGGAACGTGACACTACAAGATTTAATGAAAGAAGTTACATACAGGATAAGGTTTTCTTTAAACCCGAAAAGCTGGATCCTTTTATACTCCTTCACGAAGGAGAACTCTATTCTCCCGAACTTTCGGGTAAAACAAGCAGGAGGCTTACTTCTTTAGGCACCTATAAATTTGTAAATATTCAATACGATGAAATAGATTCTATCGCTACAGACAGTGTAGGATATTTAACTGCAAATATTTACCTCTCGCCTATGAACAAAAGGGCTATACGGGCCGAGTTACAGGCAGTGACCAAATCAAATAATTTTGCAGGCCCGCATCTTACTGTTACTTACACCAACAGGAATCTTTTTAAAGGAGGGGAAATATTGAATGTCACCGCAAAAGGAGGTTATGAGTGGCAGCTTTCAAAACAAAACGATATTGGGAACAGCAGTACCGTTTTAGGCCTGGAAACAGCCTTAATTAGCCCCAGGATGTTATTCCCTTTTATTAATATCAGGAGTAACTGGTTTGATTACTCTATCCCAAAGACCAAACTTGCCTTTGGGTTTGAATATCTAAACCGCAGTCAGCTTTTCAGCCTGTTTTCGGTGACCGGGAACTTTGGATATGTCTGGAAGGCCAACCGGTTTATTACTCATGAGCTCAATCCCTTATCTGTAAATTATTCCAATCTAAGCAATACCACTAAAGCTTTCGACGACATACTCGGTGAAAACCCCTTTTTGAAGAGTAGTTTTGATCAACAATTCATTGCGGGACTCACTTATTCTTTTACTTACAACGGAATGATCGATGAGCTGGAGACGCATCAGTTCTATCTCAATTCTAATCTTGAAGTAGCAGGAAACCTCCTTGATTTACTTAGCAGTGGAGCCACCCCAAGAAAGTTCCTGGGTATGGAGTTTGCCCAGTTTTCTCGTATTGATGCCGATTTTAGATATCATTTTAATTTCGCCCCGCAGCAGACACTTGCAGCAAGGTTGTATGGCGGAATTGGTATTCCCTACGGAAATTCGGAGGTCATGCCCTTCAGCCGGCAGTTCTATTCAGGTGGGCCTTACAGTGTGAGGGCTTTCCAGATTAGAGGCCTCGGTCCCGGTTCTTATGACCCCGAAGGGGATGGAGTTCCCTATTATGACAGGATGGGAAACCTGCGGTTGGAAGCGAATGTAGAGTATCGTTTTCCTGTTTACCAATTCCTCAAAGGAGCTGTGTTTGTTGACGCCGGAAACGTTTGGAATACTGAAGAAAACTATGTTGAGTTAGATGAAAAACCCACAGAACAGCAAACCTTACTTCTTGAAAAAGGCGTTTTCGGGAAAGATTTTATCAGCGAACTGGGGATAGGTACGGGGATAGGATTGAGAATAGATATTCAGAATTTTGTGATCAGGTTTGACCTTGCCGCACCGTTACATACCCCATGGCTTGCAGAAGGAGAACGCTGGGACTTTAAAATCAGTGAACCCGTATTCAACTTTGCGGTGGGATATCCTTTCTAATGTTGTTTCTTAGATCCAAAGCACAAATCTCCCGCATCACCAAGTCCGGGAACTATGTATCCTTTTTCATCTAGATTTTCGTCAATAGTAGCTACCCATAGATGAGAATTTTCGGGAAAACTTTTTTCTAAATATTCAATTCCTTCCCTTGCAGCTATGACAGATACCAGGTGGATTTGCTTCGGTTTTCCCATTTTTTCAAGTGCCTGCAAGACATTGACAAAAGATCGGCCGGTAGCCAGCATTGGGTCGGCCAGGATCAACGTTTTTCCTTCAAGTGAAGGGGAGGCAAGATATTCTACCAGGATCTCAAATTCTTCATCATCATTAGGATGATGGCGATAAGCTGAAATAAAGGAATTATCTGCAGCATCAAAATAGTTGAGAAGGCCGGTATGAAGTGGCAGGCCAGCTCTAAGAATGGAGCAAATTACCAGCTCTTCCTTGTGCAGGGGCACATTGGCTGTTCCCAGAGGCGTTTGAATTTCCTCTTCCTGAAACTTCAGGTTCTTACTAAGTTCATATCCAAGGATCTCTCCTAATCTTTCAATATTCCTTCTGAAGCGAAGCCTGTCGGTTTGAATATTTACATTCCGAAGTTGAGCAACAAATGTATTGGCGATAGAATTCTTTTCGAGTAGATGATGAACGTGCATAAAATTGGTATCTGTATGAAGGAAGCCAAAGTTATAAATTTTTACACCAAATCCTTTCATTTTATAGGTTTCAAAAAGGGGATTTTGAGACAGGATTTTTCTGCGGCATTTTCTCTAAAGTCTTTTTTAATAAGCCATTGTGCCTTCTACAGGTTACTGCGTGGTTACCTGATTCAAACAAAGGTTTTTTATTGTATATTTAGATTCATATTCCATTGATTTACAATCATTTTTAATTTAATCGTGTTTAAAATGACTGAAAAAGAAAAATTTTTAAGGGAGGTGAACAACGCCTACGAGAATTGGGATGAACAATTTTTTATGGAGCGTATTACTGACGATATCTATTGGGAAATTGTAGGGGAGAAAGATATTTCGGGTAAAGCTGAATTTAAGGAAGTGCTTGATCGTATGAAAGAAATGCCTCCTGTAGAAATCGATGTTCAAAATGTCTTTTTAGACAACCTACACGGAATTGTTAGGGGAGTGGTAGTGAGTAGGAACAGGCTGGGCCAGAAGAAACACTACGGATTTTGTGATATTTATAAATTTGCTGAAGGTGGGGAAAAACTTCGTCTTTCGGGCATTACCTCTTATGTGATAGATATAAGCCGGCATATCCAGTATAAAGAGAACTGTTAATAGAAAGAGGCTGTCTAAAAAGCTATACTCATAAAGCTGAAATTATTTCAGGTGTTTCTGTATTTCAAAAGAAAATAACAGATCCTGAAATGTCTTCCGAAGCATGGAACAAGAACTTTTTAAACAGCCTTTCAACTTTATTTATCTGATTCGTTCCTGGTTTTTTTTGAAGGATCCTGGTACTTCTCGGCTTTTTCTCCTTTGTACACGGTATCGGTTTGTGATGCTATATTGTCATTTGAGTTGGCCGAATCCTTAGGCTTTCTTTCCTGTTCCACGTCCTGTGGTTTATTTGTTGTGGGGTTGAATTTTCGGTCATCCTCACCAGGAACGTCGAGATCTTCGCCCGCATAGTCTATTGGCTCTTCCCTGTCTTTAAAGTAATCTCCCTTTTTTTGATCCTGGCTCTGGTTGTTAAGCACATTTTTATCTTCGGGGGTAATGTCCGGGTTATAATTACTTCCTTTATCGCGGGTCATATCTTCCCGGTTATTTTTAGGTTGTTCTTCTTTCTTTGTCATAATTATAATTTTATTTTAAATTACAGATAATCTTATTTTTACCCCATCTTTGGCGGTTAAAATGCCGTTAAATTTTAGTGGGCACAATTATAGAAAGTTGATATACTTCTATTTTTGGTTAAGTTTTTGATATTTGAATGCTGAAGAATATACCGGAGATGAAAAAACTATTATTACTTGTTTTCTGTCTGGCCTTTCATGTGAGTCAGGCTCAAATTGATAATCCTACAGCTCCCACAAAAGCTCCGGGAGAACTTATGGCTCCCAAAACCGGAAGTGAATCATCATCTTTAAAAAGATCTTCAGGGAATCACAGCCTTAGCTCAAAAAAGGGAATTTTGGCAACCGAAAGTGAAGCCATGAAACTGGGAAAAAAAGAAGAAAAATCTTTCAGCATGAGAACAGATCAAAATGGACTCATGACCTTTAAAGGCAAAGACTTTACTCCCAAAGCGTTTACTAAAGATAAAGAGGCTCTTGAAGAATTCCGAAGAGATCAATATCTGGGAGATTTTAAAACTACAGGAGTTTTTGTGGAATTATACTGCCGTGACCATGAATATGTAGACGGCGACAAGGTAAAGATCTCTGTGAACGGGGTAGTGATTAACAGGAATATGTCTCTTGGCGCAACCTACACTCCAATAATGGTGAAACTGGACAGCGGTCTCAACAATATTGAATTTGAAGCTCTTAATCAGGGTACAAGTGGTCCAAACACCGCCGAACTCCGCGTCTACGACGATCAGGGGAAGGAAGTGATAAGAAAGGAATGGAACCTTCTTACAGGTTCCAAAGCAAACCTGGTGGTTGTAAAGCAATAGGGCTTTCTAAAGATTTCCCTGGAATAGGTTGTAAATATTGAAACCAAACAGTACCAGGATAGAAATAAGGGCTAAGACTGTGGGGATAGGAATATTTTTTACGTTGAATTTTATATAGAAGGGAGGTTTTTGATCTTTCTCTTTTCGTTTTTTATGCCTTAGATTCAGTAAGGCAAGATTCACCATTGCGAAAACAATAAAAATAAAGATGTTACTAATGCTGGCAACCACCTTGAGGTTTCCAATCAATCCAAATCCTATAGCCACTAAACTGATGGCTATAATTGCATAATTTGGGGCATTCCCAATTCCCGAAATAGTGGTGAACTTTTTGAGCCAGGATTTATCACTGTCTCTGGCCACATCGTAAAGCAGCCTTGACGTGCCCAATATATTACTCAAAATAGTTTTACTGGTAGCAAAGAGCGCTATGATCACCAGAGATGTTGCGGCCCATGCTCCCAGTTTTGCTTCAATAACTGCGGCCAAAGGTCCGTTAGAATTTGATAACTGCTTCCAGTCGAGCACACTTACAGAGCTAATTGCGATCAACACGTAAACCAGGAGTACAATAAGGCCGCTCATGATCACAGCCTTTGGCATATTCTCTTTTGGGTTCTTTGTCTCTTCGGCCATTTTCACAAGGTCTTCAAAACCTATATAACTAAAAAAGATGAGGGCGCCACCGGCAAAAAGGCTGGTCCACCCGCCGCTGTTAGTTTCCAGGAGAGGAGTAGTGCCAAATTCAGGAATACTCACCACGACCACTGCTGCCAATCCTATTAATGTCACTATTGTGGCAAATGCATTAAAATAGGAACTGTACTTTGCACCAATAATGTTGAAAAATCCCATTAAGAGTATAATGCCAATTATCAGGATCCAATTAGGAACATCTACAAGTCGGCTTAAGTAATCTGCAAAACTTATGGCTATGGCTGCAGCAGCTACGATTCCTGTAAACACTATAAAAATAGACATCGAAAAAGCCGTTTTTTTCCCCAGTCCCTGTTTCATGTATTCAAAACTTCCACCAGAATCGGGATATCTACTTACAAATTCGGCGTATGAAAGTCCTGTGAGCAGCGCCACTGTGGCTGCTATTACAAAACTCAGCCACAACATATTGCCACTAAGACCGGCAGCTTTACCTATAATCGCATAGATACCTGCACCTACAATTCCGCCCACGCCAAACATGAGCACATCCCAAAATCCTAGACTTCTTTTTAGTTCTTTTTCTGCCATTGTGTTATTTAAAATTTTTCAGGTAGTAACTAATATAAATTTTCATTTAAACCGGCCTTCAGGTTTAACACGAACTAAACAAAAACCTAACAAACTTTAAGCTGAAGCAGCAATAATACAGGCTATTACAAGGAAATAAGGAACGAAATGAATAGTATTTTTTGTAAATTAGAGAGAAAATCAATTACTATGAAAAAAGTTCTTATTGCGATAGATTATAATCCCGTCTCAGAGAAAGTAGCACAAAAAGGATATGAACTGGCACAAAATCTCAATGCCGAAGTATGTTTATTACATGTACTTGATGATGTAGGTTTCTACGGAACACAGTATCCTACTTTTATGGGGTACGACGGCTATTCAGGCATGGGGCCTGACCTTGATGTAGCGATGGAAATGAAGAACATAGCAGAAGAATTTATGAATAGTGCGAAGAAGCATTTAAACGACCGGCAGGTAAAAACCCATATAGCCGAAGGTCCCACGGCTAAAACTATTCTTAGTTACGCCGAAGAGTGGGGAGCTAGTTTACTGGTTATGGGCACCCACAGCCATTCGGTTCTCGAAAAACTTTTTCTGGGCACAGTAGCCGAAAAGATACTGGAGAAAACAGAGATACCGGTTTATCTGGTACCGGTAAAGGACAAAGCTAATTGAGAAATCTAAGACTTTGAATTATTTCTTATGCTTAAAAAACAAAAAGAAATGATAACTTTGTGTCCTAGTGCGAGTTTTGAAAAATACTGGTAATCTTCTTCTCCAATTTTTCCAATTTTGTTTTTAAACTTCACCTAAAAATTTTATATTCAATTTTAAAATCCAATTAAACCGCTAATGGCAAAATCACAACAGACGTACAACAAGATCGAAAAAGAAAAGAAACGCTTGAAAAAGCGCGAAGAGAAAAAGAAAAAGAAGGAAGAGAGAAAAGCAAGTGGAGATTCTGTCTCTGAATTTGCGTATGTAGATGAATTTGGAAATCTAACCGAGACCCCGCCAGATCCTTCTCAAAAAATCGAAGTTGACGCTGAAAGCATTGAAATTGGAATTCCGAAGAAAGAAGATTCAGACGAAGAAAACGATTTTAGTAAAGAAGGGAAAGTTTCTTTCTTTGATCACTCCAAAGGCTTTGGTTTTATTCTTGACAGCACCACCCAGGAAAAATATTTTGTACACGTTACCGGTCTTATAGATGAGATCGACGAAAATGACAAAGTAACTTTTGAACTGGAAAAAGGACCAAGAGGAATGAATGCTGTAAGAGTAAAAAAGATCTAAAAAAATCCCTTTTTGCAAGGTATAAAAGAGCGGCAGTAAATATTTACTGTCGCTCTTTCTGTTTCTATGATTTTAACCAGCTGTGGCGTAACTCCATTTGTTCCCCGTTAGGGTTCATGATCTCTACAAGGCGTTTACCTGTAGACATGGGTTCCACTACTTTGCCTTCGATTTTCAGTTCTTCACCACCTCGTTCCACAACAAATTCTATAGCATCACCAACAGACCATTTTGCAGCATCTCCAATAAGATCATATACGTTTTGAACATTATAGGTCTTCCCGTTGACAGATTTTATCACATCTCCGCCCATAAGATCCAATTCTTCAAAAAAGGTGCTTAATTCCACATCATCACGTAGTACAATCTCTCCATTTTCATTTACTGTAATAAATGGGGTAGAAGGATCTTTTAAGAAATAATCTACAGCAACCTGTCCCTGCCGCATTTCCAGGCCTACTCTTGTAAAGAATTGATCATAGGGAATAGGCGTTGTGCCGCTCACATAAGTGTTCAGGAATTCTCCAATTTCGGGATAAGTAAGTTCAGTAATAACCGGGAATAGTTCTTCATCTTCAAAAGGTTTATCCTTACCATACATTGTGGTAAGTTGCTTCATAAGATCAAGCAGCCCCATTTCTCCATTGCTCAATTCGCGCAACCTTATATCCAGGGCCATTCCAATAAGAGCTCCTTTTTGATAAACGTTATAATAGCTGTCTTTATATTCATCTTCCAGGATATTACGACTCATCTCAGTAAAAGACATACTGTCGTCAAACCTTTGAGATACCGCTATCTTTTCCTGTATCCTGTCGTAGAAATCCTGGTTTGAAATAAGCTTCTGCTTTACCTGGAAAAGGTTTGCAAAATATTCGGTAACCCCTTCGTAAAGCCACAGATGCCTTGACATTTGCGGATCGTTGTAATCAAAATAATGAACTTCTTTAGAATGTACTCCCAGCGGGGTCAAAATATGGAAGAATTCATGAGAAACTATATCTTTAAGAGACTCGTCAAGGCTTTCTTTTTCCATTTCTTCAGGCATAACCACAACAGTAGAGGTGTGGTGTTCAAGCGCTCCAAACTTGGCAGCATCGCCATCACCAGGGGTGGCTGAAAGGTAAAGGAGAATCGCATACTTGTTGGTATCATCAATCTCGCCCAGAAAATCTTTTTGTGCCGTGATCATTTTTTCCATTCCAGGTTTAAAATCCTGTGCATTGAACTTCTTTGTAGGCGAGTACACGTGCAACAGCACATCCATTTGATCTACTTTAAAGCTCACAGTATCTGGTGCCGCGTACATGATAGGGTTATCGGTCACTGCAAAATACCGGCTGGCACGAAAGATATCCTTCGTTACTCCCGGCTTAATTTCTGAAGATTGAGCAAGATCAAAAGCACTTCCTGCATAAAGATCGTTTGCTCTAATGATCTCCAGTTGATAAGGTTCTTCGGTAAGATCATTAAAGTACCCTACAAAGCCGTGAAGATTCAGAAGAAAGTTTTTTCCTTCATTGATGTTTGTTCCGGCCATAGAATATATGCCACCTTCCCCTGAAACGTCAAAAGTATCATTCATCCAGTAGGTTACTTTATCAAGCCTGGTGGCGTTTGAAATGCCCCAGCTGTTCTCGTCATAAACCGTTACAGGCAATTCATTTCCTTTGTGATCATAAGCCTTGAGATCTTCGGCATAGGCGCCATAATTGGAAGTAGAGTAGGTGCCGGGCACCATTTTAGGAATGTAGAAAATTATGGTTTCGGTATTTATTTTGCCGGGGTCTACAGTCACCATGACCTTGTCATCTTTTACATTAACCAGGTCTAAAGTGGCAAGAACAGGTTCCTTTTCAGAAATTGTAGATTGTGAAGTTTTGCATCCCAGGGCGAAAGCTGATATCGCCAGCGCATAGATTATTTTTTTCATTAAGTTTTTAATTTATAAATAAGACCTGTCATTTAGTGAAACGTTACAAAGAAGAAGGAATTGCTAAAACTACTCAATTATAGGTTCAGGCTTATTAAAGACCATTATTTATGATATTTATCATGTAAAAGCTAAAAAACTCATTTTTTCTGAAAAAATAAGATAGGAAAACAATAAATTTAAAGGAGTAAATTTTAGTATCGAAATCCGGGACAAATGTGTAATCGTCATGCTCTTCTCCAAAATTTTCACCGGAATTCTCTCATTCTCTTTCCTTCTTGTTTCATTAAAATCTTAAAAGATGAAAATTTACGATGAAAAACACATCAAAAATGTAGTCCTTTTTGGCGCTCATAACAGCGGTAAGACTACTTTGGCAGAGACTATGTTATTTGAAGCCGGCTTAATAAACAGGCGGGGTACTGTAGAAGCTAAAAATACAGTATCAGATTATCATGACATTGAACACGAAAAAGAAAATTCGATCTTTGCTACCCCCCTACATACCGAATGGCGTAACTACAAGATCAACATCATAGATACTCCGGGACTTGATGATTATATTGGGGAGATCATTTCTTCCATTAGAGTGGCAGATACCATAGTTACTGTTCTTAACGGCCAGTATGGTGTAGAAGTTGGCACAGAGATTATCTGGAACTACATTAAGGGCTACCACAAGCCAACTGTGTTTGTAATCAATCAGATTGACCATCCGGGGCTTAATTTTGAGAGTAGCTTTAACAGCGTAAAAAGCCTGGTGGGTAATGGGGCAGTTAAAATCCAGTATCCGTTGATAAAAGACGGGGCTCAATGTATTATTGACGTGCTCAAGATGAAAATGTATAAATTTTCTTCGGAAGGAGGAAAACCCGAAAAATTTCCTATTCCTGAAGATCAACAATCCACAGCTCTTGCCCTGCACAATGAATTAGTAGAAAAAGCAGCTGAAAATGACGAGGAATTAATGGAATTATTCTTTGAAAAGGGCACACTTAACGAAGATGAAATGCGAAAAGGAATAAGGGCCGGTATGCTTAATTATGACCTTTTCCCGGTCTTCTGCACCTCTGCATTAAATGATATGGGAAGTGGAAGACTCATGGGCTTTATTGATAATGTGGCCCCCGCAGCAATAGATCTTAAACCCGAAATAAGTGTAGAAGGAAAAGAAATCTCTCCAAAAAGGGCAGATTCCCCTGTGCTTTTTGTTTTTAAAACAGTACATCAACCAAACCTGGGCCAGGTAACCTTTTTTAAAGTAAAAAGGGGGGAAGTGAAAGTAAATGATAAGCTGGTGAACTCCAGAAACGGAGAAACAGAAGTTCTCAACCAGCTTTTTATTATGGATGGTAAAGAAAGAAATCCTATTCAAAAGCTGGTGGTAGGCGATATAGGAGCCACTTTAAAACTGAAGCATACCGAAACAAATGACACTCTTGCTGCTTCGGAAGAAGGAATTACGATAAAGCCGATAAATTATCCGCAACCACGGATAAAGAGGGCTGTAGCGGCAGTAAATACAAAAGATGAGGAAAAGCTGAGCGAGGCATTAAAAAAGATACACAGTCAGGATCCCACCGTAGATATTTCTTTTTCCAATGAATCCAGACAGTTGATACTATCCTGCCAGGGCGAACTTCATCTAGCTACTATAGACTGGCTGCTTAAAAATATTTATGGTGTGGAAGCCAGTTTTGAAAAACCGAAAATTGCTTTTAGAGAGACCATTCAGCGTTCTTCGGCTTCAAACTACAGGCACAAGAAACAATCTGGTGGTTCTGGGCAGTTTGCAGAAGTACATCTAAAGATCGAACCCTGGGAGGAGAATATGCCCGAACCTGAAGGTTTTAACATCAGAGGAAAAGAAGAGATCGATCTTCCGTGGGGTGGAAAACTGGTGTTCTATAACTGCATTGTTGGGGGGGTGATAGATCAACGCTACCTTCCATCGGTAATGAAAGGGATCATTGAAGTAATGGAAGAAGGGCCTTTAACAGGTTCATACATCAGGGATGTACGTGCTATGGTCTATGACGGAAAAATGCACAGTGTAGATTCCAATGATATTTCTTTTAAAATTGCTGGGGCTCATGCCTTTAAAAAGGCATTTTTGGATGCAGATCCCAAACTACTGGAACCTGCTCTTGATCTCACACTGAAGGTGCCCGAAGAAATGGTGGGCAATGTTATGACCGAGTTACAAAGCAGGCGTTCCATTATTCAGGGAATAGAAAGTGCAGACCATTACCAGGTTTTAAAATGCGTGGCGCCCGAAACTGAATTATTTGGATTCTCAACCGAACTTAGATCCCTTACAAAAGGAAGAGCCACCTTTAGTACCAGTTTTAACGGATATCAGCCCGTTCCTGCTAACATTCAGGATCAATTGACCACTAAGGAACTGGTACAATAACAGTTTAAAAAATTAAGAGGTGAAGTATTAAATTCTAAAAACAATTTCTTTTCAACTTTTATATTTAATTCACCTGAATAACAGGCAACTACCCCATGGTTTTATGTGGCTTTCTGAAAAATATACAAACCTTATTTTCAGAAGAAAAGGGAATAATTAAGGTTGATATTCTATTGAAAATGAGGGCTTATTAAGAGCCTCGGTAATTTTACTTACTTTTAAAAAATATAATGTACAATTAATGAAAGCAGAAGAATTACAGGGGCAATTAGAAGAAATGAAAACCTACATAGCGTTTAAGACTCAGAAAAATCCTGAAATTTCTAAAGCACCGGTAGGCTGGCACCTCGCACATAGTTTAAAAGTGATACATTCTATTCTTAGTTCTCTTGATATATCAGATCCTGCTCAATATAGAAAGACCTTCAGCTGGAAAAAGGAACTGGTTTATCTCACAGGAAAAATTCCCAGGGGGAAAGCCCGGGCCCCAAAAAAGGTAATTCCGGAAGATAATATTTCCGAAGAAGAGCTGCGGGATCAAATATTCAAAGTCAGCCGTAAGATCACCGGGATTTCAAAGCTGCCTAAAAAAGCCTTTTTTGAGCATCCATATTTTGGGCACATCAAAAGGGATGAAACGGCAAAGTTCCTTGTAATCCATACTGAACATCATCTTAAGATCATTCGGGATGTGGTTGGCAGCAAGACAAAATAATTTTCCCGATGTAAGAGGTATGTGAACAAAAAAGCAGCCTCTCAAAAATGGCATTTTTGAGAGGCTGCTTTGGGAATAAATCGTACTTAATCCCTGAATTGTGGTTGCAGTTCTTCATCTTTTAGATGCTTGGCATAAAAGCCCATCATAGCTTCATAAAGGTCAATACGGTTTTCTTCTTTTCCGAAGCCGTGGCCTTCGTCGTATTTCACCATGTATGGAACGTCTACGCCTTTAGCCCGTAGCGCTCTCACAATTTGATCAGATTCATCAATATTCACGCGGGGATCATTCGCACCCTGTACCACGAACAAAGGCTTCTTGATCTTCTCTATGTGGAACACCGGTGATACTTCATCCATAATTGCTTTTTCTTCAGGAACATTTTCGTCATACCAGATTTCCCTCAGGATCTTCTCATAAGGCTTCCAGTAAGGCGGAATTGTTTCCATAAAAGTGAAAAGGTTAGAAACCCCAACATAATCCACACCCGCAGCGTAGAGATCCGGAGTCTTTGTAAGGCCTCTTAACACAGCATACCCACCATGGCTACCACCATAAATAGCTGCTTTATCGGGATCTACCCAGCCCTGTGCAATGACGTATTTTAATCCGTCTTCCACGTCATCCATGGCTTTTCTTCCGATTTGTTTAAATCCTGACTCCATAAATTCACGACCGTAACCACCCGAAATTCTGAAGTTCACCTGCAGGGTTGCGTAGCCGCGGCTGGCAAACAATTGCGCCTCGGGATTAAAGCCCCAGGAATCTCTTATTCCCTGCGGACCACCATGCGGATTAACGATTACAGGCACCTTTTGCCCCTCCACAGCGGCCTTAGGAAGGGTAATATAACCATGTATGGTTTTTCCATCCCGGCTGGTAAAAGTAATTGGTCTCATTTCGGCCATATCTTCTGCCTTGAGCTGGGGCATAAGGTTGTACAGCAGTTCAAATTTATCTTGCGCTACATCATAAGACCAGTATTCGCCATACAATTTATCACTTTGTAGAAAAACCAGGTATTTTGATTCGTCATCGGTTTTATCGGCTATTGAGTACTGCTTATCGGGAAATTCACTGGTGATTCGGTTATGCAGTTTTTTATAGTAGTCGCTAATAGGTACAATTTCCCGCTTTTCCCCTTCAAAAGTGTAGTAATCAAGTTCATAATCACGATGACGTGAAAGGGAAACTCCCGAAATATCATAATTGTCGTTGGTAAACAACTTTTTGATCACCTTATCTTCCTTCAGGTCGTACAGGTAAACCGTGTTTTTGTCGGTTTCAAGGTTTGAAACCACGTAAGCATCATGTGGATAATCTGTGGCATAATTTAGAGTCGGATTAAAAGTGTCTTTCCAGTTGATCTGTTTAACTATTTCAAACTCCTTACTATCTACGTCTTTATTGTTGTAAAGATCCATATTAACACCTTCACGTAGACGTACAAAGCCTCTCAATGTACCATCTTTATCAAAAAGGTAGTTCATGATAGGATTTGCTATATCGTCATTGCTGTAAAGCTTTTCAAGATCACCTGTTTCTATATTTACTTTATAAGGCTCAAAAACCTGGGCATTTTCTTTGTTCATGGAGACGATAACGAAATTTTTATCATCTTTTAAAAGATCCAGGATCTGGGTTTGAACTCCTTCAAAAGGTGTAAGATCTATCGTATTGGAGCCATCCACATCTGCGGCATACAAATGATAATTCTCGTTTCCGCCTTTATCCATCACATAAAGTAACCTGTCTTCATTAGCCCAGCCATAGCCACGAACCAATTCATCCTTCTCAACAATTGCCCGGGTGATCTCATTAGTTTCCAGGTTCTTCACAAAGACATGGTTTTTAGCATTTTCATCCTTTTCCCGGTACGACATAAATTTACCATCGGGCGAAAATTGGAAAGAACTCGCCTTTGGTTTGGCAAAGTAATCTTTCACATCATATTTGTAGTTTCCCTGGTCGTAAGCCGACAGTTGCTCCAGTTCTTTTTCTGAGGAAGGCAGCGTAGGATCCCCGGGAACAGTTTTCTCCACCTTATTTAGCACCAGTGGAAATTCCTGTCCCGCCTGCTTAAAGGTTCCATTGATAGTTTCGCCCTCAAGAGTACCGGTATAAGTAGCGCCAATTTTTGAATAGGAGAGGAGTACCTGATTTTTTTCGAGCTCAACCTTATCGAGAGGTAAACCAAAAGCACCTTGTAAAGGGCTATCCATAGTGCCCGATAGAGAGTCGTTTTCTTTTGTAATGTCAAATTTCAGGGGCAGTTCATTACCCTGAACATTTAATTTCCCTTCCCAGGTTCCGGTGATCTCCTGAGCCTTCGTGAGGGTACTACTAAATAGTAAAATCATAAAAATTGAAAATTTAAAAAATATATGTTTCATTTTGGTTTAGGTTGGTTGGTTAATTCATGCTCTAATTCTTTTAAAATTAGACTTTTATTTTATTTTTGTGCACTTTATATGAAATATATTTATATGTTTTCTACTATAGAATTCCTTTTCAGAAGAAATAATACAACATTTTTTTTGACTTCAGAAATAGAGCTCTTTATATATAGATTTAAGAACAATTTCATCACTTATTTTGAAAAATTCAGCAGGAATCATAAGCAATGGGAATAGGAAAACATAAAATATCTATTTACCAATTAATTCTTATATTTCGTAGTATATAAATCAATGATACCCAACTAAAACAGTAAATCGAAAAATCCTGTAATCTTAATCCATATCACCTAATATACCATCAAGTTGATAAGGTTTTCAGCCCTAAAACAGATTTCCCCTATAATTCCCCTTAAAATATGGATTACTCTTATTTTTCTGGATTAATACAAAACGTTGCACTGCTACTGGTTTTCAGTTTTTTATATGCCACCCGGTGGATAGATTCTACCCATTCTAAAAAACTATGGCCCAATATTTTTGCTGGTTTTATTGTTGGTGGTATTGGCATTCTTCTCATGTTTACCCCATGGACGTATCAGCCGGGGCATTATTTTGATCTTAGAACGATATTACTGGCCATTTCTGGCTTATACCTTGGGGCTATCCCTACAATTATAGCTATTATAATTACAGTTGCTTACCGTATGTTTCTTGGGGGCGATAATGTCTTCCTTGGAGTGTGTCTTGTTCTTATTTCTGGTTTGACAGGTATAGCGTGGAGAAAACTTCAACAGAGACGAGGAGGTAAAAACAATATTTTGTCCTTATATGTTTTGGGAGTAATAGTGCATGTGTTTATGTTGCTCTTACCTATTATATTTCCAAGGGAAGGATCTGATACCCTCGTGAAATTTATGGCTATCCCCATATTGACAATATATCCTGTAATCACAGTACTCCTTGGACATTTGATGAACGCTCAGTTGGAAAACTGGAGAAACCGAAAAGCCAAGGAGAGGTTATATGAATCTGAGCAGCGATTTACTAAAATGATGCTCGACATCAATATGATCTTTATAAATATTGATATCAACAGCAAGATCATTTTTTGCAATGAGTATTTACTTTCCATTACCGGGTATACCGAGGAAGAGCTTATTGGCAAAAACTCTGTTGATATTTTTGTACCTGTAGATGAAAAAGAAAATACAGAAAAAGGTCTTAGAGAATTATTTGAAAAGAACAGAGATTTGCATCATTTTGAGAGTAAGATACTTACAAAAGACAATAGAGAACTTTATGTCTCCTGGTATAACTCGGTTATTACTGATGATTATGGAAAAATAAAGGGTATAGCCAGTTTGGGCGAGAATATTACAGAAAAAAAAGCCACACTAGAAAATCTGAAAGAAACAAAGGAAAAAGCAGAAGAAAGCAATCGCCTAAAAAGTGTTTTTCTACAAAATGTGAGTCACGAAATTCGTACTCCCATTAATGCAATCATGGGCGCTATCAGCCTCTTAAAAGAATCTTCGGTAGGGAAAGAGATGAGGGAAAAGTATTATGAAGTATTACGATTAAGTGGTAACAGACTGCTTTCTACTGTCAATGATCTAATAGATATTTCCCAGGTAGAAACTCAGCAAATAAAGGTCAATAAATCTGACTTTAACCTTTCTGAAGTATTAACGAATCACGTAAATGTTGCGACCCCAATAGCCGGTAAAAAGAATAATAAGATAATATGTACCAGCAAATATCTTCATACAAACACCATCCTGCATACCGATAAAAATATGCTGAATGGTATTATTATCAATTTAATGAGTAATGCCAATAAATTTACCACAGACGGCATTATTGAAATGGGAAGTTTTGATGAGCATGGAAACATTGTTTTTTATATAAAAGATAACGGCATAGGGATTCCGGAAAATCGACTTGATGTCATTTTCGACCGATTTGTGCAGGCAGATTCCAGTTTAAGTCGGCCACATGAAGGCTCTGGTTTAGGGCTATCAATAGCCAAAGCTTATGCCGAAATGTTGGGAGGGAATATCTGGGTGGAATCTGAAGAAGGGAAGGGCAGCACCTTCTTTTTTAGCATTCCCAAAGATGAAGTCAAGCATACAATACCCAATGAAGGCAAGGTGGAAAATAAAATAGCCCCATTACCAAACCATAAGATTTTAATTGCTGAAGATGATAAATTGAATTACTTAATTCTGAAAAAGATCGTTGAAAATATGGGTATAACCAACATTCTACATGCACAAAATGGTGTCGAAGCAGTTGAAATGGTTAAGAATGATCCTGAAATCTCTTTGGTGCTCATGGATATAAAAATGCCGGAAATGAGCGGCGAAGAAGCAACGCAAAAAATAAGGATCTTTAATTCTACTATTCCCATTATTGCCCAAACTGCATTCGCCATGCCTGCCGACAGGAATAAATTTATTGAGATTGGGTGTAGTGATTATATCCCCAAACCCATTGACAAAGATGACTTAACAAAGCTCTTGCACAAGCATCTCAATTCTACGCAGTAATTACAGTTTTGATACAAACAGTTAATTAGATTTGATTTAAATAAAAACAATCATCTTCTTTTTCTTCCCGTTGATCCTTTTTTCCTGCAAGGATGCCGAATCTTATTCAACTGTTACAGAGCAGCAAGCAAACTTTGACTGGCTTTTAGGCGACTGGAAAAGACTGAATGAACAGGAGGGCAGGTCAACCTTTGAATCCTGGGCAAAAATGACTAACTCTGAGTATAGTGGAATTGGATATACATTACAGGACCGGGATACCATCTGGAAAGAAACTATGAAATTAGTTAAATTGAACAATACCTGGAACTTAGAAATTACAGGAAAAGGTGAATTAAAGCCAACTATCTTCAAAGTCACAAATATTGAAAAAGAACAATTCACCAGTGAAAATCCCAACAATGAGTCTCCAAAACTTATCAAATATGATTTCGAGGATGAAATTTTAAAGGCCCGCATCTCTGGTGGAGAAATGGAAATTCCGTTTGAATTTGAAAGAATTCAGAAATGATACTCAATTTAAAGAAGGATAAAGGTTATTGAGAACAATGACTTTTATAGCGACTACCTTGGTTATTAATCACTTCTGTGCGTGTTAATATTAAATTTACTTCTGCACTATAATTTATATTATGTAAAATAGAATATTTAAGAAATATATTATTTCACCTCTTTTCCCTATTCCTCCCGTTTCTATTAATTTTAATTGTGTGCAGTGTTATGCCTTTAAATTTCTTTATTATAGTCTTACCGACATAAATAAAAATCATTCAGGATCTTTCTTTACAATTTGGCCATCGTAACTTATCTGATCCCTTTGTGAAGATGTTACCGATGTGTTCGTATTCCCATTCGCAAAAACAATTATTCTAAAATCCATGTTCTCACTTTCATTATTTCCGCGGAAAAAGATCCGAACCTGATTCTTTCCTGGTTTCTCCTCGATTTCCAGATCTTTTAGAGGCCCTTCGTATTCAATTGCTCCTGAAGAACCATAACCGCCCCCAAACTGCCTTTCTCCAAAGAAAGGTAAAAATACTTCTACATTGTCTTCTTCAAAGGTAATGTGGTTTGGGTTTCCAATAAGATTGACTCTACTGTATTTAGCAGGATCTGCCCAATCATTTTCGATCTTAAAATCAAGATTTTGCACCTTCTCCAACATTTGCCTGTATTCAGCCGAAGCTTCACTAGTCCTGTTCGAGCTACCACAGGCAACAAATATTAAAGCAAGAAATAGCAATAAAAACCGTCTTTTCATAATTATATTTATTTTTTAATATTAAAATACAAAATTTTAAAGGTTCATAGCCAATTTTTCGTATTCCTTCTAATCTTTTTGTTGTAAAGTTAAAGTCTTCTCAAATATGTTGAAATTAATATTCTCTTGACAGCATTTATGAAATATAAACAGGACATTAAGGTCTGTAAACGGGGCCTTTAGAGGACAAATCGAACTGCTATGAAGATTGAAAAAGTAACTGTATTTGGGGCCGGAAAGTTTGGAGCACGGTTAGCTTTCCACATTGCCTACCAAAACGTTGATGTAACTGTATATGACCAAGATTATGGACTATTGGAAGAAGCCCGAACCCGGTTTCGGGAATTTGCCGATTATTATGAGCAAAACTTCGAGGCCTCAAAAGAAAATGTAGAAGCTGCACTGGCCAATATTGCCTATTCTATGGATATTACAGAGGCGGCTGGTAACGCCCATTTAATCATAGAGGCTGTTGCTGAAGATCTTGCAGCCAAAAAGAACTTTTACAGGGAACTTCAAAAAACAGCTCCCAAAAATGGCATTTTTGTGACTACTTCTAAAGGTTTAGATCCCGAAATACTGGCCAGGATTTCCGGCCGGCCAAATAAATTCCTAACCCTCCACTTCACCGGAAATTTAAAAGAAATTTTATCCATAGAAGTTATTAGCTTACCCAACACACGCAAAGACGTCTTAAACTCTGTAGTACAATTCTCTGAGGATATTGGTATGGAAGTGCATGTCCGGCATCTTGAACAACAGGATTAAAATATAAGAAGCCCGGTCAAAAACCGGGCTTTTTAATTCTGCAATTTCTTTTTTTTACTTTACCTGCTTTCTGGGATTATCGGTAACTGTATTTTCTTTTACAGCGTTCACCTCCCGGTTTTTGAGTTGTTCCTTAAACTCATTAATGATTCCACCTTTAAGCAGCACCTGGATTTGCCTGTCACTCATGCTGTGCCTGGTCTCAATTTCAATATTCTGGCCATTTTTCTTATTGATCACCACCTGAATATTGTTCCTGTTCTTCACATCTTCACGCAAATTTAAAAGGCTTACTTCATCGCCCTGCTCAATCTTGTCGTAGTCGGCAATATCAATGAATTCTAATGGCAATATTCCGAAGTTCACCAGGTTTTGCCAGGCAATTCGGGCATAAGAATTAGCAATCACCGCGATTTGCCCAAGATATTTTGGTGCAAGTGCCGCATGTTCCCGGCTCGACCCCTGTGCGTAATTGTCCTTGGCAACCACTATATGTCCGCCATGACTTTCTTTTGCTTTTTGCGCCCTGTCGTAAAAAGTATCATCAATTACCGAGTACGAGAACTTGCTTATTTCGGGTAGATTACTTCTAAAAGGAAGTACTTCTGCACCTGCTCTTAAGATCTCATCGGTAGAGATGTTATCGCCCATTTTTAGCAAAACAGGTACATCACAGGCCTCTCTTAACGGCTCAATATATGGTAAAGACTTAATGTTAGGGCCTTTTTTAAGCTCTACCTGCGATCCATCCTCAGCCGGTGCAACCAGCATCATAGTATTGATAAGCTCTTTTTCGGGATATTCATATTTGGGATACTTCATATCGTAAAGCTTCTCAAGGTCACGCGGATCTGTGATCTTTCCGGTTAAAGCTGAAGCCGCTGCAGTTTCTGGACTACACAGATATACCTGGTCATCTTCAGTTCCCGACCGGCTCGGGAAATTCCGCGGCATTGTTCGTAAACTAATGGTATCTGACGCCGGTGCCTGCCCCATACCTATACATCCCATACAACCCGATTGATGGAACCTCGCTCCTGCTGCAATGAGTTTTTCAAAACCTTTATTGGCAATTAAATTCTGTATTACCTGCCGGGAAGTCGGGTTAACATCAAAAGATACTTCTTCCTTTGTAGCTTTACCGTCTACAATGGCTCCTGCCACCCAAAAATCCCGAACCCCGGGATTCGCCGATGATCCTATCACCACCTGGCCAATTTCCATACCTTCTACCTCTCTTACAGGAACAACGTTCCCGGGGCTGGTTGGTTTGGCTATAAGCGGAATTAGATCATCAAGTATAATTTCATCTTCCAAATCATAACTACAACCTTCATCGGCTACCAGTTCGATCCAGTCTTCTTCCCTGCCCTGACTTTTCAGAAATTTCCTGGTCATCTCATCACTAGGGAAGACTGTGGTTGTTGCACCCAATTCGGCACCCATATTAGCGATGACATGTCTGTCCATAGCGCTCAATTCTGCCAGGCCGGGACCATAATATTCTATCACCTTCCCTACTCCGCCTTTCACATCATACCGGCGAAGCATCTCCAGGATCACATCTTTAGCACTTACCCAGTCGGGCATTTTTCCGGTGAGCTTCACTCCCATTACCTGTGGCATTTTTACAAAATATGGTTGGCCCGCAATTGCTGCAGCCACATCAAGGCCGCCTGTTCCTATAGCAAGCATTCCCAAAGACCCGGCTGCGGGCGTGTGGGAATCTGATCCTACCATGGTCTTTCCGGGTTTTCCAAAACGTTCCATATGTACAGGGTGGCTCACGCCATTTCCCGGCCTGCTGTACCAGATGCCGAATTTTTGCGACGCCGATAGCAAGAAAGCGTGATCATCGGCATTTTTAAAGTCGGTTTGTAACAGGTTGTGATCCACGTACTGCACGGCGACTTCAGTCTTTGCGCGATCCAGTCCCATGGCCTCCAGTTCCAGTTGCACCAGGGTTCCTGTAGCATCCTGCAGCAAAGCCTGGTCTATTTTGATTCCTATCTCCTTTCCCGGCGACATTTCGCCCTTCAGAAGATGTTCTTTAATTAGTTTTTGAGTAACGTTAAGCTTAGACATTTTTCGAAGATTTTATTCCTTTTAAATTATCAAATTTCCTACGGAATGGTGGGTGGTTTAACAATATCTTATAGTTCAGGTTCTTAACCTTTATTTTAAAATAGAAAAGGACTACCCGAAAAGCATCTTCCATATACGTTTGCCGGAACTTTTAAGGCTCATTAGATCCTAAAAATTGAAGCCAACGCGAAAATACTTCAGGGAATAGTCCCGTCCTGCAATCAAAAACCGCCACAAGACTTTTGCAAAAGACCCGTGGCGGCAACTATTTTATTATGTGTTGTTTCCTAGAGATTTGGATTATTTCCGCCTTCCCCGGTATTTCCTAATTTCACTATCAGGTCTTTTTGCTGCCCTTCAGAAAGATTGAATTTTGGTTTTCCTTTGTAAGGAAAGAAGTATCTAAATTCTTTCATGTAAGTCCTCCAGGTCTCGCCCATGCCACGATTCTTGTTCTCACTACCTGTATCGGCTCTCTTGATTTCATCACCTTCGGCGTCATAAGGAGTAGCTTCAACAGTATTTCCGGCGAAGATCATTCCTTCATTAATTTCAGAATAGATCACCGCTGTTTCCCCCGTTTTTGAAGGGAAATCTGTGAGGTTTATCGAAAAGTGCTTAAAAATGTCATTTTTGGAGTTGATATCGCGCACATTGAAATCGAGGTTTGCATTATTAACCGGATGGCTAAAAATAGGTGCACCCCCTGCATCTTCAGAAATTTCTTTAAGCGGCGCGTAAGTTTTTTGCAGCGCATCTTTATGGGTCACAAGGATTCCTTTGATTTTATAACCTTCTTCTACCAGGTGCCTGATCCCTTCTTTGGCTCCCTGCGCCGTAGTATCTATAAGGAGCATATCCTGCCTGTTCAAATGCCTTATAGCGTACCCCTGGGCACCATTTTCCATTTTAATAATAAAAGTGTCGGGAATCATTTTATGAAATTTTCCCGCTTCAGCTTGTTGAATAAATTCGGCCGACTGGCTGCTAATAACTTCCTTCTTATCTACACTCTTCATTTAGTTCTGGTTTTTGGATTCAATTAAAGATACAACTGCACCCATAATCGTCCAAAGCCCTTAAGAGTGTTTAACTGTGGTTTCACAGTTAATTAACGACAGGCTGTAAGCGTAGAATCTGCCGTGCCCGCTCAATGAAAACCGGTTAAAGAAGAAACCGTCATTACCTGTCAAAAAAGGCATTCCAAAGCGGTCTTTTTCTAGCTGAATTTCCCAATTTTGGAGGGCAAACTCTTCTGAAACCCTTTTTTTAAGCTGCTCTTTTACTTCGGAAGAAGAGGCCTCAAAAATGCCATCTTTGACACCTGAACCTCTATTTTTTTCTGCGGAAGTTAGGATGTAATCTGAAGTTATTTCTGAAGTAGTGTGGTAAGTATGGTTTTCAATTTCCACTTCGCCTGAAGCAGTTTCTAAAGTGAGGACACTAACTTTACATTTTTGGGCCAGCCAGTTAAGGCGGCGCGGTAAATCATGCTCCCGTTGATGAGCTTTATACGCCGCTTCTTTCATGCTCCATAAAAGCCACACCATTGTATCGGGATTTACTGAGGTGTGAATAAGCTCCTGCTCTGCTGCTGAAAAGGCCTTGTTCAAAAACCCTTTCCGGCGCCAGTTACTTTGCCGCGGCGCCAGTTCCAGGTCTACCACATCATTCCCTATCACTGTTCCCGCTGTTTGGTTTTGATGATCTCTACAGCATCATTCACTGTGAGCATATTGTCCATAGAATCATTGTCAATGGCGATATTGAATTCATCTTCCACATCAAGCACTATATCTACAAGATTAGCCGAATTGATCTCCAGGTCTTTAATAAAATCTGTATCCCGCCCAAAATCCTGAAACGCCAAATCATTCTGTACATAAGGTTTCACAATCTTTTTAAGACAGTAAATTATTTCTTTTGTTTCCATTTCTTATGGTTCAAAGTTTAAAGTTTAATGTTCAAAGTTTTCTGACCACTTTCTTCTATTCTTGGAATTTGGTGCTTGTAATTTTGATCCAGACCTCAAAGGTTTTAAAACCTGTGAGGTCTTTAATTATTCTTTCCTGAGCCCCTTTGGAATTTGGTGCTTGTAATTTGAATTTTTAAATTATCTGAATTTACTAAAAATTGCCACGGCATTCACATCTCCAAACCCGAAACTTGCCTTCGCCACGAGATTTACCTCTCTAAAAAAGGATTTTTCCGGAACTTTTTCCCGGCTGGCGATCTCTTCGATTTCCGGATGCAGGTCTTCAGAGTTTTGATTTCCGAAGATGAAACCTTCAGAGATCTGGAGAATACTCGCTACACTTTCTACACTTCCGGCAGCGCTAAGGCAATGTCCTGTCAGGCTTTTTAAACTATTGATATACGGGAAATCTTTTGCTTTCAACTCCAGGGCTTCGCTCCAATTTCTAATTTCTGTAGCATCCATGGAGGTCGCGGTAAGGTGACCGTTAATAACATCAAGTTCGTCGCCTCTTACTCCGGCGTCAAAAATGGCATTTTTAATACATCTTTTTACGCCTTCAGAATTCGGGGCGGTCATAGAACCTTTATTCCTTTGTCCGCCGCTGTTAATGTGTCCGCCAAGAACTTCAGCATAGATCTTAGCGCCTCTTTCAAGCGCCGATTCCAGGTCTTCAACAACCAAAGCACCTGCACCACTCCCCGGAACGAAACCCGCGGCCGATTCGCTCATGGGTCTCGATCCGGCTTCAGGATCATCATTGTACTGGTGTGGCAGGATCCTCATGGCGTCAAAACCACCCCACACGTAAGGGCCGCTGTCACTACAACTGCCTGCCAGTATTCTCTTAGCTTTTCCTGACCTGATTCTATCGGCAGCCATCAAAATAGCTTCTGTACCTGTGGTACAGGCCGAGGAATTGGTGGTTACCTGGTTACCGCAAGCCAGCTTGTTGTTGAGATAGGCACTAATCCCGCTGGCCATGGTTTGTATGACACTTGTACTGCCAAGCCTGCGGGTATTTTTATCGTCAATTAAATGAATCGCTTCGCGGAATTTATCAACTCCCAGGATCCCGGTTCCAAAAATGATCCCGTTATCCCAATCTGTTTCAGCTTCGGGGCCTACCGGTAAACCGGCATCTTTCCAGGCAACAACACCCGAGATCACTCCGTAGACGATCCCGCTGCTGTTAAGCCCCCGCAGCTCCAGCTTGGTGAAATATTCCTGCAGCATTTCCTCCGGAATTTCAGGCTGCCCGGCAATCTGGCACCTGAACTTCAGGCGCTCCAGTTCTGGCTGAAATCTTATTCCGCTTTTGCCCTTTTTGAGAGCTTCAGAAAATGCGGCTAAGCCCACTCCATTTGGCGCAGCCACGCCCATACCTGTAATTACTACTCTTCTGTTCATTCAGCTTTTATCATTCCTGAAATTTCCCCTCTGCATACGAGCTTTTCTTCAGCATTAAACATTTGTACTTTACACTTCAACTTATTAAACCTGAAATAGATTTTTTCTGAAACTACCTTCACCTTTTCTCCCGGAAACACCGGTAGGTAAAAGTCAACTGCTGTGTTTGTCAATGCAACCCCGGAATTGTGAAGGTCGTCATCCTTCAGCAGAAATATACCCAGGCTCACCACTCCAATTTGCGCCATACATTCTGTAAGGATTACTCCCGGAGTCACCGGAAGATCTTTAAAATGCCCCCTGTAAAAATCAGCTTCTTCCTTAAAAGTATAGGTGCCAAATATGCCATTTTCAGACACTTCTTTTAGTTCATCAACAAACAGAAAAGGTTCAGAATAAGGAAGCAACTCTATGATTTTGGAATGTGTCAAGATTTTTATTGAATAGTTATTATTGAATATTTTCTAATGAAAATGGAAAAAAGAATCAAAAATCAAGAGCCAAGACTACAAACTCCGAACTCATAACTCATAACTCTTAACTACTTCAAGTGTTCTCCTCCGTTAACAGGAATCACGGTACCGGTGATCCAGCTCGCTTCATCTTTACTCAACAAATAAACGGCATTTGCTACGTCTCCCGGAGTGGTAAGCCGTTTGAAGGGATTCCTTTTTAGCGCATGTTGCCGCAGGGTTTCATAACCGGGAATCAACTCCAGGGAACGCGTAACCGTAACACCCGCCTGTATACAGTTTGCGCGAATACCTTCCGGTGCAAATTCGAGGGCGATACTGCGGGTTATAGCCTCCAAAGCCACTTTAGCCGCCGACACTGCCGCATAATCTTTCCAGGCCTTAATGTTCCCTTCACTGGTAAAAGATAGTATTCTTGCATCTTTTGCAAACAAACCGGCATCATAAATAAGCCTCGTCCAGTCGTACAGGCTAATGGCCATGGCGTCTATGGTCTGTTGAAAATCGTCGTTGCGCAACGTTGGTTCTTTCCCTAGCATAGACCTCAGGTTTCCTTTAGAAATGCTGTGCAACATGGTGCGGACTTTCCCAGATTCCCCAAGAATTTCCTGCATTTCCTGTTTAATCTCTTCCCTTCGGTCTTTTCGAGTGGCATCGCGATTAAAAGAATGCAGCTGTACCCCCAGCTCCCGGATCTCATCAAAAGCCGATTTTATCTCGGGCAGATCGTCCTTTCTATCCCGGTGCACCACCAGAATGTTCATACCATGCCGGGCCAGCTTTTTGGCCGAAGCAAAGCCAAGACCGCTGCTTCCACCAAGTACGAGTGCCCAATAATTCTTTCCTTCAAATTCCTTTACCATTCTAAAAGTATTTTTTGAGCCGAAAATCCGGGGCCAAAGCTTAGCATAAGCCCCTGCTCCCCTTTTTCTGTCGGCCGGTTTAAAAATCTTTCCAGGACATATAAAACAGTTGCGCTGCTCATATTGCCGTACAGCCGCAACACTTCCTTGGTATCGTCTATATTCTTACCTAATTTACCAAAAAGTTCTTCAACCGTCTGCACAATTTTTTTTCCACCGGGATGAAAAATGAGGTGATCTATTTTTTCAATGGAAGAATTGTGCTTTTCAAGAAAAGGATGAATGATTGCAGGAAAATGATCGGCGATTGTTTGAGGCACTGCGGGATCGAGGACCATCTTGAGTCCGGGATCGGTGAGGTCAAAACCCATCAGGTGAGTAGCATCAAAGAAATGGTACATGTCTTCCCCTACTATCCTGGGACCTTTCGCATCTTCTTCCGAAGACATTAACACGCAGGCAGCGCCGTCACCAAAGATCGCGGCGCTCACCATATTTGCCATCGAGAAATCTTCAAGCTGAAAAGTAGCCGTAGGACTTTCCACTGCAATAACTGCAGCTCTTTTCCCCGGATTTGCTTTCAAAAAATTGTTAGCGTAGATCATTCCCGAAATCCCGGCGGCACATCCCATTTCGGTCACTGGTAACCTCGTAATGTCCTGCTTCATTTGCAGTTCGTTGATAAGAAAAGCGTCTAAAGAAGGGATCATGATCCCGGTACAACTCACGGTGATAATAAAGTCGACGGAATCGGCTTCCCAACCGGCTTGTTCCAGCCCCTTTTTTAGCACAGCAGATCCCAGCTTTTTTACCTCCCTGCTGTAAATACGGTTCTTATCTTCAAAAGAAGTCGCTGTAAAAACCTCCGACGGCTCCATTATAGAATATCGCTTGTCTACAGCAGCTCCTTCAAAGATCTTGATCACTTTTCTCCTGTATCTTTCCTCCTGCCCATCAAGCCACGTCTCCACAAAGGGAATTACCTCTGTGGTCTCACGTGAGTAAGGTGGAAGTTGTTTTGCTACTGTCGCTATTCTAACACTCATTCTTTATGATTATTTATATAAGATCCATTGATATCTAAAAGCCCATTTTTCGTTGATCTCCTGCCTACTTACCGCCAGGTCTTTTGCAAATGCCTGCAGCTCTTCTTTTTTGAAACTTCTCAAAATAGAGGTGAGCCCATCTTTGCGGTTGATCTCCCTTATTCCAAAAGCCGCACAAAACGCCTGAAAAAGGTAATATGCTCTTCTGCTTCTTTTAAGATCATTAATAACTATTCCCAGCCCAACTTTTTGAGAAAAAAGCTTCATTAATTCCCTTATTTCATCATCTGAAAAATGATGCAGTGTCAAGGTACACAAAATTATGTCTGCTTCCTGCCGCGCAAATTCTTCCGAAAAAACATCCATTCCTTTAAAAGAAACTTCAGGATAAGCAGCTAAATTTTTCTCTGCAATCTCCATAGCGTTCTTATTCGCATCAATTCCCAGCAGTTCAAATTTTTGCCCGGTCTTGCGGCCGTATTTGGCTACTTCTTTAAGAACACTGCCGTTACCACAGCCCACATCAATGATCTTTACTGATTTTGTGTAAGAGGAACTTTCAAGAAGTTTCTCCACCCCATCTACCGTAATTTTATTACCGCCTAACCACTGGTTCACTGTGTCGAGGTCTTGCAGGGTCTTTTCCAGTTCTTCCCCCTGCATCTCAAGATCGTCCATGATCTCTTTTTGGCTGGATCTTTCTTTGGTGTTCACCATTAGGCTATAGGTTCTCCATGGGTTTGTTTTATGATTTTGGGCAAAAGGAACGGAACTCTAGAAATTAAAGCCTGAGAAATTTCTGCCAGGTTTTCTCGTAACAGCACCTTTTGAAGCAGCGATGCTGTTTTAAATCTCCTGCTGAATATCTTTTCCCACCGCTGTTTGTAAGCAGTTTCCATTTCCTGCCGATGGCTTCCGGTTTCAATATGTTTTATAAATTCTTCGGAAGCTATTTTGGCGCTGTGAATCGCTATGGCCATTCCATTACCGCATAACGGATGTATGAGTCCGGCGGCATCTCCCAGCATAAGTACGTGATCTTTCACTGCTTCTTTTTTGCTGAAGGAGATCTGTGCGATAGTGAGCGGTTTCTCAAATACCGGAACAGCTTCAGCTAAAAACCTGTCCAAAAATGGGTTTTTTCGAAGTACTTTTTCATTGAATTTATCCGGGTCTTTGTAATCTTTAAAGCTCTCATAGGTGGCGAGATAACACATATTGATATTTCCATTCTCGGTTCGGGAGAGTCCGCAGTACCCACCTTTAAAGTTGTGCAAACCTACCAGGTCATCAGGAAAATCCTTCAGCCGATAGTGATTTTTGACTGCGACCCAAGGTGCGGATTCTTTAAAAAAATTCCGTTCCAGGTTCTTATCAAGTACCGATCTTTTTCCGAAGCTGCCAAAAACATAATCTGCAGTATATTCAGTTTTTGAAGAAATTACCTTAAACTTACCTTCCAAAAATGTCATTTCCAGCACCTTTTCCTGGAGAATTTCCACACCGTTGGCTTTAGCTGTTTCAAAAAGCAGGTTATCAAGGGCGTAGCGGCTCACGCCAAGGGCTCCCATAGGTAAATCAACGTCAATAGCCTTTCCGGAAGGCGTGCTGTAACGCAACCTGTCTATTTTTTTCGGATTTAAGTTCCTCCACGGGATTTTTAGCTCATCAAAATAAGGAATGACCTCGCGGGACAGATATTCCCCACACACTTTATGCCGCGGAAAAGCATCCTTCTCAAAAAGCGTAATTTTTTGCCCTTTTTGAGCCAGGTGAATGGCGGCTGTTAAACCTGCGAGTCCGCCCCCTGCGATGATGATTCGGTTGGTCATTTTTCCAGATAAATTTTGGTATAAAAAAACCCGGAAAAACCGGGTTTTTTTTACTTTGAACCGGATTCTTAATTACCGGCCTGTCTTCTTGCTTCTTCTTTAAGCTCTTCGTTGGCAACAATTGCAAGCTCAACTCTACGGTTCTTAGAACGTCCTTCTACAGTAGAATTGTCGTACTTAGGTTGAGACTCGCCATACCATTTGGTGTCGATCCTTCCGCCAGAAATTCCCTGGCTGGTAAGGAAGTTTGTTACAGCCTGTGCCCTGTTCTTAGAAAGCGTTAGGTTGTAAGCATCACTACCGGTACTGTCTGTGTGCCCTTCAACTAAAATGTTTGTATCGGGGTATTCCTGCAGAATGTTGGCAAGTTTTTGAAGTGCCTCACGAGACTGCCCCTCAATGGCATATTTTTCTGTAGCAAAATAAATACCGCTGGTTTCATCAAAGGTCACGTTAATACCTTCACCAACTCTTTCAACTTCAGCTCCGGGGATCTCCTGTTCAATTTCCTGAGCTTGTTTATCCATTCGGTTACCAATATAAGCTCCGGCAGCACCACCTACAACACCACCAATAATGGCGCCCAGTGCGGTATTACCGTCTCCTACATTATTACCCACAACCCCGCCAAGCACGGCACCACCTGTGGCACCTATAACGGTTCCTTTTTGTTTGTTATTGGCATTTCTTGTAGCATCACAACCCACGAACATGATAAGGGCAGCAAATAAAAAAGCAAATAATCTGTTTTGTCTCATTTTCATAGTATTCTCAATTATTTATTAAAGTTCATTTTAATTGTAAACGGTTTGCCTTCAAAAGACACTGTTTGTTCCCAGGTCATTTGACTGCCCGAAAGATGGGTAAGGTTGATCCTGTACCCCGTATTACCGGTAACCGATTTATGATCGGAATTGGTAGGCTTAAACATAAGGTCATAATTACCCATTGCGGCGTTAGACCCGTCAATTGACCAGATAAAGAATTCGGTTTCTGAAGGACAATTAAGTCCTGAAACCACATAAGAACCTGTGTTATTATTCGAAATAAAGTTCCATGTACTACCTTCCAGACACCTGGCAGGGACATCGTTTAAAAGGGAAACCTGTACATTCTGGCTGTTCCCGGGGTAAGTAATACTGGTTAACTGCCAATCGCCATTCATGGTTGCCCTGGCTTCATTTGCCACCTTGCTGGAACCGCAGGAGACAAGAAAAACCACACTTAAAATTAAAAAAACAATCTTTTTCATGCTTCTGTTTTTACTGAGTCAAAAAAAATCCAATGCCAGGGCTAAAAAGCCTTAATGACATTGGATGATGCTGTTTACAATTATCTTCTAAAAAGTCTACTTATCAATGCGATTACAAGTAGAACAAGGAAAATGTAAAAGATGATCTGCGCAATATCGGCAGCTCCTTCAGCAATTCCTCCAAATCCAAAGATGGCGGCAATAATTGCAATGATTAAAAAGATAACGATTAATCGTATCATAATTTAAAGTTTTAGTGATTAGTTATCTCTAAATTACGTTGAGACCTTGCGGCAGACAAAAGATTATTACTTATTTAACAAGTTTTTTGTAAAGAAATCCTAACAAAATCAACTTACCGCCAATTCTTTCTTAATACTTCAATAACTCCAGAATTTTCTCCTCAAATCTCTTTTTTGGAAGGTAGCCTTCTTCGAGAGCTTTTGAGAATGGTATTGGGGTTTCAAGGCTTCCTACCCGCATTACCGGCGCATCGAGAGCTTCAAAACACTCCTGGGCGATCATGGCTGAAATGTCAGATCCTATTCCGCCGAAGACACTATCTTCCTGAAGGATAATTACTTTCCCTGTTTTCTTTACTGAAGAAAATATGGCTTCAGTATCCAGCGGCTGCAGGCTCCTTAAGTCAAGAAGATCGGCATCTATTTCGGGGTGAGCGTCGAGAGTCTCCAGCGCCCAATGCACCGCTGCGCCAAAGCTTATCACTGTTACATCCCTGCCTTCACGCAGCAAAGCTGCTTTTCCAAAGGGTAAGGTATAGTAATCTTTAGGTACTTGCTGGCGTATACTGCGATACAGCGCCTTGTGTTCAAAGAAAAGTACAGGATTGGGATCGTTAAAAGCTGTGTTCAATAATCCTTTGGCATCATAAGGGAACGCCGGATACACCACTTTTAAGCCTGGAGTCTTGGTAAACCAGGCCTCGTTCGTCTGACTGTGGAAAGGGCCGGCTCCTACACCTGCACCACAAGGCATCCTAATCACCACATCGGCCTGCTGGTTCCAGCGGTAATGCACTTTTGCAAGGTAATTCACTACAGGATTGAACCCGGAACTCACAAAATCGGCGAACTGCATCTCCACCATCGCTTTCATTGCTTTGATAGAAAGCCCCATTGCAGTTTCCACAATCCCCGACTCACAAATGGGAGTATTGCGCACCCGTTGGGTTCCAAATTCTTCAACGAAATTTTCGGTTATTTTAAAGACACCGCCATATTCAGCTATATCCTGCCCCATGAGCACGAGGTTTTCATGCCGCTGCATTGATTGCCTTAATCCCTGAGATACAGCATCTATAAACCTAAGCTCTTCTGTTTCTTCGGAATGAGTAAATTCTTCATAATGAAACTCTTGATACACATCATTTAACTCTTCAGTTTCATTGAAATCTATACCGGCTTCGGCATTTGCCTTTTTTAGATCTTCATCTATTTCCTGCTTGATTTCCGCTTTGTATTGGTTGTCAAGATTTTCAGAAAGCATTTTTTCAGCTAATAAAAATTCCCGGAAGTTATCTACAGGATCTTTAATTGCCCACTGCTGCATCAGGTCATTAGGAACATATTTTGTTCCGCTGGCTTCTTCATGACCCCTCATTCTAAAGGTCTTGAACTCCAGTAAAACGGGGCGCGGATCTTTTCGCATACTTTCTGCCAACCTGGAAACCTTTCCGTAGACCTCTAAAATGTTATTTCCGTCAATAATATGAGATTCCATACCATAACCCACAGCACGATCGGCTATATTCTCGCAATTATACTGCTGCGAAGTGGGAGTAGAAAGCCCATAGCCGTTATTTTCTACACAAAACATCACCGGCAGCTGCCATACCGAAGCAATATTTAGGGCTTCGTGAAAATCCCCTTCACTCGTGCCGCCTTCGCCTGTAAAAACTGCAGTGATTTTTTGCTCTTTTTGAAGCCTGTGAGCAAGAGCGATACCATCGGCAACCCCCAATTGAGGCCCCAAATGGGAGATCATTCCCACAATTTTATATTCCTGCGTACCAAAGTGAAAACTGCGATCCCGGCCTTTGGTAAAACCCGAAGCTTTTCCCTGCCATTGGCTAAATAACCTGTACAACGGGATTTCTCTGGCCGTAAAAACCCCCAGGTTACGGTGCATGGGCAGGATGTATTCGTCTTTTTGAAGAGAAAGCGTGACACCAATAGATATAGCCTCCTGGCCAATCCCGCTAAACCATTTTGATATTTTACCCTGGCGTAAAAGCACCAGCATTTTCTCTTCGATGAGCCTGGGCTTAAGCAATTCCCTGTAAAAAGCGAGGAGCTGCCCGTCATTAAAATCTGTTCTGTCGAATTCTATATCAGGTTGAAATGAAGTTTCTTTAATTTTCATAATTAAGCATTGGTTCCTCAAATGTACTTAAAATAGGATTCGTTGTTATTAAGAAAAATTTAAAGCCCACGACACTCTTCTTATTTTATTTAACTTTGTGTGGTATCTAAAAAATGATCCTATGGAGATGAACAATATACCCAGTGTTAACCTGGCCGACTTCCTGTCTGATGACCCAAAGAGAAAGCAAAAATTTGTAAATGAGATTGGTAAGGCTTACGAAGAAATAGGTTTTGTTGCTTTAAAAAACCATTTTTTGAGCGACAATCTTGTGGATGAGCTATATAAAGAAGTGAAGAATTTCTTTGCCCTTCCACTTGAAACCAAACAGAAGTATGAAATTGAGGGGCTTGCAGGGCAACGCGGATATATTTCCTTCGGAAAAGAGCACGCTAAAGGCAAGAAAGAGGGAGATCTTAAAGAATTCTGGCATTTTGGACAGGAGCCTTCAAAAGATGCAAATCTTACTGAAGAATATCCTGAAAACGTGCAGGTAGAAGAGCTCCCCGATTTTAACCACACCGGGATGGAAGCATACAGAATGCTGGAAAAAACAGGGATCTATGTGTTAAGGGCTCTTGCACTATACATTGGCCTGGACGAGTTCTATTTTGACCACTGGGCCAGTAACGGGAACAGCATTTTGAGGCCCATTCACTACCCTCCTATCACCGAAGAGCCTAAAGGTGCCGTAAGAGCCGGAGCTCACGGAGACATCAACCTTATCACGCTTTTAATGGGGGCTTCTACCGGAGGGCTCCAGGTGTTAAGAAAAGACGGGGAATGGATAGATGCTATTCCGCAGGAAGATGAGCTCGTGATCAACGTAGGAGATATGCTGGAGCGGCATACCAATAACAAACTGAGAAGTACGATACACCGGGTGGTGAATCCTCCAAAAGAGCAATGGAGCAATCCGCGTTATTCCATTCCGTTCTTTATGCACCCTCGCAGTGAAATGCCACTAAATTGTCTTGAAGAGTGTATAGATGATGAACACCCAAAAGCTTACCCCGATATTACTGCCGGAGAATTCCTTCATCAAAGACTGGTAGAAATAGGACTCAAAAAATAGTTTTTTATGGCTAAGAAAAAGATGGGGCTGGAAGACCTGGGAGGATTTGTTTTCTCTACAGATAAAGATTTTACTCCTGAAAGCCACAATGAAGAGCAGGAAGAAAGTTTAGCTCCACAAGATCAACTTCTGGAAGCCCATTATAGCTCCAAAGGGCGGGCAGGAAAGAAAGTGACTGTGGTAAAGGGGTATGTTGGCCCGCAAGAAGATCTCGATGCCCTGGGCAAAGACCTGAAAAAGAAATGCGGTGTGGGAGGCTCTGTTAAAGATGGTGAAATTATAATTCAGGGAGATGTTAGAGATAAAGTAATGTCTTACCTTAGAGAGCTTGGTTACAAAGTAAAGCGCATTGGGGGTTAAAGATATTTTATGGAGGAAAAGAAAATACTACATATTACCAACGGGGACGATCTTTCTGAACAAATTACCAATCTTTCAATTCCCGGAGATGTAATCACCTGGAGGGAAATGCTATGTGAAGGCCCTACAACTTTTGATGTGGGAGACGAAGACTTTGTGTTGCGCAGAAAAACTTTTCTTCTTGAGAAGTACAATATTTCTGAAGAGCAGTACCAGGAGGAGTTTCTTAGTGAACTGGTAAAACTGGCAGCCATCAATAATTATGATGAAATAGTGTTATGGTTTGAGTTCGACCTCTTTTCACACATGAACATGCTTGCCCTTATTAGCTTCCTGCTTCAGAATAAGAAAAATGGACCTTTCTCTTTAGTGTGTAGCCGTAAACTAAAAGGCGAAGCAGAAATGACTGCCCTTTCGCAGCTTTCAGATAAAAATCTTAACGAACATTATAAATATAGGATTCCACTTGAAAAGGCCGATATTCAAACCGCACAATTAATTTGGGAGCTGTACTGCAGTAAAAACCCAAAACGGCTTATGTCGGAAATCAAGAAGACCACAAACTTTGAATATTTGTCAAGTTCTATTAGAGCCCATATTGAGCGCTTTCCTAATATAAATACGGGATTGAATTCCCTGGAAATTAACGTCTTAAAACTCATAGAAGAACACGATATTAAATCGCAGCATCATCTTTTAGGCTATGCCCTTCAATATCAGGGTTATTACGGCTATGTAGATGTACAGATGCAGCGGATCCTTGAAAAGCTTAACCCTTTCTATGAAACTTCAGCAGAAAAACTGAAACTGAATGAAGATGGCCTTAAAGCATTAAAAGGCACAAAAAATTATTACCAGAACCTAAAAGATGACGAATGCTACGGCGGTGTAAGAAAGTACGACTTTCTTTATGACCCCGTTTCACACGATCTACTAAAATTATAACATGAATCATTTAGCAGCATCAGAATTAATTCTGAACAAAGACAACAGCATATATCACCTCAATCTAAAACCCGAACATCTTGCCGATACCGTTATTTTGGTGGGAGACCAAAACCGGGTAGATAAGATCACGAAGCACTTTGATAAAGTAGAAGTAGCCGTTAAGAAAAGAGAGTTCCACACCCAAACCGGAATTTACAAGGGCAAAAGAATATCGGTGATCTCCACGGGAATTGGTACAGACAATATTGATATTGTACTCAATGAACTTGATGCACTTGTCAATATCGACTTTGAGACCCGCGATATGAAAGCCGAAAAAACCAGCCTTAATATCATTAGAGTTGGAACTTCGGGGTCTATTCAAAAAGATATACCGGTAGACTCTATAGTAGTAAGCGAGATGGCCGTTGGTTTTGATAACCTTCTTCACTTTTACCAAAGCGATGAAGTACAGCTTCAGGATTTCAATGAGGCCATAGAAGCGCATCTTGGCACTTATGAAAGAAACAGTAAACCTTATGTGGTGCCGGCCAATGCTTCCCTGGTAGAGCAATTTATGAGCGAGCAGGTATTTGCAGGTTTTACGGGTTCAAATTCCGGGTTTTATGCCCCGCAGGGCCGTGTTCTCCGACTTCCTTTGAGAGATGACAACATGAAAGATAAACTGGCAACCTTTAGCTTTAAAGGAAAAAAGATCACCAACCTGGAGATGGAAACTTCAGCGATTTTCGGGCTTTCAGCAATGTTGGGCCATAAAGCTTTATCTCTTAATGCCATCATCGCGAACCGCGCAACCGGAAACTTTACCAAAGATGGTGCACAGGCAGTAGAGAATACCATAAAATATGCTCTGGACAGGATAGTATCAGCCTAATTTCATTTAACAGAATATTAAAAGCCCTCGTACCTCATATTCGTATTTTTGACGAAACCCCTCCGTATGTTAAAGCCTGAAGAGAAAATTAAAAGGCACCGCGATTTAAATTGGTTAAGTTTTAATGAGAGAGTGCTGCAGGAAGCACAGGATAAGACCACACCTCTTTACGAGCGGCTAAAGTTCCTGGCTATTTTCTCCATGAACCTCGATGAATATTTTCGGGTTCGCGTTTCCCAGCTAAGGCAAATGAAACGGGTAGAGAAAAGCATCAGGAAAAAGCTCGCCTTAAAACCTAATAAGACGGTAAAGGAAATACTTAAGGAAGTAAGGGAGCAACAGGAAAAGTTCGGTAAGATCTATAGAGAAGAGATCATCCCCGAACTGGAGACTGCAGGCATACACCTGGTACACAGGGAAGATTACAATGCGCACCAGGAAGAATTTGCACACAGGTATTTTAAGAAAATACGAAAGTGCATCAATGCTACTACCACAAGCGCTTTTGGTGGCGAAGAGCTTTTTTTGGAGAATAACAGCCTCTACTTTATGGTGTGTTTCGGGGATAAATCGGAGTTTGGAATTGTAAATATTCCGACAGATGAATGCGAAAGGTTCATCACTTTTTCTTCGGAAACAGAGGAGTTTAAAATATCATTTTTAGATGATATCGTAAAAGTAAACGTACCGAAGTTATTTCCTGATAAAGAAATTACCGGAATTTACGAGATCAAGCTTTCCCGGGATGCCGAGCTGTATATAGATGATGAAGTAGACGGATTGCTGGCCGAGAAGATCTACGAATCTCTCCAACAACGCACCGATGGCCAACCCACGAGATTGCTTTACGACTCCCATATGCCGGAAGAAGATCAAAAAATACTGCGGAAGCGGCTTAAACTTGGAAAAATTGACATGATGCCGGGTGGCAGATATCACAATTTCAGTGACTATTTTTCTTTCCCGGATCCCACGAATAATCCGGCCTTACATTTCGAAGAATGGCCCACGGTAAAACATTCTGTTTTGGAAACTACCGAAAATTATTTTGAGGTCATTGCAAAAAAAGACCAGTCGGTTCATTTTCCTTACATGTCTTTTGAATATGTAGAACGCTTCATACAGCAAGCCGCACACGACCCACAGGTAAAGGAAATAAAGATTTCCATTTACAGGATTGCCGATGAATCTGTTGTTACTTCTGCCCTTCTCTCGGCACTCAAAAATGGCAAAAAACTCACTGTCTTTATTGAAGCTAAAGCAAGGTTTGACGAGAAGAATAATATCGACTGGGGCAGGAAGTTTGAAGAAGAGGGAGCTAAAGTTATCTATAGTTACCCCAAAATTAAGGTCCATTCCAAGATCCTACTGGTTTCCAGGGAAGAGAATGGAGAATTAAAAGACTACGCTTATATTGGTACAGGTAATTTTAACAGCAAAACCTCAAAAATTTACTGTGACCATGCAATATTTACCGCATATGAGAAGCTAACAAGCGAACTCTCACGGGTTTTCCTGGTGCTTGAAGGGGAATTAATTATCCCGCGGGCAAAACACCTTCTCATTTCGCCATTTTCGACCAGAAAGTCTTTTGCAGACATGATCAACCGGGAAATTCAGAATAAAAAACTTGGCAAAAAGGCTGAAATCAAAGCTAAAATGAACAGCCTTGAAGATAAGGAGATCATCGACCTTTTATATGACGCCAGTGAGGCAGGTGTAGATATAAGACTGCTGGTTAGGGGCTTTACATGCCTGGTGCCAGGGGTTGAGAACCTTAGCAGCAACATTTACATGACCAGCATAATTGACCGCTTTTTAGAACACGGCCGCATTTACATCTTCGGAAATGACGGAAAGGAAGAGCTCTTTTTTGGTAGTGCCGACTGGATGACACGAAACCTGGACCGCAGGATAGAAGTGATCGCACCCATTTATGATGAAGATATCGCAAAGGAATTTAAAGATATTCTAGAAATACAATTCAAGGATAATGTAAAGGCCAGAATTCAGGATCCCACAGAAAAGAATAATTTTGTAGCGCCCAAACCGGGAGAAAAAGAAATAAGATCACAGTACGAAATATACAAGTACCTCAAAGAAAAACATGCCTCATGAGAAATATAAAAGTTGGAGGAGTGCCAGAACATTTCAACCTGCCATGGCACCTTTGTATTGATGACGGAACTTTTAATAACAACGGTCTCGATCTTAGCTGGCGCGATTTTCCCGACGGTACGGGGGCTATGTGTAAGGCCTTAAGAAATAAAGAGATTGATGTTGCCGTTATTCTTACTGAAGGCATTATCAAAGATATTTTACACGGAAATGAGGCACTTATTGTACAGGAATACATTGCTTCTCCACTAATTTGGGGAATACACGTAGCTGCTGAATCAAACTTTGAGTCGGTGGAAGACCTGAAAAATCAAAAAGTGGCTATTAGCCGGTATGGGTCGGGTTCACACCTGATGGCCTATGTAAACGCCCGGAATTTGGGTTGGGATACCTCAAAACTTCAATTTGAAGTAGTGGGAGATATTAACGGAGCTATTAAAGCTTTACAGTATGGCAGCGCCGGTTACTTTATGTGGGAGCATTTTACCACAAAACCTCTGGTAGATGAAGGCATTTTCCGCAGAATAGGAGATTGTCCCACCCCCTGGTCCTGCTTTGTAATTGCTGTTAGAAAAGATGTGTTAGAGAATGATCAGGCCGGAATTCTCACCATGCTCAAGACGCTAAATGAGGTCACTAAAAAATTCAAGCAAATTCCAAAAGTAGAACTGGCACTGGCCAATAAATATGAGCAAAAGGTGGAAGATATTGAGCAGTGGCTAAAGATCACCACCTGGAGCCAAAAACAAATCTCTGTGTTTGAGATCCAGAAGGTACAGGAGCAGCTCCTGGAGCTAGATCTTATCCCAGAAGCTCAAGACAGTCACTACTTTTTACCCCATTAAACGATATGAAAAAGACAAATATTTTGACATTTTTGACACTCCTGCTTTTGGCTACACCTGTTGTTGCCCAGCAAGGAGCGTTTTCACAAGCATCAGGCGATATTGAAATAGATTCTGCAATTCAGGAGGAAAACATTTTCAAGAGAGATAGTACCTATAGCGAAGTGCATTTAAACGTACTCAACTTATTGGTATTTGGTGCCCTTGATGTTGGATACGAGCGAATAATTAACGATCACGCCTCAGCCGGCGTAGAAATTTTCTCCAAGGTCTTTAATAAGAACGAAGGAGAGGACGTAGATCTTTCAAAAATTTACACCAAGGATTTCTCTATTACCGGAAAATTTAAATATTTCCTACAGGAAGAAAACACCGCCTGGGGTTATTATGCTGAAGCCTTTGGGATGTTTTCCAACGGAGATAATGAAGTGAAAAGAAAATTTCCAAATTCCGAAACTGGAGAGTTAGAAGAAAAGGAAGTATTTATTGAATATACCGATATTGCCATTGGAATAGGTGTAGGCGGAAAATTTGTTGCCAAACAGGGCTTTCTTGTTGATCTATCTTTTGGAATAGGCAGAAACCTCTTTGATAAAAATTCTCCCGATATCGTCCTGCTCCCCACGGTTAACGTAGGCTACAGGTTCTAGTTACCACGCAATGGGTTCTTTTCCTATAGAACGAAGGAATTCATTTGTCTTACTAAAATGCTTGTTACCAAACCAATAGCCTCTATTCGCGGCTAATGGAGAAGGATGCCCGCTGGTAAGCACCAAATGTTTATTAGAATCAATTTTACGGCCTTTCTTTTGTGCAGGGCCACCCCACAGGAGAAATACCAGGTTTTCCCGCTCATCTGACAAAGTGGAGATCACGGCATCTGTGAATTTTTCCCAACCTTTTCCCTGGTGAGAACCTGCCTGCCCTGCCCGCACAGTTAACGTGGCATTTAGCATTAATACCCCCTGCTCTGCCCAGTGCTTTAGGTTTCCATGTCCGGGCAAAGGTGTCCCTAAATCATCGCTAATTTCTTTAAAAATATTTACTAAAGAAGGTGGAACTTTGGTTTCGGGCTGCACAGAAAAACACAAACCATGAGCCTGCCCGTAACCGTGGTATGGATCTTGCCCTATAATTACCACTTTGGTTTCCTCAAAAGAGGAAAGTTCAAAGGCCTTGAATATGTTATCGGGATGAGGAAAACAGTCATTCGCCTCATATTCGGCAGATACAAATTCAAGCAGTTCCTTAAAATAAGGTTTTTCAAGCTCGTGATTTAACTTTTTTTTCCAATCTGGTGTGATGTCAAAGGTCATATTATTGGTTAAATTGCAGCTTCCCAAAAATAGGGAAATTTTCTATGATTAAAATTACAGCCAAGACTCTTCAGGACCTTGAATTTCCAACAATTTGCCAGCAGGTTAGTAGGTATACGGTCACAGGTCCCGGTAAGAATAAAGCTCTCGAAATAGCTCCTTTTTCAAGTTACAAAGAAACCATTTTTGCACTTCGAAAAACAAATGAATATGTGTCTTCGTACCAGCAGGAAAGTCGTATTCCCAATCATGGCTTTGATGCTATAGACCAGGAAATAAAATTCCTGGGCATTGAAGAGACCCGCCTGGAAGCATCGAGTTTCAGGAAGATAGGATCAATTTCAGAAACCTCAAATACTCTCATTCGGTTTTTTCAGAAATTTGAGCAGCTGTATCCCTGTCTTCACGAAACTGCTTCAGAAGTAGAGTATACTCCGCTCATCATTGAGAGAATCAATCAGGTAATTGATCGATTTGGAGAGGTAAAAGATGACGCTTCTCCCCTGCTTCAGGAAACACGCAGAAAGATTGGGCATGTAAAAGGGCAAATTAACTCCAGCTTTGGGAGTGCTCTTACCCACTACAACAACCTTGGTTATCTTGATGACATACGCGAGACCGTAGTAGATAATATAAGAGTGCTTGCAGTCTCTGCCATGCACCGGCGAAAGGTTAAAGGCGGAATTTTAGGGAATTCTAAAACAGGAAGCATTGTATACATTCAGCCCGAAACCACCTATAACTACACCCGCGAACTGAACAACCTGGAGTATGAAGAAAAGGAAGAAATAAAGAAGATCCTGAAGGAGCTAACAAGCTTTGTAAGGCCTTATCGCAGTTTACTGATAGACTACCAGGAATTTCTGAGCAACATAGATGTTATTGCTGCCAAGGCAAAGTACGGGATGGACATGAATGCTGTAATGCCCAAGATCTCCCGGGATCGTGAAATAGAATTAATAGATGCTTATCATCCGCTGCTTTTGCTTACCAACAGGAAGCAGAATAAAAAGACCTATCCGCAGACCATTGAGTTGAGCAGTGATAAACGCATTATCGTAATTTCAGGTCCTAATGCCGGTGGGAAAAGTATTACGCTCAAAACCATGGGGCTTTTACAGCTCATGGTGCAAAGTGGTTTGCTTATTCCGGTACACGAATACAGCAGGATGTGCTTTTTTGACAGGATACTTACAGATATTGGCGATAATCAAAGTATTGAAAACCACCTGAGCACATATAGCTACCGCTTAAAGAACATGAATTACTTTCTGAAGAAAGTAGATGATAAAACACTTTTCCTGATAGATGAATTTGGTACAGGAAGTGACCCGGAACTGGGAGGGGCTTTGGCTGAAACTTTCCTGGAGGTCTTCTATGAAAAAGAAGCTTTTGGAATTCTCACTACCCATTATGCCAACTTAAAGATGCTGGCCAATGAGCTGCCGCATGTTATCAATGCAAACATGTTGTTTGATGCAAGAACCCTGGAACCGCTTTACAAGCTGCATATGGGAGAAGCCGGAAGCTCCTTCACCTTTGAGGTAGCCCAAAAGAACGGAATTCCCTACAGCCTTATCAACCGGTCAAAAAAGAAGGTAGAACGGGGAAAAATTAGGTTTGATAAAAGTATCGCCGACCTTCAGAAGGAACGGTCAAAACTTTCGAAGACAACAACAGCTTTAAAGACCAAAGAACAAAAAACAGAATCTGAAAAGAAAAAGCTGGAAGAAACAAACGCCCGAATTCAGCAGAAACTGGAGAATTTTCAGGAGTTATACGACAGCAATCAGCGGTTAATTTATTTAGGTAACAAGATCAATGAACTGGGTGAAAAATATTTTCAGAATAAAAAGAAAAAAGAGCTTATTGCCGAATTCCTGAAGATCATAGAAGTAGAGAATTCCAAGCGAAAAAAAGTTTCACCTAAAGAAAAAAAGGTGGAAAAAGCGAAGGAAAAGAAGGTGATGCAGGAAGCTGAAAAGAAGGTCGAAGAAATTAGAAAAAAGAAAAAAGAAAAGCAGGAAAAAGATATTAAAGAAGAAATTGCAAAGCCAAAACCGGTTTTAAAAGTAGGTGACAGAGTGCGTATGCAAGACGGGAAAGCCGTTGGAAGCATTGACAGTATTGAAAAAGGAAATGCTAAAGTGAACTATGGCATTTTCACTACTTCGGTTTCTGTAGACCAGTTGGAGCTTGTGCAACGAAAAAAATAGAAAAAGAAAAATTATGGTAAATTTCCCTGAAAACAAGAAGATCATCCTTTTTGATGGTGTTTGTAATCTTTGCAACAAAACGGTACAAACGATCATTAAGAATGATGTAAATGACGTATTTCGATTTGCACCCCTCCAAAGTGATGTGGGCCGTCAAATCATTAATGAAAAAGGAATAGATACAGAAAACCTGGATTCGGTGATCCTTATCGAACCCGGTGTAGCATATTATCACAAATCGACCGCCGCAATCGAGATCGCCCGACATTTAAAAGGATATTCCTGGCTAAAGTATTTTAAGTCTCTACCCGAAGGTCTTAGAGATGGCGTATATAGCTTTGTTGCCAATAACAGGTACAGCTGGTTTGGAAAGAAGGACACTTGTATGGTGCCCACCCCAGAGCTACAGGCTTTATTCCTGAAATAGACTTTAAAGATTCAAGGTAAAGTTCCACGTTCAAAGCTGAATAATGGACTTGGGCCGAAGCGTTGAGTACTATAATTTATTGCAGTACAAAATCCGGAAATGATCATTAGCCTGAAAAATGTAACCATATTCAGGCAAGTCAACTGATCACCGAGTACTGACCAGTGATCACTTATTTAAGGTTGCTTAGTAGGAATTTGAGCTTGTCATTGGTGTTCCTGTTCTCCTGAAAAGAATGAGGAAAGTGGGTGTTCTTTTTAGCCAGTTCTTTTTGCTGAAGCTTTTCGATGAGTTCGGCATCTTCAAGAGCCACCTTACCGGTAAGCAGTAGCCCCATGTCCTTTTCAGAAGCATAATAGTCATAGACCTTTTTAAGGCCGGGCAGGTATTGATAATCTTTGGTAAATCCGCCACCGCGGTGTGCTCTTAGGGAAATCAACCAGGAAGTTTCGCGGTCAAGCTTGTACTGGCTGTACAAGAGATCAAAGGTATCACTAAAGCTGTAGCCTTTTATGAGGCTATCGGCAGCAAGTACCCGGTAAGCCAGTTCCTTTACCCTTTTTAGACTTAGGCTGTCGCTCATATATTCGCTAAAAATTCCGAGTCCGGCCTGGGTAGGATGATTATTGGCGAAGCCGTGTGAAAAGATCCTCAGGGTTTGGTCTAATCCGTTAAAGGTAGTGAGCATGTTTACAAAGATCTCGTGATTTGAAAGAACTTTCAGGTCATTGTCACTGAATTTCCTGTTCTTCTTGACCACAAGTTCCCCCGAATTTAATGCCATGGCTGCTCCGGTGATGCTATTACTCTGTCTTATTCGGAATTTAAAAGGATATCTTTCCCCAAAAGCCTGAAAATAAGCCTGTGCCTGATCGGCATTATAACGGGGCACCATTTCTTCGGCGTCTTCCTCTTTGTGAAAATGAAGTATGAATTTGGCATTTTTGACATCCTTCTCTGTGGGGGTTCCAAATACCCGAAGCGAGTTGTAAAAGAACTTTTTTTCTTTACCCACGGTAGCAACGCACTGCACCAATCCGGAGTATTCATAAACGGCATCGTGGTACAATTTATAAATATCTTCATCGGGAATGTCTTCCAGCCTCTGGCTGAATAATTGCCGCTGTAGCGTATAGGGATCAAACTTTAGCTTCCTGTATTTGAAAACCGGATCTTCTGAAAATTTGGAACCAAAAAAGCGCTTTTTTTCCTGCTCAATATTCAGCGGATTCAAATAATTGAGTACATCGATCTCCCGAACAAGACGGTCGAGATTCTGGTCGATTTGCAGAAGCGTTTTGTAGTAGCTGCGGGTTTTATCGGTCATTACTGAACAAATTCAGGTTAAAAATTAATCCCGCGCAAATACAAGAAATTCCTGTAAGCCTCGCAAGCTTTATGTGTGAAAAAATTGACGAACTACAGGATAAAAAATCCCTATTTTTCTTTGGAGATCTTTTCCTTTTTTGGAAGGTTATCATCCCACTTTCTTTCATGTGGTTCTCCCAGTTTATCTACAGATTTTGCTACCATCATAGAAACAGCAGCATCTCCTGTAACATTCACCATAGTACGGCACATATCTAAAGGCCTGTCTACAGCAAAAATGAGAGCAAGACCCGCTTCGGGGATCCCGGCCTGGGCAAGTACAATAACCAGCATCACCATTCCTGCACCCGGTACTGCCGCCGAACCAATAGACGCCAGGGTGGCTGTGGCAATAATTCCCAGTTGCGCACCAATAGAGAGATCCATACCAAAAGCCTGGGCTATAAAAACTGCTGCCACGGCCTGGTATAAACTGGTACCATCCATATTTATTGTAGCTCCTATTGGCAGAACAAAACTGGTCACCTCTTCGTGCACGCCCAGGTGTTCTTCGGTCCTTTCCATAGTTACAGGGAGGGTCGCCGCACTTGAACTGGTAGAAAAAGCTAAGAGCTGTGCGGGGGCAATTCCGTTTTCAAAGAAAGACGGGGTACGCCCCGTAAAGATCCAGACCAACATCATATAAACCCCAATCATTAGAGCAAGCCCTACAAGCACCGTTACGGCGTACATTGCAAGCGCTGCAAAAAGATCGGAACTGGGAGACTCTACCACCAGAGCAGCCAGAAGAGCAAAAACCCCATACGGCGCAGCCAGCATGATAAGGTCAATTAATTTGAGAATAACTTCGTTAAACCCGTCAAAAAAGGCTTTTACGGGCTTCGCTGTTTCTTCGGGTATTAAGATGAGACCAATGCCAAAGAAGATTGCAAAAAAGATTACCTGTAACATATTCCCGTTATCACTGGCTGCCGCAAATATGTTCCCGGGAACAAGGTCTTCCAGGGCCTGCAACGGCCCGGCTTCTTTTTGCCGCTGTGCATCGGCAATACGCACATTGGCATCACCTTCATAACTCGTAATAAGGTCGTTTCGGGTGTCTTCGGCAATTGCAGCACCCGGCTCAATGACGTTGACCATCACCAGACCAATTGTTACTGCGATCACCGTAGTTGCAACATAAATGAGAATTGTACGGGTTCCCATTTGCGACAACTTCGAGATATCTTTTAAATCGGAGATACCTTTTATCAGGGACGCCAAAATAAGAGGCACTGCAATTAATTTTAAGGCATTGATGAAAATATTTCCGAAAGGTTTGATCCAATCACTAATAAATTCGGCTCCCCAGGAAAAATTGGTCATTAGAAGGGCGAAAATCACCCCAGCGGCCATTCCCAGTAAGATCTGCCAGTGCAGCGCTAATTTTTTCATACTAAAGTATCTCTGAAATTATATTTTTGATGTTTTGTTCAACAAATAAAAATCGGCGAGAACCAGAGCCGCCATTGCTTCTACAATAGGAATTGCCCGCGGCACCACACATGGGTCATGCCTGCCCTTGCCCTGCATTTCTACCTCTTGCCCTTCAGCATTTATGGTCTTTTGTTTTTGCATAAGGGTAGCTACGGGTTTAAAGGCAACCCTAAAAGTAATATCCATACCGTTAGAAATACCTCCCTGGATTCCTCCGCTAAAGTTGGTAATCGTAGAGCCATCGGTTCGAAAATGGTCATTGTGCTCACTGCCTTTCATAGACGCACCTGCAAAGCCGCTTCCATATTCAAATCCTTTAACGGCATTTATGGAAAGCATGGCACCCCCCAAAGCGGCATGAAGTTTATCAAAGACAGGTTCACCAAGCCCAACGGGAACATTAGAAATCACGCACTCCACTACTCCCCCCACAGTATCTCCCTGCGACCGGATTTGCTTAATGAAAGTTTCCATTTCTTTGGCAGTTGCAGGATCGGGACATCGTACCGGATTCTTTTCTATTTCAGAAAGATCCAGCTCCTCAAATTTCTTCTGAAGCTTAATATCTCCTACCGCAGAAGTATAGGCGGTGAATGTAACGTCTTTCAACAATTGTTTTGCGATGGCTCCGGCCGCTACCCTACAGGCAGTCTCACGGGCCGATGATCTACCTCCACCCCTGTAATCCCTGTTGCCATATTTTTGATCGTAAGTATAATCAGCATGAGAAGGGCGGTACACATCTTTAATATGTGAATAGTCATTTGACTTTTGGTTGGCATTTTCTATGATAAAGCCAATAGGCGTACCTGTTGTCTTCCCCTCAAAGATACCCGAAAGGAATTTTACCGTATCGGGTTCTTTGCGCTGGGTTACGATAGAAGATTGCCCGGGTCTACGCCTGGCCAACTCCTGCTGTACCTTTTCGGTGTCAATAGGGAGTCCGGCGGGACATCCGTCAATCACTCCGCCGATAGCCTGGCCATGTGATTCCCCAAAAGTGACAAGTTTAAATAGATTTCCAAAGGAATTTCCGGCCATTGAAGGTGATTTTGAGCAAATGTAATTTTTTAAGCCAAGATTTAAAAATGTTTATTTAAGAGCCGCAGCCATTATCACTACAGGATGAAGGGCCTTTTTACCGGTTCCGTCATAAATTTGATGACGGCAGCTGGTTCCGGGAGCAGCAATAACTGTCTCTGCGGAAGCTTTTCGCACTGCAGGGAACAGCGTTTGTTCGCCAATCTGCATACTTACCTCATAATGCTCTTTTTCGTACCCAAAAGAACCTGCCATACCACAACAACCTGAAGGGATCACGGTTACTTCAAAATTCTTCGGAAGGTTGAGCATCACAAAAGTATTCTCTACGCCCGCCAAAGCTTTCTGGTGGCAATGGCCATGTAATTTGATGCGTTTCTTTTCCGAAGAAAAGGAATCGGCAGTAATATTTCCGGCGATGACTTCTTTCTTAAAAAACTCTTCCAGTAAAAAGGCATTTTTGGATACTTTCATGGCAGCCGCCTTATCATCGGCAAGTCTCAAATATTCATCCCTAAAGCTCAATATTGCTGAAGGTTCCAGCCCGAGCAACGGACGCTCTTCAGAAATAATATCCTTGAAAATTGAAACGTTTTTATTGGCTACTTCTTTGGCTTCCTTTAAAAAGCCTTTTGAAATAAATCCACGCCCACTTTCAGGATGTTTTACAATTTTCACCTCATAGTTGAGCCCTTCAAGCAGCTTTATTGCAGCCACACCCACTTCAGAATCAAGGTAATTGGTAAATTCATCGTTAAAGAGGTAAACCGTTTTAATAGGCGTAGTAAGCTTTCTCTCATTCTTTTTATAATAAGAAGAAAGAGTTTGGCTGGATAGAGCAGGTAAACGTCGCTGTGGCGCGATACCCATTGATTTCTTTATAAGACCACCCGTAAGAGCATTTGAAAACATAAGATTCGAAAAAGGGGAAAATCGCCAGGTCTTTTTGTTGAGCGCAGCGTTGAAGGCAAAAGCTTTTGAACGCAGCGAACTGCCGTTGGTACTGTTGTATTGATACTGAAACTCTGCTTTATAAGCGGCCATATCAACATTAGAAGGACATTCACTTTTACAGCCTTTACAGCTAATGCACAGGTCAAGTACTTCCTTTAACTCTTCATGATCAAACTTATTTTGTTTATCAGAATTTGTCAAAAATTCCCTCAAAGCATTGGCACGGGCCCTTGTGGTATCTTTTTCATTGCGGGTGGCACGGTAACTAGGGCACATTACGCCACCTGCTTCGGCAGGCTTGCGGCAGTCGCCACTACCATTACAATTTTCGGCCCCTCTTAGAATCCCAAGAGAATCGGAGAAATCCATAATCGTTTCGATTTCGGGCTCTTTTCGGCCCGGCACGTACCTTAGGCTCTCGTCCATTGGAGGAGCGTCAATAATTTTCCCCGGGTTAAAAATATTATTTGGATCGAAGATGTTTTTTACCCTTTTTAAGAGGTTGTAATTCTCTTCTCCTATCATGAGCTGTATAAACTCGGCCCGTACCCTGCCATCACCGTGTTCCCCACTCATAGAGCCACCGTATTTCTTCACGAGAGCAGCCACTTCTTCTGTAATTTTTCTGAAGAGCACCACATCATCCTCTTTTTTGAGATTGAGTATGGGCCTCAAGTGCAGTTCCCCTGCGCCGGCATGAGCATAATATACAGCATCCTGCCCGTAGTTGAGCATTAACTGGGAAAATTCTGAAATATATGCAGCAAGATCTTCTACCGCCACAGCTGTATCTTCTATACAAGCCACGGCTTTACGGTCGCCAACAATATTCCCGAGAAGCCCCAGTCCTGCTTTTCTTAATTCCAGCGCAAGATCTATGGTTTCATTCTGAAGTACCGGAAGTGCATAGGCAAGTCCTGAATCTGTAAGGGTTTTTAGGAGTTCGGCAGTACGGTTAGTCAATTCTTCTTCTGAAGATGCTCTTATTTCTAGCATGAGGATAGCTGCCGGGTCACCTTCTATAAAGAAACGATTTTCCCGGTATTTTAGACTATTCCGGGTACAGTCCAGAATCACCTTATCCATCATCTCGCAGGTGAACAGGGAATGCTGCATTGCCGGAACAACCGCCTGCAGGCATTTTTCCAATGACTCAAAATGTGCAGCGATCATTACAGCATTTTCCGGTGGCAGTGCATCGAGCTGCAGAGTAATTTCGGTAGTAAAAGCCAAAGTACCTTCGCTACCAGACAACAGTTTACAAATGTTGATCTTATCTTCACTTCCTCCCAGAACTTCAGCCGGCAGCAGTTCATCTACTGCATACCCTGTGTTGCGGCGGTGGATCTCCGGTTTTGGAAAGCCTGCTGTAATTTGGTCACGCACTGCTTCAGGCTTAAGCTCTTCATAAAGTTTCCGGTAGATCTCACCTTCCATGGAATCCAGCTCCATTTTTTTGCGGAATTCTTCCGAAGAAATTTCAGAAAAAACAGCCTCTGAACCATCACTGAGCAGCACTTTCATTTCCACAACCTTTTCGCGCGTGGTGCCATATTTGATAGAAGTGGTTCCACTGGAATTATTGCCAACCATTCCACCTATCATACAACGATTTGAGGTAGAAGTATTGGGCCCAAAGAACAGCTTGTGGGCTTGCAGGTACCTGTTAAGGTCATCGCGAATTACTCCCGGCTGAACTTTAACTGTTTTCTTTTCTGTATCAAGTTCAAGAATGGAAGTGAAATATTTTGAGACATCAACTACAATACCTTCCCCTACACACTGCCCTGCAAGGGAAGTACCGGCTGTACGCGGAATGAGCGACGTATTATTTTTATTGGCAAAAGAAATAAGCTGCTTTATGTCTTCCAGATTTTTTGGATAGGCTACAGCGAGAGGAATAGTGCGATAAACAGAAGCATCTGTTGCGAAAATCCTTCTCCATAGGGCGTCATAGAAGAGTTCACCTTGCAGGTCTTGGTCGAGTTTTTGAAGATTTTGATTCATAGGGGAGCAGTAACAGGTTATGGCAGCCTGATTAACAGGCCATTATTAACATTAACATTTAATTAGCGGAGATAAGGGGTAATCGATATATCAGATAGTCTAATTTTGTAGGAACAAATTAAATGAAAAGATATGAAAAAAATCGTTTTACTAACCTTATGTATTTTTGGTTTTAGCCTTTCTTCACAAGCACAAAATATTGCAGATCATGCTCTGGGTTTACGTTTGGGAGACAATGATGGATTTGGAACAGAAATTTCTTATCAACACGGATTGTCAGAAAACAACCGACTTGAACTGGATTTGGGTTGGAGAAGCAGAAATGACCTTGATGCCTTTAGACTAACAGGAATTTACCAGTGGGTTTGGAACCTTGAAGGCGGATTTAACTGGTACGCCGGTGCCGGTGGTGGATTAGGCTCTGTTGATACTGGTGATGACAGTGACTTTTTTGTTCTAATCGCCGGGGATGTGGGTATTGAATATGATTTCGATTTCCCCCTACTCCTATCTCTTGACTTTAGACCTGAAATTGGATTCAGTGATTACAATGATGATCTTGGATTTGATATAGCGCTGGGGATTAGATACCAGTTCTAGACATAACAATTATCATAAAAAAGGCTCCCGGAATTAATTTTTGGGAGCCTTTTCTTTTTGGGTAATATCTAAAGCTTTTAAATAGAGGTTTTCGTAGAGAGGAACAACCGAGTATACATCAAAAATAAATGCCTGTTTACGGGCATTTTCTTTGAACCTTTTAAGGGTGGCATCATCTTGAAGTATATGAATTGCATTGGCTGCCATCTCTGACACCTCTCCCACATCACTTAAATACCCCGAAAAGCCCTGCTTGTTAACTTCGGGCAGACCTCCGGTATTTGTTGAAATTACCGGCACCCCATTCACCATAGCCTCAAGGGCGGCAAGCCCAAAGCTCTCTTTTTCTGAAGGCAAAAGAAAAAGATCGGAATAGCTCAATACCTGGTCAATCTCATGAGATTCCCCCAGGAATAACACCTTATCTTCCAGAACTAACTCTTGCACCAGTTCTTCGGCCATTTCTCTTTCAGGTCCCTGCCCTACCATGATAAGCTTCGATTTCAGGTTTTTCTGAATTTCATAAAAGATCATAATTACATCCCTTACCCGCTTTACCTTTCTAAGATTACTTACGTGGGTAATGATCCTCTCATCACTTTGAGCCAGCATACTTCTTTGGCAGTTGCTAATAGACTGGGTATATTTTGTGGTGTCTATAAAATTGGGCACTACATCAATCTCGCGCTTTACGTTAAAAAGACGCAGGGTATCTGCCTTAAGACTTTGAGATACCGAAGTAACAACATCGCTGCTATTAATACTAAAAGTAACTGCCGGTTTATAGAAAGGGTGGTTGCCCACCAGCGTAATATCGGTTCCATGAAGGGTGGTTACCATAGGCAGGTAGATTCCTTCTTCCTCGAGCATTTTTTTTGCCATGTAACCTGCATAGGCATGAGGAATGGCATAATGTACGTGCAGCACCTCAATTTTATGCAATTTCACCATATCTACCAGCTTGCTGCTTAAGGCAAGCTCGTAAGGCTGATAGTGAAACAGAGGGTATTCGGGTACATTAACTTCATGAAAATGTATATTATGAGAAAGCTGTTCAAGCCTTACCGGCTGCTTATAAGTAATAAAATGGATCTCGTGCCCTCTGCGGGAGAGTGCCATCCCCAATTCGGTAGCTACCACACCACTTCCCCCAAAAGTAGGGTAACAAACAATGCCTATTTTCATGTATTAACGATCTATGGCTTCGTAAATAAGTTCCTGAATATTTGATCTTATACTCTCCCTTGTCAACTTATTGTTCTGGACAGAGGGATGAATTCGATTTGCTAAAAATACGTAAACTATTTCTTCATCGGGGTCTGCCCAGGTAAAAGTTCCTGTAAAACCGCTATGCCCAAAGCTGGTCATTGAAACACAGCCACAGGTAGGGCCATAATTGCCTAACTGGGGCTTGTCAAAACCAACTCCCCGTCGCACATCGTCATCACAGTAATAGCAGGTATTGAACTTGTCTACCGTTTTTTGGTCAAAATAATTTATTCCTCCATACTGGCCACCGTTAAGGTACATCTGCATGATCTTGGCAACATCATTAGCATTAGAATACAGTCCTGCCTGCCCTCCAATTCCGCCCAAAAGTGCAGCGCCTTCATCGTGAACGTATCCCTGCAAGAGCTGATTTCTCCACGACCTGTCATTTTCGGTGGGAACAATTCGCTCTTTTGGAAGCTTTTGAAGAGGTAAATAGGTAGTGTTATGAGCTCCCAAAGACCTGTAAAAATGATCTTGAGTAAGATACTCCAGGGAGGTGCCATAGATATCTTCCATATAGAACTTCAGCAAATAAAATGGGAGATCACTGTATTTATAAGCCTTTCGCCTCTCGAGCGGACTATCCTTAATAGTTTTAAGCACCGAATCTCTAATGTCATTCCTCACATACATGTTTTCGGCTATTTGTATGCCGAAGCCCCTATCCTGTTCAGTGCGAATAAATTTCACATCGGGCCTTTTCGTCTTTTGATCTATGGTCATTCGATGAAAAGGAATCCAACTCTTGAGCCTGGCATAATGCGATAACATATCGAGAATGGTGATGTTTTGTTTATTGCTTCCGCGGAAGTATGGCAACATTTCACCCAGTGTTGTATTGAGATCAATCTCATCCTTGTCTACAAGCTCCATGAGAAGCGGAAGCGTAGCAAGTATCTTGGTAAGGGAAGCAAGATCGTAAACGTCTGAAGCTTTCACCGGTATTTCTTTATCGTAAGTATGATATCCCGCATTTCTTTCATAGATGACTTTACCTTTTCTCGCCACAAGCACCTGTAAGCCCGGGGTCATTTTTTCATCTATCGCCTTTTCTATAAGTTCGTCAATCTTTCTTAGCTTATATGAATTCATTCCTACCTGCTCGGGCAGACCGTAAGAAAGGCGATTAAGGGTACCTGTTTTATAGCCGGTGCCAACAGGGAAATTATTTCCGGCACTTACCGGCAGTTTCCCTTTAGCCTCTATAGCTCCAAAGATCACCTGTGCCGCTTTTTGTTGAGCGAGTTCCGTATTTTGATATGCCACCTGTATGGCTTCAAAATTACCCGTAGTTCGCAAATCAAGCAAAGCATACGGACTTGTGAACACATTGAGAATCACCCGGTTCTTTCTCGCAACTTCATACAACCAGGTCTGCTGCTGCTCGTTCATTTTAAATCCGCTCCAGGGGGAAGCCGAAGACTGATGATAACCAATAATCACCTGATTGTACGACTCCAGCTTGTCTAGCAATTCATTCAGGTTTTCTGCGGAAACCGAATCTACCTGTGCGTAGTGATTTAACTGCTCAAAAAAGGCATTTCCGGGGTCTTCTCCAAAATGAACATAGGCAATTTTGCTGGTTTCCAGATCTTGTAACGGGATGAGAGACCGGTCATTTTTAATGACCGTCATTGCATTCTCGTACAGCTTATGTGCAAGCACCTCGTTGCGAATACTGTTAAGCTCTTCCACTATATAAGTGGGATCTACAGGTTCATAGTGATCAAGGCCAACATTGTATTTGGCAAAAAGGATCTTCCTTACCGAATGCTTCAGGCGCTCTTCGGTAATTAATCCTTTATTAAAAGCTTCTATAATCATTTCTGAAGCTTTAGGTACATCTTCAGAAAAAAGTAAAATATCGTTTCCTGCTAAAAAAGCCGCCAGTTCTATCTCACCGGGTTCATCAAAATCGGCAACTCCTTTCATATTGAGCGCATCAGTAATAATGAGTCCGTTAAAATCCAGTTCCTCTTTTAGAATTCCCGTGACTATTTTGTGCGATAAACTGGAAGGAAATTGAGCGCGTTCTTCCAGGCTGGGAACATTAAGGTGAGCAACCATGATACTTCCAAGCCCTTCAGAAATCATCTTTCTATAAGGAAACAGTTCCTCCCTGAATATCCTGTCTCGGGAAAAATCAATGGTGGGTAAAGTTTTATGAGAATCCCGTTCTGTATCTCCATGTCCGGGGAAATGTTTGGCGCTGCCAAGCACCCCTTCCCTTTGCATGCCTTTAATGAAAGCAATGGATTTACTGGCAACATTATTTTTATTTTCCCCAAAAGACCTGTTGCCAATAATAGGATTATTGGGGTTGGTATTAATATCCACTACCGGGGCAAAATTCATATGTACGCCCAGTCTTTTGGAGTGTTTTGCAATACTCGCACCCACTTCGGTAATTAAATTTTCATCTCTTATTGCTCCCAAAGTCATATTCCACGGAAAGGCATAGGTAGAATCAAGACGCATTGCCAGGCCCCACTCGGCGTCCATACCTATAAGCAGCGGAATTTTGGAAAGCTCCTGAAGTTCATTGTGAACCTTTACCTGCGTTTTTGGACCTCCTTTTGAAAAGATTACCCCACCCACATGCTGCTGGGCCACCAGTTCTTTTGCTTTTTCAATTTTTGATGCAGGGTCTGAAGAAAAAACATCGATCATGAAAAGCTGCCCCACTTTTTCCTGTAGCGACATTGCATCATAAATGCTGTCTACCCATTGCCGCTGCTGCTCTACATCTTCAGCAATTAAAGGCCGGCTTTGAGAATAGGAAATTTGGGTAATAAGGATAAAGGCCAAAAACAGGCCTGAAAGTTTGGGCTTGCAAAAACTCATTAATTAAGAAAGCGCTTGTGCCAGCTCTCAGATGCAGGCACTTCCCAATCTGAAAGGTATTCGGCTTTGTTATTTACCAGGTTATTAAAAACGATCGTTTTTGGAGAAACAGCTTTGTCTTTTGCCATTTTCCTGAAATCGGTCAAAGTTTTATAAGCCACGAAATCTCCCTGCTTATAAGAGACATTCATCTTGTCAAGAAGATCTACATTGTAATCTTTCTCCAGCTGCTGAATGAACCGTACCGAATCATCTATGGAGCATCCGGTCGCTGCATTCATTTTTTGATCGAGCGCCAGGATGATGAATCGCCTGTAACGCATTTCAAAAGAAGCTTGCAGGTTGGCACCGTGGGCAGTCCACTGCTCTATAAATTGTTGAAGCTTTTCTTTAATTTCAGCTTGCTCTTCCTCTGTAAAAGAGCGATTTGCCTGATAGATCCAAACTCGGGAACTTTCAGGTAGGGTATCAAATGGGACAAACATTATTTGGAAATTTTTAGAGAAACAAAAATAAGAGATTTGGAGTGGGGAATCCAATTTGAGAAGGTTAAAATTCTCCTATTACCAGGTATTTAAAGGAATCATTTCGCAACGAACTAACTCTAAGGTGGTGAGCTGATTTTAATCATAATTTCTACATGCTTACTCTCTTAATTTTGTAAGATGGAAATAAGGGAGAAAGAACTTTTTACGGTAGCCAGAACCCTGGGGTTTTCTTCGGAAGCATATCAGCTTCACGAGCTGGCAGCATGGCTTCGCGAAGAAAAGCAAATACATGTGGAAGTTGGTGCCATTTGGGATGAGCTTACTAACTGTGTTGAATCTTATGTCTTTACCATTACTGCCCCTATAGATATCTACTACACGCAACCAATCTATACATCGGGAGGAAAAACATACGACGAAATGCTTTTTAGAGGACTCACTGAAGCTGTCTCTCTTTTGCAGCAATACAACCTTCAAAAAGATGTAAAAATACCTGATGACGAGGCGGTGATTGCCTATCTAAAAGGCTACGGAGACAAGGACAAGCAACTTCCTACCCCAAAATACCGGACCAATCTTGAAAAATACGCTTATTTACAGGGCAAACAGGGTGATTATATTGAAGAAGGATTAACGGAAGATGACATTCTCATTCTAGTGAAGAATATGCGCCCTGAGGAAATACAGCTGCGCCTTGAAAAAGATATATAAAAAAATAAGGTGCTAAAAATGACATTTTTAGCACCTTATTTTTAAAACTTCGTTGCCCTACAGATCTTCTGCAGAGGCAATCATTTCAGCAATATCCATAACTGCGATATTATCCTCCCTATTCTTGGCCTTAACGCCGTCGGTCATCATTGTATTACAGAAAGGACATCCTGCAGCAATAACTTCGGGTTTTACATCTATGGCCTGCTCGGTACGGGCTACATTCACATCTTCCTTACCGGGTTCGGGCTCCTTAAACATTTGTGCACCCCCGGCACCACAGCACATGGCGTCTTTTTTACATCTTTTCATCTCTACCAGCTCCACCTCAAGCTTTCTCAATAAATCTCTCGGGGCTTCGTAGATGTCATTTCCACGCCCCAGGTAACACGGGTCGTGAAAAGTGATTCTTTTGCCTTTAAATTTCCCACCTTCAACAGTTAGCCGTCCTTCTTCAAGCAAAGACTTTAAAAAGGTGGTATGGTGCATTACTTCATAATTACCGCCAAGGCCGGGATATTCGTTTTTTATAATATTGAAGCAGTGAGGACAGGTGGTTACGATCTTCTTGATCTCATACCCGTTCAAAACTTCAATATTTCCGGCAGCCTGCATTTGGTAAAGGAATTCATTTCCGGCACGTTTCGCAGGGTCTCCAGTACAACTTTCTTCAGTTCCTAAAACAGCAAAATCTACATTTGCTTTATTCAGAAGTCTTACAAAAGCTTTGGTGATTTTCTTAGCTCTATCATCGAAGCTTCCGGAGCAACCTACCCAAAAAAGGACTTCGGGTTGTTTTCCTTCGGCCATATACTCTGCCATGGTTGGCACTTTGATATTTTCTGCCATTATATTTTTTGTTACAGCCTCAAAAAAAGGCCATTTTATTACTTAATTTTCTGTTGCCCAGTTTAAGCGGTCCATTTGGTTGTAAGGCCAGGGCGCTCCGTTATTTTCAATGTTTCCAAGGGCATTATTTAAATCTGCAGGTCCGGCACTCTGTTCCATCATAAGGTACCTTCTCATTTCAACAATGATAGAAAGTGGATCAATCCCTACGGGGCAGGCCTCTATACACATTTGGCACGTAGTACAGGCCCAGATCTCTTCCCTTTGAATATGATCGTCAAGAAGCTGTTTCCCGTCATCTACAAATTTTCCATTCTTATTGATGTTCTCCCCTACTGCTTCCAAACGATCGCGGGTATCCATCATAATCTTTCTTGGAGAAAGCAATTTACCTGTATTATTAGCGGGACATTGATCTGTACATCGGCCGCATTCGGTACAGGTATAGGCATTCAGCAATTGTACCCTGTTAAGGTCAAAAACATCTGATGCTCCAAATTTTTCGGGTTCTCCTGCTTCTTCCCCTTCCGGTTCTGCGGGTGCAGCAAAAGGATCGGCATCAGGATCCATCATAAGTTGCACTTCTTTAGTAACCGCATCTATATTGTCAAATTCAGCTTTCGGCTTAATTTTAGAATAGTAGACGTTTGGAAAAGCCAATAAAATATGAAGGTGCTTAGAGTAGTATAAGTAATTAAGGAAGAAAAGAATACCAAGTATATGCAACCACCAGGCTGTTCTCTCGATCAAAACAAGGGTGGAATCACTAAAACCATCAAGGAGCGGCAGTAAAAAGCCACTAACGGGAAATGCCCCTGCAATCTCCCCGTTTGCCATAGCGTAATGAGGCGCCAGATTTAACTGCAATTGATAATCGGCCGCATTCATGATCAGAAAGAGCGACATGAGTACCATTTCAAAATAGAGAATGTAGTTAGCGTCATTCTTTGGCCATTTAGTAAGCTCCCTAGCTTTGAACCTGTAGATATTCAGGACATTTCTTCTTATCCAGAAAATAATCACCCCTACCAGTACCAGTAAGGCAAGAATTTCAAAAGCTCCTATAAGAAACCTGTACGGCGTACCAGCAAAAGAAAAGATCCTGTGAGTCCCGAAGATCCCGTCAATGATAATTTCAAGGACTTCGATATTGATAATAATAAAACCTACATACACGATCACGTGAACGATCCCCGACACCGGCCTGCGCACCATTTTGTATTGCCCCAGGGCAATTTTGGCCATTTTCCCCCACCTTTTGGAAGGGTTATCTGTCCTGTCGATCTCCCGACCTACTTTGATATTCCGAATCATCCTCCGGATATTGCGAATAAAAATACCTATCCCTATTGCCAGAGCAAGGATAAAGGCGACTTGTGCAAGGATCTGCATGGTTAGTTATTTTAATGAGTCTTCCGGCGGCGAATAAGGACCGGGGTTTTTACCAAAGATAGAAAAATGTACGTAACGTTTAGGATTCAATTTCACGTCTTGTATCAATTCATCTAATTGGTTGGTCGCTCTTTCAAGATTATTAAAGACCGCAGGATCATTAATTAACTTCCCGGCAGTACCTTCACCCGAATTCAATTTATGGGTAACAGTTTCGAAATTACTCACGGCAGATTCAATATCATCTGTTACTTTATTAAAGTCAAATGCCACAAGAGTATCAGAAAAATTACTCAGGTTTGTAGACATATGGTCTAAGTTCGTGAAGGTGCGATCTAACTTGGGAGAGTTGGTATTTAAGATACCTTCTACACTCTGGGCCGAATTATTAAGCGAAGCAATAGTAGCATTAAGGTTTGTGATACTGTTCTTTAGATTTTCCCGGGTTGTGGGATTCATGACTTCATTAAAAGAATTCACTAAAGAATCTGTGCTCACAATTACCTTTTCAATCTTTTCCTGAAGCGGCGTGAGCCTTTCATTTACCAATTCCAGTAGACCTTCTTCTATCGCACTTTGCAACGTGTCACCAGATTGCGCCATTTCACCTTCTTCATATTTTGGGATAATGGCCAAAGACTTACCTCCTATGAGTCCTCCCCCATAAATTTCGGCTACACTGTTTTCTGAAAAAGGAAAAGAATTATCTACCAGAAAAGTAACTACAAGTTTACCTGAAGTATCCAGGAAACCAATATTGGTCACATTTCCTACTTTAAGCCCATTGATGGTTACAGGAGATGAAGGCGAAAGTCCCTCTACGTCGTTGTATACAGCATAAAAAGTCCTGCTGGAATCAAACCAGTTTTTGCCTTTTAAAAAACTATACCCAAAAATGAATAGAAGAATGGCTACAATAGCCAAAAGAGCGGTTTTTACCTCTTTAGTATATTTCACAAAGATTGTCCTATTTGATGAGAGACAAATATAAAATTTATATAGTAAAGAAGGTCTATTTCATTTTTGTTTTTAACGCCTCATTAACGCTGATCTTTTCATCTCCCCGAAAGGCAACTATATAACTATCTGGATATCCCGCGCGTTTAGCCTTCGCATGCAGGTCCTGTACCTGTGAATAACTTGACGTGCCTCCATAATAATATTTAAACAATTTCCCTTCTTTGTTTCTCAAGATCTCTACCAAACCTTTGAAGTTTCTGGGGCTGGGATCCAGCTTTTTACCGGTAGCTGCCAGTTGTACGCGAAAGGTAATACCATCAAAAACATCTGAGGGCGCTTTTTCGGGTTCCTGGGTAAGTTCTACGGGAGGGTTAGCTTCCAGATGGTCCAGCATTTCGAGATTCATGGAGCTCTTATAATCTTTTACCGCACGCACAATAGATTCGGCAATAGCTGCCTGGCCCGAAGCGCTATTTAGGTAAGTACCCTCACTTTTATTACTCAGGAAACCTGCTTCAATAAGAACGCTTGGCATATAGGTCTCCCTTAACACAAGGAAACCTGCCTGTTTTACACCTCTGTTCACCCTCTTATTGATGTTGGTGAAATTCTTTTGTACCAAATCGGCCAGAAGAATACTTTGGTCCAGATATTCTTCCTGCATTAAGGTAAGGCCAATATAAGACTCGGGAGAATTAGGGTTGAAGCCATCATAGGTCATTTCGTAATCTTCTTCCAGGAAGATTACCTGGTTCTCTCTCATGGCCACTTCAAGGTTATCCTGGTTACGGTGAAGCCCAAGCACAAAAGTCTCGGTACCCTGGGCCTGAGATTTGTGACCATTCATATGTATAGAGATAAATAGGTCGGCTTCAGCTTTATTTGCTATCTGTGCCCTTCCGGCAAGAGTCACAAAAACATCCGATTTTCGGGTGTAGATCACTTTGATATCGGGTATTTTTTCAAGTTCAGCACCCACTTTAAGTGCTATATTCAAAGCAATCCCTTTTTCTTTGAAGCCATTCCAGGAGTTACCGGGATCATGACCCCCATGGCCTGCATCTATAACCACCACAAACTTTTCCCGCGGAGGATCAACTTCTTCCGAAGCAGCTAAAACAGGATTAATGACACTAAGAAATATTAAAATGATAAAGAAATTCGTTTTCATATGGAAATAACGGTTCATTGGGATGGTTATTATTTTTCGAGAACTCAAAAGGTACCTTAAAAAATATATGTAATTTTGAGACTTCAAAAAACGAGCCACACCATACAAAAATAGCATAAGTACCATTGCGAACAAAGATACTTTACATACTTTCCTGCTGTATTTTCACGCTTTCTTTAGCCACGAAATCTGCAGCACAGGAAATCAAGACGAATGAAGGTATCCGCATTCCCGCTGAACGTGAACCTGTGCAGCCTATAATGGATTCTGTGAGGATTGAAGCACCTGTTCCCGTCATCACGCTTACCCCTAAGGACAGCATTAAACCTAAAAAAGAAATCCTGGCAGACAGAGTGACTTACACTGCCGAAGATTACATGCGCCTTAGCCCGAGGGAAAACAGGATATACCTATATAATAATGCCGAAATAACTTATGGCGACATCAATATAACCGCCGGAAGGATTGTACTCGACAATGAGACCAACGAGGTCTATGCCTACGGAATAATTGATACCGCAGGAGTTTACACGCAAAAACCGGTATTTACCCAGGCACAGAGCGTAGTGCGACCAGATTCTATCAGGTTCAACTTTGATTCGGAAAAAGCTCTCGTCTTTAATTCCCGAACCGAACAGGGAGAATTTAAAGTGCTGGGAGAGATCACAAAACGGGAGAATGACTCGGTGTACTACATGAAAAATGTAAAATTCACCACCTCCCCTAATGAAGAAAATCCCGATTACTATTTCTACGCCAGAAGGATAAAGTTAGTTCCTGATAAAAAAATCGTTTCGGGACTTGTGAACATGTACATCGCAGATGTACCCACACCACTTGGTTTACCTTTTGGGTATTTCCCTATGACCGACGAGCAGACTTCCGGATTTATAATACCATCTTTCGGGGACGATAACAACCGCGGATTTTACCTGCAAAATGGTGGGTATTACTTTGCCATAAGCGATTACGTCGATCTAACCGTGCTGGGTGATTACTATACCAACGGGAGTTACGGGTTAAGAATGGAGTCTTCTTATGCCGTGCGATACAGGTTTAGAGGAAACCTTAGCTTTAGATATGAAAAGCTGATAAACAGTGAAAGAGGCTTCCCCGATTTTTCTGAATCAACCATTTACAACCTTCGGTGGAACCACTCCCAGGATTCAAAGGCTAATCCTTCTTCGAGGTTCTCGGCATCTGTAAACCTTGGAAGCAGCGATTACTACCAGGCTTCAACCAATCAAATGAACACGGGAAACAGGCTAACCAATACCCTGAGTTCTTCGGTCTCCTATTCAAAGACCTTTAATATTCAGCCACAAATCAACCTGAGTATTGCCGCCACGCACAGCCAGAACACCAATACTGAAAAAATAAACATGACCCTGCCAACAGTGCAGGCGAGCATGGCCCGGGTCTACCCTTTCGAGCCAAAGGTAGGTGCCAAAAAAGGCATTATTGAGAACATAAATTTTCAGTATAACTTTAGAGGAGAAAACAGGTTTCAAACCACCGATTCCCTTTTCTTCAAACCAGAGATGTTCGAAGATGCCATTTTAGGGGCCCAGCATTCCATTCCGCTTACCACAAACTTTAAATTGTTCAACTATTTAAGTGTTAGTGCCGGAACAAATTATACTGAATCATGGGTTTTCAGAACATATGACCGTTCATATGATGAAGAAGCCCGAAGAGAAATTGTTGATACCGTGAGGGGCTTTGATTCATTTCGCACCTATAACTTCAACACCAGTATAGGTACCACGATCTACGGAACAAAGAATTTTAGCGGAAAGGGGAAATATCAGGCAATTCGGCACGTTATGCGCCCTTCGATAAGCTATAATATAAATCCTGGGTTTGAGCATTATTACGACGAATATATCATTCCGGAATCTGAAGGCCGGGAAGAACGTGTGGTAGAATATTCAAGGTTCCAGGGTTCTTTATACGGCCCTCCGGGAAAACTGTTTTCCAGCTCTATTGGCTTCTCTTTGAGCAACACTTTCGAGGCGAAGGTAAAAGATTCGGCCGATGCCGAACCCAGAAAAGTAAAGCTGCTTAATAACCTGAACATTAGCACTTCATATAATTTAGCAGGAGATTCACTAAAACTCTCTCCTATTAGCGTACGCGGAAGTCTTCCGGTGATTCAAAACAAACTGGACATAAACTTTGGAGCGAACCTGGATGTTTATGCGCTGAATAATGAGAACCGGCGTATTGATAAGCTGAACATTCAAAACGGCGGAAGTCTCTTCAGGCTTACCAATGCTAATATGAGCTTCGGATATTCCTTCTCCAGCCGCGATTTTTCAGGAGGAAAAGAGAACGTAAACCGACTCGAAAATCAGACCTTCAGAAATGGCGGGCGTCCAGATGACCTTTTTGGAAAGGATATGGACATAGATGGTTCTTTTTACGACGAACATGAAGCCGATATGGCTGAAGAAGAAGAGGAAGTAGAAAGTGAGAACAGCTGGTACAATTTCAATATTCCCTGGGACCTGCGCCTTGCTTATACCCTTAATTACAGTAACAGTGCCAGGCAGAATGATATTTCTTCTCATTCCCTCATGTTCTCGGGAGACGTTGAACTTTCCCCTAAATGGACGGTAGGAGCCTCCTCGGGTTATGATTTTGTAAACACCGGCTTCACGCATACGCAGTTGAGATTTGCGAGGGACCTGGAGAGCTGGAGAATGACCTTTAGCTGGACACCTTTCGGGGTCTACAAGCAGTGGAACTTTTTCATCGGAATCAAGTCTTCTCTGTTGAGAGATATCAAGTACGAAAAGAGAAGGGAAAGAGACAGAAGATTATAATTTCTTATCTTTAACTTATGAAAACAATTATCAAGACCAAAGATGCTCCCGCACCCATTGGAGCTTACAACCAGGCCGTTTTAAGCGGAAATACGCTGTACATATCGGGCCAAATTGCAATAAACCCTGTAAACGGTGAACTACAGCAGGAGACTATTGAAGAGGAAACAGAACAGGTAATGCGCAACCTTAAAGCCATCCTGACTGCAGCCGAAATGGATTTTGAGAATGTATTAAAGAGCTCGATCTTTATAAGTGACATGAATAACTTTGGCCGCATCAATGCCGTTTACACCAAATATTTTAATGAAGAAACAGCCCCGGCCCGCGAAACTGTAGAGGTTGCGAACCTTCCGAAGTTTGTGAATGTAGAAATTAGTATGATCGCAACAAAGTAGAACAACAGTTGTAACAACTCAAAAAACAGGCGTCAAAAATGACATTTTTGACGCCTGTTTTTTTAGAGGTCATCGGCTCCCGGGAATTTGATGTAATCGGGCGCCAGACTTTTTTGTTCCTCTACAGGCCCTTCCACCTCTTCTTCCTTGAGTCCGGAAGTTGATAATTCGGTATCTACTATTTTCCGAAGCAATTCTTTAAAAGTATCAAAATCTACCTGGTAAGACAGCCCTACTCCCTGGGTAAAACCAAGTTCTTCTCCCAGGTACTGAATGTTGTTTTCCCGGTTAAAGATCTTTGCCCGCAGGTTTCCTTCTTCATTTAGAAGGAATTCTATCTCCAGGTTTCCAACAATAACGGTCTCTGTAACGCCGCCTACCGGCACCCCAACCTGCCCATTGATAAGCACTCTTTCACTAATTTGGGTTGAAAGTGTCACCCCAAACCTGTCGGCCATAGATTGTTCGGGGGTGCGAACGCCCTGCTCGTAGTTAAGGCCTACCTGGAAAGTTCCTGATTCATCAGAAAGCAAATTGTTGAAGAAACCGGAAGCGCTCTCAAAAAGGTTTCCTGCCCAAAGGCTTCCCGGACTCCCGGCAAGAACATTTTCAGTATAAAACTGTCCGAGCGTGATTAATGAAAACGCCTGAATTTCGGTATTGGTACTGGTTTCGATTTTATATTCAAGCTCTGAGCGCACTGCCGAAGCCACGTTTGGATATTCAAGATCAAAGGAGATGTCTGGTTGTAAAAGCTCCCCTTCAAGATTGATCACCACATCTACAGGAATCCTTCGGCTTATACCTGGATTATCCAGAACAATTGCAGGGTTGGCGTGGGCTTCATAAACTGCACTGATATTAAGATCGGCCAGAGCAGGGTTGCCGTTCCAGTTAATGCTTCCCCCCGGCCGCACCTGGAACCTTTTCTGAAGCGCCCCGTAGTTAAAGATATATTCCCCCGTATTGGCAATAAAGTCACCCCACATATTGAATTTTCCGAGGGTATTGATCTCTATCAGCAAAGTTCCGGCTCCTCTTCCACGCAAGATACTTCCGTCGATATCGAGTTCTACCAGGGCATCATTGGTAACATCGAGATCAAAATTGAGTTCCAGCCCTTTCACTTCCTGAAATTCGAGCTCTTCCCCTGCCAATCTTGCCGCTTTTTCCTCGGGACTTAAAAAGTGTATAAAAGAATTGTCGCCAGTGCTTTCTGAATCACTTATGGGGATTTTAAAGACTGTTCCTCTACGTGTAGCCCCCACCACATCAATGGTAAGCTCTGAAGTTGGGCCGTAAATAGATGCATTGCCACCAATGAATCCTGTACCGTAATAAAGGGCTTCTTCATCATATTCGGTATCGAGTACCAAAAGACGGTCTGTAGAAATATTCAGCCCCAAGATCCAGTTGCTAAAGTTGGTATGAGAGATGGTGCCGTCAAGAACACCTTTGGTATCAAACCTGGTATCGGTAATGGTTATCTCATCAAAATCGAATTGTTGCTCGCTCAGGTTTACAACAGCACCTTCTTCAAAAGCATAGTCTACCTCCAGGTAAGGAATTGACAGCCCGGCTTGATTGAGGTATAACCTACCATCAATATCCGGATTCTTATAACTTCCGGTCACATCGGCATCTCCCGACACCTTACCTCTAATATTACTTATCACATCTTTCCCTAAAGGACTAAAAGCTGCCAGGTCGAAATTCTTTAGAGCTACTTCCAGGTCAATTTCAGGGGAATTTCCTTCTACCACAATCTCCCCAATAGCCGATAAAGATTCCAGCCCCTCATTACGTAGCGTGGTATTGATGTTGTAAAAACTCAAATCCCTGTTCCCCATAACGTCAAGGTTGAGCACGCCCAGCATTTGATCATTTATTGAAAGGTCTTTAATGGTAAGGGAAGTATTAGGATAATACGCTCCATCCTGCTGCAATACGTTCAAAGAACCGTTGACGATCCCTCCCATTTCCAGATTATTGATTTCGGGGGTGATCTTATGGAGATCTACCTGATCAAACTCCAGCTGAAAATCTTTGTACGTAGTATCCCGCATTTGACCGGAAAGCCGAATTTCTTCATTTTCATGGCTTAGCACCAAAGAATCTATCCTCACATTATTAAAACCGTTAGAAAAGATGACCCTGTTAGATTTATTTCCCTCTTCGTTGAGATGCCACACGCTTTCCTTAAACTTAACATCAGAGCGCTGCAGCCCAACCACCGAATTATTATTCTCATTGATGGTGTGATACAGGTTGATATTAAACTCATCATTGCTCCTTGGCCCGCCTTTAAATTCAGATCGCATATACAGCGTATCATTTAGCGTAACATTAATAAGGTTAAAATCCTTGATGTTGTAAAAACTGGTAGCGACGCTATCTACCTCAATAAATGTATTGAAAAGCGGGTTGGAATTGTCTACCTGCACATTCACCTTGTCAAAAAGGTTATCAAAAGCTTCAATCCTGGGAGAGCGAAACGCTAAACGAAATTCAGATTCATCAGACTCCACACTTCCACGGATGAAAGTATTGGGAGCTAAAGTAATTTCAGGATAAAAAACCTCTACTATCTTGTTATAAATATCAAAGTCGAAATTGAGGTATTGATTGGTGGTGATCTTGTTAGGGCGATAATTGGTATAAAGGCTACCCACCGCATTTTCTACCATTGCCGGTACTTCGGTGACATCAAAAATACCTTCTATGGTTCCATTGATCACATCGGGAGAATGTATTTCAATCGTCCTTACCGGCCCGTCAAAACTCGAAGCAATGTTTAAATCTTTAAACATGTAGGTGTCATTCTCATTTCGGTAGGAAGTATTAAGAAGATAGATCTCCCCCTCAAAATTATTGAGGTTTGTTCCTTCCATGTTCATGATCACATCTCCTTTAAAAACCGAAACACTGTCTCTTTTCACCAGGTTCATGGCTGCAAGGTTGGCATAACCAACAGAAGCTTCAAAGTCATAGATGTTAGTCCCGGCCGAGAAATCTGCCAGCCCGTTAAACTCCATTAGAAGATTGGGATCTCGCGAAATGAGATTTCCGTTAAACAGCGGTGCTTTTAATGTCCCTCTAAGCTTGAGGTCTTTATAGGTGTAACCCTTGTAGACAAGTCTGGAAATACTGCCCTGAATCTGCGTATTAAGTGTTTCGGTGGTAAAACCCCGCCCGTCAAAAGTGACATTTAGAGAGGTGGTTCCAAGGTCTTTTAAATTGGCCAGGCGCCCAACGTCAAATCTCTTAGCAATTAGCTGCCCCTCATAAGAAATAAGCCCCGCATCCTGGAAACCCCTCATTTCAAGATCTACAACAGCTGTACCTAACTGCGAGAACAAATTTGCTTTTGTAGTTAAAGCGTCTTCAGAAACAAATATATCCCCCTCCAGCTGTACATTGCCTAATTCCCGCAGTGCTACAGGCAATTTATCCTGCAATAGGCCGGGCAAAAGATGAATAAGATCGTAATAATTGGTAGAAAGATTGGTCAACTCCCCGTCAAGGGAAAACTCATTTTCTTTAGCCGATAATGAATTTCTTATTTCCAGTTCCCCCTCAAGCCTGGTTCGGTCGAGTCCGGTCATTTTAAGGTCCGAGAGGATAAAATCGTTTAAGATACCATCAAGAACGGTAGAGAAATTGATTTTTTGATCGCTGCCAAACTTATCGTAAAAAGGCTGAAGGTCATTTGTAGATATTGTTGATGGTCTAAACACAGCCTTAACCGGAACCTTATTTATAAAACCCGCAAAACCATTGGTAATATCAAAACGAATATCTGAATCAATTTCTGAATACGGAGTCTCTATATGCAGGGCCTCAAGGGCCATTTCTTCGGAAGTATAGCTGAAGTTTGTGCTTAAATGATCAATGCGAATTCCGCGGTTTTCAATCCCTGAAAGCCGCTCGATCTCTACATAAACATCAGAATTTTCAACCAGGAGATCGCTGGCTAAAATATTTAGTTGGTCAATTTCTATTACTTCAGGATAATTCAGGTTTTCATTGATGTAGCTGAATCTTCCGTCAACAACTTCAAGCTGATTGATTGCCAGTACAAAGGGAGAGCTTTTCTTCTTTTTCTGACTTTTAAGCTTTTTCAGAAAAATATTCAGGTTATCCCGCTCTTCCCCTTCATAGACTTTCATATCCATCACCAGTTCATTAGCCATGGTAGCTCCCAGAGTAGGATTGTTGTTGTAAATACTTCTTAGGCTGGTTGCCGAAGTTTTTATTTTTTCAGAATAAATGAGTGTGTCCTGGTGATGGTCAAGAATAAGCACATCCTGCAACTTAAGCTTACCGCTGTAGGTAATCCCCACCCGACCTATGCTAATATCCACATCTTTAGACTCCTTGAGGGAAGTTGTGATCTTACGGGCAACAAAAGTTTGTACCGAGGGAATAGAAAATACGATCAACAAAATGATGAAAAGCAGCAGCAGCGAGAGCAGCGTTTTACCCAGTATTTTCCAGAATTTTCTGATAGGATTTTTAGTTATAACTTTGCGAGCAATATTAACAATTTTCGGGCCTAAATGCTAAGGATGACAACACAAAATATTTATATACTCGGCATTGAATCTTCCTGTGACGACACTGCTGCGGCCGTATTACACAACGGAAAAATCCTTTCCAATGTTGTAGCCACCCAGGAAGTTCATCAAAAATACGGCGGCGTGGTGCCAGAACTTGCTTCACGTGCCCACCAGCAAAACATTGTTCCGGTTATTCACGAAGCCCTTTCGAGGGCCGGTGTTACCAAAGAAGACCTATCGGCTGTTGCCTTTACCCGTGGTCCCGGTTTGATGGGCTCCCTCCTGGTGGGCACCTCCTTTGCAAAGTCCTTATCACTGGGGCTGGGCATTCCGCTTCTTGATGTTAACCATATGCAGGCGCACATTCTTGCCCATTTTATCGATGAGGAAGAATTCCAAAAGCCACAGTTTCCTTTTCTGGCCTTGACTATAAGTGGAGGCCATACTCAAATTGTGAAAGTGAGCGATTATTTTGAAATGGAAGTGATTGGAGAAACTTTAGACGATGCAGTGGGTGAAGCCTTTGACAAGAGCGCTAAGATCCTTGGCCTCCCCTATCCCGGCGGGCCACTGGTAGATAAAAAGGCACAAATGGGTAACCCAAAAGCTTTCCCTTTCCCTAAACCAAAAGTTGATGGGTTAAACTTCAGCTTCAGTGGTTTAAAAACATCTATCTTGTATTTTATTCAGAAACAACTCAAAGAAGATCCACAGTTCATTGAGAAAAATCTTGAAGATATTTGTGCTTCCATTCAGCATACCATCATCGGTATTTTAATGGACAAGCTCAAGAAAGCCGTAAAACAGACAGGAATAAAAGAAATCGCCATTGCCGGAGGAGTTTCAGCAAACAGCGGCATAAGAAAGACCCTTCATGAGGCGCAGGCAAAATATGGCTGGAAAACTTATATTCCGAAGTTTGAATATACCACAGACAATGCAGCGATGATCGCCATTGCGGGGCATTATAAATTTATTTCTGAAGATTTTGCCCACATGGGGATTACCGCTAAAGCAAGAATAAAAATGTAAACCATGCAGCTATTTTTTCAGCCCGAAGTATCAGAAAATGATAAGGAAGTTCGCTTTTCCAAAGAGGAGAGCCGGCATATTATAAAGGTGCTGCGAAAGCGCGAAGGAGATCGCCTGCACCTCACCAATGGCAAAGGCTGGATCTTTGAAACCGAAATTACACTCGCAGAAGCAAACAATTGTTCTGCCCGCATTTTACAAAGTGAAAAAGAAGCCCCGCCTGCCTATCATTTGCACCTTGCCGTTGCCCCTACCAAGATGAACGATAGGTACGAGTGGTTTTTAGAAAAGGCAACAGAAATTGGTATCCAGGAGATCACTCCTGTAATATGTGACCACAGTGAGCGAAAAGTTGTAAAACATGAACGCTATCAAAGAGTGATACAGAGTGCCTTAAAACAGTCTTTACACACCAGGTTCCCTGTGCTGCATGAACCCATGAGTTTTAAAGAGTTTTTAGAAAAAGAACATTCAGGCGCAAAGTTCATAGCGCATTGCGAAGACTCACAACCCAGGAAGTTACTCTCTAAAAGTCTCAAAAATGGCATTTCAGCAACGATTCTTATTGGGCCCGAAGGAGATTTTTCAGAAGAAGAGATCAGCAGCGCATTAAAAGTCGGATGGCAGCCTGTAAGCCTTGGCAACAACAGGTTGAGAACCGAAACTGCCGCAGTAGTTGCCTGCCACACTGCTGCTTTGATCAACGAAGAAGAATAAGCTTCTTTTTTGCTACTTTAGAGACATGAAGAAACTGCTGCTATTTTTTATGCTTTTTACCACCGGCCATGTGCTGCAAGCGCAACAGGTGGCAGTTTTAAAATACGGCGGCGGGGGTGACTGGTACGGAAATCCCACAGCGCTTCCCAATCTCATTGAGTTTTGCAATCAAAACATCAATACTTCCATTGAGTCTGCGCCACAGCCCGTAGAACCCGGAAGTACAGATATCTTTCAGTATCCGTTTATTCACATGACAGGGCATGGCAATGTGTACTTTACTCCCGAAGATGCGCAGAACCTTCGGAAATATCTCCTGGGAGGAGGGTTTTTGCACATTGACGACAACTACGGCATGAATGAATTTGTTCGCAGGGAACTTAAAAAGGTATTTCCCGACAAAGAACTGGAAGAACTCCCGGCTTCTCATCCTATATTTTCTACAGCATTCGACTTCCCCAACGGCTTGCCAAAGATCCATGAACACGACGGACTCCGCCCACAGGCTTTCGGAATTTTTGAAAACGACCGGCTGCTTTGCATTTTCACCTTTGAAAGCGACCTGGGCGATGGCTGGGAAGATCAACAAGTACATAACGATCCGCAGGAAGTGCGGCTAAAGGCACTCCAAATGGGCGCCAATATTGTTAAATTCGCTTTTTCATATTAATGCAGGCAACCCACCACTCCACTCCTTTTAAGAAAAAACAATTTCCGGTGATCCTTGTGCTGGACGGAATATCAAGTCCGGCGAACATTGGCAGCTTTTTCAGGTTAGCCGACGCTTTTGGTATTGAGAAACTTCTCATTTGCGAGAGCACGGTAGATCTTCAAAGCAACAGGTTGAAAAGAACCGCAAGAGCCACAGTTAAAAATGTAGATTTTGAGGAACAGGAAGATTCTGAAGCAGCTTGCAAACAATTAAAAGAAGCAGGATATAAAATTGTGGCTATTGAAGTAACATCAAGAAGTATTGCCCTCCAAAAATGCCATTTTGAAGCCGAAGATAAAATTGCACTGGTGCTGGGAAATGAACGTTTGGGAGTTAGAAAAGAGATCCTTGATTTGGCCGATACCATCTTGCATATTGACATGTTTGGCGAGAACAGCAGCATGAACGTGACCCATGCCGGTGCCATTGCACTTTTTGAAATCACAAAAAGGCTGCAGCCAGTTCCATGAGAAATAATATATTTACCACGTGAACGAAAAAGAGCTTTCCTACGGTATACTTCGTGCCATTGCCATTATTTTGGGAGTGGCTTTTCTACTTTATTTCCTGTACCTCATACAATCGGTACTGGTATATATCGCTATTGCGGGTGTCATCTCGCTTGTAGGACGGCCGGTGGTGCTGTTCCTTAAAAACCATCTCAAGCTGCCCAACAAGCTCGCCGTGGTCATTGTTCTACTTTTGGTGCTACTGAGTTTTATTGGCTTGATTACCATCTTTATTCCTATTGTGGTAGAGCAAAGTAAGAACCTGGGGCAAATAGATATGGATGCCTTTACCCGTGATTTGAACGAACTCAACAACCAGATCAATAATTATTTTGGCGTAGAAGAGATCAATATCATTGAAGGTATTAAACAAACAGAATTTGTAAGGAATTTTGACCTGGCTACCATTCCTCGTTATCTCAATAGTTTCTTCGGAATATTGGGAGCCGGTATTATTGCTGTCTTTTCCATCATTTTTATATCCTTCTTTTTCCTGAAAGACAGTCGGCTTATGCTCAACAGTATTTTGGTGTTTGCCAACAGAGGGCATGAAGACAAATTCCAAAGGGTCTTTAACAAGATCAAAGTATTATTATCCCGCTATTTTGTTGGGCTCACCATGCAAATTACCGTGCTGTTTATTTTATACAGCATCCTGCTCTCACTGTTTGAGATCAACAACCCAATCGCCATAGCATTCATTTGTGCTTTTTTAAATATAGTACCTTACCTGGGGCCCATTATTGCCGGAATTTTAGTTTCATTATTTGTGATTTCAAGCAACCTGGGAGCCGATTTTCAAACCATCATCCTGCCACAGCTCATTTACGTGATGTCGGGTTATATGGTGTGCCAGTTAATAGACAATTTTATCAATCAGCCGCTTATATTTGGTGCCAGCGTGCGTTCCCATCCTCTTGAAATATTTTTGGTGATCCTCATTGCGGGGCTTACTTCCGGGATTCTGGGAATGGTGGTCGCAGTACCATTTTACACCGCTATTAAGGTTATTGCCAAAGAATCTTTAAGCGAGTACAAGATCGTAAAACGGCTAACGCGAGATCTTTAATTGAATCGGGCGCTTCTAAATAGCGAGGTTCAGGAGTTTCTTGAAGAGCAATACAAGACTGAGGTGTCAAAAATGGCATTTCGGGGCAGCCCTTTTGAAGGCATTTCCACTCAGGAGCTGCTGGTGCAACTTTCGGGCAAGAAAAGAGCTGAGAAAAAATTACCGCTGTGGTTCAAAACCCGCGGCATCATTTACCCTCCAAATCTCAATTTAGAGCAGACATCTTCTGAAGTTACAGCACAACATAAAGCTTCCCTGGTGGCAGGAACGAGTCTGGCCGATCTTACCGGCGGTTTTGGGATAGACAGTTATTACTTTTCAGAAAAAATAGATAAAGTGCGGCATTTTGAGCTGAATCTTGAACTTCAGAAAATCGCTGCACATAACTTTGAAATATTAGGTGCCAAAAATGTCATTTCTGAAGCCCGTGATTCTCTGGATTTCCTGAAAAATACTTCGGAAAAATTCGACTGGCTCTACATTGATCCTTCCCGACGGGATGAAGCTGGCGGAAGAGTATTTTTTCTATCCGATTGTTTACCCAACGTGCCCGAAAACCTCGAATTACTTCAGGAAAGAGCCGGAAGTATACTCATTAAGACCTCTCCCCTGCTCGATTTGCAGGCAGGGCTCAATGAACTCCAAAATGTCCAGGAAATTCATATTGTAGCGGTAGAAAATGACGTAAAAGAGCTGCTCTGGATCCTGAAGCAGAATACTTCGGAAAGCATCACGATCAAAACTGTGAATTTTCAGAAGAAAGAGAAACAGGTATTTACCAGTACTTTTGACAATGACCTGCCTGAAGTTTACAGCATGCCCGAAGCTTATCTTTATGAGCCCAATGCAGCGATCATGAAAAGTGGCCTTTTTGGGGCCCTGGGAAATGCGCTAAGGCTCGAAAAACTTCATCCCAACACCCAACTCTACACCTCTAAAGAACCTGTAGATTTCCCCGGAAGACGATTTAAGATTACACAAATATTGCCTTTCAGGAAGAAACAGTTGAAAAAGGATCTTCAGTTAAAAAAAGCGAATATCACTACCCGTAATTTTCCTGAAAGTGTTGCAGAACTTCGGAAGATCTTAAAAATAAAGGAAGGCGGAGATGCTTATTTGTTCTTTACCACGCTGCAAAACGAAGAAAAGGTGGTGCTGGTGTGTCAAAAAAGCTAAAAACTTCGGCTATTCCAGGGGCATCTTGTTGGAAACTGCTCCTTTAGAACTCTGGACTTTTTTTGATTTCAACTTCCGTAGAAAATTGCGCGGGGCAATATAAAAAATCTTCATAAACACGAAACCAATATTCAGGAGGGTTATTCGTGCCACGTCCTGCCATGGCCTAAAGTGAGTCACACGCTCATTAGGATCATAAAGCACTTTTACCGGCAAATTGATCACCTTCACACCATCCCAGGCAGCTTTTACAATGACTTCTATTTCCAGTTCAAAACGGGAAGTGTAAAGGCTTAGGGAATTGACGGCTTTAAGAGGGTACAACCTGTAACCGCACTGTGTATCTGTCAATTTTATACCCGTCTCAACCCAATACCAAAAGCTGGAAAAACGGTTACCAATGCTGCTTTTATCGGGCACCGAGGGATCATCCATCTTACGGGAACCAATAACCAGCAGCTCCGGTTTTTTAGGGAGGTGTTCTTCCAGGGCATCAAGAAAAACATGAAGATCATTTGGGAAATGCTGCCCGTCTGAATCCATGGAAATAGCGTATTCATAGCCAAGCCGGGAAGCCTCTTTAAAACCCTTTTTAAGGGCGTTCCCCTTGCCTTTATTCACCGGAACATGAACCACCCTGAGAAAAGTAAAATTCTCCAAGATTTGAGAAGTACCGTCGGTAGAGCCATCATTGATCACGATGATATTATTGGTGTATGTGTGCACGTCATTAATTACCCTTTGCAGGGTTTTGTGGTTGTTGTACGTGGGTATGAGCACGCAACACTGAAGCGTATCAAATCTGGATTGGTATAAAGGCGGATTGATCAAAAAATGAGTTTGTTACAAAGTTAAAAAACTTAAAGACTGTATTTTACAGGGGGGCAAAAATAGCAAAACCTGCGGGTTTTACTGTATTAAAAACTAGCTTCCTGGAAAACTTCGGAAACCCTCTATCGCCCTTCAAAAACGGCATTTTTGAGAGGTAATATTTCCTTCGGCTGCTGTTGAAAATATCTTAAACCGAAATTTTTCAGGCAGAGAACTTTAGTTATTTTTTATTTCAGCATTAATCTACGGAAATAACATTAATAAAATTGTAAAACGGCTGAGGTTGAGGCTTTATAAGCAATTATTAGCAGCACTCACTCATCTTTGAACAGAATGGTATAGCTGAGATAGATTCCCACAATTGCGGCCAGCAGGAAGAACAGGATGGCAAATCCCGGATACCCAAAGATCATAAAAGATGACGGCACCTGCATTAACATTGCGGCGCCTACAATCATTGCTGCAATAATAAGCCCCAGAGTGATCCTATTTGCCACTTTTTGGAAGCCATCGGTCAGTCGCTTTTCATCAATCGCATCGATCTTGATGCGGAATTCATTTTTGGCCAGGTTATCAGTAATTTTATCAAACCGATCGGGCAGATTTTCTACCAGCTTTTTAGAATCGAGCAAGACCGAAAAGATTTCTTCAGGCTTAAGCTCGTTGAGCATTTTATCCTGAAGCAGCTTATTCATATAACGCCTTACTGCCTCTCTGAGGTCATACTCGGGTGCCAAAAATGCGATAATCTGATCCATGTTGAGGAGGATCTTTCCGAGGATATTGACCTCTACCGGAAGATGAATGCCATTCATGGCAGCGCTTCGGTTCATTTGGATCAACAATTTCCCGGTTTGCATATCCTGTGCAGTGCTATGACTACTTTCCTGCACCATGATGCTTATGTGCCTCCTGAATTCTTTTTGTGTGGCATGCTCGGTAATTTCACTCATGTTAAGAAGATTATCGGCAATCTCTTCCCCGTCATTCTTACTGAGGCCCAGGAGCAGCCGAAGCAGGTAATCTTTCATCTTCTTACTGAACTGCGCCACCATGCCCAGATCTATTAGGGCGATCTTTTCATTTTCCAAAAGATGCACATTGCCGGGGTGAGGATCTGCATGTACAAAGCCGTCTGACACTATTTGCTTTAGGTAAGCTTCAATAAATTCGTCGACCAGGGCCGTATAATCGTTTTCAGTTTTTTTAAGGGGAGAAATGCTGGTGATCTTCTTCCCTTTCACGTACTCCATTGTGAGAACACGAGAGGTGGTATAATCGGGAATAGGCTGAGGTACTATTAACCTTCTGTACTCTTTGAGATTTATGCCGAGGGTAACCAGGTTGTTTGCTTCTCTCAAATAATCGAGTTCATGCAGCATGATACGTCTCAATTCTCCCAGGACATCACTAAAACCGTATTTTTTGCCCACCTCGGTATGCTTTACAGCCAAACCTGCCATTTCTTCGAGCGTATTGAGGTCTTCCATGAACTTTTTCCTGATCCCGGGCCTCTGGACTTTCACAGCGACGGTTTTCCCCGACCTGAGTTCAGCCCTATGCACCTGACCTATGGAAGCGCTTGCCAGCGGCTCTTCCTCGAAAAAATTAAAGGCTTTTGAAATCTTGTTACCCAGCTCCCCTTCTACAATTTCCCTAACCTCTTCAAAAGGAATAGTGGGAAGATCATCCTGGAGGGAAGCAAGAGCTTCTAAATACCTGTCGGGCAAAAGATCGGGACGTGTAGAGAGCAACTGCCCAAACTTAACGTAGGTTGGTCCCATTTGTTTAAGATCCTCGACCAGCTCTTCGGGAGATTGCTCATAATCTTTAAAAGTGCGGGCCGTTTCTTCTTCCATTGCGTTTGAAGCAGTCTCATTTAAAAGATCGCTGTTCCAATACTTCAACATGAAGCTTAAAAACTTTTGATAACGCTCAAGATTTTCGGGGAGAATAGACATAAAAGCGAATTAATTACAAAAACTATGGTGATTAATTTAATTCTTCCTAAAAATAGGATATTAAAAATCGCTTAAGGAGGCTTTTATAATATTTTAACTGTGACAGCCCCCTGTGTAAGTAAGATGGTGGAAAGATTTGAAAAAAAGTTGAGGAGGGTGAATTTTTATGGGATCACAACAGGCTGGCAGAAAATCAATTAAGAAATTTCCTTTTTAAAGCGAGTAAAAAAGTAAAAAAAGGTTTGCACACAAGTATCTGAAAACATACATTTGCAACCGCAAAATATTTGCAAGTTCATATACAAAATTAGGAGAGTTGCCAGAGTGGTTAATGGAGCAGTTTGCTAAACTGTCGACGAGCAATTGTCGCGTGAGTTCGAATCTCACACTCTCCGCTGTAAGAATTCAAGATTCTTAATTGAAAATTGAATTTTTCGGGGTGTAGCGTAGCCCGGTTATCGCGCCTGCTTTGGGAGCAGGAGGCCGCAGGTTCGAATCCTGCCACCCCGACTTAGTTAAAAAAACCTGCACGAAAGTGCGGGTTTTTTTATGGAATCACCGCAGGGTCCCCCGATACTTATAGGAATGCCATTCCCGACGAACATAAAAAGCAGATATAACACACTTTCAATCTATTGATTTTCAGTGTTTTTTTAATATCAAATGAATTCACTCTGTTTGTTGAATGATTCGGTGAATACTTCTTTACATTAAATGGCTACAAGTAAATTGTGCTTTATATTTTCCCTGATATTGAAAGCCAAAGCAACTGATAATTTCTATCTCTACAAGCTTTAATAAAACCTGCACCACATCGTTTAAAAACTGTTGAATAGTCTTTTGTGCTTCTGTATAGTTATTAGGATAAAATATTATATATTGTTAATAACTTCATAATTTTGATCTTAAATTATCTAAGAAAATATCGAGCAGAATTGACAAAAGAATAAACCTATAGAAATTACAGAAATGAGAAAACTTTTGATCGCTTTGTTTTTCCTTAATTTAGGAAATTTACAGGCGCAAAAATCCTATTCTTATAAAGCTACTTACAATTTAGAATATCAGGAAGATTCCACTGATCAAAGTTCTATAAAATCTGAAACCGTTGTGCTTTATTTAGGAAAAGGCCACTCGCGATATTCCAGCCTGGGTAAGGCAGTAAAAGATTCTTTAGAAGCATATATAGAAGCTTCGAATATAAGTAGTTCCGAATCCTTTGAAATTTTAAACCAAGCTCCAGAAACGGAATTTCACTACAAGATCTTTAAAAATTTTCAGGATAATGAACTTATTTTAGCTGAAATTATAACGGTAGATAAATGGAGATATAAATATATACAGGACCTAAATACGATCGATTGGAAAATTCAGCCAGAGAATAAAGACATTTTAGGGTTTAGCGTTCAAAGGGCTACAGGCTCTTTTGCCGGTAGAAACTACGTCGCATGGTTTGCGCCACAATTACCATTTTCAGACGGGCCCTATAAATTCAGCGGTTTGTCGGGACTAATTTTAGAGATTTCAGACCTGGAAAATCATTATCATTTTAGCTTAACGGGATTTGAGGAATTGGCAAATCCGGTAGATAAAATATTGGATCTGAATAGTTATAAAGTTCTATCTCAAGAAGAACTAGATCAATTTCGAGATGATCATAACCGTGACCCACTTGCCGCATACAAAAATGTAGGAGTCAGATTCGGTTTTAGAAACAAAGAGGATGAAGCTAAAACAAGGAAAGCACTAAGCGAAAAATATAAAAAGCGCAATAATCCAATCGAGCTGCAGCCATAATAAATTATCATCAATCAAAAACAATCAAGCGATTGGATCATTTTAGAAAGATTTTCTTTTTCCTGATATCAATATTCATCACTTCTATAAGCTGTTCTCAAACTGAAATTTCGGGACAGGTTTTTGGCGATCAGGATGAAAAACTTAGTGGGGCAATGGTAATGGTCAGTAAAGATTCTGTTTCTTCAATCTTAGCTTATGGTATTTCAGATGCGAATGGAAAATTCAAAATAGCCGTCAAAAATGGGAGTAATTCCTTATTTTTAAAGGTCTCGCACATGGGTTTTGGCACTTTTAAAAAAACAATTCAGAATAAAGCCCAGACACTGGAAGTTAAGCTTTCACCTTCTTCAGAATCTTTAAAAGAGGTGATCGTGAAATCTGAAATTTTGCGGCAACATGGCGATACGCTTAGTTTTTCAATAGCTGCCTATAAAGGTAAAAATGACCGGGTAATCGCTGATGTTTTGAGAAAATTACCGGGTATCGATATTCGGCCAAACGGACAGATCTTTTACCAGGATGAGCCTATCCAGAAATATTATATTGAAGGTTTAGATCTATTAGAAGGGCGTTATAATGTGGCGAATAATAACCTTTCTGCCGAGGCGGTTTCCAGAGTCGAGATCCTGGAAAATCATCAGCCGGTTAAAGTGTTGGATAGTTTGGTGTTTTCCGAGCGTGCTTCGCTAAATATCAAGCTTAAAAAAGATGTTACTTTTAGCGGAACAGCCACCGCCGGGATTGGTGCAGCGCCTTTGCTGTGGCAAACAAAGGTAACGCCGATGATCTTCACCAAAAAACAACAGGCGATCGTTACCTATCAAAGTAATAATACCGGGAGCGACGTCTCGGGCGAAATTCGCAATTTTTCGATCAAATATGCCGGGGAAAACTTTGATATCGATAATAATGATTGGCTTTCGATCGAGAATGTTTCAGCGCCTCCATTTTCTACGGAACGCTGGCTGGATAATAATGTACATCTAGGTTCAGCAAACATTTTACATCGTATTAAGGAAGATATCGATCTAAAGCTGAATATTTCTTATCTCAATGATTACCAACAGCAGGATGGAGTTACGCAAACTCGATATTTTACACCTACAGATACGATTGACGTGGTAGAAAACACCAATAATGATATTTTTTTAAGCAAGTTAGAGGGACTACTCACCTTAGAGAACAATGCCAATAAAAATTACCTGAAAAATCAATTAGAATTTAATGGGTCCTGGAATGCCAATCGCGGTTTGATCGATCGTACCGATACACAAATAAAGCAGCAGCTGGAAAATCCTTTCTTCGGAATTAAAAACGATCTACGCCTGCTTCGGACTTTAGGAAAACAGCTAATTACTTTTAATTCAAATACAGGATTTACCGAAAATAATCAGGATCTACTGGTACAGCCAGGACAATTTGAAGCTATTTTTAATGAGGGTGATCCATACGGGAAAATTCAGCAACTGGTTTCTTCAAGAAAAATATATACCGATAATTCGGCGGGATTCACCAAAGCACTCGGCAAATTTACCATGTCGCCAAAATTTGGATTTTCGATCCAGAATCAGCAATTAGATACCGATATCTTGATAGAAGGAGAAGAGGTTTTAGAAGCCGATTTTAAAAACAGAAACGAATTTGTACAAACTTCGGTGTATTTGAAAAACTCTTTCAGATTTAAAAGTAAGGATGAAACCTGGAATTTGCGTTTGAGTACACCGCTTGAATTTAAAAGTTTTCACCTTGAAGATGATAATTTTGAGGATAGCAGAAATCTGGATCGTTTGGTTTTTGAACCTAATTTTTTTGTAAAAAAGAAAATCTCAGCCTTTTGGGAGGCAAATGCTTCAGCAGGATTGCGTTATAATTTTGGAGAACTTCAGCAATTATATTATGGTTTTTTACTCTATGGCTATCGAAATTTAAATCGGTACAACGCCCCAATTTCCGAAGAAATACAGCAAAATTATAGCGGAGGCCTTAACTATCGGAATCCGTTAAAGCAATTGTTTTTAAATGCCTCTTACTCGTATGCGTATTCTGAAAATAACTTGTTGTACAGTTCTAATATTGGGGAAAACGGAACGACAATTTTAGAAGCTGTGGCTCGCAATAATAGTTTCGATAATCATAGCTTTAGAGCCGGCGGAAGTAAATACTTTAGGAAACTAAAAACAACACTTAAGTTGAATGCTTCATATAATTTATCAAAGCGGCAACAGCTTTTAAATAACACGCTGGCCGAGGTGAATACGCAAAGTTTTAACCTACGAGGAAGTGTGGAAGCCGAAATTTTGAGTTGGCTAATTGCGAGTTATTCAGGTAATTTTTCAACGTACACTTCGGGTTTTGAGGCTAACAATTTCCAACAAATAGAAAACCAGCAACATATGCTCGATCTATATTTTTATCCTAAGGATAATCAATATATAAGTGTCAGTGGCGAATATTACGACAATTCATTATCTGAAAAGGGTGATAATTATTTCGTGAACCTGGACTATCAGTTTACTTTTCCAAAATCTAAAATGGATTTGAATATTAGTTGGCGAAATGTTTTGAATATCGATGAATTTATTAATGCTTATAATAATCAGTATTATTACGTAGAAAGTAGTTATAGGTTACGGCCATCGCAGGTGTTAGCCACCTTAAAATTTACCCTATAAAATGATTAATTTCACCAAAAATTGTCCTATCGGATTAGCAGGGTTAAACTTTTAAGATCAATTACATTAAAATTTATTAATATTTTGTTTTACAAGTTCCGTCCTTAAATAAGAATGGTGAGTTTCACAAGTCACATTACAATATTTTTTGCTGCCTTTAACTGCTTTAAACTGGTTGCAATTCAATATATTCTTCCTGCATTTTTTCATCAAAATCAATATTAAATCGGCCGGTTGAAGTCCCTTCCGATTCATCTTTTGTGAGATTAATAAAGAGTGTAATTGCGTTTCTCACCCAATACTCGCTCTATACTCTAAAGGAGATAAATCTGTCTTACTTTTAAAAAGTTTATGAAAGGATTGTGGGTATTCAAAACCTAACTTAAAGGCAATTTCCGAAACATTCAGGTTAGAAGTGCTGAGTAAGATTTTGGCCTTTTCTATTAATTTTTGTTGGATGTGTTGTTGAGCACTTTGACCGGTGGTACTGCGAAGCATATCGCTTAGATAATTCCTGGATATATTCATTCTTTCGGCAAAATACCCCACACTGGGAATTCCTTCTGATTCTTCAAAATAGGAATTTAAAAGTGTTTCGAAATTTGAAAGTAAGGAGCTATTTGCCTGCTTACGGGTAAGGAATTGACGTTTATAAAATCTATTGGAATAAGTAAGCAGCAATTCAATTTGTTTGATGATGATGGAGTGCGAAAATGTGTCGATAGAAAATTGACTTTCTTTAGAAATATCAAGTAACAATTGGTTGATGGTGTTTTCTTCTTCTATAGATAAATGTAAAGCTTCGTTAAGATTGTAGGAGAAAAAACCATATTCTTGAATTTCCCTGCTCAACGAAAATCCCTGTAAAAAATCTGGATGTATTGTTAGCCAATAGCCTTCCAGTTCCCAGTCATCCCTAATTTCGGTGATGATTACCTGGTTGGGGGCATAAAAGGTCATAATGCCTTCATCAAAATCAAAATGTTGTTGCCCATACCGCATTTTACCTTTAAAATTCTTTTTGATGGCAATGCAATAAAAGCCATAAGTCACGGCTTCCAGTTTTTTATCATCGTAGCATTTAATCTTCGAAAAATCGATTAAGCTAATCAACGGATGCTTTGGCTTTGGCAATTCCAAAAGTTGGTGAAGCTCATGGATAGAGCGAATGGTATAGGGTTTCATCGCTGTCAAATTTATTGATTAGGAAATTGAAAAGCCAATAACAATTTAATCAAAATCTGTCGATAAGGTAAGTGATTTCCAGGTTTCAAATTCGGCATCTTCTTCTTTTCTCTTTTGTGTCACCAGTTTGTAAGTATCTGGTCCTAACAGTAAATGAAGCGGTGGTTTGGGCATCTCTGAAATTTTCACCAAAATCTTCACCAGTTTTTCCGGATCTCCCGGTTGTTGGCCGCTATGCTTGCTCCACATTTTTTCTGCTTCATCTACTCCATATACGTCTATTCTATTTTTCACATAATTGATGGAATCCATAAATTGGGTTCTAAATTGCCCTGGTGCTACCACCGTCACTTTAATACCAAAGTTATTTACTTCCTGCGCCAAAGCTTCTGAAATACCGATCATTCCAAACTTGGCCGCATTATAACTTGCGGCTTTTTCAAAACCAACATAACCGGCATTAGATGAAATATTAATAATATGACCACTTTTTTGTTTGCGGAGATATGGCATCACATTTCGAATGATATTCACCGCTCCAAAGAGATTGACATCCATGGTAGCCCTAAATTCTTCATCGGTCATTTCTTCCATACTTCCCACAAGGCTGTAACCGGCATTGTTCACCACAACGTCAATTTTACCCAGTTTTTTAACAAGTCTGTCAATTGTCATTTTCACCTCTTTATCGGAAGTGATATCTAATTGTACCGGATACAGGTTTTCCTTATTTTGGTTAATTTCTTTTTCAAGAGCATTGATGTTTCTACTGGCTGCTATTACTGTATGCCCTAATGAGAGTACTAGTTTTGTTAGATCAAGACCTATTCCTTTAGATGTTCCTGTAATGAGCCATACTTTTTGATTTTCTGTATTCATAAGATTATGTTTTATTTCTGAATACAAAGTTGAAAATGATTTGCTACTGAATAGTATCCGTATTACTGAGGGTTGTAGTGCGATTACTGATTACTTCAAATTGCGCCGGAAACTTCTGTGTGTTACCTACCTTTAAACTACCACGGAATTTCTCCTGTTTCAGGATGGCTTTTCAGCAAGAAAAAATCACTCGAACTGACGGCGAACTTCTTAAACTTCTTTTTCGCCAGATTAGGTAAGGCTTCGAATTCACCTGCGATTATAGCTTCCTTTTTTGCTCTCGACCAGTTCTTGATTTGTTTTTCTGTGGCAATTGCAAAATTAATATCTGTGAACTCAGTATAGAACATCAGGTCAACCGGAAGACGTTTCGCCGTGTAACTTTCGGGATATTTTGCAGAGAGATGTTTTGTTAAACGCTTATCAAGGTTTGAGGTGACGCCGGTGTAATAGATGTCATCTGCACAAAGCAGGATGTAAACATAGCTAAGTTTCATTAGAGAAATTTACATATTTAATTCATTGCCCCTGTTCTCGATACAATTTTTCCTCTCACTTGCGTTCGAGAAAAAATCACTTGAATACCCGTCAGTTCGAGTGAAATTGAACGGCGATAGCAAGTTCAATTTTGTATCGAGAACAAGGGAATATGGGTAGGCCTCTGTTCTCGATACTATTTCCCCCTCGCTCATGCCCGGTGAAAATCACTCGAACTGACGTGTAGAAGACAGAAATTAAAAATTCCCCATCCCTTAAATGAGGCCATATTCACAAAAAGGGCGTAATATAACAAACTACTATGAGGCAATCTCAAGTTCAAAATTATGTACATCTTATATTCAGCACTTTTAAAGTATCTTTAGGCTATGCAGCATCCAAATGAAAAGCTTATTATGGATTTTTACCAGGCCTTCCAAAACGGGGATCCAAAAGCTATGAACGCCTGTTACCATAAATACATAGTCTTTTATGATCCTGCTTTTGGACATATAAAGGGAGACCGGGTGAGAGCCATGTGGTATATGCTTCTGGAAAAAAGCAGGGGTGATCTAAAGGTAAGCTTTAGCGATATACAGACCAATGATCATTACGCAAGTGCCAAATGGAGCGCCAGCTATTATTTCGGGCCGCAAAAACGCAAGGTGACAAATAAAGGGATTGGAACATTTTACATTCAGAACGGGAAGATCCTGCAACATACAGATCATTTTGACCTTTGGCATTGGTCCCGGCAGGCTCTTGGTTTTAAAGGTTTTTTGTTAGGATGGACCAAATCGATGAAACTTAAGGTCCAACAGGAATCCAGTAAGATGCTCTCCCGCTACCTTCAAAAAATGCAATCTCTGGAAGAGGATGCCACCTAAATTTTCTCAGAATATTCCAGCTCAACTGGATCCAAAAAGAAGACGCCCGCGCCGCCATTCGGTTAGCAGTAAAAAAAGAATTACGTGGCAAAGTGCAATTTTCTGAACTCGATAATTTACTGAGGGAAGTAATTGAGCAGGCAGAGAGGCATTACAGGGACTGGCCGATGGAGGCTTAAAATTAAACAATTACATAAGATTGAAAAAACGTCATATAATACCACTATACCTAAACTCATGAAAAGAATTTTTACATTATTCCTGTTGATCGGCAGCACTTTTGTCGGCTACTCTCAAAATTATAATCCGCCGCAGGGCGTGTCGGAATTTAAGACCATGAGCAGCAAGATCCTCAATACCGAAAGAAGTTATTCGATCTACCTTCCCAAAAGCTATAGCACAGATACAGAAAGAAAATATCCTGTCCTCTACCTCCTGCACGGCTTGTACGGCAGCAACACAGACTGGGTAGAACGAGGACATGTAAAGGACGTAGCCAACCGGCTCATCAATGCTGAAGAAGCGGTAGAAATGATCATAGTAATGCCAGATGCAGGAACAGACTGGTATGGTTATTTCAACATGAATGGGTGGGCCTATGAAGATTACTTCTTTAAGGAGTTGATCCCACATATAGAAAAGACCTACAGAACAATTCCCGATAAAAAGCACCGCGCGATTGCCGGACTCTCCATGGGCGGCGGTGGATCTGTCGTTTACGCACAGAAACACCCGGATATGTTCTCCTCGGTCTATGCCATGAGCGCCTGGCTAGGAATCGAACCCGGCGGCGGAATCCAGGATGCAGATGAAAAAGGCAAAGAATTGAACAGGACCGTCCTCGAAAACCATGCGGTAGAATTTGTCTCCAATGCTGATGCAGAAACACAGAAAGAACTAAAGGATATCAGGTGGTTTATAGATTGTGGGGACGATGACTTCTTACTTTCAATCAACCTCGATTATTACCGCGCGATGCAGAAGGCTGAGATCCCTTCCGAACTAAGGGTAAGAGATGGCGGCCATGACTGGGAATACTGGCATTCTGCGCTTTATCGTGCCCTGCCTTTCGTTTCAACCGGATTTCTGCGTTAGGCTGGTTTAAGGTTTGGGAAGAAAAACCTCCAGCTCGACTAGACCAAGAAAGAAGACGCCAGAGCCGCCATTCGGTTAGCGATCAAAAAGAATTACGCAGCAAAGTACCATTTTTGGCACTGGAATTTTTACTGAAGGAAATTATTAAACACTAAGAGGAACAGTACAGGGACTGGCCGATGGAGGCTTAATTTTTAAATTTTTTTTAGCGCCGGTAGCCACTTCGATAATTTTGTTCGTCTTAATTCCCCTGGAGGTTTCAGATTTGATTTTTTCTATGGTGGTCTGGTGACCAGCTCCTATCGGTCCTTTTTGGGCAATAGGCACCTATGCTTTTTTATTAAGTTGTTCCTGAAAATTTTCCAGATACTTTCCCAAATGCAGCCCATCAACAAGCCCATGATGAGCCTCTATTGATACAGGAAGATATTTTTTGTTATCACGAACAGCAAATTTTCCGAAAGTGATTTTAGGCACAGATTCTTTTTTGTCATGGTTACTCGGATGCAAAAGTCCTGTGAAAGAATGCCAGGGAAAGGTAGAATGACGGATAAGGTCTTTCGTGATATCATCATTGTTCAGCCTCAATCCTGTTGTAGATTTAACAGCTGCTATTTCCTTTTGCAGGTCTTCATTAAATATCTCAAAGCTTTCGCTGAAAGGTATAAATGCAAAACCAAAGGTGCCATCTTCTCTGCCAATTGTGGTTCCTGCATGTATAGTATCAAAAGCTACTACCTCTTCATTGATTATCCGATATTTTAGCTCGGTTACTGAATTTACCGCAATCATTGATTTATGTAGATAATAGGCGAAGAAGGAAATACCGGCATCTACTGAAAATTTATAAGCCCCGGTACATTCAACCTCTGTTACTATGCCAAACATTGGATTGGCCATTTTTGAGAAGAATTCATAATGTTCCCTCCTGTTCCATTTGTCGATGTCAATAACTCTCACTCTCTACTTTAATTTGGAGCTGCTAAGTTAGGTCATTAATCCGGGATCGGGTTCAGGTCTATTCTTTGAGTAGAAAGCCTGCTTACCGTGTTTCAATAGCTGTCGATCTTAAATAAATTCGGTTTTTTTCAGAAGAGTCTTAAAACAACGAAACCCCTAGTAAAACTAGGGGTTTCAAGTTGTGATCGCGAGAGGATTCGAACCTCTGACCGTCTGCTTAGAAGGCAGATGCTCTATCCAACTGAGCTACGCGACCATTAAAGTGGTGCAAATATAATGAGCTTTTTAAAAAACACAAGCAAAAATATTATTTAATTCTTCCTTTTTATTTAAGTAAAAGAGCTTCAGCATCTTATTCATGCAGGTATTTTCATTTCTTCAGCACTTCGCCCATTATTCTTTTGAAAGTATCTGTTTTAACCCTGTAGCTCCTTCTCAGAATATCTAAAAGTACTACTAAATCTTTGCTAAACTTCAGCTAATACAGGGGTGTTTATTCTTCAAAAACTTACGAATCGGTTAAATTTACCTGTAAGGCATTTTTACTGGGAGCACAAGCTAAAACTAATTTCATCCTCCCAAAAAAAGCAAAACCTATTATGGAAGTAAGCACATCTAAAGAAACACAACCATTTGATGAAAACTCCATTCAAAAACTTATAGAGGAACTTCAGGAAAAGTGCGAAATAGAGAAGCACCTGCCGGGAGGTGGCTATCTGCATATGAGCGATGAACTTCCTTATTTAGTGATCTACAGAGATCTTAAAGATAAGGAGGATGAAGAAAAAGACCGGGCAACTGTACGCCTTATTTTAAGTGAAGCCTCTTTTCTAATTATTGGAGATAAAGATTTTGAAGGCTACCAGCGGCTTATGTTCAGCCTGAGTGAAGCCATGTCTTCAAAATTTAAATCATTTCTTCTGCTCGAAGTTTTTGCAGGAGAGTCAGGCAGCCGCGGATTTAAGATCAAGGGGCCTGCACAAAAGCTCTCAACTACAATTAATGTGTTTAAGGAGGAACTGGATGAGATGAATGCCGGCTACAGCGCCTTAAATTTTACTGATACCGAAATAGAGGATTCCCTGGAACGTCAACCCCCGGGACAACCACCTCTTTTAAGCCTGGAACAATTAAAAGACGCCGGATGTCTACTCATTGGCCTTCAGGTACCACCCGTTTACCGCAGCCAGGATGGAGAAGAATACCCCGTTTTCTTTAGAAGCTTCAAAGATAATTTTGTGGTTGCCCTACATAAGACGATTTACGACTTTATAAGGATTCAAACTTCCAGCGGAGTGAAGAGTTACAGAGCCCTGGGGCAAAAGAACCTTCAGGAAAAGGTATTGGAAATTGACCGGGAGTTGGCCGAAATTGAATCTTCCTACCAATTTCTATGGTTGGTTTCCCCTGCCAATATTCGAACTATAAAAGAGACTTTTTTCAAAAGTAACTATGAAAAGGTTCTTAACTATCACTACAGGCTTTTACCATTTGACCCCGATGTTCTCAAAAGAAAACTTTATAACTTAAAGATCGAGGAAGTAGATGACCCTGCACTTTCTTACATTTTTCGGGAAAAACGAGAAGAACTCGATCTCCAGATAAGCATGCTTACCGAAAGAGGTCTTGATAGTTTTTTCTATAACAGTATGATGCTCTATGGAAAAATTAGTAGAGAACTTCAAAGGGAGGCCGAGACAATTCTAAAAGAAGTTCCCGAACAGGAACAACAGGATTTTGAGAGTATACTTAAAGCTGAAGATTTTGAGGTTCTTGCTCACAAGGAGTTTGAGTACTTCCGGGGTCAGGATGAGAATTTTTCCAGTAAAGTACATGTACGCGATGATGTCAATATTCTTATGGTCTCTCGTGGAGAACTTTATTTACCAAGTGATTACAAGCTCAATGCAAATGAAACTAAAGCTTTGATACAGCACGAAATAGGCACACATGTGCTTACTTACTACAACGGAAATAAACAGCCCCTAAGACTACTTTCAATTGGCCTTACCGACTATGACACGCTTCAGGAAGGCCTGGCAGTGTTATCTGAGTACCTCGTAGGCGGGTTAACTGCTAACAGGATGAGAACTTTAGCTGGCCGGGTTGTGGCTGCTTCAGCAAGAATGCACGGGGCCGATTTTCAGGAGATATTCCGTCTGCTTTATAACGATTATAATTTTACAGCGCAAAGGGCATTTAATATCACCTCACGAATTATGCAGGGAGGTGGCTTTACAAAAGATATTTCCTACCTCAAGGGGCTGGTACAACTCAAGAAACATCTTGAAGAAGGTGGCGAATTAAGCCCTCTTCTTACAGGAAAATTTTCGCTTGAGCACATGCAGATAATCAAAGAATTGCAGGATAGAAGAGTGCTGTCTCCTCAAAAGCTTACTCCACGTTATTTACATTCAGAAGAGACTAAAGAGAAACTTCAGCAAATTAGAAAGGGGATTCCTCTTTCACAATTGATCAACGCATGAAAATATGTTTTGTAGTAAATAGTGTGGAATCTGAAGGTGCCGGCACCACGGTTTACATGATGCATGAAGCCTGGAAAAGGAATCATGACGTTTACTTAATGGGAGTACAAAATTGAGGTTGAAAATTTCTCGGATGTCATCATTGAGTCCATCGAGAGAAAAATTGAATATAAGAAGCATTATGGCACCGGAATTTCCAACCGCGAACTTGCAACAATGGAATAGAATATTTTAAAAATTTATCAATTTAACCGGGAGCGATCCCCTAAAAGAAATCATTAATGAAAATATGTTTTGTAATCAATAGTGTTGAGACTGAGACCTGTGGTACCACAGTGTACCTTATGCAGGAAGCCCGAAAACGTAAACATGATGTTTATGCCATGGGCGTGGGAGATTTTTTCTTCGAACAGGACAAAGAACTTTGTATAGAATCTACTTACCTGCCCAAAAAGATTGAAGCAAAAACTCCTAAAGAATACCTTGAACTGTTGCAAAGCGATAAAGCCAAAAAAGAGAGAATCACAGCTACAGATCTTGATGTGCTTTTTATAAGGAACAATCCTACCGAAGAAGGTTCTTCCCGTCAATGGGCCGAGCAGGCCGGGGTTGCTTTTGGCCGCATGGTACAACAGGAAGGCGTACTGGTACTCAATGATGCCTATGCCCTGTCTAATGCTTTTATTGATAAATTATATTTTGAGGAGCTTCCGGCAAGCATCAAACCCTACTCTATCATCACCCGGAAAAAAGAAGATGTATTGGAGTTTTTTGAGAACCACAAGAAAAAAATGGTGCTCAAACCTTTAGAAGGCTCGGGAGGAAGAGATGTGTATTTGATCGATAAGAACGAAAAGAACCTGAATCAAATCATAGAAAACCTCTCTAACCAGGGCTACATCATCGCACAGGAATACCTGCCCGCAGCAAAAGAAGGTGACGTGAGAGTTTTACTTCTGAATGGCCGGGTCATGGAAAAGGATGGAAAATACGGAATCATCAAAAGGGTCACCGGAGAAGGAGAATTCCGTAGTAACTTTAATCAGGGGGGTACAGGTGATAAAAGTCCGCTTACAGACGAAATGAAGCGCATTATTGAGATTACTGCTCCTAAATTGATTAGGGACGGATTATTCTTTGTAGGCCTTGATATTGTTAAAGATAAGCTCATCGAGATCAATGTGCTTAGTCCAGGAGGAATGGATCATTTTGAAGAAATTGGTCTTCCCGATTTTTCTGATGTGGTCATAGATGCGATCGAAAAGAAAGTAGAATACAAAAAAATGTATAAGGGTCAGATATCCAATCAGGTATTGGCAACAATGGCGTAATAAAAATGCAAAAAATGAAAGAGAAAACCCGAATCATAGGAGAATACACCAGTAATAAAGAAGGACCTTTGCTGTTTGTAACTGCCGGGGTTCATGGTAATGAACCCAGTGGAGTAAAGGCTTTAAAAAAGGTATTTTCTGAACTTGAAAAAACAAAACCTCAAATTAAAGGAACAATTGTTGGCGTTATGGGTAATAAAGCAGCGCTTGAAAAAGACCAGCGATACATCGATGAAGACCTTAACCGCACCTGGACCGAAGACAATGTGACAAACCAGGATCCCGAAACCCAGGAACAGCGGGAAATGCACGAGATCATCAACGTTTTGGAGGGCCACCCCGAAAGTCAGTACTCCAAACGCTATTTCCTTGACTGTCACACTACGTCATCAGACAGCCTGCCCTACATATCGGTACAGGATGTGCATGACAATGTTAAGTGGTCTCAAAAGTTTCCCACTTACATCGTGAAAGGCTTCAGCGATATCGTTTATGGCGCTATAGATCATTATATGAGCCGCACCGGCTTAACAGGCTTTGTCTTTGAAGCCGGGCAGCACACGAATGAAGCTTCCGTAGAAAATCACGAGGGAATGATCTGGCTGGCTCTAAAACATGCTAACGGACTTGATGTGGAACAGGTTTCCTGCTATCCCGAATGTGTAGAGCGATTCACCGAAAAGAATGCTCCTTCACAAAAAACCTTTGAAATTGTTTACCGGCACGAGATCAAAAAAGGCGACAGCTTTAAAATGGAACCCGGATTCAAGAATTTTCAGAAGATTAAGAAAGGACAATTGCTCGCCACAAGTAATGGCGGCGAGATAAAGAGCGAGTGGGACGCCTACATCTTTATGCCCCTGTATCAATCTCAGGGCAACGACGGATTCTTTATTATTGAAGAAGTATAAAAAAATTCCCTGTCAAAAATGCCATTTTTGACAGGGGATTAAAAAGATTAAATATTTAAGGAATAAAAGCCTTTAGCGGATCAAAAATTCTAATGAAACCGGGGTTTTTGAAGCTACAGGCTCTCCTTTTTGTTCTAAAGATCCATCCTCTTCAATTTTAAATACTGAAATATCTCCTGAATCCTGATTGGCGGCATATAAAAAGGCTCCATCAGGGGAAATGGCAAAATTTCGGGGGGTTTTACCGAGTGTAGAGGTGAAATTTGGATTGCTCAGTGCTCCTGAAGCAGCATCTACCTCATAAGAAACAATGCTGTTGTGCCCGCGATTAGAAGCGTAAAGGAATTTCCCTGAAGGATGCAAATGAATATCAGCACCCGAATTGTTTTCTGAAAAATCTTCGGGAAGGGAAGAAATATTCTGAATAAGTTCAAGTCCGCCATTTTCCAGCACCTTAAAAGCGCTTACACTGCTGTTGAGTTCATTAATTGAATAAGCAAAACTGCCATTTTTGGAAAGTGTAAAATGCCTGGGGCCCGCACCTTCATCCAGGGCTACAAAAGCCTGCTCTCCCGGGACTAATTTGCCTTCGTTTTCATCAAAATCATAGATCCAGATTTTATTATTGCCCAAATCGGCAACGTATGCGTGCTTATTATCAGCCGAAACAGTGACCGAATGAGCATGAGATCCTTCCGGATTTTCAAGATCTATTCTCTGTTGTTTCTTCAGAATGCCATTTTCATCCACTTTGAACAGCATTACTACACCCCCAGAATAATTCGCTACAAAAACATATTTACCAGATTCATCAGTCGTCACATGAGCCGGTGCAAAGCTTTCCGTAGAAAGTTTGGAGAGTTCTTCTAAAGAGTCGTTTTCATTGATCTTGTAGGAATAAATAAAACCCGATTCAGCATCTCCGGGGCCTAATTCGCTCACTGCAAATAGCAGTTTTCCATCTTTTGAAGCCTTTACAAATGAAGGATTTATCACTTCAGCAACGGTTTCACCCTCGTTGAGTTCGCCTGTCTGGCTGTTTTGGTAAAGCGTATAAATACCTTTGGCCTTACCGTCTACATGGCCCTCTTTTTTAGTGTATGAACCCACAAAGATTGTATTCATAGTTTCAGCTTTTGGATCGTCGGGAGTAAAGTCATTTTGGGATTGGTTTTTCCCCTGGTTGCAGGAGGCGAGGCTAGCAACAAGACCAGCTGCCAGAAATTTGATGGTTGAAATTCTCATAATAAGGTTTGTTTAAAAGTAAAACTTTTTGTGAGAATCTTCGGGATTATTTAGGAAATGGCAATAATGAAAAGTCCGGTAAGAATAATGCTAATCCCTATTATCCTGTTCCTGAAGTTCTTCTTTTCATTCAGAAAGAAAAAGGCATAGAGAATAATAAAAACGGCGCTCGACCTTTTAATCGTAACCACGTAGGACACCAGGATAAGCTGAAGTGCAAACATGTGGGCCAGCACACTGGTGGTCCTGAAAAAACCGACCATAAACAGCGGACCTTTGCGGTTCCTGATTTGTAGCCAGGGCTTCTTTGACTTCCACAACAAAATGGGAACCAGGTACATCAGGATCGTAAAATCTTTCGTGAACGCCCAGAAAACAGGCGAAGTCTCCTCCACTCCTATTTTATCCAAGTTGGCCGTAATACTCCAGATGAAAGCTACGCCAAACATATATCTTGCTCCCTGATTCTTCAGCAGGGAAACGAAGGGCGCAAATACCTTTTTTGGATCCTCACTCAAATTGGAAATATAAGTCCCCACCACAATGAGAAGAATCCCTATCAATCCCAATGCATTAGGAAATTCGCCCACCATTATGGGAGAAGTGATGAGCATGAACAGCGGCGTTAAAGTAATAAGCGGAAGCGTCACCGAAATTTCGGACCTCTTGATAGCTTTAAAATACAGTAAAATCACCATTAGCTGCAGCAAAGAACAGCCAAGTAGCGCCCACAAATAGCGTGTGGAAATAGATTCAAACCCGAAGTAAAAAACCACCGGGATCAAAAGAAGGCTTTGTACCAGGTGCATAGAAAAAGCCGCCGTGTATTCATCAATGTGATGAAGGTTGTGCTTACTGGTAATATCCTTTAAAGCTTCAGAAATAGCAGTTCCAAAAGCCAGTAAAAATCCTAGCATGCTGTCATTTTTTGTCGGCCGGGAAAGCCATAGTTCCCATGATCGCATTTGCGTTTTGGCCGGTGTCTATTCTGCTGAATTGCACTACCACAGGGATGTTTGAACGAACATAGCAGCCATAATTTCTCTCCAGCGCCACTGCTTCGGGGTCTATTAGGTCGTTGATCCTGATCTTTCGAAGGCGTTGCGGCTTTATTTTTACTTCATAAGTGCCCACAGGCGCCTGATTGCCGTAAAATATAAAGATCTCAATATTTGCTTCTTCTTCGGAAGTATTAAGTACCGAAATTTTATCATGGCTATTGAACACAGGTTCTTCTCCCGTAGAATCAAACGGAATTCTTCCGCCGGAAAAAGCCCAGTTAAGTTTCCCGATTTTCCTCATTATTCAAAGTTAAAGAGTTTATTCATATAAGGTGTCAAAAAGGTGCTTTCAGGATCAAATTTTTTCCTGGTTTCCTGAAATCGATTCCAGTGAGGATAAAGCTCCTTAAGCTGCTCTGCCTTTAAAGTGTGCTTCTTGCCCCAGTGTGGGCGCCCGCCGTACTTCAGAAAAATGGGTTCTATAGCCTGAAAATATTCCCAAAACCTGAGGCCGGCATTGTGATGAAGCGAAATAGTAACAGATTCCCTCTCACTCATGGGGCTTATAAGTGCGTCATCCTTTTTTATGGTGCGAATAAGGAGCCTCCAGGCGACAGTACGTCTCCATTTTTCTTTTACCTGCTTTCTCACTTCAATAAAACACTCCATCGCTTTTTCCTGCGGAAGTACATATTCCATTTCATCGAATTTCAGGTGGCGCGCCCGTGGCAGGATCTCATGGCTGGGCCCTTCTCTCTCCAGCTCCAGGCTGCCATAGGAGATTTCCGGCATCTTTTCTTTTTCGGTATTCATGATCCTGATTTTACAGAGATCTGTTCTGGGGTACCAGTAAAAGTCGAAATTCCTGTTTTTTTTGAGCTCCTCAAAATTGTTCATGCAATCTTTAAAAGAGACACAATATTCTTTCCTGTAAAGCTGGTAAGCGGGCTCCAGCTGAAGTCTCATTTTAAGGAATATTCCGCAGGACCCCATTGAAACCTGCAGTGCCCGCATGGTCCCGGCATCGGTATCGCGATTTACTTCCACAATCTCTCCCTCGCCATTAACCATTCTCACACCGTAAAGCATTGCCGAAAGGTTGGGAAGTTCTTTCCCTGTGCCGTGAGTGCCAGTGCCTATAGCCCCGGCAAGGGTTTGCACATCTACATCCCCGGTATTGTGCATGGCCAGCCCGTATCTAAAAAGGTCTTTGCCGGCTTCCTTTACCGTCATACCCCCCGGTACAGTGGCCCGGTGGGTTTTCATATCGGGGTCTTCAACGCCTCTAAAGTGCTTCAGCGAAAGCAGGTAATCTTCTGTCTGCACCAGGGGTGATGAAGAGTGGCCGGCACCTACAACTCTCACTTTTTTCCCTTCCGAAGTTGTTTTTTTGACCAGTTTGCAAACCTGTTCTTCACTCTCGGGAGTAATAATTTCTCCCGGGCTAAAAACCATACTTCCACTCCAGTTCTTAAAGATTTCCATTTATTCTGAATATGCAATTGTCGTCAAAAGAGCATTTTCGGCCTGTCTTGAATCGAGCCTGGTGTGCTGTACCACAACAGGAATTGAAGATTCGATCACACAAGCATAATCTGTCCCCAGGGGTACGGGTTCAGGTTCTTTGAGATCATTAAACCGTAAATGTTTGGTGCGCTGAGCTTCTACAGTCACTTTATAAGGCCCTATAGGATCTTTATCAGCAAAGAAGATAGTGAGCTCAACCTCTGCATTTTCATTAGAAGTATTTAAGATACAGGCTGTTTCATGGCTTGTGAATTCCGGTTCCTTACCTGTACCATATTCGGGGATATAACCTTCGGCAATAACCCACGTCTTTTTTCCCAGTGTTATCATCTTAATCTAATTTTATTAAAAGCCCCTGGTTTGCGGCTATGGTTATTTTTTGTTTCAATTTTTCTCCTTCAAGTTCTGTATGCGTGGCAATCTTTACTGTGCCCTGGCATTGAAACTCAGGCTCAAATATTTCTTCGGAAGCTCCAAGGTTCAGCACAATGAGAAATTTTTCCTGTTCGTATTCCCTGAGGTACGCCAAAAGATTTCCATTTGAAGGCACCGGATTATATTTCCCGATGTGTAGTGCCGGTTCCTTTGCCCTCAGCTCAAGAAGTTTCCTGTGAAGCTGCAGCATAGAACCCTCTTTGCTCCATTGTTTTTCTACATTTAGCTCCCGGTAATTTTCCATAAGCGGAAGCCATGGCTCTCCTGTTGTAAAGCCTGCATTTTTAGAATCATCCCACTGCATAGGCGTGCGTTCCGGATCACGGCTGCGTCCCACTCCGGGTTCATTAAGTGCCTGCGGGTCCTGTATCTTTTCCTTCGGAATTTCAACATCTTCCATTCCCAATTCATCTCCGTAGTAAATGGTAGGCGTTCCCCGAAGGCTCAATAAAAGCATGGCTGCAACCCTCGCCTGCTCCTTCCCTACCCGGCTTGCAATTCGGGAATTGTCATGATTTCCCAACACCCAGTTGGGCCAACCATGTTCGGGCAGCGCACCTTCGTATTCACTTATCGCAGCTTCAATTTTTGCAGCATCCCACGGCAACTGCAAAAGCTGAAAATTGAAAGGCAAATGTGCCCCGCGATTATCTTCGCCATAGTAACGAACCAGCTTACTAATGGGCAGGTAAATTTCTCCAATTAGCAATCTTTCATCATAATCATCTAATACCCTGCGCATCTTATGTACAATGTCATGAACCTCGTCCTGATCTGTTGAAAAAGCCGGAATTTTCCTGCTGTAGGAGTTCATCTTATCATTATAATCGGGGTTAGGAGGATCATCTCTAAACTGATCATCTTTTACCATATGCCACATCACATCTACTCTAAAACCATCTACACCTTTTTCCAACCAAAATCTCATCACGTCTAGCATGGCTTTTTGTACTTCAGGATTGCGCCAGTTAAGATCGGGCTGTTCCTTTAGAAAGGCGTGGTAGTAGTATTGCCCCGTAGCTTCATCATATTCCCAGCCCGGGCCGCCAAAAACACTCAGCCAGTTATTGGGAGGGCCACCGTCGGGAGCGGGGTCTTTCCAGATATACCAGTCCCGTTTCGGGTTATCTTTTGAACTTCTGGATTCCCTGAACCATGGATGTTCATTGGAGGAATGATTGGGAACCAGGTCAAGGATAAGTTTCATTTCCCGTTCATGGACTTCCTTTAAAAGATCATCAAAATCTCCCATATTTCCGAAGAGCGGGTGAATCCCGGTGTAATCGCTTACATCATAACCAAAATCGGCCATGGGAGAAGGATAAATAGGAGAAACCCATACCCCATCAACTCCAAGCTCTTTCAGGTAATCGAGCTTCTCTATGATTCCGCGCAGGTCTCCTACCCCATCCTGGTCGCTATCTTTATAAGATCGCGGATATACCTGATAAATTACTCCTTTATGCCACCACAAATAATCGTTGTATTTCATAAGTAGTTATGTTTCTTGTGCATCCATCTGTACCCGTAAGGTGTTAACTTCACCTTCTGATTTTTTGGATCAAATTTTTCATATCTAATATTTCCGAAGACATCAACAACATTTTTAAATTCTTCTTCGTCTACCTCAAGTTTTATTGTTATTTCTTTTCCTGAAAAATTATGAAATGCTATCCCCATTCCTTTATCAGACTTTGAATAATATCCCAGCACGTGAGGATCTCCGGTATCAATAATATGACTGCGACCCCAACCAAATTCAGGAAATTCCTTCCGATAATCTATAGCTTTAGAGATCCAGGTAAGAAAGGAATCGGGATCTCTTAATTGATCACTAACATTAACTTTTTCGTACCCGAATTCCCCTCCAGAAATGACATTTCTAATAAGGTTTTCTGTAGGTGCATTAGAGAACCCGCCGTTTTGCTCGTTGGCCCACTGCATTACAGTGCGAACGCTTGAGCGGCCTTCCATAGAAAGGTCCTCTCCCATTCCTATCTCTTCGCCATATCGCAATACCGGAGTGCCGGGTAATGTGAAGAGAAGGCTGTGCGCCAGCTCCATTTTTTGACGATTGTTATCCAATATTGGAGCTAATCTCCTTCTAATTCCGCGGCCAAAGATCCGCATGTTCTCCTGGGGCGCAAAAGCTTTAAATACTTCTTCTCTTTCGTTCCTGCTTAGCTTGTCAAGATTGAGTTCATCATGATTCCGAAGAAAAGTGGCCAGCTGCTCTTTTTCTGTAATTTCCTTCGGCATGCGTTGTAAGGCCCTGGCAAGCGGTGTTGCCTCTTCCCGGGCAAAAGCCAGGTACGTGAAGTTGTTGACATAAAAATTGAAGAGCATATGCATCTGGTCTTCGTTCCCCAGATATTTATTGTACTGGTTTGGATCAAGGTCAACTTCAGCCAGTAAAATGGCATCAGGTTTCTGGGTTTCTACAAATTCCCTGAAGTTACGGAAGATCTCGTGCGGATCTCCTTCAAAATCCATCCTGCCCTTTTCCTTGAACATGTGAGGTGCAGCGTCAATCCTGAAGCCCGAAACTCCCATTTTTAACCAGAAGTGCATGATCCTGAAAATCTCTTTTTGTACCTGCGGATTAGCAATATTGAGGTCTGGCTGATGCGGATAGAAGGAATGGAAATAATAAGCTTTTGCAGTGCGGTCGTACTTCCAGCTCGTGCTCTTTTCACCCTCTTCGGCCATCATATTGGGCGCAGGATCTTCGGGCTTTTCATCTACCCAAATGTAGTAGTCCCGGTATTTTGAACTTTTACTTTTACGGGATTCCTGAAACCAGAAATGCTCACTTGAAGTGTGGTTTACAGCCAGATCTATCAATACCCTAATGCCAACTTCTTCAGCGGCATCAATCAACTGAGCAAAATGACCGAGGTCACCCAGGCGCGGATCTATCTTGTAGTAATCTTTGACATCATAACCATTGTCGCGGTTTGGCGTATCAAAAATTGGCAGGAGCCAAAGGCAGGTCACCCCAAGACTTGACAGATAAGGAAGGGAATTCTTTAAGCCTTCAAAATCTCCGGTCCCATCTCCATTAGAATCTTTAAATGTTTCAACATCCAGAGAATAGATCACCGCATTTTTATACCAGAATTTATTCATAGTTAAGACTATTGCTGTTGAAAATTAGGGAGTACTTCTTTCTTGAAAAAGTCGATATAATCTTCCTGTTGGGTATTGACGTTGTGAATCACGATCTTTTCGAACTCCAGTGCTTCATACTCCCTGATCTTCTCGATAAAAGTATCTGCATCATTCCCTACAATCACATGTTTCTCCACATCTTCTTTCCTCGTATTCTGCCCCATGGCATCAAATTTTTCGGGGCTGTCTATATCCGCAATGACCTTGCTGGGGTAAATATTGTTCTTCCATTGTTGCCAGGCACCATCAAGTGCTTCCTCACGGGTGGCGGCATAGGAGATTTGCACCTTTAAAGCCATAGGTTTATTTTCACCTCCTGTGCCTCTAAAAGCTGCTATCATTTTTTTAAGTTCCTCTTTAGGTTTAGAGATTGTAATCATACCGTCTGCCCACGAAGAAAGCCAGGCGGCAGTTTTCTCGGTTATGGCGGCACCAAAAACTGTGGGAATTTGAGTAGGTTTTGTAAATAGTTTAGCCCGTTCAACGGTGAACATGCCTTTGTGATTGAGGTAATCATCCTCCTGCCACAGGCGCTGCATTACCTCTACCGATTCGCGAAGCCTTTGGTTCCTGTCTCTTTTTGCAGGCCATTTTTCACCAGTAATATTCTCATTGAGCAACTGCCCGCTCCCTGAACACAGGAAGAACCTACCCGGAAACATTTGATCGAGGGTTGCCACGGCCTGGGCAATAATAGCGGGATGGTATCTTTGGCCGGGAGCATTTACAATTCCGAATTCAAGACTGGTAGATTGCATAGCTGCTCCCAGCCAGCTCCAGGCAAAGCCGCTTTCGCCCTGGGTATCACTCCACGGATGAAAATGATCTGAAGACAATACTGCTTTAAAGCCTGCATCTTCAGCTTTTTGTACGAGCTTGAGTAAGTGTCGGGGTGTAAATTGTTCGTGGGAAGCGTGAAAACCAATTTTCATAAAATCAGGGTTTATTTAAAAAAGAATTACTGCTTCCTCCTAAATTATAAAGGTTTACAGGATAAACAGGAATTTAGTTATTAAAAAAAAGATAAAATGTCATCTTTCATTAACATCATCTAAAAGAATATGACTTTGGTCATACTCTTCCGGGTATCATAAGGTTAGCTTTGCATCCTAATTCTAAAGATCATGGACAAACCAACACCAATTAAGAGGCACGATGCTTTAAAACCGCTTAGCAGAGACCATCACCACGGATTGTTGTTGTGCTGGAAGATTAGAGAAGGATTAAAGAGAAAGATCGAATTAGACCGGATAAAAAAGTATACTGACTTTTTCTTTACTTCTCAACTAAGGCCGCACTTTAGGTTTGAAGAATCGGAAATATTTCCTCTTTTAGGAGATGGTCATTCTATGGGCACAAGAGCTATTAATGAGCACTCCCGGCTGGAATTTTTGTTTAAAGAGGAAGCCAGTGAAGAGATGTTCCATTCCATAGAAAAAGAACTGAACCGGCACATCAGGTTTGAAGAGCGGGAGCTGTTCAGGGAGTTGCAGGAAACCGTTTCTGAAGAAAAGCTTCAGAAAATAGCAAATAAAGAGGAAGAAATCATCACCCCCGATCCCGATGACTGGAGCGATAAGTTTTGGCAGTAAATTTTAAAATCTTAAAGCCACCGCTTTCGTCTAAAATAAAAGAGCATCCCTATTATTAAAAAGAACATCGCAATCAATAAAACAGGATAACTGTATTTGTATCCGAGTTCGGGCATGTATTCGAAGTTCATCCCATAGATCCCGGCAAGAAAAGTAAGGGGAATAAAGATAGAAGCCATAATGGTAAGCACTTTCATGACTTCGTTCATTTTATTGCTTATGGTGGTCATATACATATCCATGAGGCCCCAGGTCATTTCCCGATAGATCTCAATATTTTCTGAGACCTGCAGCATGTGATCATATAGATCGCGTATGTAATTGAGGGTTTGCTCCTGTATAAGGTCATGATCTACTTTTTCAATACGGCTTACCACCTCCCGCAAAGGGTTTACGGCACGCCTTATCCTTAACATGGTGCGTTTTAATTCCTGGATCTCAAGTATGGTGTCATCTTTAGGTTGTGCATCAAAAACCCGTTCTTCCATGGCTTCTATTTTATCGCTCATATCGTCTACAACTATAAAATAGTGGTCTACAATAGCGTCTAAAAGGGCAAAAACAAGATAGTCTGCACCCCTGCTCCTTATACGGCCTTTCGCCTGAGAAAGTCTCTCCCGCACCCCATTAAATACATCTCCCCCGGCTTCCTGGAAAGTGAGCACATAATTCTTTCCCAGAACCATGCTTATATGTTCGTTTTCCAGCCGCCCATCTTCCCGAAAGTATAGCATTTTTGCTACTATGAAGAAGTAATCTTTGTATTCATCTATTTTAGGGCGCTGGTTGGTATTCACAATATCTTCAATGATCAAAGGATGCAAGTCGTAATACTTACCAATCTTTTCAATCTCTTTTGTATTGCTTAGTCCGTCGATATTGATCCAGGTAGTACGGTCTTCTTCCTCAAATTGAAAAGCATCTTCGGGGTTTTTTGAAGTAAACCTTTCATAATTGTCGGCATTGTAATCTATTACTTCGAGTAACGTCTCCACCTGCTCTTTACGCCCCACATAAGTAACGGTCCCGGGGGCCTGGTGAAGTGCCTGGTTCGATTTTGGCCTTTTAGAAAGGTAGCGGGTTCTTTTAACCATAGAAGAATATTTTTTTAAATGTAAGAATTTCCGCGTACCTGTAGGCTTTGAAAAAATGTTGTATTTAACAAGTTCAAGTCATTGGGCATTGGCTTGCTTTCATTTTATTTGCATCATGGTTGAAGAGGCAAAATTAATAGGCACATTAAAGGAATATTTTGGTTATGACAGTTTCAGGCCACAGCAACGGGAAATCATCAAGGCTGTTTTTGAAGGTCGTGATAACCTGGTGATCATGCCCACAGGTGGCGGAAAATCTATTTGTTTTCAGCTTCCTGCCATTTTGCTTCCGGGTATTACTATTGTGATCTCTCCGCTTATCGCCCTTATGAAAGATCAGGTAGATGGGCTTACCGCTAATGGAATTTCAGCAGCATTCCTCAATAGCAGTCAGAAAGAACAGGAGCAGCAGGAGATCTTCCGGAAGATTGAGAAAAATGAGATCAAACTTCTTTATGTAGCACCCGAAAGTCTTCAATATGTAGACGCTGTTTTTTCTGCGGGCAATATCAGCCTTATTGCTATTGATGAAGCCCATTGTATCTCCAGTTGGGGGCACGATTTCAGGCCGGCATATACTCAGTTGGGATATCTTAAAAACCGCCATCCAGAAACTCCTGTGATCGCTCTCACTGCCACAGCCGATAAAGCCACGCGCCAGGATATTTGCGATCAACTCAATATCCCGCACGCCACGCATCACCTCTCTTCTTTTGACAGAAAAAACCTGAGCCTGGAAGTGCGTCCCGGCACCAAAAAATTTGAGCAGATTCTGGCATTTTTGAAAGGTAGAAAATCTGAAAGTGGTATCATTTACTGCTTAAGCCGGAAAAATACTGAAGAACTCGCAACCAAACTCCAAGAAAAAGGTTACAAGGCCGAAGCTTACCACGCAGGATTATCACATAATGAGAGGATACAGATTCAGGAAGATTTCATCAATGACAGCAATGACATCATTTGCGCTACCATCGCTTTTGGGATGGGTATAGACAAGTCTAACGTGCGCTGGGTGATACATTATAATATGCCAAAGAACCTTGAAGGTTACTATCAGGAGATTGGTCGTGCCGGGCGTGACGGATTACCTTCTTCTACCCTGCTCTTCCACAGTTATGCCGATGTGGTGCAGCTACAGAAGTTTGCTGAAGGATCGGGGAATGCCGAGATCCAGTTGGCGAAACTGGAACGCATGAAACAATATTCTGAAGCTCTTAGTTGCCGCCGAAGGATTTTGTTAAGCTACTTTGGAGAAATTATTTCTGAAGATTGTGGCAACTGCGACGTGTGTAAGAATCCGCCCGAATTCTTTGACGGTACCATACTTGCCCAAAAAGCCCTTTCTACAGTTTACCGGCTGAAAGAACAGGAGCCAATTTCTATGGTCATAGATGTGCTGCGGGGAGCCCAAAACGCACAGGTGCTCGAAAAAGGTTATCAGGGCCTCTCAACTTATGGCATCGCCAGCGATGTGTCCTGGCGAGACTGGCAGCAATATATTATCCAATTGATCAATCAGGGTTACCTGGAGATTGCATTTCACGATCAGAACAAGATCAGGCTCACAAGCCTTGCCAAAAATGTGCTTTTTGAGCAGGAAAAAGTTTCCCTGGCCGATGTCACCCAGGCCGAACTCAAGAAACAACCCGTTGTTGCCGAAAAGACTTCAGAAAATACCCTTTTTGAGAGGTTAAGAAAGCTGAGGCTCGAGCTATCCAGGGAAGAAGACATCCCGGCATACCTCATATTCAATGATGCCACCCTAAAGGAAATGGAGAAAGAACGCCCAATGACCGATGAAGATTTTATGCAGATAAGTGGGGTAGGTCGCCAAAAAATGCAGAATTACGGGTACCGGTTCATCAAGGAGATCATTGCCCACAGCAAAGAAAAACGGGAGAAGAAAACCCGCAAAAAAGGCAATACTTACAAAGAAACACTCAGGTTGTACCAGGAAGGAATGAGTATTGAAGAAATGGCGCAGGCAAGAAACCTGGCTGCCACCACCATTTTTTCCCACCTTTCTAAACTTTATGAAAGCGGTGAGGATGTAGATCTCAAAAAATATATTTCAGAAGCAGATCTTGAAGCAGTTCGCAAGGCACAAAAAGAGCTTGATGATCCTGATGCCCTAAAACCCTACTTCGAACATTTTAAAGAAGAAATGGACTACGGAACTATTCGGGTAGCATTGACAATATTGAATAAAGAAAACTGAACTTAAAAGTACGAAGTTAGAAGTGCGAAATTAGAAGAATTATACCGCGTAACCCGCAACTCGTAACCCAAATTTTACAACTCGCAACCTGCAACCCAATTTCGCAACCCGCAACCCGCAACCCGCAACTTCATTCAAAATCCACTTTGTTTAAGATGAGTCCGCTGCCGGGGGCGATGTAGTTCATGGGCATTTTTACTTCAGGTGTCAGGCTTCTTTCTATGTCGGTAATCGAAAATTCCCCTCTTCCCAATTGTACCATGGCTCCCATTATTAACCTTATCTGGTTGCGCAAAAATCCCGTTCCGGTAACTTTTAGCAGGTAAGATTTATCGGGAAAGAAATTGGCGGTGATCTTTGTGTTCAGCAAAATTTCGCAGGTATCAATCTCACGTTCTACTACAGTATGCGGGGTGGGTTTGGTGCAGTAATTATGAAACGAATGTTTCCCTTCAAAAAGACGGGCTCCCTGCATCATGAGGTCAACATCGAGATTTTCAGGAAAAGTGGCCATAAAAGGTGCTGCAAAAGGATGGCTCTTTCTTCCGAAGGAAAACAGGTACAGGTATTCCTTTTTCTTTGGGTGTTGGATGATATTGAAAGCGGCATCAACTTCTTTAATACTTAATGCCCGAATATCCGGAGGCAGATTTTGATTGAAAAGCACCAGGAAATCGGCCATATTCTCTAAAGGTTCGTGGTCTATGAATAATTCAAAAGCCGACTCATGTGCAGAGACCATGGCATCGGTTCGGCTAGAGCCCAGGATTTTGAAGTGGAGCTCCCCCAAAACAAATTTGAGGGTCTTTTTAACGAGGCCTTCCACAGTTTTTAAACCCGGCTGTCTTTGCCACCCATGCAGCCTGTACCCCAAATACTGTATTTTAATTAGGTAGTAGTAACGCTGTTGCTTCACAATTTTTGTTTGTACGAATTTAAAGCAAAAACTCCGCATGAGCCCCATGAACAAAAGCTTTGTTCCAAAAGTCTTTAACTTTTACTTAGAATAGATTGGGCTGCTGATTTTGTACCTTCACTTTTATGGAACAATTACGCAACTCTAAGGGGAAACAAATACTTCTTTATGGAACATTAACCATACTCGCTTTATACTTCCTGTTTCAGGGGCTTGCAGATGCAAGTGGTTTTCTCATTCCGTTGACCACAGCCGTGATTCTTTCTCTTCTCATGATACCGCTGTGTAGGAAGATGGAAAAATCATTTATGAATCGGATGTCCTCTTCCCTGGTAAGCACTTTCATTATTTTCCTGGCTTCCGTAGGTTTTTTCGCCATTATATCAATGCAGGTGAAAACGGTGGTAGACGACTGGCCAAAGATCAAGGAAACAATGGCCCCAAAAATCGAACAGGTGAAGGCTTTTTTACTGGAGCACACCCCGCTGGAGCAGCAGGATATTGAAAGTTCTGAAAAAGGCAGCCCCGTTCCTTATATGAGCGAAACCTCCAATGCAGGTAAAAAAGCTGCTTCTTTTCTCAATAATACCATCAGTTTTTTTGGTGACTATCTTATCACCTTTATATATATCTTCTTTCTGCTAAACTACAGGCACCGGTTTAAGCGTTTTTTGTTACTACTCTTCCCCGACTCCCGAAGGCATGAGGTAAAAGATATTATTGAAAATTCGGCCAAAGTCACCCGAAAATATCTCGTGGGGAAACTTATTCTCATCGGATTTTTAGCAGTTTTATACGCCGTAGGCCTCGGAATTTCGGGCGTTAATAATTTTATTCTAATTAGTATCCTGGCGGCTGTGCTTAGCCTTCTTCCTTACATTGGTAACATTGTAGGGTTTGGGTTGGCCCTGATCTTTGGGTATCTTGTATCTGGAGAAACAGGCGTTCTTATTGGGATTATGATCACATTTGCAGTGGCACAATTTGTAGAAAGTTACATTTTGGAGCCTTATGTGGTAGGCGACCAGGTAGATCTTCACCCTTTCTTTGTTATACTGGCAGTAATCATTGGCAGTATGGTGTGGGGCATCCCGGGTATGGTGTTATCTATACCCATACTCGCTATCATTAATGTGGTGTTTAGTAGTATTTCTCCTCTAAAACCCTTTGGTTTCCTGCTGAGTAAAGACGATGATAAAGATTAAATGGAATTCACTACAGCCCAACAATTTGAAGGATTTTTAAGTACTTCTGAAATCTTTACTGAAAATGCCATTTTTGACTACCCGCTCTACCGCACCACCGGTTTTACTGCGGGCAAAAATCTTCCTGCTGTCCCTGCACCCACGGCAACAGTACTGGGAAAGCGGATGGAGCACTTTTTTGCCTGTTATGTTGCTCATTTTACTTCGGAAGATGTTGTACTTCAAAATCAGCAGATCATTCAGGAGAAAGAAACGCTTGGAGAAATAGATTTTTTGCTGAAGGAAACTACTTCAGAAGAAATTTTTCACGTAGAACTAATCTTTAAGTTCTATATCTACGATCCCGACACTGGTTTTTCAGAAAAAGACCATTTAATAGGCCCTAATAAGCGCGACAGCCTTAACCGAAAGCTGGAAAGGCTTCAAAAAAGGCAATTCCCGTTGCTGTTTAAGGAAGCTACAAAAAATATGCTTCAGGCTTATGAGATAGATCTGCAGCAGGTGGTTCAAAAAATGTGTTTTAAGGCTTCCGTTTTTCTTCCGAAGAAATTGAAGCCTTCAGCTTTAAAAGAAATCAATCCAGATTGCATTGCCGGTTTCTGGATAAGAGCTTCAGAATTCACTTTTGAAGACTATGGAAAAAATGCCTTTTTTAGTCCGAAGAAGAAGTTCTGGCCGGTGCTTCCGGAGCATAACCACACCTGGTACTCATTTGAAGATATTGAAAGACAAATTTCTCCTCTTCTCACCGATAAATTTTCTCCTCTACTCTGGATGAAGACACCTAACGGCAGCTACCAAAGGCTTTTTGTGGTGTGGTGGTAATTTCTTAGCAGAAAATTAACGGCAAACCCCAGGCTAATTAAGGAAAAATTATGACCGGCAGCCCTACGGCTTTTTTGGCATCTTAGTATCTTAAGTACGCAATTATAAATCAAGGAAAAAACCGGATTCTAAAGGTGTTTTTCCGTAAAAACCGACAGATCATGCCAATTTTGACAAAAGAACAATTTGAGGACTTAGCAAAATTTGACAGCAATCCTTGCGTCTCAATTTTTATCCCTACAGTAAGGGCCGGAAAAGACGTTCTCGAAGAAAAGGACAAGATCAATTTAAAAAGTCAATGGAAAAAGGCCGTTGAGGAACTTAAAGCAATGGGGTACCCACAGGATAAGATAGAAAAGATGGGGAAGCCGGTGAACGACCTGATGGACGACAGTGATTTTTGGCGACATCAAAGCGACGGACTCGCCCTGTTCCTGGCCGACGGATTTTCAAAACAGTACACCTTACCCATCTATTTTGAGGCTTACACTTATGTAGCCGACCATTTTTATTTAAAGCCGCTGGTGCCAATGTTTAATGGAGATGGAAGGTTTTATTTGCTCCACTTACAGTTGGATGAGGTAAAACTGTATGAGGCCACTCAATATTCTATAGGAGAGGTTAAGATTGATGATCTTACGCCCAATCAACTCGAAGACAGGGTTGGGTATGATTATGAAGAGAAGAATAGCAAGCACAAAACCCAACGAAATAGTGTGGGCGCAAACCCACAGGGCACTTCTACCCAACATGGTTATGAAGCCGCAAGCAGGGATCGCAAAAATGAGATTTTACGCTTCTTTAGGGCAGTAGACAAGGGGATTTACGAAATTCTGCACAACGAGAGCGTTCCGCTTATAGTTGCCTGCCAGGATTCTTATTTCCCAATTTACCAGGAAGCCAGTCGATATAAAAATCTGTATCCAAAACCTGTACCCGGAAACCCTGAAGCCGATCACAACAGTATTTTTAGTCTGCATGCAGCGGCACTGGAAACTCTTGAGCCACACTTCAGGAAAGATAGAGAAGACAAAATGAAGCAGTTCAATGACTTGAACCCTTCCCGAACATCAACCCAGGTTTCAGAGATCATTCCGGCTATTTTTGAAGGAAAGGTCGATACGTTGTTCCTGCAGAACCGCGAAGACATTTGGGGAGATTACAATGAAAAAATGGCTTCGGTAGATGTTCATGAGGAGAAAAGAAACGGCAGTGTTTCGTTGATGAACCTTGCCGCTGTAAAAGTACTTCAGCAAAACGGAAAAGCATATCTTATCGAAAGAGAATTTATGCCGAATAAGGATTCTAAAGTAAACGCTGTTTACCGATACTAGTATTGATCTTCAGTAAACATTCTGAGTAAATAATCCTCGGGGCAAGCCCCGAGGCATTAGCTAGAATAGTTTTAATTGTGAGTTGTCACTTTTATGCAGTA
>NZ_JAPJDA010000040.1:5000-8148 GCF_026241755.1 Salinimicrobium profundisediminis
GCGATTACTAGCGATTCCGGCTTCATGCAGGCGAGTTGCAGCCTGCAATCCGAACTGAGAATGGTTTTATGGGATTGGCTAAACCTCGCGGTCTTGCAGCCCTTTGTACCATCCATTGTAGCACGTGTGTAGCCCAGGTCATAAGGGGCATGATGATTTGACGTCATCCCCACCTTCCTCCGGTTTGTCACCGGCAGTCACCTTAGAGTGCCCAACTGAATGCTGGCAACTAAGATCAAGGGTTGCGCTCGTTGCGGGACTTAACCCAACATCTCACGACACGAGCTGACGACAACCATGCACCACCTGTCACTCTGTCCCCCGAAGGGGAACGTCCTATCTCTAGGAGTGTCAGAGGATGTCAAGACCTGGTAAGGTTCTTCGCGTTGCTTCGAATTAAACCACATGCTCCACCGCTTGTGCGGGCCCCCGTCAATTCCTTTGAGTTTCAGCCTTGCGGCCGTACTCCCCAGGCGGAGTGCTTAATGCGTTTGCTGCAGCACTAAAGGGCGGAAACCCTCTAACACTTAGCACTCATCGTTTACGGCGTGGACTACCAGGGTATCTAATCCTGTTCGCTCCCCACGCTTTCGCGCCTCAGCGTCAGTTACAGACCAGAGAGTCGCCTTCGCCACTGGTGTTCCTCCACATCTCTACGCATTTCACCGCTACACGTGGAATTCCACTCTCCTCTTCTGCACTCAAGTCCCCCAGTTTCCAATGACCCTCCACGGTTGAGCCGTGGGCTTTCACATCAGACTTAAAGGACCGCCTGCGCGCGCTTTACGCCCAATAATTCCGGACAACGCTTGCCACCTACGTATTACCGCGGCTGCTGGCACGTAGTTAGCCGTGGCTTTCTGGTTAGGTACCGTCAAGGTACCGGCAGTTACTCCGATACTTGTTCTTCCCTAACAACAGAGTTTTACGATCCGAAAACCTTCATCACTCACGCGGCGTTGCTCCGTCAGACTTTCGTCCATTGCGGAAGATTCCCTACTGCTGCCTCCCGTAGGAGTCTGGGCCGTGTCTCAGTCCCAGTGTGGCCGATCACCCTCTCAGGTCGGCTACGCATCGTTGCCTTGGTGAGCCGTTACCTCACCAACTAGCTAATGCGCCGCGGGCCCATCTGTAAGTGATAGCCGAAACCATCTTTCAGCTTAAGGACATGAGTCCAAAAGCATTATCCGGTATTAGCTCCGGTTTCCCGAAGTTATCCCAGTCTTACAGGCAGGTTGCCCACGTGTTACTCACCCGTCCGCCGCTGACTTCAGGGAGCAAGCTCCCATCTGTCCGCTCGACTTGCATGTATTAGGCACGCCGCCAGCGTTCGTCCTGAGCCAGGATCAAACTCTCCAAGAAAGAGTTGATTAGCTCTTGTGTACATAATGTACATTGTTGATTCCGAAGAATCTTTTTAAACGTTGACGTTTTATTGTTCGTTCAGTTTTCAAAGAGCAATTTTATTAACTCCGCCGCTCGGAGGCGACTTTATTAATATATCATTTATCAACCCGTTTTGTCAACATCTTTTTTTAATGTCTTTTCAAAGCCGAGTATGCGTCGTTGTGACGACTCTTAATATAATATCAGCGTGTATAGGCAAAGTCAACACTATTTTTATCTTTTTTTTAAAATCAAACATATTAAAGTTAAATACTTATTATTTTACATGGTGAAGTTTGAGATAGCTGAATAAATTCCTATATAAATACAGGAAAGTTAAAGTCACCTTTTTGACGCTATATAGATGAAATATAATACTATCTTTACATAAAAAAAGCCGAAGAGGACTAAAACTCTTCAGCTCTTCAATATTAAAGCACCCAAGTTTGGATCGCTACTAAAGAAAATAGACCTGGAATACCTAAAAATCCAGATATTGCAGAGGTAACCAGGTTAATGGGTACATGAATGCCAAACTGATTTCCAAAAGCATTTAGAAAAAATAAAAAGAGTGCTCCTATTAATAGTTTAACAAAGCTTTGTCCAATAAATCGGACAGGCTTCATTGGAGCTCCCATTAAGAGAACTAATAAAACCAGTCCTCCCAGGACCGAGATAACAATAATCGGATCCATAATTCTAATCTCTCCTCTCATACAACTTGTACTATTAAATTTATGTTTAATTTATACAAATAGACCTGAGAGCAGTGGTCAATTACAGATTTAATATCTAACTGTTACGTTTCTTTTTTTTGCTTCTTTAAATAGAAAAAAATATTTAGCTTCTGCCAGCTTAGCATCACTAATTGCTTCTTCGGTGATATCAAAGCTTTTCTCAACAAGGGTACTTTGATTTTTCCAATTGGACTTTAATTCTTCTATTTGAAGCAGCAGCTTTTCATCATATTCCTTCCGAAGCCAGCCCTTTTTACGAAAAAACATGTTCATTCCTCCAGATTTAAACTTCTCTTCTTCCTTCAAGCGCTTTTGACAGCGTTACTTCGTCGGCATATTCCAAATCGCCGCCGACTGGCAAGCCGTGAGCAATTCGTGTTGCCTTAATGCCCGATGGTTTTAAAAGTCTGGAGATATACATGGCTGTTGCTTCTCCTTCAATATTTGGGTTTGTAGCCAGTATAACCTCTTGGACAGTATCATCCTGAAGCCTTTTTAGTAAATCAGGGATATTTATATCCTCTGGCCCAATTCCATCCATTGGAGAAATCGCTCCATGGAGTACATGGTAGAGACCATTAAATTCTTTCATCTTTTCCATAGCAATGACATCTTTAGGATCTTGAACAACACAAATCAATGTTCGGTCCCGACGCTGATCCTCACAAATATAACATGGATCCTGGTCTGTAATATGGCCGCAAACAGAACAGTAGCTCAAGTTCCGTTTTGCATTAACAAGCGCTTTAGCAAAATCGAGTACGACGTCTTCCTTCATATTCAATACGTAAAAGGCAAGACGAGCTGCTGTTTTTGGCCCAATTCCCGGTAATTTCATAAAACTATCTATTAGCTTTGATATTGGTTCAGGATAATGCATAATATCCTCCTATATAGAAAAGCACAAGCGCCTGCCTCTGCCCCGACAAGTACAAGGGATAAGACGAACCAGACAGCAGGCGTACTTTGACCTTTTTCTGGACTCGCTTAGACCCTAAGAGAGGCTAGTCGCTGGAGCTAAACAC
>NZ_JAPJDA010000041.1 GCF_026241755.1 Salinimicrobium profundisediminis
GGTAGTACTGTAGTTTCTTCACCTGGAAATTATACAGTAATTGATAGTAATTTATTGATTCTTTTGTCTGACAATGTCAATGGTGCAACCGTCTCTATTAATGAAAATTTCCAATCGGGTGATGAGTTGAGGTTAAACACTGGCTTTACTTTACCTTCTGGCGTGACCAGCAGCTATAGTGCTTCAACCGGGGTGCTTACCCTTTCGGGAGCTATGACCTCCCAGGAACTTCAGGATATTTTTCAAAATGTGCAGTTTCGTACTACCAGTAGCAACGTTCTCGAAAGGGAAATAGTTTTTAACATTGGAGGAGGAGTTTCTAACTCCGATAATGATCATTATTACGAATATGTAAGTGGTGCTTTCACCTGGGAACAGGCCAGGGCAGATGCCGCAACAAAAACCTTAAATGGTTTGCAGGGATATCTTGCCACTGTTACCTCAGCTTCAGAAAATGAATTCATTACGACCAAACTATCCGATGATGGCTGGCTGGGAGGCTCTGATAGTTATACACAAATTAATTCAGCTTTAGGAAGTTCACTTTACGCAAATCAAACAGAGGCTGAAGGCAAATGGTACTGGATTACTGGCCCCGAAGCTGGCATTCAGTTTTCGGAGGTTGCTACTGCCGTGAATGGTCAATATACTAACTGGTACGGTTCCGAGCCTAACAACCATAGTAGCGATGAACATTCCCTTCAAATTTATTTTCAGAATGATGGAAAATGGAATGATGAAGGAAAAGGCAATACAATGGGCTACATTGTAGAATATGGTGGACTTGCCGGGGATCAATCTTGTTTTCAATATTCAGGAGTAAAGACCCTAGAATTGAATACACCTCCTCAAATTTCTGAAATAGCAAATATTTCGAACTGTCCTTCAGAACCCTACAAATTCACGGTTGACATCACAGATACCGAAGATACCTATCAAAACCTGGAAGTTAAGGCTACATCAAATAACAAAACATTTATACCCGATGCTAATATTAGTTTTGTACATAATGGGACGAATTATGATGTGACTATAATTCCTGCTGAAGGTGTGCAGGCAACTTCAGAAATTACTATCACAGTTACAGATTCCGGGAACCTTTCATCAACTGAAATTTTTAAATTCACGGCAGTAGATAATATAGCTACAGTAGTTGTTACTAAGGATATCACAGTGCAACTTGATGCTGATGGAACCGCTTCTATTCTACCTGCTGATGTCGATAACGGCTCTTCAGACAATTGTGAGATCGATACCATGAGTCTGGATGTTACCAGCTTTAGCTGCTCGAATGTGGATAACCCCGTCCTGGTTACCCTGACGGTAAGCGATGTTAATGGCAATGAATCTTCAGAAACCGCTACCGTAACAGTTGAAGATTCTGTAGCTCCGGTTGTGGTGACACAAAACATCACGGTTCAGCTTGATGCTACAGGAAACGCAACTATTACCCCTGAAGATGTAGACAATGGTTCATCAGACAACTGTAAGATTGATACGATGAGTCTGGATGTTACCAGCTTTAGCTGTTCCAATTTTGGTAGTCCTGTAACAGTAACTTTGACAGTAAGTGATGTAAACGGCAATATAGAAACTCAGACCGCAACAGTGACTGTAGAGGACAATCTTGCCCCGGTAGTAAGTGCAGAGGAATTTACATTGCTGCTTAATGAGAACGGGGAAGGAGTCGTGAATCCTCAGGATATTTTAACTGGTATTTCCGATAACTGTACCACCAATCCTACAATTAGTTTAGGTGAAAACACTTTTAGTTGTGAAGATGTGGGGAAAACAGGAGGCTGGGAAGAACTTAGCAGTACTGTAACATATAATTATTCAAGAAGTGATTTTTACTCAGATGCTTCCGGGATCTATATGGTTGGAAATAGTAATGATACTGGCAACCTGGAGATATTGAGTTGGGAAGATGCAGACTGGAAGGTTATCTCCTCTACCACACTTGGTTTTACACCAATATATTCAAGCTTTTCAAGACATCAAAATGGAAGCTTCCTGGTTAGTGCATTAGGTCCAAATAATACTTTCTTCTTGTATGAATACAATACAAATTTAGATCAATGGAAAGGTTTAATTACCGAAAGCAACAACAACCAGTGGAATTTGTCCTACACGTACGATCCTGCAGATTTTGCGACCAATCCTTTGGATAACGAGGTATGGTTAACTTTTTTACCTTTTTCCAGTCCGGCTGGCACCTATAAACCTATTGTGCTAAAATATGATGGTACTGCTTTGAGCCTCGTAGGCTATCCTGCAACCGGAATTACTAATGAATGGTCCAAAAACAGTCAAATTATCTTTACACCCGATGGTACTCCTACTGTACTATTTGGTGCCAGAAATAATAATTTAGGTCCTTTCCTTATTTCTTACGTTAACAATCAATGGATTAACCAGGGACCAATAGACGGTATCCAGGACAGATCATCTGTTCTAGAAATGGAAGTTTCAAATACAGGTGAAGTGTACCTTCTCTTCGATAGGGTAACTACAGGGACAACTTCCCTTTACAAGACCACCGATTTTACTAATTACGAAAAATTAGATGAGCGAACAGGGAGATATATTGCTGTATCTCTTTCAAAACTGAATTCAGGTGAGGTATTTTATAAGTTTCAGAACAAGGGATTCCTTATAAATGGTTCTCAATTGGATGATTTTAGCGATTCAAGTATTGGGACCTTATATAATAGCCGTCTTATTGACAATCCAAAGGGAGGATACTTCTTGTTTGGGAATATTTCTTCCCAGGGAAATTCCAGGGCTTATGGTTACTCTGATGGAAATAGTCTTACCTATACTGTATCCGACAATTCAGGAAATATCACATCAGGGAGTGTAAAAATTACTGTGGAGGACAACATTAAACCACAGGTAGTTACAAAGGATATAACTGTTGAGCTGGATGAAAACGGCGCTGCAACTATCACTGCCGAAATGATTGATGATAACTCTTCAGATGCCTGTGGTATTGATAGCTATTCGCCGGATACTACTGAATTCGATTGCTCCAATGTTGGTGAGAACACAGTCAAACTTACAGTTACTGATGTTAACGGAAATGAGGCTACTGCCGAAGCTACCGTAACGGTAGAAGATAATGTAACACCAATTGCAATTGCACAGGATGTTACCATCTATCTGGATGAAAACGGACAGGCCTCTACTACTGCAGAAGCTATCAACAATAATTCAACAGACAATTGTGAGATTGAAAGTCTGAGTTTGAGCAAAACTGGGTTTGATTGCTCCAATGTTGGTGAGAATACAGTAATACTTACTGTTGTTGATGTTAATCAAAACGAATCTACTGCTGAAGCTACTGTAACGGTTGTGGACAATGTAGCACCAGATGCAATAGCACAGAACATCACTGTACAACTTGATGCTGAAGGTAATGCATCCATTACTCCGGAGATGATCGACAACAGTTCGAACGACGCCTGTGGAATTTCAGAAATGACACTCGATAATGCCACTTTTGATGTCACTAATGTTGGAGAGAATACTGTTGTTCTTACAGTAGTCGATAATAACGGTAATGAGAGTACACTTGAAGCTACGGTTACCGTAGAAGACAAAGTAGCGCCTGTGGTCGTTACTGCTGATATTACTGTAGAGCTTGATGCTGACGGTAATGCGACTATCAATCCTGAAGATATCGACAATGGTTCTTCTGATGCTTCCGGAATTTCAGAAATGACACTTAACATTGACACTTTTGACTGTTCAAATGTTGGGGAGAACACCGTGGAGCTTACCGTTGAAGATAATAATGGAAATACAACTTCTTCCGAAGCAATTGTAACAGTTGAAGACAATGTGGCTCCTGTAGTTGCTACTCAAAACATCACTGTACAACTTGATGCTGAAGGTAATGCAACCATTACTCCGGCGATGATCGACAACGGTTCGAACGACGCCTGCGAAATTTCAAAAATGTCTCTTGATAATGACACTTTTGACTGCTCCAATGTTGGGGAGAACACGGTGGTGCTTACTGTTGAAGACAACAATGGAAACACAAATTCTGCGGAAGCAATTGTAACAGTAGAAGATAATGTAGCTCCTGTAGTTGCAATCCAAAACATCACAGTTCAACTGGATGCCGAAGGCAATGCGACCATCACTCCGCAAATGATCGACAACGGTTCTACCGATGCCTGCGGAATTTCAGAAATGACTCTTGATATTAACATTTTTGACTGCTCTAATGTCAGGGAGAACACGGTAGTGCTTACTGTCGAAGACAACAATGGCAATACAACTTCTGCGGAAGCAATCGTGACTGTTGAAGACAATGTAGCTCCGGTGGTTGCAATCCAAAACATCACTGTTCAACTTGATGCTGAAGGAAACGCGACCATCACTCCAGAAATGATCGACAACGGTTCTTCAGATGCCTGCGGAATTTCAGAAATGTCGCTTGATAATGACACTTTTGACTGCTCAAATGTTGGGGAGAACACAGTGGTGCTAACAGTTGAAGACAATAACGGAAATAAAACTTCTTCCGAAGCAATTGTGACTGTAGAAGACAATGTAGCTCCAAATGTAGTTACGCAAAACATCACCGTGCAACTGGATGCTGAAGGAAACGCAACTATTACTCCGGCGATGATCGACAATGGCTCTAACGATGCCTGCAGAATTTCAGAAATGTCGCTTGATAATGCCACTTTTGACTGCTCTAATGTCGGGGAGAATACGGTGGTGCTAACAGTGGAAGACAACAATGGAAATACAACTTCTGCGGAAGCTACAGTAACTGTTGAAGATAATGTAGCTCCTGTAGTTGCGATCCAAAACATCACTGTTCAACTTGATGCTGAAGGAAACGCAACCATCACTCCAGAAATGATCGACAACGGTTCTACCGATGCCTGCGGGATTTCAGAAATGTCGCTTGATATTGCCACTTTTGACTGCTCAAATGTCGGTGAAAATACGGTAGTGCTTACTGTTGAAGACAACAATGGAAATACAACTTCTTCCGAAGCAATTGTGACTGTAGAAGACAATGTAGCTCCAAATGTAGTTACGCAAAACATCACTGTGCAGTTGGATGCTGAAGGAAACGCAACTATCACTCCGCAAATGATCGACAACGGTTCTACCGATGCCTGCGGAATTTCAGAAATGACGCTTGATAATGCCATTTTTGACTGTTCAAATGTCGGGGAGAATACGGTAGTGCTTACTGTTGAAGATAACAATGGAAATACAACTTCTTCCGAAGCAATCGTGACTGTAGAAGACAACGTAGCTCCTGTAGTTGCTGTTCAAAACATCACCGTGCAGCTCGATGCTGAAGGAAACACGACTATTACTCCGGCGATGATCGACAACGGTTCTACCGATGCCTGCGGGATTTCAGAAATGTCGCTTAATATTGACACTTTTGACTGCTCTAATGTCGGGGAGAACACTGTGGTGCTTACTGTTGAAGACAACAATGGAAACACCTCTTCTTCCGAAGCAATCGTAACTGTTGAAGACAATGTAGCTCCTGTAGTTGTGGTTAAAAACATTAGCGTGCAGCTTGATGATGACGGTAAGGTGACTATCGCCACTGCAGATGTGGTGGAAAGTGCGACCGATAACTGTGCTGTGGGCAGTATTACGCTAAGTGAAACCCGTTTTGACTGTGCAACCGGCGCCACAAAAGATGTGACGATTACGGTTACCGATGTGAACGGCAACATTACAACTAAAGTTGCAACGGTGACCATCCTTGATGAAACCGCTCCCGTGGTGATCGCGAAAGACATCGTGGTAGAACTTGACGAAAATGGCATGGCCAGTATCGTTGCCGAAGATGTCTATGATGAGGTTTTTGACAACTGCGGAATTGCTTCCATGAGCCTTGATGTGACCAGCTTTGGATGTGACAATGAAGGGATGAACTTCGTCCTGCTAAGTGTTACCGACTTTAGCGGAAATGTTGGAACGGCTGAAGCTGTTGTAGAAGTGAGAAACAGCTTTGGAGACAATGATTCCGACGGCATGAAAGACAACTGTGACGATGATGATGACAATGATGGTATTCCTGATGATGTTGACAATGCACCGCTGGAGCCAAATCCAGACCAGACAGATACAGATGGTGATGGTTTAGGAGATATCACAGATATGGACGATGATGGCGACGGAGTTCTTGATGAAGATGATAACTGTCCGCTAACCTATAATCCTGGTCAGGAAGACATCGATAAAGATGGTGTGGGAGATGTTTGTGACACAACACAAATCCTTGTTTCTGAAGC
>NZ_JAPJDA010000042.1 GCF_026241755.1 Salinimicrobium profundisediminis
TGTCAAAAAAACCTTAAAATATTTTTGTTGGAGGCTTGTGGGATTAGAATTCAGTTGTATATTTGCAGCCGCTTTGAGAGGGAGTGACGGGGTAGGAGAGACGGTGTCTGAGCCTATATGTAGCAAGCCTTTAAAGCGAATAAGTTCTCTGAAATTTTTTTAAATTTTATCTTGGATTGTAAAGGAAATTGGTTTTATCTTTGCATCCGCTTTGAGAGGCACGGTAAGTGTTCTTTTAGGGTTGAAAAAGTTCTCTAAAAAACATTTTGAAGTTAAGTAATAAAGGTTGTAAGTTTGCATCCGCTTTTACGGGATTAGCTTCGAGAGTGGCTGAAAAAAATAAAATTTTTTTCTTGTCAGTTTTAAAAAAGGTTGTACATTTGCAGCCGCTTTGAAAGAGAGAGCGAAAGTTCATAAAAACATACTGAAAAGAAATCCCGGGTTGGGTGAGGTAGAATAAGGTTCGACTCCTTTAATTTCAACAAGACGATCCTTCCAATAATACGGAATGATCCTCCCCTTGTAAAGGGGAGGTGCCGAAGGCGGAGGGGTTTGAGTTCATTGACATATTGAATTGACAGCGCGTATGTTGCTTTAATTAGCAACAAATGCAAATAAGAATTAAGACTAGAAGAACGTTTTGAGCTTTGATTCCCGGTTAAACGGGATGAAGAAGAGGAATTCCTTTAGTAGTTGTTAAAGTATATAAGATTTAACGATGAAGAGTTTGATCCTGGCTCAGGATGAACGCTAGCGGCAGGCTTAACACATGCAAGTCGAGGGGCAGCACGTCTTCGGATGGTGGCGACCGGCGCACGGGTGCGTAACGCGTATACAATCTACCTTTTACAGGGGCATAGCCCGGGGAAACCCGGATTAATATCCCATGGTATTATTAAATGGCATCGTTTGATAATTAAAGCTTCGGCGGTAAAAGATGAGTATGCGTCCTATTAGCTAGATGGTAAGGTAACGGCTTACCATGGCTACGATAGGTAGGGGTCCTGAGAGGGAGATCCCCCACACTGGTACTGAGACACGGACCAGACTCCTACGGGAGGCAGCAGTGAGGAATATTGGACAATGGGCGAGAGCCTGATCCAGCCATGCCGCGTGCAGGAAGACTGCCCTATGGGTTGTAAACTGCTTTTATACGGGAAGAAACACCCCTTCGTGAAGGGGCTTGACGGTACCGTATGAATAAGGATCGGCTAACTCCGTGCCAGCAGCCGCGGTAATACGGAGGATCCAAGCGTTATCCGGAATCATTGGGTTTAAAGGGTCCGTAGGCGGGTTTGTAAGTCAGTGGTGAAAGTCTGCAGCTCAACTGTAGAACTGCCATTGATACTGCATACCTTGAGTAATTATGAAGTGGTTAGAATATGTAGTGTAGCGGTGAAATGCATAGATATTACATAGAATACCGATTGCGAAGGCAGATCACTAATAATTTACTGACGCTGATGGACGAAAGCGTAGGTAGCGAACAGGATTAGATACCCTGGTAGTCTACGCCGTAAACGATGGTTACTAGCTGTTTGGCTCGATTGAGAGCTGAGTGGCTAAGCGAAAGTGATAAGTAACCCACCTGGGGAGTACGTTCGCAAGAATGAAACTCAAAGGAATTGACGGGGGCCCGCACAAGCGGTGGAGCATGTGGTTTAATTCGATGATACGCGAGGAACCTTACCAGGGCTTAAATGTAGCTTGACAGGGGTGGAAACACCTTTTCCTTCGGGCAAGTTACAAGGTGCTGCATGGTTGTCGTCAGCTCGTGCCGTGAGGTGTCAGGTTAAGTCCTATAACGAGCGCAACCCCTGTGATTAGTTGCCAGCGAGTAATGTCGGGAACTCTAATCAGACTGCCGGTGCAAACCGTGAGGAAGGTGGGGATGACGTCAAATCATCACGGCCCTTACGTCCTGGGCCACACACGTGCTACAATGGTAGGGACAGAGAGCAGCCACTGGGCGACCAGGAGCGAATCTATAAACCCTATCACAGTTCGGATCGGAGTCTGCAACTCGACTCCGTGAAGCTGGAATCGCTAGTAATCGCATATCAGCCATGATGCGGTGAATACGTTCCCGGGCCTTGTACACACCGCCCGTCAAGCCATGGAAGCTGGGGGTACCTGAAGTCGGTCACCGCAAGGAGCCGCCTAGGGTAAAACTGGTAACTGGGGCTAAGTCGTAACAAGGTAGCCGTACCGGAAGGTGCGGCTGGAACACCTCCTTTCTAGAGATTTTGCCTCTTATAAGGCAAAACGCAATTACGACATAAGGAGCCTTTTTACAAATGAAGTGATAAGCTTCTTTTGGTCTTAATTCACTGTCAATTTAATAATATATAGTATTGAGATATGAGTATTGAGTATTGAGATGAGGCGAAAAGCTATCTCACTACTAATTACTAACTACTCACTACTAATTGCAGTCTCATAGCTCAGCTGGTTAGAGCGCTACACTGATAATGTAGAGGTCGGCAGTTCGAGTCTGCCTGAGACTACGAAATACAATTAACAATGATCAATAAACAATGGTCAGAGTTAAGAAGTTCATTGAGAAATACTGAAGGAAATTTTAGAAGTTGGGCAACCAGTTTACAGTACGCAGTTAAGCAGTACGCAGTACAGTGAGAACTGAATACTGAATACTGACCACTGCCAACTAAAAAAACGGGGGATTAGCTCAGCTGGCTAGAGCGCCTGCCTTGCACGCAGGAGGTCATCGGTTCGACTCCGATATTCTCCACCATTTAAATGATTAAGGCTTAAGGAATAATGATTAACCTCATTAGACCTTAAACATTAAACCTTAAACATTTGAAAAAAGTTCATTGACATATTGGAAAATAAGAATACGAGAAACATAAAAATTTCTATAGTTGTAAGATTATAGATAGAGCAAATTATATTAAATAAGAGTGTTGAAGTAAGAATAGGAGTTATTTATAATTCTGAACTCTTAACTCATAACTTTTAAAAGAGCATATTAGGTAAAAGCACATAAGCTAAATAAGGGCGTATGGGGAATGCCTAGGCTCTCAGAGGCGATGAAGGACGTGATAAGCTGCGAAAAGCTGCGGGGACTGGCACATACAGGTTGATCCGCAGATATCCGAATGGGGCAACCCAGCATACTGAAGGTATGTTATCCGAAAGGAGGCGAACCCGGAGAACTGAAACATCTAAGTACCCGGAGGAGAAGAAAACAATAGTGATTGCGCTAGTAGTGGCGAGCGAACGCGCATTAGCCCAAACCGGTAAGTTTACGGACTTACCGGGGTTGTAGGACCACGACATTGGTTGTGAACAGAATTAGAACACTTTGGAAAGAGTGGCCATAGACGGTGATAGCCCGGTATAAGTAATGAACATAAACCATAGTGGTATCCTGAGTAGTGCGGGGCACGAGAAACCCTGTATGAATTTGGCGGGACCATCCGCTAAGGCTAAATACTCCTGAGAGACCGATAGTGAACCAGTACCGTGAGGGAAAGGTGAAAAGAACCGTGAATAACGGAGTGAAATAGATCCTGAAACCATACGCTTACAAGCGGTCGGAGCCCTTTAGGGGGTGACGGCGTGCCTTTTGCATAATGAGCCTACGAGTTAACGTTGCCAGCGAGGTTAAGGGGTTAAGCCCTGGAGCCGTAGCGAAAGCGAGTCTGAATAGGGCGCTTTAGTTGGTAGTGTTAGACGCGAAACCGTGTGATCTACCCTTGGGCAGGTTGAAGCTGTGGTAACACATAGTGGAGGACCGAACCCGTTGACGTTGAAAAGTCTTGGGATGACCTGAGGGTAGGGGTGAAAGGCCAATCAAACTCGGAAATAGCTCGTACTCCCCGAAATGCATTTAGGTGCAGCGATTAATTAGTTTTATAGAGGTAGAGCTACTGATTGGATGCGGGGGCTTCACCGCCTACCAATTCCTGACAAACTCCGAATGCTATAAAATGATGTTAATCAGTGAGGGCATGGGTGCTAAGGTCCATGTCCGAGAGGGAAAGAACCCAGACCATCAGCTAAGGTCCCCAAATGTATGTTAAGTTGAAAAAACGCGGTTGAACTGCTTAGACAGCTAGGATGTTGGCTTGGAAGCAGCCATTCATTTAAAGAGTGCGTAACAGCTCACTAGTCGAGCGGTTCGGCATGGATAATAATCGGGCATAAACATACTACCGAAGCTATGGATTCTATACATTAGTATAGAGTGGTAGGGGAGCATTGTAACAGCGTAGAAGGTGTACTGCGAGGTATGCTGGAGCGGTTACAAAAGAAAATGTAGGCATAAGTAACGATAATGCGGGCGAGAAACCCGCACACCGAAAGACTAAGGTTTCCTCAGCTATGCTAATCAGCTGAGGGTTAGTCGGGGCCTAAGGCGAACCCGAAAGGGGTAGTCGATGGACAACCAGTTAATATTCTGGTACCTGCTTTGCGTTAAAAGTGACGGAGGCGAGAATTAGGTGCGCACTGACGGAATAGTGCGTTGAAGGGAGTGGTAACACCCCGATAGTACACCCAAGCTTCGGCGGCGGTGATAATCCTGAATATCGACTTCCAAGAAAAGCGAGCAAAAGCAGCCCGTACCGCAAACCGACACAGGTAGTTGGGATGAGAATTCTAAGGTGCTCGAGAGATTCATGGCTAAGGAACTAGGCAAAATTGACCTGTAACTTCGGGAGAAAGGTCGCCCCACTCCGGTGGGGCCGCAGTGAAAAGGTCCAGGCGACTGTTTATCAAAAACACAGGACTCTGCTAAATCGAAAGATGATGTATAGGGTCTGACACCTGCCCGGTGCTGGAAGGTTAAGAGGAGATGTTAGCTTCGGCGAAGCATTGAATTGAAGCCCCAGTAAACGGCGGCCGTAACTATAACGGTCCTAAGGTAGCGAAATTCCTTGTCGGGTAAGTTCCGACCTGCACGAATGGTGCAACGATCTGGACACTGTCTCAGCCATGAGCTCGGTGAAATTGTAGTATCGGTGAAGATGCCGATTACCCGCTGTGGGACGAAAAGACCCCGTGAACCTTTACTATAGCTTAGTATTGACTTTGGACAAGTGATGTGTAGGATAGGTGGGAGACATTGAAGCGGTATCGCCAGGTATCGTGGAGTCATTGTTGAAATACCACCCTTTACTTGTTTGAAGCCTAACTTCCATTGGAAGGACAGTGCTTGGTGGGTAGTTTGACTGGGGTGGTCGCCTCCAAAAGAGTAACGGAGGCTTCTAAAGGTTCCCTCAGCACGCTTGGTAACCGTGCGTAGAGTGCAATGGCATAAGGGAGCTTGACTGAGAGACATACAGGTCGATCAGGTACGAAAGTAGAGCATAGTGATCCGGTGGTTCCGCATGGAAGGGCCATCGCTCAAAGGATAAAAGGTACTCCGGGGATAACAGGCTGATCTCCCCCAAGAGCTCACATCGACGGGGGGGTTTGGCACCTCGATGTCGGCTCGTCACATCCTGGGGCTGGAGAAGGTCCCAAGGGTTGGGCTGTTCGCCCATTAAAGTGGCACGCGAGCTGGGTTCAGAACGTCGTGAGACAGTTCGGTCTCTATCTACAGTGGGCGTTAGAAATTTGAGTGGATCTGACTCTAGTACGAGAGGACCGAGTTGGACCAACCTCTGGTGTACCAGTTGTTCCGCCAGGAGCACTGCTGGGTAGCTACGTTGGGAAGGGATAAGCGCTGAAAGCATATAAGCGCGAAACCCACCACAAGATGAGATTTCTTTAAAGGATCGTGGGAGACTACCACGTTGATAGGTCACAGGTGTAAAGGCAGTAATGTCATAGCCGAGTGATACTAATAATCCGTATAGCTTAGTGCGCTTCCCGGCC
>NZ_JAPJDA010000043.1 GCF_026241755.1 Salinimicrobium profundisediminis
ATTCTTCTTTTTTTTTTTGAATTTCACTTCTGAAAATTCAGTCTTAAATTTTCAGTCCGCGGCATTTTGTACAACGTCTCGAATAACACAAGTTGCGGCTTGGAGACTTGAATTTGTCCGTTTTAAATTTGCATTTTAAAGGTAGTCAAAAATGCCATTTTTGAGAGGTATTCCGCAATTTGAGTTATTCATTGTTGTACACAGTTCTATCTTGGATTAGTCAATAGTTCCACAATGAAATTCTTTGGGCTTTATATTTAATTTTTCATACATTTTATGAATCTGATGAGGGTCATTATATTCAGTTTGGCCGTATTGGAGATAAATTGTTTTTTTCAAATCCTCCTTAATAGAGAAAGTTGATTCATAGAATTTGCACTTCAGTCCGTAAATTTTTAAACGTATCTTTTTATCTACGATATCCGATTCATTTAAGTAAAAAATGCTTATTCCATCAAAATCTGTAATATCCGTTTCAATTCTTTTTCCCCCTGAATATATTTCTATAATAGAACCGGCTAAAGTGTCTTTACTTTTTTTCTCAATAGTCAGAAGGTCAACTTTAAATTGTTTCCGGTCAGGTGGATTTTGTCCGTTTACCTGAATGCACAAAAGAAAAAATAATATGTAACTAAAGTTTTTCATTGAATTGTGTACAACGTTCCCGTATAAAAACTGTGCGAGCTGGGGAGCTTGATTGTCCGCAGGACAATCAGGCGTTGCAAGCACGCACGGAGCTTCGATTTGAGACTAATATAAGCATTGTTTTTATACAGTGTTACCTCACGTTTTAATTGTCCGCTGTGACCATTCCAGCTATGAGTTAATGTTCATATTTGCCCGGACGTTCGGCTTGAACCGACCATCCGTTCCCGCGTCTGAGTAAAGTCCGCCGTCGTCATCGACCAGAACCGTTGCCAAATAAAGGTCTCAAAAATGGCTTTTAGGAACCGACTTTTCGAACCAAAAACTGCGACTGGAATTATCAGAAACCTTACCTCTCAAAAATGGCAAAAAAGAACTGTCTTTCCAGTTGAGAATGTGAGGTAACGTCTCGTATAAAAACAGTGCGAGCTGGCGAGCTTGATTGTCCGCAGGACAATCAGGCGTTGCAAGCGAGCAGTAAGTTTCGAGTTGAGACAGGTTTAAGCATTGTTTTTATACGTTGTTGCCATTAGTTTTTTTTAGTCCGTCAAGAATAGACAATTCCGCTGGTTCTAAATACTTTATCGGCAAGTAGATTCCTTGTTTTGATTTTGTCCTAAGCGCATAGTAGGTCTTTCTTTTGAGAATTGAAACCAGATCCGAGTAATCCAAGTCAGATTTGCTCTTTTCTGACTGCACAACTATTTTATCAGGTTCTATTTTGTAACTCAAATCAAAGTTTTGGAACCACGATTTTTTGGTCAGAATAATAATTAAGGGTTTCAAAATGTAATAAATGCCGAATGCTATCATAAATCCTGCATATCCCACTCCTGGTTTAGTGTCTCCGGTGAAATATAAATTTAATCCCATTATGAGGATCAGCGGTCCGCCAATTAGTCTGACAATGGTGAAGAAAACTCCGTACCCAAAAAAGTACTCATTCAAGAATATTTTAATTCTATCAAACTGAGATAAATGTTGTGTTTTCATTTTTTAAATTAATGGCAACGTCTCGTATAAAAACAGTGCGGCGATTGCCGGCGATGATTTTCCGCAGGAAAATCAGACGCAGCAAGTACGCCAAGTGTTTCGATTCGAGACTAAAATAAGCATTGTTTTTATATGTTGTTACCTCACGTTTGTTTGTCCGATGTGACCATTCCAGGTATGAGTTAATGTTCATATTTGCCTGGACGTTGGGCTTGAACCGACCGTCCGTTCCCGCGTCTGAGTAAAGTCCGCCGTCGTGATCGACCAGAACCGTTGCCAAATAAAGGTCTCAAAAATGGCTTTTAGGAATCGACTTTTCGAGCCGAAAACTGCGACTGGAATTATCAGAAACCTTACCTCTCAAAAATGGCAAAAAAATAATCTCTTTCGAATGGATAATGTGAGGTAACGTCTCGTATAAAAACAGTGCGGCGATTGCCAGCGATGATTTTCCGCAGGAAAATCAGACGCAGCAAGTACGCACAGACTTTCGATTCGACACTAAGATAGCATTGTTTTTATGCAATGTTACCTCACGTTTAATTTTGTCAGCAGGAACCGTTCCCGCTGTGAGTTAATATTCATTTTTACCAGGACATCCAGCTAAAACCAAAACTTTGCCTCCGCGTCCGAGTAAAGTCCGCTTCGTGATCGACAAGGACCGCTGCAAAACAGAGGTCTCAAAAATGGCTTTTAGGAACCGACTTTTCGGACCAAAAACAACGGCTGGCAAGGTTCAGAAACCTAACCTCTCAAAAATGGCAAAAAGCACTGGTTTTCGGTTTTGAGAATGTGAGGTAACGTCCCGTATAAAAACAGTGCGGCGATTGCCGGAGATGATTTTCCGCAGGAAAATCAGACGCAGCAAGTACGCACAGACTTTCGATTCGACACTAAGATAGCATTGTTTTTATACATTGTTGCCAAATGCACCGCCCGCCCGAGTGAGCCGCGTCGCTTTTAATCCGTTGCGTATTGCTTTTAAAGTTTAAGTTTTCTTACCTCTCAAAAAAGGCATTTTTATATCCGATTGTTTTTCTCCAATTGAGTGAGAAAGTCCGCTGAATTTAGTTTTGAAACGCCAATTTTCTTACCTCTCAAAAATGATATTTTCAGTGCTTCTTTTTTTCTCCGTTCGAGTGAGAAATCCGCTGCTTTTCATATCTGTTTAAAACTGGCACACTGAAAATCAAAATAAAACCAAATGCAAGCGTGTATTTATTTATATAATTATTGCCAAATATGTAAAGGGTGAAGATTATAATACTAATAATTAAAAATAGATACTTCAAGTAAGGCAAAAATTTCATAACTCTTTAAAATTGAATATTTACGTTCTGTTGATCAGCGGTGTTTTTGGCAACGTCCCGTATAAAAACAGTGCTTGCTGGCAAGCTTGATTGTCCGCAGGACAATCAGGCGTTGCAAGAGAGCAGAAAGTTTCGATTCGAGACTGATTTGAGCATTGTTTTTATATGTTGTTGCCCACAGTACTATTTCAACTTCACTAATTTTCCTGGCATTTCATACCGCAGTGAATCATTTTCTATCACTCCCGAATAAGTCAGAGTATCACCTTCGATCTTCAAAACCTCTACTCTAATGCCGCCTGATGCGTTAATATATCTGGCCAGCTCATCTAAATTTTTGGAATTCTCATTGTAGGTCAGGATGTAGTTACAGTCGTCCTTGTACTTTATGTCGACTAAGGTTTCATCTCCTTTTTCATCAAGTTCTATTTGCTGGCCATCTTTTCTTGTCACTTTAAAAGATTGCGCATTTAGAGAATCAGCTGGAATCAGGAATTCTCCCGTTTTAAAGTCGGCACACGTTAATTCTTGTGCACAGGAACTAAATCCACAGATTAAAAGTGCACTAACTAAAATTTTTTTCATAATCATCTTTGTATTGTGGGCAACGTCTCGAATAACGCAAGTTGCGGGGTAGGGGACGCAAATCATTCCGTTAAACTATTATATTAAAGGTAGTCAAAAATGCCATTTTTGAGAGGTATTACGCAATTTGTGTTATTTATTGTTGCAAATCAGTGGCGACAGAGTTGAGTGAGCTCGTACTTAGCATTTTTCTTGATTAGTTTTTTTAATCCGCAACAGTGATAAAATCAATTTTTTGCCTTGAGTAAGGTTTATTTAATTTTTACCAGTTCTTAATTTTTAATCCGCAACAGTGAGAAAATTAATTTTAGGACTGAGTGGAGTCCGTTTATTTTTATCGCTTCCTAAATCATTCTTTTTGAGTATAAACTTGAAAGTTAAAACATTTATTCTTGCGTTTGAGTGGAAATCCGCTGTCACTTTTAATTTTATCCGGCTGAGTAATTGTCCGTTTTTGATCTCCAGAAGGTGAGCGAATTACTATTCTTTTTTATCTGTTTTGAGTGGAGTCAGGAGCCATTGTTTGCAACGTCTCGGTTAACGCAAGTGCGGATTTGGAAACGAAATTTATCTTCTAATTACTAATTTTAAAGGTACTCAAAAATGTCATTTTTGGATAGTCAGCCGCATTTGTGTTAACCGTTGTTACCTGCAGGCTTATATATGTTCCTTAATTTCTAGAGTGGAACAATAATTGTTTATTCTAGTATTTAGAATTACCTTTGCAGTATATTAGATGGCTTAATACTGTTTAAGTATTGTTAATATATAGTATTATTACACTTAATTAATAATAAAACAGTTTACTAGAACTAGAATAAAATATACATTTACAACAAGAGTCAAATCTTGAAAAATAATAATTATGAAAAGTATGTTTGAAAAATTGCAAGATTATTTCAATAATACTTCCCGAGAGCAAGTTGAAAAAGATTGGGAGTCTACTTCTAAATTTGATGAAGTTAATGGACCGAGTGTGGAAGAATTTATTGAATGCTCAAGTTATTTCTTTGAACTGGAAAAGGAAAAGCCAGATTTAAAGCAAGAAAGCTTTGTGAATAATATTAAAAATCCGAATTTTACTTCGGATTTTTTTTTGACATCAACTTATGGAAAAAGCAAGCTTTTCAATAGAGAAATATATTTTTGATAAAGTAATTATTAATCTCGAGAATCATACTTCTAATAAACTATCCGTAGATTTTAAGCCATCTGGCGTTTTCCACAAGGAAACTTCTACTTACGATTTGTCATTTGACTTCTCTGCTTACACCGAAAATGAAAAGGAAATAGAACCTTTTGTAAATGTTAGGTGTATAGGAACTTTTAAATTTACTTCCCTGTCTTCTTTTGAGGATATTCCACCATATTTTTATCGTAATAGTATAGCAATTCTTTTTCCCTATTTAAGAGCCTACGTCAGTATGGTTACAAATCAGGCAAACATTCCGCCAGTTGTGTTACCTACAATGAACTTGGTTTCTCTTGAAAAACCTTTAAAGGATAATACAACGGTTGTTTAAATTGATCCTTTGGAACGGAAAATAATCTATCAAACACTCGAGGATAAAGAAAACCCTGAGGAAGTAGAACTAAAGGGTCCTTTTCCATGTAACTGGCATAATGCCTGGTTGGGAAACGGATATTACTTTTGGGATACTTTTATAGAAAATGCACATTGGTGGGGCAAGAAGCATAGAAATGATAAATATATTATAGGAAAATCTTCTTTTGATTTTTCTGACAAGACTTGTTTAGATCTTGTCGGGAATACTTCTCATATGTTAGACTTTGAGAAAAGTGTAGAATTAATGAAAAAGGAAGGATTAGTTAATAAAAAGACGACCGTAGCCAGAGTTATTTCTTTTATGAAAGAAAAAAATGTTTTAGAGCAACAGTCCGTAAGAGTGTATGGCATAAATTCCAGATCAGAAAAAACTAAACCCAATTATCGTTTAAAATTTGAATTAAACAAGCCACAATATTTGGTTTATAAGCCTGCTATACAGATTTGCCTTTTCGGTTTTAAAGGGCTTAATTTGAGTGACTTTTCAATTGTTTATCCCGACATATATATTAATGAATATGTAATATAGTTTTTGTCAGGAGCTTGCAGGTAACGTCCCGGTTAACGAAAGTGGCGAGTAGGGAAGTTCCACTTGTCCGGCGTAACGATTTCTTTCTTATGGAATTAA
>NZ_JAPJDA010000044.1 GCF_026241755.1 Salinimicrobium profundisediminis
CAACCAGCAAAGAACCGGTTCAGTCAACAGGGCGTTCATGTTGGGCCGTACCGGCCACACGAACGCTTAGTTATTGGGTGTAGTTTTTTATAAACCTTCTGGTTTCTCAGTTATCTTGCAATTCTTTTTTAAGTGTAATAACCACAACTCCTTCATAATTCTTAGACGAGTATTTGGCGACCTCCTTCTTGTCCTTATAAACATGAACCGATTCAATATCATCTTGATTAATGGCTTGAAAATCAGATGATGAAACAATCTTATTATTAACAACTAATAAAACTCCATCTCCCGCATTACCTACTTCGAGTTTTTCTTGTTTCCTTTTTTCTAAATTATGTGCCACAATTTCTTTTTCAATCTCTTCACCATTTACAGGCTTTACATATCTCCCCATAAATAGTATAATTTTAGTTTTATTATCCAATACAAAAAACACAAATGGGTGGTCAGCTTTAAAAATCTTGTACGACTGTCGTCCAGTTATTTTTACACTAGCTGCAGTTGCTGCGGCAGCTTCTGTTTTCTCTTCGTCCAATTCAATCCCTGCTTTATGTAATACTTTAGAAAACTGCACAGGTTCTTCTTTTGTTATCCCTGAAAAGTCAGCCTCACTGGTAAAAGCCGTTTTTAAACCTACACCTTTTAGAGCATCACTCAACTCGTAATTTGATTCCAGTTTTAATTTCGGTATTGAAAGTGCAGTTTTTATATAAGATGTACTATCTAATATTTGATTAAAAAATTCATTACTCATCTTTTCTTCAATTTCTTCAATACCAAACAATTTTTTGGGAAGAATTATCCCAAATGACAAATCTGAATTTCGATAGGGCTTTGATATAAATTGATACTCCTCGTTTTCAAAATACTTAAGACTCTCGGTCATATTCATAAAATCAACTTTATATTGATTCTCGACACTTGTAAAAAAAGGAGCAGAAACTGTCTTTTGTTTGTCAAACTTAAATAGCCATTCTCTTCTAAAGTATACGGCATTAGAAATCACTAATTTCGTATCTGCATTTATATGTGAGTCATTTATAATTTCATCTATCTTGCCGCTTGTTTTATTAGAAACCCACCCGTTAATATCTGAAACTGCCTTCTCTGTATTGGCAAATTCCGTTCGCTCAAAATCTGAAAAATATTTGTCTGACACAGACTTACTATAATCTCCTTCTAATACGAGATTTTTATCTAACCAGATGGCATTCGCAACATTAACACCAGGAAAACTATCTGATTTAGTTGCAAAATAATGTAAGTAGTTATTGTTTAAAGAACCTGAATTATTTAGATATAATATTTTTTCAAATTCTTGTTTTGTTTTATTTTTTGAACCTTCATAAGCCGCTAAAAGAGCATAATAAGTACTAAGCGGAGATATAATAAGATTTTCCTTTTCGACCTTTATATCATGATATAAATCAAAAGAATAGTTATTTAAAGAGCTGCTGTAATCATTGGTTTGCGCATTTGTTTCTGAATTTGGAAAAAAGAACAGAACAAATCCGCTAAGTAAAAATGGTGTAGTTAAAATGGAAACTTTTTTCATTGCACTTGTCTTTAAGTTGAATAAATCTCTTGCATACCAATAGAAGGTCTGAGTTTTCCGATTTGACTGTTGCTCCTTATTTTTGACATCGTTGTTCGAAGTCTCGAAGTAACTAATCCCTAAATTTTCAGAAATTGTCCTAATTGTATAAGCTCTGGGCGTAACCTGACCAGATTCAAGTCGCTGAATTGTGCGTACTGTAACCTTACACTTTTTAGCTACATCCTCTTGGGTTAAACCTCGTGCTTTTCTAACTTCTATAAGTTTTTCTCTGAAATCTTGCTTTTTCATTCAAACTGAATTTGCAACAATATTATATCCAACTTGAGAATATCCTAAAAAATCTATGCTGTATTATCCCCGACTTTTACCCGACATTATAAAATTATCCGTTAATACCGCAGTGTCGCTATTAAAGTAAACTTAAATGCAGGTTTTATTTTCATATTTAATTACTGTTTTTCGAATAACAAATTACACCCAACGTCCCGGTTAACGAAAGTGGCGAGTAGGGAAGAAGTCACTTTCCGTTGTAACGGTTTTTTCTTATGGAAATAAATGTAGGAAATTATCTCTCAAAAAAGCCATTTTTGTTAACCATTGTTACCTACTTTGCCGACACATCTGAGTGAGCACGAGAGATTTGCCGTTCTGTTTTTCTAAGGCATTTGAATTTCCTCATTTTCCGAGAATAATTTTTTCTCCGTAACAGTGAGAAAATTATCCACGGCTGAGTGAGGTTAAGTTTATGAAACTATCTCGCTGTTCCACTTAATCTTAATTAGTTCGATTATTTTTAATTCCGCAAGAGTGATAAAATTAATTTTCAGCCGAGTAAGTGTCAGTTTTTTGTTTTTTGAAAGGAATGATTGTTTGATATTGAATTCCAGGAGAAGAGTCAGATTTTTTATTTTCCACGTTGAGTAGAGTCGGAGGCATTGTAGGTAACGTTCCCGGTTAACGAAAGTGGCGAGTAGGGAAGATCCACTTGTCCGTCGTAACGAGTTCTTTCTTATGGAAATAAAATTAGGAAATTATCTCTCAAAAAAGCCATTTTTGTTAACCGTTGTTGTAAACTGGGCTTTTATTCTTTTTGTGTAATTAGTTAGTTTTTAATCCGCTGAAAACTGATCAGTCCGTTTTTTTAAGAACTCTCTTTTGAAAATCTTTTTTTAGAGATAGATTGGATTAGTGAATTCCACTTGTCCGGCGTCAAATATTTTTCAAGAGATTTCAGAAATTTACACTTTCCTAAAATGCCATTTTTTTGCCTGGTTTACAACGTCTCGAATAACGCAAGTTGCGGTTTGGTCATTCGAATTTGTCAGTTAAAGACTACTTTTTAAAGGTAGTCAAAAATGTCATTTTTGAAAGGTATTCCGCAATTTGTGTTATTCATTGTTGTGAAATGCACCGCCCGCCCGAGTGAGCCACTTCGCTATACAGTCAGCTGTGTTTTGTTTTTAAAGTTATTATTTTCTTACCTCTCAAAAATAGCATTTTCACGTCCGTTTTTTTTCTCCACTTGAGTGAGAAAGTCCGCTGTAGTTAGATCTGAAACTCTGGTTTACTAACCTCTCAAAAATGATGTTTTTAGCACCTTTTAATTATCCGCTTGAGTGAGTAATCCGTCGCAATTCTTCTTTTAAAACTCAATTTTTCTTTCCTTCCAAAAAGGGCATTTTTAGCGTCCGTTATTTATCCAAGTCAGTTTTATTTTTCCTGCGTTTTGTTAGTCAGCGGTGTTTTTCACAACGTCCTGTATAAAAACAGTGCGAGCGGGCGAGCTTGATTGTCCGCAGGACAATCAGGTGCAGCCAGCGAGCACGGAGTTTCGATTTTAGGCTAAATATAGCATTGTTTTTATATAGTGTTGTGAGCCGTTGTTTTATTTTAGAGTCCGTTGCAAAGAGGTCTTAAAAATGACATTTTTGACTGGTTTTCCTGGCAAACAACATCGGTCAGAAGTCAGCTTTATTCACAAACTATACCTTCCAAAAAGGCCAAAAAAAGCGCCACTTGCGGCTGAGTGATGTTTTATCACGTAGCTTTTTTTCTGCGTTTTTACACCAGCAGCAGCACAAAAGCGGAAATTTCCCAATTGCGCTCCCCTCCTGTCTGCAATGGCTCACAACGTACCCGGTTAACGCAAGTAGCGGAGTTGGGAACGCGAATTTATCGGTTAAGTTATCTTTTTAAAGGTAGTTAAAAATGTCATTTTTGAAGGATCTCAGCTATTTGCTCGTTAACCGATGTTGAACTAAACCTAAAGGTAGCTTCAAGAAACCTTTCGATCACTATTCACTACCTTTAAGTATCTAATAATAAACATTGAAAGTTATGAAAAAAAAGTAGCACTCTCATTGATAGGGCCTGTAATTCTGTACCTGAGTTTAATGAATTGTACCGCAAATTAAAGCGTTCTGTTGAACTGGCCGGTAAAAGTCAAAGTACCCTTACCAACTATTCCCGCTGCCTTGCGCACCTAACCCTTTATTTTAAGTGCAGTCCCCTTGATCTTGATGAGGAACAAATTCTGGATTACCTGCACGTTTTAAAATCACAGCATAAAACACCATCCGACAGTTTCTTTAAGCATACCATTTACGGCCTTAGGTATGCTTATCGTATGTGTGGAATGCAAGAGATGCAGGTGATTCTTCCGTCCATCGAACGACCCAACAAGCTTCCGGTGGTACTGAGCCGTAGTGAGGTAAAGCAACTTCTAAAAGCACCAAAACTTCTTAAACACCGCCTGGTCCTTGCTATGCTTTATGGTTGTGGCCTTCGTTGTTTCGAACTTCGCAACCTTCAGCTCAGGGATCTGGATTTTGACCGAAAAATGCTCCACATCCGTCAGGGCAAAGGACGTAAAGACCGATATGTCCCTCTATCAAAGCTGCAGATCCGTGGCCTGAAAAAGTACATTACAGCAGAGAATCCTTCGACCTGGTGCTTCAATGGCTATGACAGGGAAAATAATCCCACTGCCTTGTCCACACGAGGAGTTCAATGGATCGTACGGGAGGCACGCAAACATAGCGGTATCCAAAAAGAGATCACCACTCACAGCCTTCGTCATAGCTATGCGACACACCTATTGGAAATGGGACTGGATATCATGAGCGTAAAGGATCTTTTGGGGCATGCAGATATCCAAACCACCTTAACCTATCTTCACGTGGCACAATTGGGTAGGCAAAAGCCGTTCAGTCCGCTAGACAGGCTGTACAACAAATAGTAATGGCATCTGCTACTTACGAAGTAGCTCAGGTGTTAGAGCGTAACCAGGAGGTCTTAGCTGATCATTGTGCCAACAGCTGGCAGCTCAGAACCCTGCATGCGGTGCGAAAATGCCGTACTGCTGCTCTGGGTGGTCACATCGACCGCTGTCTCAATCCTTTCTGCCAACGTTTACACCTTAGCTACAACAGTTGCCGCAACCGGCATTGTCCAAAGTGCCAGGGGCACAAAAGGGAAGAATGGATCAGGGCACGGGAAGAAGAGCTCCTCAAAGTGCCTTACTTCCACGTGGTCTTTACCCTTCCCTGTGAGCTTAACCACTTATGCCTGTATGAGCCAAAACAGATGTATAGCCTGTTGTTCAAAACAGCCTGGCAGGTAATCAAAGGCTTTGCATCAAACCCAAAGTTCCTTGGAGCCAATCCTGGGATGATCGCAATCCTGCACACCTGGGGACAAGACCTCTCCCTGCACCCCCATCTGCATTGTATCATACCCGGTGGAGGGATTACAAAATCAGGCAAATGGAAACC
>NZ_JAPJDA010000045.1 GCF_026241755.1 Salinimicrobium profundisediminis
TTTCACAGTGTAGAAATGCAGTGCTTAACGTTTCCTCATCAATAAAGCGAATTGCTTTTCTATCGGAACGGAAAGCCATTTCCGGACTAATTTTCTCTTCAAGGGCAGATGTGACCGTCAAGTAGAATGAAACAATTTTTGCTCGTTATTTTGAAACACTTTGTTCCCCAAATATGGTAGAACGATGCTTCATACGATAACTATCTTCATTTAAATGAATGATTTCTACTCGGTGAAGAATCCTATCTAGAATTGCTGTTGTTATAGCTTGATCACCCAATAATTCTCCCCATTCTTTTGGTGCCTTATTAGAGGTCAAGATAATGGAAGACTGATTATACAAGTCATTAATTAAATGAAAGAACATATTAGCTTCTTGTTGATCCATTGCCATAAACATTAAGTCATCTATTATGACTAAATCAGCCTCTCTAATTCTTTTCATTCTTGCTTTTGACTTTCGTGTGATTTCTTCTGTTTTCAGGTTATGAATTAAATCTCCCATTGATGTGAATATCGCTTTATACCCTTGGTTAATAGCCTCTATTCCTAGGCCTACGGCCAGGTGAGTTTTACCTACACCTGGTGGCCCTAATAAAATCAAATTGTACAGCTGTTCTATCCAAGTTAAATCTTTTAATCTATTTAGTTGTTTGTTGCTTAAAGACTTTTGTTCTTTTAAATTAAACTCCTCAAGTGTTTTGCTGAAAGGAAAAGTTGCCCACTTTAATCGGTTGTTTAGTTGCTTTTCTTCTCTTCGAGTTTGCTCATAAGAAGTGACATCTAACAGGAATTGAGTAAATGAAAGGTCTTTTTGCTCAGCTTCTCTGATCAAATGGGGGAGATGCTTGGCAGTTTCAACGAGTCTTAACCCTTTCATTATGTCTTGTAATTGTTGGATTTGGCTCATCGCTATTCAACCTCCATTAAAACCGTGTAAGTATCTACTTTTCTTTTGTATGCTTCTGTTTCTAAAACCCATTCTGATAGCCTGTTCAAAGTCTTAACTTCTTTCTTTTTATCAATAACTGTTTCATGTACCTGGCGCTGACGTTTCACATATGCAATGATATCGCCAAAATCAGTTGCACTGTATAATTTCCTTTTTAAACACTCTGCTAACGCTTTAGTCAGTACTTCGTTATCGATACCTTTTGTTTCGCGCAAGATGATTTGCAACTGGTCTTTAATGTAACGAGGATTTTTTTCCCTAACCTTCTCTAAATATTTAAAGGCTAGTTCTTTATCTTCAAATCTCTCAGCCACTGTATTAATGAATGCTCCAACACCTTTTGTACGATCCCTACTATGTTTTTTATCTTTTATTAACATCCCTTTCCCTTCGGGAATTGAATGTTTTGCAATAATTTCGCCAGTATCAGGTATATAAATAACTAATTCTTTAGTCTCCGTTTCCTTGATACATACTTTTTCATATTTGTTATAAGTTCCAAGTGGAAGAGAGTACCGATTAGATTGGTAACGAATAGTATTGTCCTTATGAACACATCTTGCTATACTTATCTCATAGTTATTTTGAATATCTATATTTTGGGAGACTGGTTTTAAGTGTTGCTTTTCCAGGAGGAACACTTCGAATGGTCTCTTTTTTGTTGTATTGTGTATTTTATAGTTACCCGTTCTGTTCAGCCATTCCCACCCTTGCTCATTCCAAGAGTCGATGTTATGAAACACTCTATGTTTGGCATAGTTTTGTTTGATAAATCCAACTACATTTTCTATTCTTCCCTTACTCTCAGGGTCAGCTTTTCTACAAACCCGAAGGTTTATTCCTCTGGATTCTCTATACTGCTGAAATTCTTTAGTTAAAATTAGATCTCCACCATTTTCGCTAACAACAATTAAACTATCTTGGTCATAAACGATCTCATTGGTCATTCCTCCATACCATTTAAACGCGTTCTCATGGGCTTGTATAACATCCCGTGTTGTAAATGGTCTATCCAACCACTCTTTATACTTTTGTCTAGAATGTGATAAGACAAAAGCTATAAAGTTGAGTTTGGCTTCCTTATTATCAACAGTTTTTTGTCTCGTATGACCAAAATCTACTTGCATTTGTTCTCCCATTGGGGGATCAGGAATTGCCTCATACATTCGAGGAGATGTTTCCTTATTTATTTTGTATTCTTCTCTTAATGCTTTTACATATGTTCTTACTGTACTTTCTCCAACAGTTAGATCTTTATATTTCTCTAAAAGCCAATCATAAACTTGTGCTGCTGACATATCCGGATGCATTCTCAACCAAGATAAAATCAGTTCTTTATATGGATCTAATTTTTTCTTTTTATACTGAAGAGAATCAACCCATTCCGCCATCTCCGAAGGAGATCTCTTTAAGTGCCTGTAAACAGTTGTTCGAGAAACCCCTAACTTTTCAGCTATCTTTGTCTGACTAAATCCTTGCTTTAATAATTGCTTTATCTCCATGTACATTTCCCACTTATCCACCTTCGCTAACCTCCACTGCAAGTATGAACTATGATCATTTTACAGTGATAGGTTGATATTTTTTGCTGGTATATTTGGGTAAATAAGCGTTTCATCTTATCAAGCAAAAACTGTACACTTTATTCTAGCAGTCACACCAAGCTACTTTTAGTATAATTCTTCACAAATCCAATTTCCTAATTAAATGTTACTCCATAATCTGGCCCGTTTGTTGAATACCTAGTTCCTATAAATAAAACCTCTAAGAAAAAGTACATTCTTTCATAAATGAAAACATTTGCTGCGTAGTATGAGTCTAATACGACAAAACGATCACCCTAAAAGAGTGACCGCCTCATATGAAAGTTTTCTGCAAAGTTTATTAGTACTGCGTAGCAAATGACTTTGTTTTGTTCTTATTCGCAATATGTGTCCAACTGCGGGAGATTGATGTTGAAAAAGTTAGCTCAATTTATTAAATGCTCTATCTTTAATTATAATTCCTTTACAACCCTCTGAAATTTTCTTGAATATCACCTCTCGGGTATCAGTTTCCTTGATCGTTATTCCTACAATTACTTGAGTCTTAGCTGCCAATATTTTTAAACTATCTAAGAAAGCTTCCATATCCTCAACTACTATACTATGCTGACCCGGTTCATCAAATATTAGAATTCCCGGATGATTCCCGTTCATCTCATTAGAAGTCTGTACTAGTGCTATAGTAAATGCCCAAATCCTTCTAATATGGTCACTAGCCGATGAATCAAATTTTAAATCGAAGTTCTCTATTGTAGGCATAAATGTATCCTTCGATATCATTACTTTATTAATATCAGAAGAACTCCTATACCCAAATACTTTAAGGTTTGAAACAAAGTTATCTCTTAGCGATTTAATTTTTCTTTCGTCTAAATTAGTAAACTTATTTTCAGGCAATTTATTTAAATCTGCAAGATATTGTTTCCAAACATCTGACAATTGCTTAAATTCCTCTTTGGTCTCCTCTATATCTGTTTTTACTTTTTCTAATTCCTCTATTGTTTTATTTAACTCTACCTTTTTATAAATAGTACTTTCTGAAACCGAACCATCAATGGCAAAGATATCATTTCTAGTAACTCTTGAAAGTCGATACAGTTTTGATACTGTATTTTCTAAAATACTAATGTTACTTTCAATATTTTTTATATTTGTTTTCTTCTGCTCTATAGCAAACTCAAATAGTTTTTCCTGAGATTTTAAATGTTTAATGTTATCATCAATACTCATTACATCTGCTACATTCTGACTTACTAGCAATGTATCCGATATTGGTTGATTACAAGTTGGACAAATGT
>NZ_JAPJDA010000046.1 GCF_026241755.1 Salinimicrobium profundisediminis
AATGCAAACTTTTCACTAAACTGCCCCGCCCGTTTGTTACATAAGAAAAGCCGCCTAATTTGGCAGCTGAACTTGAAAATAAGCACCAGTTAATTCAAGAGTTTGTGTACTATTCACCCAACATTAGTAAATATCTTGTTTCAATCCCATTATCTTAAACTATGAGAATATCCCTTCTTTCCCTCGGTGCGATGATTTGGGTTCCAACAGATAATTCACTTGCCATTCCATCTTTAATTTCTCCAATTACCTCGCCTTTTGTTAACTTGACTCCCTCTATCCAGTCAATACCCGTTACGTAAACTTTATCATTTAGTTCAAAATAATCTGCCTTTGGGTTTTCTTTTAAGACTTGTTCTTTAGTTAAATAACCTGTTTCATTTTCTTGAATGCCATTACAACCTATCAATAAAAACATCAAAATCAAAACAAAGGAATTTCTAACTAAAAACATAGGACACCCTATCGTTAAATAAATTTTTATTCAACAAACTGATTACGGCCATTGAAATGTACCACCAATGACATTCTATTTACCACCTAGTGACAAGAAATGTACCAGCAAATGACAAGCTGTTTACCACTACATTGCCTTCTGTATAATTATTGAGCACACCTATTGGTGTGTCATTATTATTCAGGAGGTTTTTTGTATGATTCATTATCGAAAGATATTGGAATTACAGGATGAGGGTATTAGCCTTAGAGGTATTGCCTCAAGTACTGGCCATTCTCGTCAAAAAGTAACAGAGATCATCACCCTTGCCGAAAAGAAGGGCCTAGTCTGTCCGTTAGAGGAGGAAATGACGGATAAATGGATTGAAGAATTTCTTTTTCCTCAGAAAACATTGGAGGCTTCAGGTCGGCATCCCTTGAATTTTGACTATATTCATGAGGAGTTGGCAAAGCCCAATGTAACACTTTCACTTCTCCACCATGAATATGAAGCTGAATGTAGAGCGAATCAAAAGATCCCATACTCTTATCGAAGTTTCTTACGTCATTACAGTAATTATGCAGATAAATACAAAGCTACTTTGCGCATTCGCAGAAAACCAGGTGAAATCATGGAAGTCGATTGGGCGGGCTCCACAGCATTCATCATTGATAGAGATACTGGAGAAAAGGTAAAAGCCTATGTGTTCGTTGCGACCTTGCCGTGCAGCCAGTTATCATACGCAGAAGCAAGCCTGTCTATGGACTCTCATTCATGGATCACACTTCACAATAATGCCTATAGGTATTTCGGTGGTACGACTCAAATTGTCGTTCCAGACAACCTAAAAACAAGCGTTACTAAGCATACAACCCGCGAATTGATCTTAAATCCTGCTTATAAAGAGATGGCGGACTACTACAATACTGTTGTCATGCCAGCGAGGGTTCGTACCCCTAAAGATAAAGCCAGTGTAGAAGGGTCGGTTGGAGTGATTTCTACTTGGATAATCGCAGCATTAAGAAACATGCATTGCTTTACTATTGATGAATTGAACGAAGAGGTTAGGAAGAGATTAGACGAATTTAATAAAAGACCCTTTACTCGAAAAAAAGGGTCGCGTTTGTCTGCATTTGAAGAAGAAGAGAAATTTGCCCTTTCTCCCCTTCCGATAGAACCTTATAAAATGTCTGAATGGAAAAAGACAACTGTAGCACCTGACTATCATGTTTCCTTCGATAGCATGTTTTATTCCGTACCATACGAATATATCAATCGAGAAGTCGAAGTGAGAGTGTCTGATAAACTCTTAGAGGTGTTTTTTAACCATATGAGAATAGCCTCTCATAAACGATTATATGGTAAATTTGGTCAAACTACCACTGTTCACGATCATATGCCAGATAATCACAAGTTATTCGTTGATCAAACCCCAGAAGCTGCGATTGAATGGGCAGAAAATATTGGAGAATCAACGTTAAGTGTAATTCAATATCTTCTAGATACTTCACAAACAGAGAAGCTAGCCCTACAATCTATATTTTCTTTGAAGAAGTTTGAGCGTCGATACACGAAATATGAGATTGAACGTGCTTGTAAGATGGTAATCTCAATGACTAAAAGACCAACGGTCAAAAGTATTCAAACGCTACTGAAGACTAACAAGAAGAATGACGCAGAGCAAGAATTAAAACGGAAAACAGAAATCAACACAAATAATTTTGGCTTTACACGTGGAGCTTCTTACTATGGGGGAACGGATAAATGATGAATGAACAAACATTAACCAAATTAATCGAGATGAAATTAAGTGGAATGGCAGAAGCCTATAAGGAACAAGCAGCGAATAAAGAATTTCAAAAAATGACTTTTGAAGATCGATTTAGTTTACTTGTCGATTTAGAACATGCCCGCCGAAAGAGTAATAAGCTTCAACGGTTAATCAAAATGGCGACTTTTCTTAATTCCAATGCATGTATTGAAGACCTTGAATATCATGAAGATCGAAGGCTAAACAAAGAACTGATTTTGAAGTTGGCTAGTTGTAATTATATACTTGATAGTCATAACATTATATTAAAAGGACCTACTGGTTCAGGAAAGTCATTCTTAGCTACTGCCTTCGGAGTATCTGCCTGTCGCCAGTTTTTCAACGTTAAATATATTCGATTACCAGAATTACTGGATGAGCTGTCACTCGCTAAATTAGCAGCCGACGGAAGTTATCGGAAGAGCATAAAAAAATATACGAAAGTAGACCTCCTTATCCTAGATGAATGGCTATTAACAGATTTAACAACGGATGAAGCAGCAATCCTCTTGGAAATTACAGAGGCGCGTCATAAGGTGGGTTCCACTATATTCTGTTCACAGATTGATCCTAGTGGATGGCATTTAAAGCTAGGAAATGAAACGATTGCGGAAGCAATCTTAGATCGCATTATTCATGACTCCTATCAAATTCTACTAGATGGAGAAGTTTCTATGCGTGAGCGTCACGGGTTAGGAAGGTAACCTTGATATGGCCACATTAACCCCTAAAGAGATTCAGAAGATTGAAGAATACTATTATTGGGTGGGTTACAAAAACTGGATTCCTTTTCCAAAGGAACCAAATGAAAAGCTTTTAAAGGTATACGGTGAGGAACCTGTTCCTTATAGCTGGACTGAGCAAGATATATTTGAAGGGACTAGAAAGTTAATCTTCAATTATTTCATTAACCACTCTGAGTAGTAATTTAAAATAAAGCCCTACGGGACTACTAGAATGTTAATCTGTAGGGCTTATTGCGTACTGGTAAATACGTTGGCGTAGCCTGGTAAATTCCTTGGCGAAGAGTGGTAAAAAAGATGGCAAGGGTGGTAAAATCCCTTGGCTGTAATCAAACAAACCTGCCCCGTTAATACAATAAGCATAGCTAGACAATTATGTATAAATATAAACATCTATACAGTTCTGCCTTGAGTAATGATTCAAAATGATCAATGAACATACTGCCAAAAAATGCATTATTTAAATGCCAGAAACACCAGACGTTACGTAATCGCTCCAAATTGAGAAATATTGTTTTCTATTGAACAGTATATTTGTTCTATGCAGCAAATATACTGTTGTTTTTTTGTCTTACTTATTATAAATAAACGAACTAAATTATAAATTTAATAAAAGGCCACATTAATAAATTATTTTTTATTAACTACATGGTAACGCTTACTCTCAGCACCAACAACGCACTTGTTGCTCTATACGC
>NZ_JAPJDA010000047.1 GCF_026241755.1 Salinimicrobium profundisediminis
ATAATTAGTCTGCCCACTTCTTCCCATGTGTAACCTCTCCCATCAATAATAATGAGCGGAAGACCTTCTGCGAATTCATCATACTCAATTCGTCCAGCAAAATGATCGTTGGTCAATGATTCATATGGCTGACCGCTTAGAAAAACCTTAGATTCAATATATTTCTCTTTGATTCCTTTTTTTGTTTTCTCAATTAATCTATTGAGCAATTGCTGCTGATCATCCTCCAGTTCACCGTGGACAGCAAAAGTATAACCAAACTCAATATTCTCCTTTGCCTCCATGAAGATTCCAATGGGGTATAATCGAGTCTCTACAAGAAAAGTTCGAACAACTCCTTCAGAATCCTTTAACGAAAAGGATTCCAGCAACTCCTCTAGCTCAACCTCCAGTTCACCAGCCATGTATTCGTTATAACAATCATTACATAAACTCAACTGATCATCTTCTATTGATAGATGTATTTTAGCCTCTCTCAATCCACAAGCATCACACTTAGCCATGGAATTCACCTGCTTTTTTTAACTACATTTTATCATATATGTTATTTATCTATTTTCGACATGGTTCGAGGAATTTCGGGGCGTCACAGTGACCGGTCAGACCATCGTTCCCTGCTCAACACCATATTTAAGGAATCAATCCATTCTCCTTCAAATTCCAGGTCGTTTTGATCGATACTTTCGAGTACAAATCCAGCCTTTTCGTACACTTTCTTTGCTCTCGGATTAAAATCAAATACACTCAAGGTAATTTGATTTAAATTTGTATTCTGGAATACATAATCAATCAATAATTGAGTGGCTTCGGATCCCAGTCCACGGTTTCTCCCTCTTGGACCGATCAGAATTCTAAAATTCATACTATGATCCTTCTCATTATATAAATTGATAACTGCTTCCCCTACTGCTATATTTAGAGACTTGTCCACAATGGCAAGATCAAGCCGGTCCTTCTGCTCATTTCTAGTGCTATACCACTCTATGACTGCTTCTCTGTCGTAATCAGCACTGCTCCCCGTCAGCTTTAAAACTTCAGGGTCCTTTAAACACTCTTCAATAGATGGAAAGTCATCCAGATTAAACGGTCTCAAGATGACTGCCTCACCTATAATAGTTGGTTTTATACTCAAATCCACCACACGAATTCCTCCTGTATAATCACATTATATTGAAATAGATTATTGTTCCTCCACCCAAATTGAATTTAAATGATACACAAATAACTCATAGATTCTTTCTTGGTTCATTCGTTCTTTTTCCATTAAGGCATGTATGGCGACTCCATCAACTAATGCATACAACCGTTCAATTTCCAGATCGATATTTAAGTCTTTACGCAACAGTTTTAACTGGTCCATTGATCGAATAAGCTTGGTCATTCCCTGATAGATCCTATCATGTGGAAGATCCATATTCACTTGCTTATGTCTTGCGTAGCTTATAAACGTAAACCACACTTCCATTTCAGCCAGTGTTTCGGGATTTGTTGGGACAAGCTGCATCAGGATTTTCAATATCATATCTTTTGGAGGTAATTCTTTTACAGCTATTTTTTCTATTCGATCTGTTGCTCGTTCCATAACAAGCTTCATCGCAAATTCAAGCAGTTCATCTTGAGTGGAGAAATAGTGACGTAATGCTCCTAATGAGAGCCCTGCTTCTTTTGCTATATTCCGGACTGTTGCTCCTTCCATTCCCTGTTCAAGAATAACCCTCCATGACGCTTCAGCAATTTGTTTTTTTCTTAGATTATGATCAACTATTTTTGGCATAGTTTTATTTTATCATAAATTGTTTTTATAATACGATTGTATTATTTAAAATCAGATGTTATAATCTTTTTAAATAATACAACTGTATTAAAAAGGAGCTGGATCGTTTGAGTATAGTTGGCTGGATGATTATCTTTTGTGAAGTGATGTTTTGGGTCGTCATCTTATTAGGGTTAGTGACCCGGTATATTTTCAAGAGAAAAAGTCTTGGGTTGTTTTTATTAGCTTTAACTCCCGTCATTGATGTTATCTTGTTACTTACAGCTGGCTTTGATTTGTATCAGGGTGAATCTGCTACATTAGCACATGCCATCGCTGCCGTATATATAGGTGTTTCCCTTTCATTTGGAAAAAGCATGATTGCATGGGCAGACCAGCGCTTTCAATATTACGTTACAAAACAAGGAGAAAAGCCAAGAAAACGCTATGGAATGGATTATGCAAAGCATTACTTGAAAAGCTGGGTTAGACATCTGTTAGCCTATCTAATTGGTGTGGGTATATTAATGGGTTTAATCTTTTGGATTGGTGACCCAGCAAGAACAGAAGCCTTACTGGGTGTAACCAGAATTTGGTCAATCGCTTTGGCAATTGATCTGGTCATTTCAGTTACCTTTTTTATTTGGCCGCCAAAACCAAAGGGGATTTCTTCATCAACCTAACATCATCCGGGCAATTTGATCAGTTACCCCCCAGCATTATGAGGTTATGTTTCATCCAACACTCCTAAAGCGGCAATGAATGTTCTGTCCATAATTGAGTTAACTAACACTTTAAATTAAACGGAATTTTTCCGACCATTTACTGAAAATTGGTCTTTTTCGAGGATTTAAGGGGAGGTTTTCCGGTTATTTAAAAGAAAACCTTACATTTTCATATTATTTAGGGCAATAGGCGGAATTTCTCCGTCTATTTAAGCCCTTTTCAGTGATATTTACTTTATAATCGGAATTTCTCCGTTTATTTTTTAGATTGGGTATTTAATTACTTTAAGCTTTCTACCGTCCAATATTCCTTTTACATTACTTTTCCTTTTTTCTTAGCATCAGCATCTAATCCTGACCCAATCGCAACACCCATTTCCATACCGATTGGCATTCCGAGCGGCATATTATCAAATAAAAGAAATCCTAAAACCAAGCCTATGCTTATACCGAGGGCCAAATATATACCAATATAGTATCCACTAGGAACGAGTTGATGTTTTTTCATTAAATGTGAAGTGATATTTGCTGTCATTTGTCTATGAACCTTTATTTCTTGTGGTGTAAGCTCCTTCGTTTTTGCCTGATTCACCATCTGTAAGAGATGACTTTCTAATTCATCAAAATACTGACGGCATTCTTCACAGTCTGCTGAGAATTCTGCCAATCGATGAATGATCCGGCTGTATTTATCTAATTCCAGCTTTGCGGCTGTTTTTTCGCCAACTTTATTTTTAAGTTCTTCAAGATCAGCCTGGAGCTTGATCACTCTCTCCTCCATAAGATAACCTCCTTCATTACTTTTAATATTGTACAATCCACTGATGCCATTAAAAAATCACTTAT
>NZ_JAPJDA010000048.1 GCF_026241755.1 Salinimicrobium profundisediminis
AAATGATCTCGCAGACATTCCACAGCAGCTTCTTGATGATATTTATCAAAAAGCGTATTTGAGAAAGAACCATGAGCGCGTTCAATTGGAATATTGCTTTGTTGTCACAGATGGGACAGGCATTCTTGCCGTTGATACAATAGGATATAGTATCCCAATCCGAAAAAGCCGTCTTATTCCAAGACAGGAACAGCTTGCATATGAAATGATTGCTGATCAAGATACAATTTCTTACTCTTTTTCATCATCAGCTGGAAAAGGTTTTCATATCCTTTCTCCATCACCTGACTTAATGGCAGGGCTAACAAGAAAAGAAAGACAGCTTAAACAGCTTTTGTTTATGGCATTGGATCAGCTGCACTCCTCCAAAAACGAAGCGGAAATTCGATATTGGTATACCGAATGGAGACCGGAAATTTATTCTGACATTCAAGCCATGAATTTTGAACATGCATGGGATCACCTTTTTGAAGAGAGCAAATATGGCTGGTCAAAAAAGCATGAAAGATTCTGTGAAAATTTAATAAAAGGACAGCCATTCTTTGAAAAATTATGGGAGATTGAGCATGGTTCGAGAGTGAATTAATAAAAAAACCTTCGATGAATGTCGAAGGTTTTTTCTTGTTGTGTGCCCGGCATGGGTGCAGGCTCTAGGGTGCGAGTCCCGAACGGCGAAGGCAGTAGTAGCCGTAGCTTAAGACAAGGATATGCGGGGTGACCCTCCTATCTGAAGGAAGTCGGCGGCAAACTTCCGCTCTGAGGAACACGAATCTCATATGAGGCTAGATGACATTGGGTGAGTCTGCAATACAAGACAAAGTCCATACTGCCAAAGGTGTCACATAGTAAATGAGGCGGAGACATGGAAGGAAAGTCTGTACTCTTACCCGGGGAGAACCTGTCGATATGCCGTACTCATGCGGTAAGCCTATCCGTGAGGATAAGTTGAACGACAGGCGTCAGCAGAAGCCATAGTACTTATTCGCTTAAGAGGATAAGGAAGGGCTGAACCGGTTATGGAAAATAGGAACTAGGCGTATCTTTCCATTCGATGAAACAGAAAACATAGTACCTGTTTAATGAAAGAAACGGTGAATCCGCGGGGGTCATTAAACAGGGTGGAGAATGAAAAGGACACAAACAGAACACCTATTTACGCGGGAGGTTATATCAATGTTAATGGAACGAATCATGTCACGGGAAAACCTACTTAATGCGATTAAAAGAGTAGAAAAGAATAAGGGAAAACATGGAGTGGACGAAATGCCCGTCACTGCTCTTCGTGGACATATTATGCTCAACTGGAGCGAACTGCGAAAATCCCTCTTCGAGGGAACCTATATCCCATCCCCCGTCCGTCGAGTCGAAATCCCGAAACCAGACGGCAAAGGGAAGAGGAAACTGGGAATCCCAACCGTGACAGACCGTTTCATTCAACAAGCAATCACCCAAGTGCTTACCAGAATGTATGACCCTAGTTTCTCTGAATGTAGCTTCGGCTTTCGCCCTAACAGGCGAGCGCACCAGGCTGTTAAATTAGCCCAAAGCTATATAGAAGAGGGTTATCGATGGGTAGTCGACATTGACCTTGAAAAGTTCTTTGACAAGGTTAACCACGATAGATTAATGAGTAAATTAGCCATGAGGATAAAGGATAATACTCTCCTCAAACTAATAAGACGGTTCTTAACCTCTGGTGTTATGGAAGGCGGACTTGTCAGTCCTAACCTTGAGGGGACACCGCAAGGTGGACCTTTAAGCCCTTTACTTTCGAATATTGTGTTGGATGAACTGGATAAAGAACTGGAGCGCAGAGGACATCGCTTTGTCCGCTACGCCGATGATTGTAATATCTATGTGAAATCTAAAAGAGCTGGAGAAAGAGTTATGAAGGCAATGACCCATTTTATCGAGAGGAATCTTAAACTGAAGGTTAACAAGGATAAAAGTGCTGTAGACCGCCCTTGGAAAAGGAAATTTCTTGGGTTCAGTTTTACAAGTAATCTAAAACCGAAGGTGAGAATATCTCCCCAATCAGTTAAACGGTTTAAAGATAAAATAAGAAAGCTTACAAGCAGACGAAGGTCAATTGCCATGGAAGATAGGATTCATAACCTTAACCAATATCTAGTGGGATGGGTTAATTATTATCATTTAGCAGATACCCGTTCAGTAATCGCAAAACTCGAAGGATGGCTTAATCGAAGGTTAAGAATGATTCGATGGAAGGAATGGAAACTTCCCCAAACGAAGGTCAAGAAACTTATTAAACTAGGTGTTTCGAAAGGGAAAGCATATGAATGGGGAAATACAAGAAAGGCTTATTGGAGGATATCCAAAAGTCCAATTCTTCATAAAACATTAGGGAAAGCCTACTGGCTTTCCCTTGGGTTAAAAAGTATTTCTGCTAGATATGACTTACAGCGTTCGACTTAATCGGAACCGCCGTATACGGAACCGTACGTACGGTGGTGTGAGAGGGATAAATGGAGGTTAATCGCCTCCCCCTATCTCAATTGTTTACATGGCGAGGCGGTTTTCAACTACGTCCCTTGAATCACCAGCCCCTTGCACTTTTCGGAAACTATGGTAAAATAATTGAGGTGTTTATAGAGTAGACGATAGCGTCAATCACGGTGTGGGCCGAATGGCTCGTTTTTTGCAAAAGTGCTGCTTTTGTACATGCTCCAGTGAACGCTATTTTTTCATGTCTAAATGGATAATAAGAGGTGAGGGCAGTTTGCAAAATGATAAGCTGCATACTTATATAGAAAAATTAACGAACGAACGCCCTCCTCTGCTGATGGAAATGGAACAGTATGCAGAGGAAAATGGCGTTCCTATTATGGAATTGGTCGGAATTGAAGCATTGCTTCAGTTATTAAGAATTCAGCAGGCAAAGTCCATCCTGGAGGTCGGAACGGCGATTGGCTATTCTGCACTTCGTATGGCACTGGCTTTACCTGAAAGCAAAATTGTCACTTTAGAGAGAGACGAAGAACGGATCAAACTTGCCGGACAATATATCCAGCGTTCAGGACGGGAAGAGCAAATTATTCAGCTAACAGGAGATGCGCTTGAACTGGAGCAGGAAGTAAAGCATCATGGGCCATATGATGCCATTTTTATTGATGCGGCCAAGGGGCAATATCAGCGTTTCTTTGAAATGTATGCTCCCTTTTTAAAAGACGATGGTGTTATTATCACGGACAATGTTTTATTTAAAGGGCTAGTGTGTGAAGACGAGATTGAAAATAAGCGTATCCGCAGTTTAGTGAAAAAAATAAATCTGTTTAACGAATGGCTTATGTCAC
>NZ_JAPJDA010000049.1 GCF_026241755.1 Salinimicrobium profundisediminis
GTGAACACCTTCACCTAATAAGATATCCGTACCTCTTCCGGCCATATTGGTCGCAATGGTAATCGTATTTTTTTGCCCAGCCGCTGCAATCAGTTCTACCTCTTGCTCTACGCTTTTGGCATTTAAAATTTCGTAGGATAGACCTGCTTCATCAAAAAATTTCGCAACCTTTTCTGATTGAAGAATGGATGTGGTTCCAACGAGAACAGGCTGTCCTTTTGAATGAATTTCTTTTACCTTTGCTGTAACAGCCTTATATTTATCTTCTGTTGTCTGGAAGACAATATCAGGCAAGTCTTCGCGCTGGCGCGGCTTGTTGGTTGGAATTTGAATTACTTGCATATTGTAAACTTGCTGAAATTCTTTTTCCTCTGTTTTCGCTGTACCGGTCATGCCTGATAAATATTTATACATTCTAAAATAGTTCTGAATCGTGATTGAAGCTTGCGTTTTATTTTCGTCTGTAATTTCCAGGCCTTCTTTAGCTTCAATTGCCTGGTGAAGACCATCACTTAATGTCCGGCCTTCCATAATCCGTCCTGTGAACATGTCAACAAGCATGATTTTACCGTCATGCACAATATAGTCCACATCACGCTCAAACATAACGTGTGCTCGTACAGCCTGAATCACATAATGGTATAACGTCTGATGCTCGAGCTCATACAAATTATCGACACCAAAAGCCTTCTCCACCTGCTCAATTCCTTTTTCGGTTAAGCTCGTCGCTTTGGTTTCTTCATCAAAGGAATATTCTTCGTCCTTTTTAAACCGTTTGGCCAGTTTAGCAGCAATATGATGAAGGTTTGAGCTGGAAGCCATTTTACCGGCAATAATCAATGGTGTTTTGGCTTCATCAATCAACACGCTGTCCACTTCGTCAATGATGGCAAAATGATAAGGTCTTTGCGTTTTTTCTGCAGCCTCTCTTGCCATATTGTCACGCAGATAGTCGAAGCCGAATTCTGTTCCGACTCCGTACGTGATATCCGCAGAGTAAGCAGCTTTCTTTTCTTCCGGATCTAATTGGGCGATATTCAGCCCAACTGTTAATCCAAGGAACTCGTGAATCTTGCCGATCTTTTCTTTGTCGCGTATTGCTAAGTAATCGTTAACCGTGATAACGTGAACACCTTTGCCTTCAAGGGCACGCAAATAGCTCGGAAGGGAAGCCACTAATGTTTTTCCTTCACCAGTGGGCATCTCCGCAATGTTTCCTTCTGTTAATACTAAGCCGCCGATCAGCTGTACATCATAGTGACGCAAGCCTAATACACGCTTAGAAACTTCACGCACGACAGCAAAGGCATCAGCTGTAATATCACGAATACTTTTGCCGTTTTGGAGTTCTTCTTTAAATTGATTTGTCATATTCTGAAGCTGTTCATTATCATAAGCTTCATATTTGCTTTCCAGCATATTAATTTCGTCGACCAATTTATAATATTTTTTCAAACGCTTATCGTTTGTATTAGTCATTTTATTCTTTAGAAACGTAAACATAAAGGACGCCCCTTAATCTCTAGTAAACTACATAAGTGTTGACATTAATTAATATTACCAAAAGAAGAATGGATTTACTATTAATATTCATGATATGGAAATAAATGTTTCTATTAAAATTTAATTGCAATTTTATTGCAAAATGTGTAACTAAATGGCGACTAAGCCCGTCTATGTATTGGGACAGTAGGCAGGTGTTTAACTTATTTAAAAATTGGGCATGTAATATGGGGAATTAATTATAAAAATTTCTCTAGATATATTGATCGGAACTAGATATAATGAAAAAAGTTGAGATATGCCCATTTGGAATATTTTACTTGCGAGATTGCTAGAAGCCTTTTTCCGCTGCTGGGGAAAAGCACTTCCATTTAAATGTAACAAAAGACTAAGTTGTTAAATTAAAATTGATATCAATTGGATATGCTAATCATTGAGGAGGTACTTTATGGTTTACCTTACCTTGTTAATATGCTTTATCGCTTCAATTATTATTACTCCTTTCGTTAAAAAGCTGGCCATCAGAATTGGGGCAGTTGACAAGCCTAACCAGCGAAAGGTCCCTCAGAAAATTATGCCGCGTTTAGGCGGATTGGCAATATATATAAGCTTCATTATTGGCCTTTTGGTATTAAGACCGGACGATGCATTAACCTGGCCCATTGTGATCGGGAGTTTAATCATTATTATTACAGGAGTTCTGGATGATCTCGTAGAGCTTTCTGCTAAGTATAAGCTGCTGGGCCAAATCGCTGCTGCTGTTGTCGTTGTTTTAGGCGGCGTTCAGCTTGAATATATTACTGTTCCGTTGATAGGCGAGCTTAACTTTGGCATATTCAGCATTCCATTGACACTGATTTGGATTGTCGGAATCACCAATGCGATTAACCTGATTGACGGCCTGGACGGATTAGCTGCAGGGGTATCTTCAATCGCGTTAATCACGATTTCTGGAATGGCAATCATTAAAGGTGATCCATTCGTTGTAAGCATCGGATTTATTGTGCTCGGAAGCACATTAGGTTTTCTGCTTTACAACTTTCATCCAGCGAAGATTTTCATGGGTGATACTGGAGCATTGTTCTTAGGCTATATGATCGCAGTGCTTTCCTTATTAGGATTTAAAAACATTACAATGATTTCATTGATTATCCCAGTTATTATTCTCGGTGTGCCGATCTCTGATACATTCTTTGCGATTATCAGACGTATCGTCAATAAGCAGCCGTTATCAGCACCAGATAAATCACATTTGCATCACTGTTTATTGCGACTTGGTTTCTCCCATAGCCAGACCGTGCTATTGATTTATGCAATGGCGGCAATGTTTGGTTTAGCAGCGATCATCCTTTCTCAGGCAACTGTCTGGGGTGCAATCCTGCTGATCGGACTGCTGATCGTCGGAATTGAAATTGTTGTTGAAAAAATTGGTCTTGTGAACAATGACTATAAACCTTTACTGAAAATGGTGAAGGCACCGAAGAAGATGTAAGATATGAAAAATGGCCC
>NZ_JAPJDA010000004.1 GCF_026241755.1 Salinimicrobium profundisediminis
CCAGGAACTCCATAAAATCTTCTCCTATTTCTTTGCTGTGAGCTTCGGCTGCTTCCTCTTTGGTCACATAAGTGGTAGACTTTGTGTATTCGGCCAGGGCAATGGTCTTGTTAAGCTGGGTGATCTCCACTTCCTTCGCGGTGTCTTTAAGGTAAATGGTCAAAGCGATCTGCTCCTTGAAATGATCGGCTATTTTTTTGGTGTTGAGTACTAAAAGCCCCAGTAACCCAAGTAAAAACAGGACCAGCGCGATACTGATCACGACCGAAAAATAAGAGGAAATAAGACGTCTTTTTTGATATTTTTCAAAAGATGAACTCATAGGGCGGCTGCGTAAATTTGTGTAAAAATAAGAAAGTAAATCAATCCCTTTCTTTAAAACGCCCAAACTTTTCACTTTCGTACATTAACCGTATTTTTGCCCTTCCCTGAAGGTTTCCGGGAATGTAATAACGTGACGCTGAATCTGTAAAATGAGGTACAACTTCAACCAAATTGAAAAAAAATGGCAGGAGTACTGGGCAAAGAACCAGACTTTCAAGGCTGAGAATAATTCTGAAAAACCTAAATATTACGTGCTCGATATGTTTCCGTATCCTTCGGGAGCAGGGCTGCACGTTGGGCACCCGCTGGGTTATATTGCCAGTGATATCTATGCCCGCTATAAGAGGCATAAGGGATTTAATGTGCTGCACCCACAGGGATACGACAGTTTTGGTTTGCCTGCAGAGCAGTATGCCATACAAACAGGACAACACCCTGCCCTTACTACAGAGGCTAATATAAATCGCTATCGCGAACAGCTTGACCAGATAGGTTTCTCCTTTGACTGGAGCCGGGAGGTACGCACCAGCGAGCCAGATTATTACAAATGGACACAGTGGATCTTTATCCAGTTATTTGATTCCTGGTATGATTTTGAATCTGAAAAAGCCCGCCCTATAAGTGAACTGGAAGAGATCTTTGCTGCGGAAGGGAATAGCGGAGTGAATGCGGCTTGTGATGATGATGTAGAGCAGTTTACTGTAACACAATGGAATAATTTCTCTTCGGAAGAAAAACAAAAGCAATTGCTGAAGTACAGGCTGACGTATCTTGCTGAAACCGAAGTGAACTGGTGCCCGCAATTGGGAACTGTGCTCGCAAATGACGAGATCGTGAATGGTGTTTCCGAAAGGGGAGGCTACCCGGTAATCAGGAAAAAAATGACCCAGTGGAGCATGCGTATTTCAGCTTTTGCCGAGCGACTGCTGCAGGGGCTAAACGAGCTAGACTGGACAGAAAGTTTAAAGGAGAGTCAGCGGAATTGGATTGGGAAGTCGGTAGGGGCTCTTGTGGAATTCAAAGTTCAAGGTTCAGAGTTCAAGGTTCCGGTATTTACCACAAGACCCGATACAATATTTGGAGTCACATTCATGACCCTTGCTCCCGAGCACGAACTGGTGGAGAAGATCACTACTCCCGAGCATAAATCCGAAGTTGAAGCTTATGTACAGGCAACGGCTAAGCGCAGTGAGCGGGAAAGAATGGCCGATGTAAAGACCATTAGCGGTGTTTTTACAGGGGCCTATGCCGAGCATCCTTTTACAAAGGAGCCGGTGCCAATCTGGATTGGAGATTATGTGTTGGCCGGTTATGGAACAGGAGCCGTTATGGCGGTGCCATGTGGCGATCAACGAGATTACGAGTTTGCCAAACATTTTGATCTGCCAATCAGGAATATTTTTGAGAATGTGGATATTTCTGAAGAAGCTTATTCCGGGAAGGAAGGCACTGTGATCGCAAATTCAGATTTCCTTGACGGGCTCGAATACAAAGCAGCCCTTCAAAAAGCCATTTTAGAGCTGGAAAAGATTGGGCAGGGAAAAGGAAAAACTAATTACCGACTCAGAGATGCGGTGTTTAGCCGACAAAGATACTGGGGTGAGCCATTTCCGGTTTATTATGTGGAAGGGCTTCCGCAAATGATCGAAAAAGAGCATTTGCCGCTGCGTCTTCCCGAAGTAGAGAAATATCTACCGACGGAAACCGGGGAGCCGCCTTTAGGAAACGCTACAGACTGGGCGTGGGACACAGAAAAGAATGAAGTGGTAGAGAATTCAAAGATCGATCACAAAACTGTTTTTCCTCTTGAATTGAACACCATGCCCGGCTGGGCAGGTAGTTCCTGGTATTTATTCAGGTATATGGATCCTCAAAATGAAGAGCGCTTTGCTTCAGAAGAAGCTCTAGAATACTGGGAAAATGTCGACCTGTACATTGGAGGAAGTGAACACGCCACAGGGCACTTGTTATACTCGAGGTTCTGGACAAAATTTTTGAAAGACAGAGGCTTTTTGCCGGTAGAAGAACCTTTTAAGAAATTGATCAACCAGGGGATGATCCTTGGAACCAGTGCTTTTGTTTACAGGTTGGAAGGAGAGAATAAGTTTGTCTCTAAAAAGCTTTCTGAAGCACATAATGTACAGCCAATTCATGCCGATGTTTCGCTGGTCAATGCTTCAGATGAACTCGATATTGAAGGTTTTAAAAAGTGGCGACCGGAATTCGCAGATGCCGAATTCGTCACTGAAGACGGGAAATATATTGTAGGCCGCGAAGTCGAAAAAATGTCGAAATCCAAGTACAATGTGGTCAATCCAGATGATATTTGTGAGAATTACGGCGCCGATACTTTGAGGATGTACGAGATGTTCCTTGGTCCGTTGGAACAGGCAAAACCGTGGAATACCGCGGGCATTACAGGGGTGCACAACTTTTTGAAGAAGCTTTGGAAGCTTTATCACGATGAAGACAATAAGATTATTGTAAGTGACGGGAAAGCTTCAGCCGATTCTCTAAAGACGCTTCATAAGACGATCAAAAAGGTGACAGAAGATATTGAGAGCTTCAGCTTTAATACTTCGGTGAGTACATTTATGATATGCGTCAATGAACTGTCGGCTCAAAAATGCCATTTTAGAGAGGTAGTGGAGCCGCTGGCTATTCTTATTGCGCCTTATGCGCCGCATATTTCCGAAGAACTATGGGAAAAACTGGGGCATGACACATCGGTCACTACGGCAGCTTATCCTGTTTACGAAGAGAAATTCCTGGTAGAAAGCACAAAAGAATATCCAATTTCTTTCAACGGGAAGATGCGCTTCACCCTTGAACTGCCCCTCGATATGAGTAAAGACGAAATTGAGAAGACGGTGCTGGCTCACGAAAAAACACAACAACAGCTGGATGGCAGGGTGCCAAAAAAGGTAATTGTAGTGCCCGGTAAAATTGTGAATATAGTAGGTTAGATTCTTTTTTAAGCCGCAGCAGCAGCGGGATGCGACAAAAGTTCACATTTTGCTTCCAAAAATAAATTGGCCGGCTTTTTGTTATAAAGCTTCAACAAAATAACCTTTAAAACTATGATGGGATATTATATCATCGCCGGACTCATCTTTGTAGTGAGTCTTTATGTGAGTAACAAGTTAAAAAGCAAATTTAAGCATTACTCCAAGGTACATCTTCAAAACGGCATGAGTGGCCGGGAGATTGCCGAAAAAATGCTTCGCGATAATGGAATAACCGATGTAAGAGTAATTTCTACACCGGGACAATTGACAGATCATTACAATCCGTCAAAAAAGACAGTTAACCTTAGTGAAGCGGTTTATACGCAGCGTAACGCAGCGGCGGCTGCAGTAGCGGCACATGAGTGCGGCCATGCAATACAGCACGCAAAATCTTATAGCTGGCTGCAAATGAGAAGTAAACTTGTACCTGTGGTACAGGTTGCCTCACAGTTCTCGCAGTGGGCCATCTTTGGTGGATTGATCTTAATGACCATGGTATCTGTCGGGATAGGCCAAACGGTGCTATTGGTGGGGATTATTCTCTATGCAATGGGAACGCTGTTCAGTTTTATCACGCTGCCGGTAGAATATGATGCAAGTAAGAGAGCGTTAGTGTGGCTGGAAACAGGAAACATGCTGAATTCACAGGAGCACAAAGCTGCTGAAGATTCTCTTAAATGGGCCGCACGTACTTATGTAGTAGCAGCAATTGGTTCTTTGGCAACCTTGCTGTACTTTGTGAGCATTTATTTGGGAAGAGATTAATCAGGAGAAATAATAAAACAAAAAAAAGGACGCCGCGGGCGTCCTTTTTTTTGTTTTGAGTAATGCTGGTATTACTTAATCGTGCTTAATTCGTTCATCGATAAACTTAAGTGCAATACCATCTGTGCCCATAAGATCGAACATTTCTAAAATTCTGCGGAACTGGTTTTCTTCTTCCATTTGTTCCTGAACAAACCATTGCAGGAAGTTCTCTGATCCATAATCCTGAACCTTACGGCATTTGCTGACTATGTTGTGTATAGATTTTGAAATTTCGATTTCCTGATCCAGTGCGGTTTCAAAGATTTCCTGGAGAGAGCTATATTCGTGATTGATGTTGCTTACTTCAGGAGAATAAGCCGTTCCACCGTTATCATTGATGAATTTGAAGATTTTGAGCATGTGCTCCCGTTCTTCGGCCGATTGTTTGTAAAAGAATTCGGCACTATTCGTTAGTCCGTTGTGATCACACCAGGAGGCCATGGCAAGATAAATTGCCGCTGAATGTGCCTCTTTGGAAATCTGCTCATTCAGCAGGTCCATCACATCTACATTAATTCCTATTTTTTGCCTTACTATATCTTTCATATCTATTCTTTTTTTTAAAAATACGAAAAGAAAAGGGCTTTTTGAGACAGAAGCCGAATTTATACTTGATCTAAATTCAAAGACAGCCTAGTGGCTCACCAGGGAATTTAATTCCAGGATGCCAAAAGTAGATCTTAGAAGCTCTTTTAGATCAATGACCTGTAAGGTGTCAAACACAAACAAATGTTCGCGGTTACACAGGGTAATAACTTCAATCCCGTTGTAGTTAAGATCCTTATCGAAGTGAGAAGAAATATCGATGCGCTGTACCTTTTGCCTCATCGCCAGGAGTTGGCAAAAACTAAACTTTACCTGTTTGTGGCCGAAGTCGATGTAAAAGCAACGACTGCGATCGCATTGGTAAGAGGTAAAGTAATATGATTTGTACAGCAGGTTCATTCGGTAGCAAATGTATATCTTATTCAGAATTGTTCCAAATAAACAAAGCTAAAACTCCAAAAACCTGATAAAGATCAATTACAAAGTATTTATCTTCAATTTCCTACCTCTCCGAAAGGGTTATATCCCAGGTATGAATGTTCTTCTTCCCTAAAGGTAATTCCGTTTTCGGCCAGTTCCTTTAGAATTGGGTCATACACTTCTTTAGTGATGGGTAGTTGCACGCCTGGAGTTGATATTGTTCCGTTGAGGATTTTTAAAGCGGCAATGGCTACAGGTAAACCAACGGTTCGTGCCATGGCAGTTCGGGTTTGATCTTGCCCAATATTTACCATGGTGGCATCAATTTGCCTTTGTTCACCATTAATCTCGTACCCAAATTTGTGGTACATAACGATCATGTCTTTATCCTCTGGTGAAAGAGACCATTTTTCGGTTAATATCTTCTGAAGGATCTCTGCCGGGGTAGCGTTTTTTAAACCAACTTTTTTGTCAGGGTTGAAGATATCGAGTTCCAGAAGCTTGTCCCACATAATGTCGTCCTGATCGATCTTCAGGTTATGCCTGAATTTTAATTCGACAGAATCTGTTGGTGAGTAGGGGAGAAAAGAATTCACAAAATCGCGGTAGCTCATTGCTTCGGAATTCTCCATAGTGTAACTGTCGTCTGTCATGCCCAGTTGTACAAACATATTCCAGGCCCGGCTGAAACCAACGCGACGAATGGTTCCGCGGTAAAGCGTAAGGATTTCATCCAGTCCATAGATGCTTTTGTATTTTAAGGAATTGCGGTTGGCATAGACTTCAAATTTTCCGTAGTCTTTTACCTCGAGAAATTCGGTTCTTCTAAAAAGGCGGTTATAAGGGATGTACTTGAACTTTCCCTCCTGCAGGAACTTTGCCACTCCGCCCTGTCCTGCCACTACAACATTGCGCGGATTCCAGGTGAACTTGTAGTTCCAAAGGTTCGTATCACTTTCGGGTGCTACGAGTCCGCCGGTAAAAGATTCAAAAAGCAGCATTTTCCCTCCCTGTTCTCTTATGCGATCTATAACCTGCATAGCACTCATATGGTCAATACCGGGGTCTACGCCAATTTCATTCATAAAGACGAGCCCCTTGTCTTTAACAGCATCATCCAGCTGCTGCATCTCTTCACTTATGTAAGAAGCCGTAACCATGTTCTTGCCATAAGCAAGGCAATCTTTAGCCACTTCAATATGAAAACGGGCCGGGAGCATGGAGATCACGATATCGGCATTTTGGACAGCTTTCTCTCTTTCCTCTCTCTTGAAAATGTCGAGTTGGGTGGCTTTTGCCCTGGGATGGTCTCCGGCTAACTTTTGAGCATTTTCAACTTCGAGGTCTCCTATGATAATTTGAAGATCTTCGGGTTCCGATTTTTTTAGTAAATATTCAATGAGGACAGAGGTAGATTTTCCTGCACCTATGATAAGAATCTTGCGCATAAGGCTAAACTTTGAGTATGTTTGTTAATTGTTTGGATAACGAATGTAATTAATTGAGAGCGTCTTTTAAAATTATACTATGAACAGGAGATTATTGATCACAGGAGCATTGTTTGGAGTTATAGCTATTATACTTGGGGCTTTTGCCGCTCATGGGTTAAAATCACTTCTTTCTCTGGAGAGTATTCAGACCTTTGAAGCCGGAGTTAAATATCAGATGTACAGCGCTTTATTTCTTCTTATCCTGGGAGGGTTACCAATAGCGCCAGAAAAAGTTAAAAGAATTTGCTTCTACTTAACACTTTTTGGGGTTTGCTTTTTTTCAGGTTCTATTTATCTTTTGGCTACTAACAGCCTCACTTCTTTTGATTTCAGGACTATTGCCCTCATAACTCCCATTGGTGGTTCTTTGATGATCATTGCATGGATTGTGTTGCTAATCAGCTTCTTTAAGTTAAAAAAGAAATAAAAGAATTTAGCCTCAGCTGATTCTTTACAAGTTTTTCTACTTTTGTTGACCTAAACAAACCACTCAACTAAACTTTTTATGTTGGCTAAAAAACGACTTACGAAAACGATTGCGCTAGAACAGTATGGTATTAATGATGCAGAAGTTCACTATCAACTTTCTCCAAAAGACCTACATGACATTACTATTGAAAAAGGTCAGGGGGTAGAAGCTTCGTCTGGAGCTTTGGCAGTAAACACTGGGGAATTTACAGGAAGATCGCCCAAAGACAGGTTTATTGTTGAAGATGACATTACCAAAGACAGGGTTTGGTGGGGAAATATAAATATTCCCTTTGATCCCGATAAATTTGATGCCCTTTACAATAAGGTAGCCGATTATCTTTCTGGAAAAGAAGTCTTTGCGAGAGACTCATACGCCTGTGCTGATGAAGATTACAGGCTGAATATTAGAGTAGTAAATGAATATCCGTGGTCAAACCTCTTTGCCTATAACATGTTCTTACGTCCTGAAGAAAGTGAACTGGATGATTTCAAGGAAGACTGGCTGGTATTAAATGCCCCCGGTTTTATGGCCGATCCTGAAGTGGATGGAACCCGGCAGCACAATTTTGCCATTTTGAACTTTACAAAAAAGATTGCCCTCATTGGAGGAACAGGGTATACGGGTGAAATTAAAAAGGGTATTTTTTCGGCCCTCAATTTCATACTGCCAATTGATAAAAACACTTTACCCATGCACTGTTCTGCGAATGTGGGAGAAGAAGGAGATACGGCAATTTTCTTCGGCCTTTCGGGAACCGGAAAAACCACGCTTTCTGCCGATCCTGAAAGAAGGCTTATTGGAGATGACGAGCATGGCTGGACCAAAGAGAACCGGGTCTTTAATTTTGAAGGCGGCTGCTATGCAAAAGTCATCAACCTCACCGAAGAGAATGAACCGGACATATTCAGGGCTATTAAAAAAGGAGCTATTCTCGAAAATGTCATTTTGGATGAAAATGGAGAGGTAGACTTTGAAAATACCGAAATTACCCAGAACACCAGGGTGAGTTACCCAATTGATCATATTGACAATATTCAGGAGCCTTCTATTGGTGAAAATCCAAAAAATATCTTCTTTCTCACAGCCGATGCTTTTGGGGTCTTGCCTCCAATAAGCAAGCTTACGCCGGGGCAGGCAGCCTATCACTTTATAAGTGGGTACACTGCAAAGGTAGCAGGTACCGAAGCAGGTGTAGATGAGCCTATTCCAAGCTTCTCTGCTTGTTTTGGCGCACCTTTTATGCCGTTACACCCCACGCGCTATGCCGAAATGCTGAGTGCAAAGATGAAAGAGAACAATACAAATGTGTGGCTGGTAAACACCGGCTGGACTGGCGGGCCTTATGGAGTGGGATCCAGGATGAAGTTGCGCTATACCAGGGAGATGATCTCTTCGTCACTTGAAGGAAAGCTTGAGAACGTAGATTATATTGAGCATCCGGTATTTGGGCTGCAGATGCCGGTGGAATGTGAGAACGTACCTTCTGAAGTACTCAATCCCCGAAATACCTGGAAAGATAAAGAAGCTTATGACCGAAAGGCCAATCAACTTGCCGAATCTTTTCAAAAGAATTTTGAGAAATTCCAGGCGCAGGCTAATGAAGAAATACTTTCAGGTGCTCCCAAAGTATCTTAAGAATTACATAGATAGACATAAAAAAACCGGCAACTGCCGGTTTTTTTTATGTCCAATTTTTCAGGATCTAATGAGCCTTTTTATTTTGTTCCTTGATGTATTTTTCAAGAGCCATGGTCATGGAAGGTGTTTCAGGCGTTGGCGCCTGAATATTCACAACCAGTCCGTGGTCTTTTGCAGCCTTTACCGTAGTGTTTCCAAAAACAGCAATTTTGGTGTCATTTTGTTTAAAATCGGGAAAATTCTCAAATAGGGATTTGATTCCGCTGGGGCTAAAGAACACCAGGATATCATAAAATACTTCCCTAAGGTGAGAAAGATCACTCACAACGGTTTTGTAGAAAACAGCTTTTTTCCAATCCACCCCAAGCTTATTCAGGGTTTTTGGCACATCTGGCTTCAGCATATCTGAAGATGGCAGGAGGAATTTTTCGTTTTTGTACTTCTTAATAAGGGGAGAAAGTTCAGCAAAAGTCCTTTTTCCGACGTAAATTTTCCGCTTGCGGTAAACTACGTACTTCTGCAGGTAATAAGCAACGGCCTCGCTCTGGCAAAAGTATTTTAAAGTATCGGGAACTTTAAATCGCATCTCTTCAGCAATTCTAAAGAAATGGTCAACAGAATTACGACTGGTAAGGATAATTGCTGTATAATTTGAAAGGTCTACCTTTTGCTGTCTTACATCCTTGGAAGAAACGCCCTCAACGTGGATAAACGGGATAAAATCTATTTTTACTTTTTGTTTTTCTTCAAGATCAAAATAAGGAGAATTTTCAACCTTCGGCTCTGGTTGAGATACCAGAATTGTTTTCACTTTCATATACATATTTTTTATTCACCCTGGAACTTGGTAACCAGCTTATATAAAATATAATAGGGTCCAATTTCAAGAGCGCAAAGATACAAAATAAAATAAAACCAATGGGTCGCAATGTACTGTCGGTTTTTGATAAAAATGCTGAGCAGGGTAATCAAATTCATAAGTAAAATAAGTCCCAGCAAAATGTAGAGCACCAGCCTTGTTGGTTCCCATGTATATATAAAAAATATAGAAACAGGGAGTAATATCAAGGCCATGAAATTGCGGTAACTAAGTTTGTAGAACAGGTAGTAGTTCATTTTATCATTGACTGAAACTACATCTGCCAGAATCTTTTCCAGGGAAAACTTGAGCAGCACAAAAGTCGTATATGCAGTAATTATCCTTAAGAAGGTTACCATTGGCCTCTCAGGGTAAGCATCGGTAAAAGTGAGGTAGTAAATAAAGATAAACAGGCCTGCCGAGACCACATTCACAACAAAAAGAAGTACGTTAAATGGATGAAAAAGATTGGGGTCTTTTCCCTTTAAAAGAAGGTACTTATCTGTAGCGAAAAGCATGCTAAAGTGGGCAAACCTTTGAGTGAACGCATACCTGGCCACCACCAGCAGTACCAATACCAGTAAGAGTAGGAGGGTGATCCAGTCTTGAGAAACCGCATGTCTTTCTATTACTTCCAAGCAGGAGAATTTTCTACAAAGGTAGGATTAATACGATTAAAAGAAGTTTTAAAAAACCATCCTAAACTTTAAAAATAGTTACATTTGTCCAAAAGAATTTTATGCCAGATGGGATTGTTATAATACCCACCTACAACGAAAAAGAAAATATTGAAAAGATCATTAAAAATGTCTTTTCTCTTCAGCGCGATTTTCACGTTTTGGTGGTGGATGATAATTCTCCCGATCAAACCTCCAGAATAGTCAGGTCTCTGCAATCGGTCTATGAGAATAGGTTATTCCTGATTGAAAGGGAAGGGAAATCTGGTTTGGGTACGGCGTATATCAAAGGTTTTGAATGGGTTTTGGAACGGGATTATAAGTACATCTTTCAAATGGATGCCGATTTTTCCCACAATCCCAACGATTTGATACGCCTCTATAATGCCTGTAAGCGGGGTGGAGCCCAGGTAGCGATTGGCTCCCGGTATAAAACCGGGGTTAATGTGGTAAACTGGCCCATGAGCAGGGTGCTTTTATCCTGGCTGGCCTCAAAATATGTACGCTTCATAACAGCAATGCCTGTAGAAGATACCACGGCAGGTTTTGTTTGCTATGATAGAGAAGTGCTTGAGAGGATTCACCTTGATAAAATTAAATTTGTTGGTTATGCTTTTCAAATTGAAATGAAATTCAAAGCTTACCTGGCAAAGTTCAACATCGTGGAAGTGCCGGTAGTTTTTACCGACAGAACCCGCGGAACATCAAAAATGAGTGGTTCAATTATATGGGAAGCTGTTTTTGGAGTGATAAAAATGAAAATAAACAGTCTGTTTAATAAGATGACAATATAATGAAGAAGGTATTAATTAAGAATGCAAAAATTGTCAATGAAGGTGCTATCGTTGAAGGAGATGTTTTTATTGAAGATGGAATTATTAAAGAGATCGCTTCAAGTATAAGTGCCAAATCTCCTAACCTTACTATCGTCGATGCCGAAGGCAATTACCTTATACCTGGGGTTATTGATGATCAGGTGCATTTCAGGGAGCCGGGGCTTACCCACAAAGAAACAATTGAAACAGGTTCAAAAGCAGCTGTGGCAGGTGGTATTACTTCTTTCATAGAAATGCCCAATACCCAGCCGCAAACCACCACTATAGAACTTCTTGAAGAAAAATATAAACTGGCAGAGGCTACCTCTTACGCCAATTATGCCTTTATGTTTGGAGGTACTAATGATAATCTTGAGGAGATCAAGAAAATAGACCCCAAAACAGTGCCGGCCCTCAAACTTTTTCTGGGCTCCTCTACGGGGAATATGTTGGTAGACGATGAAAAAGTGCTGGAGAAAATCTTCAAAGAATCTCCTGTGCTCATTGCAGCGCATTGTGAAGATGAAAAAACCATTCAGGAGAATCTACAGAAATATACAGCGGAGTATGGAGATGATATTCCGGTAGAGCTGCATCCTAAAATTCGCAGTGAAGAAGCCTGTTATATTTCTTCATCAAAAGCTGTTGCATTAGCTAAAAAAACCGGGGCGAGATTACACGTTTTCCATCTTTCTACGGCAAAAGAACTCAAGTTGTTCGACAGTAAAAAGCCGCTTAAAGATAAAATGATCACTGCCGAAGTTTGTGTGCACCACCTTTGGTTCAATGATGAAGATTACGGGAAAAAGGGAACTTTCATAAAATGGAACCCTGCTGTAAAGACACAAAAAGATCAGGAAGCTCTCTTAAAAGGGCTAATTGAAGACAAGATAGATGTTATCGCGACAGACCATGCGCCGCATACCCGTGAGGAAAAGAAAAACGTGTACACCAAGGCTCCAAGCGGCGGCCCGTTAGTGCAACACGCTCTCCCTGCAATGCTGCAGATGTATCACCAGGGCAAAATTTCACTGGAGAAAATTGTAGAGAAAATGTGCCATAACCCCGCTATTCTTTTTGATATTGAAAAAAGAGGGTTTATAAGAGAGGGCTACAAGGCCGATCTTGTACTTGTTGATCTCAATGCTCCATGGGCTGTACAGCCTGGAAATACGCTGTATAAATGTGGCTGGTCTCCCTTTGAAGGCACTACTTTCAAATCGCGGGTAACTCACACCTTTGTAAATGGAAATTTAGTTTACAAGAATTTCAATTTCACTCCTTTTGTACAAGCCGAAAGATTAAAATTTGACAGGTAGCATGAGAAAGGTCTTCACCATTTTAGGGGTCTTTTTAATGCTGGTTTCCTGCCAGGAAATCAACCGTACTCCAAAACCAGATAATCTAATTGCTGAAGATAAGATGGTTGAGGTGCTCACAGAACTTTCCCTGCTTCATGGTGCCAGGAGCTACAACAAAACTCTTATGGAAGAAAAAGGGGTGAATGCATACCCTTATCTTACCAAAAAATACGGCATAGACAGTACCCAGCTGGCGCAAAGCAATGAGTACTACGCGCAGAACTACAAGCAGTACGAAAAAATATATGAGAGGGTAAAGGAGAGGCTGGAGGCACTGATGGCCGAGTATGATTCCATTAGGGAAGTGGAGGAAAAAAGAAAAGATTCTCTTAGAGAAAATTCCGGAAATGGTACCCGGGATACTTTGATACGGCGCGAGTTTAGAAGGGATACTTCAGGATTGCTTGAGCCCGATCCCAGGCTTCCCATGCCTGTTTCAAAAAGCCGGGTTCAACGTTAAATTATTTCTGAAGGTCTTTTTTGTAGTAAGAAGCTGTTTTTTCTATTACTTCTGAAATAGGTTCAAATTCAAAATCTATTTGTTGCTTCAGTTTAGCTGAAGAATAAAACGTGTGTTCAAAAAGGCTTTTTTGAGACCTCTTTTCCAGTTGCTTTTCCCGGTTTGAAAATAAACCTCTTAGTTCCTGCCACAACCATCCGGTAAGTACCATCCATCTTTTTAGTGCTTTTGATGGTGCTGGTCTTCCAAGGGAACTAGCCGTCATAGAAAAAACTGTCTTGAACGAAAGGTTTTCAGAAACCACTATGAATTCGTCATTTTTGACAGGGGAAACCATCAGTTCCCGGGCAATTCTTACCACATCCCAAACGCCGACAAAGCCGGTGGTTTTTGGAACAAAGTAATCGAGGCCGCTGTGTATCTTTTCGAAGATTTTACCGCTGCCACTGCTCCAAAATCCGGGGCCAATAATGATCCCGGGCTTCACAATAACCACAGGAACACCTTCCTGGCTTGCACGCCACACTTCCATCTCTGCGCCATATTTGGTAATGGCATACATGCTGTGGCTAAGTTCTTTGTTCCAGAAAGAAACTTCAGTGATCTCCTTTTCGCCGGGTTTCTGGTCTAAAGTGGCAATAGAACTTACATAACAAAGTTTCTCCACTTCATTTGCGATACAAAGGTTTACAACATTAGCTGTGCCTTCAATGTTCACCTTCCGCAGTAAAGCATCTTTAGAAGTGTCAAAAGAGACCAGTGCCGCACAATGATAAACCTGATGAATATCTTTAAAGGCGTTATTTAAAGAGGGGATGTCTGTGATATCGGCTTGAACCCATTCAATCGAAGAAAAGAGGGTGTTTGCTTCAGGTTGGGAATTCGTGTAGGAAAAAACTTTTTTTACGGCTTCTAAGCTTGCTTCTGTACGATAGATCGCACGAACAGATTTTCCTGCTTTAACAAGATCAAGCAGCAAATGTGAACCTACCAAGCCTGTGCCTCCGGTGACTAGAATCATGAGGTAAATATAGCTAAAACCGCTTAGGAAAAATGAAGCTTTATGGTATCTTTACGGCTGTTTTTACTTCAAAATAATGATCATGAGCAAGAATTTTGTAGAAGAATTGACCTGGAGAGGGATGATTCACGATGTGATGCCCGGCACCGAAGAGCATCTTTTGGAAGGCCTTAGGTCTGCCTATGTTGGGATTGACCCCACAGCCGATTCTTTACATATAGGTCACCTGGTGGGTGTTATGATGCTGAAGCACTTCCAGGAAGCAGGACATCGTCCTGTGGCACTGGTAGGAGGAGCTACAGGAATGATAGGTGACCCTTCAGGAAAATCAAACGAGCGCAATCTTCTTACTGAAGCTACTTTGCTTCAGAATCAAAATGCCCTTAAAAACCAACTGTCTAAATTTCTCGACTTTGAAAGTGAAGCAGAGAATGCGGCAGTAATGGTGAATAACTATGACTGGATGAAAGACTTCAGTTTTTTGAGCTTTATAAGAGATGTAGGAAAACACATTACTGTGAACTACATGATGTCTAAAGACAGCGTGAAAAAGCGGTTGTCTTCAGATTCTTCCGAAGGAATGTCTTTTACCGAATTCACTTACCAGCTTGTGCAGGGATATGATTTTCTGCATTTGTACAGGGAGCTGGATTGTACGCTGCAAATGGGTGGTAGTGACCAGTGGGGGAATATCACAACCGGAACCGAACTCATTAGAAGAATTGGTGAGGGGAAAGGTTATGCCCTTACCTGCCCGTTAATTACCAAGGCCGACGGTACTAAATTCGGAAAAACCGAGTCGGGGAACATCTGGCTTGATCCGGCACGTACATCTCCTTACAGATTCTATCAATACTGGCTCAACACCAGCGATGAAGATGCCGAAAAATTTATAAAAATATTTACCTTCCTTTCAAAAGAAGAGATAGAAGGTCTTATAGCTCAGCATAAAGAGGCGCCTCATTTGAGAGAATTGCAGCGAAAACTGGCAGAAGAAATTACTGTAATGGTACACTCGGCAGAGGAGTATGAGAATGCTGTAAAGGCTTCGGAAGTACTTTTTGGAAAGAGTACCGCAGAGGATCTAAAAAAGCTGAATGAAGCTACTTTTTTAGATGTTTTTGAAGGGGTGCCACAGGCAAAAATTGACCGTGCCGATGTAGAGGCAGGTTTGGATATGATTGCAGCTCTTTCTGCCAAAACCGACTTTTTAAACTCTAACGGAGAAGCCAGGAGAGCTTTAAAAGAAAATTCTATTTCGGTAAATAAAGAAAAAGTCACCGAAGATTATACCATCACCACAAATGACCTTTTAAATGATAAATACGTCATTATCAATAAAGGAAAAAGGAACACCTATATTTTAAGGGTTGAGTAAATAAGATAGCCCCCTTGCCTTAGAGGGCGAAGGGGGCTTCTACTAACCAACCAATTATGAAAACATAATCTAACCGTACAGTAAGTCGGTAAAAACTACAATCCTTACAGTACAGGTAATTATTTTTTGTTAAAAAACCATCAGGTTACACCCTCTTATATCACTGTGGTCAAAACGGCCCAGTATTTCAGTCTTTCCCCCGCCTAAATTTTTTCCGAGGTCCTGCGTGGCAATGAAAGAGCAGGAATTAATATTGGCGAGGTCTATCACGTTGATTCCGCCAGACTTCCCTTCGGGGAGTAAGCTTAAGGCGTCTTCGGGTTCTCTTATAAGGATCTTCATCCAGGGTGGGCATTCAAAAATGCCATTTTTGAGGGCGTATGCCTGTGACAGTAGCTCGGTCATTCCATATTCGCTATGAATTTCCTGTACCCCCAATCCTTTTTTTAGCACTTCGTGAAGTTCGGTGCGTATCATTTCCTTGCGGCGGCCTTTCATTCCGCCGGTTTCCATCACAATAGTATGCTTCAGGTTTAAACGGTATTGCTCTGCCAGATCCAGTAATGCAAAAGAAACACCTATAAGCAGTGTCTTTTGCCCTTTCTCTTCCAGCTCTTGTAGTTTTTGAACGAGCGCATCGAGGTCGTGAAGATAAAAACCGCTTGCCGGATTATTACTTTTCTCAATAAGATCCTGCACCATGTAGATCAATGAAGATCCTTTTCTTTCAAGATATGAGGGAAGAAGTGCGAGCACTGCATAATCTTCTACATTATTGTAGAAATGTGTGAAACCCCTGCGGAAACTTTCCTCATAAACCTTCAGGTCTGTAACGTAATGTTTGCTGGTTTGAGTACCTGTGGTGCCGCTGCTGCTAAAAATAACTTCAGCAGAAGCTTCCGAAGAAAGTATTTTATGAGATTTAAAGAGGGAGATTGGCAAAAAAGGGATTTCTTCAACACAGGTTACCTGTGCCGGACTGCGGTGCAACAGCTGGGCAAATTTTTGGTATACAGGGTTGTTTTTGTATTGATAATCAAATACCTGCAGCGCTTTTTTATTGAACTCCTCGAGAGTGGAAATGGAAAATATGTCCTTCAAATTGTCATAAAAAATTGAGGGCACAAAGGTACTGAATAAAATAAAGGATATGGGCTATCTTACCACAAGCTTTCGGGTAGCAGAACTTCGACCTTCCTGGATCCTCATAATATATACCCCTGGTTCAAGATTGGAGATATTGAGCTCATTCCCTGTTAATTGTGCAGAAAGGATGCTCTTGCCCAAAACATTATAGATCTCTACTCTTTTAGCTTTTCCCGCTTTAGTGTTAATGTACACTTTTTGACCTGAAGCAGGATTGGGGAAAATAGAAAGCCCTTCAATAGGAACTTCTTTTACAGGAGGTTCCGGGGCTGATACCTGTGCAAAAGCCGGGCTCGATAAGAGCAAAAGGCCAATGATCATAAGAGGGTACAAGTAGAGTTGTTTCATTTTCAATACGGTATCAATTCAAAATTACAATAAAAAATTCAAAAACCGCACCAAATTTTAGTTGCAGAAAAGTTAAAGCTTAATTTCTACACAATAATTTTCAAAAAAAGGGGTTGCGACATCGCAACCCCTTAAAAACAAATCTATTAATAAACGGCTAATTCATTAAAATTTTTGAGCCGCAGCCAGGTTGCTCCAGCTTTCAAAGACGCTTAGATCTGCACCTGTTGCATTCTCATCAAGCTCTAGTAAGTTGCCCGCTACCTCGGTGTCGTTAACGTTGTTCACCACAAGATCTTTACTGTACTCAAAATGAGCATTGGTAAATTGTAGTTGGTCATTTTCTACTTCCTGTAGCTGGTCATTGAGAAATATGATGGTTTCGTAATTACTCCCCACAATATTTTCGAAAGTTCCGGCGGTTCCCTGTTTTAAATCGTATGCAGCTTTGCCGCTGCGGTTATGGCCCCAAATACTCACATTTTTAACTGTACCCATTGAACGTGGTTCTGCATTGTTCTCACCTTTTCTGTTAGCCAGTTCAAAAGCGAAATCTCCCACGCCGTCGTATTGAACAATAGCAACATTATTAAGAGTTCCGCGGTAACCTTCATCCCAGTCTATTGAATCATCTTCCATTCCTATAGCTACAAGGTTCCTGGCGTTTACAGTACCTCCATAGAATTCAAACCCGTCATCAGCGCCTTCAAAAGCCTCGAGGTTTTCAAGAGTGGTGCCGCTGCCTACCGCGAAGAAGGAGAAAGCATTGAATTCAAATTGGCCATCTGAAGATGCCTGCCCTGCATATTCGACTCTTACATACTTCAGGCTCCCCGAACTATCCTGATCATTGGTGCCTCCATACGGTAACTGCCCTGCTTCAGAGATTGAGGTTCCGCCGGGGGCGTTCATTTTGGCGCGGCCATGTATACCGATACCGCCCCAGTCACCGTCTCCACCTTCCGAATTTTTATTTTCAGAAGTAAAGACTATAGGTTTTGCTGCAGTACCCTCGGCTATTAATTTGCCGCCCTGTTCTACAAATAACAGGTTTACTCCTGCCGCCTGGTCTGCGGCGCTTATCGTGAAAGTTGTTCCTGGTTCTATGGTTAGTGTGGCTCCATCTTTTACTGAAACTGCGCCTTTCAGGTTATAATTACCTTCTTTCACAAGGAGGTCTTCTGTAATATCCCCTTCAAGAACAGTGCCCTCAAGTATTCCTGAGTCGCCTCCTGTGCCGGGATCGGGGTTTGGAACATCATCATCACTGCTGCATGAAAACAAGCTGAGTGAGAGCGCGATTGTAAATGCGGTTTTTAAGAATTGGTTTTTCATTTTTTCTAATTTTTAGTTGAATATTTATGTTTAAAATTTAAAGGTGATGGAGGCTCCATAGGTGGTGCCGGTATCAAATGATTCTATAGTGTTGCTAAACTTATCAGGGAACCTTATTTCGCGGGTGGGATCCTGGAAGAACATGGTCTTTTCGTTGAGAAGATTTCTCGCGGTTAATTTGAGTCCCCAGCTTTTGTTGAATTGGGTGGTCCACACCAGGTCAAGTTGATCAACAGGCTTTTCGTAGATTTCATCGGCTCCTTCTACACCTACGGCATATATTCTTTTTCCAAAAGTGTTGTAAATGAGGTTTAGGGAAGACTCTGTATTGCCGCGCTTAAAAATTTGGTAAAGTAGATCGGCATTGATCCCCCAGTTTGATGCTCCCTGCAACTTTCGGTCTTTATTGGTTACTGCCGCGAAACGGGGGTTGTTTTCTTCGGCAGTTGCACGAGAATCCATCAGAATTCCGTTAAAGCCTACAGATAACCTGTCAAAAATGGCATTTTTGAAGAGGCTTCCGGCATTGAACCTGGCTTCGGCTTCTATTCCGTAGAGAACAGCTTCCTCAAAATTATCGAAATAAGTTCTGTAGCCTACAGAGGTGGCGCGGGCCAAACGCTCTATGGGGTCCTGGAGATATTTAGCAAAGGCGGTTACCGCCAGTAATTCGCTGTTAGTTGGAAAGAACTCATATTTCAGGTCTAAATTGTAGTTGCGAGAATTTAAAAGATCGGGGTTCCCTATTACCTGGTTGCCATCCCCATCCTGGTAAATTGTAGGCAAGATCTCTCTCATCCTGGGGCGGGTAGTGGTGATAGATGTCGCCAGCCTCAGGTTAGAGGTTTCGGTAAGTTGGTACCTGATGTTGAGGGCAGGGCTAATATCGAAGGGTTCATAGGTGATCTTACTGAACTTAGTATCGAGAGCTTTTTTATAAGTGATTTCTCTAGGTGCATATTCAGCGCGTACGCCCACATCAAGTAGTATATTGTCCCATTCCTTTAAAAAGATGAAATACCCGGCGTGTATGTATTGCTCCACCTGAATGTCGGGTGGTGTAGGGGCAAAATTGCCTGCATATTCCAGAAATCCTTCAGATAAACCTTGTTGGAAGAAAGCTTCAGGATCATTGGTATTCAGGTTTGGCAAGTTAGCCGAACTGACCTGTGCTGTGATTGTGCGGGTGAAGAAATCGTAATTTATTCCGTCGAAATTATGCCCTATCTTAATTTTTGTGGAGAAGGTGTTGTCTTCTTTTTTCTGAATTCCCAACTCGTACTCAAGGCGGGAACTAAAGCTAACGTTCTCCAGCTCCTGATAGAACCTGAAGGGATTAATGCCATTTGTGGTAATGTATTCTGCATCTTCCCCTGTGCCGGCAGCGCGCAGCACCCTGCGATCGGGCACATTATTGTTGCCTATTCCTGTAGAGCCACCAAAATGCAGTTGATGTTTTTTGTTGTTCCATTCCAGGTCACCCAACAGCTGAAAGGTGAGCATGTCATTTTCTGTATACCGAATGTCACGGATAAAGAAATCTCTGTTGTTAAGCTGGGTAAATCCGTCATTCCTCCCATATGCTTCCCTTATAAAATTGGATGTATTCTGAAGGTAAATGGTATTGAAGTTCAGCTTCAGCATATCAAACCTGTCGTAATCAAGTGCCAGTAAAGCTGATTTTCGTGTGGAGAAATCATAGTTTGTGGTAGAGAAATCCTGCCCTGGGGTGCCTTCAGAATTTAATGTGCGTTCTACCCCGTTTTTCTTCTCGTAAGAATTGCGATAGTTCATACCAAAATATATACCCAGAGATTGTTTGTCTCCGTTTACCAGGCGTTGCCCGTGAGTTATTCCAAGAGTAGTAGCCAGTGGGGCAGTAATTTTTTCAGGAGTCCAGGAAGTGGAAAATGGGCTGGTAGATTGTGCGGGTGCGGCAGGCAGTTCCCGGCTGTTTCCGGTATATCCCAGATATTCCAAATCACTGCTGTTATCGATCTTGTAATCTTCAAAAGTGGAATTTGTGTTGTAATTAACCCCAACTGTTACCGTGGTAGCGGGCTTTGAAGGTGCGGTGATAGTGTTGACATTAAAAGTTGCGCCCGCAAAATCCTGATACAGCGAAGGACTAAAGGTTTTATAAACATCTACGTAGCTCACAATATTGGTGGCGATGTAACTAAGCGGAATAATTTTAAAATCGGGGTCTGAAGATGCTACGGGAAGTCCATTCATCGTTAGAAAATTATAACGGTCATCCAATCCCCTTACAAAAATACCCCTGTCTCCCACCATGCTAATGCCAGAGACCTTGGAGAGGCCCTGCTCTACGTTATTGATCCCTTTTCTTGACAGTTCTTCAGCGCCAATAGCCTGTTTTATTGTAATGGCATTTTTCTGCTCTAATAGCAGTGCCACTTCAGAATCGGCCCTTGATACCGTAGAAATAACAACTTCATCCAGGGAAGAAGCAGTGGTTCCAAGTTGAGTGTTTATTTCTGTTACTTTACCCGGTTCTACCCGCACATTGGGGATTTCGAGCTGTTCGTATCCTACAAAGCTAAAGGCAACAGTGTAGCTTCCGGGTTCAAGATTTTCTATTTCAAAAAGTCCGTTTACGTTAGTAGTTCCACCTGTACCTGTGCCTTTCACGAGTACATTTGCAAAGGGGAGGGGTTCGCCCTGCATTTCCTTGTCAGTTAATTTCCCGGCAATGCTACCGGTGTGTTGTGTCTCCTGTGCCAACAGGTTTGAAAAGGAAAGGAGTACTGCGGCACCAATCAAAAGAAGTCTCATTTTTGTCAATTTTCTATGCCGCAAAGAAAACTGTGCAATGTAACTATGGCGTTAGCTGAAAATTACCAATAGATCAACTAAAGGTTATGACTAATTAAATTTAAGGTTAACAGAAGGTTATCAATGAATGGGAGTGGGAGGCGGCATAATTATTATCTTTACTTTTACAGGGTAAATTAACCACACCCATGAAAACAAATGACATTTGCATCCTTTTGGTCGATGATGAGCCCGATATCATTGAGATTATAAGGTATAATTTAGCTGCTGAAGGTTACCGGGTAGTAACTGCAGAAAATGGTAAACAGGCTTTAAAAGTTGCCAAAGAAAACCATCCTCATCTTATTATTTTAGATGTAATGATGCCTGAAATGGATGGTATAGAAACCTGCATTCAAATGCGAAAAGAACCGGAGCTTACCAACAGCATGATTACTTTTCTTACCGCCAGGGGAGAAGATTACTCTCAAATGGCCGGATTTGACGCTGGTGCCGATGATTATATCACTAAACCCATAAAACCGAAAGTGCTTATAAGTAAAGTGAAGGCCTTGCTGCGCCGGTTTAACGGAGGGGAAGCCGGAGGGAAAGCAGAAATTATTACTGCCGGTAACCTCGAGATTAACAGGGAAGAATACAAAGTTGTAAAAGGCGGGGAAGAGGTGATGTTGCCCCGGAAGGAATTTGAGCTATTATTCTTATTGGCATCACAACCCGGACGGGTTTTTCAGAGAGATGAGATCCTTGAACGGGTTTGGGGCAATGAGGTGGTTGTAGGCGGTCGTACTATTGATGTGCATATTAGAAAACTCAGGGAAAAACTTGGAGGTGAGAGCATCCAGACCATTAAAGGTGTGGGGTATAAGTTTGTAGAGTAATGGCTAAAGGTTTTAGGCGCTCATATAGGTTTGCAATAAAGACATCAATTTATGTGTCACTCTTCCTTACTGGGATTTCGGCTGTTTTTCTCATTATTCACGATGCATATTCAGAGTGGGCACTTCTGCTCTATGGTTTTTCGTGTTTTATTTTTTCATTTCTCATCATTCAGTACCGGGTTGAGGCCTTTATTTATAAAAAGATAAAGAAGATATACGAGAATGTGAGTATGCTTAGTGCTACCCCACTTAACCCTGAGCAGGTGACTACAGATATGACCAGCCTATCGCAGGAAGTGCAGAAATTTGCTGAAGGGAAAAAACTCGAAATCGAAGCTTTAAAAGTGCGTGATTCCTACCGGAAAGAATTTATGGGCAATATCTCTCACGAACTCAAAACCCCTTTATTCACAGTTCAGGGATATATTGAGACCTTGCTTGATGGAGCTATGAAAGATAAAAATGTGCGAAAGCAGTATCTTTCAAGAGCAGCCAAAGGGGTGGAGCGACTGGTTTACATTGTTCAGGATCTGGATATGATCACTAAACTGGAAACCGGAGAGCTCAGTCTTAAACCTGAAGTATTTAACATTGTTGAGGTAGTTCAGAATGTCTTTGACCTCCTGGAGATGAAAGCCGCAAAGAAGAATATCACCCTCACATTTGAAACTCCTTATGCTCCTGTGTGGGTTAAAGCCGATAAAGAAAGAATTCAGCAGGTGATGACCAACCTCATCGTGAATTCTATCAAATACGGTAAGAACGACGGGACTACAGAAGTATCTATTGAAGATCACTCCAAGAAGAAGATCATAATAAGAGTAAGCGACAATGGAGAGGGGATCCAAAAAGAGCATATTCCGAGGTTATTTGAGCGTTTTTACCGGGTAGACAAAAGTGGATCGCGTAAAGAAGGAGGCTCGGGGCTTGGCCTGGCCATTGTAAAGCACCTGCTCGAAGCGCACAAAGAGAGAATTTTTGTAGAAAGCACCTACGGCATGGGAAGTGAATTTTCATTCACCCTTAAAAAGGCCAAAAAGCTTTGAGAAATCACAAACAAAGCCAGGATCCTTTAACCCCGAATAATCTTTTACTGTAACCAGCATTTCCAGATTAAATTCTTCCTGTTTACAGGTTGGGGCAAAGCCCAGTTTTTGCATCCTTCCGGCTAAATATTCCTGTTCAAACTGGCCGGGTGTAGGTATGAAAAAAGCCTTTTTTTCGAGCCGGGCAAGATCCATAAGGGTGGTATATCCCGATCTTGCTATTACCACTTCGCTACTGTTAAGTGCCTGTTCCAGTTCCCTGCCAAAGAGATAGTTTCTTACAGTGAGATTTGGTGTATTGAAATCAGCAGTGCTTTCATCTACAACCCCTCTTATAAAGAGGATACTTCCGGAAGATTTGCTGAACTCCTTTAGAAGAATTTCTTCGAGAATGCTTCTCTGGGGTTCGGGGCCTGACAATAATACCATGTAATCATACTTCCGAGGTAATTTTTCTTTTTTAAACCTGCTCATCACCCCTAAATAATTTACTTCTGAAAATGCCCTTTTTGGATGCCCAAGAATTCCGCTTAGGTTTGGCCTGCCGGGAGTATCGGGAATCCAGCATTGATCATATTGTTTTATATACTTCTGGTGAAGCCAACTGCTGAAGAAAGTGGTTGCCCCCGAGAGTACATTCAATTGATGGGTGATAAAAACGCCTGACACATGCGGGTGCCGCACCCCAAACCGGCTGTCCGAAATTATTCCGTGGAGTTTTAATTTTTGCACCAGGATCTTAGTGGCCTGTTTTTCCTTTTTGATGTTTTTCACGATATGTGGGCTGTCTAAAAGCAGCTTCCATTTTAAAAGGCTTCCCTTTCTGGTGTAGGTGATATTGTAAGAAGGTAATTCAAATGCCTGCAAATGCGGAAACTCTTTTTTAAGAAGGTTAAGTGCTGCTCCATCTGAAGCTATGATGGGAGTAAATCCCTGTTCTTCAAGTTTTTCAATGATTGGGATGCAACGTGTGGCATGACCTAACCCCCAGTTAATTGGCGCAACCAAAATTCGTCTACTTCGCATAAATCAGATATAATTGAAAGGCCTGTGGGGGATTTTCTTTAATTTTACCAAAATATTAAATTTTCAGGTGGGAAGTAAGAATAAATTAAAGCGGTTTAGAGAAAACGAATCCTTTTCTAATGTGGTACAGCCCACACGGGAAGAGGTGGTAGATGGAGAATTTATCCTGAAAGGGAAGTGGAGCAGCGACTTCTTTAAAAACGATAAGCCTATAGTGCTTGAACTGGGCTGCGGAAAAGGGGAATATAGCGTGGCTCTTGCTGAAGCCTATCCGGAGAAGAACTTTATTGGGATTGATATTAAAGGAGCCCGTTTTTGGCGGGGTGCGAAAACAGCCCTGGAAGAAGGACTTCAAAATGTGGCCTTTTTGAGAAGCCAGATAGAGCTGGTTGATTTGCTGTTTGCGGAAAATGAAGTAGATGAAATCTGGATTACTTTCCCCGATCCACAAATAAAATACAAGCGTACCAAGCATAGAATGACCAATTCCGAATTTCTTCAGAGATATAAGAAGATCCTGAAACCACAAGGCCTGGTCAACCTTAAAACAGATAGTGAATTTATGCACGGCTATACACTTGGTCTACTCCATGGCGAAGGTCATGAGGTGGTACAGGCCAACCACAACGTGTATAAAAACGAGTATTCTCCAAAAGAAGTTACCGGGATACAGACTTTTTATGAAAAACAGTATCTTGAGCAGGGAAAACCCATAACTTACGTACAGTTTAGGATAAAATAACCAGCATTGGAGGAAACTAAAATTTTCCTTATTACCTATTTTGCAGCGCTGCTGGGGGTAGTTCCCCCGGGACTTGTGAATATGAGTGTTGCCAAAACCTGTGTCAAAAGAGGTAAAAAGAACGGCATCTACATGGCTATTGGTGCATCTGTGATCGTTATGCTACAGGCGTTGATCGCGGTCATGCTGGCGCGCTATATCTTTGACAATGCCTATATTAACAATGTGCTCTTGCGGGCCGGGCTCGTGATCTTTTTGATCATGATGTTCTATTTTCTCGTAATGGCACAACGAAAAAAGAAAGAGGTAGAGGTTCATCCAACCTCCGGGCTAAGAAGTGTGCTAAAGGGAATGATGATAGGCGTACTAAATATTTTTCCCATTCCATTTTTTGTGGCACTTGCTGCTGCACTTAATGTAAATGGCGCTGTAGAATATCACCCGCTTAACAATACCGCATTTGTACTGGGAGCTTCTCTGGGTACGTTTACAACCCTTTACTTTTATGCGTTGTTTTTCACCAAGATAGAAGCTGAGGGGACTTTTTTTGTAAAATATTCCAACTACTTCATGGCAGCTCTTATGCTGGTCTTGCTGATCATTACCTTCATTAGGATCTATTTGCAGTAATGACAGAAACTTCCTTTTTTGAACGGGTGTATGAGGTGGTAAAACTTATTCCTGAAGGGCGGGTAACCAGCTATGGCGCTATCGCCGCTTTTTTAGGAGCAAAAGGCAGTGCGAGAATGGTGGGCTGGGCTATGAATAATGCTTCTAAAATGGAAGATATTCCGGCACATCGGGTGGTGAACAGAAATGGCCTGCTTACAGGGAAACATCATTTTCCCGGAACCCGGGTAATGCAGCAAATGCTCGAGGCTGAAGGAGTGCAGGTTATAAACGATAAAATCGTAAGATTTCAGGATTATTTCTGGGATCCTTCGGTAGAACTTCAGTAAAAATTTGAGCTATTTTTGTATTGATTTTATTGATCCTTAAAAATGGGTAATAACTTCGTTATCTTAGCTTTTCAGCTTATATTTGCATTTAGAATGAATCTACATAAGGTTCAGAAATTACAAGAAATACAGCATGAAACTTAATCGTAAGGATATATTAAATGCTCTTGAAACTATTTCTGTTTCAGGGGAAGGTAAAAATATGGTAGAGAGTGGTGCGGTTCAGAACATTATGACCTTTGGAGATGAGGTGGTGGTAGACCTGCTGCTTACTACTCCGGCGCTTCATATCAAAAAACGCGCAGAGGTTGATGTAATGAAAGCCATTCATGAACACGTTCATCAAAAAGCCAAGGTGAAGGTGAATATTAAGGTTCAGGCGCCCGAGAAGACAGAGATTAAAGGGAAGTCTATTCCCGGTATCAAAAATATTGTTGCGGTAGCTTCAGGGAAAGGTGGAGTAGGGAAGTCTACTGTCACTGCAAACCTTGCGGTGAGCCTGGCAAAAATGGGCTTTAAAGTAGGTCTTTTAGATGCCGATATTTATGGGCCGTCTATGCCTATGATGTTTGATGTGCAGACAGAAAAACCCCTTTCTGTGAATGTAGATGGGAAGTCAAAAATGAAACCTATTGAAAACCACGGGGTGAAAATGCTGTCTATTGGGTTCTTTACACAGCCAAATCAGGCGGTAATATGGAGAGGCCCTATGGCAGCGAAGGCGTTGAACCAGATGATCTTTGATGCAGCCTGGGGCGAACTCGACTTCCTGTTGGTAGACCTGCCTCCGGGCACAGGGGATATTCATCTTTCTATTATGCAATCACTTCCTTTAACCGGTGCCGTTGTTGTGAGTACGCCTCAAAACGTAGCACTTGCCGATGCAAGGAAAGGAGTGGCGATGTTTCAGCAGGAGACTATTAATGTTCCGGTTTTGGGGATCATTGAGAATATGGCCTATTTTACTCCTGAAGAATTACCCGATAATAAATATTACATTTTTGGAAAGGAAGGTGCCAAACTTTTAGCCGAAGATTTGCAAGTGCCATTTTTGGGGCAGTTGCCTTTAGTGCAAAGCATCAGGGAAGCAGGAGATATTGGGCATCCGGCAGCATTGCAGGAGAATACACCTTTATCTAAAGCTCTAGAGCTCCTTACACAAAACGTAGTGCAGGAAACGGTGAACCGCAATAGCAGTTTACCTCCTACCGAAGCAATAAAAATCACCACTATGGCGGGCTGTAGTGCAGTTAAAAAATAGTCATGACAAGCGAAGAAGTTAGATTGAACGTAGAGAGAGCCCTTGAAGAAATAAGGCCTTTCCTTAGAAATGACGGCGGAGATATCTCCCTTATCAGTATAGAAGATGACGACCGGCTGGTAAAGGTTCAGTTGCAGGGAGCCTGCGTGGGCTGTAGCGTAAACACGATGACTTTGAAATCGGGTGTTGAAATGACCATTAAGCGGTATGTACCTCAAATTGAAAAGGTGCTGAATATTGAAAAATAACATTTCCCCAATTCACAAAATAAGAAGTAATGATTAAAACTGATATGTTGATCATCGGTGCGGGGCCTACTGGTCTTTTCGCCGTATTTGAAGCAGGATTATTAAAATTAAAATGTCACCTCATAGACGCCCTGCCGCAACCGGGGGGGCAATGTTCAGAGATCTACCCTAAAAAGCCTATTTATGATATTCCGGCTTTTCCCGAAGTACTGGCGGGAGATCTTGTAGATAACCTTATGGAGCAGATTCGTCCGTTTGAACCAGGTTTTTCCCTGGGGGAAAGGGCAGAAACAATAGAGAAGCTGGATGACGGTTCTTTTATCGTCACCACCAGTGAAGGTACGCAGCATCAGGCCCCGGTAGTAGTTATTGCCGGTGGTCTGGGGAGTTTTGAGCCCCGCAAACCTCCTATTCCCAATATTGCAAAGTATGAGAACAACGGGGTTGCGTATATGATCAAAGAACCCGAAGATTACCGCGACAAGCGTGTGGTAATTGCAGGAGGGGGAGACTCAGCTTTAGACTGGGCTATTTATCTTTCTGAAGTTGCTTCGGAAGTTTCTCTGGTTCACAGAAGAAATGAATTCCGCGGAGCATTAGATTCTGTAGAGAAAGTTTCTGAACTCTCAAAAATAGGAAAAATCAACCTCATTACTGAAGCTGAAGTAGTTGGCTTGAAAGGGGAAGAAGCATTAGATTCAGTGGTAATCCGCCACAAAGGAGATGCTTCCGAAGAAGAGATCAAAGAAACTGATTATTTCATTCCGTTATTCGGACTTTCCCCAAAATTAGGACCAATTGCCAATTGGGGGCTCGAAATTGAAAAGAATGCAATCAAGGTTGATAACAGCTACGATTATCAAACCAATATTCCGGGAATTTATGCTATTGGAGATGTAAATACCTATCCGGGTAAGCTAAAGCTCATTTTGTGTGGTTTCCATGAAGCGGCCATTATGTGCCAGAGTGCTTATCAAAAAATATTTCCCGATAAGAAATACGTGATGAAGTACACCACAGTGAGTGGGGTGAATGGATTTGACGGCAGTAAGAAAGAGGCCAAACGGGAAGTTGTAAAGAGTATTAATTAATTTTACCGAAATTTAAAACCAAACCTCACAGGTTTTGGAAACCTGTGAGGTTTTATAATTGACAAATGTCAGATATTAAAATTACAATCATTGATCGCGAAGGAGAAGCGCACCTTGTTGATGCGCCTATAGATATGAACATGAACCTCATGGAGGTGATTCGTTCATACGAGCTCGCACCCGAAGGTACTGTAGGTATTTGTGGGGGAATGGCCATGTGTGCTTCCTGCCAGTGCTATATGCTGAACAAAGATCACCTGCTTCCCGAAAAGTCTTATGAAGAAGAGGAGATGCTGGACCAGGCTTTTTTTGTGCAGGAAAACAGCCGCTTAAGCTGTCAAATTCCCATGGAGAAAGAGCTCGATGGGCTGGAAGTAAAGATCGCGCCTTTTAACGCCGACTAGTTTGAAAAAAGGGTTCGGTTTTTGCCCTTTTTGAGCAGTAATACAATCGCAGGTATCATGATTTTAAATGTCATTGTTTTCTATTCACAAAAATCCAAAGATTATCTAAAGCTGGATGGGGTGATTGCAAAAAAGCCTGTGGAGTTGAAGAGCGAATGCTGTGAAAAATACAAAAAGGGCAGGCGTTGTAAACGCTGCCCCTGTTTTGATTTAGATATTTAAATTTGGAGTAGACCTCACAGGTTTTTAAAACCTGTGAGGTCTTTTTTTTTACTGAAAAGCAGGAATTCCTGTAATATCTGCCCCTGTTATTAAGAGGTGAATGTCGTGCGTGCCTTCGTAGGTTATCACACTTTCCAGGTTCATGGAGTGTCGCATAATGCTGTATTCCCCGGTAATTCCCATTCCTCCTAAAACCTGCCTGGCTTCCCTGGCGATATTGATCGCCATTTCCACGTTATTCCTTTTTGCCATAGAGATCTGTGCTGAGGTGGCGGTACCTTCGTTTCTCATAACTCCAAGTCTCCATGCAAGTAGTTGGGCTTTTGTGATCTCTGTGATCATTTCGGCCAGTTTCTTCTGTTGTAGCTGGAAACTCGCAATAGGCTTCCCAAACTGTTCACGTTCCTTTGCGTAACGCAAAGCTGTATCATAACAATCCATCGCAGCCCCAATTGCGCCCCAGGCAATTCCGTAGCGGGCAGAGTCAAGGCAGCCAAGAGGAGCACCCAGTCCGCTTTTTTCGGGCATCAGGTTTTCTTTAGGCACTTTTACATTGTTAAAGACAAGTTCCCCTGTGGCACTGGCGCGAAGCGACCACTTATTATGAGTTTCGGGCGTTGTGAAACCTTCCATTCCGCGTTCTACAATGAGTCCGTAGATGCGGCCTTCCTCATTTTTTGCCCATACAACAGCGATATCAGCAAAAGGAGCGTTAGAGATCCACATTTTCGCACCATTAAGCAGGTAGTGATCTCCATTGTCTTTAAAGGTGGTGGTCATGCCGCTGGGGTTAGAACCGTGGTCGGGTTCGGTAAGCCCAAAACATCCCATCATTTCTCCCGAAGCTAGCTTTGGAAGATATTTCTTTTTTTGTTCTTCGGTCCCGTATTTAAAGATAGGATACATCACCAAAGAAGACTGTACAGAAGCTGTCGATCTTACGCCACTATCGCCTCTTTCTATCTCCTGCATGATTAATCCGTAGGAGATCTGGTCGAGACCTGCGCCGCCGTATTCTTCAGGAATATAAGGGCCAAAGGCTCCAATTTCGGCAAGGCCGTTAATTATTTGCTTCGGAAATTCGGCTTTTTGGGCAGCTTCTTCTATAATGGGAGAAACCTCGCGCTTTACCCATTCCCGGGCAGCGTCACGTACCATTTTATGTTCATCACTAAGAAGGTCGTCAAGATTATAGTAATCGGGCGCCTGGAATTGGTCTGCTTTCATTGTTGGTAGTTTAAGTTTTTGTCTGGAATAGTAAATTTACATAGAAAGACCATAAAGACCTAACAGGTTTCAAAAACCTGTTAGGTCTGAAGCTTTAGATTCATGGAAAAAGATTGATTTCTATTTCCTTGACCCTGAAAGGGGCATGTCCTCATAGCTATTAATCACGAGACCGTTCGACCCCTACGGGGTTGCATATTTCCTGTTTTTATTTGTTCTATAAAGATTTGATTCCTTCGGGATTCTTACCTGGGTTACCCACAGATTCAAGTAAACTACATCTTCAAATAAAAATCTTTTACCAGTTCGGTGAATTCCGGAGTTCTTGTTGGCTAAATATTCAGGAGCTTTTTTAATGTTTCAGGATCCATTCTATTATTGAAAAAAGTGATTAGCACAACACTATTTTTAATCTCATTTATTTTATAAAAGAGAGTCACGTTTGGATGAATGAGGATTTTGCGAATGTGGGATTGGGGAAATATAACAGGGTGAAGAATCTTACCCGAAGTTATTTGAAAAAGATTTTCTTTTGTTAGGCTGTTAAAGTTTTGGATCTCCTTTGCTGTCCAGTATTTTTCAAGGCCCTCTAGTATTTCCAGATAGGTTATTCTGGCCATACGGGTCCAGAAAATCTCCATATTAAATGTTATATTTTTCCTTAATCTCCCTCATAATATCTTCATGAGAATAGATTTTTCCTTCTTCAATATCTTTTAAACCCGCCTCAATAAAAAGTCGTTCAGTATCTGAAATTTCATAAGAATCACCGGGATCTGATGTCTCATTTCTTATTTCCTGAAGTCGCCTGACGATATCTTCATCCTCAAGAGAAAGAAGCCATTCAATAAGTTTATATTTTTCAGCAGGTAAATCCATCGATCTTGTTTAGAGAAATATAGTGATAAGATAAAGAAATTTGGTTAATTCTCGTTATGTATTATTTTACGTCTTTTGCCAGGATTAATTTTTTAAGATCAGTAATATCTATATCTATTTTCATGACCCTGAAAGGATCATACCTTTATAGCTATAGTTCACGCGACCGTTCGACCCCTACGGGGTCGCATATGTCATGTTTTATTTTTTCTATAAAGATTTGATTCCTTCGGAATCGAAACCGGGGTTATCCAAGGATTTAAAGTAACTACATCTTCAAATAAAAATCTTTTACCAGATCTATATATTCGGGAGTGTATTGGTGCCGGGCGGTTTCGATAATAAGCTCATCAACTTCTGGCTTACCTTCCAAAAATGACATTTCCAGCAGACTTCTTTTTACGGGAGAATCGGGAGTTCCTTTTACATGGGTTATGCGCTGCGGAAAAAGTCCGTGGTCAGCTGCCAGGTAGCGGAATTTTTCTTCTTCAGCATAAGGGATAATGACGCTGAATTTTCCCCTTTTTGAGAGGAGTAAAGACACACCTTCCAGAAGTTCTTCGAAAGGGAGTGCTTCTGCAAACCTTGCCTGGTCACGCTTTGCATCTCCTGAAGAATAATCGGCCGAATAAAATGGCGGATTTGAAATTATGAGCTCATACTTTTCCTCTTCTTCCATACCTTCTTCCTGCATCTCTTCTACAAACTCATCAAAGGCGGCGTGATAGCAAAAGAGTCGGTCGCCCCAGTCGCTGTTCTCAAAATTGTCAACTGCCTGCTCGTAGGCATCTTCATCTATTTCGAGGGCATCAATGAGTTCAGCATTACTGCGCTGTGCTAACATTAAAGCTATGACTCCGGTGCCGGTGCCAATATCCAGAATAGAAAACGGATTATGCTCTAAAGAAGCCCAGGCTCCCAGCAGCACCCCATCGGTACCGATTTTCATCGCGCACTTATCCTGCTGAATTGTAAATTGTTTAAAACGGAAGCTTTTCATTGCTGATTATTAATTGGTGAGGCAAGATAAGCACCAAATTCCAATTGGTAAATGAAGCACCAAACATTAAATTCCAAAGAGAGGTATGTGGCAAATTTTAAACACCAAATTCTAAAAAAAAAGGTCGCGTCAAAGCACCGAATTCCAACGGTGAAATAAATTTAATTATGATTTCTTAATAATGGCAGATAATATTTTTCGCAGTTCCTCTGCTTCCCTGAAAATTTCCTCTATCTCTGAATCTATGGACGGGTTTGAGGCTTTTAAAAGTTTTAATCAATAAGCAGATTCTTTAGCTTCTTTTCTAGCAATTTTAAGTCGAAAAGAAAAATCTTTGTCCCCCAGTTTCTCATTAGCCTCAATGTAATTCGCACCTACAGATCCCGACGATCTTATAAGTTGCTTTCCGTCTTCAATATTTGAAATTGTTTTTGGAAGCTTTGAAACCAATAATCTGCATTGTCTTGCAAATTCGAAAGTTCTTTCTTCCAGGTTATAAGGTTTCATATTTAAAGTTAGCAAAAAATGTCTTTTTTAGAACCTTATTTTTTGCTCCAGATTGAATTTAAATTTTATTTTCTTTTGGATTTGATGCCTGGTATTCGAAATTTAAAAATTTTCAAAAGTTGAAATTTGGTGCTTCAAATTTCCCAGAAATTGGAATTTGGAATTTGGTGCTTGGGTATTGATTATAGATATAAATCAATAAGCCCCTCGGGCGTCTTAACATAGATGGTTTTGTTTTTCTTATCCACCTTAACCAGGAATTGGTCGTTCATGGGGATGAGGATCTGTTTGCCGTCTTTTTCTATTTCAAAAAGGGCCTGGGTGGTGGTGTCATTGACTCCGGTGAGGGTGCCAACTGTGCCGTAAATCTCATCTTCTACGGTAAAACCGATTATTTCATGAAAATAGAATTGATCATCATCTAATTCGGGCAGAAGGTTTAGTGGCAGATAGAGGTCGCATTTCATAAGATCTTCTGCGTCCTCTTCAGAATCTACTTCTTCAAATTTTACACGTAAGAGGTTGCTTTTTTGCAGCGAACTTCTTTCAATAAAAAATGGAACCAGATTGTTGTCATATTCGACAAAAACTGATTCCATTTCTAAATAACTTTCGGGTTCATCGGTATCGAGTTTGATCAATACCTCTCCCTTAAAACTGAATTTACTAACGATCCTGCCAAGATAGAAACACTCTTCTTTTGTCATAACTCGTTAGAGAAAAAATTAAGAACCTGCCTGGTCCTGTTTTTCTTCAGCATTCGCTTCAGCAGCAGTAGCATCGTCTACTTCATTTGCAGCAGCAGCTTCCTGGTCTTCGGTGTTCTCCTCAACTTCAGGTTGTGCAGCGGCAGCAGCTTCGGCTTCGCGCTTGGCGTTAACTTCTTTTTCAGCCTCAAGAGCTTTAGCTTTAGCAGCTTCCTGCTCTTTGCTCAGGTTCTCTTTTTTAGCTTCAACTTTTCCTTCTTTTTCCGATACCCATGCGTTGAATTTCTCCTCTGCTTGTTCTTCGGTCAAAGCACCTTTTCTTACACCACCGGCAAGGTGATTCTTAAGAAGGATTCCTTTGTAAGAAAGGATAGCCCTTGCAGTATCTGTTGGCTGTGCACCATTCTGTAACCATTTTACAGAACTGTCAACATCAATGTCAATAGTTGCAGGGTTGGTAGTTGGATTGTAGATTCCCAATTTTTCAAGGAATTTACCATCTCTTTTTGCGCGTGAATCCGCAGCAACGATCCAGAAAAAAGGTTTACCTTTTTTACCGTGTCTTTGTAATCTAATCTTTACAGGCATAAAAATTAATTTGTGGGGTTCCCGACCCCGGTTATTAATGAGGGGGCAAAGATACTATTATTTTTTCTTGTATATTAAGTGGTTAGTAAAAAATATATTTCCTGCTTCAAAGCGGCCACCTTTATTTATTTTCTACAAAGTTAAGGAGTGCTAAACCCTGTTAAACATTGGGTTACGTCAATAATTGTATCTTATATTAGGAGAGAAAGAAAAGTTGCTAACCCAAAAAATGAAGAAGAAAATGAACACGACAAAAGACCTGGCGTCAAAACTCAATGAGCTGCTGGAAAAGAACTATGATTCTGAAAAAGGATTTCAAAAAGCAGCAGAAGATGTAAAGAGCCAAAGGCTGAAAGATTTTTTTGAAGCCAAAGCAAAAGAGCGATATGATTTTGGACATGAGTTAAAAACCGAAATCAAGAACCTGGGAGAGTCTCCTGATAAAGGAACCAGTGTTAGCGGTAAAGCCCACCACGCCTGGATGGATTTAAAAGCAGCCTTTTCTTCAGACAATGAAGAGGCGATACTTGAAGAAACCGTGCGGGGAGAAAAAGTGGCTGTAGAAGATTACAATAAGATCATTAAAGAAGACGGTTTTGCACCTTCTACGGCAAACCTGCTTATTAAACAGCGCAATGCTATAGAGCGCACTTTCAAACAGGTGAAAGACCTGGAGGAAACTTTTGATTAGTAAATTTTAGAATGTGAATATAAAGCCCGGGCCAGTCCCGGGCTTTTTTACGTGTCAAAAATGCCATTTTTGGCACACCTCTTTCGTTAATAAATCCTGAAAACTTATCCTGAGAATACGTTCATTTATATTTACTTTTACCAATTCGAAATTTGCTTCAAACGCTTTGGTTGGTGCTAATAATCAGCCTAAAAGCCTCTAAAATATTATTTTATGTACCTTATTTTTGATACTGAAACCACGGGTCTTCCCAAGCGTTGGGACGCTCCTCTTACCGATAGTGATAACTGGCCGCGCTGTATACAAATCGCGTGGCAGTTGCACGATGATATGGGGCGGGTAGTTGAGCATCAGGATTATTTGGTGCAGCCCGAAGGATTTAATATTCCCTATGATGCCGAAAAGGTACACGGGATCTCTACCGAGTTAGCTTTAGAACAGGGAGTGAGCCTACAGGAGGTGTTGGAGAAGTTCAACATAGCCCTTTCCCGCTCAAAATTTGTAGTGGGGCAAAATGTAGGTTTTGATGTGAATATTATGGGAGCCGAATTTCATCGGCTTCAAATGGAAAATACCTTGCAGCACCTGCCTGTGCTGGATACCTGTACCGAAGTAACTGCACAGTTGTGTTGTATTCCCGGTGGTAGGGGAGGGAAGTTTAAGCTTCCTACGTTGACCGAGCTGCACGAATTCCTTTTTCATGAGCCTTTTGCTGAAGCCCACAACGCAACTGCCGATGTGGAAGCTACAACCCGCTGTTTCCTGGAACTCATAAGGAAAAGGATCTTTACTTCGGAAGAACTGGATGTAAAACCCGATTATTTCGAGAATTTTTCAGAAGAAAATCCGCAGCCAATTGAGCTAATCGGTTTAAAGCACATCAACCTGAAGAAGGCTTCCGAAGAGATTAGGAAAAGGCTTCGGAAGAAAGAAGGAACTGAAATTTCTTCCGCAGAAATAGAGGAAAACCTTGAAAAGCTTGATGAAGTTGCGTTTTCTCACCTTCATAACCACAGCCAGTTCTCCATTTTACAGTCTACCATTAGCATTAAAGATCTTGTGAACGCCGCGGCAAAGCAAAATATGCCGGCCGTAGCACTTACAGATCACGCTAACATGATGGGGGCTTTTCACTTTGTAAAAGAAGTTGGTATTTATAACAAGGGCGTAAAGGCTAAAAATGCAGCCGCCGCCGAAAATAATGAGCCTGCCACAGCCCGCGAACTTAAAGCGATTGTGGGTTGTGAATTCTTTGTGTGTGAAAATCGCAAAGACAAGAGCAGAAAAGATAATGGTTACCAGGTAGTGTTGCTGGCAAAAAATAAGAAGGGTTACCACAACCTCGCGAAGATGTCTTCTATGGCTTATACCGAAGGTTTTTACTACGTGCCGCGGATTGACAGGGAGGTGATACAGCAGTATAAGGAGGATATTATTGTTCTTACCGGAAACCTCTACGGGGAAGTTCCCGGAAAGATCCTGAATGTTGGTGAAAATCAGGCAGAAGAAGCGCTGCTTTGGTGGAAGGAACAATTTGGAGATGACCTGTATGTAGAATTAATGCGCCATAACCAGGAAGATGAGAACAGGGTGAATCCTGTTTTAGTTGAGCTGGCTAAGAAACATGAGGTGAAGCTGGTGGCAACCAATAACACTTATTACTGTGAACAGGAGGATGCCAATGCGCATGATATTTTGTTGTGTGTGAAGGATGGTGAAAAACAGGCTACGCCAATTGGCCGTGGCCGCGGTTACCGCTACGGGCTTCCCAATAACGAATACTACTTTAAGAGCGGTGATGAAATGAAGTCGCTGTTTAAAGACCTGCCGGAAGCAATTTCTAATGTTCAGGAAGTTGTAGATAAGATTGAACCTTATGAGTTGGCACGGGATGTTTTATTGCCTGCGTTTACTATTCCCGAAGAATTTGTGGTGGCTGAAGATGCCGTTGATGGAGGGAAGAGAGGTGAGAACGCTTACTTAAAGCACATCACCTTTGTTGGGGCAGAGAAGCGCTATGGCGAAATTACGCCTTCAATTAAAGACCGGCTGGATTTTGAGCTTTCGGTAATCGAGAATACAGGATACCCGGGGTACTTCCTTATTGTGGAAGACTTTATTCGGGAAGCACGCAATATGGATGTTTCGGTGGGGCCGGGACGGGGATCGGCGGCAGGTAGTGCGGTGGCCTATTGCCTGGGTATTACCAATATCGATCCTATCAAGTACGATCTGCTTTTTGAGAGATTCTTAAATCCCGATCGTGTGAGTATGCCCGATATTGATATTGATTTTGATGATGAGGGTCGAAGCAGGGTTATGGATTATGTGATCAAGAAATATGGCGCCAACCAGGTGGCGCAGATCATTACTTATGGTACCATGGCTGCGAAATCTTCTATTCGGGATACCGCGCGGGTACTAGACCTTCCTTTAAATGAAGCCGACAGGATTGCCAAGCTGATTCCCAACACCAAGCTCGCCAAGATCTTCGGAATGGACGAAAAGACCATTAGAAGTAGCTTTAGGAGTGAAGAGGTAGATAAGGTAAATGAGCTTCTTAATATTGCTGAAGGAGATGACCTTGAGGCTCAAACAGTGAACCAGGCGAGGATTCTGGAAGGATCTGTTAGAAATACCGGGATCCATGCCTGCGGGGTGATCATTACACCAAGTGATATTACCAACTTTGTGCCGGTTGCGGTTGCTAAAGATTCAGATCTTTATGTTACTCAATTTGACAACTCGGTTGTGGAAAGCGCCGGCCTTCTTAAAATGGATTTTTTGGGTCTCAAGACCCTTACCCTTATTAAGGATACCGTGAAGATCGTGAAGGGCAGACATGACATTGATCTTGACCCTGATAGTTTTCCGCTGGATGATGAGAAGACTTATGAGTTATTCCAACGAGGGGAAACGGTAGGGATTTTTCAGTATGAATCTCCCGGGATGCAAAAGCACATGAAAGACCTTAAGCCAACGGTCTTTGATGACCTTATTGCGATGAACGCTCTTTACCGGCCGGGACCAATGGAATATATTCCCAGCTTTATCGCCCGGAAGCACGGGGATGAGGAAATCGTTTATGATTTGCCGGCGATGGAGGAATACCTTAAAGAAACCTACGGAATTACGGTATACCAGGAGCAGGTGATGTTGCTGTCGCAAAAGCTCGCCAGCTTTACCAAAGGTGAAGCCGATGTTTTGCGGAAGGCGATGGGTAAAAAGATATTTTCGCTGCTGGAAGAATTGAAGCCAAAATTCCTTGATGGGGGAGAAAAGAACGGGCATCCGCGGGAAGTGCTTGAGAAAGTCTGGAAAGACTGGGAGGCTTTTGCGTCTTATGCCTTCAATAAATCCCACTCTACCTGTTATGCCTGGATTGCCTATCAAACCGCTTATCTAAAAGCTCATTATCCTGCGGAATACATGGCGGCGGTACTTTCCAATAATATGAATGACATTAAGCAGGTGACGTTCTTCATGGAAGAATGTAAGCGAATGAAGTTGAAGGTGCTTGGGCCTGATGTTAATGAGTCCTACTACAAGTTCTCGGTTAACAGGGAAAACGCTGTCCGCTTTGGAATGGGAGCGATTAAAGGAGTAGGTGCAGGAGCTGTGGCTACCATAGTTGAAAACAGGAAAGATAAAGGTCCTTACAAATCCATTTTTGACATGGCCAAGAGGATAGACTTAAGGGCAGCCAATAAAAAAGCTTTTGAAAATCTCGCATTGGCTGGCGGTTTTGACAGCTTTGGCGATACGCACAGGGCACAGTACTTCCATGATGAAGGCGACGGCATTACGTTTTTGGAAAAGGTAGTGAAGTATGCAGCCAAATATCAGGAGAATGAAAATTCGGCCCAGGTGAGCCTTTTTGGTGACACTAGTGAAGTGCAAATCCCAGAGCCGGTGGTGCCTCCCTGTGAAGAATGGGGGACTATGGGAAAACTGAAGCGGGAGCGAGAAGTAGTGGGGATCTATATATCCGGGCATCCGCTAGATGATTTTAAAACCGAATTAAAATACTTCTGTAACGCCGTTTTAGCCGATTTCCAAAATCTGGAAGAAGCCGTAAATAAAGAACTCACTTTTGGAGGGGTAATTAGTGATGTACAGCATAGAGTGAATAAACAGGGGCAGGGTTGGGCCAGTTTTATCGTAGAAGATTATTCAGATTCGTACGAGTTTAGAATGTTCAAGGAAGAGTACCTCAAGTACCGCCATTTCCTGGTGCCCAACTCTTTTATTCACGCGAAGATCTTTATTAGAGAGGGTTATCCTAACAGGGAAACAGGTAGAAAAGGAGAGCCAAGGTTGCAGTTCAACAACATTCAGTTGCTGCACGATGTAATGGAGAATTACGCTAAGAAACTCACTATTCAGCTGAATATAGATGAACTTCAGGAGGATAAGATCGATGCTCTTTTTGATATTTTCAGAAATCACAGCGGAGAGAACCGGCTTAATTTTGTGGTGTATGAAATGAAGGAAAGAATAAAGTTGCACATGCCCAGCCGAAAACAGAAAGTTAGGATTTCCCAGGAACTACTAAACGCGCTGGAAGAACAACAGGTATTGTATAAACTGAATTAAAAAAACACTCTCCAAAAATGGCATTTTTGGAGAGTGTTTTTTTATTATTTCATTCCCGACAAATTTTCTTCATCGGGTAAAACTTCAGTCGTGCTTCAGGCTATTTCTGTAGTTCCAGATATACCAGGTAAAGTGCAAAAACAGCTGTAACAAGAATGAAAGTGAGTATAGTACCGATGATAATTTTCTGAACAAATGAAAAACCTTCAGTTTGTTCTTTCCAGAGGTGAGAGAGTGCAGACATGGCAATGTTTTTTAGGGTAAAGTTATACGAATAAGTACTGATTTTTAATTACTTATACATTAAAGATAACGAAATCTTAAATGCTAATTATTGATATTTCAGATAAAACGTTTAAGATCTAAATTACCAGATGAAGGGTTGAACTGGTGAAAATAATGAAAGGGTTTTCTTACATTTTTGAGGAGTGAAAAGGCCTTTTATAGGAGGTGACAATGAGCAGATAGGTAAATCTGATTTTCTTAAGGTATTGAGTCCTTATAATTTTACCTATTTTTGTCTGTAGTAGAACAATGAACTAAAACGAGAAATATGGCTTTAGAAATAACTGACGCTACTTTTGAAGAGAAAGTACTAAAAAGCGACAAACCTGTAATGGTAGATTTTTGGGCAGCATGGTGCGGCCCTTGTAGAATGGTAGGTCCTATCATTGATGATATTAGTAAGGAATATGAAGGGAAAGCAGTAGTTGGGAAGCTTGACGTAGATGCAAACCAGGAATTTGCTGCAAAATACGGTGTGAGAAACATTCCTACTGTATTGATCTTTAAAGATGGTGAAGTAGTGGGAAGACAGGTAGGAGTTGCTCCTAAGAATACTTATGCCGAAGCGCTGGATCAACTACTGTAGTTGATCACAAGTTTAGATATAAAGAGATCCGGGTTTTTCCCGGATTTTTTTATGCCTTATAATTTGTACCTTGGATAGAAATTTTCAGAAAATGCAGTTAGAGCAGGAGATTCACCATTCCGGAAAATTTGTTAACCTGGAGTTACTGGCCAGGCAGGTTGTGGAAGGATTTATTTCCGGACTCCATAAAAGCCCTTTTCACGGGTATTCTTCAGAATTTGCAGAACATAAGGTTTATAATCCCGGCGAGAGTACCAGGCATATAGACTGGAAGCTTTTTGCAAAGACCGATAAGCTCTTTACCAGGCGATATGAGGAAGAAACCAATCTACGGTGTCATTTGATACTGGATAACTCTGCTTCCATGCATTTTCCAGAGAAAAGGGATCAAAGCCTTTCTAACCTCAATAAAATAGGTTTTTCTGTTTTAGCATCGGCATGTCTAATGCAAATACTCAAAAAGCAGCGGGATTCTGTAGGCCTTAGTATATACAGCGATGCATACGAATACTACGCACCCGAAAAAGGAGGCGACAGGCACCGCCGTATGCTGCTACATGTGCTTGAAGAGACCCTAAGCCGCCCCGTGGGCAATAAGACTACAGGTACGTACACCTATTTGCATCAAATAGCTGAAAAAATGAAGCGACGGTCGCTCATCTTTTTCTTTTCTGATATGTTCCAGGAAGAAGTGGAGGAGGAGAAGCTCTTTGAAGCGCTAAGACATTTAAAATACAACAAGCATGAACTGGTTTTGTTTCATGTTTTGGACAGGGAAAAGGAATTCAATTTTAATTTTGGAGAAGAGCCTCATCGCTTCACAGATGTTGAATCGGGCGAGAAAATAGATCTTTATGCTGATAATGTGAGAGATAGCTATTTGCAGGAGGTGAACACCTATTTTAGCAGGCTTAAGCTGAAGTGTGCGCAGTACGGAATTAAGTACGTACAGGCCGATACCAATGAAAATTTTGAAAAAATTTTACTTACGTATTTAGTTGAACGTCAGAAGTTTGTTTAGGGGAGTAAAAAATACTTTCAAAATATTTTAAAAAACGTTTGTGAAACTGAAAATGTGCTGTATATTTGCACTCGCAATAAAGCAACGGTCTGGTAGTTCAGTTGGTTAGAATACCTGCCTGTCACGCAGGGGGTCGCGAGTTCGAGTCTCGTCCAGACCGCAAATTGCAAAGAAGCTCCTCAATTTGGGGAGCTTTTTTTGGCAATAAAGAGTAGTTGTGTTGTTTGTGGTAAGTCTTTGACTTACCTGGGTTTAGAAGTAAACCAATGAGAAGCTTTTCCCTTCAAGGGAAGGGCTTTTTTGTTTTATGGCACTTTCCCAATTTTGTAGTGAATACCCAATTCATGTTAAAGGAATTATAAGGTTGGTATTTTAGCTTTTAATATTGTTCCTAAGACTTATCTTTAATTTCTATTACAGAATTTTCTTAAAAAGAGAGTTTTAATTCAAAACGCCTTTTTTGGCGCCCTATAAACACGACAAAAGATGCAAAGCAATGATGAGCCCGCAATAGGTGGTTCGGGAGGAATGGGTGTGGAGTTCAGGCACCTGCTTGACGGTTCTCCTGTTGCTAATTACATATGTGATGCAGAAGGAAGGCTTACCTATTTCAATAAAGCTGCCATAGAACTGTGGGGTAGAACGCCTATATTGGGCAAAGAGTACTGGTGTGGTTCATGGAAAATACTCTATGAAGATGGTACTCCTATGCCCCTGGAAGATACCCCAATTTCAAGGGTGCTAAAAAAAGGAGTTGAAGAGGAAAAAAGTGAAATAAGGATTGAATGTCCTAACGGAGCTTATAAATATTTACTCGTTTTTCCCAAGCCTTTATTTGACAGGAATGGTAAGCTGGAAGGGGTGCACTGTACCCTTGTAGATATTACAGAGCAAAAGCGGGATCATATAAAAAAGGAAACGCTTTCGGCCATAGTGCAATCTTCAGATGATGCTATTATAAGTAAAAACCTGCAGGGCGTTATAGCGAGTTGGAATAGGGGGGCGCAGGAGATCTTTGGATATTCAGAAGATGAAACTGTAGGCCGCTCTATTACAATGTTAATTCCTGAAGAACGTCTTAATGAAGAGGATGTCATTCTCGATAAGATCAAGAGAGGGATAAAGATCGACCACTTTGAAACTATCCGGAAACACAAATCCGGGAGGGATATTCCTGTATCCATAACCGTTTCCCCGGTAAAAGATTCGGGAGGAAATATAGTTGGAGCCTCAAAAGTTGCCCGTGATATTACTGCCCGCATTGAATCACAGGCGGCCATGAAAAAATATATCCGGAATCTGGAGACCCTAAATACAGTCGGGAAAAGTATTTCTGAAAATCTTAATGTTGAAGGAATTCTTCAGCGGGTAACCGATGCCACCACCAGTCTTACCGGGGCTGCATTTGGTGCCTTTTTCTATAATAACAGTGACGATAAGGGAAGCACATTCCAATTATTTACCCTTTCGGGTGCGCCAAGAGAGATCTTTGACCATATGGCTATGCCACGTCATACAGATTTGTTCCTGCCCACCTTTAGAGACCGGAAAGTGGTGCGGATAGATGATGTAACCAAACACGGCGATTTTGGCAAGAATGCGCCTTATAAAGGGATGCCAAAAGGGCATTTTTCGGTAGTAAGTTATTTGGCCATTCCGGTGATCTCTAAAAACGGTGCTGTTATTGGCGGATTGTTATATGGACATCCGGAGGCCGGAAAATTCACCGCCGAGCATGAATTGCTTGTGATCAATATCGCTGCCCAGGCAGCCGTCTCTCTTGATAACTCAAAGCTCTTTGAACAGGTGAAATCATTAAGTGAGAAAAAAGATGAATTTATAGCCCTGGCGAGTCATGAGCTAAAGACTCCGCTTACTACCATTAAAGGGTATTTACAGGTGCTATCAAAAAAGAAAGCCGATAAGGTTTCTCAGTTATTTCTCGATAAATCCCTGTGCCAGGTTGATAAACTAAATACGCTTGTAGAAGACCTTTTAAATATGTCAAGAATAGAATCTGGGCAGCTCAATTTTAATCTCGAGGTATTTGATATTAGGGAAATGCTGAAGGAAATTGTGGAGACCTTCTCTTATTCTTCGCAGTCTCACCGGGTCACCGGAACATTGTGGAATGATTCAGTCATTATTGAAGGGGACAAACAAAGAATAGAACAGGCAATCCTTAACCTGATGACCAATGCCATTAAATACTCCCCGAAAGCTGACGAGATCTTTGTAGATCTCGAGGTAGTTGGAGAAAATATGGTGGTGAAGGTGAGAGATATGGGCATAGGCTTAACCGAGGAGCAGCGAAGGCAGTTGTTTACCAGGTTTTATCGGGCCGAAGACACTCAAGGTATAAGTGGGCTGGGGCTTGGCTTGTACCTTACCAAACAGATCATAGACAGGCATGGAGGTAGTATTGAAGTGGCTAGTGAATATGGGATGGGATCTGAATTCTCTCTAATTCTGCCACTGGCAGTTCAAAAGTTGAAAAAAGTAAAAGCTATATAAGGAGTTTTAATTATTCCTGATTAAAAAAATGTTGTGATGAAAGAGATATTTATTGTAGAAGATGACGACGGAATTAGGGAATTATTAGAATTTCTTCTGGAAAGTCAGCAGTATGTAGTGAAGACATTTCCTACTGCCCGGGCTTTTCATAAAACCGTTCCCGAAAAAGTACCCGATCTATTCCTCCTTGATATTATGTTGCCCGATGGCAACGGTGTAGATCTTTGCCGGGAGTTGAAAAAAGGTGATGAGACTAAAAGAATTCCTGTAGTTCTCATGTCTGCCCATGCAGATATTAGCAGGACCGAAGGTGCAGATGATTTTATTGCCAAACCTTTTGATGTGGATGAACTACTCCAAAGGATCGAGAAACAATTTGCATAGCAGTAAATTCAGTGGCTTGTGGTCCTTTTTCTTGGTCTTAAAAGGGGATGGGGATAAGTAGGCAATTTGCTCCACTTGTTTATTAAGCGATTCCTGCTGTTTTTTCTGAAACATTAAGGATTGTAAATATTCCAATTATATCTGGTAGAAGAAATGAAGTTTTCTAAAATGTCTTATAAATAAAAAGGCTGCCTTATTCAGGCAGCCTTTTTATGTTTCTATACTGATATTCTATTTGTTATTTCAACTTTTTCTTCACAGCTACTTCCTGGAAGGATTCTACTACATCACCTTCGTGAATGTCGTTGTAATTCTTGATCTGTAAACCACAGTCGTAACCTTTAGAAACTTCCTTCACGTCATCTTTAAAACGCTTAAGAGAGGCAAGTTCTCCGGTGTAAACAACTACTCCGTCACGTATAAGTCTAATTCGGGAGTTTCTGTAGATTTTTCCGTCTGTTACCATACAACCGGCAATGGTTCCAATCTTAGATACTTTGAATATTTCTCTTATCTCTGCATTACCTGTAATCTCTTCTTTCATCACAGGAGAAAGCATCCCTTCCATAGCATCCTTCAGGTCGTTGATAGCGTCATAGATGATCGAATATGTTCTGATATCTATTTCTTCTTTTTCAGCGACTGTGCGGGCATTTCCGGCAGGCCTCACGTTAAATCCGATGATGATCGCATCTGATGCAGAAGCAAGCAATACATCACTTTCGGTAATAGCACCTACTCCTTTATGGATGATGTTCACCTGAATCTCTTCAGTAGAAAGTTTCTGGAATGAATCGGTAAGTGCTTCTACCGAACCATCCACGTCACCTTTAAGGATGATGTTAAGTTCTTTAAAGTCACCAAGGGCAATTCGACGTCCAATCTCATCAAGTGTAATGTGACGCTGAGTTCTTACAGACTGTTCACGTTGCAGCTGAGTACGCTTGGCAGCAATATCTTTAGCTTCGCGCTCATCGGCCATTACCTTAAACTTGTCTCCTGCCTGTGGGGCACCGTCAAGACCAAGAATAGATACGGGTGTAGAAGGACCTGCTTCTTTCACGTCTTTTCCACGCTCATCCTGCATTGCCTTAACTTTACCACTGTGTCTTCCGGCAAGTACATAATCTCCAATTTTAAGCGTACCAGATTGTACGAGAATTGTTGATACGTATCCTCTACCTTTATCGAGGTAGGCTTCTACTACTGTACCGTTAGCAAGCTTATCTGGGTTGGCTTCCAATTCAAGGATTTCGGCTTCAAGGAGTACTTTTTCCAGTAACTCTTTCACTCCAAGTCCTGTTTTGGCAGATATGTCATGTGACTGTATCTTACCACCCCAATCTTCAACCAACAGGTTCATACCCGCTAGTTTTTCTTTTATCTTTTCTGGATTTGCTGTTGGTAAATCCACCTTGTTAATTGCAAATACTATAGGAACTCCTGCAGCCTGGGCGTGTGAGATCGCTTCTTTTGTTTGAGGCATCACATCATCATCGGCCGCTACAACAATAATAGCAAGGTCGGTTACCTGTGCACCCCTGGCACGCATAGCTGTAAAGGCTTCGTGACCCGGAGTATCCAAAAATGTGATTTTTTGACCATTCTCCAGTTTTACTCCGTAGGCACCAATATGCTGTGTGATTCCTCCACTTTCCCCGGCAATTACATTCTCTTTACGAATGTAATCCAGCAGGGAAGTCTTACCGTGGTCAACGTGTCCCATTACGGTCACAATTGGAGCTCGTGGAATAAGATCTTCAGGATTTTCAGGAACCTCTTCTTTAGGCTCATCAATATCGGCTGTAACAAATTCTACTTCATGATCAAATTCCTCGGCTACTATAGAAAGGGTTTCGGCATCGAGACGCTGGTTCATGGTCACCATCATTCCCAGTGACATACACGCTGAGATAATTTGAGTTACCGGTACATCCATCATCGTGGCGACTTCGCTTACGGTAACAAACTCGGTAACCTTTAATACCTTGTTCTCTTCTTCTAGCTGGGCATCTTCAGTCCTTTGACGGTGAGTATCCCTTTTATTTCTACGGTATTTGGCACCACGACCTTTTCCAGATTTACCCTGAAGTTTCTCAAGAGTTTCCCGTACTTGTTTTTGTACTTCTTCCTCGCTAGGCTCTTCTTTGGTTACCGGGCGGGTACGTTTACCAGCACCTGGTTTTGATTTCGCTCCGGCTCCACCTTGTCCAGGTGCACCTTTTACGTCTTTGCTAATACGACGGCGACGCTTTTTGCGTTTATCCTTGTCGTCTTCAGCTTTTTTATCTTTTTCTTCTTTCTTTTTTACAGGCTTCTTAAACTGAGAAAGGTCAATTTTCTCACCTGTAAAATTAGGGCCACTAAGCTTTTGATATTTTGTGGCAAGAGTTGAAGATTCTTCTGTTTTTTCTTCTGAAGCTTCTGGTTTTGTCTCCTTTTTAGGAGCCTCATCCTCTTTTTGCTTTCCGGCCTCTTCCTGCTGTTTTGGAGCTGCTGCTTCTTTCTCTGCAGGTTTTGAAGGTTCGGGTTGAGCTTCAGGTTTTGGAGTTTCTGCTTTAGGAGCTTCGACTTCAGGGGTTTTTTCTTTAGGAGCTTCGGCTTTTGGAGCTTCAGGCTTTGGAGCTTCCGGTTCCTTGGCTTCGGGAGCTTTGGCCTGTGGCTGTTCAGGCGCTTTTGGCTCTTCTGCCTTAGGTTCGGTTTTTTCCGAAGCAGTTGTCTTTGGTTTATCGAGATCGATCTTGCCTACCTGTTTTGGGCCTTCCAGGGTTGACTTGGCTCGTATAACCTCCTGCTTCTCTTCCTGTCTGCGCTTTTCTTCCTGTTCCTTCTCTCTTTCAAGACGAAGGCTTTCTTTTTCCTTGCGCTTTTCTTCTCCAACTTCTTTCGCCTCTACCTTCTTACTCTTATCGGTCTGGAACTCATCAGAAAGCACCTGATAAATCTCTCCCGAAATCTTTGTAGTGGGACGCGCCTCTATTTCGTGGCCCTGGGAATTCAGAAATTCCACGGCACGATCCAACGAAATATTGAACTCGCGTAACACCTTATTTAATCGCATTGTCTTCGCTTCAGCCATAAATTGCCCTCTAAATTATCCTCTTTTATTCTTAACTTTTATTCTCTTCTTCAAATTCTTCTCTTAGAACCTTCATCACCTCACGAATAGTCTCTTCTTCAAGGTCGGTTCTTTTGACAAGATCATCTACATCCTGTTCTAATATACTTTTTGCTGTATCAAGTCCAATTTTAGCAAATTCTTCGATGACCCATGAGTCAATCTCATCTGCAAATTCTCTTAATTCAACATCTTCTTCAACACCTTCTCTAAATACGTCTATTTCATAACCTGTCAATTGTCCTGCCAATCTTATGTTATGCCCGCCACGTCCAATCGCTTTTGAAACTTCTTCGGGTTTTAACATTACTTCGGCCCGCTTGTTCTCTTCGTCTATCTTAAGAGAAGTGATTTTCGCCGGACTCAAAGCACGGGTGATTAACAATTGATTATTTGTAGTGAAATTGATCACGTCAATATTTTCATTGCCCAATTCGCGAACAATACTGTGTATTCTTGACCCTTTCATCCCCACACAGGCTCCAACAGGATCAATACGGTCATCATAGGAGTCTACAGCTACTTTTGCTTTTTCTCCAGGAATTCTAACCACCTTCTTAACATTGATCAGGCCATCGAATACTTCAGGGATTTCCTGCTCAAAAAGTTTCTCCAAAAATAGGGGAGAAGTTCTTGACATAATAATGGCAGGCTTATTTCCTTTTAATTCCACGCTTTCAATAATTCCTCTCACATTTTCCCCTTTTCTGAAGAAATCTGAAGGTATCTGGCGATCTTTAGGAAGTATGATCTCGTTACCTTCATCGTCCAGTAAAATTATCGCGCGGTGGCGAATGTGGTGAACTTCAGCAGTATAGATCTCTCCTTCAAGCTCTTTAAAGTGCTTGTAAATATTGGTGTTATCGTGTTCGTGAACCTTTGAAATTAGATTTTGACGCAAAGACAGAATGGAACGGCGCCCAAGGTCTATCAACTTCACTTCTTCAGAAACATCTTCCCCAACTTCAAAATCGGGTTCAATTTTACGGGCTTCAGTAAGGGAAATTTCCTGGTTAGGGTCTTCTACTTCTCCATCGGCCACAACAACCCGGTTTCTCCAAATCTCAAGATCCCCTTTATCGGGGTTTACAATAATATCAAAGTTATCGTCTTCTCCGTACTTCTTTTTAAGCGCACTACGCAATACCTCTTCAAGTATTGCCATTAATGTTGGCTTATCTATAGACTTATCATCCTTAAATTCTGAAAACGAATCTATCAACGCGATATTTTCCATATCCTATGTCTGTTAAAATGTTATTACCACCTTTGCCTCTTTTACATCCTCTAAAGGCAAGACGGCTTCTTTATTTACGGTCACTTTTCCTTTACCAACAGGTTTAGGCTCTCTGGCCTTCCACCTGAGGGTAATCTTTTCATCCTCAAAAGAGGTCAATGTGCCCTCGATCTTATCTCCTTCAGTTGTGGTTACCGCAAGAATTCTTCCAATATTTTTCTGGTACTGCCGTGGCATTTCCAGGGGGCTGGAAGCGCCAGCCGACGATACGTCCAGTGAAAAATCCTGTTCTTCGCGATCAAGGTTATGTTCAATCTTACGGCTTACCGCAATACAATCATTTACAGACACTCCTTTATCACCATCAATTATGACTGTAATATGGTTTGAGTCGTTAACGTTGAGCTCAATTAAAAATAATGAATTATTTTCTTCGAAAGCTTCTTGCAGTAATTTTTCTACTTTCTCTCGTAACATTCGCGGGTTTGGCTATAAAAAGAGGGGACTTTTTGTCCCCTCGTTGTTCTTTTTTCCCTTCAACGGTGCAAATATAGTAATATTTTTGTAGAACGAAAACAAGAATTAGAATGAAAAAATATTTGTAGTTTTATAACTAAATCAACCTTACCTATTTACAATTTGCTATGAAAAATATCCTAGTGCCTACCGACTTTTCGGAACAGGCTGAAAATGCCTTAAAAGTTGCCGCTCAACTCGCTCAAAAATTCAATGCCAAAATTTATCTTTTGCATTTAATCGAGTTGCCTGTAGATATGGTAAACCCAGTAGGAGAGACCCGTTCCAACGATTTGCCCGAAGCTATATATTTTATGAAACTGGCCAAAAAGAGGTTTGATGAACTTCTTTCCCGCCCTTATCTTAAAAATATAAAAGTGCATGATATAGTGGAAGTAAATAAAGCATTTGACGGCATTTTGGAAGCCAGCGAGAAGCACAATTGCGACTTTGTTGTCATGGGTTCACAGGGTGCATCTGGTTTAAAAGAAATGTTTATTGGTTCAAATACCGAGAAAGTGGTGCGAACTTCTAAGGTTCCTGTACTGGTAGTCAAGAATGATCATGCTGCATTTGAGGTCAATGATTTTGTTTTTGCAACCAACCTCGAAACTACTGGGAGGGAAGTGCTTAAAAAAGTGATTGAGCTGGCAGATCTATTTAAAGCTCGCCTTCATTTTGTGTATGTAAACACTGCAAACGAATTTGTGACTTCCAATGAATGTGATACAAAACTGAAGCAATATATGGAAGGTGTAGATTTCGATAATTACGAATTCCATGTCTTTAATGATGATTCTGTAGAACAGGGAATCTTAAATTTTGCTAAAAAAATTAATGCTAACCTTATGGGAATTGCTACTCATGGGCGCAAAGGCCTGTCGCATTTTTTTAATGGAAGCATCAGTGAAGATCTCGTAAATCATGCAAACAGCCCGGTGATCACATTTAGGCTCGAAAAATAGCATTTCAAAATGCCTTTTTTGAGAGGTGGGTTTCTATGTCTTTGCTTTTGATCTTCAGGATTTCTGCGGAAGATTTTTTCTTCTGAATCACTTTTTTGGCAGCTTTTTAGCTAATGCTGAAGTGTATAAATTAACAGGAAAACCTGAAGTCGAAACAGCAGTACGGGTTATGGCTTCAGTAGGGTTTAATTTTATTGCTTAAGCCAACTCACTCGTTTGAGTTAAGCAATTGAAAGCCATACGTTAAATTTGCGTCAAACCTTGAAAACAGGCCTAAAAAAATTTGCTACAAACGTATCTTTACCCCATATTCTTTTTATATGATATTAAAGGCAAGTTTACAATTAGCTTTTTTGGCTATAGAGATTATTCTCACTTTTTACAGCAGTGTGCTGGAGGATAATCTTATGGTGAAATTCCTGCTTTTTGTAATCACCGCCGTGCTTATAGCTATGGGTGTTACCAAACTTGCAAGCCGCCTTTTGCCGGCAGATAAAGACTATGTCTCTCCCGAAGAGGAGCACGCAGCATAGTTGTGGTTTTACAGGTGCCCGATTGAATGTATGATGTTGTTGATAGTAGAACTGCAACAAAGGATCCGGTGAGGAATATTTTTCTCCCCGGATCCTTTATTAATAGACCCTTCAAAAATGGCATTTTTGGTTTCTGTTTGCCTTTAAGGCCTGAGTTATTCTAAATTGTTTAAATTTGACCTTCATCTAAAAAAAATCTGGTATTGAGCACTGCCGCAGATAATCACCTGGAAACATTTGAAACAGACCAGACCGTATTTAATGTACTTTTTGAAGCTGCTTCAGAAGGTATTATAGTTGTTAACACCCATCAGGTAATAGTGAGCAGTAACCTGGCTGCAGACAATATGTTTGGGTACAATAAAGGAGAACTAAAAGGGAAACCTTTAAACCTCCTGATACCGCCAAAATACCGTTCTGCTCATCCCACTCATTTTAAAGGTTTTTTAAAAGACAGTGAAAAAAGGCAAATGGGCCATGGGCGAGATTTGTATGGTGTTAAAAAGAACGGCGATGAATTCCCTGTAGAAGCCGGCCTTAATCCGTTTCAAATTGGAGAGGAGAGGTACGTGATGTCTCTTATAATAGATATCTCTGTTAGGAAGGAGGCGCAAAGGCAAATTACGGAACTCAATAATGAGTTGGAAGGGAAAATCAAAGTAAGGACAAAAGAATTGGAAGAGAGTATTCAAAAGCTCCAAAATGCCAATAAAAGTCTTGAACTGGAAATTAAACGCCGTAAAGAGGCTGAGAACCGCATTAAAACTGCCCTTCAAAAGGAAAAGGAACTCAGTGATCTAAAAACTAAATTTCTTTCCCTGGTGTCTCATGAATTTAAGACGCCCCTTAGCGGGATCTTAACTTCGGTGGTTCTTGCCGGAAAGTATAAGCTCGAAGAACAACAGGAAAAACGCGAGAAGCATCTCAATACCATAAAAAGCAAGGTGCACTACCTCGACAATATTCTAAATGACTTTTTGTCTATTGAAAGGTTAGAGAGTGGTAAGGTGAACTATAAATTTACCAGTTTTAGCCTTAGTAAGGTGGTGAATGAGGTTGTTTACAATGCCAACGTCACCTTAAAGAGCGGTCAAAATATTGAATATACACGAGACATTGATAATATAGTGTTGCACCAGGATGAAAAAATACTGGAGCTCGTGTTGTCAAATTTATTGAGCAACGCCATAAAATATTCTCCCGAGGATACTCTTATTAAGTTTGAAATAGAAGTTGAAGCAAAGAAGATAAGGTTTTTAGTGACCGATGAGGGAATGGGGATTCCTGCTAAAGATCAAAAACATATCTTTGAAAGATATTTTAGGGCCGAAAATGCCCTATTAAATCAGGGTACGGGAATTGGTCTTAACATTGCCAAAGTACATCTTGAGAATTTGGGAGGAACCATTTCTTTTAGTAGTGAAGAAAACCGCGGAACACAATTTATTGTAGAATTACCTATAGTGAAAGAATGAAAAAAGTATTGTTTATAGAAGATGATACCGTAGTACGGGAAAATACAGCTGAACTTTTGGAGCTGGCAGAATATGATGTGATCACAGCAGCAAACGGGCGCTCTGGTCTTGAAGTGGCAAGGCAGGAACTGCCCGATATCATTGTTTGTGACATTATGATGCCCGAAATGGATGGGTATGGTGTTCTTGAGGCTCTTTCTCAGGATCCGCAAACCCGGCATATTCCGTTTATCTTTCTTTCAGCAAAAACCGAGCATAAGGATATTCGCCGCGGAATGGATCTTGGGGCAGATGACTACCTCACGAAGCCTTTTGAAGAAGAAGAGCTTATGAGTGCTATAGAAAGCCGGTTGGCAAAAGTGGCAATTTTGAGCAAGCTTCAGGAGAACGGCCAGCCTGATGCTTCAGAAGAAACCCAGCAAAAAATTAATTCTCTCCAGGAGCTTAGGGAAGAAGTTAAAAAGTACGAGCAGCAAACTTTCAAGGCGGGTGCAACCATCTATGAAGAAGGGAAGCTGGGTAACCACTTTTTCTTTGTTGATAAAGGCGTGGTAAAAAGCCACCGTATGGACGAGTACGGGAAGGAGCTTATTACCTCTATATATAAAGAAGGAGATTTTTTTGGAAATACTTCCTTTAAAAAGAGTGATGCCTATAGTGAATATGCCACCGCTATGGAAGAAACCCGGGTCTATGCGGTTTCAAAAGAGGAGTTGAAGCAAATACTCATGAAAAACAGCAATATTACGCTGGAACTTATCGATGTAATGGGTGATAATATTGCAGGTATTAAAGAGCAACTGCTTGAAATGGCTTATGGATCTGTAAGAAAAAAAGCAGCACGAACCATCCTCTTGTTCTCCCAAAAAATAAGAAGGCATCCAACCCAGAGCATCAGGATCTCCAGGAGTGATCTTGCCAGTGTGGCAGGTATGGCTTCAGAAACCCTTATCCGTACACTTTCTGATTTTAAAAAAGAAGGATTGCTCGAGATTGAAGGCCGTAATATAAAGTTGCTCAACGTAGAGGCCCTCAAGAAAATCAGTTGATTCTGCTTATTTTTTAGAATACTTCAATAACTGATGTTTATCATTTTTTCAGCCTGTCTTCCTGCATATTTTTGCCGGGTAAATAGATGTGACTGATGATGAATATCCTTTTGCCTACCGATTTTTCTGAAAATAGCAGGAATGCTGCAGCATATGCGCTGCAGTTCTTTAAGGATACTCCCTGCAATTTTCATTTGCTGAACGTATTCCCGGTTCCGGTAGATAAAATGACGACTGGCTATATGTCTATGTCTTCTGAAGTCAAAGACAATTTTGACAAGCTCATCAATTGGTTGGAAAGTATTCGTACAAACCCCGAGCACACCTACAATGTATGTTTTAAAGCCGATTATCTTATCAATGCCGTAAGAGCCAAAGTGCAGGAGAAGCAGATAGATCTCATTCTTATGGGAACTAAAGGAAAAACAAACAAGGAAGGTGTGGTAATCGGAAAAAATACTTCCGATGTGATGATGAAGGTGAAATGTCCCGTGCTGGCCATTTCTGAATATGCTTCCTTTAAGGAGCACAAGAAAATCCTTTTTCCTACAGATTATAAAATACACTACGGCAGTAAGGTGTTGCGTACCCTTTTAAATCTTGCTTCACTTTCAAAAGCCAATGTGAAAATCCTTGAGATCTTTAGTAGTGAAACAGAACCCTCGGTAGAGCAAATAGAGAACAGGGAATTTCTTCAGGATTCGTTTTCTCCAAGGATTCCCGTGTTGCAAACCTATTACACCTCGAGAGATCAAAACCCTAAAAAAATCCTTATTGCCAATCGCGATGTAGACATGATCGTGTTAGCGGCAAAAAATCTCAACCTCTGCCAAAAGTTTCTGCGCAATGAGGAAAATGAGAATATTCCTTTTATAAACCAGTTGCCATTACTGGTTTTACATGGTTAATAGTTTGTTTTAGATTAGTATTATTTAGTTTGTTTTTTGATTGGCATCTTCAACTATAGGAGGTGCCAATTTTTTTTAACACAAATTAATAGGACAAAATTGTCCTATATGACTCACCTCATAAACAAGCCTCTTTGCTTGCGCCATCTTTGTAACTCAAATTTAAACTCCTGTTAATCTAAAATAATACGATCATGGAAAATTTACAGAGTAAAACAGTTGCAGAAATGGTGACCGAGAACATTAAAACTGCACACATTTTTAAAAAGCACGGAATAGATTTTTGCTGTGGTGGCGGAATAAGCCTCGATAAAGCCTGTGAAAAATATAATGTTGATTACAACCTGCTAACCCAGGAACTTCTCAATGTAGATCAATCAAATTCAAGAGCCACAAACTATAACAGATGGGAGCTTGATTTTCTTACAGATCATATTATAAACGTTCACCACGCTTATGTAGAAGAGAATATTCCACTATTGCTTCAGTATTCTGCAAGAGTGGCGCAGGTTCATGGATCACATTATACCGAACTTTTGGAAATAAAAGAACTGGTAAAAGAAGTTGCAGGAGAGCTTAGTGCTCATTTGAAAAAGGAAGAATTGATCCTTTTCCCGTTCATTAAGCAAATGGTAAGAGCTAAAAAAGAGAATACCCAACTACCTGTTGCTCATTTTGGAAGTGTAGATAATCCTATTAAAATGATGGAGACCGAACATGAAGATGCCGGGGAACTGCTTAGAAGGATTGCCAAATTGAGCAATAATTACACACCTCCACAAGGTGCCTGTAATACTTATAAGGCTTATTATGCCAAACTTGAAGAATTTGAACAAGACCTTCACCAGCACGTGCATCTTGAAAATAACATCCTTTTTCCAAAATCTCTTTTACTTGAAAAAGAGTTGCGTTCTAATCAATAGTGAAATAATAAGATAAATCCCTAATTCCGCCGAAAAGAAAACCTGCTTATTCGTGTTTCCTTTTCGGCTTTTAATGACTTAAATATGAGTAAAGAAAAAAAATTATGGATCGCTTTCTTGCTGGTCATAACGGTGTCCTTTGCTGTTCTGGGTTACTACGGCTTTGAAATTTATCAAAAAGCACCACCAATGCCCGAGAAGATAGTTACTACCGAGGGTGAAATTATCTTTGAAGGTCAGGATATCAAAGATGGGCAAAATGTGTGGCAAAGTATGGGTGGCCAGGAAGTTGGCTCCATTTGGGGTCATGGGGCTTATCAGGCTCCCGACTGGACTGCAGACTGGCTTCACCGCGAAGCGCTGTTTATTCTGAATGAGTGGTCTCAGGATGATTACAACCTGCCCTATGATGAACTTGAAAGTGAAAAGCAGGCGCTTTTGGAAAGAAGGTTGCAGCTGGAGTTAAGAGAGAATACTTATAACGAAGCTGAAAATGTTATCACAATTTCTTCTATGCGGGCAAGGGCGGTAGTACATCTCAGCGATTACTATAAGGGGCTTTTTATGAACAATCCTGAGCTTGATGAACTGAGGAATTTTTATGCTATCCCTGAAAATTCTATTAAGGATGAGGACAGGATGCATCAAATGGCAGGATTTTTCTTCTGGGCCACCTGGGCAACAGTTACCGAAAGACCCGGAAGTGAAGTTTCTTATACCCATAACTGGCCTCCAGATGACCTTGTTGGCAATAAAGCTACGGGTGATCTATTAATATGGACAGGGTTCAGTATTATCCTTCTTCTTGTAGGAATAGGAATAATGGTGTTCTATCACGCCAGGATGAAAGAGGAAGAAGAGCTGGAAAGACCGGTAAGAGATCCGCTAATGGATCAAACCCTTACTCCTTCTATGCTCGCCGTGAAAAAGTATATGTGGATAGTTTGTGTGCTTATCCTCATACAAGTGACCTTTGGTGTGGTGACTGCGCATTATGGTGTGGAGGGCGACGGTTTTTATGGTCTCAACCTCGCCGATATTCTTCCTTACTCCATTTCCAGGACCTGGCACGTGCAGCTTGGTATTTTATGGATTGCCACTGCATGGTTAGGAACAGGGCTCTACATTGCGCCTGCCGTTTCGGGAAAAGATCCGAGGTTTCAAAAATTTGGAGTGAACTTCCTCTTTGTTTGCCTGCTGGTTATTGTATTTGGTTCTATGGCCGGGCAATGGATGGGAATTATGCAAAAACTTGGATTAGCCGAGAACTTCTGGTTCGGGCACCAGGGTTATGAATATGTTGATTTAGGTAGGTTCTGGCAAATATTTCTCTTTGTGGGATTGTTCGTGTGGCTGGCACTTATGGTAAGACCGCTCATTCCTGTGATTAGACAAAGAACTTCAGAAAGGAACCTGCTTATTATGTTCCTGGTTTCTTCTGCTGCAATTGCCTTATTCTATGGCGCTGGTCTTATGTGGGGGCGTCAAACCAATCTTGCAATCGCCGAATACTGGCGTTGGTGGGTGGTTCACCTTTGGGTAGAAGGCTTCTTTGAGGTGTTTGCTACCGTGGTATCTGCTTTCCTTTTCGTGAGGTTAGGTTTGTTGAGAACAAAAACCGCTACGCTAAGTGTGCTTTTGGCTACCATTATCTTCCTTTCAGGAGGTATTTTAGGAACTTTTCACCACCTGTACTTTAGTGGTACTCCAACTGCGGTTATGGCTTTGGGGGCTACCTTTAGTGCCCTTGAAGTTGTACCTCTTGTTTTGATTGGGTACGAAGTTTATGAGAATTACAAACTTTCCAGGGCAACCGCATGGCTTAAAGATTATAAGTGGCCTATCTATTGCCTTATAGCTGTAGCCTTCTGGAACTTCCTGGGAGCAGGGATCTTCGGTTTTATCATAAATCCTCCAATTGCGCTTTATTACATGCAGGGCCTTAACACCACAGCCGTTCACGCACACACTGCACTTTTCGGGGTGTATGGGTTCCTTGGAATCGGTCTCATGTTATTTGTGTTAAGAAGCCTTTTTAGAGTGCAGGTTTGGAATGACAAGCTGCTGAGTTTCTCTTTCTGGTCTATTAATATCGGGCTTATTCTTATGGTGCTGTTAAGTATACTTCCTATAGGTTTACTTCAAACGGTTGCCAGTGTGAATGAAGGAATGTGGTACGCTCGTTCAGCCGATTTTATGCAACAACCGGGAATGGATACCCTGCGCTGGTTGAGGGCTATTGGGGATACTATATTTGCTGTCGGTCTCTTTGCTTTCGTCTGGTTCGTCTTTAGTCTGGACAGCCGTAAAAAGCTACCGGCCAATAAGAAGAAAGTACTTAAAAAAGAATATCAGGAAGCTTAAAATAAAGGAGGAGGCAAAGAGCTGGCATCGCTCCCATGAAGGGGGTGTCAAAAATGCAGTTTTTTGCCTCCTCTCTTTTTCCTACTTTTAAAAAATGATCAGTTTAAAGAAGCACGCCAATATCGCCCTGGGATATTTTTTTCTCGTGGGGCTGCTGGGAACATTCCTGCGATTCTTTTTTGTAATCCCTATTCCTGCAAATTTCAGGTACGTGGTGCACTCGCATTCTCATATCGCCCTTTTGGGCTGGGTCTTTATTGCCCTCACCACAATGATCTATAAAATGTATTTTGCTGAAGCTGGCTTCGGAAAAATCTATAAAAGAATATTCTGGTTTACGCAGATTACTTTAATAGGAATGATGCTCACCTTTCCGTTTACCGGGTACGCTCTTTTTTCAATCACTTTTTCTACACTTTTTCTCTTTGCCTCTTATTTTATGGCCTGGTTTATCCTGAAGAAGACTCCTTCACATTATAAATCCACTTATTCTTTCAGGCTTATTAAAGCTGCACTTTGGTATATGGTTTTCTCCAGCATTGGCCCATGGGCGCTGGGCGGAATTATGGCCACTATGGGTAGTGCGAGCATTTGGTATAAAATGGCGATCTATTACTACCTGCATTTTCAATACAATGCCTGGTTCATCCTCGCTTTGCTGGGGATTTTCTTTTATTTTATGGAGCAACAAGACCTGAGGCCTCAAAAAGGGCATTTTAGAAGCTTCTTCTGGCAGATTAATGTAGCGGTGATCTTGAGTTTTTTCCTCTCTGTGCTTTGGGTAGAACCACACTGGATCTTTTATGTGCTGGGTGGTGCCGGAGCGATATTTCAGATTATGGCGTTCGTTAATTTCTGGAAGATCATTTCGCCCTTTTGGAAACAACTTCATTTTTCCGCATTTTTAAAACTTTTACTAAAGATAGCAGGCGCTGCACTGGCCTTTAAGCTTGTTTTACAACTGTTTTCAGCTTTGCCGTGGTTCGCAAATCTCGCCTTCAGTTTCCCCGATTTTGTCATAGGTTACCTGCATTGGGTGTTCCTGGGAGTAGTGACGGTTTGTCTCTTTGCATTCCTCGCTCATCACCGGTTGCTAAGCCTTCCGAAGTGGGTATTCTGGCTGTACATTGCGGCTTTTCTCACTACTGAAGCGCTTATCTTCTACAAAGGCTTTATTACCTGGCAGGAAATGGCACTTTTTGAGAACTATTTTCGCTGGCTTGCCTATTGCAGCCTGTTTTTGCCATTAACGGCAGGTATTCTTCTTATTAATAACATCTTAACTAAACGCCAAACTTCTGCTAAAAATCCCTGATTTAGTAATCTCTTAACTGCATGTCCTTTAGCTCTTCACTAAATTGAAGATATGAAGTTGTCAGCACATTTTTACGTAGTTATAGCTACTATCTTTTTGATCTTAGTGGCCGCACTTGTATTTTACAATGCTCCCTATAACATTGTATTTTATACCGTTTTGGTGGGGCAGGCCTGGTGGCTTTTAACTGTTTATAAGGTGCTTGTAGATGATTATTCTACAAAAAAGACTTTTAATGACTGGTATGAAGACCATCCTAAGATTGAAGAATAAGAGGATTTTTTAATACCCGACAAAAAAACTTCCTTTTGATTCAATAAATGCTTATTAAATTTCCGGCAGTTATAGAAATGCCCGCTCCGGTCTTGCATTATTCCAGGTAAAGACGCTCCAAAAATGCCATTTTTGGCACCTTATTTTTGAATAATTCGATTTTTACGATGGAAAATTAAGTGTGTAAAGTAGCTTCGGATGGTGAATAGCTACTCTCAATGGCTTCTGAAATTCTTCCGAAGAAATTTTTTTTACTGAAGTTTATTATCTCTTTTCCGGTCTAAACCTGAAGGCTGCCGGGAAAGATTTTTTTATTTGCAGCAAAGCCCTGTCGGCTTCCAGGCTATTCCTGAAGTTTCCTATCCATACTTTGTAGTTTGGCGTCTCAAATACTATGGTAGATGACCACTCGGGGAAGAGGGAGCGATATTCTTTGATCACTTTGCTGGCCTGGTTATTATCTCCCGAAAATAGTTGTATTCTGTAGCGTTCTCCAATAATCCCATCCTGAACCATTTCGGTTTTTTTCTCTAAAAGTGCGGGTATGGTTTCATCCTGGTTAATGCGTACCTGTCCTTCCTGAGCCGTTGTGGCTGCTACTGCTCCGATAATTAGTGCGGTAGTGAGTATTATTTTATTTTTTCTGAACATTTCTTACTACTTTTCTGAAATACAAAAGTATAACTTTACTGTTCAATTCTGCTGTTAACACTTATTTAGAATAGTTATAAATTATTTGGCTATCCTTTCAAATCGAACTTAAGTATTACTTTTGTCGGTAAATTTTTAGTGACTAAAACATGACAATAATCACGTTTTAATTATACTAAAAATCATACCAAATAAGACGTTAATTCAACTTATAATATGAAAAAGGTGAAATACCGCCATTCAGCAGCTCGAATAGTATTCTTTAGTGTATCCCTGTTTTTCTCTTTTAATGCACTTCTTTTAGCTCAGGAAGCACCTCAGGATTCGCCGCTCTCTACAGATGAAGCCGATAGGCAGGAAACTGTTCAGGGGCCTCAGGAATCTAATGTGGAGGCGCCAACCTCGGGTGGGGATGAAGCTGCCGGGAAAGAGCTTTTTAACACGCTTTGTGCTGCCTGTCACAAACTTGATGGTAACTCTATTGGTCCGGCACTTAGAGGTGTGGGGGATAGAAGGGATACCGAGTGGCTGCACAGCTGGATTAAAAACTCTCAGGCTTTGATTGCATCTGGAGATGAGCATGCAGTTGAGATCTTTAATGAGTTCAACCAGGTGGCGATGCCTCCTTTTCCACAATTAAGTGATAGTGATATTGATAATATCCTGGCTTATGTAAATGCGCCAAAGGCAGTGCCGCAGGAACAACAGGCGGGGACAGCTGCTTCTGGTGATGCCGCACAAGGAGGTGGAGGGGTTTCTACAGATATTCTTCTTGGAATCCTTGCTTTCGTTCTCTTAATGTTGCTGGTGATCCTTTACCTCGTGAATAAGACGTTGAGGAGGTTTGCTGTTGCCAGTGGGGTTGAATTGCCCGTAAAGGAAAAAAGAGCAAAACCAATCTGGAAATCTTTTGTTGAAAACCAGTTCCTGGTTATAGTGACTGCTGTTATACTTGTTCTTGTTGGGTCTTACTTCGCGTATGGCTGGATGATGCAGGTTGGTGTTGACAAAGGTTATCAGCCAATTCAGCCAATTCACTTTTCACACAGAATTCATGCCGGTGATAACCAGATTGAGTGTAAGTTCTGTCACAGTTCGGCCAGGGTGTCTAAAACTTCAGGAATACCTTCATTGAATGTTTGTATGAACTGTCATAAATCTATTAGCGAAGTGGCTGAGGCTACCGCTACTGAAGAGTACTCTAAAGAATTCTATGATGGTGAAATTGCCAAGCTATACGATGCCGTAGGCTGGGATGTTTCACAGCAAGCTTATACGGGAGAAACCGAGCCGGTAAAATGGATCAGGATTCACAACCTTCCCGATTTTGCATACTTTAATCACTCACAGCACGTGGAAGTTGGTGGGATAGCCTGTCAAACCTGTCACGGTCCTGTTGAGGAAATGGAGATTATGTACCAAAACGCACCTCTTACTATGGGATGGTGTGTGAATTGTCACCGTGAGACAAACGTACGTACTGCGGGGAATGAATATTATGAGAAAGTTCATGAAGAGCTTTCTAAAAAATATGGGGTAGAGGAATTAACTGTTGCCCAAATGGGTGGAATTGAATGTGCCAAGTGCCATTATTAATTTAAAAAGTAGAAAGTAAGCATATGTCATCAAACAAGAAATACTGGAAAAGTGTTGAAGAGCTGAAGGAATCCAGCTCAATTGTTGAGACGCACAGCCAAAAAGAGTTTGTAGAAGAAATACCTACAGATGAATTTTTGGGTAACAAAGAGACTCTCGAAAGTTCAACTACTTCCAGGAGAGACTTTTTGAAGTACGTTGGTTTTAGTACTGCAGCGGCTTCTCTTGCTGCCTGTGAAGGGCCGGTAATGAAGTCTATTCCTTATGTAGTGCAGCCAGAAAGGATTGTGCCGGGGGTAGCAAATTACTATGCTACTACTATGGCTGATGGATTTGATTTTTCAAGTGTTCTTGTAAAGACACGTGAAGGTCGTCCTATAAAAATTGAGCAGAATACTATGGGGACAACGGGTGCCAATGCCAGGGTGCATGCATCTGTTCTTTCTTTATATGATAATAAAAGGCTTCAAAGGCCATTGGCCAATGGAGAAGTTGTTTCCTGGGAGCAATTTGACCGGGAAGTAAAAGAGAAGCTGAACAACGTAAATGGGGAGATTGTTTTATTGACCCAAACTTTCGCCAGCCCTTCTACTTCTAAGCTCATCAGTGAGTTTTCGCAGAAGTATGGGAATGTACGTCACGTTGTTTATGATACGGTTTCTGAAGATGCTGCACTTGAAGCTTTCCAGGCACGTTATGGTCGTAGAGCTCTTCCGAGCTATGATTTCGCTAAAGCTGAAGTCATTGTTTCTATTGGGGCTGACTTCCTGGGTGACTGGGCAGGTGGTGGCTATGATGCTGCTTATGCAAAAGGACGTATTCCGAAGAATGGAAAAATGTCCAGACACGTTCAGTTTGAATCAAACTTCACGCTTAGTGGTGCCAATGCCGACAGGAGGGTAACCTTAACGCTTTCTCAGCAAAAGGCTGCACTCGCTGCTCTTCACGGGTATGTGACAGGTGGTGCTTCTACCAGTAATTTGCCTGCGCATATTGATGATGCACTTGTTAAAGCTGCAAGACAGCTGCGTAAAGCAGGAAGCGGTGCCGTAGTGGTTACAGGAATTCCTGATGTAGATGCACAGGCACTTGCGCTTTCAATAAACGAAGCTCTTGGTAGTGGAGTGATGAATACCGCAAGCCCGAGAATGCTGCGCCAGGGTAATGCTGCTGCTGTTAAGCAATTAGTAGCCGATATGCAGGCCGGACAGGTGGGAGCTATTCTTATTGCCGGAGTTAATCCTGCTTACAGCTTACCGTTTGCAGATGAATTTGCTAAAGGAATGGCTAATGTTGACCTTAAGGTTAGCTTCTCAATGAAAAATGATGAGACGGCGCTCCTTTCAGATTATGTTGCTGCCACACCTCACTATCTTGAAAGTTGGGGGGATGTAGAATTTACAACTCAAAAATTTGGGTTGATGCAGCCAACTATCAGACCTCTTTTTGACACAAGTCAGTTCCAGGATGTGCTCCTAAGATGGACTGATAATAATATTTCATACGCAGATTATTTAAAACAGACCTGGGAAGGGGCTATGGGCGCCGGTTCCTGGATTGATGCGCTTCACGACGGAGTTTTTGAAGGGACTTCTCCTTTTACTACTGAAGTGGGAGCCGATCAAACTGCAACTTCCGTTTCTTTTGACGAGAATGCAGCTGTTAGAAATCTTTCTGCCGCGCAGGGTGAAGGTCTTGAACTTGAACTTTACACATCTGTGGCTTTAGGATCTGGAAACCAGGCTAACAACCCATGGTTGCAGGAATTGCCAGATCCAATTACAAGAGCTTCCTGGGATAACTATCTTAAAATTTCGAAAGCCGATGCCGAAGAGCTTGGTCTTGAAAATGAACATGTATCTAATGGGGCGCTTAATGGAAGTTATGTAAACCTTAAGGTTGGAGATGCTGTGCTTGAGAGAGTGCCTGTTTTCATTCAGCCGGGTCAGGCTAAGGGAGTTGTTTCTTTAGCGTTGGGTTATGGTAAAAAAGAAGGTGTTCAGAAGGAAATGCAGGTTGGGGTGAATGCTTATCCTCTTTACCAGGATTTTAACGCTCACCAAAAAGTTGTTATAGAAAAAGCTGCAGGAGTGCATGAATTTGCGTGTTTGCAGTTGCATACTACTCTTATGGGTAGGAATGATATTATAAAGGAAACTACGCTCGAGATCTTTAATACTAAAGATTCTCACGTGTGGAATAATATGCCCGAAGTTTCTCTTAACCACGTAGAGACACCTGTTACATCACCAGATGTTGACCTTTGGGATGGTTTTGACCGCTCTGTAGGTCACCACTTTAAAATGTCTATAGATCTTAATGCCTGTACAGGTTGTGGGGCATGTGTGATTGCATGTCACGCCGAGAATAACGTTCCTGTAGTTGGTAAAGAAGAGGTGAGAAAGTATCGTGATATGCACTGGTTGCGTATTGACCGTTACTATTCTTCTGAAGAGACTTTTGAGCAGGATATTGAGAAGAAGGAGAATATGAGCGGTTTGGGGGATTCCCTTTCTCAGTTTGGAGAAATGGAAATTGCTTCAGATAATCCACAGGTGGTTTTCCAGCCAATGTTATGTCAGCATTGTAACCATGCTCCCTGTGAAACTGTTTGTCCTGTTGCTGCTACTATGCACGGGCGCCAGGGGCAAAACCAGATGATCTATAATAGATGTGTGGGTACACGTTACTGTGCAAACAACTGTCCTTATAAAGTGAGAAGGTTCAACTGGTTCCTTTACAACAAGAATGACGAGTTTGATTACAACATGAACAACGACCTTGGTCGTATGGTGTTGAACCCAGACGTTACAGTACGTTCCAGAGGTGTTATGGAGAAATGTTCTTTCTGTATTCAGCGTACTCAAAAGACTATTCTTGATGCCAAGCGTGAAGGTAGGGCAATAGAGGATGGAGAATTCCAGACAGCCTGTTCTTCAGCTTGTGATAAAGGAGCTATTGTTTTTGGAGATGTGAATGACGAATCCAGCAAGATAGCAGCATTGAGTGAAGATGACCGTATGTATCACGCGCTGGAATATGTAGGGACCAAACCTAATGTAATGTACCAGACAAAGGTTCGCAATACATCTGAAGCATAAATAAACAGTTAAAGAATTAATTATAAAAAGCATATGTCTCATTACGAAGCACCTATTCGAAAGCCTTTAGTACTTGGCGATAAGACCTATCATGATGTAACGGTCGATGTTGCTGCGCCTGTTGAAGGACGAGCTAACAAATCATGGTGGATAGTTTTCTCTATTGCACTTGTCGCTTTTCTATGGGGATTAGGTTGTATTATCTATACCGTTTCAACAGGAATTGGAACCTGGGGATTAAACAGGACCGTTGGTTGGGCCTGGGATATCACTAACTTTGTATGGTGGGTAGGTATTGGTCACGCCGGTACACTTATTTCGGCGGTTCTATTACTTTTCCGTCAAAAATGGAGAATGGCAATTAACCGTTCTGCCGAAGCTATGACCATCTTCTCGGTAGTACAGGCAGGGTTGTTCCCTATCATTCACATGGGGCGCCCATGGCTTGCATATTGGGTACTTCCTATTCCAAACCAGTTTGGTTCTCTATGGGTAAACTTTAACTCACCGCTACTTTGGGACGTTTTTGCAATCTCTACCTATCTTTCTGTATCGCTTGTTTTCTGGTGGACAGGATTGCTTCCAGATTTTGCAATGATTAGAGACAGGGCTGTAAAACCATTTCAGAAACATATCTACGGAATTTTAAGTTTTGGATGGAGTGGGCGTGCTAAAGACTGGCAGCGTTTTGAAGAAGTGTCGCTTGTTTTGGCAGGTTTGGCTACCCCTCTTGTACTTTCGGTGCATACCATCGTATCTTTTGACTTTGCTACATCGGTAATTCCGGGATGGCATACTACTATTTTCCCGCCTTACTTTGTTGCGGGTGCGATCTTCTCAGGTTTTGCAATGGTGAACACCTTGCTTATTATCATGAGAAAGGTTTCAAATCTTGAAGACTATATTACCATTCAGCACATAGAGCTTATGAACATCGTGATCATGATCACAGGTTCTATTGTTGGTGTTGCTTATATCACGGAATTATTTATGGCCTGGTACTCGGGTGTGGAATACGAACAGTATGCTTTCCTTAACAGGGCTACAGGACCTTACTGGTGGGCTTACTGGTCTATGATGACCTGTAATGTGTTCTCGCCACAGTTCATGTGGTTCAAAAAATTACGTACCAGCATCATGTTCTCTTTCTTTATCTCTATTGTTGTAAACATCGGGATGTGGTTTGAACGTTTCGTAATTATTGTGACTTCACTGCACAGAGATTACCTGCCTTCTTCCTGGACCATGTTCTCCCCAACTTTTGTAGATATTGGGATCTTTATTGGAACTATTGGATTCTTCTTCGTGTTGTTCCTGCTTTATGCCAGAACATTCCCTGTAATTGCACAGGCAGAGGTGAAGACAATTCTTAAAGCTTCGGGTGACCGTTATAAGAAATTAAGAGCCGAACATGGAGATCATGTTGATCACGTAAACCCAAACCCTGTAGGAAAAGAGCCTGCTGTTAATAAAGCTGAAGGTTGGATAAAGAGAGGGGAATTTGAGGCAAAGCGGGAGCATGAACCAACTACCCATACTGAAGGACTAACAAATTCTGAAATCGATCGGGATAAAATTGACGAAATGTTACACAGAATTGGCATTTTTGACCCCGGAACAGAATCTGCCGATGACCTTCAAAAGCTAAACGGTGTAGGCCCGGTTATGGAACAGCGCTTACATCAGGTAGGGATATATACTTATGCACAGGTTAGTAATCTTTCCTTTGAAGATTATACCTTACTTGACAGGGTAATAGAGAACTTCCCTACTGCCGATAACAGAGGGGACTGGAACCAACAGGCAAACGAACTAAAAAGTAAATAAGAATGGCATCTAAAGTTATACACGCTCTTTATACAGATGACGACTTGCTTTTACAGGCTGTAAGGCAAGTAAGGGAGGCTCGCTACAGCATTGGGCAAATCTATACGCCTTTTCCGGTTCACGGGCTAGATAAAGCGATGGGGTTGGCGCCAACCAGACTGGCAATTACTGCCTTTCTTTATGGGATCATTGGATTGTCTGTAGCAGCAGCTATGATGAATTTCATCATGATTGAAGACTGGCCAATGGATATTGGAGGAAAGCCGAGTTTCAGCTTTATTCAAAATATGCCTTCTTTTGTTCCTATTATGTTTGAATTAACAGTGTTTTTTGCTGCCCACCTTATGGTGTTTACCTTCTTTATGAGAAGTAAACTGTGGCCATTCAAGAAAGCAGAGAACCCTGATAGTAGAACCACCGATGATCATTTCCTTATGGAAGTTGTAGTTGGGAGCCATGATGCAGAGGAGCTAACCGGATTTTTGTTCAACACCGGTGCTTCTGAAATTAAACTAATAGATAAGAAATAAACCCAATGAAAAGTTTATTTAAAAGATCCATATTTTTCATTTTAGCGGTAACGGTGGTTTCCTGTGTAGAGAACTCTAAACCCAATTACCAGTATATGCCAAATATGTACGAGACTGTAAGCTATGAACCATATGGAGCTTACGAAGTTTTTGTTAATGAACAGGAGGCGAAACTTCCCGTAGAGGGGACGGTATCAAGAGGGTGGAAACCTTACGAATATGAGAATTCTCCCGAAGGTTATGCTACTGCCAAAACCGAATTGGAAAATCCGCTGCCATACACCGAAGATAATCTTGCTGCAGGAAAAGCCCTATATACTATTTATTGTGCAGTTTGTCATGGTGATAAGGGAGATGGAAAAGGTATACTTGTACAGCGTGAGAAATTCCTTGGTATCCCTAATTATTCCGATGTGGGGAGAGCCATTACAGAAGGTAGTGTATACCACGTGCAATATTACGGGCTTAACGCCATGGGGTCGTATGCCTCACAAACTTCTATTGAAGAGCGCTGGTTGATCACTCATTATGTTATGAAGCTTAAGAATGATCTTGAAGGAGGGCCTGAAAGAGCGTTTGAAGCTGCACCCGGAACTGAGCCTGAGGAGAATCTTATGCCGCCTGTAAATGCCGAGCAGACTATGGAGGTTAAGCAGAACGAAGCCGAAGGAGAACCAATTGACGAAAACTAAGAATAACAGCATTAGATATTATACAATATGTACACGCTATCCAGTAAATTAAAATTATTTTCCATTATCCTCATGGTTGTTGGTCTCTTAGGCCTTGTCTACGGATTCTTTGCCGTTCCTTCTACTATTGAAGATGTGAGGGAGCTTGTAGCACATGATGGTCATGGAGAAGTGGTTGAAATGCCTTTAACCGGGCAAACTGAAGATGAGTTGGAAGATGATGCCAGAGGGTTTGACTATGTGCCTTCTGAACATAAAGTAGAAACCGATCGTACAGATGAAGAGGTACACAAAATGGCCGAAGATGCCGAGTTAGTGCACCTGGAGCATATTCTACATCAGCTTCAGAACAAGCCCTGGGCAGCGTTATACGTGGCTGCTTTCTTCTTCTTTATGATAGCACTTGGGGTACTCGCGTTTTACGCAGTACAATTTGCAGCCCAGGCAGGATGGTCTCCTGTACTTTTCAGAGTAATGGAAGGGATCACTGCATATTTGCTACCTGGTGGGGTTATTATGTTCATTTTACTGGCGCTTTCATCTTTTCATTTTAACCATTTGTTTATATGGATGGATCCGGAAGTTGTTGCACACGATGAGATTATTCAGAATAAACAATCCTATCTTAATGTTCCGTTTTTCCTGATAAGAGCTTTAATTTATATTGGAGGGTGGGTATTGTTTAGACATCTTCTAACCAGAAATTCAAGAAAACAGGACGAGGCTACAGGTATTACCTGGTATAAAAAGAACTTTAAATTGGCTGCCGGATTCCTTGTATTCTTTATTGTTACAGAATCAATGATGTCATGGGACTGGATTATGAGTTTAGATCCACACTGGTTTAGTACCCTTTTTGGATGGTATGTTTTCTCCAGTATGTTTGTTTCGGGAATTACCGTGATCGCTTTGGTTACTATTTACCTTAAATCACGCAACTATTTGCCATTCGTTAATGACAGCCACATTCATGACCTGGCCAAATTCATGTTCGGGATCAGTATTTTCTGGACTTACCTTTGGTTCTCACAGTTCTTGCTTATCTGGTATTCTAACATTCCGGAAGAGGTTACCTATTACGTGGCGCGTATAGAAGATTACGGATTGGTGTTTTTTGGTATGGTAGTATTAAACTTCCTGTTTCCTTTGCTCTTGCTTATGAACAGCGATTTCAAAAGAGTGAACTGGTTTGTGGTAATGACAGGAATAATTATCTTACTGGGTCATTACCTGGATATCTTTGTGATGGTAATGCCTGCAACCGTGGGAGAATCATGGTTCATTGGTATTCCTGAGCTTAGTTCCCTGGCATTTTTTGGAGGATTATTTATTTTTGTGGTATTTAGCGCTCTAACAAAAGCACCACTGCTTGCAAAGGGCAATCCTTTCATCAAGGAGAGTGAGCATTATCATTATTAAAAGATTGTTAAAAGAGAAACTATAAAATGACAGTATTTTTAATCATAATAGTAGTAGCATTATTTGCGATAACTATCTGGCAACTTTCCAGGATCTTCCAATTGTCGAGGAATACTAATTCTATCGATTCATCAGAGATCGCAAGTGATAAGGATAACAGAACACAGGGTAACCTTATGCTTGCCTTTGGTATCGCATTTTATCTTTTTATGCTTTATAACTTCTGGAACTTTAGCGACAGGGCTTTACCTGCAGCTTCTTCAGAACATGGAGCAGATTATGATAACCTGTTGTTGATCACCATGGCTGTGATCATGTTCGTACAGGTTATCACCCAGGGTCTTCTTCACTATTTTGCCTTTAAATACAAAGGTAAGAAAGGACAGAAGGCACTTTTCTTTGCCGATAACGATAAACTGGAATTTGTATGGACTATTATCCCGGTAATCGTATTGGCCGGTTTGATTATCTACGGATTATTTACCTGGAGTGATATTATGGATGTGGATGAAGAAGATGATCCTATCGTAATTGAACTTTACGCCAAGCAGTTTAGCTGGCAGGCACGTTACGCCGGGCAGGATAATGTACTTGGTAAAGCAAATGTTCGCTTTATTGAAGGGGCTAACACTATGGGGGTTGACGAAAGTGATCCATATGCTATGGATGATGTTATCACTGCAGAGATCCACCTTCCGGTAAACAGGCCTGTGCTTTTTAAAATGAGATCTCAGGATGTATTGCACTCTGCTTACTTCCCTCACTTTAGAGCCCAAATGAACGTAGTGCCGGGTATGATCACTCAGTTTTCGTTTACACCAACTGTAACGACCGATGAGATCAATGAAACCGAATATATGAGAGACAAGGTCGCTTATATTAACGAGATCAGGAGGGAGAAAAGCGCCGAGCTGGCTGCATTGGGTGAAGAGCCTTTAAGCGATTATGATCAATTTGAATATTACCTCTTGTGTAATAAGATTTGTGGTGTGGCACACTACAACATGCAAATGAAAGTAGTTGTAGAAACTGAAGAAGAATTCAATACCTGGATGGCAGAACAAAAGAAATATTCTGAAACCATGGAAGCTGCAACTGCAGGCAGGCAGGTTGAAAAGAATAGTGGGAGCGAACTTGCACAGGTAGAAAATTAATTAAGTTAAGAATAAAGAAATATGTCAGCAGTAGGACAAGTACCGGTTAATGAACACGCTCATGATGATCATCACCATGAGGGTAATTTCTTTACGAAATATATATTCAGCATGGATCATAAGGTTATTGCAAAGCAATACCTTTTCACTGCGCTTTTTATGGGGATTATTGGAATTGCAATGTCCATCTTCTTCCGTATGCAGCTTGCATGGCCGGCTGAATCATTTAAAATATTTGAGATCTTTCTGGGCAAATGGGCTCCAGATGGTGTTATGAGTCAGGAGATCTATCTTGCACTTGTAACTATCCACGGTACCATCATGGTATTCTTTGTACTTACACAGGGGCTTAGTGGAACTTTTAGTAACCTGTTGATCCCGCTTCAAATTGGAGCCCGTGATATGGCTTCAGGATTTATGAACATGCTGTCTTACTGGCTGTTCTTTCTTTCCTGTATTATCATGCTTAGCTCTTTGTTTATTGAATCGGGCCCTGCTTCAGCCGGGTGGACAATTTATCCGCCGCTAAGTGCATTGCCGCAAGCTATTGGTGGTTCTGGTCTTGGTATGACGCTGTGGTTAATATCTATGGCAATTTTCATCGCTTCATCTCTTTTAGGTTCACTAAATTATATTGTTACAGTCATTAACCTTAGAACTAAGGGAATGTCTATGACACGTTTGCCTTTAACTATTTGGGCGCTTTTTGTTACTGCTATTATTGGAGTAGTTTCTTTCCCGGTGCTGTTATCGGCAGCTTTGATGCTTATTATGGATAGGAGCTTCGGAACTTCTTTCTTCCTTAGTGATATTTACATTGGAGGAGAAGTGCTGCACTACCAGGGTGGTTCGCCTATTCTTTTTGAACACCTTTTCTGGTTCCTTGGGCACCCTGAAGTATATATTGTTATTCTTCCTGCCATGGGTATCGCTTCAGAGATCCTGGCAACCAACTCCAGAAAACCCATTTTTGGATACCGTGCAATGATCGCGTCTATTTTGGGTATTGCCTTTCTTTCAACAATCGTTTGGGGGCACCACATGTTCGTATCGGGTATGAACCCGTTCCTTGGTTCGGTGTTTACCTTTACAACTTTATTGATCGCAATTCCTTCCGCAGTAAAAGCCTTTAACTGGATCACCACGATCTGGAAAGGGAACCTGCAAATGAACCCTTCAATGCTGTTCTCTATTGGTTTCGTTTCTACCTTCATTACAGGAGGTCTAACCGGGATCGTTCTTGGAGATAGTACTCTTGATATTAACGTGCACGATACTTACTTCGTTGTGGCTCACTTCCACCTGGTGATGGGTATTTCTGCCCTCTACGGAATGTTCGCAGGTATCTACCACTGGTTCCCAAAAATGTTTGGGCGTATGATGAACAAGAACCTCGGGTACATCCATTTCTGGATCACTATTATAGGGGCTTATGGGGTATTCTTCCCAATGCACTTTGTAGGTATGGCAGGTCTACCACGTAGATATTATGACAACACTGCTTTCCCATACTTTGATGACCTTTTAGAGGTGAATGTATTGATCACTGTGTTCGCTATAGTAACTGCACTGGTACAGTTGGTATTCCTTTACAACTTTATCCATTCTATAGTTGCCGGGAAAAAAGCTACTGCCAACCCATGGAATTCCAATTCACTTGAGTGGACTACTCCTGTTGAACCTATCCACGGAAACTGGCCTGGTGAGATTCCACACGTTTACCGTTGGGCTTACGATTACAGTAAAACAAATGAAAATGGTGAGTATGTGATTGCAGGGCAGGACTTTGCCCCACAAAACGTACCGCTTCAAAAAGGGGAAGAAGAGCTTAATCATTAAGCTTTCCCTTCTTTAATACTACAAAGCCTTTTCATCTAATGAAAAGGCTTTTTCTTTTATCTTTGTTCCAAACCTGATGAGCATGAACGAAAACCTTGATCCCACCGGTGAAAATTTTTCTTCGGAAGAACTTGACATCGAAAGAGCTTTACGGCCTCTCGAATTTGATGATTTTGCAGGCCAGGATCAGGTATTGGATAATCTGAAGGTTTTTGTTGAAGCTGCCAATCAACGTGGGGAAGCTCTTGATCACACCTTGTTTCATGGTCCTCCGGGGCTTGGTAAAACTACTTTAGCACACATTCTGGCCAATGAGCTTGGCGTGGGTATAAAAGTAACTTCAGGCCCTGTGCTCGATAAGCCCGGTGATCTTGCAGGTTTGCTTACCAATCTCGATGAAAGGGATGTATTATTCATAGATGAGATCCATCGCCTTAGTGCCGTAGTGGAAGAATATCTCTATTCGGCTATGGAAGACTACCGTATCGATATCATGATCGAAACAGGTCCAAACGCCCGTTCTGTACAAATCAATTTAAATCCCTTTACGCTAATAGGTGCAACCACCCGTAGCGGATTACTTACCGCACCAATGCGGGCACGCTTTGGGATCTCCAGCCGACTCGAATACTACACCACCGAATTGCTTTCAGATATTGTGCAGCGAAGTGCGCATATTCTAAAAGTGCCAATTTCTATGGAAGCTGCTATCGAAATTGCCGGCCGTAGCCGTGGGACACCGCGTATCGCAAATGCCCTTTTACGAAGGGTACGCGATTTTGCGCAGATAAAAGGCAATGGGAAAATAGATATTGAAATTGCTAAGTACAGCCTTAAAGCCCTAAATGTAGATGCTCACGGGCTGGACGAAATGGATAATAAGATCCTCACCACTATTATCGACAAATTTAAAGGTGGCCCCGTGGGCATCACCACCCTTGCAACCGCAGTGAGCGAAAGCGCAGAGACTATTGAAGAAGTTTACGAGCCTTTCCTTATTCAACAGGGGTTCATTCAACGGACACCCCGGGGGAGGGAAGTCACCGAAGCAGCCTATAAACACCTCGGAAGAGTAAGAGGCGGTATCCAGGGCGGATTATTTTAAGATTGGCATTTTAGACCTCACAGGCTTCTAAAACCTGTGAGGTCTGCCAGAGATCCAAAAACATGAAAGACACCAGGGGTATACCAACAGTTTCCAGACTTGAATTCTATAAAAGTGCAGCCGGTATATTGAAAAATCCGTTGCCCTTTCATAACCGGAATTTTCAGAAATATGGAGATACCTTCAGGTTGAACATTGGTTTTGGTCGCAAGATCATTTTTTCCCGCGACTCAGGTTTTGCCGAATACGTGCTTCAGAAGAATCAACGGAATTACAAGAAGTCCGAGATCCAGACTCAGGATATGGCAAAATATCTCGGTCAGGGTCTGCTTACTGCCGAAGGAGAACTTTGGAAAAAACAGCGTAAGCTCATTCAGCCTGCTTTTCACAAAAAGCAATTAGCGGGGCTGTTAGATAAAGTTCAGGCTGCAATCACTGTGGAGCTAAACAAGATAAGAACAAATGCCCCTATGGACATTTTTCCGGTGTTCAACGATCTGGCTTTTCAAACGGTGGTTAAATCCCTTTTTAGCAGTGCGGTGGGGCAGCAGGAGATCAACAGGTTGCAGTATATTACAGAGGCGGCTCAAAAAATGCTTGTACGGGAGTTGAGGCAGCCGTACCTGAGCTGGTACTTCAGGTTTAGCGGCAAAATACAGCGGCACCTCGACCTTACCGACGAAGCAAGGCAGATCCTCACCCGTCTTATTGAAGAGCGAAAGCAAAGTGGAAAACGGGAAGACGACCTGCTCGATATGCTGCTCGATGCCCGCTACGAAGATGGAAATGCCATGACGCATGATCAGCTTGTTGATGAGATCCTCATCCTGTTTACTGCGGGCCACGAAACAACTTCAAACGCGCTCACTTTCATCACTCAGCTGCTGGGAAGAAATCCCGAAATGCAGGAAAAAGTGCTGGCTGAAGTTAAATCTGCCAAAAATAACTCCGAAGATCTCATGGAATTCCTAAGGCATTGCCGCTATACGCAGGCAGTGGTGGAAGAGGGCATGAGGCTGTATCCGCCAGTATATTTTATTGATAGGGTGAACCTGGAGGACGATGAATTCGAAGGGAAATTCTATCCCAAAGGTTCCAGCCTGTTGTTTTCCATTTATGAGATACACAGGCACCCAAAACATTGGAAGGATCCTGAGCAGTTTTTACCTGAAAGATTTCTTGAAGGAAAATACGCCAACTATTTTCCTTTTGGTGCAGGCCCGCGCAAATGTATCGGGAATAATTTTGCCATGTATGAGATGGTGATGACGGTAGCCGAACTGGTTTCCAGGTATAAAATTGAGGCCGGCACGGGAGAAATCGAAATTCAGCCCCTTATTACTCTTAAACCAAAAAACGCCGTACTTCAGTTTAAGCTTCGGAAATAATCCCTTCCAAAAATGCTATTTTTGGCACCTCATAATTTTTTATGTTGGGCACAGAAGTTGCAAAGTTTCAGAAAGTGAATAATTCAGCAAGATCAAAAAACAGCGCTTTAATTAAAGCCGAAGCTCAGCGCCTTGGCTTTTTGTCCTGCGGAATTTCGAAAGCTGAATTCCTTGAAGAAGAGGCACCACGCCTGGAAGAATATCTGCAAAAAGAAAGACACGGAAAAATGTCATTTTTGGAGAACTACTTCGACAAGCGCCTCGATCCCACAAAACTTGTTGAAGGTTCCAAAAGTGTGATTTCCCTCCTGCTCAATTATTATCCCGAAGAAAAACAGCGGGAAGATTCCTACAAGATCAGTAAATATGCTTACGGCACCGATTATCACTTTGTCATAAAAGATAAACTGAAAAGTTTGCTGCAGTTCATTCAGCAGGAAATAGGCGAGGTTGAAGGCCGTGCTTTTGTAGATTCGGCGCCGGTAATGGATAAAGCCTGGGCCGCCAAAGCAGGGTTGGGCTGGGTTGGGAAGCATACGCTACTGCTGTCGAAGCAAAAAGGCTCGTTCTTTTTTGTGGCCGAGCTTATTGTAGACCTGGAACTGGAGTATGACGCGCCGGTAACCGATCACTGCGGAAGCTGTACCGCCTGTATCGACGCCTGCCCCACAAATGCCATTGTAGAGCCTTATAAAGTTGACGGCAGCAAGTGCATTTCTTATTTCACTATTGAACTGAAGGATCAGCTTCCACAGGAAATGAAGGGGAAATTTGATGACTGGGCCTTTGGATGTGATACTTGCCAGGATGTGTGCCCGTGGAATAGATTTTCAAAGCCTCACAATGAACCACTCTTCAACCCGCATCCCGAGTTGCTTAGCATGAGCAAAAAGGACTGGGAAGAGATCACAGAAGAGACTTTCCGGAAGGTGTTTAAAAAGTCGGCTGTGAAACGCACCAAGTATAGCGGACTCACAAGGAATATCAGGTTTTTAAAAGATTAGACTCCCGGCAAATTCAGTTTTGACAGGATTTCCCTGCTCATCTTTGGCGGGGCTTTCAAATTTCAAATTTTCAAGGGCATCTTTAACTATTTGGGTCATCCGTTTTCCGGAAGCAATTGCGATTACATTCAGAGTTTTTCCTTGTTTGTTTACTTCAAAGAAATATTTTATTTCTGTGCCCGATTTTATCTTTGGTATTTCTTTTTGAAGATGTGCTCTCAATTTTTCGTTTGTCATTTTCCGAAAGCATTCTTTGTTATCGGGCATAGAGACACATTCCTGATATTCCGGAGGAAATTTTAGTTCTTCAAACTTAATAACTCCCAGTCGTTCTGTTTCCTGCCTGCCCAGGCTCTTTTCGATGTTTTTTTGGAAATCTTCAGAACTCAGATATTCTTCCATGCTGTTATGATTTACGGTTCTAAAAGTGATTGGCAAAGAATGCAGCACAGCCACCTTTTCACCATTTAGGGTTGCAGGTTCTTTGATCTTAAGCATCTTAATTACCCTTTTTGCCTCTTTCCTATGCTTACTATCCTCTGCGCGCACCTTTACATCCTGCACCTGCCCATCTGCCGAGACTTTGAATTGAACATAAGCCTTCCCTGTAGCATGTAAGGTTTTCCTAATGTCTAGATTGGCTTGAATGTGATCGTTTAGCTTAGCATTAAAGCAATCTTTAGTATCTTTAGAATCGTCGCACGTCCCAATAACCGGTGCGGTATCAACAGCAGGCAAAAGGTAAGCATCCTGTGAAAATGAATTATTACTGAAAAAGAATAGAAATAGGAATAAGTAAAGATATTTCATGAAGTTATTTTTTTTAAAAATAAAAATTTTTAAGCAGTTTCTCCTGATCCTGTGTTTCTTCGGAATTTCCCATCAGCTTTTTGCGCAGACTGAAACCTTTAAACTTAAGGTTGATTCGGCCTTCGAGAGGCTGATTGCTGTGGCCGATACCGATGGCGACAAAAAGATCACTGTAGAAGATGATCCAAAAATGCCATTTTTGATACCTCATTCCCAGGGAGATTCGGTAGCAATCAGGGAAATCTATTATTTATCAAATTTACTTCAGGAGCTGGCAGTAGCTAGGGCTCAAAATAAAGATTCAGTAGAAATTTCGATTGACAGGATCAAGGAGCCGCCTACGCAGCGCATTTCCAGGAGGATTGAAACGCAGTTTTGGGATGATCTCACCCGCACGATTGACCGTAAGGGGATTCAAAAGATCCTTAGAGACACAAAAGCTTCAGATGGCGTACAGCGCTTGTATGTGCCGGCTACCGATACTTCAGGGATTAGGTATTACAAAGATCTTCAGCAGGAGCTAAGCGGGTTTGAGGTGGTGGTGCTTCCGGAGAAAATAACTCCGCAGTATGTCAAATCCATTAACGATAAACCCGGCCTGCTTGCCCTGAAAATAGAAAATGACCGCGGGGTTCCTTTTGTGGTGCCTGGCGGCAGGTTCAACGAAATGTATGGGTGGGACAGCTATTTTGAAGGCGTAGGATTGCTAATTGACGGGAGAATTGATCTCGCAAAGGCGATGGTCGACAATTTTGTTTACCAGATCAACCACTACGGAAAGATCCTGAATGCCAACCGCTCCTATTACCTCACAAGGACTCAGCCGCCGTTCATGTCTTCATTTGTGCGCGAGGTTTATGAAGCTATGGAAGTTAAGGATGAAGCCTGGCTGCGCGAGGCGCTGAATGCTGCCATAAAGGAGTATGAGCAGGTTTGGATGGAGGAAGGAGAGCGACTAACCGGGAACGGACTTAACCGATACTATGCGCAGGGAATAGGCATCCCGCCAGAGACCGAAAAAGGGCATTTTAACGAGGTGCTTCAGGAATTTGCGGAGAAATATGGTTTGAAAGTTTCAGAATTTGTAGAGCAATATCAGTCGGGAACAATAGATGCCCCTGAAGTAGATGAGTATTTCCTGCACGATCGCAGTTTGCGTGAGAGCGGGCACGACACTTCCTGGCGACTCGAAAACCGGGCGGCGCATCTAAATACCGTCGATCTCAATTCGTTACTTTACAAATATGAAAAAGATTTTGAATTTCTCATTGATGAATATTTTGATGAGCACTTTACCACTTCAGCAGGAAAAAAATATACCGATGATTACTGGGAAGAAAAAGCCGAAACTCGCAAAGCCCTAGTCAATGAATATTTGTGGAATGAACAAGACGGAAGTTTTTACGATTATAACTTTAAAACAGGAGAACAGACAAAATACATTTCGGCCACCAACTTTTATCCCTTGTGGAGCGGGTTAGCTTCCGAAGCACAGGCAGAAAGAATGGTTCCGCAGTTAATGCAGGATCTTAAGGCGCAGGGCGGCATACTTTCAAGCGCAAAATCTTCCGTAGAAAAAACCGCCACAAACGATGTGCAAAGGCAGTGGGATTATCCTTATGGTTGGGCGCCGCATCAAATGTTGCTTTGGCAGGGGTTGCTTGATTATGGCTATGAGGAGGAAGCCTATGAACTCATTTATCGCTGGCTCTGGATGATCACCAAAAACGCGGTAGATTATAACGGAACCATTCCCGAGAAATACAACGTGGTTGATGCCACGCACAAGGTTTATGCCGAATACGGGAACGTGGGGACAGAGTTTGATTATATCACCACTTCAGGATTTGGCTGGATGAACGCTTCTTATCAGCTGGGTCTGGAATTACTTCCGAAGCAATACCGCGAAAGGCTGAACGAGCTGGTAACACCCAAAAATGCCGGGTTTTAATTACTGAAAATGGCTGCATCGATACTTCCGAATTATTCATTGTGGTGGCAGTTAACATCAAAAAATAGGCTATAGCACCAAGCTATAAATGCGAAACTATTACCTTTGTGCTTGCCCCATAAACCGGGAAATTATGAAGAACGAACGCAAAAGACGTGAAGCTCTGGTATATCACGCAAAACCCACACCGGGAAAGATTCAGGTTGTGCCCACCAAAAAGTACTCTACTCAAAGAGATTTGTCACTGGCATATTCCCCGGGAGTAGCAGAGCCCTGCCTTGAAATTCATAAAAATAAGGAGAACGTATATAAATATACTACCAAAGGGAACCTTGTGGCCGTTATTTCTAATGGTACCGCAGTTCTTGGGCTTGGGGATATAGGCCCTGAAGCCTCAAAACCGGTGATGGAAGGAAAAGGCCTGCTTTTTAAGATCTTTGCCGATATTGATGTTTTTGACATTGAGGTAGATACCAAAGATGTTGATGCTTTTGTAGAAACCGTTAAAAATATCGCGCCTACTTTTGGAGGTATTAACCTGGAAGATATTGCAGCGCCTGAAGCTTTTGAGATTGAAAAAAGGCTTAAAGCAGAACTGGATATTCCCGTGATGCACGATGACCAGCACGGTACTGCCATAATTTCGGCAGCAGCTTTGCTCAATGCGCTTGAGCTTGCCGGGAAAAAGATAGATGAAGTAAGAATTGTTATAAGTGGAGCAGGAGCTGCCGCAGTTTCCTGTACTAAATTATATAAGGCATTCGGTGCAAAGGCTGAGAACATCGTGATGCTTGACAGTAAAGGAGTCATTAGAAAAGACAGGGAAGGTCTTTCTGAAGAAAAATCAGAATTTGCTACAGCCCGAAAAATCGATACGCTCGATGAGGCCATGGTAGATGCCGATGTATTTGTTGGCCTTTCTATTGCCGATATTGTTTCGCCCGATATGCTTAATCAAATGGCTAAAAACCCTATCGTTTTTGCCATGGCGAATCCAAACCCCGAAATTGATTACGATCTTGCCTGCGCTACCCGTAAAGATATAATTATGGCTACCGGGCGTAGCGACCATCCTAACCAGGTGAACAATGTGCTTGGTTTTCCATTCATTTTTCGTGGGGCGCTTGATGTTCGTGCTACCAAGATCAATGAAGAAATGAAGATGGCGGCTGTAAAAGCCCTGGCCCGTCTTACCAAAGAGCCTGTGCCCGAGCAGGTGAATATTGCCTATGGAGAAACCCGGCTAAATTTTGGCAGGGAATATATTATCCCCAAACCATTTGATCCGCGTCTTATTTCAGAAGTGCCGCCGGCTGTAGCGAAAGCTGCAATGGAGTCGGGAGTTGCACGTAGCCCAATTCAGGATTGGGATCGCTATGAAGATGAGCTGCTCGAAAGAATGGGTAACGATAGCAAGATCACCAGGCTATTGATGAACAGGGCGAAAATGGATCCGAAGCGGGTAATTTTTGCTGAAGCAGATCACCTCGATGTGCTTAAAGCTGCGCAGATTGCTTACGATGAAGGTATCGCCAAACCCATCTTGCTTGGTAGAAAGGATGTGATCACTGAACTGATGGCTGAAATTGATTTTAATGCCGAAGACGTGGAGATCATCGATTCAAAATCTGACGAGGAGGAAGCCAGGCGTAACCGCTATGCTGAAGTTTACTGGAAGTCCCGCCAGAGGAAAGGAGTTACCAAATATGATGCGGAGCTGTTAATGCGCGCCCGCAACTATTTTGCGGCAATGATGGTAAATGCCGGAGACGCCGATGCTTTGCTTTCGGGTTACTCAAGATCGTACCCTACCGTATTGAAACCTATGCTCGAACTTATTGGAAAGGCAAAAGGAGTTTCTAAGGTGGCAGCCACTAACCTGATGAATTCGGCCCGCGGCCCTATTTTCATCAGCGATACTTCAGTAAATATTGATCCTACTGCAAAAGAACTGGCCAAAATTGCACAAATGACCGCCAGGACTGTACGCCTTTTTGGAATGGATCCTGTAATTGCCATGATCTCTTATTCTAACTTTGGATCTTCAACTAATGAGAAGGCCGAAAAAGTAAAAGAAGCAGTAGATTATCTGCATAGGTTCTATCCAGATCTTGTGGTAGATGGTGAAATGCAATCAGACTTTGCGCTAAACAAAGAGATGCTTCGCAAGAAATTCCCATTCTCAAAACTTGCGGGGAAAAAAGTTAATACGCTCATTTTTCCAAATCTTGATTCTGGGAACAGTACCTATAAACTCATCAAGGAGCTTAACAAAACAGAATCTGTAGGGCCAATCCTGATGGGTATGAACAAGCCGGTGCACGTATTGCAGTTGGGGGCAAGTGTTGAAGAGATTGTGAATATGACAGCAGTAGCCGTGGTTGACGCCCAGGAAAAAGAGAAAAGAGCCAAACGGCAACAATAACATAATAACCGTGCAGGTGCTAAAAAGGCTACGTTTGTCTTGGAGTATTTTGGAAAATAAGTGAGACAGGAAAATGCCTTTTTTGAGGGGTTTTCCTGTTTTGCTATCCTGCAAATTTCATTACATTTGACGCCATAACCGTCTACTTTTCATGATCTATAGTATTAAAGGCCGCCTGGTTGAAAAAAATCCGACGAATGTAGTGATCGATTGCAACGGGGTTGGGTATTTTATTCATATTTCCCTTAACACCTATTCCCAAATTCCTTCAGAAGAATCCCTGCAGTTGTACACCCACCTTCAGGTAAAAGAAGATTCGCATACCCTGTATGGTTTCTGGGGAAAAACCGAAAGGGAAATTTTCAGGCTTTTGATCTCAGTTTCAGGAGTGGGCGCAAGTACTGCCCGCAGCATGTTATCTTCCCTTGAACCGGGGCAAATTATGGAAGCAATAGCTGCAGGTGATGTGGCTACCATTCAGGGGATTAAAGGCATTGGGGCTAAAACGGCGCAGCGGGTGATCATTGATCTTAAAGACAAAATTGTAAAAGTATTTGGTATTGATGAAGTTTCAGCAACTCAAAGCAATACAAACCGTGAAGAAGCGTTATCAGCTTTAGAGACCCTTGGGTATACACGAAAGCAATCAGAAAAAGTTGTGGAGAAAATTGTGAAGGCAGAACCCGATGCTTCAGTGGAATCTCTTATTAAGCAGGCACTTAAAAAACTATGACTCCTTTGGAGCAAAATTATAATTCCAGGTTTTGGCTTTCAATTTCCCTTGCATTCCTTGGTGTGCTGGTATTTTCTTCGCCTGCCCTGGCACAGGATACACTCGTTCAACAGGACAGCACAAAAACAGGATATTCCCTGGGGAAACTCAGGTTGCCTAATCCTAACAGCATAGTTGCTTCCTATACCTATGATCCTGTGCTTGACCGGTATGTTTATACCGAAACCCTGGGAAGGCTCAATATCACCGCGCCACTCATTCTCACTCCGCAAGAATACCAGGAGCTGGTGATCCAGGAAGAAATGCAGCAGTATTTTAAGGAAAAATCTGATGCACTTTCAGGAAGAAAAGAAGGTACAGAGGAAGGGCAGAGAGATTTGCTTCCCGGTTTTTATGTGAATTCAGATTTCTTTCAAAATATTTTTGGCGGCGGCGAAATAGAATTTATTCCGCAGGGATCGGTCGCGCTTGATCTGGGAGTGCTGTATTCCAAAAGAGATAATCCTGCGTTCTCACCGCGAAACAGAAGTTCGTTTACTTTTGACTTTGATCAGCGCATTCAGTTAAGCCTTTTGGGGAATGTTGGAGAACGTCTTAAGGTAACTGCCAACTACGATACCGAATCTACTTTCGATTTTCAAAACCAGTTAAAGCTGGAATATACGCCTACCGAAGACGATATCATTCAGAAGATCGAGGTGGGGAATATTACTATGCCGCTCAACTCGGCTTTGATACAGGGCGCGCAGAGTTTATTTGGGATCAAGACCCAGCTTCAGTTTGGTAAAACCACAATAACCGGAGTTTTTTCTGAACAAAAGAGCGAACGGCGCACCGTGAATGTAGAAGGTGGTGCAACCGTGCAGGAGTTCGATAAATTCGCTATTGAATATGACGAGAATAAGCACTTTTTCCTCGCTCATTACTTTCGCGATCAATATGATGAAGCTCTTGAAAACTACCCTTTTATAAACTCTAATGTTCAAATTACCAGGGTGCAGGTTTGGGTTACCAACAGGACAAATAATGTTCAAAATCTTACCAATACCAGGAATATTGTCGCTATACAGGATCTGGGGGAAGCCCCGGTACCTGGAAATATTGGTTTGGAAAATGCGCCGGCTGGTTTCTTTAACCGCCCCGAAGGTTCCTTTGCCGATAACCGAAATAACGACCTTAACCCATTTGGAATAACAGGCCCTCATGAATCTGTGCTTACCCCGGCAATAAGAGATGTGGCCAGGGTAGAATCTGGTTTCGGCGGTTTGCAGGTTTCGGAAGGAAGAGATTACGTGAAACTGGAAAATGCCAGGCAGTTAAAACCTACAGAATACAGGCTGGATACCAGGCTCGGGTATATCTCCCTAAATCAAAGGCTGGCGAGCGATGAGATTCTTGCAGTGGCTTTTCAATACACCGTGGGGGGAGAAGTTTACCAGGTGGGAGAATTTGCCAGTGATGGGATTGACGCCTCTGGAGGCACGGGGATAGAATCTTCTGTCTCTCAAAACCTGGTGGTGAAAATGCTGAAGAGCTCTGTTACCAATGTAGATGAGCCGGTGTGGGATCTTATGATGAAAAACATCTACAACCTTGCAGCATTCAATTTGGAGCGGGAAGATTTTAGGATGAACATTGTCTATACCGATCCTCAACCCCTCAATTACATCACAGGAGTTGACGGTGTTCCTCTGCCTGAAGATGTAGAGCAAACCACACTTTTAAGGGTATTTAACCTTGATAATCTAAATGTTGCGGGAGACCCAATTTCGGGTGGCGACGGTTTTTTCGACTTTGTGCCGGGAATCACTATTAACGCTGAAACGGGAAATATTATTTTCACTTCGGTAGAACCCTTCGGAAGTTATCTCTTTAAAAAACTTGATCTCAACCCAAACACGGGTTCTGAGAGGTACGAACTTCCCGAAACCTGGAATGCCAATCAGCAGAAGTATGTTTTTAGGACGCTCTACGAAACTACCAAGACCCAGGCAGAACAGGAGCAGGCCGAAAAGAATAAATTTCAGCTTCGCGGGCGTTACAAATCTTCAAATGTTGAAGGAATTTCGATAGGAGCCTTTAATGTTCCGCAGGGATCGGTTACTGTAACAGCGGGAGGTCGTGTGCTGCAGGAAGGGGTAGATTATGTGGTGAACTACCAGTTTGGAAGGGTTCAGATCCTGGATGAAGCTTTACTGGCCTCAAATATTCCTATTCAAATATCAACAGAGAATAATGCCCTTTTTGGGCAGCAAACAAAACGTTTTACCGGGATTAACGTGGAGCATCTCTTCAATGAGAACTTCCTGATGGGGGCAACTTATTTAAACCTGAATGAACGCCCACTAACTCAAAAATCCAACTACAGTTATGAGCCCATCAATAACACCATCCTGGGGCTCAACCTGAATTACTCTACCGAATTGCCCTTTTTGACACGCTGGGTGAATAAACTTCCCAATATTGACACCGATGTGGCATCTAATTTATCGCTGCGCGGGGAAGTTGCATATTTAATTCCGGGAGCACCAAAAGGAAGTGAATTTGATGGGCGTGCTACCACTTACGTTGATGATTTTGAAGCCGCACAAACCTCTATAGCTATAGATAATCCGTTGGGTTGGGAACTTTCAAGTGTGCCGCTTGGTTTTGGAGGCGAACTGGCTAACGGAAACCTGGCAACCAATTACAAAAGAGCCAAACTGGCCTGGTACAATATTGACCCTGTTTTCTACGGAAGCAACAGGCCTTCGGGTGTTTCAGATTCAGATCTTTCCAGCTATGCTACCCGCAGGGTGTTTCTAAACGAGATCTTCCCTAATGTAGATGTGGTGCAGGGGCAGTCTCAGGTGCTTTATACGCTAGATCTTGCCTATTATCCAAATATTAGGGGGCCATACAATTATAATCCGCAGGCTGCCGGCGGAAATACCCTGCCAAATCCTGCAGAGAATTTTGGGGGCATCAGCCGGGCTATCAATTCTACCAACTTTGAGCAAAGCAATGTTGAATACATCGAATTCTGGATGATGGATCCCTTCCTGTATTCAGAAAATGCGGGTAATAACGGGGGGACACTTGTCTTTAACCTCGGAAATATTTCCGAAGATGTTTTAAAAGATGGTAGAAAACAATACGAAAATGGTCTCCCTGTAAATGGAGGTGTAGAAAATACTACTTCTACCGAATTTGGTAAGGTGCCATCAAACCAGTCCCTTATTTATGCTTTTAATACTGAAGGGCAGGAAAGGCTGAATCAGGATGTAGGTTACGACGGACTTTCAGATGTCGAAGAAGCTGTGCAATATCCCGGTTTTGGTAACCTTCCCGATCCTGCAGCCGATAATTATGATTATTTTCTGAATGCTTCCGGAGGAATTTTAGAGCGCTATTACGATTACAACGGCATTGATGGTAACTCCCCGCCCGATGTTACCAACACAAATCGCGGTAACAGCACGCTTCCTACTGTTGAAGATCTTAACCGCGACAATACCATGAACACGGTTGACAGCTACTACGAATATGAGGTACCTGTTTTCCCGAACATGAATATTGATAACAGCCGGTATGTGACCGATGTGAAGAACTTCAGCATAAGTTTGCCTAACGGGCAGGAAATGCCGGTGAGATGGCTGCAATTCAAAATCCCGATTTATGAGCCTACTGCGGCCAAAGGCGGGATTGGTGACTTCAGGTCAATCAGGTTTATGCGAATGTTTGTGACCGACTTTGAACAGCCTACCGTGCTTAGGTTTGGAACTATGGATTTGGTGCGTGGAGATTATCGCAGGTATACCCAAACCCTAGATCCAGATAAATCTGACCCGGTTAATGAGAATACTACCTTCACGGTTTCTTCGGTAAGTATTGAAGAGAACGAGAACAGGCAGCCAATTCCGTATGTGCTGCCTCCGGGAGTAGATCGCGAAGAATTGATGAATAATAATACCCAGGTGAGACAGAATGAACAGTCGCTTGCTGTGAATGTTTGTGATCTTGAACCGCAGGATTCCCGTGGCGTTTATAAGAATTTCCAGTTAGACATGCGGCAGTATAAAAACCTGGAAATGTTCATTCACGCTGAACCCGTAGTGAACCGCCTAAAATGGCAGGAAGGGGAATTTGTTGCCTTTGTGAGGATTGGTACAGATTTTACCGATAACTTCTACCAGATTGAAATTCCGCTGAAACCAACAGAATTTGGAGCAGTTTCAGCTTCTGAAATCTGGCCTGTAGAAAACCGGATGAATTTGCCGCTTGAGCTGCTGCAGGAAGTGAAAGCTACTGTTATTGGAAACCCTGAATTAGTCTCTACCGAGCTTAATTTCTTTAGTGAGGCAGGAGACAGGGTCACTGCTGATACACCTTACGAGGTTGGCCAGTTGAGAATTGGGATCAAAGGGAATCCAAGTTTCGGTAATGTTAGGATGCTCATGCTGGGTGTCAAAAATGGCCTTTCTGAAGCCTCTTCCAGGAATTTGTGTGGGGAAGTCTGGTTCAATGAACTTCGGCTTTCTGAGCTTAACAACCAGGGAGGGTGGGCAGCAATCGTGAATATGGATGCCAATGTAGCCGATTTCGCAAACCTTTCGGCTACCGGAAGAAAAAGCACGGTAGGTTTTGGTTCTCTCGAACAGGGGCCTAACCAAAGAAGCAGGGAGGACTTTTTGCAATATGATGTGGTGAGTAACCTAAATATGGGGCAGCTGCTGCCTAGAAACTGGGGATTGAGAATTCCGGTGAGTTACAGCTACGGTGAAGAATTGATCACTCCAAAATATGATCCCGAATTTCTTGACCTGGAACTGGAGACAGTACTTGATAATGCGGCGACAGATGAGATAAGGGATGATCTACAGGAAAGAGCAGAAGATTATACCCGTCGTCAAAGCATCAATGTGATTGGGCTGCGCAAAGAACGTGTAGATGAGGATAAGCCAATGCCGTATGATATTGAAAACTTAAGTGTTTCGGGAAGTTACAATCAGGTAGATCACAGGGATTTTGAGATAGAAGATGCTTTTGACCAAACTGTGCGGGTGGGGGCAACCTATGACTACACATTTGCACCAGTGAATATTGAGCCGTTGCGGAATGTGAAAGCCCTTGACAGCAGTGCATATTTTGCACTTTTAAGGGATTTCAACTTCAATGTTTTCCCGTCGAACATTACGGCGACTTCCACGATTTTCAGGCAGTACAATGAGCAGAAGTTCAGGGAGATCAACCTGCCTCCGGGTTTTCTTAATGGTATTCCCACCCTTTATCAAAGGAATTTCCTGTTTGACTGGCAGTACACCATCAATTACAACTTTACAAAAAGCCTGAGGCTTAATTTTGATTCTTCAACCAACAGAGTGGTGAGGAATTATTTTGATGATGAAAATAATCCCGATACCACCACCAGAGTCTGGGACGGATTCTTTAATACGGGTATTCCAAATCAACATTTCCAGTCGCTGCAAATCAATTATGATCTACCGTTGTCGAAGATCCCTGCGCTTGGTTTTCTTAAAACTACTTATTCGTATACCGGTAACTTCCAGTGGGAACGTGGTTCTGAGATCTTTGAAACCCTTGAAAATGTTCCCGATCTTGGAAACAGTATTCAAAACTCGAATGTTCACCAGATAAGTGCAAACCTGGAGATGCAGACGCTTTATGATTATATAGGGCTCAAGAAAAGAACCCGACCCGGTGGAGGGCCCAATACCATTGAAGAGCGTAGTAAGGCGGTGCCAACATTGGGCAATAAACCCACAGCGCCATCGCAGGCAGATGTTGCCAGGCTTGGTACAGGTGATAGAACTTACAATACCCTGGTTGGCCTTCTCACTTCAATAAGAAGAATTCAGGTGAACTACCAGGAGAACAACGGGATCTTTTTGCCGGGATATACCAATGATATTGGCTTTTTGGGCACCTGGAATCCTACTCTCGGCTTTACTTTAGGGAGTCAGGAAGACGTTAGGTACATGGCTGCGCGTAAGGGCTGGCTTACTTTATATGAAGATTTTAACCAGCAGTACACCGAGGTAGAGAATGAGCAGCTGGGCATTAATGCTGAAGTTTCTCTCCTGCCCGATCTTACCATCCAGTTAACCGCCAACAGGTTGTATTCTGAAACCTTTCAGGAGAATTTCAGGGTAACGGGAGAACAGTATAATCCGCTTACACCGCTTACTTTTGGTAACTTCAGTATTTCCACGATTCTGCTTAAGACCGCTTTTAATCAAACTTCGGCTGAATCTTCGGCTACTTTTCAGGAGTTCAGGGAGAACAGGCTGGCTGTGGCGAGAAGGCTGGCCGTAGCCAATGGATTTGACCCCAATGACACCGATGCAGAAGGTTATCCGGTAGGTTTTGGCAGGAACAGCCAGAACGTGCTACTACCGGCGTTTTTGGCGGCTTATTCGGGAGCCGATCCCGATGATGTTAGCCTGGGGGCTTTTAAAGATTTTCCTCTTCCCAACTGGAACCTTAAGTACACTGGCTTTATGCGCCTGCCCTGGTTCAGAAAGAATTTCAAGAGATTTTCGGTGAATCATGGTTATACTGCCGGGTACACGGTTAACCAGTTCCAAAGCAATTTAGATTATAAGCCTGCCAATCCCCGGGAGGTTGATCAGGCCGGGAATTACAAGAGCGAGCTGTTGTTTTCAAACATTAATCTTACCGAACAGTTTAGTCCGCTTGTGCGGGTGGATCTGGAAATGGCAAATTCGATTAAGATTTTAGCCGATATTCAGAAAGACAGGGCATTGTCATTAAGCTTTGACAACAACCTGCTTACCGAAATCAACGGGAACCAATATACCCTTGGGCTGGGATATCGCATAAAAGATTTAAAAATAGACACGAAGTTTGGAGGGCGTCAAAGGATATTGAGCAGCGACCTTAACTTTAAAGCAGATGTTTCTTACCGGCACAATGAGACGGTAATAAGATATCTCGATATTGATAACAGCCAGGTGACGGCGGGGCAGGATATATGGGCTATTTATTTTAAGGCAGATTATGCCCTTTCCAAGAACCTCACCGCCGAAATATATTACGATCACAGTTTCTCTGAATATGCCATTTCTACCGCATATCCGCAAACTACCATACGTTCGGGCGTAACTTTGAGATATAACTTCGGAAATTAAAAGGGGACGCTTGACTAAAAGGATTAAAAAATTACCTTTGTTATAATAAATTTCTAACCATGAAAATTCCAAAAGATTTAAAGTACACCAATGATCACGAATGGGTGAGAATTGAAGGAGATGTTGCAATAGTAGGTATTACCGATTTTGCCCAGGGTGAGCTGGGAGATATTGTTTATGTTGAAGTAGAGACTGTAGATGAAACTCTGGATAGAGAAGAGGTTTTTGGTACTGTTGAAGCTGTAAAAACAGTATCTGATCTATTTGCACCACTTTCTGGAGAGATCATCGAATTCAATGAGAGCCTTGAAGACGAGCCGGAAAAAGTAAATTCTGATCCTTACGGCGAAGGCTGGATGGTGAAGATCCGTTTTAGCGACCCATCTCAATTAGACGATCTTTTGAGTGCCGAAGAATATACAGAAATTGTTGAGGGTTAAACTCCTTTTCTTTTTTCCGGCCTTAATTTACACGGGGCTTATACTTTACCTGTCTCTCATTAACCTGGCCGATACTCCGGTAAAAGACCTGGGGATGAGCGATAAAACCATGCACTGTGGTGCCTATTTTGGTCTTGGCCTGCTGTGGATGCTATTTGGGCTTTTTACTTTTGAAGAAAAAGGCCTTTTTAAGAGGATAATGTTTATTTCCCTGGCTTCAGTTGCTTTTGGCATTTTTATTGAGGTTCTTCAGGGTGTAATAACCAGTTATCGTCAACCGGATCTTTTTGATATTCTTGCTAATACTATCGGAGTGGTAGTGGCCGCAATTGTCGTTTGGATCCTCAGGAAAAATCTAACGAGGTTAAAAGCTAAGATAAATTTAGTTTTAATGAAAAATTAATTATTTTAGCCAACCTATAATTAAAACGGAATTATGAAACCCAAAAAGAACCCAAAAGCTGATTTGTCCAGGAGAAGCGTTCTGTTCTTCCAGATTGGAATGATCGTGATGCTTTTTGTCACCTGGCAGGCGATTGAGTGGAAAACCTACGACAAGGAAGCTATTGATACCGGAATGGTTGATATGGATGCCTTTGAGGAGGAAGATGTGCCAATCACCGAATTGAATACGCCACCACCACCACCACCGCCACCACCGCCACCAGCACCCGAGGTTATCGAGATTGTAGAAGATGAAGAAGAGGTTGAAGAGACCGTAATCGAATCTACTGAGACTAACCAGGAAGAAATCGTGGAAGTTGAAGAAGTAGAGGTTGTTGAAGAAGAGGAAGAAATTGGGGACGTTCCGTTTGCAGTTATTGAAGATGTACCGGTTTTTCCTGGATGTGAGAATGAAAAGAACAACGAGGCTCGTAAAAACTGTATGAGTGAAAAGATCAATGATTTCGTAAACCGTAGATTTGATACAGGTTTGGGAAGTGATCTTGGTCTTTCAGGAATTAACAGGATTTACGTTCAGTTCAGGATTGAGAAGAACGGTGCTGTAACTGTGTTAGGGGCACGTGCTCCACACCCACGCCTACAGCAGGAAGCTGAAAGAGTAGTGAATATGCTACCTAAGATGCAACCTGGTAAACAACGTGGTCAACCGGTTGGGGTATTATACTCTCTGCCTATTACCTTTAGAGTACAGGACTAATTTAGTCTCACAATATTTAAAAATCCCGCAGCTACTGCGGGATTTTTTTTGCTTAAGACTTTTGTTGTAAGGATGAAAGAAGGCTGATTTTCAACGGGCTGCTGCTCTTCGGTCTAATTATTGATGTTGTGTTATAGAGGTTGTTAAAAAGATGTTTTTAATGTCTGCTTTTAATCTGGAAATTCACTAATCTATAAATATATCATTATGAAAAACAAGAAAAGTGCAAAAGCAGATCTTTCAAAAAGAAGCATCTTATTTTTTCAGCTCGGCCTGGTTCTGGCCCTGTTCCTGGCGTGGCAACTCATAGAATGGCAGGTCTCTTCGGCACCGGTATCGCAGCCAGATCTCGTTATGGCTTACGCGTTTGAAGAAGAGCCTGTTCCGGTAACGCAGGTAGAAGACGTAAAACCACCCGAACTTCCGAAGGAAATAACTGAAGAGGTGGAGATCATCAAAGATGATGTTGAAAAGGAGGAAACCCTGATAGCACCTACAGAAATTCCCGAAAAGATCCTGAAAGTGGCCGAAGTGGAGTATGTTGATGAAGAAGAAAAAATAGAAGAGTATAATATTCACGCAGTAGAGGAGGTGCCCTTATTCCCCGGATGTGAAAACCTTAAAAATAACGATGCCCGTAAACAATGCTTTGGTGAGCAGGTGAACCGGCTGGTGGGTCGCACCTTTGATAAAGCTTTGGGGGAGAAACTGGGGCTTAGTGGGCTGCACCGCATCTATGTGAGCTTTAAAGTGCAAAAAGACGGCACGGTGAAAGCTATTGGGGCACGTGGGCCTCACCCAAAACTGGAAGAAGAAGCTATACGGGTTATAAATGCTTTCCCTGAGTTAATTCCGGGGAAGCAGGGTGGTCAACCGGTGGGTGTAATTTACTCATTGCCTATTGTGTTTAGGATTCAGGAATAAAAGAGTGTCAAAAATGGCATTTTTGATCCCGCAGGTAGCTGCGGGATTTTTTTTGCGTGCAGGAAAAATCATCAGATACTTAAAAAAATGTATCTTTCCCCTGTAATCCATTCAGCTTTGTGCAGGATATGACTAGATTTTACCCGCTCCTCATCTTTTTCCTTCCGCTTTTTGTTTTTCCCCAGTCCTTTAAAGGGGATCCGGAGAGATTTCCGCAGTTTTCAGAATGCAGGGAGGTAGGTTTTGATAAACAGGAACTGTGTTTTAATACTGCCCTAAAAAGGAAGATTAAAGAGGAATTTTTATTGCCCGCTGTTGTTGCTGAAGATAACTACCGGGGTGAAATGGTAGTGCTTTTTGAAGTTACCAGCGACGGAAATTTTCAGGTGAACTACATCAATGCTGCCTACCCCGAACTAAAGGCGGAGTTAAACCGCATTTTTGAGACCCTTCCGAAGATCTCTCCTGCCACATATAACAGCCGGCCCATTGATATGCAGTTTCGTATGCCAATAAATATTCCTTTAGAAGCCGGAGTACCTTCCGCAGTTATGGAGGAAAAGAATGTAAGCATTGTGAAAGCAGAAGTGCCGGAACCGCAGGAAGAACTTGAAATTACCAAAGAATACGAGCAGATAAAGCCGCTGGATTTTAATCATCCAAGATTAGATAGTGATATTAATATTCCGCTCTCTCACGAGTTTTACAGTCGGTTTGAAGATGAGGTGAACATGGTGGGAACTAATTTTCATTCGGCTTCCAAACCTTTTTTGTTTTCCGAAGTAAAAGATTACTACAACTTTGAAGAAGAACTGCTGGGGCTTCAAAAACCTGTCACCTCCTGGATAGGGAGAAAGGTGTGGAATGAGCATTTATTTAAATTTCAGGGTGAAGGGTATTGGTTTACGGTAGATTTTGGGCTTGATGTGCAGGTAGGGAAAGATCTTGATAGTGAGTTGGACGTAACTTACAACAACACACGGGCAGCCATTTTTCAGGGGGGATTGGGTAAGAACCTAAATTTTTACTCGGTGGTATACGAGAACCAGGGAAGGTTTGCCGATTATTTTAACCGTTACGCTGAATCAATAAGACCGGGGAACGAAGGTGCTGCTATTATTCCCGGCCGTGGTATTGCCAAACCTTTTATGGGGCAGGGATATGACTATCCTGTCGCCGAAGGCTATCTTTCTTTTAGCCCCGGGAAATTTTTCAATTTACAATTTGGTCATGGAAAGAATTTTATTGGTGATGGTTACAGGTCGCTATTATTAAGTGATAATGCTTCGCCTTATCCATACTTTAAGCTCAACACCACCTTCTGGAAAATAAAATACACCAACACCTGGATGTCTTTACGCGATGTGCGGCCAGAGGTAACGGGTGAAGATTCCTACCGTACAAAGTTCATGGCAAATCATTACCTGAGCTATAATGTGACCAAAAAATTGAACATTGGCTTTTTTGAGTCGGTGATGTGGGAGAATGACAATAACCGCGGCTTTGACCTTAATTATCTCAACCCCGTGATCTTTTACAGGGCGATCGAATTTTCTACCGGGGCGCAGGCGGGTAATGCTATAATTGGCCTAACCGGAAAATATAAGTGGAGCAACAGTTTTCTTACCTACGGGCAGTGGCTTATTGATGAATTTTCTTCTACTGATGTTTTTGGAGGCGAGGGCAGTTGGAAAAATAAACACGGCTTCCAGATTGGGACAAAATATTTTAATGCATTTAATATTCAGGATCTTCACTTGCAGCTTGAATACAACCAGGTGCGACCTTATACTTATTCACACAATACCATCACGCTTAATTATGGGCATGCGAATCAATCTATGGCGCATTTGTGGGGGGCAAATTTCAGGGAACTGGTTGCTATAGCCCGCTATAAAACCGGCAGGTACTATGGGCACGTGAAAGCCATCTATGGAGAACGCGGATTCGATTTTCTTGATAATGGCGCTTATTACGGCGGAAATATCTATAGAACCGAGGAAGACCGGCCTTTTGAAACAGGTGTGGAAATTGGACAGGGCAATACCACCCAGTCATTTTTTTCGCAAGCTGAAGTAGGATATATTGTTAACCCGGTGACTAACCTGAAGTTCTTCGGAAGTTTTATTTACCGGAATTTTAATCCTGAAGTAAACACCGTAAATCATTTTAAGAATACCGCCTACTGGTTCAATATTGGGTTGCGCACCGATATTTTCAACTGGTATTACGATATGTAGCCCCTATAAGATATTGATTATCAATCTTTGATTTTTTCTTCAGTTTTAAATTTAACGCTGTCGTGTTCTTGGTAAAAACCAATTAAGAAGTATCTTTGCGCCAAAATTGCCATTTTTGGAAAACACCCAAGTACATAGTCCGTCTGTCTCCCTGGTAAGCGATCTTAAGGAAATTACCAAAATGAGGCTGGCTATAAGCGTAGTATTTTCTTCGGTTGCCGGATATTTCTTAGGAGCAGAATCTATTGATTTTCTTACAGTGATCATGCTGGCTATTGGAGGATACTGCCTGGTTGGAGCGTCAAACGCTTATAACCAAATCCTTGAAAAGGATCTTGATCTTTTAATGAAGAGAACTCGCAACAGGCCTGTTCCTTCGGGGAGGATGTCAATAAACACTGCGTTTGTTATTGCCAGTACCCTTACGGTGCTGGGCTTGGTTATACTTTATCTTATCAATCCGCGCACCGCGATGTTTGGCGCGATAAGTATTTTGCTCTATGTTAGTGTATATACTCCTTTAAAAACCAAGACCCCACTTTCTGTCTTTATAGGAGCTTTTCCTGGTGCTATCCCTTTTATGTTGGGATGGGTGGCAGCTACGGGAGATTTTGGTATTGAGCCGGGAACCTTGTTCATGATTCAGTTCTTCTGGCAATTTCCGCATTTTTGGGCCCTGGGCTGGTGGTTGTATGACGATTATGCAAAAGGCGGGTTCTTTATGTTGCCTACCGGAAAAAGAGATAAAGGAACTGCAGTGCAAATTGTGCTTTATACGCTGTGGACTTTGATCGTTTCCCTGATTCCGGCCACAGGAATGACAGGGGCCCTCTATATCACGCCGCTTTCTGCTGCTCTTGTGTTTCTTCTTGGTTTGGGGATGTTATATTATGCAGTGCAGCTCTACAGGAAAAGAGATGAAAAATCGGCAAAGAAACTTATGCTTGCAAGTGTGTCTTACATTACCTTGCTGCAAATAATATATGTATTAGATAAATTAGTTCGAGTATGGATTTAACACAGGGAACCAGTCAGCACAAGCAGGGTAGGGCAAAAAAGATGATGCTTTGGTTCGGGATTATAAGTATGGCCATGATGTTTGCAGGCCTTACCAGTGCCTATGTTGTAAGTAAAAACCGGCCCGACTGGCTTGCTGATCTTCAGTTGCCGGCTACTTTTATCTGGAGCACGCTGGTTATATTTTTGAGCAGCGTCACTTTTCACATTGCTGAAAAAGCGGTAAAACAGAACAAACACAGTCTTGCAACCATGGGGCTTCTTGGTACACTGGTACTTAGCTTAATTTTTATCGGCCTTCAATTCCAGAGCTTTAACGAGTTGCTGGAATCTGGATATTTCTTTACAGGAAGTGCCAGTAGTGTTACCACTTCTTTCCTTTATTTGATCGTTGGGTCTCATTTAGTGCACCTTTTTGGAGGAATAATTGTACTTTTAGTAATAATTTATAACCATTTTAAACAGAAGTACCATGCAGGGCAAACACTTGGCTTAGAACTTGGTGCTACCTTTTGGCACTTTGTTGATGCCCTTTGGATTTACCTGTTTTTATTTTTATATTTCTTTAGATAAATAAAAAACCTATTTTTGCCCATACTTTAAAAATCAAACTCTTTCTATGGAAGCGACTGTTACCAGAACAGGTACCGAAGGAAAAACATGGGGCGGTGGGAATCAACCTTTGAAAGTGAGCTATGGTAAAATGATGATGTGGTTCTTCATCTTATCAGATGCGCTTACTTTTTCCGGGTTTCTTGCCTCTTACGGTTTTGCGAGATACAAATTTTCTAACAGCTGGCCGATTGCCGATGAGGTTTTTAACCACTTTCCGTTTTTGCATGGCGTAGATGCGCCCATGTATTACGTGGCCTTAATGACCTTTATCCTTATTTTTTCTTCTGTAACTATGGTTTTGGCGGTAGATGCCGGCCATAACATGAAAAGAGGTAAGGTGGCTATATACATGTTGTTGACCATTATTGGAGGTATCATCTTCCTTGGGTCACAGGCATGGGAGTGGAAGAACTTTATTCAGGGTACCTATGGTGCTATTGAAACCAGGGGTGGTAATGTGCTGCAGGTTATAGATAATGATGGGCATCGCGTTGCACTGGATGAGTTTGTGGTTGCTGCACCAAAAGAAAGGATTCAGCATGAGCGAACAAATGGCCTTTGGTTTACAGATGAGCCAACTTTGGCACGTTTCACAATGGATGATGTGCTTGCAGGGTTTGAAGCTAATCCAAACCTTCTTATAAGAACACAGGAGTTGACTGAGACAGGAGAGAAAGTGATTTTGACAAGACAGGCATCACTGGCAAAACTTGAGAGCGAAGGTATAGGAGTTATTGAGGGGGCAAACCTTCAAAAAAATGAATATGGAAATCCCCTTTTTGGAGACTTCTTCTTTTTCATCACCGGGTTCCACGGGTTTCACGTATTGACCGGGGTTTTGATTAATATCATCATCTTCTTCAATGTGCTTATTGGTACTTATGAGCGAAGAGGGCATTATGAAATGGTAGAAAAAGTTGGACTGTACTGGCACTTTGTAGACCTTGTATGGGTATTTGTATTTACTTTCTTCTATTTGGTATAATCTGGAATAAGAATTAAAATGGCACACGATACTACACACGCACACGAATCGAACTCTAAAAGGATCTGGACGGTATTTATAATCCTTTCGATCATTACTCTTGTAGAAGTTATTTTGGGGATCATCAAACCAGATTTTCTGGTGCATACCTATTTTGTTAGCTTAAAGCTAATCAACTGGATATTCATTGTTCTTACAATTTGGAAGGCTTATTATATTACCTGGGCCTTTATGCATATGGAAGGCGAGACCAAAGGCCTAAGACGCTCTGTGGTATGGACTGCAGGTTTTCTCATCGTTTACCTTGTTTTTATTCTTCTTACTGAAGGAGATTATGTTCACGAGGTACTGCAGCGGGGGCAGGTGGCCTGGGATTTCTAAAAGTTAAAACATAAAGGAAAGGCGGTTTTAAAACCGCCTTTTTTTATTTTTGTGCACATCTTCCGGAAAGATAATATGAAAAAATTCTTTGTCATTTTTGTGCTTTTTGCACTTCCCCTTGGGGCTTACCTGTTCTTCGCTTCAGGAGTCAATAACTTTGCCCGTCTGCCCGTCCTTACCCAGGAAATTTATCAGCTCGAATCCTTTAGAAGCCTTGAAGGTGATGAAGAGGAAGTGAGCTTTGATAACAAGATCACTATTCTTGGTTTTCCCGGGGTTGAGCCCATAGATTATATGAACAACGCCTATCACCTGGCCGAAAAGATCTATGATCCTTATGCCGAATTTAATGACTTTCAGTTTGTTTCGGTAGTTCCTGAAGGAAGTGAGGCGCAGGTAGAAGAGCTCAAACAAAAAATCTCAAAAGTTATAGATCTCAAAAAGTGGAAATTTGTGACTGCTTCTTCCGAAGAGATCAACGCCCTGTTTGATAGTTTAAATACCAACCTTGAACTAAATGGCGACCTCTCTACACCAAATGTCTTTATTATTGATAAAGAAGGAAAATTACGTGGCAGGGATAAAGATGATGATGGTAGTGAGCTTTTTGGCTACGATACCGGCTCCATCTATGTTCTCAACAATAAAATGACCGACGATGTAAAGGTTATTTTGGCTGAATATCGCCTAGAGCTTAAAAAGTACAATAAAGAGAATACTGAAGATTAATGAAAAATTACTCATACATAGGGCTATTCCTGGTAATCGTTATTTTTGGGATCATTGTGGTTCCCGAAATAATTGACAGGGTGAACGAAGAGGAAACAGTTTCTTCAAACAGGTCTGACGGTCGGGAAGAACGGGCTGCTGCCAACGTTGATCTTGATTATATTATGGTGAATGAAGAAAGGAAGAGAGTTCCGCCTTTCGAATTCATAGATCAACATGGAGATACCATCACCAATAAAGATTATGAAGGTAAGGTTTATATCGCTGAATTTTTCTTTTCTACCTGCCCCACTATTTGTCCTATTATGAAAGACAATCTGGTAGAGGTGCAGGATGTGTTTGCTTCTAATGAAGATTTTGGGATTGCTTCTTTTAGTATAGACACCCGCCATGATACGCCCCAGGTTCTCAAAGAATATGCGGCAAATAACAATATCACCCATCCAAACTGGCATTTAATGACAGGAGAGCAGGAAGATATTTATGGTCTTGCTAATTCCGGATTTAATATTTATGCCGGTGAAGATGAAAATGCAGCAGGTGGTTTTGCGCATTCAGGTTATTTTGCCCTGGTAGATCGTGAGGGTTATATAAGGTCCCGAAAAGACTCTTTTGGAAACCCAATTATTTATTACAGGGGTTCTGTGCCCCGCAATGCAGTTGTGGAGCCGGGAGAAGAAGAGCCTCAAATTGATATACTTATTGCTGACGCTAAAAGACTTATTGATGGTAAATAGAAGTACAGATAAAGTAATGGTGCCTACCATAGTGGTGGTTTCCATCTTAGTGCCGGTTGCGGTACTCATCTTGATGTATTTGCCAGAGCGGTATGATGTTTTGGGCGGAAGCTTTAAGAACTTCCCACTCTTTCACGCCGTGCTTAATTTCTTCACTGCTTTGTTTCTTATAACAGGTTATTACGCCATGAAAAAGAAGGAACTGATATGGCACAGAAATCTTATGATCTCTGCCTTTTTTCTTTCGGCTGTGTTTTTAGTGAGTTACGTGATTTCGAAAATAAGTAATGAACCCGTGCCTTATGGAGGGGAAGGAATACTTAAATATATTTATTTCTTTATTCTTATCACGCACATCCTGCTTTCGGCAATTATTGTCCCTCTTGTTCTGTTCACAATGTACCGTGGCCTTACAGGAGAGGTAGAAAAACATCGTAAGATTGCCCGTTACACCTATCCAATATGGCTTTATGTTGCGGTGACAGGGGTACTGGTGTATTTATTCATGGCTCCTTATTACTAAAGTTATGAAAGTTAGAATTTTTATTACTGCTGTTTTTATTCTTTTCCTTTCGGTTGACGTTGAGGCGCAGTGTGCTATGTGCCGTGCAGTACTTGAAACCGAACAGGGCCAATCTACTGCTGAAGGGATTAACGACGGGATTGTATATCTCATGATCTTTCCTTATTTGTTAATGGCTGGAGTGGCCTACTTCATTTGGAAGTCCAGGAGAAAAAAGCATGTAGAAGAATAATTTCTTCCCTCTTAAAAATGGCATTTTCTTAAATCTTTTTTCAGAAAATGTAACATTTACTGTTTTTACCAGTCTAATGGGTGCGCCTTCATAGTAATTTGAATTACACCCGGTATGATTGAAATCAAAGATTTGCACAAATCCTATAAAACAGGAAGCAATTCCCTGCACGTACTTAAGGGGATAAATTTTAATGTTGCTGAAGGAGAGCTGGTGTCTATTATGGGCTCTTCTGGCTCGGGCAAATCTACCCTGCTCAACATTCTTGGAATGCTTGATGAGGCCGATAGCGGTACTTACAAGCTTGATGGGGTTCCAATTAAAAATCTTAATGAAAAAATTGCAGCCCGGTACCGTAATAAATTTCTCGGCTTTATTTTTCAGTCTTTTAACCTTATCAATTATAAAACTGCATTAGATAATGTGGCCCTGCCTCTATATTACCAGGGCATGAAACGCAAAGAGCGAATAGAGAAGGCAATGGCTTATCTCGATAAAGTAGGGCTTACCCCCTGGGCACAACATCTTCCGAATGAATTATCGGGAGGACAAAAACAACGAGTCGCAATAGCCAGGGCACTGGCAAGTGATCCAAAAGTGTTACTGGCCGATGAGCCTACCGGTGCGCTTGATACCAAAACCTCTTATGAGGTGATGGATCTTATTCAGAAGATCAATGAAGAGGGGCGTACTATTCTCATTGTTACCCACGAACATGATATCGCCGAAATGACAAAACGAATCGTCAACCTTAAAGACGGTTTGATCATAGATGATAAAAAAATAGATCAGGTAAAAGCACTGCAGCATGTTTGATCTTGAACGTTGGGAAGAAATATTTGATACAATTCGCAAGAACAAACTGCGAACTTTTCTCACAGGCCTCTCGGTAGCCTCGGGTATTTTTATCCTCGTTATATTATTAGGTTTGGGAGAGGGAATGAAAAATGGTATTTCTTCTGAATTTGAACGGGATGCCTCCAATATCCTGTATATATGGACGGGTACTACTTCTGTGGAGTATAAAGGGCTTAATCCCGGGCGCAATATTCGGCTGAAGAATACAGATTTTCAAACCACGGCCCAGAAGTATGAGAATGAACTGGAATTCAAATCTTCTGTGTACAGGATTTGGAATGGTGTGGTGACCTACAAGAAAGAATCGGGTTCTTATAGAGTTGAAGGAGTGCTGCCCGACTACCAGTTTCTTGAGAAGAGCAGTATGACCAAAGGGCGTTACATCAATTATTCCGATCATGACAATTATGAAAAGGTGGTGGTGATTGGAAACAGGGTGAGTAATGACCTTTTTAAAGAGGTAGATCCTATTGGCAGATACCTCGAGATTTCAGGCATAAATTTTAAAGTAATAGGAGTGTTCACAGATCCAGGGGGAGAGCGTGAAGAGAGTCGGGTATATGTGCCTTTGTCTACGGGCCAACGTGTCTTCAACGGGCAAAATTACATTAACAACATGGCCTTTACCCTCGAACAAGAGGATAATTTTGAAGCAGCTCTTGCCGCCTCCAACAAATTTACTTCAGAATTAGAACAATTCCTGAAAGAGCAGCACAGCATCGCGCCCGAAGATGACAGGGCTGTGAGCATCAATAATTCTCTCGAGAACATGAAGCGCTTCTACGACCTCATCAATATGATTAAATTTTTCTTTTGGGGTGTGGGTATTTGTACCATTATCGCAGGAATTGTGGGGGTAAGTAATATCATGCTCATTATTGTAAAGGAACGCACCCGCGAAATAGGTGTAAGAAAGGCTTTGGGAGCAGAACCGCTTTCTATAGTCGGAATGATCTTGCATGAATCTATTTTTGTAACTGCCATTGCAGGGCTGGTAGGGCTTATTGGAAGTTTAGCATTGCTCGAACTGGTTGGGCCGCTTATAGAGACAAACTTTATATCGAACCCGTCGGTAGATTTTGGAATTGCACTTACTACAGTGGTTATTCTTATAGTTGCCGGAGCATTGGCCGGCTTTTTCCCTGCTTACAGGGCAGCGAAAATTAAACCTATTGTAGCATTAAGAGATGAGTAAGCATGTTTAGTAGAGATAATTGGGATGAGATACTGGAAGCTTTAAGTGCTAACTGGTTTAGAACCGTACTTACCGCTTTTGGGGTATTGTGGGGAATTTTTATTCTCGTTATACTGCTTGCTGCCGGTAAAGGTTTGGAGAATGGCGTGAAGCAGGGGTTTGGAGGAATGGCAACCAATTCTATGTTCATGTGGACCCAGGTAACTTCAAAGCCTTATAAAGGCCTGCCTAAAGGAAGAAGATATAACTTCAAGATAGATGATGTAGCTGCCATTAAACGGGAAGTGCCAAATATGAGATTTGTTTCTCCCCGTAACCAGCTCGGTGGCTTTGGTGGGGGAAACAACGTGACCAGGGGATTAAACACCGGAGCATTTAATGTTTACGGAGATTATCCTGAAATTATTCAGCAGGAACCTATGGATATTACTTCAGGCAGGTTCATTAATTATTCCGATATCAATGATAAGCGGAAAGTGGCGGTGATAGGAGAGGGAGTGCGCACTACCCTGTATGAACCGGGAGAAGAGGTACTCGGATCATACATCAAGGTTAGTGGGGTGAACTTTATGGTGATTGGCACCTATAAGAAGAAAGGCAATAATGGTAATGCCGAAGAGAATCAAAAACAGATCTACGTTCCTTTTACTGCTTTTTCTCAGGCCTTCAACATGGGGAACAATGTGGGGTGGATGGCAATTACCGCACAAGACGGATCATCTATTACAAATCTTAAAGGTGATGTGATAGAGGTGATCAAGACCAGGCACTCTATACATCCAGAAGATGACAGGGCAGTAGGGAATTTTGACCTTTTTGAAGAGTTTAATAAGATCAACGGATTGTTTGTCGCTTTAAAAGGGGTTGCGTATTTCGTCGGAATTCTGGTACTGCTTTCGGGGATTATCGGGATAAGCAATATCATGCTTATTGTAGTTAAAGAACGAACAAACGAAATTGGTGTAAGGCGGGCACTGGGTGCAACACCCTGGGCAATAAGAGGGCAAATTCTCATGGAGTCCATTTTTCTAACCATTATCTCAGGTATGGCAGGAATTGTATTGGCAACAGGAGTAATAGCACTTGTGAACAAGGCTTTAAGTGGTATGGATACTTCAGAAATGATGTTCCTCAATCCCAGTGTAAACCTTGGCGTAGTGATAACAGCTCTCGCTATATTAATAATATCAGGTCTACTGGCCGGTTTGATCCCTGCGCAAAACGCTATCAAGATCAAACCCGTAGATGCTTTAAGAACAGAATAGATTAAAAATAAATAGAAACAGAATGAAAAGAATTGTAACGATCCTGGTCCTGGTGGTAATCGCAGTAGCATTTACCGGAGCGCTATATTACCTGTATGCCAAAAATCAGGAAGACCCAACTGTTTATGAGACCGAACAGGCTTCAGAAAAAACTATTGTGAAAAAGACAGTGGCTACAGGGAATATTGTACCCAAAGAAGAGGTTTTGATTAAACCCAATATTTCAGGGATTATTGAAGAGATCTTTATTGAAGCCGGTGATCGTATACAGGCCGGTGATCAAATTGCGAAAATACGTGTAATCCCTAATGTTTCATCTCTGCAGAATGCTAAAGATGCAGTGCAAACGGCAAAGATCAACTTTGATAATGAAAAAAGGAATTTTGAACGTCAGGAATCACTTTTTGAAAAGGGAGTAATTTCGGCTAATGAATTTGATGATGCCCAGGTAGCGTTTAGAAGGGCAGAACAGAATTATAAATCTGCACAACAAAACTATGAGATTGTGCGTACGGGAACAACAAGCGGTTTGGGTACTGCTGCAAATACCCTGATTCGTTCTACAGTAGAAGGAATGGTGTTAGACGTTCCTGTGAAAGTGGGGAACCAGGTGATTGAAAGTAATAATTTCAATGACGGTACTACTATAGCTGTTCTTGCCGATGTGAATAAAATGATCTTTGAAGGAAAGGTTGATGAGAGTGAAGTTGGGAAAATAAAAGAAGATCTTCCGCTTGAAGTAACGGTTGGTGCCATTGAAGATAAAACCTTCAAAGCAGTGCTCGACTATATTGCACCAAAAGGAGTGGAAGAAAACGGGGCTATTCAGTTTGATATCGAAGGAACCCTTGATAAAGCCGATACTACTTTTATTAGAGCTGGCTTAAGTGCAAATGCTTCCATTATCCTGGCGAAAGCTGAAAATGTGCTGGCTTTAAGGGAGGCGTTGATACAATTTGATCCTAAAACACAAGAGCCTTTTGTTGAAGTAGCTACCGGAGACCAGCAATTTGAACGCAGGGATGTGGAGTTGGGAGTGAGTGACGGCATCTTTGTAGAAATTAAAGACGGCATTACCGAAAACGACAAAATTAAAGTTTGGAACCAGCTAAAACCGGTTAATCCTACTGCACAAGTGCAATAGATTGTTTGCTGCTGTAACAAAAACGGTTCTTACAAGACTTACATTTTACAACTACAATTATGAAAAGATTTTTATTGACTGCAGTTTTCCTTTCTTCTTCCTTTTTTGGTTTTTCACAACAAAAGGAATGGACACTTCAGGAATGTATAGAGTACGCACTTGAGAATAATATAAGCGTTAAACAGTCTCAGCTTGATGTCGATCTGGCCGATATTCAGATTTCTGATGCCTTCGGAAATTTTCTGCCTTCAGTTAATGGGTCGGCTTCCAATTCCTGGAATACAGGTCTTACCCAAAATGTAACAACCGGAATTCTTCAGACGCAAACTACCCGAAACTTTTCCGCAGGAGTAACAGCGGGATTGACCTTGTTTGACGGTCTTAGGAATTTTAAGCAGTACCAGTACGCTAAAATGGCAAAACTGGCCAGTGAATATTCCCTGGAGCAAATGAAAGATGATATTGCTTTGTTTGTGGCCAATGCTTACTTACAGGTGCTTTTCAACAAAGAAAATCTAAAAGTGATCCAGTCTCAGCACCAAATTACCCTTGAGCAGCTTGAGAGAGCTGAAGCACTGGTAGAGGCAGGTTCTTTACCACGGGGGGACTTACTTGAGATTAAAGCAACTTCTGCCAGTGAGGTACAGCGAATGATTGTTGCAGAAAACCAAATAGAAATCTCCTTGATCGCTCTCGCCCAAACCCTGCTTATAAAAGATTACGAGAACTTTGATATCGCCGAAAGGGATTATGATGTCTTTGGAAATGAGATACTGGATGTTCCGGTGTCTGAAGTCATTGAAGCTGCCGAAGAAGAGCGTTATGAAGTAAAAGTGGCCGAGATGAACACCGAACTCGCAAAAAAAGAGGTTGAAATAGCTCGTGGGGCCTACTGGCCTACGCTAAATGCTTTTTTTAACTATAATACCCGTGAGTCGGGTGCCGGGAGGTTTGTTTCTGCAGGTCTCGATCCCGATGAGCCCTATCGTCAAATAGGTTTTGTAGAGAGTACTGAAGAAATTGTTGTGGCGCCAAACATGGTGAGTGAATTAGGAAACCCGCTCCCATTTTTTGAACAGCTACAGTTGAATGATGGAATCTCTTATGGGGTACAGCTCAATGTGCCGTTATTTAACGGGTTTTCTACCCGTAACCAGGTCAAAAGAAGTGAAGTGAACGTGCTGAGGGCTGAATACCAGATGGAGCAGACTAAACTCGACCTGGAAGCAAACGTTTACCAGGCCTATACCGATGCCCGTGGTGCTTTAAAAGCTTACGAAGCTGCACTGGTGGCCCGGGAGGCACAGCAGCTGGCTTACGAGTATGCTACAGAACGCTACAATGTTGGGATGACCAACGCTTTTGACTTTAGTCAGGCAAAATTCAATCTTGAAAATGCCGAAAGCGAAGTAGTAAGGACCAAATACGATTATATTTTTAAATTAAAAGTGCTGGAACTATATTTTGGAGTGCCCATCACAGACCTTAAATTCTAAATAATGAAGAAGAAGACTATTTATATTATTGTTGGAATTGCCGTAGTTGTAATTGTTCTGCTCGTAGTAGGTAAAAAAGCAGGTTGGTTTGGCAAGTCGGGAAATTTCAAAGAAGTTGAGGTTACCGAGGTGCAGAGGTTTGATGTTATTGAAAAAGTTTCGGCCACAGGTAAGATCCAGCCCGAGGTTGAGGTCAAACTTTCTTCGGAAGTTTCAGGAGAGATCATTGAACTTCCGGTAGTAGAAGGGCAGCAGGTAGAAAAAGGAGATTTGCTGGTGCGGGTAAATCCTGAAATATACCAGTCTAACCTTGAACGGGTGCGCGCCGGACTTCAAAATGTAAGATCAAGCCTGTCACAGGCAGAAGCTTCTTTAAAAGAAGCGGAATCTAATTACCAGCGAAATCAAAGTCTGTTTGAGAAAGGAATAATCTCCAAAGCAGAATGGGACAGGATTGTTTCGGCTTATGAAGTAGCCCAGGCCAACAGGCAGGCTGCTTTTTACAGTGTGCGTAGTGCTGAAGCCAGCGTGAACGAGGCTGTTGAAAACCTGGGGCGAACCAATATTTATGCTCCTATGAGCGGAACTATTTCATCTCTTGATGCCGAGCTGGGGGAAAGAGTTGTAGGTACCCAGCAAATGGCAGGGACCGAAATATTGAGAGTGGCCGATCTTAGCGACATGGAAGTGGAAGTAGATGTGAATGAGAACGATATTGTAAAAGTTTCTATTGGTGACTCTACTATAGTTGAGGTAGACGCATATCTCAAACAGGAATTCAAAGGTGTGGTGACTGAAATTTCAAATTCGGCCAATGCTACAGCAACTGCCGACCAGGTGACCAACTTTAAGGTAAAGGTGCGGATTGTAAAAGAATCTTATGACCATTTGCTTGAAGGAAAACCCGAGAATTTTTCCCCTTTTAGACCCGGAATGACCGCCACGGTAGATATTATTACCAATAGACGCGATGATGTTATTGCTGTGCCCATAAGTGCAGTAGTTGTAAAAGCCGATACCAGTGCAGGCAGCCGCAACAACAGTGAAGAAAAGGTTTTAGAAGAGCTTTTTGAAACAGTGTACGTTAAAGAAGGTGATGAGGCGAAGGTGCGCGTTGTAGAAACAGGAATACAGGATGATTCCAGGATTGAGATCAAAGAAGGTCTTGAAACCGGGGAAATGGTTATTACAGGACCTTATAACACCGTGACCAAAATTCTTAAACCCGGAGATAAGGTAGAAGTGAAGGGGGAAAAAGAATAATTTCTTACCTTTCGGCCGTGATTCTATGTATTGAAACAGCTACCACAAATTGTTCGGTAGCGCTGGAAAATAAAGGGAAGTTGCTGGCTTTGAAAGAAGATTACAGCAATAATTATTCGCATGCCGAAAGGTTACACCTTTTTATCGAAGAGATTCTTCGGGAAAATGAGGTAGGCGCGCGCGATCTGGATGCCATTGCCGTAAGTAAAGGTCCGGGTTCCTATACGGGCCTTAGAATTGGAGTTTCGGCCGCTAAAGGGCTCTGCTTTGCCCTGGAGCTGCCGTTGATCTCTATTCCTACCCTAAGGTCCTTGGCTTTGCAGGTAAAACAGGAAAAAGACGGCTTCATTATTCCCCTTTTAGACGCCCGAAGAATGGAAGTCTATACCGCCGGGTTTACCGCCGATTACCGAAAAGTTTTTGACACCCGCGCACAGATCCTTGCTCCCGATTCTTTTTCGAAGTACCTGGAGAATGCTGCTGTTACTTTTATAGGAAGTGGAGTCGAAAAATTCAGCAAGATTTGTGAACATCCCAATGCTACTTTTATTAAAGGTAAATTACCATCAGCTTCAAAGATGGTATCACTTGCTTCAGAAAAATTTCAGAAACAAAAGTTTGAAGATGTAGCTTACTTTGAGCCGTACTATCTCAAAGACTTCATGGCAGGATAGGTTCAAAATTTACTGTTGAAGGTTTATGGTTTGTAGTTTAAAGAAAAAAAATTCTAAACTACAAACCATAAACTTAAGGACCGCAAGTCTCTCCTATAAACTACTCTGCTCTTCCTTACTGTGGTTGAAAAAATGCACATCGCGCTGTGGGAATGGTATGGAGATTCCTGCCGCTTCAAGTCGTGTTTTTGCCTCTTCAATAGTATACCAGTGACGGTCCCAAAAAACGTCATTTTTGGCCCAGAACCTCACCGAAAGATTTACAGCACTGTCGGCTAGCTCGGTCACTACTACTGCCGGGGCAGGATCTTCAAGAATGTCTTCCTGTTCTTTAAGTAAGTCCATGAGAACATCTTTGGCCAGTTTTATGTTGCTGTCGTAGGAGATGCCTATAGTAATAGTGTCCCTTCTTTTATCTTCGGCCGAATAGTTAATGATATTCTCATTAGAAAGTTCCCCATTGGGAATAATAGCCAGTTGATTGCCAAAGGTGTTGAGCTTTGTGTAGAACATGGAAATATCCTTTACACTTCCAGAAATGCCGTTGACTTCAATCCAGTCGCCCAACCTGAAGGGCTTTAACAATAGTATCAAAACTCCACCTGCGAAATTTGAAAGTGATCCCTGCAGTGCAAGACCTATAGCCAAACCTGCGGCCCCTAAAATGGCAATAAATGAGGTGGTTTCTATGCCTAGCATTCCTACCACACTTATTAATAAAAGAACCAGTAGTATACCATTGGCAAGGTTGAGCAGGAATTTTACAAGTGCAGGATCGTGATTGCTTTTCTGAAAAATTCTTTTTAGGTAGCGAATAACTATTTTTATAAGCCACCACCCAATAACGAGCCAGAGTAAGGCACCGAGTAAATCGGGTAAAAAAGCAATAAATTTTTCAAGGTATTCTTTAGATATGCTCTTAAGATTGGTAATTTCTTCCATTTAAAAAACTATTTGCTGCAAAGGTGAAAGAATCAGCCATTTTATTGCGTATAGGGAATGTTAAAATACTGCAAAGAAAATCGCTCCAGGTCATCTTAAACAAAGAAGCTGTCTTAAAATCCTTTTTTTGTCTACCTATTCATTTAGGTTCTATGACTTCTGAAAAAAATCAGAGGTATAAGATTCTGAAATAACTTCAGAATGACATTTTTACTTTTAAGACAGCTTCAGTTAACTAATTAAACCAGACCTTTCTTAGGCCTCTACTTCAAAAGTGATCTTCACTATCACCCGGTAGTCTGTAATACTATCACCTTTAACATTGGCGTTTTGTTCTTTTACGTAAACAGATTTTATATTCTTTACAGATTTTGATGCAGTTTTAACTGCATTTTTTACAGCTTCTTCCCAACTCTTTTCAGAGTTTGCCATAATTTCAATTACTTTCATTACCGCCATAATTTTTTCTTTTTATTGGTTAATAATTTATTTTAAACTGTTGATTATTAATATACAAAAACTTCAGGGAGCTTTTAGTAAGGAATTGTTAAACCTTGTGACGTTTGGGATTAAGCAGAAGCGAATAAGATCTTTATTTAAATTATCCCTATTTTGCAGTAGCTAAACCTGCTTTTCTTAGAATGGAAGATATTTATATCGTAATGCTGGTCGCCTTATTTGCCCTTGCAGTGACCGACCTGGTTGTTGGAGTGAGTAACGATGCAATTAACTTCTTAAGTTCGGCTATTGGATCACGGGCATTTCCCATGAAAACCATTCTTATCGTGGCAAGTGTGGGCGTTGGAGTGGGGGCTATTTTTTCAAGCGGGATAATGGAGGTAGCGCGTAAGGGTATCTTCATGCCCGGGCAGTTCTATTTCGAAGAGATCATGATCATTTTTATGGCAGTAATGATCACCGATGTGCTACTGCTCGATTTTTTCAATTCCCTTGGGTTACCTACCTCCACTACAGTATCTATAGTGTTCGAACTTTTGGGTGCTGCAGTAAGTGTGGCAGTGATCAAGATCTATAACGGTTCCGGAAATTACGGTGAGATTTTCAGCTACATAAATACCTCTAAAGCGACCGAGATTATCATGGGCATTCTTATGGCGGTGGTCATTGCTTTTCTCATAGGGGCTATAGTGCAATATCTTTCGCGCTTAATTTTTTCTTTTCAATTCGAAAAAAAAATTAAGTACGCAGGTGCCATTTTTGGAGGGGTATCGCTTACTGCCATCCTCTACTTCATTTTACTGAAGGGTTTAAAATCTGTGACGTTTATTTCACAGGATTTTCTGAGCTATCTTGACAATAATACGCTGGTTATTCTGGGAGCAGGGCTGGTGATATTCACTTTGATATCACAGCTTTTAATGAGTTTGTTCAAAACTCATATTTTAAAGTTCATCATCCTTATTGGAACCTTTTCTCTTGCCCTGGCTTTTGCCGGGAATGATCTGGTGAATTTTATAGGGGTGCCCATCGCGGCCTGGCAGTCTTTTGAATTGTGGCAGGCCGCGTATGCTGCCTCAGGCACTTTGCCGTCGCAGTTTTTAATGAGTGATTTACAGGGGGAGGTCTCAACCCCTGCTTTTCTCTTGCTCGGGGCGGGAGGGGTGATGGTTATTACTCTATGGTTTTCCCGCAAAGCCCGTAATGTTGTTGAAACAGGAGTTAACCTCTCCCGACAGGGTGAAGTGACCGAAAGATTTGATCCTAATTTTCTTTCCCGCGCAATTGTTCGGTATTCAGTATTACTCGGCAATGCGATTGGAGCTATTACCCCGAAAGCCGTAAGTCAAAAAATTGATGAAAAATTTCAGAAACCCGGTGCCTTTACACGTGATTCTGAAGAAACACCGGCATTTGACCTGGTACGTGCCTCGGTAAATCTTGTGGTGGCGAGTATTTTGATCTCCATAGGAACGAGTCTTAAACTGCCACTTTCCACTACCTATGTGACCTTCATGGTAGCTATGGGGACTTCGCTGGCCGACCGGGCCTGGGATAGGGAAAGTGCTGTATATCGCGTAGCCGGCGTAGTGAATGTTGTTGGTGGCTGGTTTGTAACCGCACTAGTGGCTTTTTCGGCTGCCGCTATTTTTGCCGCTATTATTTACTTCGGAGGGATTATAGCCATTACCATTCTTATTATTCTGGCCATCTTCAGTATTGCCCGCAGCTTTGTGCTTCACGCCCGAAAGGAGAAGGAGAAAAAGCGGAAAAAGCCTTTCAGAAGAAATGATATCAGCACCATTAATGATATTGTGGTAGAGAGCTCTAAAAACATTTCCAGTATTGTATGTGGTGTAAATCAAATGTTCTCAAAGACGGTCAAGAACCTTGGTTACTACGATAAGAGCAAGCTTAAAAAGAATAAAAAGTCTATTAAGAAACTGGAATCCGAAATTGACGAACTCAAACGGAATGTTTTCTATTTCATCAAAAGTATTGAGGAAACTTCTCTTGATTCAAACCGCTTTTATATCCTTATTCTCGATTATCTGCAGGATATCGTGCAGTCTATTGGCTACATCACCAGGAACAGTTACAACCATGTGAATAACAACCACAAGAATCTCAAGTTTAATCAAATTCGGGATCTCAAAAGGGTAGACGATAAGATGCAGGCTTTATTTGACGAGATTGAAGACATTTTTGCACATCGTGATTTTGCTCGTATTGATGTGGTGCTGGCAGGTAAACAGGCTTTGCTTAGCGATGTTGGAGAACTTATCGAGAAACAGATCAAAAGGATAAGGACTACTGAAAGCAGCCCGAGAAATTCTGAACTTTACTTCGGATTATTGCTTGAAACACGTGACCTCATTACTTCAACAATGAACTTGCTGGAGCTTTACCGCGAATTCAATATTGCTGTGGAAGCGACCATGTTCTCCACCGGTCTGCCACAAAAAGAACAGGACTAAAAAACACCATTTTTGAGTGTCCTTTAGTCCTGTTAATATAATGCAGGAAGTTTGCGCTTCCTGATATTTTCTAATTATCCATTAATGGCTTCCACACGATCTACCCTGCCCTGTAGAATGTCTTTTAGCATTGTCTCAATACCGTTCTTAAGAGTCATTGTAGAAGAGGGGCAACCGCTACAGGCTCCCTGAAGGATCACTTTTACAAGTTTCTGCTGTTCGTCGTAACTATCAAATAGAATATTACCACCGTCACTGGCTACAGCCGGCTTGATGTACTCATCCAGAATAGCAACAATTTCTTTTGAAGTATCATCGAGTTCAACCTTTTTTATAGGGGCTTTTCCTTCAGATTTAACTGCAGAAGGTTGTTCGCTGTCCTCAATCAATACTTCTTTTCCCTGTTCCAGGTACTCTCTCATGTATTCCCTGAGTTCCTGTGTGATCTCTTCCCATTCAGCAATATCATATTTCATGATGGAGAGGTAGTTCTCATCAATAAAAACTTCTTTAACGAAAGGAAAGTGGAATAAAGCCTTTGCTAAAGGAGCATTTTTGGCCTCGTCTATGTTTTTGAACTCCACACTCTGAAGCACCAGTTTCTTATTTGAAACAAACTTCATAACCGTAGGGTTAGGCGTGCTTTCGGCGTATATAGTGACGGGTACTTTTTTAATTTCCTCTTGTGGAGGGGTTACTGCAGTCCCGCCATTGTTGAGGTAGGTTTCAATTTGTTCAGAGATTTCCTGTTGCACATCTTTCCAGTGTACAATGTTGTACTTTTCAATAGCTACAAAATTTTGAGCTATGTATACCTTTTTTACGAAAGGAAGATGGAATAGCTGCTGGGCTAAAGGAGAGCGCCCGGCCTCTTCAATATTATTGAATTCGAAGTTCTCATGTTTGGTCAAAAATACATTTGCCTCAAACTTGACTATTGTTGGCCTGGTGGTAGGCTGAATATCTATGGTGATGTTTTTCATGTCGAAATTTTTGCAAAATTACAATTTTCTGCCCGTTTTACATCGCTTATTTAGAACGATTCAATGTGCTTTTAAAAATCGAGGTAATTGACTTTGAAAGAATTTAAAGGCGCGGGAATAATTTCAGCTAGAATTTCTGGGTCTCCATTGGTGAAAAATTCCGGAATTTGCTGTTGTTCGCTAGTGAGCAGATCAAGGCTTTGAAGAACAACCCGGGTTTGTTTGGCAACGGCCATCCCCGAATCTATGATCTGCACGTGCGGAGGGAGTATTTTTTTGAGGGTGGGAATTAAATAAGGGTAATGGCTACAGCCCAGCACCAAATAATCTATGCCGGCTTGTATCATGGGTTCGAGGAGCTCTGTAAGCATATCATGAACCACACGGGCATCTTTTTGTCCCTGTTCTATTTTTTCTACCAGGCCTTTTCCCACCACTTCAACAATCTTGTTGTCTTTTGAATAAAGATCTGATGCCCTGGCAAAAAGGTTGCTGGAGAGGGTGCCTTTTGTGGCGAGAATACCAATGCATTTGGCGCGGGTTTGCAAGGCAGCTGGCTTTATTGCGGGTTCAATCCCAATGAACGGAATGTTATATGATGTTCTTAAATGGGTGATGGCATTTGTGGTAGCCGTGTTACAGGCCACTACAATTATTTTCGCTCCCATTTCGAGCAGCTTTTCGGTATTCTTAATGCTTAGCCTTACAATTTCTTCAGAAGATTTTTCTCCGTAAGGAGCATTAAAACTGTCGGCTAAATAAATGGTGTGTTCCAGGGGGAGCAGGTGATGGATCTCTTTCCAGATGGAGGTGCCGCCCACACCCGAATCAAATATACCTACTGGTTTGTCTTTGCTCATTCCTGTAAAAATAAAAACTGCGCATCAATGATGCGCAGTTTTTAGAAAATATTTTGGCGGAAATTAAATCCCAAGTTCTTTCTTAACATCAGGCATTAGATCATAACCATCAGCCATAAGAAGACCTGTTCCGGTAGTAGAGTCTAATACATAATCATATCCTTTAGCGCGGGCTACTTTTTGAATTGTAGTACGTGCTTTTTCAAATACAGGCTTAAGAAGCTCTACTTCTTTTTGACGAAGATCCTGCTCGGCAGTTTGACGGTACTCACCAATAGATCTTTGTGTTTGTTGAAGTTCTAAAGCTCTTTTTTGGTTTTCTTCATCTGTCTTTGTTTGAGCTTCAGATTCATATCTTTTCATTGTGCCTTGGGCTTCAGTAACCATCTCTTTAATTTGAGTATCGTAAGTTTTCTGAAGTTTTTCCAATTGGTTCATTGCAGCTTTATAACCTGGCATCTGTTCAATCAATTCTTGTGAAGCGATATGCGCCACTTTTGATTGTGCGTTTGCAAAAGAAGTTGCTCCAAAGATTAAAGCTACAGCTATTAGAAGGGTCTTGAATTGTTTCATGTTTAAAATTGATTATTTAATTGTTGAATTATTTGTTGTACTATTATTGGCTTACTAGTTGTTCCTGATTTCTTCTCTCGCTTTTGCTATAGAATCTTTTTTCCTTTGACGTTCTTTGAGAATGGCCTCCCTGCGTCTTTCGGCTTCTTCCTTTTTGGCATTGCGAATAGAATCTCTTTCTTGTCGTCTCTTTTCAAGAAGTGCTTCTCTTTCCTGCTTTCTCTCCTGTTGCAATTGCTCTCTTTCTGAAAGCACTGCGTCTTCTTCAACAGTCTTTGCCTCCTGTCTTATTAGTTCTCTTTTCTCCTGTCGTGTTTCCAGTTCTTTTCTGTTAGAGGCCCTGGTAATACTTCTTAATACCTGGTCACTCACATCAAGCCGGTCTGCAGCAAAAAGAGTAACTACATCTGCCGATTTATCAAAGATAAGATCATAATTCCGGTTCTTGGCAATTTCCTGTACTGCTACAAAAACCTGGTCCTGTACCGGCTTTACCAGTTGGAGTTTTTGAGTAATAAAATCTCCATTGGGGCCAAATCTCTTTTGTTGATAATCCAGAATTTTTTTCTCTTCAAACTTTATCTCGTCTTCACGGTCTTTGATCAACTCATTGGTCAAAAGTGGCCTTTCATTAGCGAGATCCTGTTTCATCTTGTCAACCCTTTGCAACTCGGTCTCGATCTCGGTCTTCCACTGCTGTACTTTCTTTTCAAGTTGGGCAGAGGCTTCCTGGTATTCGGGAACGTTTTGAAGGATGTATTCCATATCTACATAACCAATTCTCACTGTTTGCTGTGCCTGCACAACAAAACCCGAAACGAGTAAAAAAGTTAGTGTTATAAGAATGGATTTTTTCATAATCAAGGGGTATATAGAAAATACCGTGCCAAATTAAAACTGCTGTCCAATTATAAAGTGGGTCTCCCAACCGTTAGCCTGGGTCTCTCCCGGAAGTGGGTCAAAGCCATATCCAAAGTCTATTCCTAACAATCCGAAGGCCGGCATGAATATCCTGATCCCTGCACCTGCCGAACGATTGATCTGGAAAGGGTTGTAATCTTTGAAATCATCAAAAGATGCTCCGGCTTCCAGGAAGGTAAGCCCATAAATGGACGCTGTTGGTTTTAATGTAATTGGGTATCTTAATTCAAGGGAATATTTGTTGTAAATAGTTGCCCCGTCATTATCTGTAGCGCTGCTCATTACGCCGCGGTCAACCGGGATGAGAGACTGGTTAGGATATCCTCTAAGTGCAATGGCTTCACGGCCATCCATACTATAGGTGCCCATTCCATCTCCACCAAGGTAGAACCTTTCAAAAGGTGGAATACCACGGTCATTATTGTAAGCTCCAAGGAAACCGTATTCGGCGTGGGTTCTTAAAACTAATTTTTCATAGATGTTGGTATACCATGTACCGTTGAATTTGATCTTGTAAAATTCTAACCATTTATATTTCTCCTGGTCTATTTTTCCCTGATCTGGTACAGGATCTTCTCCGTCTCTTAATGGTCTTCCCTGCCTGTTTATAAGGACTCCGTTTTCATTTTGAAGCTGATATTCTTTTTGATCTCCAAGATTTGCATAATCAATGTCGTTAAACAAAGAATAAGGAGGAGTAAGCTTGGCTATAATTTCAAATTTTGAGCCTCCCATAGGGAAAATAGGGTTGCTGAAGGTGTTGTCTCTTGTAAGGCCAAGGGTGAGGGAGAAGTTATTGGAATAACCATCTCCAAAAGTAAAGAGCCCTGTGTTGTAGTTGCTCAGGTTGTAGTGTTGAAAAGCAACTGCAGTAGAAAGTACAAAAAAGTCATCGGGTACAGTTAGCCTTCTTGCAAGACCTAAAGTGATCCCTGAAATAGAGAACTTTCTGTCTTTATCGGCTTCACGGTTTCTGTAGTCGTAAAAATACTGTTCAGTGTGCTGCAGGGAAGTAGAAAGCCTTACGGGTTTCTTTCCGCCCCACCATGGTTCAGAGAAAGAAAGGCTGTAGGTTTGATAATATGTACTGGCCTGTGCACGTAGAGAAAGTGTTTGTCCATCTCCCATAGGTAATGGTTTGTAGGCATCTTTATCAAAAAGTCCGCTTAGGGAAAAGTTGTTGAAAGAGAGCCCAAGGGTTCCTACAAAGCCTCCGCCACCATATCCTCCCTGTAGTTCTATCTGGCTGGCTCCTGCTTCCACAACAGAATACTCAAGGTCTACAGTTCCGCTGTTCTGGTCTACCTCTTTAAAATCGGGGGTAAGATTTTCAGCATCAAAGAATCCTAGCTGTCCAAGTTCCCGCACTGTTCTTACAACAGCTTCTTTGCTGTACTTGTGGCCGGGTTTGGTTCGCATCTCTCTATAGATTACGTGATCTTTTGTCTTATCATTTCCAATTACGGTAATTTCATCAAAGTAGGCGACTTTACCTTCTCTAATTCTTATCTCAAAATCTATAGTGTCGTTGTAAACTCTAACTTCTACCGGGTTAATATTTGAGAACAGGTACCCGTTATTTTGATACAGGTTGGTAAGGTCGTTTGCGTCAGGTTTTGTGTTATCGGCAATCTGCTTTTCAAGAAGAACACCGTTGTATACATCTCCCTTGCTTATTCCAAGCCTTCTTCGCAATTCCTGATCACTGTAAACTGAATTCCCAACAAATTCAATATCACCAAAGTAGTAACGGTTTCCTTCTTCAAGGTTAATGTTTAGTGTAACGTCGTTCTCATCTACGTGAATTAAACTATCAGAAACAATTCGCGCATCGCGGTAACCTCTTTCTTTATAGATGCTCAATATTTTCTGCTTGTCGGCTTCATATTCTTCCGGAATAAATTTTGAGCGTTTCCAGAACCTAAGGAATTTTTGCTCCTTGGTTTTCTTCATAGCGCGTTTAAGGCGGGCATCAGAAAAAGCTTCATTTCCGGAAATTTCTATGTCTTCAATTTTTACTCTTTCTCCCTTGTCAACATTAACAACCAGGTTTACGGTATTGCGGTTAAGTGTGTCTTCTACGGGAACTGTGTTCATAACTACTTTTGTATTGAGGAATCCTTCCTCTTTAAAAGTGTTTTGAATGTAGTTCTTGGTGGTGGTCAAAAGGTTTTCTGTAACCTTGGTGCCTTTATTAAGCTTATTTTCTTTTATAAACTCTTCCTGTTTCTTTTTCTTAATACCCTGAATCCTCACATTGGCAAGGGCAGGTACTTCCTGGATTTCCAGTTCAAGGTCGGCAACGTTGCCGTCAATATTGGTCACATAGATATTAACATCGCTGAAGGATCCAACATCCCATAATTTTTTAAGGACTTTACTAATACGGTCTCCGGGAATAAATATCTTTTCACCTTTTTTGAGTCCGGTATATGCAATAATGGTCTGTTCGTTAAAGGATACATTCCCTGTAACTTCTATCTCACCTATTGTGTACTCCTGGCCGTTTGCAAGTGGCAGATCCTGTGCTGCTGAAGTAAAATTAAATAAGAGGCCAAGGGCCAAAAGTGCTAATGTAGATTTTGTTTTTAAGGCACTAACTAAGTTGCTCACTTGTTTTTCCAAATCTTCGTTCTCTATTTTGATAATTATAAATGGCTTCAAACAGGTCATCTCTCCTGTAATCTGGCCAAAGTATTTCTGAAAAATATAATTCGGCATAAGCGATTTGCCACAAAAGGAAATTGCTTATGCGTTGTTCTCCGCTTGTTCTTATTACCAGATCAACATCTGGAAGGTTGCGGGTGTAAAGATGCTTATTTATAACCGATTCATCAATATCTTTAGAGAAAATCTCGCCTGCAGATACTTTTTCGGAAATTTCTTTCACCATAGAGGTAAGCTCTTCCCGCGAACCATAACTAAGGGCCAGCGTGAGGATCATTTTCTTGTTACCTGATGTTTTTTCAATGACCTCCTGTAGCTCTCTATGGGCTTTAGTGGGTAAATTGTCAAGGCAGCCTATGGCGTTGAGGGAGATGTCGTTGTCCTGAAGTGTCTTAATCTCTTTCTTAAGAGAGGAGACCAGCAGCTTCATAAGCGTATCTACTTCAATTTTTGGCCTGTTCCAGTTTTCAGTAGAAAAAGCATACAGGGTGAGGTTTTTTACGCCAATTTCGGCACAGCCTTCCACTACTTCCCTAACGGCCTTGGTACCTTTTTCATGACCCTTAACACGCATTAACCCCTGCTTTTTTGCCCACCTGCCGTTGCCATCCATAATAATGGCAATGTGTTGGGGTAATTTTGAAGGATCAATATTTTCTTTAAAGTTCATATTAATATTTGTTGAAGCAACCCGACCCTCTTCCGAAATTAAATGTGAAGTAGATGCCCGTAAACACATACCAGTCGGTGGTGTTTCGGTTTCCAAAATCGTACAGCCGATAATCGCTTTCTACTTCAGATGGTTGGCTGCCGTCCAGGTTATCGGTGAATGTGTAGCGGGCGCCTATTTCTATTCCCGCAGAAAGAAAATTGGTAAGCGTTTGTTTGTACCCCATCACAATAGGCAGGGAGAACTCCCAGTTATTTCCTGCTTCCTGCAGCTCATTTAGTGCCGGGTTTGTATATGCTTCGTTCTTTAGCATAAAATGTTTGGCAAAATAGTAGCTAATGCCGGTGTAAAGATAAGGAGTTGATTGGTATGTATTAGAATGCAGGTCCCAATTCCAGAAAGTAAATTCAATTCCCAACGAGGCTTCGGCAATATTATTGGAAAAAGAATAGCCTCTGTCATTTCGGCGGCCTTCATTAGACAGGGCGTCATCGGCTTCGAGCTGGGCATAAAGTAAAGAAAACCTAAAAGAGTGCCGGTCGCTGCGGTTCCATTTTACAAGCCCTCCAAAAACCGGGGCATTAGGATTGATATAGGTAGTATTACCCACGTCCCCAATATAATTTGCGCCTCCTATAAAAGGGCCCACTTCAAAATTTTGGGAATATGTTTGGATGCCGAAAAGCCCAATCAAAACCATTACAATAAGATACCTCATAGGTCTTCAAAAGTCTGCAAATATAACAATATTGTTTGCCCCACAAATAACAGGTATGGGTTTGTGCCTTAGCAATAACAGTTTAAAGTAGGTTTTATTGTTTTTAATTACGCTTATCTTCTCCCCAAAGTAGTTTTTTCCGAAGGGTTTTTAAGAAGGTGTCACTGGTAAATTCGACTATCTTGATCTTAAAGGGGGCTTTTTTTATGGTAACTGTAGTGTTGTTTTTTAAGGTAGCTAATCTTGAATCCATTGAGACCAGGTAATCATCGGCCCGTCCCGAAACTCTCAGGGTTATCCTGGTATTGTCTTTTATCACCAGCGGGCGGGCATTTAGGTTATGTGGGGCAATAGGGGTGATCACCAGTGCTTTTGTGGCTGGGGTAATCACCGGGCCGCCACAACTCAGGGAGTAGCCGGTAGAGCCGGTGGGGGTAGAAACTATCAATCCGTCGGCCCAGTAGGCAGTAAGGGGTTCATCATCAAGCCAGGTATCTATCGTGATCATAGATGTACTGTTCTTCCGGCTAACGGCTATTTCGTTGAGCGCAAAATTATTCCCTCGCAGTTCTTCCACTTCAGGATCGGTGATGATACACAGCAGGGAGCGTTGCGAAATTTTATATTCCTCTTTAATTAGTCTGGAGATGGTTGTGCGAATTTCTTCTTTGTGAACAGTAGCCAAAAATCCAAGCCTTCCGGTGTTGATGCCCATAATAGGGATATCAAGATCCCGTACAAAATTGATAGATTGAAGTATCGTGCCGTCTCCACCCACACTTATAAAGATATCGTACGAATTATCCAGCGCTTTAAAGGTTTTAAAATGCTGAAAATTCTTCTTTATCTCATTGTTTTCATCAATAAGCCTCAGGAAGTTTTCTTCTATTGCAACTTCAATATTTTCAGAATCAAGTACATTGAGAAGTTCTTCAATGTAAATGCCCGAATTAGCGTGATAGAATTGTCCATATATTGCAGCCTTCATCTCTAGATATTTAAATATTTATCCAGATAACGCGAACGGTCCTGCAGGTTAGAAGAAAAAGAATCTTCGGGATGTTGAGAAATTACCTCATAGCCATATCTTCTAAAGGTTTGAAAAATGGCATTTAAAGGGACGCTTCCAGTTTTAAGCGTAATTTGAGTACGGTCATTTTCTGTACCCGAAACAAATGCTCCTAACACATGGGTGCCATTTGATTCTACAATTTGACATATTTCACTAAAGGAGTAGTCTTTAATACCTTTTTCAACCACTATTATGCTACCGGGATTGTTCAGAAAAGGAGATTCTGTGAATAAATTCATGATGTCCTGAAGTTCGAGATATCCTAAAAACTGGTTGTTCTCATCTAAAACAGGCATTAAGTTGGCGTCATTTTTTGAAAAATTGTGCAACACATCTATCCAGTTGTCTGTATCTCTAACAAAAAATCCTTCCAGGGCATATTGAACTTCTTCAACTGGTTGCTGTGGTTCAAAGATCCTGGCGTCGGCTACGGGAATGCTGCCCATATAGATATCTCCCTGCAATACGGGTAAATGAGAGTAGGCGGATACATCAAAAATTTTCAGCACCTCAGATATTGGGGTGTGAAACTGCGGAATTTTAATTTCATTAAGAATATATGGCTGAATGTTCATTACCCGGGGCTTTTTCTGCAAATTAATCAAAATAAAGTATTTCTTTGCTTATTCAACTTTGTATTTTTGTTGAAAACAGGTGCCAAAAATGACAAAATTAAGCGTTAATATAAATAAGATTGCAACTCTTCGAAACAGTCGGGGAGGAGATGTTCCTAACCTTGTACAGGTGGCAAAAGATGTCCAGCGGTTTGGAGGACAGGGAATCACCGTACATCCACGGCCCGATGAGCGCCATATAAGATACCAGGACGTGTTTGATCTTAAGTCGGTGGTTTCTACGGAATTTAATATTGAAGGAAATCCCGTTCAGAAGTTTATGGATCTTGTGCTAAAAGTGAAGCCCGAGCAGGTTACCCTTGTTCCAGATGCCGAAGAAGCCATAACTTCAAATGCAGGTTGGGATACCATAAAACATCGCGATTATTTAAAGGAGATCATTTCAGAATTTAAAAGTAACGGCATTCGCACGTCCATTTTTGTAGACCCCGACCCAGAGATGGTGAAAGGCGCTGTAGAAACTGGTACCGATCGCATTGAACTTTACACTGAAGAATATGCAAGGCAGTTCGCTAAAGGCAATAAAGACGGGGTAAAGCCTTATAAATTGTGTGCCGAAACGGCCATAGATCTCGGCCTGGGGATAAATGCAGGGCATGATCTTTCTCTGAGTAATGTTGAATACTTTCAGAAGAATGTTCCGGGGCTGCTGGAGGTGTCTATAGGTCACGCTTTGATAGCCGAATCTCTGTACCAGGGAATGGAGTATGTTATTAATCAATATTTAAGTTTGTTAAGAAGCTAATGAAACTACATTCTACAATTCTGGGAGAGGGGCAACCCATATTGATCCTTCACGGATTTTTGGGCATGAGCGATAACTGGAAGACCCTTGGGAATGAATTTTCGGAGGCAGGTTTCCAGGTTCATCTCATTGATCAAAGAAACCACGGTCGTAGCCCCCACAGTGAGGTTTTTAATTATACCGAACTGGCTAAAGACGTCAAAGAATACATTGAAAACTACAGCCTCAAAAATGTCATTTTAATAGGACATTCTATGGGGGGGAAATCGGCCATGACAGCTGCGGCGCTTTTTCCGCACCTCATTGATAAGTTGGTGGTGGTAGACATAGCGCCAAAATATTATGCGCCTCACCATCAGCAAATCCTGGAGGGGTTAAAAGCTGTAGACGATGCCACACTCAACTCACGGGGAGATGCAGATGAGGTGCTTGCCAAACACGTGCCTGAAAAGGCCGTAAGAATGTTTTTGCTGAAAAACCTGTACTGGAAGCAAAAAGAAAGACTTGGCTTAAGGCTTAATCTGGAGGTGCTTACAAAAGAAATTGAAGAGCTGGGGCAAAGCCTGCCCAACGATTATACTTTTACAAAACCCACCCTGTTTATTAAAGGGGAGAGATCAAATTATATTACTTCAGAAGACGAGGGGCTCATAAAAAAGCATTTTCCCAATGCTACGCTCTCGGTAATTTCACGCGCAGGACACTGGGTGCACGCTGAGAATAAGAAAGAATTTTATGAGCAGGTCATGAAATTTCTCTCAATTTAGAAGCTAATTTATTATGCACGCGTAATAAATTGAGGTTTTTCTTGCCTTATATGCAATTTATGCTATTTTTGAGCATTGATCCTTTATTAATCTACACACATTATTATGAGAAAAGTATTATTGTCAATGGTATTTGCGCTTGCAGGTGCTATAACTTATGCCGGAGGTTACCGTGTTGGGGTGCAGGGGCAGCGAGCGCTGGCCATGGGACACACGGGAGTTGCCGTTGTTAACAGTGCCGAGTTGGGATTCTTTAACCCTGCGGGACTGGTTTATCTTGAAAACCGACTAACTGTTTCTGCAGGGGTGAGTGCGGTTTTTTCTGAAGTTGCATGGCAAAACGAAGACACAGGAGAGAGTGCGCGTACCGATAACCCTGCCGGAACACCGTTTTACTTCAATGCTTCTTATAAACTGAATGAAAATCTTGCGGTGGGCCTAAGTGTATACACTCCTTATGGAAGTACCGTGAAATGGGAAGATGACTGGGCAGGTTCTCACCTGGTGAACAATATTGAGCTGCAGGCAATTTACATCCAGCCGCTTATTTCTTATAAAGTTGCCGATTTCTTAAGTGTTGGGGGAGGTCCAATCTTTGTTACCGGTTCAGTGAACTTTAACCGAAACCTGAGTAGAACTCTTACCGATATTGATGGTAACAGGTCAAATGTAACCATTGATGCTTCAGGAGTTAACGAATGGGGATGGTCTGCCAGTGCTCTTTTCACAGCAACCGAAGATTTCAGAATAGGAATCAATTACCGTTCAGAAATCATTATGAATGCTGAAGACGGGGATGCCGATTTTGAAAATATTCCCAATACTCCTTTAGCACCTTTTAGCGATACTACTTTTGATGCGCAGTTGCCATTGCCAGCAGAGCTTACAGTAGGGCTGTCTTATCAACTTAACGAAAAATGGTTACTTGCTTTCGATTATAACAGGACTTTCTGGGGTGTTTATGAATCTCTGGATATTGAATTTGCAAATCCTGCCCTTGGGGTATCAGAGAATCCACGTGCTTATGAAGATTCAAACACATGGAGATTTGGAGCGCAGTACGAAGCTACAGATAAGTTGACCCTGCGTGCAGGTTATTACTTTGATGAATCTCCAGTTCAGGAAGGTTATTTTGCTCCCGAAACTCCCCGTAATGATTCCATGGGTTTTACAGCAGGTCTTTCACTTGATGTTACTTCAAGACTGGCTATAGATGCATCTTTCGCTTATATAAGATTTGATGAAGTTGATGCGGTCTATAATCCAAACCCACAAGATTTCCCCGATTATGAGGGTGTCCCATTTGGAGGTACTTATAAATCTGTAGCCTTTATTCCAGGGATTGGAGTAACTTATAAAATGTAATAAAAGAATTAGAATATGAGAAATTATATAAAATACATCGGAATCCTGGCGCTGGGAATGGTTGCATGTGAACCTGAATTTGATAATCCCGTAGACGAGCAGGATGCGTATAGTAATGGAGAAGCCGATTTCTCCAACTACGTGGCTTTAGGAAACTCGCTAACTGCCGGATATGCAGATAACGCACTCTATATCACCGGGCAGCAGAATTCTTATCCAAACATCCTGGCACAGCAGTTCGCTAAAGTGCAGGAAACCCAGGAATTCAGAATTCCTTACATGGCCGATAATGCAGGTGGTTTACTGGCAGGAGACCAGCAAATTACCAGTAACAGGCTTGTGCTTGAGACTCTTTTTAATGAAGAGGGGGAGCCTGTACAAACCCCTAAAGTTTATACCGGAATGGCGCCTACCACGAATGTTTTAAACAAATTAACAGGGCCTTTCAATAATATGGGAGTTCCCGGAGCCAGAAGTTACCATTTATTGGCACCTGGGTATGGGAATCCTGCCGGGCTAATGGCCGATCCTGCAACTGCAAATCCATACTTTGTGCGTTTTGCTTCTTCTCCTGAAGCTTCTGTTCTTGAAGATGCTGTGGCTCAACAGCCTACTTTCTTCAGCTTATGGATTGGGAATAATGATGTGTTAGGATACGCAACCACAGGGGGTTTAAATGAAGCGAGTATAACAGACCCGGCGATGTTCACCGGGGCATATACGCAACTTGTAAATGGATTAGTTCAATCTGGAGCAGAAGAAGGGGTTTTAATCAATATCCCCGATGTAACCGATGTGCCGTTTTTTACCACTATTCCTAATAATGCTTTAGTGCTTAGTGCTGAACAGGCTGCCAATCTTACCGGGTTTTTCCAGGCTGTGGCCGGGATTTTCACCCAGGTTCTAATGCAACAGCAAGTGCCGCAGGAGCAGGCAGCGCAAATCGCTTCTCAATATGCACTTACTTTTAGTGAGGGGCCAAATAGATTCGTTATTGATGTTCCCGAAACTCAGACTAATCCTCTTGGGTTTAGACAAATGACTGAAGAAGAATTGTTGCTTTTCACTATAGATCGTACTGCCATTCCAACTCAGGGATATGGTTCTGCAGCGGTAGGTCCAGAAGTGATGCAGGTTTTAGGTATACTTCAGCAGGGAGGTCAGCCAACACCAGAGCAGGCTCAGTTGGTTTTGGAGGCTGTAAATGGTATTGATGATAAAGATGCTCTTGATATTCAGGAAATCCAGAACATTAGAAATGCCACAGCTAAGTATAACGAAACTATTCTAGCTCTTGCCCAGGCAAATGGGTTGGCTCATGTAGATGCTGCCGCTTTGCTTAACAAGGTAGCAACTACGGGAATTTCTTTTGATGAAGGCACTGTGACATCAACCTTTGGTAGTGGTGGTGCTTTCTCTCTTGATGGGATCCACCTTACGCCCCGTGGATACGCTTTAGTAGCCAACAAAATTATTGAAGAGATCAACAAAACCTATAATTCTGAAGTTCCCACCGTGAATATTGGAAACTACGGAACCGTAACTCCGAGTAATGATGTGGGTAATTAATTCCCACCTTCTTTAAAAATGTATTAAAACGTCGGGCTGGTCCCGGCGTTTTTCGTTCAAAGTAGTATCTTAGTGTTAAATTCAAAACCTATGACCTTTCTTTTAAGAATCCTCCTCACCGCTGTAGTAGTGGTGTTTCTTGCAAATTTTCTTCCGGGTGTAACAGTTACAGGATACGTGACGGCTATAGTTGTGGCCCTGGTCCTGGCGCTGCTTAATTTTATAGTGAAACCCGTCCTGGTGCTTCTCACACTTCCTGTTACCCTGCTTACCTTTGGCCTTTTTCTTATAGTGATCAATGCCATTATCATCCTTTTGGTAGATGCTTTTGTAAGCGGATTCCAGGTGAGCGGATTTTGGATTGCAGTGCTCTTTAGTATCTTGCTGTCAATTATTCAATCAATCTTTTTCTCAATTGCCGAAAGGAAATAAAGCCTTCTGAATTTCAGCTTTTTGAAACTTTGCTTGCTCTTAAAAAAGTTGTACTTTTGCAAACCAATTTTTATAAGCGCTTATAATGAATATAACGAGAGAGAACATTGACGAACTTAATGCAGTCCTCAAGGTTGATATAGCCAAAGAAGACTATAGCGGCAAAGTTGAAAAAGTCCTGAAAGACTACCGTAAAAATGCAAATATTCCTGGCTTCCGTAAAGGGCATGTGCCTATGGGGATGGTGAAGAAGCAATACGGGAAGGCAGTTTTGGTAGATGAGGTAAACAAGCTGCTTCAGGATGCCCTTAACAAATATCTTACTGAAGAAAAACTGGATGTTCTTGGAAATCCGCTTCCAAAGGAGCAGGAAAACTTTGACTGGGATAGCGACAACTATACCTTCGAGTTTGAACTGGGCCTTTCTCCACAGTTTGAGGTGAGCCTTGACAACGAGAAGCCAATTACTCATTATAACATTGTTGCCGGTGACGAGATGATCGATAACCAGGTAAAAACTCTTCAGAAGCAATATGGAAAACTTGTTTCTAAAGAATCTGCCGAAGAAGGCGACCAGCTTTCCGGTACCTTTAAAAATGAGGCTGAAGGAATAGAGAACAAAACTACTTTACCTCTTGAAAAGGTCAAAAATAAGGAGCCTTTCCTTGGTGCAAAAGCAGGTGATACTGTAAAAGTGAGCACTAAAGGCCTTTTTGAAGATGACCATCAATTGATGGATTTCCTTGAGGTTGAGCATGACAAAGCGCATGGGCTTGATGTTGAGGTAGAATTTCACGTAGAGGAAGTAAACACTCAGGAGCTTGCAGATTTAGATCAGGAGTTGTTTGATAAGCTCTTTGGCGAAGGGGAAGTAACTTCGGTAACCGAACTAAAAGAGAAGATCAAAGAAGATGCGGCCAAACAATTTGAGCAGCAAAGCGATCAGCAATTGCTGAATGATGTTACTGAAATGCTGATCGAAAACACTCAGTTCGACCTTCCGAAGGAATTTCTTCAGAAGTGGATCCAGACTGCAGGAGAAAAAGAACTTTCAGCTGAAGAGGCGCAAGAGGAGTACGAAAAAAGCGAAAAAGGATTAAGGTTCCAGTTGATTGAAGGTAAATTGATCCAGGATAATAATCTTGAAGTGAAGTTTGAAGACCTTAAAGCTTTCGCTAAAGAAAGGATCAAAGAACAAATGGCGCAGTTTGGCCAAATGAACCCTGAAGAAAAGGAACTTGACGATATCGCGGCCCGAATCCTTTCCCGTCAGGATGAAGTAAAACGCCTTTCTGAGCAGTTAATGAACCAAAAACTACTTTCCCTTTACAAGGAAAAGGTGAATCTTGAGGAGAAAGAAGTGACATACGAAGAATTTGTTAAAGAAGTTTACGAATAGAACTTTTCTTAATTAATACTTATATCTTTAAGGGCGTTAGACCAAGTGCGGGATAACGCCTTTTTTGGCAACTAAGAGAGAGGTGTTAACCTCTTTGTTTAACCCCAACAAAACGACATAAATTCAATGGATTACGGAAAAGAATTTGAGAAATACGCCACCCAGCATCACGGGATTAACAGTAACTATTACAATAAAATAATAAGCAGCATGTACCCGCAGGGTATGACGCCAAACATTATTGAAGAGAGGCAGATGAACATTGCTATTTTTGATGTTTTCTCCCGTTTAATGATGGATCGTATTATCTTTCTTGGTACGGGTATTAGCGACCAGGTAGCCAATATTATTCAGGCGCAATTGCTGTTCCTGGAGAGTACAGACTCTTCAAAAGACATTCAAATCTACATCAATTCCCCGGGAGGTAGTGTTTATGCCGGCCTTGGTATTTATGATACCATGCAGTTCATTAAGCCCGATGTAGCTACAATTTGTACAGGAATGGCTGCCTCAATGGGCGCGGTGCTTTTATGTGCAGGTGAAAAAGGAAAAAGAAGTGGTTTACCACATTCTCGTGTTATGATTCACCAGCCTCTTGGAGGAGCCCAGGGCCAGGCCAGTGATATTGAGATCACCGCACGTGAGATCTTAATCCTTAAAAAGGAGCTTTATGATATCATTGCCAAGCATTCAGGTCAAACTTATGAGAAGATCCATGAAGATAGTGATCGCGATTACTGGATGAAAGCAGATAAAGCTTTAGAATATGGAATGATTGATGAGATTCTAACAAGGGATAAATAATCTCTTTAAAGAATACTGAAGACCTTTAATGGTTAGAAGAAAAAATTTATGGCAAAAGAAGAACTAGAATGTTCCTTCTGCGGAAGGAAAAAACCTGAAACCAACCTGCTTATCGCCGGGCTTGACGCTCATATTTGCGACCGGTGTATTGAGCAGGCCCATGGGATCGTTATAGAAGAATCAAAGCAAGACAGCTCGGGTGAGCTTTCATCTGAACTAAAACTAAGAAAACCCAAAGCGATTAAAGGCTTTTTGGATCAATACGTAATTGGGCAGGAACACACTAAAAAAGTGCTTTCTGTAGCAGTTTATAACCACTACAAAAGGTTGTTGCAGCCAGCCAATAATGACGATATCGAGATCCAAAAGAGTAATATCATCATGGTAGGGGAAACCGGAACCGGTAAGACCTTAATGGCAAAGACCATTGCCAAGATGCTTAACGTGCCGCTGGCCATTGTAGATGCAACTGTATTGACCGAAGCCGGTTACGTGGGGGAAGATGTTGAAAGTATTCTTACCCGCTTATTGCAGGCAGCCGATTATAATCTTGAAAAAGCACAGCACGGTATCGTGTTCATTGATGAGATAGACAAGATTGCCCGCAAAAGCGATAACCCTTCAATTACCCGCGATGTTTCGGGAGAAGGGGTACAGCAGGCTTTGCTTAAGTTGCTTGAAGGAACTACAGTGAACGTGCCGCCAAAAGGAGGCCGTAAACACCCCGATCAAAAGTTTATCGAGGTAGATACCGAAAATATCCTCTTTGTTACCGGAGGGGCTTTTGATGGTATTGAGAAGAACATCAGCAAGCGCCTTAACATGCAGGCGGTTGGGTTTAGCGCATCAAAGAATGATGAGGCTATAGAGCGTGAGAACCTGTTGAAGTACATTATCCCTAAAGACCTTAAAGATTTTGGGTTGATTCCCGAGATCATTGGGCGTCTTCCGGTACTTACACACATGAACCCGCTAGACCGCAAAACGCTGAGGTCTATACTTACCCAGCCTAAAAATGCCATTATCAAGCAGTATCAAAAACTGTTTGAAATGGATGATATCGAATTCAGTATAACCGATGAGGCGCTCGATTTTATTGTGGAAAAAGCTATAGAATACAAGCTTGGAGCCCGTGGGTTGAGGTCGCTTTGTGAAGCCATACTTACCGATGCCATGTTTGAAATGCCCGAAGGTACCTCGAACCAGCTGGTGGTTGATAAAGAATATGCCGAAGAGAAACTCGACAAATCGGGTATTAAGAGGCTTAAGGCGGTTTCATAGCATAAAAAAAATTGGACATAAAGTTAGAAGCCACGCAGCCTGCGTGGCTTTTTTGTTTCCCACAAACTTTTTCCTGCTCCTAATTTTGGAAAATTTTAATATAACAATACAAATATTCCAGTAAATTAGTTAAGATGTAATGTTTTGTAAATCAGTTTAAAATGGAAAAATTAAACCCCTACTTAACTTTTCCCGGTAATTGCGAAGAAGCCTTCAACTTCTATAAATCAGTGTTTGGAGGCGATTTTTCGTACATAGGAAGGTTTCGGGATATCCCTTCAGAAGAAGGTTTGTCTATCCCCGAAGATAGAATGAACAAGATTATGCACATCGTCCTGCCCCTGGGCGAAAAATGCCTGCTTATGGGCAGCGACTGCGATGATGGCTGGTGCCCCGATGTAGTGGTGGGCAACAACGTCTCGCTCTCCATTAATACCGAGACCAAAGAACAGGCCGATCAGCTTTTTGAAAGCCTTTGCAGTGAAGGTAAAATCACCATGCAAATTGGCGATGTTTTCTGGGGAAGCTACTACGGAATGTGTACAGATAAATTCGGTGTAACCTGGATCATTAATTATTCCAAGCCCGAAGGCAACACGTAAAATGGAAGCTCTCGAAATAAAGGCGAACATACAGATCGCCCGATCACAACGCTGGGTTTTTGATGCCATCACAGAACCCGAAAAAATGTCTTCCTACTTCATTTCTCACGCCTCCGGAAGAATGGAGGAGGGGCAGACTGTGCTCTGGACTTTCAGCGAGGCGCCAGATAGTTTTCCTGTCAGGATACTAAAGGTAAAGCCTCCCAAAAATGTCATTTTTGAGTGGGATGGAGCCGAAGGTTATAAAACTACAGTAGAAATTGTGCTTGAGAAAATCTCTGATAATCAAACCCTGGTAAAGCTCACAGAAGGAAAGATGGAAGCCAATGAAGCGGGCATAAAATGGTATGGTGAGAATTCGGGAGGTTGGATGAATTTTCTGGATTGCCTTAAAGCCTATACCGAATACGGCATCAACCTTCGAAAAGGAGCTTTTGATTATATGAAAAAGTGAGATCAGGTTCTTTAATTCTAAAGGAATGAAAACAACATCTTCCTATTTAATAAATGATCTCATGCAGCGTACAGAAGCAAATTTAAGATTGGCTCTGGAGCTACAGAAGTCGGCCGAAGAAGATCTTAATCACAGGCCTGCGGCAGGAGCCTGGAGTGCTTTGGAATGTATTGAACATCTCAATTTCTACGGAAATTATTATGTTCCTGAAATCGGGAAACAAATTGATGCTTCTCCATATCCTGCAGTTGAATCCTTCAAAAGTGGCCTTTTAGGGAACTATTTTGCAAAAAGTATGCTGCCGGAAGGAGCAAAGAAAATGAAGACCCTTAAGAACTCAAACCCTTTTAGGAAGCAGCTGGACAAGAAAGAGGTGATGAATAAATTCATAGAACATCAGCAAAAATTACTTCAGCTGCTCAAAAAGGCTAAAAAAGTGAACCTCTCCCGCACCAAAACCGGAATAAGTATCTCAAATTTTATAAAATTAAGATTGGGAGATACTTTTAGGGTAGTGATCTATCACAATCAAAGACACCTGCTTCAGGCTAAACGGGCATTGGATTCAATTGACAATTCTTCCGTAGAAAAGTAAAAAATAAGGTTCCAAAAATGCCATTTTTGGAACCTTATCTAGATAAGTCTTCAGCAGAAACTTTTCTAAAAGTTAAAATTTATATCCTACAGAGACCTGGAAACCTGAATTTTTTATCTTTTCCAGTTCTCCTTCAAAATCTTCCAAAATTTCTTCGTTATAGTTGCTAATATCCGAAAGTCCGAAGTGATATCTTGCCTGGAGAAAAAGATGATTTTGTAATTCATAGCCAAAACCAACATTTAGACCAAGAGATGCCTTTTTAAAAGTGTCTTTAATATCTTCTTCACCTGATTTATTTACCTGTGATTCTCCTGGAAATTTAGAGGTTAGATCATATTCACTATTGGCACTAACAAGATAGCCAACCTGTGGGCCCGCATGTAAGGAAAATGCGGGGAAAACATAATAATTCATTATAACCGGTAGATTGATATATCCCAGTTTTATCTTTTGGTCTATAGAAAATGAAGCCTCTCCAATACTATAGGTGAATTCTGCCCGTGCACCTTCTAGGGAGTAAAGTAATTCAGGTTGCAGGGAAAAAGTGGGGGACAGGCGGACTTCAGCTATTAAACCGGCATGAAATCCCGGAAGATAATTTTTTTCACCATTTTGGTACCCGGATAGGGTTGAATAATTTCCTCCAACTTTAATTCCGTAATCTACATTTTGTGCCAGGGTTGCAGAAATGGCTGTGAAGATCAATACCACAGCTAAGAATAATTGTTTTGTTTTCATTAGGGTGAGTTGAAGTTAGTTGTTGCTTAGGGTTGCTGAATGAACATCTAATAGACTATAAACCAAATGTTTTGTTACAGGAATCTCTAAAATAAAAAACCCGCTTCAGCAATGAAGCGGGATTTTCTATTAAAATCAAAATTAAGATTTCAGAAGAAGATCTAACTTCTCACTTCTAAAATCTAATATGTATTTTACATCATTCCGGGCATACCGCCACCCATTCCTTGTGGCATTCCGCCTCCGGCGTTGTCTTCTTTGATATCAACCAAAGAACACTCGGTAGTAAGGATCATTCCGGCAACCGAAGCAGCGTTTTCAAGAGCTACTCGTGTTACTTTCTTAGGATCTATAATTCCGGCTTTCATCATGTCAACATAAGAGTCAGATTTTGCATCGTAACCGTAGTTGTCTTTTCCTTCAAGCACCTTGTTGATCACTACAGAGCCTTCGCCACCTGCGTTTTCAACAATTGTTCTAAGAGGAGCTTCGATAGCACGACCTACAATTTGAATTCCTGTAGCTTCATCGGCATTGTAAGACTCAAGGTTTGCAAGCACAGCTTTGGCGCGTACAAGAGCAACACCACCACCGGCAACAATACCTTCTTCTACAGCTGCACGGGTTGCGTGAAGGGCATCGTCTACACGATCTTTCTTCTCTTTCATTTCAACTTCTGAAGCTGCACCTACGTAAAGTACGGCAACACCTCCGGCCAGTTTAGCCAAACGCTCCTGAAGTTTTTCTTTGTCATAATCGGAAGTTGTAGTTTCCATCTGAGCCTTGATCTGGTTCACACGGTCTTTGATAGCCTGGTTGTCACCGGCACCGTTCACTACAGTTGTGTTGTCTTTATCGATAGCTACTTTTTCAGCAGTACCAAGCATATCAAGCGTTGCGTTCTCAAGAGTGAATCCTCTTTCTTCAGAGATCACAGTACCACCTGTAAGAATTGCGATATCTTCAAGCATTGCTTTTCTTCTGTCTCCAAATCCCGGAGCTTTAACAGCAGCAATTTTCAAGGAACCTCTTAGTTTGTTCACTACAAGAGTGGCAAGAGCTTCGCCGTCTACATCTTCAGCAATGATCAAAAGCGGCTTTCCAGACTGAGCAACTGGCTCAAGTACAGGAAGCAGGTCTTTCATTGAAGAGATCTTCTTGTCATATATAAGGATGTATGGATCTTCAAGATCGGCAGTCATTTTCTCGCTGTTGGTAACGAAGTAAGGAGAAAGGTATCCGCGGTCAAACTGCATTCCTTCAACAACGTCAACGTAAGTTTCGGTTCCTTTTGCTTCTTCAACAGTGATCACTCCTTCTTTTCCAACTTTTCCGAAGGCCTGGGCAATAAGCTCACCAATCTGGTCATCGTTGTTGGCAGAGATTGAAGCTACCTGCTTGATCTTTTCTGAAGAATCACCTACCTGCTGAGTTTGCTCTTTAAGGTTGGCAGTCAAAGCTTCAACAGCCTTGTCAATTCCGCGTTTAAGATCCATTGGGTTTGCACCGGCAGCAACGTTCTTAAGACCTTCTTTTACGATAGCCTGGGCAAGTACAGTTGCAGTGGTAGTACCGTCACCAGCGATATCATTGGTTTTGGAAGCAACTTCCTTAACCATTTGAGCTCCCATGTTTTCAAGAGCATCTTCAAGTTCAATTTCTTTTGCCACGGTCACCCCGTCTTTTGTCACTACAGGAGCTCCAAAAGATTTGTTGATGATCACGTTACGGCCTTTTGGCCCTAAAGTTACTTTTACAGCATTAGCCAATGCATCCACTCCGCGTTTAATACCGTCGCGGGCTTCAATATCAAATTTTATTTCTTTTGCCATTTTATTTAATTTTTTTCTTCCCTTAAGCGGGAATTAGTTTGTTGATTCTAAAAAATAGTTGAGGTGAAGAACCGCCATAAACAGCGGCTATTACTTCAGGGTTTTATACTATAGCAAGAATATCATCCTCTCTCATGATAAGGTAATCTTTACCTTCCAGTTTGAGTTCGGTACCTGCGTATTTTCCATAAAGTACACTGTCACCAACCTTAACGGTCATGTCGTGGTCTTTTTTACCGCCACCTACGGCTACTACGGTACCTTTTTGTGGTTTCTCCTTTGCGGTTTCGGGAATGTAAATACCTGATGCAGTTTGAGTTTCGGCTGCGGCAGGCTCAACAAGTACTCTGTCTGAAAGAGGTTTAATGTTTAGTGCCATTTTTCAAATGTATTTTAGTTAATGAATTCTTTGTTTGAATAGCCTAAGAGACGAAAATTGTGCCACTTGAAAAATGCTGACAAAAGCCAAAAAAAAAATGCCAGCTTGTCATAAGCCGGCATTTGTATAAGTGTAAATATCGTCGTTTCTAGTTCTGCTCTGCAGGAGTAGTTACAGGAGCTTCAACAGGTGCAGGAACGTTAGTTTCTACTTCAGGTTCTCCACCCATGATCTTAGATTCTCCAACTCCGTTGCCATCCATAATAGTTACATTAGAAAGCAGGATAAGCACAAGAAGAAGGGTTGCAAGCGTCCAGGTACTTTTATCCAAAAAATCTGATGTTTTCTGAACTCCACCAATCTGGTTTGCGCCACCGCCAAAAGCCGAAGATAACCCGCCGCCTTTAGGGTTTTGAACCATGATTACTACTACCAGCAAGAACGCTACTATAATGATTAGCGTTAAAAAGATTGTAAATGTGCTCATTATGCTTAACTATTATTTTCCTGTAATTTTTCGATTGCCCGAATTTGGTCTGCAAAGAAACCACTTTTTTCCGGATTTTTCAAAATTAAAATTTTATATGCCTGGATGGCTTTTTTGTAGTTTTTCTGTTCGAGGTAAACCCGCGCTAAAGTCTCTGTCATAAGGGCTTCGGGCGCTGCAAGACTGTCTTCGGCAAGGTTGACTTTTTTTGCCGTTTTTGAAGGGGTAATCCTCGGGTTTTTAGAAATGAATTCTTCAATAAGTTCAAACTTCCGGCTCTTTTCTTCCTGTTCTTCCGAAGATAATTCTTCCCGTTCTACAGGTTTTGCTGAAGCCAGTTTTAACCATTCTGAAAATGAGTGATTTTCACTGCGGTTAAAGGAAAGGGGTTTGCCTGTTTCCAGTGTATCTTCTTCTTCTGAAGGCTGAGTTGTTTGTTCTCTTTTCTGAAACAAACCCGGGTCAAATACGCGGGCAGATTCCTGAGATTTCATTTTCAGTGCCTTGTCAAGCGTCAGGTTTTCATCCTCTTTTTCAACTTTTGTTGCTGCCTTATCTTCAAGTTGCTTTTGTTGCTGCTCCTGTTTCTTGATAGATTCGGCAATTTCATTTTGATTGAATTCCCTTGAAGTAATGAAATCAAACAGCACTCCTCTGTCTGTAGTGTGAGCGGCAGTTACCTTAAGTTCTTTGTTGTAGTGCAGGCTGTTCGCGTTTTTTAATCCTTTAAGTCGCACGGCACGGGCCGCCTGGAAGTAAGGGTATTTTCGCAAAATCTCGTGCAGCGCTTTTGTCTGCTCAAATGAAATGGCAGCAGGGTCTTTAAGAATCGATATTACTTCATCCTGTTTCATTACCAGTTTGCCAAGGTAGCATTAAAAATATCCTGAGTGATGCGGGTAAAGATCTCTTCAAGTGCTGTTGCCAGCACCGGCCCAATAAGTTGTGCACTGGCAGGATAATCATAGTAGAACGAGAAACGCCTGTCTAAAATATCCTTTTCGGGATCCAAGGTGTTATAAAACCTAAGATTTACCACAATGGTGAGGCGGTTTTGTGCGGCAGTACTTTGAGCCGTGGCACTCATGGGTGCAACATAGTAATCTATAATCTCCCCTTCATAGACCAGGTCTCCATTTTCATTGGTGAGGCTCAAATTCGTCTGACTCTGAATAAGATCCTGAAGCTGAAGCGTGAATGTACGGTCAATACCCGGCTCCACAATTGCTGCGGCGTTCTGAAAATAATTAACCTGAAAGGTTTGCGCATTCCCCACATCGGCTCCCGAAAATGAATAAATGCCACAGGATGACAGGCTGAAGGAAAGCATTAAAAGAAGCAACAACTGTATTTTTTTCATAAACTATGGGGTGTCAAAAATGGCTTTTTTAGAGGTCGTATTGTTTGATCTTTCTGTACAGGGTGCGTTCACTTATTCCCAGTTCTTCGGCGGCTGCCTTTCGTTTTCCGTTGTGGCGCTCCAGGGATTTCTTGATGAGTTCTAGCTCTTTATCCTGAAGGGAAAGTGTCTCTTCTTCCTCGATTTCTTCGGCAAAGTAATATTTATCCTGTTTATCTGAAGGATTTTGCTGCGGAATTTGGAGTACTTCGAGTTCCTCGTCGGTTATTTCTTCGGGAATAACGTCTTCTTCGTCATTATTTCCGTAGATTTTGTTGATTAGGCCTTCGTTTTCTTCTTTCACATTCTTATGACTGTCATTTTCCATAAGCTCTAACGTGAGCTTTTTGAGGTCATTAAGATCGCTTTTCATGTCAAAAAGCACTTTGTAGAGAATTTCCCGCTCATTGCTAAAGTCGCTTTCTTTCTTCTTTTCTTCAATTACTGCCGGTAGGTTGCTGCCGTAACCGGGAAGATATTCTTTTAATTTTTGGGCGTCTATACTTCTTTCCTGTTCTAAAACTGAAATTTGCTCGGCGAGGTTTCTTAGCTGCCTCACGTTTCCATTCCACGAATACTTTTGCAGCAGGCTAATGGCATCGTCTTCAAGCCGAATGGTGGGCATTTTGTACTTCAAAGCAAAATCGGCTGCAAATTTCCTGAAGAGCAGGTGGATGTCTTCTTTGCGTTCGCGCAACGGTGGCAGGTAGATCTCTACGGTACTTAACCTGTAGTAAAGGTCTTCCCTGAATTTTTCTTTTTTAATAGCATCGGCCATATTGAGGTTGGTGGCAGCGACAATACGTACATTGGTCTTTTGCACTTTTGAAGATCCTACCTTGATGAATTCGCCATTTTCGAGCACACGCAGAAGCCGTACCTGCGTGGTTAGTGGTAGTTCACCAACTTCATCCAGGAAAATAGTTCCGCCGTCGGCCACTTCAAAATATCCGCTTCGCGTTTGAGTGGCACCTGTAAAAGCTCCTTTTTCATGCCCAAAGAGTTCGCTGTCAATAGTACCTTCTGGGATGGCACCACAGTTTACGGCAATATATTTGCCGTGTTTGCGGTGAGAGAGCGCATGGATGATCTTGGGGATACTTTCCTTTCCCACTCCGCTTTCCCCGGTTACCAGTACAGAAATGTCTGTTGGCGCCACCTGCATGGCTTTTTCTACTGCCCTGTTTAATTTCTGGTCGTTTCCTAAAATGCCGAAACGCTGTTTTATTGCCTGAATACTTTCCATGCCCCCTAGCCCCCAATGGGGGTATTTGTTTGTTTAATTGAACCTGATTCTGGTATGCTCTTCATTTCAATTAGTTTAAAAAAAGAAATCTTTAAGACCTCTCCTACACCCCCTTCGGGGGCAGGGGGCTTAATTATTCTCGCTATACCCAACCGCTTCTCCTATTAAGGTGGCGCTGGTACAGTCGTTTATCTTCACGTTTACAAAATCTCCAATCTTATACTGCTCTTTTGGGAAAACTGCCACTGTGTTTTGTGTGGTTCTGCCACTCCAGTGAGCATCAGATTTTTTAGATTCTTTTTCTATCAACACCTCTACTGTTTTGCCAACAAACTGGCGGGTTCTAAAGTGGCTGTGTTGTTGTTGCAGGTTTACAATTTCTGTAAGTCTTCTTTTCTTAACCTCTTCAGGAATATCGTCTTCCAGTTTCCTGGCTGCCATGGTTCCGGGTCTTTCAGAATAAGCGAACATGAATCCGAAGTCATATTTCACATATTCCATAAGAGATAGTGTATCCTTGTGATCTTCTTCAGTTTCTGTAGGGAATCCGGTGATCATATCCTGGGAGATAGCACAATCGGGCATTAGTTTCCTAATGTTGTCAATTAACTCAAAGTATTCTTCGCGGGTGTGCAGCCTGTTCATGGCTTTGAGAATCCTGTCGCTACCGCTTTGAACCGGCAGGTGGATGTATTTGCAAATATTCGGGTATTTCGCCATAGCTTCAATCACATCAAGCGTCATATCCTGCGGATTTGAAGTAGAGAACCTAATCCTCATTTTTGGATGTGCTTCGGCCACCATCCTTAAAAGGGCAGCGAAATTGGTAGCGGTAGCCTTTTGCATTTCCGAAGCATTTTTAAAGTCCTTTTTGAGTCCGCCGCCATACCATAAATAGCTGTCAACGTTCTGTCCCAAAAGTGTGATTTCCTTAAAGCCTTTTTCAGCAAGGTCATTCACCTCTTCCAGAATACTTTGCGGGTCACGGCTGCGTTCTCTTCCGCGGGTAAACGGTACTACACAAAACGTACACATATTGTCGCAGCCCCGCGTGATAGAAACAAAGGCCGAAACGCCGTTGCTCTGAAGTCGCACGGGAGAAATATCTCCATAAGTTTCATCTTTAGAGAGGATCACATTCACCGCATTGCGACCTTCCTCAACTTCATTGATTAGGTTTGGCAGGTCTTTGTAGGCATCGGGCCCCACCACAAGGTCAACAATCTTTTCTTCTTCCAGGAACTGGGCTTTAAGGCGTTCGGCCATGCAGCCAAGCACGCCCACCTTCATCCCCGGGTTGATCTTTTTTACCGCATTGTATTTTTCAAGTCGCTTGCGTACTGTTTGTTCTGCTTTATCTCTAATTGAGCAGGTGTTAATAAGAACCAGGTCGGCTTCCTCGAGATTTTGAGTAGTGTCAAAGCCTTCTTTAGCAAGAATGGATGCTACGATCTCACTGTCGCTAAAGTTCATTTGGCAGCCGTAGCTCTCAATCATCAGCTTTTTCCCGTTACCCGTTTTGGGCTCCATTACCAATGTATTTCCCTGCTGCTTTTCGTCTATAATCTTCTCCATAATTCAAAAAAATGCCATGAGGCAATTGAACGGGCAAAGATACAGTTTTAGTTGGTATGTGACAAAGTGACAGGAGGAAAATCTGGAAGGCTTCTTCGGAAGAAGTAGAGCTAAAAGGTACACTCAAATACTGAAGCTTCAAAAATGGCATTTTTGAAAGGTATTTTTCAGTTTTACATGATCTCTATATAATATGACTGAAGTTTAAGTTTCTTCCTGTAACATTCAGAATATATTACAGCCGAAGGTGGGTTGTACATTTTAAGTTAATTGCCAAATTGTTCTTTTAGGGCAGGTTTGGGCGATAAAAATTTCCGGTTTGCAGTCATATTTAAAAATTCCCATACTTTTGCAAAACAAAAAAAGATACTATGGCAAAGAATTTAGTGATTGTAGAGTCCCCCGCAAAGGCTAAAACCATCGAAAAATTTCTTGGAAAAGATTACACTGTTGCCTCGAGTTTTGGTCATATTGCCGACTTGCCTTCCAAAGAGCTGGGTGTGGATACCGAGGGTGATTTTACTCCTAAATATATAGTATCTAAAGATAAGAAAGACGTTGTTAAGAAACTTAAGAGCTTAGCAAAGAGTGCAGATATGGTATGGCTGGCGAGTGATGAGGACCGGGAGGGAGAAGCTATTGCATGGCACCTGGCCGAGGAGCTGGATCTTGATAAAGCCAAAACCAAAAGGATCGTTTTTCACGAGATCACAAAATCGGCTATTCTAAAAGCTATTGAAAACCCTAGAGGGATCAATTATAACCTTGTAAATGCCCAGCAGGCGCGCAGGGTTCTTGACAGGCTTGTGGGTTATGAGCTCTCGCCGGTGCTTTGGAGAAAAGTAAAAGGAGGTCTTTCAGCAGGAAGGGTGCAAAGTGTTTCGGTGAGGTTAATTGTAGAGAGAGAGCGGGAAATTCAGGGTTTTATTCCTGAAGCTTCTTTTAGAATAGATGCCGAATTCACCAACGAAGATGGCAAATCTTTCAAAGCCAAACTCCCCAAAAATTTTGATACCAAGGCTGAAGCTGAGCAGTTTCTTTCAGACAATCTGGGAGCTAATTTTAAGGTGGCCGATCTTACGACCAAACCTGCTAAAAAATCACCTGCACCACCATTTACAACGTCAACACTTCAGCAGGAAGCTGCCCGTAAATTATATTTTTCAGTAAGTAAGACCATGACCATGGCGCAGCGTCTCTATGAGGCGGGGCATATTACTTATATGAGAACCGATAGCGTAAATCTTTCTGATGATGCAAGAAAAGGTGCTAAAAAAGAGATTTTAGACGCCTATGGTGAAAAGTACAGTAAGACACGCCAGTTTAAAGGAAAGACCAAAGGGGCGCAGGAAGCTCACGAGGCAATACGACCAACAAATTTTGCAGCACACAGCGTACAGGCCGATCGCGATGAACAGCGCCTGTATGAATTGATCTGGAAACGTGCCATAGCTTCCCAAATGAGTGAAGCCGAACTGGAGAGAACTAATGTAAAGATTGAAGCCGATAAACACGATAAGCAGTTCACTGCCAATGGAGAAGTTCTAAAATTTGACGGGTTCCTGAAAGTTTATCTGGAAGGTCGCGACGAAGAGGATGAAGAATTGCAAGAACAGGAAGGAATGCTACCTGCATTAAGGGTAAACGAAAATCTGAAAAATAACTATATCACGGCCACCGAAAGGTTTACGCGGCCACCTTACCGCTATACTGAAGCTTCATTGGTAAAGAAACTGGAAGAGCTGGGAATTGGACGCCCGTCTACCTACGCACCTACAATTTCTACCATTCAAAACCGGAATTATATCGAGAAAGGATCGGTTGACGGAGTAGAGCGTGATTATGTGCAGTTTACTCTAAAGGCTGAAAAAATAAACGAAAAGAAGCTTACAGAAACTGTAGGTAGTGATAAAGGAAAACTGGTGCCAACCGATGTTGGGATGGTAGTGAACGATTTTCTTGTCACTCATTTTTCAAGCATTCTGGATTACAATTTCACCGCCAAGGTAGAGCAGGATTTTGATGATATAGCTGAAGGGAATGAGGAGTGGACCAAGATGATGAAAGACTTCTACAGCGATTTTCATCCTAATGTGCTTGACGTTGCCCAAAATGCCGAAAGGGAAGTGGGCGAAAGAATTTTGGGGGAAGATCCTGTTACAGGAAAGCCGGTAAGCGTTCGACTCGGTAAATTTGGACCTATGGTGCAAATGGGTTCTGTTGAAGATGAGGAGAAACCGAAATTTGCCAGTCTTTCACCAGATCAAACCCTTGATTCTGTCACTTTTGAAGAGGCGATGGAATTGTTTAAGCTTCCGAAGGAACTTGGGGAATATGAAGGAGAAAAAGTGGAGGTAAATAACGGTCGCTTTGGACCTTATGTGCGATATGGGAAAAAATTCGTCTCTCTTGAGAAAGGGGAAGATCCTATTGAGGTAACCATGGAGCGGGCGCTGGAATTGATCAAAGAAAAAGAAAAGGCCGATGCGCCTATCTATGAATATAAAGACCTGCCCGTGCAAAAAGGAGTGGGGCGTTTTGGACCTTTCCTTAAGTGGAACGATATGTTCATCAACGTGAATAAAAAATACGATTTTGATAATCTTTCCGCAGAAGATATAGAGGAACTTATTGAAGATAAGATCAGGAAAGAGCGGGAGAAGGTGATTCACAATTGGGAAGATGAAGGAATAAAGGTAGAAAAGGCAAGATGGGGGCGTTCTAATATTGTGAAAGGAAAGACTAAAATTGAGCTGCCCAAGACTGTAGATGCAACAAAATTAACGCTTGAAGAGGTAAAGGGTATACTGGAGAAAAAAGCTCCTAAAAAGAAAACTGCTAAAAAGTCTACCGGCACTAAAAAGACTGCAGCTAAGAAAACCACCAGTAAAAAAACTGTCTCCAAAAAGAAGTAATTTATGGAATTCGATTTTCTTACGCCGGTGAAGGAGGAGCTCGTAACTGCGGGTAACAGTTTGGGGGCATCCATTCGGATTCATCTTGAAAATAAAGCTTTTCCTGACCTTGAGGGCATTAAAATTGCCTTTTTTGGAGTCCTGGAAGATCGTTTGGATGAAGACCCTACCGGTGAGCCGTTTGATTTTGATAATGTTAGAAGAGAGTTTTACAATTTATACGCGGGTAACTGGAATCTGCCAGTGGCCGATTTAGGGGATATCCAAAAAGGGGATTCTGAAGAAGATACTTTTTTTGCAGTTCAATCTGTGGTGAACTACTGTCTTAAAAATGGCATTATTCCGGTGCTTCTTGGAGGAAGCCAAGATCTGCTTTATGCGCAGTACCGGGCTTATGACGGGGTGGAGCAGATGGTGAACCTGGTGAACATCGATTCCAGGTTTGACCTTGGAGATGCCGATAAACCAATAAGTAACCATTCTTATGTAGGGAAGATGGTAGTGACTAAACCCTACAATCTCTTCAATTATTCTAACCTGGGTTATCAAACTTACTTCAATTCGCAGGATGAGATTGAGTTGATGGAGAGGTTATTCTTTGATGCAATAAGACTGGGGGAAGTGTCGGCTGATATTACTGCAATTGAGCCGGTGATGCGAGACGCCAACCTGGTGGGGCTTGATTTGGGTGCGATTAGTGCAGGTGCGCTTGGTAACTACAGGCTTCGATCTTCTAACGGTTTTGACGGGAAAGAGATTTGTGCTTTGGCGCGGTATGCAGGCATTAGTGATAAAGTGTCTTCATTTGGTATATTTGAATATACTTCCCAGCTTAATTTTCCTGCTTCAAACATGTTGGTGGCTCAAATACTGTGGTATTTTATTGAGGGGGTGAATTTTAGGAAAAATGAAAATACTATTTCCTCTAAAAAGGAGTTTATAAGATACCAGGTTCCAATTGACGATGAGATCCTGGTTTTTTATAAGAGTCCGGTAAGCGGTCGCTGGTGGATAGAAATTCCATTTATTTCACCTGCAAATAATAAACTTAAGAGGCATACGTTATTACCTTGCACGCAAGGAGATTACCTCGACGCCTGTAATCAAATCATCCCCGAGAGGTGGTATAAAACAAAAAGGAAAAACGAAATTTAAATGATATAAACATTTGTAGCTTCTGCATTTTAACTAAATAAATTGTTTATTAGAAAATAAATAAATAGGTTTACTGCCTTGGAGCTATTATGTCCTAACTTTGAGAGATATTATGAGGAAATTTTTTTCGCTTATTGCTGTAATTTCTGTTTTGGCCTCGTGTGGTCGCAGTGATCAAGGGCAATTGGTTGGTGCGCAGGGAAAGAAATGGCATCCCGAAAAACCGTTGGGGATGACGTTAATTCCTGGTGGTGCATTCATCATGGGTAAAAGTGATGATGATATTGCCGGATTGAACAATGCTCCGCCAAAAACTGTTACTGTTCGTTCTTTTTATATGGATGAAACCGAAATTACCAATGCGGAATACCGCCAGTTTGTGAATTGGGTAAAAGATTCGGTTACCAGAATGAAACTTGCCATTTTTGCCGAAGAGATTGGTGAAACCCCCGGTACAGGAGGGATTGGTGAATTTGCTTTTGCCGATAGCGAGGAGGCCGATATGACTCCCTATGAACAGTACATGTATAATAACTACTACAGTCTTGGAGATTATGAAGGCAGAAAGATCAATAAGGATGTAGATCTTATTTGGGATACCAGAGACTACCCCGATGAATATTATGCTGAGGTGATGGACACCCTATATATTCCTATCGAAGAAGCATACAATGGCCAGCGTTCTTTTGATGTGAATCATCTTAAATTTCGCTACACCTGGATGGACGTAAGTTCGGCAGCAAGAGCAGAGCCGGGTAAGCGTGCCGATTTTATTGAAACTGAAGAAATTCAAATCTATCCAGATACTACTGTTTGGATCAAAGATTTTAACTATTCCTATAATGAGCCCATGCACAACGATTATTTTTGGCATGATGCTTATAGCGATTATCCTGTGGTGGGGGTTTCCTGGAAACAGGCACGTGCTTTTGCACAATGGAGAACCCTGTATCACAACTCTTACAGGAAATCAAAAGGAGAGCACAATGTGAACTCTTATCGTTTACCTACAGAGGCCGAATGGGAATATGCAGCCCGGGGTGGCCTTGAGTCTGCTACTTATCCGTGGGGTGGGCCTTATACCAAGAACGACCGCGGTTGTTTTATGGCTAACTTTAAACCATTAAGAGGAGATTATGCAGCCGATCAGGCTTTGTACACCGTTGAGGCTAAATCTTATGAGCCTAATGATTACGGATTGTATAATATGGCTGGTAATGTTGCCGAGTGGGTTTTCTCATCGTATGATCCTGCATCTTATGAGTATTCTTCATCTATGAACCCGTCGGTTAATGATGAGTCTAACATGAAGAAAGTAGTTCGTGGAGGATCATGGAAAGATGTAGCTTATTTTCTTCAGGTGAGTTCCCGTGACTATGAATACGCAGATTCTGCCCGTAGTTACATCGGCTTTAGAACGGTACAGGATTATTTGGGTACAGATCTTACCCTGAATCAAACAAGATAAAAATCCCTATTTCACAAATAACCTATTAAAAAAGAACTAAATTTTTATTTATCATGGCACAATCAAAGTCGAGTAAGAAATTAATGAATATGGTGTATGGTCTGGGTGCTTCTGTAGTTATTCTCGGGGCACTATTTAAAATCATGCACTGGCCTTTTGGTAACTTAATGCTTATCATTGGTCTTATTGTAGAAGCAATTGTTTTTGCTGTTTCTGCATTTGAACCGGTAGATGACGAAGTAGACTGGTCTCTGGTTTATCCCGAACTGGCTGGTGGTACACCGGCAACCCGAAATAACCAGGCATTGGTGAGCAACGAAGAGACTGAAGGGATGTTATCTAAAAAACTTGACAATATTTTACGTGAGGCTAAGATCGATGCCAATTTGATGAGCAGCCTTGGGGATAGTATTAGAAACTTTGAAGGTGCCGCAAAAAATATTACTCCTACAGTAGATGCCATGGCTTCTCAAAAGAAGTACAGCGAAGAAATGAGCCTGGCTGCAAATCAACTGGAGTCATTGAACAATATTTATAAAGTACAGGTAGAGTCTGCTTCACGCCAGGCAGAAGTGAATGATGCAGTAGCCGAAAACGCTGACAGGTTAAATAAGCAAATGGAGTCTTTGGCTACCAACCTTTCTTCTCTAAACAATGTTTACGGAGGAATGCTTTCTGCTATGCACGTCAAGGCTTAACAGGAAGCTTTTTGCCCTAAAAAAAATTAAAAGAACAAACTAAAATTAGAGAATGGCGTCTGGAAAACAAACCCCAAGACAGAAGATGATTAACCTGATGTATCTGGTTTTCATCGCAATGATGGCTCTAAATATGTCCAAAGAAGTACTTACTGCCTTTGGAATGATTAACGAAAGTTTAGCCGAATCAAATGCCTCTGTTACTGAAAGAAATGCCGCTGCAATTGCAGGATTGGCAACAAAAGCTCAAGAACAACCGGCCAAGTATGTTCCGTTGCAGGAAAAGGCGGAACAAATTCATACCTTAACTGGTAACTTTACCACATACATTGATAACCTCAAGGAAAAAGCGCTTGAAGATATTGAAGGAGATGAGCGTGAAGACTATGAGGCAATGGATCAGTCTGCAAAACTTGATGAATATCTTTTCTCAAGCGGGCAGCCAAGTGAAGCAGGAAAGGAATTTCTTGCCGAAATAGAGAAATACCGTGAAGGTGTTGCAAATGTATTAGGAGAAGATTTTTCTCAAATAGCTGCTGAAGTTAGAAGAGAATTTAGCACAGAGCCTGTTGTAGATGGTGAAGGTGTGAAACGCCCATGGTTATCTTATAACTTTGAAGGATTTCCGCTAATTGCATCTATTACAAAGCTTACTCAAATGCAAGGCGATGCAAAGTCGGCAGAGAATGATGCGCTTTCAGCTATGCTTTCGGGCCAGCTTCAAAGTGATGTTTCTTTGACTAACTATGAAGCTATAGTTATTCCCGACAAAACGGCATTCTTTAGTGGAGAGCAGTTCTCCGGAAAAGTGGTTTTAGGAAGAGTAGATCCCTCTTTGCGTTTTGAGAATGTTGTGATCAACGGTAACAAAGTGGCTTCTACACAAGCCGGCCAGGTGCAGCTTAAATTCCCAGCCGGGAATGTAGGTGAGCAAAAAATTACCGGGCAACTTCAGTTTAAAGAAGGGGATTCTATTGTAGAAATTCCGGTGACCAGCTCATATAGTGTTATTCCAAAACCTAATTCCGCAGTAATTTCTGCCGATAAGATGAACGTGGTTTACCGTGGGGTTGCAAACCCTATGACCATCTCTATACCAGGAGTGGGTAACGTATCGGCTAATGCACCGGGGCTAAGGTCTACAGGTGGAGCCGGTAATTACATTATGGACGTTACTACGCTCCAGGCTCGTGAAGTGACCATTAATGTAAGTGGTGAACTTCCGGGAGGAGAAAAAGTAAGCGACAGCAAAACATTTAGAGTACGCGATATACCAAGACCTGTTGGAACTGTAAGAGGGGAAGACGGAACAGTAAGAATGCAGCGTCAAAACCTTGAAATTTCAACCATTGGAGCAGCTCTGCCCGATTTTGAATTTGATGTTGATCTAAGGGTAACCGGATTCAAATTCCGTGTACCGGGTCAGCCAACTATTCAGGTGAGAGGACAAAAGCTTGACCAGAGTGCTATTGGAGCGCTAAGAAGAGCAGGCAGAGGCGAGACTATCCAGATCTTTGATGTGGAAGCTCAACTTGCCGGAAGCTCAGGGTATAAGCTAAAACAAGTATCTCCGGTACTGGTTGAATTAACAAATTAAATCATTAGAACATGAACTGGAACCAATTATTGTTAGGATTATGTGGATTGCTCGTTTCGGTGACCTCTTTTGGCCAAAGTAATCTTCTTAATGCCAAAAGTCCCGACGAAATAGGAGGCCCTACCAAGGCAGAGCTTACCTATGGAAAGAACGATCCTTTGGAGTATGGATATGTTGATGACAGGGATGTACTTTGGGCAAAAACCACCTGGGAGATCATAGATCTCGATGAAAGAGTGAATTTCCCTTTGTATTATCCTATAGATACTAACCAGATTGGGGGTTCAAGACGCTCTCTTTACGACGTGTTGGTAGCCGGTATTAAAAGCGGAAAGATTAAAAATATCTATGCCGACTCTTACTTTAATGATAAGCGTACCCTGAATGACATACAGGCGGCGTTGTCTAAAGTTGATACAACCGATCTTGGTATCGAGCAATACAATGCCGGGGAAGAGATTGATCCACAATTTATAAGCCGAAGAGATATTTCTTCAGCCGATATTGCTGAATATCACATTCGCGGGTACTGGTATTTTGACAAGCGCCAGGCAGAGCTTAAGTACAGGCTTTTGGCCATTGCACCGGTTGCACCTGATGTAAACTTTATTGATGAGGGAGGTGCATCTGCATTGGTAGAGCTTTTTTGGGTATGGTTTCCCGGGGCAAGAGAAGTGTTGAACGATGCTTATGCTTATAACCCCGATAATACCTCAAATCCGGTATCCTTTGATCACTTGCTCAACGCTCGAAGGTTCAATGCGGTGATTTATGCTGAAGATAATGTACAAGGCAACCGCCAGGTTGATGATTATATAAGTAACAATGCCTTTATGCAGCTACTGGAGTCTGAAAGGATCAAGGAGCAAATAAGGAATTTTGAACAGGATATGTGGAATTACTAAACTGTTCGCATGAATGAATTTATAACGCCTTTTCTTCCCCGAAAAGGCGTTTTTTTATATCTAATTTTGTAACATGAAAGACTATATTATTGTTGGGGCAGGCCTTAGTGGAACCTGCCTTGCATACAGGCTCGAAAAAGCCGGAAAATCCTTTGTTGTTTTTGATGATGACAGCCAGGAAGCCTCAAAAGTGGCCGGCGGATTCATGAATCCTGTTATCCTGAAGCGCTTCACCCTGGCCTGGAAGGCCGATGAGCAACTGGAAAAAGCATACACGTTCTATAAAGATATGGAAGCGCACCTCAAAAAGACCTTTTTAGGCCCTCTGGAGGTCTACAGGCGGTTTTCATCTATAGAAGAGCAGAACAACTGGTTTGCAGCAGCCGATAAGCCTAAAATCGCTCCTTTTCTCGATACAAAACTTGTTGCTTCGGTCAATAAACATATTCCGGGGAAATTTTCTTTCGGAAAAGTATTGAAAACCTCCCGAATTGATCCGCGTTACCTTCTGGAATCCTATTCTGAACACCTTCAGGAGAAGGGCTGGCTTGTACAGGAAACTTTTGATCATGATGCACTGCAATTAACCACTTCGGGTGTGCAGTACAAAAACATAGGTGCCAAAAAAGTCATTTTTTGCGAAGGTTTTGGGATTCAGAAGAATTCCTATTTCAGTTATCTTCCGTTAAGAGGAAATAAAGGGGAATATATCATTATAAAAGCACCCGGGCTCGACCTGGAAGTAGGCGTAAAATCTTCGATCTTTATTTTTCCGGCAGGAGGAGATCACTACGCCGTGGGGGCAACCTACAGCAATACCGATAAAACTCCCGAACCTACACAGGCCGCCAGGGAAGAGCTGGTTGAAAAACTGAAGGATCTCATTAAAACCGATTTTGAAGTGGTAGATCAGGTTGCGGGCTTGCGACCTTCTACGATAGACCGCAGACCCATGGTGGGGCAGCACCCGGACCACAAAAATCTCTATACATGCAATGGTTTTGGAAGCCGCGGAATCTTAATAGCTCCATCAATTTCTGAAGAACTTATAGATTTCATTGAGGAAGGTAAAGAACTGGATCCAGAGATTGACATCTCCAGGTTTACCCGAAAGTGGTATAAAAAAGCTTAGCTTTTTGCCTTTTTTGGATCGTAACTAAAAAAGAAATTGACCCAGATATTTCTACTCCATCGCACTATGACCGGCAGGAATATGATCAGCGTAGCCACAATAATGATAAAGGTGGGCAGCAGGGGCAGGCTTAAAAAGAAGTAAGAAATCACAAAAGCGGCGGTGGCGAAGGCGATTCCCACCGCATAGCTCACGTACATGGCGCCAAAGAAAAAAGAAGGTTCCATTTTATATTTGGTGCCACAGTTTGAACAGCGATCGTGCATGGCAAACAGCTTTGAGATCTTGTAAGGGTTATCTTCCTTATACATACTCTCTTCCTGGCAAACGGGGCAGGTACCTGTGAAAATGCTGTACAGTTTATTTCCTTTTAATGAGTTCATAAGCTTCGGTAAGAGTTACAAATTTACGGATCTTTCGGCTAAAGAATAAGTCTTCAGGAAGGTTTTCCGCAGAATGAAAATAGGGTGTGTGAAAGCCTTCTTCCGAAGTAATAATGGCAAAACTTTTGAGCCTAACTGGTTTTTAATTAGCTATATCAATCTGCAGCCTATTTTTTTACCCTGAAAAAATGAGCATCTTTGCAGAAATTTTGAAGAGGAATGTTGAATATACATAATTTATCGGTCTCCTTTGGCGGAGAATATTTGTTTGAAGAGATCACCTTTAGGCTTGGTGGCGGTGACAGAGTGGGGCTAATAGGTAAAAACGGGGCCGGAAAATCTACCATGCTCAAGATCCTCTCGGGCGAAATGGAACCCGATACGGGCCAAATTGCATCTGACAAGGATTTAAAAATAGGTTTTCTTAAGCAGGATATAGACTTTGTAGAAGGGCGTACGGTTCTTGAAGAGTCTTATGAAGCTTTTGAAGAGATCAAGAAGCAGGAGAAACAGCTCGAAGAGATCAACACCCAGCTTGCTGAGCGTACCGATTATGAAAGTGAGGAGTACCATCAACTAATGGTAGATCTCAATGATGTGCAGCATCAATACGAGATTCACGGGGGTTACAACTACCAGGGGGAGACAGAGCGTATTCTTCAGGGGCTCGGTTTTAAACGTGATGATTTTAACAAACTTACCGATACCTTCTCGGGAGGATGGAGAATGCGGATTGAGCTGGCAAAACTGCTGCTTCAGCAAAACGATATTCTTCTATTGGATGAGCCTACCAACCACCTGGATATTGAATCTATTATCTGGCTGGAAGGGTTTCTTAACAACTATCCCGGAGCTGTGGTGATCGTGTCTCACGATAAGATGTTTCTCGACAATGTGACCAACAGAACCATTGAGATCTCCCTTGGAAGGATTTACGACTTTAATAAACCATATTCAAAATACCTTGTTCTTCGGAAGGAATTGAGGGAGCAGCAGCTGGCTTCTCAAAAGAACCAGGAGAAACAAATTCAGCAGACCGAAAAGCTGATTGAGAAATTCAGGGCCAAAGCTTCAAAAGCAAGTATGGCACAATCTCTCATTAAAAAGCTTGACAAAGTAGACCGTATTGAAGTAGATGAGGACGATAATTCGGTAATGAATTTGAAGTTTCCGGTTTCTGTGGTGCCGGGTAAGGTGGTTATTGAAGCTGATCATATCACTAAAAGTTACGGGCATAAAAATGTGCTGAAGGATATTGACCTCTTGATTGAACGTGATTCAAAAACTGCATTTGTAGGGCAAAACGGGCAGGGTAAATCTACGCTGGCAAAGATCATTGTGGGCGAGCTGGACTATAAAGGCGAGCTTAAACTGGGGCATAACGTACAAATAGGATATTTTGCTCAAAATCAGGCAGAGTATTTAGACGGTTCAAAGACTGTTCTGGATACTATGATAGATGCGGCCAACGAGAAGAACAGGTCAAAGGTGAGGGATATACTTGGGTCTTTTCTTTTTCGGGGCGATGAAGTCGATAAATATGTAAGAGTGCTTTCGGGAGGCGAGAGAAACCGTTTGGCTCTGGCCAAAATGTTGCTACAACCTTTTAATGTGCTGGTAATGGATGAGCCTACCAACCACCTTGATATTAAATCCAAGAACGTTTTAAAAGACGCTCTAAAGAGCTTTGAAGGTACATTGATCCTGGTGTCTCACGACAGGGATTTTCTTCAGGGGCTCACCAATAAAGTTTATGAATTTAAAGATCATAAAATAAAACAGTACCTGGGAGATATAGATTACTACCTGGAGCAGCGAAAGTTGGTAGATATGCGTGAGGTGGAGAAACGCGATGTACAAAAACAGGCACCAAAAGAAAGCAGCAATAAAGACTCTTACCAGAATCAAAAAAAGCTAAAATCCCTTAATAACAAGCTAAGCAATATAGAAGCTAAGATCACCAAACTTGAAAGGGAAATAAAGGAGAAGGACCTTGAACTGGCTAACAACTATGAGAAGGCCATGGCGCGTCCCGATTTTTTCAAGAATTACCAGTTTAAAAAGAAGGAGCTTGAAAAAGCCATGAAGGAGTGGGAGCAGGTACAGGAAGAGCTTGAAAAGGTAAGTTAGCCATGTATGAACATTTCTTTCAATGCCCCTACTGTTGGGAAGAGATCTCTATGTTGCTGGATACTTCTGTAAAGAGGCAGCGGTATATTGAAGATTGTGAGATTTGTTGCAATCCTATAGAGATATCTGTGAGATTCCAGTCAGGCGAGCTGCAGGAATTTGAAGTCAGTAGTATAGAGCAATAGATAATCAGGTTGTTATATATGATTTCCCTTTTTTCTTAGGAGATTTTCACTAAATTAGAGAATAAAATCCTTTTGAATTGTATGGTATCAACTTTTGAATTAGCTGAAAATGTAGTGGGAATAATAATAGATACGGATCTGGATGAGGAGCTTATTGAAAATGTGCAGGCTAAAATTCTGGATAAAATAGAAGTTCATGAGGAGATTAGTATCTTTTTTGAGATCAAGAGAGGTAGCAAATTAGGTTTTAAAGCTTTTTTAGAACAAATGACTTTTAACCTGAACCACACGAGAAGTTTCAGGAAGATTGCAGTGGTATCAGACCTTGATTGGCTGAGGAACAGCATGTTTATCAAAGACCTTATTATGCCTACTGATATCAAAAGTTTTACAAATGAGGAGCGGTTGACAGCCCTTGCCTGGATCTCTGAATAATTTTTTATTTTTTTCTTTGGTAAAGTAGAAATCGGTTGTATATTTGCAGTCCAATATCGCGGGATAGAGCAGTAGGTAGCTCGTCGGGCTCATAACCCGAAGGTCACTGGTTCGAGTCCAGTTCCCGCTACTATAGAAGACAAACCACCCCTTCGGGTGGTTTTCTTGTTTTTAGAGTCTTTGTCATCCCGTGCTATTTCTGCAATAACAGAGATTAACCTATTCATTTTATTGGTTCGATATTGCCTTGTTTCTGGATTTATCACCAAACCTTCAGGAAATAGAGTCTTTTGGATTTTAATTTTTTGATGAATATCTCCTGAAGCCCAATGATTACTCATGCTTTGGCAGAAGTTCAAAGCTTTTATTAGCAAATTTTCCTGGTTCGATAAATTTTGTGGTGCATCTTCCAGTTTCTCTTCAACCGATTTTATTTCATTCTCCAATTTTCGCTTTACCCTGTTGTAAGCTGTTTCATCGGCACTATCACTCATGAAGAATTTATCATTTACTTTATCTAACTTATTTTGAAGTTTTATTAGCTCCTTTTTTAAGGATTCTGAGGACGCTTTTTTCTCCAATTGATGTTCATGTGTTAGCTCCAGTATTTGATTGCTTAGGAGCTCTCTATCATATTCATCCAGCTCTAAATTGGCTAGAAAATCAATGAAAGAATCATTAACTCCAGGTTTTAAACTTCTTGGGGTGGTATAGGCATTCATATTGCCACCTGCACCGTGCTGGCATTTATAGTAGTGGACCTGCTTTTTTTTAGCAATGTAACTTGTTATTGGAGCACCACATTCTGAGCAGTAAATGAAGCCTGTCAATGGCCTATGTTCATTCACTGGGGCCTTTTCATAGCCAGCTTTACGGGTAGAAGAATCTAATCGGTCCTGAACCTTATCCCAAATTTTCATTGAAATTAGTGGTGGCCAGTTTCCTTTCACCGATTTGCCAAGCATTTTATGTGTGAGAATACCGACGTAAAAAGGTTTTCTCCACATGGCAGATATGTTCTGTTTACTGATTTTAAAGTGATATTTATCTAGTAATTTATATCGGATATCCACGTCAGCCATTCCTTCGGCTTTCCAGTTCCAGGCTTTTTTCAGAATTTCTCCTTCTTCATTTATTTCTATTTTCTGCCCATCGTATCTGCGATTATTAGCGTTCGTGACACGTTTACCATACATCGTATAACCACGAGGGGGTTTGCCTAACCACTTACCTTCTGCTAAGAAATCTTTCATGGCAGGTAAAGTCCGTTCTAGCCGCTGGATATTTTCTTTACGACTTTCCAGCAGTTTATCATAGATTGTTATGCGGTCTCTTTCGTTTTCTGTTGTGAGCCCTGAACTGGTTTCTATAAGATGAACTCCCATCTTGGTAACCAATTCTTCTACCAATCCTATTGCGCTACCTCCTGAGCGGGAGAACCGACTTAAGAACTTTATGGCTATACCAAATGGCTTGTGTTTTGCAACCAAGACGTTGTTGTATAGAATCATAAATTCTTTACGAGTCAAATGGTCTCCTTTTGCGCTTTCATAAGTTCCCCCATGCTGTTGTGTAATAACAAATCCATGTTGTTTAGCGTACTCTTTTATACTTCTAATTTGGTCTTCAATACTATAGTTGGTAAATTGTTCTTTACTACTAACTCTGGTATACATCCAAATTTCTTTATTGCTGTTTGCTTCAGCTTTATCTGATTTTATGTACTTATCAAATTCTTTTAAATCCATTCTATTAATGTTAAAATATTAATCTAAAATATCCAGAATCATTCTGGCTAAGGTGATTGCATCATCTATGATAGCTTCACCTTCTTCGTCGGTCACCTCCTTGTACTTTTCAATTTTACGTAGTTCAGATAGTGACAACCTGTGATGTTCACAGACATCATCGTTATGTGGTCTAGACATCCCGATTCTCTCCGCTTTGGTCTCTCCATTTACTTTTTACGAGGCGGAGGGAGAAATCCCTTCTAAGAGGGTTATTCCTTTATAGTCTACTCATAAGGTTAAGACTTATCGACCTGGGTCGATGTCGATAATCATAGATGGCCATCGAGATTAACTGAAGACAAAATTACCACACATTAAGGAAGGAGACAAGGATAAAAATGAAATATTATTAAAAAATATCCTTGTTGAATGAATTAACTTGAATAATAATGTTTTTAAAATGAATTATAGTCATTTATTTATGACTTGTATTCTTAGGGATTAAAAAAGCCTCAACGTAGATGGTGAGGCTGTTCTGATTGGTTTCATTCAGGAGTTAAAACAAATAATCCCAGGAAGTTCCTTTCAATCCTTCTTTAGTAATATAGAATAGACCTGCTTCTATTGGGGTGTATTCTTCCAGGGAAACTCTATCCCACTTAAAATGCTCTTCAATAAATTGGTTAACGTGGTTAACCTTTTGGGGACTACAATTGATAACAAAATGATTATGATTCCCACCACGAATATCATAGGATTCTGTGGTAAAGAATAACTTCAAATCTGAATCCTCCAGGTCACTCTTTAATTGGTTATACAACTTAACCATTTTGTTATAGCAGGTATCCTTAGTACAATCTGTTCGGTAGGATACAGTACCGAAGATTACCCAGTCCATGTACCATAACTTGGCGGCTAAGGAATTCTTATCTCTTGCCAGGTAAATTATCTTTTGAAGGTTTTGTATTTTCTCATCCTTTTCCTGGTCTGACTTTATCATTAAACCCAGGTCAAAGTATTTTAAATGAGTTTCAGGTATATCTTTCCTTTGCTTCTTACCCACCACCTTCCTCTCATTACCGAGTTCTGGATACTCGTTGTAAAATCTATAGAGCTTACTGAGACTAATCTTTGTCAGTTCTATAAATTCTTCTTTTCTGTAGTATTTCATTTCTTTTACTTCTTTTATTAGTTATATATAAAGGAGATATAAAGGGGTTTTCCCCTTAATCTCTTCCTATAAATATGTCAGAAATGCTATTTGTAAAGGGTGCAATAGATTTTTTATAAATTATTTTTACTGTGTCAATTTTGACATAGGTATACATAATTATCACCAAATTCCTAGTGGAACATTGAAGGCTAGACCACCATAGTAATACGGGGGTGGGTCCGTTACCAGGGAGGACGGGGGATACACCAAACGCTTCCCAGGTCCCCCTGTGTTTTGAGAGGGAAGCTTTGGAGGCCTTATCATTTTTTAAGGATTTATCTCCTTTAACATTTGCTCCAAAGCTCTGGTAACTCTGAGCTAATAGCAACCCAGAAGTCCAAATGTCAGTTATGATATCTCACTTGATACTGTCTTATATGGCTCTAAAAGACCCTATAAAATGGTGATAATCGCCATTATGTGGTTATTAAATGCTCCAGGGTTTTACGGAAAACCACAGTTGGGAAGAGCTATACTTTTCCTATATTTAACAAATTATTATTAAATATCGAACCATTAATATATGGCCAAGAAAACTAAGGCTAAGAAACAGAAGAGTATAGAAGAATCCCTTTGGGATAGTGCTAATGCCCTAAGGGGAACCGTTGAATCTTCTGAATATAAACACGTGGTGTTGGGACTTATCTTCTTGAAGTTCGCCAGCGATAAATTTGAGAACCGAAAGCAGGAACTCATTGAGGAGGGTAAAGAGAAGTTTGTGGAAATGACGGAATTCTACACTATGAAGAACGTATTCTATCTACCCTCAGAATCCCGCTGGAGTTATATTAAAAATAATAGTAAACAGGATGATATAGCCATTAAGATTGACACTGCCTTATTTACCATAGAAAAGAACAACCCATCCCTAAAAGGTGCGCTACCTGATAACTATTTCTCCCGTCTAAATATGGATGTGAGTAAGCTAAGCTCCCTAATTGATACCATTAATAATATCGATACTCAAAAAGACAATTCTGAAGATATTGTTGGGCGGGTTTATGAATATTTCCTGGCAAAGTTTGCTTTAAAGGAAGGTAAAGGTAAAGGGGAATTTTATTCCCCAAAGAGTATTGTTAACCTCATTACTGAGATGATTGAGCCATACCAAGGGAAGATATATGACCCTGCAGCAGGAAGTGGTGGTATGTTCGTACAATCCATAAAGTTTATTGAAGCTCATCACGGGGATAAGAAGGAGGTGAGTATCTATGGTCAGGAATATACTTCAACCACCTATAAGCTGGCTAAGATGAACCTGGCAATTCGTGGTATCTCTGCTAATTTGGGTGATGTCCCTGCCGATACGTTTGCCCGTGACCAGCATCCAGACCTTAAGGCTGACTTCATTATGGCTAACCCACCCTTTAATCAAAAGAAGTGGCGTGGCGAAGATGAGTTAATTGATGACCCACGATGGGCTGGTTATGAAGTGCCACCTGTAAGTAATGCTAACTACGCCTGGATTCTTAATATGGTTTCTAAGCTATCACATAATGGTGTAGCTGGCTTTATTTTGGCAAATGGTGCTATATCTGGTGGGGGTGAAGAGTATAAGATTAGAAAGAAATTAATTGAAAACTGCTTGGTGGAGGCAATTTTGATTTTACCAATGAAAATGTTTTATACCACCGACATTAGTGTCACCCTATGGATATTAAATAACAATAAAACCAAACGGACGGTAGACAAAGGCGATACGCAAAGACATTACCGTAACCGTAGGGATGAAATTCTCTTTATGGACCTTCGCAAACGGGGAGTGCCATTTGAAAAGAAGTACATTCAATTCTCTAATGATGATATTAAAGATATTACTGATACCTACCATTCTTGGCAGGAAACCCGCTGCGAAATTGAATATGAAGATGTGCCTGAATTCTGTTATTCTGCTCATATTGAAGAGGTAAGAAAAAAGGATTATTCCCTGGTGCCCAGCAAATATATCGAGTTCATCAATAGAGATGAGAATATTGATTTTGAGGAGAAAATGATTGAACTTAAAACTGAATTTTCGGATTTGCTATCTCAAGAACAAGAATCAAAAAAGCAATTATTAAAGGTTTTTAAAGAACTTGGTTATGAAATCGAGTTATAAAACATTAGGGGAATATATCCGTCAGGTTAAAGTAAGAAACAGTGATTTAAGTATTACCGAACCTATGGGTATAAATATTTCCAAGTTCTTTATGCCCTCCGTAGCTAATACTAAAGGTACTGACCTTTCCAAATATAGAGTGGTGAAAAATGGACAATTTGCCTACAATCCGATGCACGTTGGTAGGGATGAAGTACTTCCCATAGCTTTACTGAAAGGGAAGACTAAAATTATTGTTTCTCCCGCTTATGTGGTATTTGAAATTATTGATAAAAAGGCCTTACTGTCTGAATATCTGATGATGTGGTTTAGACGAAAGGATTTTGACCGCAATGCTTGGTTTACCACGGACAATAGTGTTCGTGGAGGGTTTAGTTGGGAATCCCTTTGCGAGTTGAAATTACCCATCCCATCCCCCTCAATACAGCAGGAAATCGTTGATGAATATAACACGGTGGTGAATCGTATTAAATTAAATGAAGAGCTAAACACAAAACTTGAAGAAACAGCCCAAACCCTATACAATTATTGGTTTGTAGATTTTGAGTTTCCCATCTCTAGGGAATATGCTCAATCTATTGGTAAACCAGAATTAGAAGGAAAACCTTATAAATCTAGTGGTGGGGAAATGGTTTTTAGTGAGGAGTTAGACAAGGAAATTCCGTCTAAGTGGGAGGCAGAAGAATTCCTTCAATTATTCAAGTTGAGCGGTGGTGGTACACCAAGTACTAAAAACGAAAACTATTGGAATGGTGAAATTCCCTTTTTTACCCCTAAGGATGTTGGTAACTACACGTATAGTTTTAAAACTTTGAAAAATATTTCTGAATTGGGATTTAGAAAAAGTAGTACTAGAATCTATCCAAAAAACACCACTTTTATTACTGCACGTGGTACAGTTGGGGCAATATCTATTGCGGGATGTAAAATGGCAATGAATCAAAGTTGTTATGCAGTGACTGGAAATTATCCCTTTTTCACGCATCAAACGTCAATAGATTGCGTGAACCAGATTAAAAAAGAAGTAGTAGGTGCAGTTTTTAATGCATTAGTTACAAAAGACTTTAATGGTAAGTTTGAAGTTAAACCGTCGGAGGAGGTACTTGACAAATTTGAAAATATTGCCAGGCCATTGTATGCCTGGATGTTATCTATAGCACTAGAGAATGCGAAAAATGAACTTTTGAAAGATTTGCTGCTTGCTCAAATATCTTCATTAACATTGGAAATTCAAGAGCAGACTTTAACTCCTTAACTTAATGAAATTCACTGAAGAAAAGCTGGAACAAGCAATTATAACTCATCTTGAAGAAGAAATGTATACCTATGTTTCAGGGAAAACTATACTTCGGGAAGAATCCGAGGTGTTGTTAAAGGGTGACTTAAGTGAGTTTCTTTTCAGTCAGTATAGAGATTATGGTATTACCCAGAATGAGGTAGAGTCGGTTATTCGTAAGTTGGAGACTTACCCAGCTTCAGATTTATATGAATCCAACAAGGCTATTTCCAGGTTAATCAGTGATGGGTTTTTACTTAAACGGGAGGACCGTAATAAGAAAGACCTTTATATTCAACTTATAGATTATTCCCGCAGCGATAAAAACATTTATAAGATAGTTAATCAGCTAGAGATTGTTGGCTATCATAAACGAATCCCCGATGGGATTATTTACGTTAATGGTATTCCGTTGGTGGTTTTTGAATTTAAAACTGCTATCCAGGAAAATACCACCGTATACAATGCGTTCACTCAGTTAACGATTCGGTATCGTAGAGATATCCCAGAGTTATTTAAGTATAACGCTTTTTGTATTATCAGTGATGGTGTAAATACCCGTGCGGGTTCCTTCTTTGCTGGTTATGAATACTTCTATTCCTGGAGGAAGATTGAACCAGAAGACAAACGGGAAGTAGATGGTATTAATTCCCTCTACACAATGGTAAAGGGGATGCTCAACCGTGACCGTCTTAGGGATGTGGTTCATAACTTTATTTACTTACCCGACTCTTCAAAGAAAGATGAAAAAATAGTATGTAGATACCCACAATATTACGCTGCCCGTAAGTTATTTGATAAAATCAAAGAGCACCAGAAACCAGAAGGTGATGGTAAGGGTGGAACCTATTTCGGTGCCACTGGTTGTGGTAAAAGCTTTACGATGTTATTTCTTACTAGGTTATTGATGAAGTCGGTTTATTTCTCCAGCCCGACCATTATCCTAATTACCGACCGTACCGATTTAGATGACCAGCTATCGGAGCAGTTCACCAGTGCTAAACTATATGTAGGGGATAATGAGATTAAGAGTGTCGAAAGCAGGGACAAATTAAAGGAACTGCTAAAAGGCAGAAATAGTGGCGGGGTATTCCTTACTACCATTCACAAGTTTACGGAAGATACTGACTTACTTACCGAACGTACGAACGTTATTTGTATAAGTGATGAAGCTCACCGTTCCCAGATTAACCTGGACCAAAAGATTAAGATTACCAAAGATGGGGTGAAAAAAACCTATGGTTTCGCCAAATATCTTCACGACTCCTTACCCAATGCAACCTATGTTGGTTTTACTGGAACTCCAGTTGATGCTACTTTAGATGTGTTCGGTGATGTAGTAGACTCTTACACAATGACCGAAAGTGAAAAGGATGGTATCACCAAGAAGATAATTTATGAAGGGAGAGCAGCTAAAGTTATACTCGATAACCGTAAACTGGAGGAAATTGAGGAATACTATGCTCGTGTAGCTGAAGATGGTGCAAATGAATATCAGGTAGAGGAAAGTAAGAAACAAATGGCCAATATGAATGCCATTTTAGGGGACCCTCACCGCCTTAAAGCCATCGCTGAAGACTTTGTCTATCACTATGAGAAAAGAGTCGCTGAAGGAGCTACAGTGAAGGGAAAAGCGATGTTTGTAGCTTCAAGTAGACCAATAGCGTATCACCTATATAAAGAGATAACAGAGTTAAGACCCAATTGGGCTGAAGAAAGAAAGCATGAACCAGGTGCCGAACTTACCGATAAAGATAAACGGGAGCTAAAACCAACGAAGATGATTGAGATGGTTATGACCCGTGGTAAAGATGACCATCAGGAAATGTATGAGGCCCTTGGGACCAAAGAAGACCGTAAGGAACTCGACAGGCAGTTTAAGAATGAAAAATCCAACTTCAAAATAGCCATTGTGGTCGATATGTGGCTAACTGGGTTTGATGTTCCTTTCCTGGATTCTATTTACATTGATAAGCCGCTTCAAAAGCATAATCTCATTCAAACAATTTCTAGGGTCAACCGAAATTATAAGGGTAAAGAAAAAGGTTTGGTGGTTGATTACATCGGTATTAAAAAACAAATGAACCTGGCTCTGAAGCAATATTCAGCCATAGACCGTGATAAGTTTGAAGACATTGACCAAAGCATAATAGTTGTGAAGGATAACCTCAACTTGTTATCCAAAATCTTCTATAGGTTTGATTCCAGGGGTTACTTTATGGGTACTTCTGCTGAGCAACTGGAGTGTCTTAACCAGGCAGTGGAATTTGTTCAACTTACTCAAGACCTGGAAAGACGGTTTATTAATATCGTAAAACGGTTGAAGGCAGCTTATGATATTTGTTGTGCCAGTGATGAATTTGGCACCAAAGAACGTGATGAAATACATTTCTATCTTGCTATTAAATCTATAGTCCATAAGCTTACAAGAGCCGATGCACCTGATACCGCTCAAATGAATACAAAAGTTCGGGAGATGATTCAGGAAGCCCTGGATAGTGATGGGGTAGAAGAGATATACGCAATGGGTGAAAAGGACCAGGTAAATATTTTTGATGAAGATTACCTGGCAAAAGTGGAGAAGATTAAACTCCCTAACACCAGGATAAAATTACTTCAGAAGTTACTCAAGAAGGCTATTGATGATTTTGGTAAGGTGAACAAAGCCCAGGGAGTCGATTTCTCAAACAAGTTCAAAACATTGGTGGACCGATATAATGAACGCAAAGAAGATGATGTACTAAGAAGTGAAGTCCTGGATGAATTTACTGATGAAATTTTAGCTCTATATAATGCCCTGAGGGAGGAGCAGCAATCCTACAAAGGTTTGGATATAGATTTCGAGGAAAAAGCCTTCTACGATATCCTAAAATCCCTTGCGCACAAATATGACTTCAAGTATCCTGAAGCTAAATTAATAACTCTCTCTAAAGCGGTCAAAGATGTTGTGGATGACCTCACCAAGTACACCGACTGGAGCAAACGGGCCGATATAAAAGCAGAACTGAAAGTTGACCTTATTATGTTACTTGCCGAACATGATTACCCGCCCGTCGACCGTGACGAAGTGTACCAGGAAATCTTTGAGCAAGCGGAGAATTTTAAGAAACAAAGAAGTTTTTAAAATGAAAACAGAGAAGGCTAGCATCACCGATTTGGAAATTTTTAATTCCCGCTGGGGATATGAGCAAGGAGTTAAATTCTGTTTGGATAACGGGAGAGAAGATTATTTCCAAATTGAAAAGATATTTGAGGCTTCTGGAATAGCACCTAATGAGTTAGAAGTGCTCATAGGAAGTGAAGTGATTATTTCAATTGATGATAAGAATAATATTAATGTGGATAAATATCTCTTGGCTGTAAGCGATTTAATTCAGTTTAGAAAAGAGAATAAATCCTTAATGAAGGAAATTCATAAAGTTAGGTATGAGGATAGAAATGGTTCCACAAGAGTGATTCTGGAGACCTCGGAAAGAAGTTTTGATATTGCGATAGCCCCGCTCACTATTCAAAGTTGTCTCGGAAAAGATGAGTTTTTGGCTTTAGAAGGTAGCTTTATTAATCCACAATTTTTTGGAGTGGGAGATAAAATAGGAAAGTATACCTGTAAATATAATGAGACCACCATTAAAGAATTGAACTTAAGATATGGTATTGGTTTTCAGGAAAAGGTTAACCGAATAAGAAAGACTATTGCTCATACCCGTGAGCAGGAGGAGAATATTGAGGGGAATTCCAAAAGTAATTATGACGACTTTAACCATACCGAAAGTTATGATAAATATGGGGGGCCTGGAGATGGTTATGGTGGGAATTTATCAGATGATTTCATTGATGATGCTTTAGGGGGAGAACCCGATGCTTACTGGAATATTGATTAAGGTGAAAGCATTAGTAAACTTAATGACATTGTTATGACTAAAGAAATGTTTTCTGAAGAAGACAAAATCGAAATAAGAAATCTATATAACCAAAGAGCTATCATAAGAAACCAGTATGATGTTTTTGAAAAATTGAAGAATGAATTTCAAAAATTTAAAGCAGACTATAAAAAGCTCTATGAAAGTAAAGTGAAAATTGAAACCAGTCAAAAATTACTAAAGAAGAGAATGGAAGCTGAGATGTTTGAAAGTAAGGCTCTATTAACATCAATGGTGAAGACCTGGAATGATGATATGGAGTTTCATTTTCAGAAATACAATTATGAGAAACTAAATGACTTCCTCTTAATTCAACCCATATATAGAAAAATAGGGTTGAATCGGGTAACACCAGAGTTTGCCAGGGAAACAAAAAAAGAGGCCAAGTCCCAGCAAATTGTTTTTTTACAAGGAGATATGCGTTATGGCTATGGTAGTGTGCAGACCACGAATTATTATCCCGTTCAATGGTTGAAAGATAATTACTATAACATTTATGAACGCACAGACAAAAAGGTCTGGGGTTTTTAAAGGATTAAGGTTAGCCCCAATTGGGAAGTCTAGGAATTAAAAGCGATTCAATAATTGTGAAAAAAAGAAAGTATTCAAATAATGAAGTAAAAGAAGCAGGGAAGATTTTAGTTTCACCACATTCTTATAGTAATCAAGAAATTCTTTATGCTCGAAATATTCTTACCTATTGGCGGACTATTCATGCGGGTCCTATTAATACTTTTCAAGCCACTTTAAGAGATAAAATTTATAGACTTGGTTATAAAAATGTGGTTATTGCCCAGAGACTGAAACGTGCAGTTTCAATCGTTTCGAAGCTCAATAGGTTTTCAAATATGAAGCTTTCAACTATGCAGGATATCGCTGGTTTAAGAGCAATCGTTAATAATGTAAATCAAGTAAGAAAGGTAGAAAAGAGTTATCGTGAAAGCACTTTTACCCATATCTTAAAGGATGAAAAAGATTATATTAAAGAACCAGCATATTCGGGTTATAGAGGGATACACCTTATATATCAATATGTCAATCCTAATAAACCTGAATCGGATGGGCTAAGAATAGAAGTTCAAATAAGGTCCAAATTACAACATACCTGGGCTACTGCTGTTGAAACAATGGGTACCTTTTTGGATTATTCACTTAAGTCCAGTCAAGGTCCCGTTAATTGGTTAGAATACTTTTCTTTAGTTAGTGCAGGGTTTGCCATACTGGAGGATTGCCCTCTCCCCAGTCAACATGTTGGAAGGTCTGAAAAAGATATCTTCAAAGATATAGTGGATGAAAGTAATAAGTTAAGAGTTGAAGAAAAATTAAGGGGTTTTTCAGTGGCTGCAGACCATATTTTTGCTAAAAGCACTAATAGTAAGTATAATTTAATAACTCTAAATTTGGAAAAAAGGGTGGTTAATGTAAAAAGTTATTCTGCTAGATATTTGGAGCAAGCTAATACTGATTATACAAAAATTGAAAGCGAAATTTCAGATGGTGCACCTCTGCAATGTGTTTTAGTTTCAACAAATAAAATTGATTCTCTTCGTAAAGCATATCCAAGTTATTTTTTAGATACGCAGGAATTTCTGAAAAAGTTAAATCTTATACATGCGAAGCTAAGGAGACTTGAGTCATCCAAAGTTGTTCAAAGTTAGCTTATACCCATTTACCGATATGGTTGGATTAGTCTATTATGACAGTTTTGCTGGCCTTATTTCTGTTCAAAAATAACCACCCTAAATTTGTACATTATAAATAGATGACCTATATTTGGTGGAAATCTTTTCACCATGAAAAAAGCCCGTTACAATCGAATTTCAAGTCCTAACCAAAATTTAGAGCGTCAACTTAAAAGAAATCATCCAGATGAGATGATTTTTAGTGATGTTGTTAGCGGGTCCGTTGCTTTCAACGAAAGAGAAAAGGGCCAGGAACTGATGAACGCTATTGAGAATGGAACTGTCGATTTTGTTTCAGTGGCTGCCGTGGACCGCCTGGGCCGAAATCTCTATGATGTATTAACCACCTTGGAGTATTTTACCACTAATGATGTGGTCCTTAGGGTAGACAACTTAGGTATTGAATCGATGGTTGACGGTAAGCCAAACCAGGTATTCAAACTAATCGTATCGGTTCTCGGTAACGTTGCTGAAATGGAACGTGCTAATTTACGTGAACGTCAGCTTGAAGGTATTGCAATTGCAAAGGCTAAAGGAGTTTATAAGGGACGTGAAAAAGGTACTTGTATGAATGAAACTGAGTTCCTGGAAAAATATAAACACGTGGTAAAAGAGACAAAGAATCACCCAGACCTTTCAATTCGTAAATTGGCTAAGTTAACTAGTGTTAGTGTCGGTACAGTGCAAAGGGTGAAAAAAATAATGGTGGAATCATAGTCCACCATTATTAAATTTATTAGGCAGCATCTTTTGAAGTTTTACTGTCGATTATATCGACCATAGCTGAGACTGTGGTTAAATGAATTGTTTCCATTTGGTCTTTCAGATGTACGGGTTTTTCCAGTTCACTCATCTTTATAACCATTGCATGTAGTAAATCTGCTACATCCTTCAGGGATGACCATTCCTCACAAGCTATTAAGATTGGCCAATGCCAAACATCATTATTTCTAAATTTACGAATAAGGAGGATATCTTCTTGAAGTATCACTTTAGTTGGTCCATTTATCGGACGCCCAATTATTCCTATTTCTTTAATCGACCAGATGCCGAATGGTTCTAAGTTGTTTATATCAATCATATTTTATTTTTTGCAAAATTACCATTAATGAACGATATAAACAATGAATTTGGTGTAATAATATACAAATTAATGAGAATTCACTAATAAGTGACCTATATTTGTGAGTTTTATTCTTACAAGTCTGGCTGCAAAGAGGAATAAAAGGGAAGGCTATTATAAAATCCTTAACTAAATAATGGTGGTAAATTGAAATATTCTATTTAAATTTCAAATCCCAATCAGCAGTTCCCTACCTGCTTATGGTGCAAAAATTGTTATACATTTGCAGCTTCAAAAAAAATCGTAAAATGAGTGAGACTAAAAATAAATCGGATTTATTTCTTAATGATTATGAGGAAATAATGAAAACCTCGGAAAGGACAACTATTGTTGAAGAACAATGGTCTGAGGAGGGTGATTATTTTCAAAAGTTTTCCTTGTATGAAGACTATACTCCTGTAAAAACCTCTGGAAGTACTATATTAAATACACAGATTTAGTATGCCCAATTGGAATGAGGTAATAGCCGAAATTCACCAAACACGGCAACTTCACCCAGACCATAATCCATTAGATTTAGTCCGTAGAAAGTACCTTAAACAGGTATCTGAGATAACGGGTCGTAATACCATAGCTTATTATTCAGGTTGGTTGCAAAAACCTACAGCACGTGATACCGCAGTTAATGATAAGGACAAATCTGGTCTGATGTTAACCATTCATAGGCTGGATAAGAGTAAAGGTCTAGATTTAATACTGCACACTCCTGGTGGTGATATTGCCGCTACCGAGTCCTTAGTTGATTACCTATACTCCATGTTTGGTAAAAACATCAGAGTAATAGTTCCTCAAATTTCTATGTCGGCTGGAACTATGATTGCGCTTTCTTCTAGCGAGATTATTATGGGGAAACATTCTAATTTAGGACCTATTGACCCTCAGATGGGTGGACTTGCATGCCAGGCAGTTATTAACGAATTTAAACAGGCCAAGGAAGATATTAGAAAAAACCCACATGCTGCCGCACTGTGGCAAGTAATAATCAGTAAATATCATCCAACCTTTTTAGGAGCTTGTCAACAAGCCATTGAATGGTCTGAAAAGATGGTATCAAAATGGCTGGAAGAAAATATGTGCGCTGACGACACCTCTATAGTTGAAAATATTCTTAAGACCTTTGCCGACCACAAGAAGCAAAAATCACATGCTCGACATATATCCAAGAGAGAATGTGAAGAAATAGGTCTTAAAATAGGCTCCTTAGAGGATAATCAGGACCTTCAGGATGCAGTATTGACCACTCACCACGCATTTATGCATACTTTTTCACATACCGCTTCGGTCAAAATTATTGAAAACCATAATGGTGTTGCGTATGTAGAAAATTCTGTCCCTCAGCCGCCGCAACCACAATAAAAATTTTGGTACGACACTAGTGTATTGTTTCGTGTAACCCAGCTACTGCACTTAAATCTTGCATGAATTGATTCGATATTCCAATTTTTCCCGCTACTAGCAAAGACAAGGCTTCACAGAAATGTGAAGCCTTTCTTTTTTGCCATGGGTACAGAATAGGTACAGAATAGGGAGAATGAATTATTTGAAGAGAGTCAGCTTCAAATAACTAATAGTGATGGGGAAGCTGTTGTGTTCGATTATGAAACAGATCGAAATGTAGTGAATGTACTATTGGGCTGGGTGTCAAAATCTGATGTGTATATAGTCACAATTGGAGATGAAATAACTTTTAATTTTGCCTTTACTCTGAAGAAATCGAGTAGTGGAGGTTGCACTTCAACAAAACTTACTGAATTGGAAATGAGCGGTGCCACTTATGAAACCAGTGAGACGAGTGACGTTACCACTATATTTGTTAGTGCTGGAGGTAGTCAATACTAGTAGTGTAAGAGGTTTTAATGGGAACCAGGACTTCTATGAAATCAATTGTTTTTTCTGCTTTTTTAGCCCTTAAATAAGCCACTCAAAAGAATGATTTGTTTGTTTAGTGAACGTGAACCTTTTTTACGTCTTGTTTGTTCTCAAAAAAGATTTTACCCGATGGAATTTCTTGGGGAAGTTGAGGTTTAGTTGTTAGGCGGAAAAATGGAATTCATTTTTAGATCTGAATAATGAATCCTTTCTCCCTTCCAGAGCAGCACTTTTTCTTCCTCATCTGTGGGAAATTCGGGGTCAATGTGTTTGTCTATGACCGCAGAGTTTTCGTTTGTGATTACCCAAAAGGTAGCAATGTCACCATTGGTCCCGGTTTTAATCCATATGTATTGGTGCCACTGGTTCTTTTTTGAATCGAATTCCAGGTGGAGTGCAATTTCTTTTTCTTCCAGGGGAATATCAAATGCCGAAGGGTTGTGTGGCTTTAAAGTGCCAAGGTCGCTAAACTTCCCTTTTTGATCCAGCTGTAAATTTTCCTTCCCCGAATAGTTGAAAATGACATTTCTCCTGAGTTTTAAATTGGGGATTGGATCCTGGCCATTGAGAGAAATAAGAACTGTAGCTACAGCCGCTTTTAACTTAGAGACCACAGTAGCCTGCGGATAGCTGTAGATGCCTCGGGAAGTCAATTCTTCCGAAAGTTGCTGATTCTTCTTCTCAAGGATTTCTATTTCTGCAAGGCGTTCTTCCAGCAGTTCTTCGTTTTTAAGTTTTTCCTTATTCATTCCTAAAAAGAAGGATGCTGCTGCCACTGCAAGTAAAGCAAGTGCCCAAATAAGATCTGAATTTATCTTCATTAACTATCAAGGGATTTTGATGCAATATAAGATTATCCCTTAAACTACCCTTAATCTAAGGCTTTTAGAAAACAGGAAAATAAATATTGCTGCTTCAGTACCACTTCAGCAGCAATACAAAGCCCGGTAAATATTAGGAAGTTCCTTCAGAAGAAAGATGTAGATGCTCCTCCTTTTTTTCCGAAGAAAAGGGCAATAGAGAAATTTTATATAAGAGGTGTCCGTCTCTGGCACTCAATTTGCTTTCAAATAGGAAAACCTGTATATGTCAAAAAGGGATCTCATAAAGCTTTTCAATAACTCTAATGTGAGGTTTATCGCTTTATTCCTTTTTGCGGCAGTGGCGGGTATTTTTCTTATTCTTTCCCTCAACCAGTTGTGGTCTCTATAAGCTGTATCTATTCCACAGGTTTTCCATTGAACCAGGTGCTGTACATGATGTAATTAGCAGCGGTTTTTTTCAGGTTAGCTATTTGAGCTTCAGATAATTTTTTCACCTTTTTTGCAGGGATTCCGGCGTAGATGTGTCCGGCTTCACATACTGTTTTTTCGAGCACAACTGCTCCTGCCGCAATTATGCAGCCTTCCTCAACTACGGCATCGTCCATCACAATAGCTCCCATTCCAACCAATGCCCTGTCTTTGATGTGGCAGCCGTGAACTATTGCCCTGTGTCCAATCGACACATCGTTTCCTATAGTTGTTGCTGCTTTTTTATAGGTGCAGTGAATAACAGCCCCATCCTGGATATTGGTTCTGTCTCCAATGTGAATTGAGTTGACGTCCCCTCTTATTACGGCAGTGAACCAAACTGAACAATCCCTGCCTAAAATGACATCTCCAACTATGGTCGCATTTTCAGCAATAAAACAGTTTTCGCCTATTTGGGGTCTTTTTTCTTCTACGGGTAAGATAAGTGGCATAACAAATATTTAGTACGATAAAGTTACAAAACACGCGGGGTTTATCTGCTGACTGGCCATAATTTTACGCTCTTTTCATCAGGGTTGATTTGAAAAATAAATTTTACTATCTTCTGTTTCCTTGAACCAGAGAATTATGGAAGAGAACATTCCTGATAATAAGTACAATGTGGTTTTGCGCCTGCCGGTGAGAATTGATTACCAGGTGCTGGAAAACTATCTGCAAAAGAAACTACAGGGAAAAATCCTTAGTAAGGGAAAAGCCGATGGTGAAACCTCCGATCATGCCAGAATTCGCAACATTAACCTGCGAAAGAGCCATTTAGAAGATTTTGACCTGGCTGTGCATGTACAGCTAAGCCTTCTCACCACATTATTCAAAAATAAAGAGATCACCGCCGTTGCCCATCTTTCTATTCAATTTCGGGAAGCAGAGCAGGAGGTGCTTATCAGTCATTTTAAGGTAGAAGGAGAAAATGATGGGTGGTTTGTGAACAGGCTGGTAGAGGCACTTATCAATACTTTTTTGTATTCTAAGATCAAATCGAAGATGAAGTTTGATATTCGGCCTGTTGTTAAAGTGCAACTTGAAAAAATAAATAACAAGTTGGCCGATTCGCTAGAACTTACCGATGGGATTAATGTCACCGGAAAAATAAACGAATTCCGGATTCAGGAAATTATAGCAGGCCAGAGAAAATTACTGGTTTCTGTGAGTATCCTGGGGAGCAACGTGCTTAACGTTGAAAATATTGACTTTTAAAATAAAAAAGAGGTTCCCAAAATACCTTTTTTGGATACTATGGGAACCTTTGTTTTTGCTAAAGCTTCAGTGTAGCCCTATACTGTGGTTACATCTCCTGGCTGTTGCTGTCAATAAGATTCTTCCGAATTTCATCGTGCTTGTTCATCATTTCTTCATGCTCACTCCTCATGCTGCTGTGCTCATCCATCATAGTTTGGTGCACTTCTTTCATTTTAGAGATCTGCGCTTTCATTTCTGAACTGCTCAAATTTCCGAAGTTATCCTTTAATTCGCGGTGTCCCTCCATATATTCTTTATGCCCGGCTAAAAGTCCTTCGTGTTTCTTGATGATTACCTCATTCTGGGCCATTTGATCATAATAGGTAGAATCGGATACCTGCATGGTGTCCAGCTGTTGCATAAGGTCCTGGTGATTTTGCTTCATCCTTTCGTGGGTAGATTGAAATTCTGAATGTACCTGCGCAATGCTGTCATTCTGGGCCATTAACTCATCAAATTCTTTTGAAAGGTTCTCTTTTTCATTATCTCCACATGAAGCCATAAGCGCCATGCTAAAGATTAAAATCACAAATTTTTTCATTATTTTCTAATTTTGTGGGTTAGTACCTTTAAAAATACAAAAGATAGGATTTACTTCTTGTAATTATCTGTTAAAAGGGAGGTTGGGTAAATATGTTGAGAAAAAATTATCTTCTAAATTATAAGAGCCGGTTCAAGTTTTTGCCACTGGTTGCCTGCCTTATAATTGAGTATCTTTGCAAAGAAAAATTGAATTATGGCACATAAAGCAGGATTTGTAAATATTATAGGAAACCCAAATGTGGGTAAGTCTACTCTAATGAACGCCTTTGTGGGTGAAAAACTGAGTATTATTACCTCCAAGGCACAAACTACACGACACCGTATTTTGGGAATAGTGAATGGAGAAGACTTCCAGGTGATTCTTAGTGATACGCCGGGGATCATTAAACCGGCTTACCAGTTACAGGAATCGATGATGGATTTTGTGAAGTCGGCTTTTGAAGATGCCGATGTCCTGGTGTACATGGTTGAGATAGGCGAAAAGGAATTAAAAGATGAAGCCTTTTTCAACAAGATCATCAATTCTGAAATACCTGTTTTATTACTTCTGAATAAGATCGACAAATCCAATCAGGCTGAACTGGAAGAACAGGTGCAGCTTTGGAAGGAAAAAGTTCCCAATGCCGAAATTTACCCTGTATCTGCACTTCAGGGATTCAATGTTGCCGAAGTATTTAATCGCATAGTAGAATTCCTTCCCGAATCTCCTGCTTTTTACCCTAAAGACACCCTTACCGATAAGCCCGAGCGTTTCTTTGTGAACGAAATCATCCGCGAAAAGATTCTGATGCACTACAAAAAGGAAATTCCTTATAGTGTAGAGATCGATACCGAAGAATTCTTTGAAGAAGAAGAGATCATTCGCATGCGTAGCATTATCATGGTAGAGCGGGAAACTCAAAAAGGGATCATTATTGGCCATAAAGGCGCAGCTTTAAAAAGAGTGGGCGTAGAGGCCCGTAAAGACCTTGAAAAATTCTTTGGAAAGCAGGTGCACCTTGAGCTGTATGTGAAAGTGAATAAAAACTGGCGAAGCGATATAAAACAGTTGCGACGCTTTGGCTACTCTGGAGACAAGAAGTAATTCTGCCTTTTTTGACAGGTTAATTTTTTCAGGTGGAGGGGCAATCATTTATCAAAGGATTTTCCTCTCTGTAATTCCTGAAAATTAGGCAGCTGTAAGTACAGAGCATTTGTTTTAAATCCCCTAATTTTGCACTCTTATTTAAGAGAATATATTTATGAGCAGTATTGTAGCTATTGTAGGACGACCTAACGTTGGGAAATCTACCTTTTTTAACCGGTTGATCCAGCGCCGGGAAGCCATTGTAGATTCGGTAAGTGGAGTGACCAGAGACCGGCATTATGGAAAAACCGACTGGAATGGCCGCAATTTCTCTGTAATCGATACCGGCGGATATGTGCTGGGAAGCGATGACGTTTTTGAAGCCGAGATTGATAAGCAGGTAGAACTTGCTATTGGTGAAGCCGATGCCATTATTTTTATGGTAGATGTTGAGACCGGCGTCACACCTATGGATGAAGACGTGGCACAATTGCTTCGGAAGGTGAACAAACCTGTATTTCTTGCCGTAAATAAAGTAGATAATTCCAAACGGCTTGAAAATGCTGTAGAATTTTACGCTCTTGGACTTGGGGAGTATTTTCCTATTGCCAGTACCAATGGTAGTGGTACAGGAGAATTACTTGATGCTCTTGTTGATGCCCTGCCCGAAGATACCCGCCCCGAAGAAGCCGAGTTACCCCGATTTGCAGTGGTGGGAAGGCCCAATGCCGGGAAATCTTCGTTTATAAATGCCCTTATTGGAGAAGATCGTTATATAGTAACCGATATCGCCGGAACTACACGCGACTCTATTGATACAAAGTACAACCGCTTCGGATTTGAATTTAACCTGGTTGATACCGCCGGGATACGCCGCAAATCTAAAGTGAAGGAAGATCTTGAATTTTATTCGGTAATGCGCTCGGTTCGGGCTATTGAACACTGTGATGTGTGCTTAATAGTCATGGATGCTACCCGTGGTTTTGACGGGCAGGTGCAAAATATTTTCTGGCTTGCGCAGCGCAACCGTAAAGGTATCGTGATCCTGGTAAACAAATGGGATCTTCTGGAAAAGGAGACCAATACCATGAAAGAATACGAGGCCAATATTCGCCGCGAAATGGAACCTTTTACCGATGTGCCAATCGTCTTTATGTCGGTACTCACTAAACAGCGAATCTTTAAGGCCATAGAAACTGCAGTTGAGGTCTATAATAACCGAAGCAAAAAGATCAAGACTAGTGAGCTTAACGAGATAATGTTGCCTATAATAGAATCATATCCGCCGCCAGCCTATAAAGGCAAGTATGTGAAAATAAAATTCTGTATGCAGCTGCCTACGCCACAGCCCCAGTTTGCTTTTTTCTGCAATCTTCCGCAGTATGTGAAAGATCCGTACAAAAGGTTTTTGGAAAATAAATTGCGGGAGAAATTTGATTTCAACGGTGTGCCGGTATCGGTGTACTTCAGGAAAAAATAGTACGTGATGTAACTTTTGCCCTTTTTGGGAGTCCAATAAATGCTGTTACCTAAAGTAGCAGCATTTAATATTTAAGACCTCCCTTATAATGAAGCATTTTTTCTTCCTATGCCTGCTCCTAATCTCTTCAGGAGCAATGGCTCAACAATTCTCTATCTCGGGTAAAATTGTAGATGCAGAAACTCAACTCCCTTTAGAATCGGCTACACTATTTGTTGAAAAGGTGCAGGACAGTAGCCTTGTTTCCTACACTATTTCTAATAAAGCAGGAGAATTTGTAATTGAAGGTTCCGGGAAAATGGATAGTTTAAGGTTAGTGGGCACGTACAACGGCTACGATCCGCTTACCCGATTAATAATCCTGGAGCAGCCAAATATAGATTTGGGACAGCTAAAAATGCAGGTGGCCAACAACATGCTGGGAGAGGTTACCGTAGTTTCTCAAAGAGCTCCTGTCACTATAAAGTCAGACACCCTTGAGTTTAATGCAGGTTCCTTTAATACCAGGCAGGATGCTAACCTTGAGGAAGTAATGAAAAAGCTTCCGGGGGTCGAAGTAGATGCCCAGGGAAATATTACCGTCAATGGGAAACCTGTTTCCCGTATCCTCGTAAACGGAAAAGAATTCTTCGGAAATGATCCCAAGATTGCCACTAAAAACCTTCCGAAGGAGATTATAGATAAAATACAGGTTGTCGATACCAAGACCAAATCTGAAGAATTCACGGGCAAAGCAGGAAACCCCGATGATAAGACCATCAACGTAACCATTAAAGAAGATAAGAACAAAGGATATTTCGCACGTGCAACTGTAGGTGGGGGAACAGATGACAGATACGAGTTAAGTGGCATTGGGAATTATTTTAAGGACGATATGAGGTTAAGTGTGCTTGCCAGCTCCAATAATATTAACTCTTCGGGTTTTTCTTTTGATGAGGTCTTTGACATGATGGGGGGCAGGGCGCGCAGCGTCTCCTTTAATCGTAACGGTAGCTTCAGCATTAACGGGAATAGTTTTGGCGGCAGCGGTGGTATCACCAAAAGTGAGACTGCCGGCTTCAATTTCACTAACGACTGGGATAAAAAATATGAACTGACTGCCGATTATTTCTTCGGGAAAAATGACACCGAAACCTATTCAGTGGTAGAGCGGGAGACTTTTCTTCCCAATAGTACTTTTTTCACTAATTCTGAATCTTCAGGAAACATGGTTAATGAAAGTCACCGGGCAAACCTGGCTTTTGAG
>NZ_JAPJDA010000050.1 GCF_026241755.1 Salinimicrobium profundisediminis
TAATACTCATGCTTATCACCCGCAGGGCCTTCCTCGTCTGCATAAATTTTTATCCAAACGTAGTCTGACTTCAACTCAGCATGCTTTTCAATTGTGCCTTCAACGGTTACCTTGCCGTTTGCAGCAAAATGCTTATATGCAGGCTCGGCAATCTTCGCTCCTACTTCTTCGCTATAAGAAGTTAGCTCAAGCGGTTCGAGCTCCAGTTCCTCATTTTTCTCTTGTGCTAACTGGTCATATTGATCAGCCTTCTCTGTCTCCTCTTCTTCTTGGTTATTAGTGCTATCAGTTTTATCAGCACAGCCAGCTAAAAGAAGCAAACACGCCGATAAAAAGAGCATGAATAACCATGGTGCTTTTTTAATCATGTTTTTCCTCCCTTTGCGCTTATTTCTTATGTATGTTTACGGAATTTCAGTAGAAAGGTTTCTGGGTAAAATTAACTAATCCCGGTTTTATCACGTGAACTAAATGATTAGCAGGCTGGCATGGTGAAAAACTTAGTCTATTCTCCAATTAAAGACATTCCTAATCGATAGGATATAAACCCAATTCCCAGCACAATCCCAAAAATAACAGACTTTCTGTTTACCCTCTTTTTCCCTTCAGCATCAGGTTACACCGCGGTTCCGATCATAATGAGACCAATGATCATAAAAGGAAATGCAACACCAACATGTAAAAGGAACATATCCCCAGTCATTTTTCCTTCTTTTTGTTCCTCTAGGTAAAGTCCTCCAAGGGAGATCCCATAGATTGCAAGATTATATAAAATTGATAAGATTAATAAAGTTCGTTTTGTCATTTAATAACCTCGCTTTCACAAAGGTCTCTTTTATAAAAGATGAATTAATCACCGCCATCCCTAATCCATAAGATAATATGTTCGAAATTATAAATTCTTCCGCACCTTATTTACACAGATTTAATTTAATCATTAATGAATGACATCCCCACTCGATATCCCAGGAATCCAATCGTCAATACGATTCCAAACAATACAGACTTTTTATTCACCCTATCATCGCCATTCCTATTAGGAGATATAGCTACCCCAGTCATAATAACACCAATTATCATAAACGGAATTGTAGGAAAGGCTATATATAGAGCTGATTCTCTGGATATTTCGCCATTTGCTTTTTCCTCGAAATAAAGAGGGAGCATAATCCCAAGCCAAATAACCGCGTTATAAATAATTGAAATGATTAGTAAAGTTCTTTTTTTCATTAAATGACCTACTTTTTTTCAAAGTTTATCTCTTTGATTAAGCTGCCGCACCAAACACAGTTATATTATAGAAGATTAAAATTCTATAATATAAACTCCTGCTTTTACTCTGACCGTTTCAATGTCAAACGAAAACTTGCGTGAGCTAAAGCAATCACAATAAGAAACAAAACAAACACAATAGTTAATACAAGGCTTGCCCCGAAACCATTTACAGACCAATACCCAATCGCCGCAGCCGCCGCGCTTCCCAAATAGGCAAAGGAAACAATCGTCTTCCCAATCTTCGTACGAGGTTCATTTGCTTCTGTTAGGACAAAATTCGGGAATCTAAGTGCAATAAAAATGGTTAAGATTAACATCACGAGCAACATGCTTGAAATCACGACGCCACCGCCGGCTCTTATGATCGTCAAAGCCATAAACACAGAAGTAAGGTCAAGATAAATTACTGCAGCCAATCCTCTAAACCCTAAATAATAATGCCACTTTTTTATCTTCATCAAAACTGATAATACAATCATCAAAAAGATCACTGCACTGCCAATAACCACGGCAAGGGGCTCTGCTTCTGGATAGAACATAAAACCTAAAATCGCTAAACTTGGTAAGATCCATAGATAGATTATATTATCAGCCAGCGGAACCTCACGGAATGCTCCTAAGTTCACTATAAACACCTCTATTTTCTTAAAAAAGACAGCCAGACTGTTTAGCGATCCGCTAATAGAAAGGACACTGAATGTGAAAAAAGAACTGAACCTGCTGCAAATAAAGGTCAGTTCTTCCGTTTGATCTTATTCTGATTCTTCTTCAGGGATTTCTGGGAAGCTCATGCCGCTTGCATATACATTTTCCATATAAGCAAGAGTTGGTCCATACCCTTTTTGCGGAATATCTTCTATAAATCTGGAAATATACTTATTATCCGAAACAGATTCAAATCGAACCGTTGATTCCACCTCAACACGCCATTTATCAAGAGAAAATGAGATCACTGTGTCCTCTGTTCTGGCATGATTACTGTTAATAACATTCATGACAGCCGAACGAACTAAAGCTTCTGCACCAGCTTTCGTTTCTGATAATTCTCTTCTTAATTCTTGTTTTAAAAAACCATTCCAATTTAACCTGCTTTTTGTCAAAATATCGTTTGCCGCTTCAATATAGGCAGCCGACTCATCACGGCCGCTGTTTACATATTCATTCTTTTTCTCTTCAATTAAGGCGGAGATCGGCTTTCCATCTGCTACTTCATTTTCATGCAATTCTCTTATTAACAAGTAGTTCGGATTTCTTTCATAGTTCTCAATGGCTTGTGCTGTATTTTCTATGAGTACTGCCGTTCCTGCTAAAGCGGCCTGCTCTGCGGAAAGACTGCTATGCTCTTTTACAATATAGACTTTTACTCTATTAATCGTCAGGACAAATATGATTGCCACGATCCCAAGGAGCCACAGCATGAAAATCGCGGCATTTCCTCTTTCATTATTCAGCCACTTCATTCTGTATACAAAACCTTTCCAAATGCTTCTTCATTTAGGTCGAAGGTTGCCTGCT
>NZ_JAPJDA010000051.1 GCF_026241755.1 Salinimicrobium profundisediminis
ATGGTATCGCCAGTTATGGATATAGTGCAGCAGTAAGTATCCGAAAAGATTTAAAAACTACATATGCAAAGATAATTGCAGATGTGTATCAATATGAAGAAAATATAAAAACCTTTATGATAAAAAATGAGTGGATGGAGAAACCTCCTGTTGCACTAAATAGAGATAAGCTTGCTCAAGACTAAAAAAAAAATAAAGCTACCAAAGTACGGTAGCTTTTTTGTTTTTCAAAGGAGTATTCCAAATCTCCTTTAAGAAATGGTGAGTGTACTAGATATATGAAAGCCATTATTCCACTAACCTCCCTCAATAAACAAACACTTATCTCTTAATTACGCAGTTTTTCACCGTATTGCTATCTATCTTGTTTTACTTTACAGATTTGATTAGAGAGAAAAGTACACAATCAAGCTGTTTACGAAGAAAATGAGCGCAAGAAACTAGCCAACCTTCGGTTAATTTCTAAAAGTTGGATAAATAGCTATGTACGCACCAATGGATGTCCACATTTCTTATGGGGGTCTACCCTCCCAAGTCTCACAGAGTCTACGCTCCTACATTCCTTCGTTCAACCTTTCCATAAGGTGGATGTCGGTCATGCTGCCCCACAGGATCTAAGTCCTTACGTTAGTTGCGTTGCCAACTAATCCCATGCTGATTTTGTCTGTTCATCTTTTCAAATCTATTGGTTAAATCGTTAGTTTAATAGTGATTAAGCTGCTATTGGTTCTTGGATAAATGCATGCATATGGGGGATGTCCTTCAACATCTTCTCTTCTTGAAACACAAACTGTTTCTTACCAATAGAGAAGAGTATACGGATGACCTTATTACACAAAGCAATTAAAGACTGCATCTTTTTCAACGGATTTTCAGGTCTCGTTATGTAGTAATGATGGAGGGCTTTAAAGGCTTTGTTCTTGGCTACTAGAATCATAGATGCCCGGAATAACAATGCTCGTAATTTCTTTCGACCACGTTTGGTTATTCTGGTTCTCCCTTTATGCTTACCTGATGTATTTTCTTTTAAGCTAAGTCCAGCCAGTTTAGTTATCTGGCGAGGATGATTGTATTCACTCAAATCGCCTACTTCAGCGAAGAAACCCGCCACTGTATCGCGGCCAATTCCTGTTATTTCTAACATTTGATCAACGCCTGGAATATCTTGAAGTAGTGTATCCAGAGTTTGGTCAAGCTCTTCGAACTTGGTTTGAATGAGTTCATACTTTTGGATTAACGTTCTTAACTCCATTTTAGCCATCATGGCACCCTGACGGATGCCAATCGAGCGATTGGCTGCTTCTTTTAAGGCACGAATCTTCTTAATCCCTATACTGCGTTTCACTGCTTGCCTAAGGTATTCTAATAATTCTTCTTCTGTATATCTCACCAGTTCTTCCGGTAATGCTTCAAGCTTTAATAAATGAAGAGCTGCCTTCCCTTCCCAGCTTTTAAAGACGGTAAAGAACTCTGGAAAATATCGATCAATCCAGTTGTGTACCTGTCCTTGCACTATTTGTAAGTCTACATTTAATAGATCACGTAATTTCTTAGCCACACGCAGTTCTGCGAAAACTCCTTGTGGTATTGTTGGTTCGGAGTATCTACCATCTTTGACTAGTTGTGCAATGACTTTTGCGTCTTTAACATCATTTTTAGTTGGAGAATTATCGTCTAGCTCCTTACTGTGTTTGACATGTAAGGGGTTGACCGTGACAAATTTAATCTGTTCCTCCTTTAGAATATGAGCTAAATTAAGCCAATAATGGCCTGTTGGCTCCATTCCAGTAATGACAGACTCCATTTCGTATGAATCTTTTATTTGATTAATCCAATTAATAAATGTTCGAACTCCTTCTTGAGTATTATCAAAAAAGCAAGTAGAACCCAGCTCCATTCCACGATAATCCTGTGCTCTAGCTACGTGATGATGTTTGGCAATATCAATACCAATAACTAAGGTTTTAGGAGTAATTTGAGCTATTTTATGATTTTGGTTATAATTCATTTTGAGACCTCCGAGTAGATATTTTGTCCCTTTTAGCTAGCCGGCTCAGGACACATTTATCTTATCAAGAGGTCTTTTTTCTATCAAATCTCATTTTCACTTATTACAGGAATGCTGCCCCGTTTGTGGAATAAAAATTGGATCAAAATATAAAGGCAAATACTTATTTATCCCTGTCAAAAATCTATTATATAAGGGTAAAATTGCTGAGGAGTACATAAGAAAAAAGTCCTCAAATATTAGAGGTCAATTTAGTACTACACCTTTTCAGACTCCTTAAGAAAAATTTTCAGTCTTCTCCAAGAATCGCTTAAATGCTTTTGAAGTAATAAATTTTATAACACAAAAACTTGTAAATGAAATAACTCCAACGAAAAGCAAATAAATTGCTGTATTAGGCTTCGGATTTTCCACATTAAGAAATATAATTATAGTCATAAACAGTGAAAAACCAATTGCTTTTAATATTGTTTTTTTTCTTTGTTTTTGCATTTATATGCCTCCTTTAACTTCCTCTTCTCTTATTTCAAAAACCATTCTGTTTATTGTGCTAACCTGCCCCATTAATTAATAGAAAAATCTATATTATTAACCAGCTGCAACAGTGAGAAATTCTAAGCACACATTTTACATTGGTGGAACATAAATATTTAAAAATACTGGAACAGTCATAATACCTATATTTACCAAAAAGTGTGAAAATATAACCCATCTTAAACTTCCAGTTTTAAAATAAATGATAGACCAAACAATCCCTAATATTAAT
>NZ_JAPJDA010000052.1 GCF_026241755.1 Salinimicrobium profundisediminis
AAGGTGTATAGAAAAAGCAGGTGTTTTACATGAAAATTAGATTTGGCTATGTATCAACAGCGATTAGCCTATGGGACTCCTCCCCTTCAAAGGCATTAACCTTTGCCCGCTATTCACAGCTCGGCAAGGAAGAACGAAAGGAAAAATTACTTTCCGTTACTGCAGCCAATTTAGCCAATACGAAACGGATGCTGCATTATAATATTGCTCATCAGCTGGAAATATACCGAATGTCCAGTTCGATTGTTCCGCTGGCTACACATCCTGAGGTAATGTGGGATTTTACCACGCCTTTTCGGGACAGCTGGTTAGAAATCGGACAGCTTGTCAAGGATCATCAATTGCGGGTCAGCTTTCACCCCAATCAGTTTACGCTTTTTACTTCTCCGCGCGAAGAAGTAACAGCCAATGCGGTCAAGGACATGGAATATCACTATCGGATGTTTGAAGCAATGGGACTGGCACAGCAGAGCTATATCAATATTCATATTGGCGGTTCTTATGGTGACAAAGAAAAAACGATTGATCGCTTTTATGAAAATCTGAAAGAGCTGCCGCTGCACATTAAGAAGCAGATGACGCTGGAAAACGATGATAAAACGTATAATACGGACGAAACTTTGCTAACCTGTGAAAGAGAAAGCGTTCCGTTTGTCTTTGATTATCATCATCACATGGCCAACCTTGGAGAATTGACGCTAGAAGAGTTCCTGCCGCGCACCTTTGCAACTTGGGAACATACCGGACAGCCTCCCAAAATCCATATTTCCTCCCCTAAAAATGAAAAAGCCTTCCGCTCCCATGCGGACTTTGTTGATGTTGAATTTTTAAAACCGCTGCTGAACGTTCTTCATGATTTGAATGTGGATGTTGATTTTATGATTGAAGCGAAAGCAAAAGATCAGGCTGTATTAAAGCTGATTGAGGATATCAGTAAAATTAGAGGGGTAAAAAGAATATCTGGCGGAGCAGTAGAATGGAAATAAAAGCGGCCCCCGGCCGCTTTTTCTATTTCATTAATTCCTGGAACCATGGCGCAATCACTTCAAACGCTTTAAAGCCTAAATAAATGCCCACTATCCCCATAACCCCCGGTAAAGCCGGCGGTGCTGGAATCGGCAGCTTTAATAGCGCAAAAAGAAATCCTACTAAAAAACCGGTAAGTGTAGCTAAAATGACAATTTTCATCGTAATCCTCCTCTAGTAACATCCATTTTTGATAGTATTTCCCTTAATGAAAATAATATATGGAGAGAATTTAGACAAGAGGAGTTGAAGGTGACTTTGCGTAGTCACACGGTTGGTTGTAAAAATTAAAACTAATTGCCACCTTAGATATCAGTTGGGATTTCGGCGATTTTATTCTGGACTTTTTTTTTCTCGACATTAAGTGGGCTGTTACCGCTCAAATCTGCTGCCTTATTCATTAATTGGGCATGCTTTCGATCATTTTCCAGAGGTTTTCGATCATTCCCCAAAGTTTTTCGGCCAATTTGGTTTGCTTTTCGGTCTTTTTGAACCAGTTTTCAGTCATTTACGCCGTTTTTTCGATCAATCCCCGGATTTTAGTGATTACAGAAGTTACTCCCTTTTGGTCTAGATCGTGTTCCTATCAAATATATGTGCTTTCCTATCAAATTTGAGCAATTTACCATCAAATTCTCCAGCTTTCCTATCAAAAATTATGATTTTCCTATCAAACAGAACGGTTTTCCTATCAAATCGCTATTTTAGCACATAAAAAAAGCCCCCTGCTCTCTCACAGGGGGACAAAGAGTACTTACATTTTTTCCGGTGCAGAAACACCGATTAATGCAAGTGCATTTTTTAATGTGGTTTGGACAGCTTTAATAAGAGCCAGTCTAGCTTTTGTTCTTTCCGGCTGTTCAGCATCCAGTACTTTTTCAGCATTATAGAAGCTGTGGAACGTAGAAGCTAGGTCAAAAATATAGTTGGTGATTCTGTGCGGTGTGCGTCTTAACGCTGCCTCGGAAACGGCTTGCGGGAATTCACCGATCTTTTTCAATACGTCCATTTCTTTTTCCGCTTCAATTAATGAAAAGTCAGCTTGGTGATCGAATTCGAAACCTTGCTCACTGCCTTGACGCAGAATGCTTGAAATCCGTGCGTGAGCATATTGCGCATAGTACACTGGATTTTCATTTGATTGTGAAACAGCAAGATCCAAATCAAAATCAAGGTGCGTATCAGCACTTCTCATCGCAAAGAAGTAACGAGTTGCATCTAATCCAACTTCTTCTACCAGATCACGCATTGTAACAGCTTTACCTGTACGTTTGCTCATTTTCATTTTTTCGCCGTTTTTGTATAAATGAACAAGCTGAATGATTTCTACTTCCAGAGCATCTTTATCATAGCCTAATGCCTGGATCGCTGCTTTCATACGAGGGATATAGCCATGGTGGTCTGCTCCCCAAATATTAATCAGCTTTTCAAAACCGCGCTCGAGCTTGTCTTTGTGATAAGCAATATCTGGTGTTAAATACGTATAAGATCCGTCATTTTTAATTAAAACGCGGTCTTTATCATCACCAAAAGTGGTAGAGCGGAACCATGTCGCACCGTCTTCTTCATAAATATGACCGTTCTGTTTTAGCGCATCAAGAGCAACATCAATTTTCCCATTATGGTATAAG
>NZ_JAPJDA010000053.1 GCF_026241755.1 Salinimicrobium profundisediminis
GAGAATTTCTAAGGCGAGATTTTGGGCCACTCAATCCCGAGATCAAGCAAGGCATTATCAACATAGTGAATTAGGATTTAATTATCGGATGAGTAATGTTGCTGCTGGGATTGGTAGAGGGCAGCTTAAAGTGCTGGATCAGAGAGTGGCCAAGAAAAACTATATTTTTGAGTTCTACCAAAGAGAGCTTGGTGGGCTTGAAGGTGTTGAATTTATGCCTAGTAATGAATGGGATGAACCAAATTACTGGTTAAGTTCGATGACATTGACTGGTAAAGTTAGACCAATTGATATATTTGATGTATTGGAAGCTGAGAATATTGAGTCAAGGCCGGTTTGGAAACCGATGCATTTGCAACCGTTCTTTGAAAAGTATGATTTTGTGGGTGAAGGTATATCGGAAAAGTTGTTTGAGAACGGTGTATGTCTGCCGTCTGATACGAAAATGACGGATGAGGATTTAGAAAGAGTTGTTGAGACTATTAAGGGGTTGTGGTTTAAGTAATGAATAATTCCAAAGGTGGTATTTATAGGAGATTAATAAAAAGACCGATGGATTTCTTGCTATCATTATTCGCCATTGTTGTTCTTAGTCCCATATTAATAATAGTTGCAATACTTGTAAGAACAAAATTAGGTAGCCCTATTCTATTCAAGCAAAAAAGACCTGGGCTTAATGAAGAGATTTTTCTGATGTATAAGTTTAGGACGATGACGGACGAAAGAGATAATAAAGGAGAGTTACTGCCTGATAGTTTTAGGCTGACAAAGTTTGGCAGGTTGCTACGTTCTACATCTCTTGATGAACTACCGGAACTTTTTAATATTTTGAAGGGTGATATGTCTATTGTTGGCCCTAGACCATTATTGGTACAGTATTTACCGTTGTATAACAATCATCAAAAACGACGTCATGAAGTAAGACCAGGACTATCTGGTTTGGCACAGGTTAGTGGTAGAAATGCGATTAGTTGGGAAGATAAATTTAATCTCGATGTTGAGTATGTGGACAATGTAAGGTTCATTGAGGATTGGAAAATAATATTTTTAACCATAAAAAAGGTTTTCGTTAGAGAAGGTATTAATTCAGAAACTGCTGCAACAATTGAGCCTTTTAAGGGAACCAAAAAGGAAAGAATGGAAACATGAAAAACAAACTTTTAATAATTGGTGCTAGCGGCCACGGAAAAGTTGTTGCTGACATTGCAATAAAAATGAATAAATGGCAGAGTATAGCTTTTTTAGATGATGACAAAAGCATCAAATCATCAATGGGATTAGAAGTCATTGGTACTTCAGATGACGTTTTTTCACATTTAGATGAATATGAAACATTTGTTGGTATTGGTAATAATGCTACAAGACAAAGGATTCATGAAATGCTAGAAACAGTAGGTGCCTGTATCCCCATATTAATTCACCCTAATGTAGTAATCGGGAATCAAGTGGAAATAGGGATTGGAACAGCTGTAATGGCAGGAGCAGTAGTTAACTGTTGTACTAAAATAGGAAAAAGTTGCATTGTTAATACTGGCTCTACAATTGATCACGATAACTTTATTGAAGATTTTGTTCATATTTCACCAGGTGCTAATTTAGCAGGTACGGTCAAGGTTGGCCAAGGAACTTGGTTAGGTATTGGTAGTGTAGTAAGTAATAATATAACCATCACTAACGGATGCAAGGTAGGTGCTGGTTCTGTTGTGGTTAAGGACATATCTAAACCAGGAATTTATGTTGGTGTTCCGGTTAGGAGAGTATAGAGTATGAAAAAGAATATTTGGATTTGGAATCATTATGCTACAAACATGTATAAAGACCAAGCAGGAAGACATTATTGGTTTGCAGAAAATTTAGTCAAACAGGGTTATAACCCGACAATTTTTTGTGCATCTACAGTTCATAATTCAAATGAAAATATAGATACTGGTAGTAATATGTATACTTCAGATTCGACTAATGGAATCCCATTTATATTTGTGAAAACACCTCACTATAACGGTAATGGGCTACAACGGATTAAAAATATGTTTTCATTTTATAATAATCTTTTTTCTGTGTCGAAAGAATATGCAGAACAATATGGTAAGCCGGATGTAATATTAGCTTCAAGTGTGCATCCTCTGACCTTAGTTGCAGGAATCAAAGTAGCAAGAAAATTAGGGGTGCCATGTATTTGTGAAGTAAGAGATCTTTGGCCAGAAAGTATTGTGGCGTACGGTGCTTTAAAAAGAAATAGTGTAGTTGCGAAAGTATTATATCAAGGCGAGAAATGGATATATAAAAATGCTGACTCTATCATTATGACATGGGAGGGTGGCAAAGAATATATTTTGGATCAAAAATGGGATAATCAAGTAAATTTAAATAAAGTAAAGCATATAAGTAATGGGGTAGTAATTGATACATTTGATAAAAACAGTGAAGAACATCAGATAATAGATTCAGATTTAGATAATAAAGACTATAAAAATATTGTATATGCTGGTTCTATCAGGAAAGTAAATAACCTTGGAATGCTGCTGGATGCTGCAAAAATAATTCAAAATCAAGGTAAGAAAGACATTAGATTCTT
>NZ_JAPJDA010000054.1:0-1056 GCF_026241755.1 Salinimicrobium profundisediminis
CTTGCACTTTCCGGCCAATAAAAAGTCCGACCCATGTTAAAATAGCTGTTGCAGCGCCGAACATAGTTAAAACTACCGCTGTTTTAGCTCCGAATATTCCCAGCGATAAGCCGACTGAAAAACTATCCAGACTCACACTCACCGCGAATAATAGCAAGCCAAATCCTACAGGTGAAATTAAGCTGTTTTCTTCCTTTTTAAAGCTTGATAACACCATTTGAATTCCGAGTAAAATCAGCAACCCGCCGCCAATATAAGCGGCAATTTCCCCAAACTTGTCCGACAGGAACCTGCCGGTGATCATGCCTAGCATCGGCATGAGGACGTGGAACAGTCCCACGGTCAGTCCAATCTTCACAATTTGCCGCAAACGAAGCTTAAACATTCCCATTCCCAATCCTATTGAGAAGGCATCCATTCCCAGCGCGAATGCCATTAAGCCGATTGTGAGTAATTCGCCAAATATTTCTGCCATGTTGTATATCGCCCCCTTGGACTTGCTAATTCAAGATATGCAAGTCCAAAGTCATTTAGACGATGTTTTTCACAATGATCTATTTTTTCAAGCTACAGGAAACACAAAAACCGCCTCACACCGAGACGGCTAAAGAAATTAAATGGATATAATACGATATCCGGCCGCTTTAACTAGACGATTCATAATCGCCTGTCCAACTCCTTCATCCGGAAACATTTCACTTAGAATAAGGTCGAGATCCGCGCTGTTAAAATTCCTTAACGTATCATATAAGGAGCCAGCAACTGAATCCAGATTTTTTCTGCTTCCGCATGCAATAACCTTGTCTGCCTGATAAAAGTTTTCGTTTTCCTCAGTTGTCAGGACACCAACCTTTAGTCCCTCCTGCTGCTTTTCAAGTATAAGCCGCTGAATATCCTCCCGTTCCCCTTTAACCAGAACAAGTGCGGCATCTGGAGCATAATGGCGATACTTCATCCCAGGCGACTTTGGTTTTTGCCCGCTATCAAGCAATGCAGGATCAACCGTAATTTTCCCAATAACTTCTTCAATTTGCTGGGCAGTAATCCCGCCTGGGC
>NZ_JAPJDA010000054.1:1066-2541 GCF_026241755.1 Salinimicrobium profundisediminis
CTTCTGTACAATCCAGAACGGTAGATTCCAGCCCTACTCCAGTTGGTCCGCCATCTACAATTCCAGAAATTTTCCCCTGCAGGTCGTCCCACACATGTTCAGCGGTTGTGGGACTTGGCCTTCCGGAAGAATTGGCGCTAGGTGCGGCAATAGGAAGATTAGTTTTCTGTAATAAAGCAAGAGCTACTGGATGATCTGGCATGCGGATTCCCACTGTGGATAACCCAACCGTTGCCTTTTCAGACAACACCCCCTCTTTCATTTTTAAGATAATTGTAAGCGGTCCTGGCCAATACGCCTTCATCAATTGCTTAGCCTTTTCAGGGATTTCCTCCACAAAGTCCGAAACCACCGCTTCATCCGCAATGTGGATAATAAGTGGATTATCCGCTGGCCTGCCTTTTGCTTCAAAAATTTTCGCTACCGCCTGGTCATTTAAAGCATTTGCGCCCAAGCCATATACCGTTTCTGTCGGGAATGCAACAACTTCATTATTTAATAAAAGATCTGCTGCCTGTGTTATTTGTGGGTAACCAGTTAAATTATCCACATTTTTATCCACTGACCATCTTTTTGTATCCATCTAAATTCACCTTCAATATTTCTTCTTATGAATGCCTATATTACTCACTTTTCTACGAATCACTTTTGAAAGTATAAAAGAAGTTAGAGGATAACTCAAGCTTTTATCCACAAATTGTGTATAAAAATGGCCTTTTTGTGTATAACTTTGTCATTTTATCCACATTTCATATGGAAAACTTCAAGAAATACGAGTTATCCACAGAAAGGATGTGTTTAACATGCTCTGATTCGTATAAGTCCGCAGGCAGCTTCGTGGAATCATGAGGCTGAAAGCCCATTAGCGTAAAGAAGAGGGCAGCACTTTGTTTGTTTGAAGCCATGTACAGCTCCGTTAACCCCTTATCTCTAGCCAACATTAAAATTTGTTCCAGTAATATAAACATATCCTTTTCAGTAGAGTTCGGGCTAAGCACCAGTGAGCGCAGCAAACCAACCTGCCCATGAGGCTCTATCCCTAATGATGCCTGAATCTGGCCCAACTCATTCTCACAAAGTAAAAAATAATCAATGGAATCTTTAATCCCTTCAGAACTTACCTTTGCATTCTGTAAAAATAATGATAACTTTTCAACATCCTCAATACCAGCACAACGAACTTCTGCCTTATTCATTCCTCTCACCCCATCTTCAATTAATGAACTTAATCTATGAATATGATTGATAGGAAGACAAATAGAACAGAAAATGATAGAAAAGATGAATATATATTTGTAATGACGAATGGATAAATAAAATCGCTAGTATTAGTGAACAAAAAAACACGGCAGCCACTCGTTGACTGCCGTGCTATGCTGGACGCATATCGATATCCTTCAGGAAATCAAATCTATTAATCGTTAGAGTTTCCGCCTTTGCGGCCGATCTCACGATAAAAGTCTTTATCATGATTT
>NZ_JAPJDA010000055.1 GCF_026241755.1 Salinimicrobium profundisediminis
GTCATCAGTGAATCCAACGCATTAAAAGATGCAGTCAATGAATTCCACGATTTAAATGAAACATATGAAAATCTTGAATTAACATATGAGATTGTTCGCGAAGAAAGCGATGAAGAGCTGCAGGCAGAACTTGAAAGCGAAATGAAGGATTTAATGAAGCGCTTAAGCGACTTTGAATTACAGCTGCTTTTAAGCGAAGAATATGATAAAAACAATGCAATCCTTGAACTTCACCCAGGGGCTGGCGGAACCGAATCACAAGACTGGGGTTCCATGCTTCTTCGTATGTATACACGCTGGGCGGAGAAAAAAGGCTTCAAGGTGGAAACGCTCGACTACCTGCCTGGGGATGAAGCTGGGATAAAGAGTGTAACGCTTGCGATTAAAGGCCACAACGCATACGGCTATTTAAAAGCAGAAAAAGGCGTACACCGTCTTGTCCGTATTTCACCGTTCGATTCATCCGGACGCCGCCATACATCTTTCGTATCATGCGAAATTATGCCGGAATTTAATGATGAAATTGAGATCGATATCCGCACAGAGGATTTAAAAGTTGATACGTATCGTGCGAGCGGCGCCGGCGGTCAGCATATCAATACTACAGACTCAGCCGTTCGGATTACGCATACGCCAACTGGCGTGGTTGTTACATGCCAAACGGAACGCTCGCAAATCAAAAACCGTGAACGTGCGATGAAAATGCTCCAAGCTAAGCTATATCAGCGTAAAATTGAGGAGCAAGAGCAAGAGCTTGCTGAAATCCGCGGCGAGCAAAAAGAAATCGGCTGGGGCAGCCAAATCCGCTCATACGTCTTCCACCCATATTCCATGGTAAAGGACCACCGTACGAGCACAGAATCAGGAAATGTCCAAGGCGTCATGGACGGAGACCTCGACAGCTTTATCAATGCTTACCTGCGCTCGCGCTTGAGCTAAGAAATAAGAAATAAGAAAAGACCTTTGCTTATGGTAAAATGTACCCTATAGAGTAGACACTTTAAAAAAGTCTACCTATAGGGTATTTTTTTGTATAATGACAAATAGACAACTAGTAGAAATCGGGGAAAACATCATGAGTAAAAAAACATTCACAGAGAAAGAAATCAAAGAATTATCCATTAATCCTTTTGTGAAAGCTGTAAGTGCTAAGGGAATTACCTACACAGATGAATTTAAACGCCTATTTATCGCTGAGAAGGAGAGCGGCAAATTCTCTAGACAGATCTTTGAAGAGGCTGGATTTGATATAAATATAATTGGTATGACACGTATTCATGCCGCTAGTAAGAGATGGAATGCTGCTTTTAAAATGAACGGAGTTTTGGGGCTCAGTGATACAAGGAAGGGCAATTCCGGGAGACCTAGAGAACGGGAGTTATCCCTTGAGGATAAGAATGCTCGACTAGAAGCACAAATCAACCTGCTTAAGGCGGAAAATGAACTTCTAAAAAAGATTCGATTCGCGGAAAGGGGGCTAAAGAAGTAGTCCTCTCTCCAAGTCAAAAGTTCAATCTCATTCGCTCCGTAATAGAGAAATATAAGCTCAAAAAAATGGTGAGATACCTTTGTGGGGTCGCAGGAATTTCCAGAAGTGCCTATTATAAATACTACTCTCCCGAGTCTCAAGAGCATAGAAAACAACGGGAAGAAAGGGATGAAGAACTGAAAGAAATCATCTTGAAAGCATTCCGTCATAAGAATCGAAAGAAAGGGGCGCGTCAAATTAAAATGACTTTGGCGGGTCAATTTAAGATTGTCTTTAACTTAAAAAGAATTCGAAGAATCATGAAGAAGTATAACATCGTTTGCCCCTTCCGGAGGACGAATCCATATAGGCGTCTTATGAAGGCCACCCAGGAACATTCAGTGGTCCCGAACCTCCTGAAGCGCCAATTCAATCAAGGTAAACCAGGGAAAGTGCTGTTAACAGACATCACCTATTTGAACTATGGAAAAAGTTCCAGAGCTTATTTATCTATGATATTGGATGGCTCCAGCGGTGAAGCTCTTGCTTACAATGTGTCTGACAGAATGACTATTGAATTAGCCACAGATACCATCAAAAAGCTAAAGAAAAACAAAAGGTTTAAAAAACATAAAGATTCACTCATCCATTCGGATCAAGGGGTTCACTATACCCATCCTCAATTTCAGAAAATGATTAAAAAACTTGGAATCAGGCAATCAATGTCCCGAAGGGGTAACTGTTGGGATAACGCCCCCATTGAATCTTTCTTTGGACACCTGAAAGACGAAACCTCTATTAAATCCTGCCTGACACTAGAGGAAGTACAAAAGGAAATTAAGCAATACATGACTTACTATAACCATCATAGATATCAATGGAACCGAAAAAAGATGACCCCTGTTCAATACAGAGATCATCTTTTAGAAGTAGCTTAGGCTTTTTTAAAATGTCCTTTACAAAGGGTACAATTTATGGAACAGCAGAGGTCTTTTTTGATGAGTTATGAAAATTGAAGGCGGTAAATGTGGTGTT
>NZ_JAPJDA010000056.1 GCF_026241755.1 Salinimicrobium profundisediminis
CCAATATTTTCAGCTTGAATAACTTGCCCGTTTTCACTAAATAAAACGGCTTTGGTGCTAGTGGTGCCGATATCAATTCCTAGCATATAGGTAGTCACCTTTTTGCTCACCTCAATTTCTCTAATTCAATAGAAAAGGCGAAAAATGAACTTACACTTTTTCGCCTTTTCTCAGTTTATTTATTGTTTAGTGTAACTCAGGCCAGTAGCCTTTATTTGCTTCAATTAGATCATCCAGTATTTCTTTTGCTACTTTTGCACTTGGCACTGTTTTTGAAAGTGTTAGAGCCTGCCATAATTTCTGATAGCTGCCTTCAATATACGCTTCAACGACTAATTTTTCAACCGTCACCTGCTGATACATTAAGGCTCTCTGGAATTCAGGAATCTTACCTTGGCTTAGTGGCTCTGGGCCGTTGCTTCCTACGATACATGGAACCTCAACCATTGCGTCATCATCAAAGTTTGCGATGGTTCCATTGTTTTCTACGATCAGAAGCATTCTTTCATGTGTATTGAAGGCAATCGCACGAGCTAGATCGACAACAAAGGTAGCGTGAGCACCCATTTCAAATTCACAGCCTTCAGAAGTTCCATTTTTAATGATTGTTTTTGCCATAGAGAAGACGGTCTTTTCTCTGCCAGCAATGACTTCATTTGCTCTTGTGTGATCTGGGTTTGAATGCTCCACCACATAATCAGGATATAAATAGTATTTTAAATACGTGTTTGGCAAGAATCTTGGATCTACTGCTAATAGATCTTTTGCTTTCTTATGTGTATCCTGCCAGCTTGCATCTGTATGCTGTGTGTCCACTTCTTTTTGCGTCAGATAGCCATTTTCAGCCACATAATCACGAATTGCCGGTAAATATTCATTGCCTTCTTTATCTTTGATGCTTGTCCACCAGCCAAAGTGGTTCAATCCGAAATAGCGGACTTCTAAATCCTGTGGCTCTTTGTCAATGATATGTGAGATTCTGCGCAGTGTTCCTACAGGCATATCACAGATGTTCAATACCTTTGAATTCGGGCGAAGAACGCGGCAAGCTTCTGCTACAATCGCTGCAGGGTTTGAATAGTTCAGCATCCAGCAGTCTGGTGAATATTTCTCCATTAAATCAATCATCTCAATCATATCACCGATGCTTCTCATTCCGTAAGCAATTCCGCCAGGACCGCAAGTTTCTTGGCCAAGAACACCATGTTTTAATGGGATTTTTTCATCTTTCTCTCGCATTTCATATTTTCCAGTGCGAATGTGTGCAAAGCAGAAGTCTACATCCGTGAAGGCTTCCTCTGGATCTGTTGTAAAACTGAACTCAATATCCGGTGCTTTTTCTCTCATCACAATGTCCAGTGCATCCCCAAGCATAGCCTGTCTTTCACCATCATTGTCATATAGTTTTAACGTGCGAAGGGGAAAACGATCCAGATTATCTAATAGCATCATAACAATCCCTGGTGTATAAGTACTTCCTCCGCCTGCGATGACAACTGAAAATTTCTTCATGTATCTCCATTCCCTTCTGATTTTAATGTTTTATTGCTGTTTCATGTGAAACATTTTGATTTATTCCGTTCCTTCTAACCCTAAATAGTTATCAACTGCTTTTCGTACACTTGTTACCTGCAAACCGTAAACAACTTGAACGTTTTTATCTTTAATGATGACGCCATTGGCACCTGTCTGACCTTTTAATACAGCTTCATCTACTAATTCAGGCTTATCTACTGTTAAGCGAAGTCTTGTATAGCAATTGGTGACAGTTTGAATATTTTCCGCTCCGCCTAAAGCATTGACGATCACGCCTGCGAGTCCGTCATCTCCCTGTGCTGCTGGAGTTTCTTGTTTATCTTTTGTTTTGCTTTCATTGTATTCTTTCTTTGAATAAAGCTTTGTTTCATTTCCTTCATCTTCTCTTCCGATCGTTTTGAATTTAAACTTTGTGATTAAGAAGCGGAAGATGACATAGTAAGCAACAAAGAACATTAATCCGACTACAATGTACATCGGCCAGCTTGTTTTTTCGATTCCAAGCGGCAGGTTGAATAATAGGAAGTCAATCATTCCGTTTGGACCGATTGCTCTAACATCAAATAGATTTAACACAACGAAACTTAATCCGCTTAATCCAGCGTGCACAACGAATAACAGTGGTGCAACAAACATGAATGAGAATTCAATTGGTTCTGTAACTCCAGCGATAAAAGATGTAACAGCAGCTGGAATTAAGATGGCTTTTACCTTACCTTTATTTTCAGGTTTAGCTGTGTGGTACATCGCCAGACATGCCCCAAGTAAACCAAACATCTTCGAAATACCGCGTGCATCCCAGATGACACTTTCTGAAAGAACTTTGACAGTTGGATCCGCAATTTCTGCATAATAGATATTTCTTGCACCTTCATATAATTGCCCGCCAACTTCTACTGCACCGCCTAGAGAGGTGTATAAGAAAGGCGTATAAATCAGATGGTGAAGACCTGTTGGAATTAATA
>NZ_JAPJDA010000057.1:0-270 GCF_026241755.1 Salinimicrobium profundisediminis
GTCATAACTTGAAGTACATTGGTTGCTTCTGCTGCAATCAAATTCGAGAAGATTCCACGTCCGATGTGAGTAGACCACTTAGCGCTACTTAATTCCAATCCATATGTTCTAAGTAAAGGGTCTTAGACTCTAACAATAAAGTTAAGAATCTATTTTTCAATTTTCTAAACTCCCGTTGATAAGTGAATTTCTCCATTGCTTTTCCATCTCTGTTGGAGAAGAGCGCGTTGCTACCATCGGTAGGTTTATATTTTTCAATATGCGTCTTAT
>NZ_JAPJDA010000057.1:280-2487 GCF_026241755.1 Salinimicrobium profundisediminis
ATAGAAGTTGTAATAGCTCGCCATTAAAAGGGAAAATACCTTGTCTTCTTCGTTTTTTTACGGTTCCTTTTCCCTTGATATCCTTTAGTTCGGGTCTGAAATTACGATTTTTTATTATTACTTGAAATCCATATAATCCGAATTCTCCTGATGGAGTAATACCAGTCCTAGCGATATTTACAACCTCGCCAGCACGTAAGCCCCCGAAACACTGAAATGCCACACCAAGAGCTATTCTAGGTGTATATGTATATGCGGTTTGTATGAAAGGGATAATTAACTCGCGAGGAAGGTCATGGATAAGGAGTGTTTCTTCCTCATCATTTGGATAGTTCACGTTGATAAAAGGGCTTTCTGGCTTCCTTTTGACTTCTAAAACTTCATAGCTGTATTCTTTGAAATCGAAATCATTTATCGTTATATGATTTAAAATATTTTTTTTGGCTAGGAAGTAGTATAAACGAGTAAGATTCCATTCACATCTTTTGACTGTTTCTTTTTTCACTGGAGCGTTATTTCGTCCCATTAATCCATAAATGTTCAAATAATCCACTCCATGTTCAAAAAGAAGGTCTTTTACGCTTGATAACTTATACTTTGCGTGATTTTCTATAAACACAAAATTTAGGAAGTTCACAATAGAGTTAGCAACTTGTTCTTGTGTTTTAATATTAGGGATACCGCCTTTTTTTAATGGCAGATGAATAAATTCTGAAATAGGGTGGACAACACTTACTGCATATCCGTTTTTCTTCTGCTCCAACATAATCATCATCTTATCGACAGTATGATTTTTACCGTTAGGTAAAGTTTCTGTTGCTGACACTCTTTTACAGTAGTACCTATAAACCTCCAATCTTTTGTTTATTCCCACAACATTGCAATGATTTTGACTGTTTGAAGCTGTATTCATTTATCTTCCCACCTGTAATATATTTTCTCCCTTATCATTAAAGCTGTTCTCTTTATTTCGTATTGTTCTAAGTTGATTAAAAACTTCATACGCCTTCTAAAACATGTCCTGCTACAAAAGTCTATATCCTCCTAAAAACAACTAAAAACTACTAACTTGAGTTTAATAGCTATTCGCCTACATAACCGTCTCCATCACGATCATCCATATATTGATATAACCAATGATCTTTTATTATTGGCATTTTGAAGCCAGCTGCTTTAGCTTCTTTAATTGTTACCTGTCCATCACCATTTGTATCGATGCTGGAAATATCTTTATCGTCATTAGAAACATTAGAATTATTTGAGTTCGTTGATTTACTTTCAGTTAAACCTAGAGATTTATTTGTTTCATCAGGATTGCTATTGTCAAACTCATCAACAATCTTATTACCTTTTATAGTGTAAGTGTACTTATAATGAGAAGGAATTTGGGTTTCAGTATTTGGATATGTGATAATTGCTTCATAATCAGTAGCTCCACCTGCTTTACGAATAGAATCTTCCATGTAAGCTTGGTCGCCGTGTCTATTTAATGTACTATCTTGAGGTGTGATATTATAAGCACTAGAAGCACCGCCGTTGCTGTCTGCTATAACATGCCCTTCATCAAGGTATTTACTTTCTACACCTGGAACTTTTGCTTCATCTTTGCAGTATCTTCCCGATGATGTGACCTGTTCAGTCCGGTCATCTTGTAAAATAATTTTATCAGCAATAACTTTAACTAATTGACCGTACTCGTTCGTAAATGCCCAATATTCTCGATCACCAAAACCAATGTCTACCACAACATTAGCTTCACGATGTCCCGATAAATCACAAGCATCCACTTCGATTAATTTGTAGCCTTTGAACAGTTCATCTTTTGATTGAGTTGATGTATCTTCTACTACTGGTTCATCAACAGTTGCATTAACTGTTGTTACTTCTTGTGAATCTGTTTTTTCCTCAGTATTCGAAACATCTTCTATGTTTGTACAACCAACCATAAAGATGATCATTAAAGGGACGATTCAATAATTCATTTTCTTTTTCATTTTAAGACTCCTATAATAATTATTTTAAATTGTAGTAACCTAATAATAACATAGTATATTATAGTTTTGTTCACCATCTACTATTTTTGAACAAAAAAATAACCCCCCACAATCATTGATGTGAAAGGTTTTCAGATTATATATAGTAAGATTTTTTTATACGTGAGGGTTATATAAGGTCCCGAAAAGACTCTTTTGGAAACCCAATTATTT
>NZ_JAPJDA010000058.1 GCF_026241755.1 Salinimicrobium profundisediminis
TTGGTTATTTACCCAAGGTTTTTTATAATTTTCTATCTTACGAGTTCGTTTACGTGACTCGTTATTTTTAAAATAATCTTTTTTATATTCGGCTTTCTTTCCAGAAACCTCTCCTGGAGCCATAGCTTCAACTAAACCCCAAGCTTTTAGCACCGCCTGTACGTCTACACTGCCCATCATTTCACTCCTGTCAATATGCCTAGAAATTTTACAATACCTTCAAGTTTATGATAGCACAAACGAACAAATGGTTTAATCAATGTAAAGCTAACTAATTTACTTTTTCATATAAAAAATGCTTTTATATTTTAAGATAACGCTTTGAAGGAATGTTCGTTCTCATACCTTTGTAGGACGCTGTACAATGACACTCTTGGGTTGGTGGGCTTTGTAGAGTGTTGTTAAGCATCATCGGATTCTCGAATTAAGAAGCTTCTAAAAAGAATCAGGCTGGGACAAAACAGATTTCTAAGATGAAAAAGCCGGTGAAATTTTACGACGAGTAAAATTTCCACCGGCTTTTATTTCTTCTTCAATAAACATAAGGACCACTTCTGATAAAATAAAGTCACCACAACAAATTCAATCAGAAAGAAGGGTCCTTATGTTTAAAGATTATAACATGAATCAAATTATTTTGCCTTTAGATTTAGCAGTGAAATTACAAGAAAATGATATCGCCTTTTCCATCCATCATTTAGTCGAAAGTATTCCTCAAGAAGCTTTTCATTCCTTTAGCCGACAGACTGGCTGTCCATCCTATCATCCACGCATGATGCTGAAAATTATTTTATGCGGCTACACGCAATCTACTTTCTCTGGTCGTAAAATAGAAGGATTATTGAAAGATAGTATCCGCATGATGTGGCTCGCACAAGGATATGAGCCAAGCTACCGCACGATCAACCGGTTCCGTGTACACCCCGAAATGAAAGAATTAATACGCCAATGTTTCGTCCAATTCCGATGTCAGCTGGTTCAGGAGAACCTGATTGATCAAGAAGCGATCTTTATTGATGGCACAAAAATTGAGGCGAACGCTAATAAATTCACGTTTGTATGGAAGAAAGCCATTGAAAAATTCCATGCCAATCTCATTGAAAAGTCTAATCAGTTATACAGCCAGCTCCTTGAAAATGAAATCATTCCTGAAATAAAAAGAGAGAATGAAGAACAGCTTTCGATTGAAGAGTTAAAGCAAGTCGCCAAACAACTAGATGAAGTAGTCGATGATTATACACAAAAAATTGAGAGCTCTGATGATGCAGAAGAGCGTAAACAGCTTCGGAGTGAACGGAAGTCACCAAAACAAATGGTAAAACAACTGAACGATTGGATTGCCCGCAAACAGAAGTATGAAAAGGATTTTAACATGTTTGGCACAAGAAACAGCTATTCAAAAACGGATCAGGATGCAACTTTCATGCGAATGAAAGATGACTATATGCAAAACGGACAATTAAAGGCTGGCTATAATGTACAAATCGCGACAGAAGGACAATACGCACTGGCTTATGATGTGTTTCCAAACCCGACGGATACCAAAACATTAATCCCCTTTCTTGACCGAATTGAACAGGAATTCTTTTCGTTGCCGAAATACATTGTGGCAGATGCCGGTTATGGAAGCGAACAAAATTATGATGACATTTTGACAAAACGCAGCTGTACACCGCTTATTACGTATAATCACTACTTAAATGAGCAAAAGAAAAAGTTCAAACAAGATCCCTTCAAAACAAGTAACTGGGAGTATGATAAGGAAAGTGATACGTTCACTTGTCCGAATGACAAAAAGGTCATGTTTCAATACCATTCAACTCGTTCCGATAAAAGTGGTTACAAGCGACAATTAAAGGTTTATGAATGCGAGGACTGTTCAGACTGCCCATTGCGATCGTTTTGTACAAAAGCACAAGTAGGTACAAATCGTAAACTCATGATCAACGAGAAATGGGAACAGCAAAAAGAATATGTAAAGACAAAGCTTTCGGAAGAAGAAACGGCTGCCATTTACCGTCAACGCAAAACAGACGTGGAGCCAGTTTTTGGATTCTTGAAGGCTAATTTGGGTTTCACTCGGTTTTCGGTTCGCGGTCAATCAAAAGTCGATAACGAAATCGGCCTCGCGTTAATGGCCGTGAATATAAGAAAATCTGCGGCAAGAGCGTAAGATCTTGCCTACCTAAGACCAAAATACATAAGAAAAAAGTGAAATCGACGAGCGATTTCACTTTTTTTCATTGACTGAGACTATTTGTCCCAGCCTCTTTTTTACATTTAACCGATAATTAACACTTTAAAACTTGAAGAAATTTTTAAGTGGAAAAGAACGCCTAGTTTCAGCATACATATAATACGATGAATGAGTGAAAGAAGGAGGGAAGTTTATGCTTGCTAAGGATAAAAAAGAACCGCTTCTATATATCAATCAGCCGAATATCCACTATCCTGAAGTGAATATGCAAAGTGTTTTCTCAT
>NZ_JAPJDA010000059.1 GCF_026241755.1 Salinimicrobium profundisediminis
CCTGCCACAATGAAGAACCCACTGCTGGGAGAATCTATCCAGTTACTAAGTGCAACAGCAACGGCAATAGGTCCAGAAAAAGGGAAATGGTGTCGCGAAAGGCAAAGAAACACACCTCTATAGTCCAATAAAGTAGAATAACATCTCTATTACAGCTAGATCCCACCAAAAAGTCATAAATTTTACTTAACAATTACTCAAAAGCCACCCCAAATTCCACCACCCACATAAGGATACAATTGTCAGTAATGTTTCCTCCATTTAAACAGAAACTAAGAAAAAATCCTGGAGGAGACAAAGATGTTAAAAAGAAGTATCATTTTCACCTTCATTTTATTATTGTGTACCACCTCGGCCAGCGCGCAGCCGTCAAATAAAGCGATCCATTGGGGCTGCAAAAAAGCTTCAAACGAAGTGCCGGCAGAAGCGGGTAAACCGCTTGATGATCTTTTAGAGAAATACGATGCTTTTTATAAGGGTGACACATCGAAAAAGGATATATACTTAACCTTTGATAACGGGTATGAAAATGGCTATACAGCACAAGTTCTCGATGTGCTGAAAAAAGAAAAAGTACCCGGAGCGTTTTTTATTACAGGACACTACTTAAACACGGCACCAGACCTTGTAAAAAGAATGGCGGCAGAAGGGCATACGATTGGGAACCATTCTTGGCATCATCCTGATATGACAACAGTTGATCAAGAGCGCTTTATACGCGAATTAGAAAAAGTCAGAGCAGAAACTGAAAGACTTACCGGAATGAAAACGATGAACTACTTACGTCCGCCACGCGGCATCTTAAGCGAAAGAACACTAGACCTGGCCAAAAAACAAGGATACACACATGTTTTATGGTCATTAGCTTTTATTGACTGGAAGACGGATCAGCAAAAAGGTGCACAATACGCATACGACAATATCATGAAACAAATCCATCCAGGCTGTATTCTTCTGCTTCATACCGTTTCAAAGGACAATGCCGAAGCACTGGAAAAAGCGATTCAAGATTTAAAGAAACGCGGCTATACATTTAAAAGTATAGACGATTTAATGTGGTCGCGGGAAATCAGCAATCCAATGCTATACTGAATAAAAAAGATCGAATCCAGCCCTGCTTCTGACTGGATTCGATCTTTTTGTTATAATTCAGGTAAAAGAACAAGGACGGGGAAATATGGATATACTGACAGTAGAAGGACCATATAATTTCGATTTAGTTCTAAGCAGATTAGCGCTTGATCCGCTGCATGTTGTTGATATGGAGAAAAGATTTGTAAAAGTCCCTCTTTTAATCGACAAAACACCAGTTGTCGCAGAAGTCCAAGCCGTTGGAACAACAGATGAACCAAAATTCAAAATTTCAGGAATTGAAGAACCTTATCAAAAACAAGCCCAACAGCGAATTGCTGATATTTTTCAATGGAATACAAAGCTTGCTCCAATTCATGATTTTTTTATTAAGACAGAGTTGAAAGAGATTTTTACGGATCACCGCGGCACTCCGCTGTTCTTAGAGTTCGATCCGTACAGCTCGCTCATGAAACTTATCATCCATCAGCAGGTTAATCTAAAATTCGCCTATACACTAACCGAAAGATTTGTACGCAAATTTGGTTTTGAAAAAGAGGGTGTCCCCTTTTATCCACTCCCAGAAACGGTTGCACAGCTAACCGTCGAAGAACTCCGTGAACTTCAGTTTAGCGGACGAAAAGCAGAGTATGTGATCGGTATTGGAAAGGCTGCAGCCGAAGGATATTTACAATATGAACAGCTAAAGAACATGTCTGATAAGGAAATTTATGATACACTAATCAAATTGCGGGGAGTTGGTCCGTGGACCGTTCAGAATTTCCTGATGTTTGGCCTCGGCAGACCGAACCTTTTCCCCACGGCAGATATTGGCATACAAAATGCCCTCAAAAAATTATATGATTTACCAGTAAAGCCAACCCAGGAAGAAATGCAAACATACGCCCAGCATTGGGAGCCATACTTAAGCTATGCTTCACTCTATTTATGGAGAAGCATCGAATAAATTGGAGTGATATCAATGACTCAAAACCAAACAGCTCAGTTAAAATTAGGACAAACCTTTCCGCTGACAATTAAACGCCTCGGCATCAATGGAGAAGGAGTCGGCTACTTTAAAAAACAGGTAGTCTTTGTTCCAGGCGCTCTTCCAGGTGAAGAAGTTGTGGTCGAAGCGACAAAGGTACATCCGAAATTTTCAGAAGGTAAAATAAAAAAGGTACGCAAAAAATCTCAGCATCGTGTTGTGCCTCCTTGTCCGGTCTATGACCAGTGCGGAGGATGCCAGCTGCAGCATCTGGAATACACCCAGCAGCTCAAGGAAAAACGCGATATCGTCATTCAATCATTAGAACGCCATTCACGATTGAAAGTTGAAGATTTAAATATAAAACAAACCATCGGCATGGACAATCCATGGAGCTACCGGAATAAAAG
>NZ_JAPJDA010000005.1:0-140752 GCF_026241755.1 Salinimicrobium profundisediminis
AGGTCACAGGTGTAAAGGCAGTAATGTCATAGCCGAGTGATACTAATAATCCGTATAGCTTAGTGCGCTTCCCGGCCTGCAAGGGCCGGGGAGGATAACCTGAAGCTTAATATACTGCTCAAAGTGTTTTCTTATATTATTATTTTCCAACTATGTCAAAGTTATTAGGTATGATATCTAGTAAGTAATCATGGCTACTGCCAACTGATCACTGAACACTGCATACTAACGATTTAAGGTGGTTATAGCAACGGGGCTCACCTCTTCCCATTCCGAACAGAGAAGTTAAGCCCGTTAGCGCAGATGGTACTGCTATTTGTGGGAGAGTATGTCGCCGCCTTTCTTTTAAACCCTTCATCATTTATTTGATGAAGGGTTTTTTTATGCCCTAAAATTAGCAAGGCCTGTAGCCACGCTTCTTCAGAGTGGAGGGAGGATCAAGAACAAAAGTTAGAGATTAAGCAGGAGGGGGATTGCAGTACAAAAGCTTAATCTGGAACCAAATCTCAGCACCCCTCCCTTCCAGGGAGGGGCAATCTGCCGCAGGTGGATGGGGAGGGATCAAGAACAAAAGTTGTGGACTAGCTAAATAATGTAGTTAATCTGTACAGGAAAAATTCTACATTTTTCACCCCTCTAAATTGACTTCTAAAAGCTTTAATTTTTGCATTGAATGATTCTGCTGAAGCATTTGTGCTTCTATTTCTAAAGTAGTTTAAGATCGATCTGTAGTTGAGACTTATTGTTGTGGCAACGGTGTTAAATGATTTAAATCCGGATTCTTCTACTTCTTTATACCAATGGGCTAATCTTGTATATCCTGCTTCAATAGATTTTGTCTGGTTAAATACATTTCTAAGGCTATTGACAAGTGCATAGGCTTTATCAATGTCTGTATATTCATGGAACAAGATTTTAGCTCTTTTAGATTGACTTTCTGTCCATTTCGATGGAGCTTTGTATAGCAGATATCTACTCCTGGCCAATAACTGTTTCCTGGTATCTCCATTGGTAAAGGTCTCTGGAGTATAACTTTGGCCTTTTAATTTTCTCTTCTGTATCTGCTCGTTTTCATAATCAATTGCTTCCCATCGATGCTTGATCCGGAGGTTCTGAAGGGCTTCAATAGCCAGCTTCTGGACGTGGAATCGATCTGTGACTTTTATTGCTTTTGGAAAACATTTCTGCACGATAAGCTTCATGGAATGAGCCATATCTAAGCTTATCTCCTTCACTTTATTGCGTTGATAAGAAGGGATCTTTAGTAATTGCTCAATGATAGCTTCAGCTTTAGTACCGGCAATAATAGCTACAAGTGCTCCTTTTTTACCTTTAGCCTTCTTATTGGTGATGATCGTGTAGAGCTCTCCTTTGGATAGAGCAGTCTCATCAATGGAGAGGTAAGGTCCCATATTCTCTGGAAAGATAAGCCACTTTCTGGCGTGCTTCTTTTCTTTCCACTGCTTAAAATCACTCAGAAAGTCTTTGTACTGGCGCTGCAGTTTCTTTCCATTGACACTGTAGAAACTTCCAATAGTATGGCAGTCAGAAGCCTTAGTATCGACTAATTTCTTTTAAAAAAGCAGCGAACTCGTTGGTCATACGTGTTCCCTGTGCTACTAAGTTCCAGTCTCTTTGCACTACCTGTCCGGTATCTTTATCCAACCATCGACGGCGTTTCACATGAAGATAAACGGTGTTTCCCCGGAGCGGAAAGTCTTGAATAGTAATTTCTTTGTGGAAACCTTTAGATACTAAAATCTTTGAAGAATGTTCGTCAGGAGGGATATTGCGTTCTTCAAAATAAAGATGAAGTACTTCTTTTTCTTTTCTACTCTTTTCTAAGTCAAAATTCTCCACCAAGAATTGTGGAAGTACAAGCTTAATCAGGTCCAGGTAATTATTATCCACCTACAGTAATTTTTCTGCAAAGATCGAGATTTACTCCAATTCCTCCACAACATTTAGGAATGATCCCTAACCACTCCTCAGAGAGGAGGGGGATTGCAGTAGAAAAGCTTAATCTGGAACCAAATCTCAGCACCCCTCCCTTCCAGGGAGGGGCAATCCGCCGCAGGCGGATGGGGAGGGTCTTCTTTTCTCAAAATTTCTTCAGGAAACATAAACGAAGAATTTACCCCGCTGGCGCGGATTTGTAATCCGTGCTCTGTCACCCAACAAGCATCCCGGTCCCCATGCACCACCCCGTCTCCGTCTCCCGGCGGATCCACCCCTCCTCAGCTGAGGAGGGGAACATTTAAGCGAGAAGCTTCTGTAGAAAACGACTTTCAGCACCCCTACCTTCTAGGGAGGGGCAATCTGCCTGTGGCGGATGGGAAGGGTCTCGCTTCCGAAATGTGGCTGGCGCGGATTTGTAATCCGTGCCGGGTTAACCAAAACAACTTCCTGGAAATATTCACGGCCTGCAGCCACCCCAACAAAGAGAGGAGGGTAGAGTTTGTAAAAAATACTATTTCGGAAACCGTTGGCGCGGATTTCTACTGTTCAATAAAATCCCTGTACTCCAGGAAAAAGCGCTCCATGGCATCCATGTTTTTATCGAGCCATAACTGAACCTTTGACCAGTCTTTTTTATTGTGGATATCAACACCGGGTAGAGTGACGTAGATGCGGGAAATTATTTTCCCATCGTCCAGCTGATAAGATTTGTCAAAAACTGCTTCAGGTAAAAACTCATCTTTAAGAATCACCTTCAGGCTTTCGAATTTCTCAAAATAGTAAAGTCGCATGATCTCATCATTAGCATCGAGATCTATAGAAACTTCAGCAGTATCGCGGGTAAAAGTGAATTTTAAAGAGAGGTCTTTAATTCTGGTGTTGTATAAAAGCCACTTTCGGACGTAATTTTTTCCGAAGCTGGTCCAGAATTCCTGGCGAATCTTTTTACTTTCAGCACGACTGTACATGTTCTAGAGAAAATAAGCCAATAAAATTCCGGAAATGACCACAGCTAGTTTTGTAGCATTAAAACTATGGTTTTTTGAGGCTTCAAATAGTATGGTTGTAGAAACGTGAAGAAAAATCCCTATGACCATTGCATTGATGTAAGCTGAATATTCTTCAGAGATAATAAAATTTGCATGCATCCAGCTGCCCAGTGGCGTCATTAATCCGAAGACCGCAAGAAAAAGAAAGGCTTTGTATTTTGCTATTTTTGAATGGAATAAAAAAGCAGCCAGTATTGCGGCGACTGGGATCTTATGGATCACTACCCCATGAAGTAAATCGCTGCTTTGATTTAATGGAAAACCTTCAAGAAGGGCGTGAAGTGATAGACTCAGGAGCAGGAGATAAGGAAATTTTACCGAATTACCGCTGTGGTGCATGTGCCCATGTTCTACACCTTTAGAGAGAAATTCCAGGAAAATCTGTAAGAGGAGCCCGGCCATGATGAACAATCCAACCTTATCAAATCCGGAGCTGTAGACTTCGGGTAGCATTTCGAATACTGTTACCGAAAGGAGAAAAGCACCGCTAAAAGAAAGTAATAGCTGAAAGCCGGTGGAGGAGGACGGTTTTAAGAATAGAGATATTAAATACCCTATTACCACCGCTATTAATGGCAGTATATACAGCATTATTTAAATACAAGTATTAATCGGTCAGATTTAATTTTATCGTATGGCTGTAGGTTGTAGTTCCCAAACGTGTGAACCAGTTCAATTCCTGCTTTTTCAAAGTAGTAAAGAAAATTTTCCAAAGTAAAAGCTTTCACCTTTTCTGAATAGGCATATTCTTCTCCTTCGTCTTCAAATTCTATATCTTTAACTATATATCCGTTTTCAACCTTTCTGGTAATATTAAAAGTAATTCCCTGCACTGTTTTTACTTCAGAAGGCACGAGGTTATCGATCACTTTAACCACGTTCATAAAATCAATGACTCCCCAGCCACCTTCTTTGATCTCCTTTTTTATAGATAAAATACTCTCCCGGTTTTCTTTTTCATCTTCAAAATAGCCAAGGCTGGTGAAAAGATTAAAAACAGCATCATATTGTTCGTCCATTGGCTTGCACATGCAGTGGGTATGAAAGTGCAAATTTTCATTTTCAAACTGTTTGGCGTACGCAATGCTGTTAACAGAGAGATCTACACCAGTAACATCAAACCCTAGCTTGTTGAGATAAACAGAATGTCTTCCTTTACCGCAGGCCAGGTCAAGTATACTTGCCCCTTGAGGAAGTTTTAAAAAGGTAATGAGGTTCTGCATGAACTGCTGTGCTTCTTCATCACCCCGATTCTTATATAAAATATGGTAGTATGGAGTGTCAAACCACGAAGAAAACCATCTATTTGCTGCTAATTCCATATCCTGCAAAATTAGTGTATTTTTGTCTCTCACAGAAAATAACAAATGGGAAATAATTATCAAATGGTTGCCAAAACACTTTTTGGTTTTGAACCATTACTTGCCAAAGAATTGAGAAACCTGGGAGCTATAGATGTACGGGAAGGAGTACGTTCTGTTTCATTCTATGGGGACAAAGGTTTCATGTATAAAGCCAACCTTTCCCTGCGCACCGCCATAAAAGTGCTGAAACCAATTGCGACCTTCAGGGTTTTTTCTGAAGATGACCTTTACAATGAGGTTAACAAAATTGCGTGGGAAAAATACATGGATTCAAATCAGACTCTGGCAATTGATGCTACTGTACATTCTGATAAATTCACTCATTCTAAATATGTAGCTCTTAAATCAAAAGATGCTATTGTTGATAGATTCAGGGACAGGACCGGAGAACGCCCCGGGATTGACCTTGATTTCCCTTCCTTGCGCATCAACATTCACATTGAGAAAGAGTATTGTACAGTTTCACTCGATAGTTCGGGACAATCGTTGCACAAACGTGGCTATAAATCGTCTACCAATATTGCACCCATAAATGAAGTTTTAGCAGCGGGGATGCTCTTACATTCAGGCTGGGATGGGCAGTGTGACTTTATTGATCCCATGTGTGGTAGTGGTACTATTCTTATAGAGGCTGCCATGATTGCCTGTAATATTCCTCCCAATTTGAATAGAAAGGAATTTGGCTTTGAAAAGTGGAAAGATTGGGATGAAGATCTTTTTGAAAAAATTCAGGAGTCGGTACTAAAGAAAATGCGGGATTTTCATTTCACCATCAAAGGCTACGACAAGGCACCATCTGCAGTTCATAAAGCCAAAGATAATGTTGACAATGCTAATCTTGCGGAATTCATTGCGGTAGAACACGAAGATTTTTTCAAGACTGAAAAGCAAACAGAAAGACATTTGCATATGGTGTTTAATCCGCCTTATGGAGAACGTCTTAGTATAGATATGCCTGTATTCTACAAATCTATTGGTGACACGCTTAAGCAGAGTTATCCTGGCACCCATGCCTGGTTTATAACTTCTAATCTTGAAGCTATTAAACATGTAGGTTTAAGGCCTTCCCGAAAAATCAAATTATTTAATGGAGCCCTTGAATCAAAGCTGCTTAAATACGAGATCTACGAAGGATCCAAAAAAGCTAAAAAACAAGAAAATTAGGCTACTGCCTGTAGAGAGGGATCAAATAAGAAATGGAGTAGCCGTAACCAACGCCAAGGCTACTCCCATCATAGGTTCTGTTAAATCCGGGGATGTAGAGATTGTCAAAATTCCCCGGTTTAGTCTCATTGATCTTTTTCTTGAGCTCTACATGCACCCCAAGATAAAGGTTGTTCAAAACTTCCACTTTTGTGCCTAATTTTACTTCAAGCCATCCTGCAGTAAGATTATTGAATTCACGGCCTTCAGCTCTTATATCTGGTTCAAAATAAGGGTTCCGGTCGTATATGGAGTATTCCTCCAGTTCGGTGGAAAATGAGGCGAAACCATAACGCAATCCGATGTAAATTAGGTTTTGCATCCCGGTCCAGTTATGGTAGAAATTGTAATCTCCCCCAAGTTTAACGTAGCTTCCTTTTGCAGAAGCCGTCACATTTGGCTGCGAGATCACGTTCTGTTCATTTCCAATTTCTCCCGCCAGGTAAATGTTTTCATACAACCGGTAATCGGCTTTGACCTCCAGGCCCTGATAATCCTCTTCAATAAGCATCTTGATGGGCTTAGACAGGTCGATCCCCACACGCAGCCCATATTTTTCACGTACATCAACAGTGTCTGTTACCGCTTGCTGGGCAAAGACTGCTGAAGAATGAAACCAAAAACTAGTGAGTAAAATAAATATGAGCCTCTGTTTCATTTTCAACGCTTTCTTGTATAATAGTTTCTGAAAGTATCCAGTTATTCTCATCTTCATGAATTGCAACATCAAGGCTGTTGTAATTTACTTTATAACCACAGGCGCGATTGAGATATTCAAGGTCTGGAGAATAAGTAAAAGTTACTGTATCTGCATTTTCTTCCTCGCTGCCAGAATTGATAGTGAAAATATATTCTGTGAAGTTTTCATCGGTTCTAAGTGGCAGGCTAACAGTATTTACAGTGGTTGGCCCCATCAAAATTTCTTCCTTACCACTGGCGCGAACCATTAGGTTTGGTACTGCTTTTAAACGTGTAGGGTCAAGCGGATCATAAAATTCAATTACCAGTAGCGAAGTGGTCTCAGTTCCTTCAGGACAAATATCGTCTCGCTGGCACCCAAGGGTGAGGAAAATAAAACCTGCTAAAAAAAGCCATTTTTGGAACCTGTTCATTGTCTTCGTTCTAAACAAACAACATTTTCTACGTGAAACGTTTGTGGAAACATGTCAACCGCCTGTGTTCTTGTTACCTTGTAGTGCTCGTCGAGCAGCGCAAGATCTCTTGCCTGGGTTGCCGAATTACAACTAACATACACAATTCTTTGTGGCAAGATACCAATTATTTGCGCAACCACATCCTTGTGCATTCCATCTCGTGGAGGATCGGTAATGAGAACATCGGGTTCTCCATGAGTTTTCACAAATTCACTGGTAAACACCTTTTTCATGTCTCCAACGTAAAATTCGGTATTTGTGATGTTGTTGTTTCTGGCATTTTGTTTGGCGTCTTCAATAGCTTCGGGTACTGCTTCTACGCCTATAACCTTTTTAGCTTTGGCAGCCACAAATTGGGCAATTGTTCCGGTACCGGTGTACAGGTCGTAAACCACTTCATCTCCGGTTAGACCTGCAAAGTCGCGCGTAATTTTATACAGTTCGTAAGCCTGTGCCGAGTTGGTTTGATAAAAAGATTTTGCATTGATCTTAAACTTCAGGCCTTCCATTTCTTCAAAAATGTGGTCCTGGCCTTTGTAACAAACTACTTCCTGATCATAAATGGTGTCATTACCTTTTGAATTGATCACATACTGAAGGCTTGTTATCTCCGGAAATTCTTCAGCAACAAAATTCAGAAGTAATTCCCGTTGTGCTTTATTGTCTTCAAAGAACTGAAGCAGCACCATGATCTCTCCCGTAGAAGAAGTTCTTATCATCAACGTGCGCAGCATTCCTTTTTGATCTCTTGTATTGAAAAAAGGAATATTATTTTTAATGGCAAATTGTTTTATGCCATTCCTGATTCCATTGCTGGGTGCCTGCTGAAGGTGGCACTCCTTAATATCCAGGATCTTGTCCCACATTCCCGGAATGTGAAAACCAAGTGCATTTCGGTCTTGAATATCTTTGCCGCTCTGAATTTCTTCCTGTGTTAGCCAGCGGCTGTCACTAAAAGAGAACTCCATCTTATTGCGGTAAAAATAAATTTCCTTACTTCCCAGAATAGGAGTGACTTCGGGCAATTCAATTTTGCCAAGTCGGGTAAGGTTATTTGTTACTTCTTTTTGCTTGTAAAACAATTGGTGTTCATAGCCCATGAACTGCCACTTGCAGCCCCCGCAAACGCTAAAATGTATGCAGGGTGGCTCTACCCGTTTATCTGAAAATTCATGTATTTTGGTTGCTGTACCCTCGTAAAAAGCGCGTTTCTTTTTAGTAGTCTGCACATCTACCACGTCACCGGGCACTGCATTTCCAATAAATATCACTTTGCCATCGGGGGCTTTGGCTATACTTTTCCCTTTTGCCCCGGCATCAATGACTTCGAGGTTTTTAAATTCTTTGTTTTTGTTCTTTCTCGCCATGTGGCAAAAATAGGATAAATGCCAAGAATTATTGGGCGCAGGCCTTAAAAAATCAGGAAACATTTAGTAATTTGCGACTTCTGAATTCAGGATGATTTCTCTCCTCAAAATACCGTATTTGCTGGTATTTCCGGAAAGTAGGAATTGCTTATTTAGTAATTGAAAACAAAAATGAAAATGAAGATTTCAGAAAAAATTTCTTCCCAGGAGGCTATTCAACTTGAAGATAAATATGGGGCTCATAATTATCACCCGCTTCCGGTTGTGCTTGAAAAAGGAGAAGGTGTTCACGTTTGGGATGTTGAAGGTAAGAAATATTACGATTTCCTTTCGGCTTATTCCGCAGTAAACCAGGGGCATTGTCACCCAAGAATTGTGGGAGCCATGACAGAACAGGCTCAAAAACTAACCCTTACCTCAAGGGCCTTCCATAATGACATTTTAGGAAGGTATGAGAAGTATGCAACAGAATATTTTGGTTTTGACAAGCTGTTGCCAATGAATACCGGTGCCGAGGCGGTTGAGACTGCAATAAAAATTGCACGAAAATGGGCATATGAGAAAAAAGGAGTAGAGGAGACTGAAGCTCAAATCATTGTTTGTGAGAATAACTTCCACGGAAGAACTACCACGATCATTTCTTTTTCTAATGATGAAGGTGCCCGAAAGAATTTTGGCCCCTACACCCCGGGATTTGTCAAAATACCATACAACGATACTGAAGCTCTTGAAGAAGCTTTAAAAAATAACAGTAACATTGCCGGATTCCTTGTAGAACCAATTCAGGGAGAAGCCGGGGTATACGTACCTTCTGAAGGTTACCTGGCTCGGGCTAAAGAATTGTGCGAGCAACATAATGTGCTTTTTATTGCTGATGAAGTGCAAACGGGAATTGCACGTACCGGGAAACTTTTGGCAGTAGAGCATGAGAACGTTAAGCCTGATGTATTGATCCTCGGAAAAGCCATTTCTGGCGGGGTATATCCAGTTTCGGCAGTACTAGCCAATGACGAGGTTATGAACGTTATTAAACCGGGACAACACGGTTCCACTTTTGGCGGAAATCCCGTAGCCTGTGCCGTAGCAATGGCTGCCCTTGATGTGATTAAAGATGAAAATCTTGCTGAAAATGCTGAAAAACTCGGGAACCTTTTCCGAAGAAAACTGGATGATTATATTAGAAAGTCCAACATTGTAAACCTGGTGAGAGGTAAAGGTCTACTAAATGCCATTGTGATCAATGATTCTGAAGATAGCTCTACAGCCTGGGATATTTGCATGAAACTGAAGGAAAACGGACTTCTGGCTAAACCAACTCACGGCAATATCATACGATTTGCACCACCGTTGGTGATGAACGAAGAACAACTTATGGATTGTGTAGGTATTATAACTAAAACACTTCAGGAATTCGAAAAGTAATTTAGGAAGTGAATAAAAAAGGAGGGCGAAAAATGACATTTTTCGCCCTCCTTTTTTTTCAAAGTTCAAAGTTCCAGGTTCAGGTTTCTGAACACTGAGCACCGAATATTGATCACTTAAAACTACTGGTTTTGGTAAACTTCCATAGATTCCATGACCATTTCCTGCATCCCATCCCATCCGTAGATAGCCACAAGTACAATATTTAGAAGCAGGTACAGTCCCGAAAGTATAACTCCTATAATAGCAAGAATTCTTCCGGTTTTTACATTGTTATAACCTTCGTAAATATCCGGTTGAGCCATGTAGGTTTGTTTAGCAGTCTTTGCCAATACCAGGGCTACAATCCCAAAGATAAGGCCGAGGATCCCATAGCAGCAGCAAGTTACGATAGAAAGGATTCCGAAAACCAGGATAAGTGTTGAATTTGGTAAAGTTTGTTTTTCCATAATTATTATTGGTTAGTTGATCAAAAAACTCATTTTATAAATATAAGCACCTATTATCACGGCGGCACTCACTACAATAAGGCCGGCTTTAATATACCAGTCACCTTTAAACTTGTAGAATAAGTTGGTGACAAGAAAAAGTAACAGGATGAGGATAGGGTAAATTGCGGGAAACATCTTAAAAGCAGCGCTAAATTCTCCCTGAAGTACCAGTACCAGTGCCCGCTGTGCACCGCAACCCAGGCAATCTATGCCAAACAACTGTTTGTTCAAACAAGGGAGCATGAATTCTTCCATATAGGTCAATGGTTATAAACTGATATTTTTTTAACGGTTTTGCGATTATTCATATCAATTACCTTTACAATATAAACGCCGTTTCCCCACGGCCGGGTTGAAATCTCTACAGACCTTCGGTTGTCAAAGTTACTGCGGTACCACATTTTTTTCCCCTGCAGGTCAAAAATTTCTACAGCCTTTATCGGGAAAAGATCGTTGCTTATTATTTGCAGTGCTCCCAGGCGGTTATTTTGATGAATGCTGAATTTTAAATACGCCTCTTCCTCAAAAATCACCTGTGGCAGGTCTTCTTTAGCTACTTTTTCAGCAAAAGCAAGCTTGTAACGCCCGTGATAAATTCCCGGTTGCAGCTCTAAAGTTAAGGGTTCTTTTTTAATAGAAAAATATTCATCTGTAAGAGTATCTAGAATAAAAAGTTCATGAATTGCGGCATTTTCAATAATTCCCTGTGAAAATGTCATTTTTTGATGCCCGGTTTCAACTTTTACAAACAGCGGGATTTCTTCAGAAATATCAAAAGGGCGTACATCAATTATATAGCTTTCTTCACCCTGGAGCCAGCCCACATCGGTAGGCGCAAGTTCAAAAGCCCCGGCATCCATACCTGCGTCTATTTTTGGTGTTGCAGCGGGCCAAAAGGCCAGGCTCAGGCTTCTTTCGTAAAGGTCGTTCACAGTAACCTTAAGTTGTACCCGGGCAAGGCTGTTCTTTTCAGAAGTGTGTTGGTGATCTTTCTTAACTGCTTCGGGTGCCGGGGTATTTGTTCCCAATGCATTTTTTGATGGTGTTCTGTGAGAATTTTTAAAAGTGATGTTGCCTGCCTGGGCACCCTTTACCATAAAGCCCTGGCTTACAGGCAGGAATTTCTTTTGAGAAGGTTTGCCTGTGCTGCCGTCTTCCACATTTTTTACCGTTTTGAAAACCGGCGGTTCATAAATTCCGTCAGTGCAGGGATCTACCGGACTAAAAACTCCGTAGCCGCCCATATAATCTTCGAGATTATGTGAGGAACCATTCTCTTTAGAATCCCAAAAGTAGGCGACACCGGTAGTAATATTTTGGCGTTGGATGCTTCCGTAGCAATTTGTGCTCAAAGTGCCGCTGCCAGAATTTTCGAGCAGGAAAAGACTCAGGTTGAAAGTTGATGGGTATGGATTACCTACCAGCACAAAAGCATCTGGCGTTACCGGGATGTCTAAAGTGCCGGAGACCGGTTTTCCACGAAAGTCGTACCGCTGTGAATTTCCCGGGTTATTTGCTCTTCCGTTAACAACCACCAAATCTTTTCCCTCTGTGCCCTTCATGGTAAAACCATAACCGGGCGGGATTACCGTGTTGCCGCCAACAAATTTCCAGCTGGAGTACCCGTTGCCCTGGTAGGTGTAGATCCAGCGGGTAGAGATAGCGAGCGGGTTTGCGGTGCCGTTTGGGACAGTGGTGAGTTGGGGTTGCCGGCTTACAATGGTTGAAACGGGAACCTGTAAAAGTGAGATGCCAAAAAGGCCATTTTCGGGAGATATTATGGGAGAACTCCAGTAATTATAGTCGTAAGCATTGGTGGTTCCTTCAGCAAAAACTGAGATGCTCCCGGTTCCGGAATTTTCTTTGTTTTGTTGCTCTCCCTGTAGTAATTCGGCATTATCTCGCAGGTATAGTGAAGCTTCATTTACTGCGGAAGGGTTTTTAACTAACCTGATATCATTTTCAATAAACAGGAAAGATTTTTCTACATAAACGTAATTTCTGTTTTGTCCATTGCCTGAAGGAGCGATGTTCAACTGGCCGAAAATTGGGTGAAAAGCAAATAAAAATGCCGTAACCAGTAGAAATCTTCTCATTTTCCCGAAATTTGTAGCTTTGACGATTCAAGTTACTACTCTTTTTTGATTTTAATCAACTGGCAAACAAATAATTATGAAAAAGCCTTCTTCTCAGTTTATCAATTCCGCGGTCATAATAATAGGTGGCGTGCTTCTCATTTTTGAAATTTCGGGAGAAGAGAGAAATGTATATGTGATGATTATTGGGCTGGTGATGTTGATGTTTGGGCTATATAGAGCTACCAATTATTGGGTTGAGACTAAAGACGACCATAAAAAAGATGAAGAAGGTGAAAATAATAATTCTCTTTAGTGATGCTGAAACCGGGAGATAAAGTAGCTGTACTTGACGAAGATTTGGAAGGTAGGGTTCTTTCAATTACCGGCGCTGATGTGGACATAGAAACTTCTGAAGGTTTTCTATTGTCTTTTAATGTTCGGGATTTAGTTAAAGTTGAAGATGTATTACCCGATATGCTTCCTCCAGAAGTTGAAAGTTTTTCAGAAGTCATCAGGGAAAAAGAATCTTCAAAAAAGCGTAGATCTTCAAGAGTGAAACCAAAAGAGCGAAATCAGCCGCCCATGGAGGTTGACCTTCACATTGGCAAACTCGTGCCTAAGACCGGCGGACTCTCAAATTATGAAATCCTCAACATTCAAATGGATACTGCCCGGCGGCAACTCGAATTTGCCATAAGTAAACGCATCCAAAAAATTGTATTTATTCATGGAGTAGGAGAGGGCGTATTAAGAGCTGAACTCGAAACCCTCTTTCACAGGTATGATAACATCAAATTTTATGATGCCGATTATCAAAAGTATGGGCTGGGAGCTACCGAAGTTTATATTTTTCAGAATTACTGATCTTCTCCTTCCTCTTCGCCGTTCTCATCTTCACCGTTTGTAGGCTGAATTGTGATATTTTGTGAAGGTGAGGTGATTACGCCCAATTCATAGTTCTCAAGGCGAATTTGTTCCCCGTCTCCTCCCTGGTTAACCAGTGTCAGGTTATTAACAGTAAGGAGGTATCTATAGCTTCTTGAAATAGTATTTTCTCTCGAACCTTCAACTTCAAAAGAATCTATGATATCAGGGTTTAAATAATAAGGCAGCCCATCCTCATCCTGGTCATCGGCGGGATTCAAATTTAGGTTCCAGTCTTCATTCCTGGTAGGTACACCGTCGTTATCATCATCGGCATCGAGATAGTCATGGATCCCGTCATTGTCGGAATCTGGATAGGAGTTCACTGAATTTTCAGCTTCTACCTGTCTTTCAATTCGGGTAAGGATGTTATCCCCATCATCATCAATATCGAGGTAATTGGGAATTCCGTCTCCGTCGGTATCTAAATTAGAATCCATTCCTTCACTGGCTGAAGGTATACCATCTCCATCATGATCGGTCGCATTGGCAATAGTAGAAGTGATGATGACCTCACCTCCCGTGGTACTTTTAAATTCCCGCACCACTTTTGGGGAAACGGGCGGAATTTCATTACAAAAATAGCTGCCGGTTACTTCCCCGTCAAAAACCCGATACACAATTTCATTAGTGGTGCCGTTCAAAGCAATGCTGAGGCGGCCTTCTTCCGAAAGGAAAAGCTTTTCGGTTTCAGTATCGAGGTTAAAACGAAACGCAATTGCCTCATTTACATCGGTATTGTTGATTTTATACAATACCTGTGACTGGTTATCTCCACACCAGCTAAGGTCGGGGTCTTCAAAATTAAAATCGGTCACAATAATTTCCCCGTCATTGCATGCGGTAAGCAGCGCGGCTGCAAAAAATAAACTAAACACTTTTTTCATAAGACGGGTTTTCGGCAAAATTAAAAGTAATATATAATTTAACCGAGACAAGCTTAAATTATTTTAAATCTGTTATTTTTGTAGACCATGAAAAAAGTCTACTTTGATAATGCCGCAACTACGCAGATTCGCGAAGAAGTGGTAGAGCGAATGGCCCAGGTAATGCGTGATGTATATGGAAATCCTTCCTCAACTCACACCTTTGGCCGCAGTGCAAAAACTCTAATAGAACAGGCTCGCAAAACAGTGGCAAAGATCCTCAATGTTGCGGCCTCAGAAATTATTTTCACCTCGGGCGGTACAGAAGCCGATAATCTTATTCTCAATTCGGCCGTTCGGGACCTGGGCGTAAAGCGCATCATTACTTCAAAAATTGAACACCATGCCGTGCTTCATACCATTGATAAGCTTCACGATGTTTTTGGGACCGAAATTATTTACGTGAACCTTGATGACTGCGGAAGAGTTGATCTAAAGCACCTGGAAGAAATCCTGAAATCTTCAGATGAAAAGACCCTGGTGAGCCTAATGCATGTGAATAATGAAGTAGGTAATTTACTGGACATTGCAAAAGTAGGGGAGTTATGTAGTGCTCACAATGCTTTGTTTCATTCAGATACCGTGCAGTCCATTGGGCATTACGAACTTGACCTTTCTCAGGTGAAAGTTGACTTTACCGCTGTAAGTGCCCATAAATTCCACGGACCCAAAGGTGTTGGTTTTGCTTATATCCGAAAAAACAGCGGTTTGCAGCCACTTATTTTTGGAGGCGAGCAGGAGCGGGGATTTCGCGCCGGGACCGAAGCCGTCCATAATATTGTAGGGCTGGAGGAAGCATTGAAGTTAGCTTACCAAAATTTACACGAAGAGAGGGAATATATCACCTCTCTAAAAAGGCATTTTACAGACCTCTTAAAAAAGGAAATTCCCGGAGTAAAATTCAACGGCGACTGCGGTGACTTTGAGAATAGTACTTATACGCTTATCAACGTATGCCTGCCCATGTCTCAGGAAAAAGCGCTAATGCTGTTGTTCCAGCTGGACCTTCACGGGATTGCGTGCTCTAAAGGTAGTGCCTGCCAAAGCGGAAGCGATAAGGGAAGCCACGTGCTAAACGCCTTTTTGCCTGCCGAAGATCTGAAAAAGCCTTCTTTGCGGTTTTCTTTTTCCAGGTACAATACTAAAGAAGACATTGAATACGTGGTAAATGTGCTGAAAGAATTCCTGGAAAAATAGGAAGAGAATATTTATCCAACTTTCATTTTTAGGGTTTCATATAGGGCCGACAATTCGGAAATTATCGACACTAGCCCTAATTTTTGAGACTTTTCGCTTCAGAAATAACATTTACAACTCTTCTTTTTAGCAGGATTAAATTCGCACTGATATTAGTTGCGCTAAAATTTCCTGCTGAAAGTTGTGCTACTTCTGGGGGATAATTATTTGCACCTGATTCTTCCATTCACTTTCACAACTTTGGATTGAAAAAAGTTCTTTTCAGAATTTTAAAGGAACTTAAAAAATGACATTTTTGGAACCAACAGGTCTAACCGTTAGCTTTGAATTTCTGCTAAAGGCCGCTAATGCAGGAAAAGCTGGATAAATACTTCAGCTGAAAACCTATTTTCTAAAGAACGTGCTTTCAAAAACAGTTGTATTTCCTACGTTATCAATTACTTCCAGCTTCAGGTGATTTTCGGTGTCAGTGACTACCCCATCGACAAAATCGTGAGTGAGTAAATTCCTTTTATATTCATATTCCATCAGGATAAACTTTCCATTCACTGTTGCCCGGTAGCTTTTAATGCCTGAAAGATCATCGGAGATATTGATTTTCAGGTCTTTATTGCCTGAGATCCACTGTCCGTCCCTAAAGTTAACAGGTGTTACGGTAGGCGCTTTCACGTCCCTGCCTAAAGTGTAGGTGCCAAAAGTGCGGGTTTTGGTGGTAAATCTTTCCCCGTCTTTGGTAGTGCCTGAATATTGAGGATTTCCCCATTTGTTGAGTCTGGCAATAAACATTTGCTCCCTGTCTTCAGGGGTATACTTGCTAACATCAAAGCCTATGCTGATGTTCGAATGAATGGGAATTACGTCTTCGTGCAGGCTTACCTTTTCATCTTCAAAGCTAACATCAAGGTAAGCATCCTGATAGAGACTGTTTTCGGGAATATAAATGTCTATACCATTGCTTTCAAACTGAGCTCCTGTACTTGCAGGGACAAAAAAATCGGTGATTTTGGAAGGGTCTTCTTTAATGTCATTGCGATGTTTTCCTTCTATAGGCACGTGAACTATACGCTCATTGCCTGCAAAATCACTTACTTTTATCGTATAGTTATACGAAAGGCTGTCCTGCACATTAAGATAGCCTTCATTTTTCACGTCACTGTAAATGCTTAATGGATTGGAAGGTTCTACGAAAAGCTTCTGGATCCTGCTATTGTTCTGGGTATAATATCCGTAATCTATCAACTGGTTGAGGTGGCGGGTTTCTGCAAATGAGAATTTTTCAAAATTGACCTGCAGGAGTTTTTCGCCATTAGCACTGCTTTCAATTTTATAAACGCCGTTTTGATTTGGGGCTGCATTAAGTTGATCTACTGCAGTAATCCCAAAACCTATCTCCCCGCAGGCATCAATTTTTTCAGCTCTAAAAGAACCATCCTGCTGTGGTATAAGCCTAAGTTTCTGTCTAGTGGCCGAACCATTTACATGTGCTTCTTCTCCCGCCGGGTAAACAAACAAGGCCGACACGATTGGCGCGCGGGTGTCTTCGAGTTCTATTCCAAACATGAGCGGGTTCATTGGGCGCTGCTCGCCATCCCTTATCTCGAAGTGCAGGTGCGGGCCGCCGCTGCCACCGGTATTTCCGCTATTGGCAATAAGTTCCCCTCTTTCTACAGAAATTTCGGAAGCAGTTGGATAAACTTCTACCTCATAGCTTTCATTTTGATATTGCAGCTTCTTAATATAGGCTTCAATCTCTGGAGAAAAGTTCTTCAGGTGGCCGTATACTGTAGTGTATCCATTGGGGTGCTGAATGTAAAGTGCTTTTCCGTAACCATAGTGAGAAACATTTATTCGGCTTACATAACCTTCAGCAGAAGCATACACCGGTAACCCTTCCCGTTGCTGTGTCTTAATATCGAGCCCACTGTGAAAATGATTGGATCTCAATTCTCCAAACGTGCCGGCAAGAGCCAGGGGTACCTGAAGCGGATCATCAAAATAGCTTGTGGGAACGTTGGTAACCTGTGCCGACACAACAAAACCGGTTAAGAATAGGAGAGGGGCAAGTATTCTTTTCATGTAAGGGAATTTTTACTTTTTAATAGCGGGTTAAAGATACCAAAACCCGGGCATAAAATTAAACCCTTATTTTTGAGGAAGTTAAAATTATTTTAAAGCGCAACTCAAAATAGAGTTCAAAATATTGGGATATTTCGGCAGGTATATTAACTTTGTGAGGGTAAGCAGCAGGTTTAGCTTTAATGAGTGATTTAACAGAAATAATTGATATTCTTGAAGGTAGGGTTGAGAAGTTGCTTCAGAATTATAAAAAACTGGAGCAGAAACAACAAAGCCTTCAGGAGGAATTAACTTCTTTAAGATCCGAAAAACAAAGATTACAGGAAAGCCTGGAGTCTTCAGAAAACAGGGTAAAAACTCTTAAAGCTGCCAACGCCTTGCTGGGCAGTAATGATTATAAAAAAGAAACCAAGCTTAAAATAAATAGCTTGATCAGGGAAATAGATCAATGTATTGTTCACCTCTCTGAATAGAAGAATAAAAAAATGTCGAATCAGCTTAAAATAAAGATCTCTATTGCAGACAGGGTATATCCCATGACCATTCTTCCTGAGCAGGAAGAGGGGCTTCGAAAGGCTGCAAAAAAAATAGAGTTCATGATTAAGCAATTTGAACAGAGTTATGCCGTTAGGGATAAGCAGGATGTGCTGGCAATGTGTGCCTTACAGTTTGCTGCCCAAACCGAGCAAAAATCAATTGACCGCAGCAGTGAAGTACTTTTGGCTGAAGATAAATTGAAAGCGCTCAATGACCTGCTTGACAAACACTTGGTTTAACTGTTCTTTGAATTAGAAAATAAAGGTTACTGCCTGTATTAGTTAATTTATTTTGATAAACTCAACACCAATTCTTTAAAAAGGGTGAGTTTAAGTTGTAAAAGCAAGCCGCCTTTGAGCGGATCCTTGATCAGCTTGTTAGCCCTAAACTTGATTTAGAGAGTTTATACAAATCAACGACTAGTACAGGCTTTTTTTTTACATAAAAACTAACTAATGGATACACTAACTATAGCGATCACTATTATTTCACTTGTCCTGGGACTGGCAATTGGATTTGGACTGGCAAAGTACCTGGAGAAGAAGAACGCTTCCAAAATTATTCAAAGAGCTAAAAAATCGGCAGCCGGGATTTTAAAAGAAGCCAAACAGGAAGCTGAAGGGATCAAGAAAGACAAGATCCTACAGGCTAAAGAAAAATTCATCGAATTAAAGTCCGAACACGAAAAGGTTATTCTTTCGAGGGACAAGAAAATTGCTGATGCCGAAAAGAGGGTAAGGGATAAAGAATCCCAGGTTTCCAGCGAACTTGCCAGGAATAAAAACCTGAACAAGGATCTGGAAGAAAAAATTGCCGATTATAATCACCGAAACGATGTTCTGGAGAAAAAGCAGGAAGAAGTAGATAAACTTCATTCCAGCAAAGTTCAGCAACTGGAGGTCATCTCCGGGCTTTCAGCCGAAGATGCCCGGGCACAACTTGTAGAGTCATTAAAGGATACTGCAAAAGCCGATGCCATGGCCCTTATTCAGGATACCATTGAGGAGGCTAAACTTACTGCGCAGCAGGAGGCGAAAAAAATCATTGTAAACACTATACAGCGCATTGGTACCGAAGAAGCCATAGACAACTGCGTCTCGGTATTTAACCTTGAAAGTGACGATGTAAAAGGACGAATTATTGGTAGGGAAGGTCGAAACATTCGCGCTATTGAAGCTGCGACAGGAGTGGAGATCATTGTTGACGATACCCCGGAAGCAATCATTCTTTCCTGTTTTGATTCGGTAAGAAGGGAAGTAGCCCGCCTGTCGCTCCACAAACTTGTAACCGACGGAAGGATTCACCCGGCACGTATTGAAGAAGTGGTCAAGAAAACTACCAAACAAATAGAAGAGGAGATCATTGAAGTTGGAAAACGCACTGTGATAGATCTTGGAATACACGGATTGCATCCAGAATTGATACGGATTGTAGGACGAATGAAGTATCGTTCTTCTTACGGTCAAAACCTGCTGCAACACTCAAGAGAAGTTGCGAAGTTATGCGGAGTTATGGCTGCTGAGCTCGGTTTAAATGCAAAAATGGCCAAACGCGCAGGATTACTTCACGATATTGGTAAAGTGCCAGATGCAGAGACTGAAGTACCTCACGCAATCCTTGGTATGCAATGGGCTGAAAAATACGGAGAGAAACCTGAAGTTTGCAACGCTATTGGAGCCCACCACGATGAAATTGAAATGACGTCCCTATTATCTCCAATCATACAGGTTTGTGATGCTATAAGCGGAGCCAGGCCGGGTGCGAGAAGACAGGTATTGGATTCTTACATTCAAAGGTTGAAAGATCTTGAAGATATCGCTTTTGGTTTTGGCGGAGTGAAAAAAGCCTATGCAATACAGGCAGGAAGAGAATTGAGGGTGATCGTGGAAAGCGAAAAGGTTAGCGATGAAAAAGCATCCAATCTTTCTTTTGAGATCTCTCAAAAGATCCAGACAGACATGACCTATCCGGGGCAGGTGAAAATTACCGTAATACGCGAAACCCGTGCGGTGAATATCGCCAAATAATAGAAGAAAACCTTTATTTCAAAAACTCCCGGTTCTTAAAAGAGTCGGGAGTTTTTTTATTGGTAACAGTAATCTTTTTGTAACTTAAGACTATAACCAAAAGCCGTTATGAAAAAGAAAAACATCTTAAAATTCCTTTTTCTGGTAGTTCTGTTTTATCCTTTATTCACACTGTTTAGTGCTGTTGGAAATTTAGGAGATGTTGGGCTGCAGGAGGCTCATGAGTCGGTATTAAATTACCAAATAAGCATCTGGGTGAGCTGGCTTGTGCTGGTTGTGGCTTCGGTGTATTTCAAATGGAACAAGCAAAAGAATTTCTTTTTCTTCTTTACTTATGCTTTCGTTTTGGTGGCTTTTGGCTTTCTTGGATATTTGGGTCAAAAATTAGTGACCCAATATGACCTACCCAACAAATTTATGGACGGTTATTCTTTTGGGGTACTTCATGCATTGCAGCACATTATAAGCTCTGTGGTGCTCACTGGCTTTTTGCAAGCCGCAGTATGGTGGTTTACCCGAAGGTGGCACCGGCGTTAGTTATGAGTAAGAGTTTTGAGCTATGGGTGTCAAAAATGGCATTTTTCAAAGCTCTTTTGAATGAGTTATTCTTCCGCCATTTCTAATAATATCTTCTCTAATTTTATCAAATTCTTCCGGAAGAAGGGGCACGGCTGCGTCTTCGATCAGCGTTGCTTTAAAACCTGCTTTAAGGGCATCAAGTAAGCTGAAATAAACACAAATATCTGCAGCAAGTCCGCAAAAATAGAGTTCAACAGCTCCTCTTTCCTTTAAATATCCGCCAAGCCCAGTGATCTTCTTGTGGCCGTTATCAAAAAAGCCACTATAACTGTCTATTTCAGGGTCCATTCCTTTTCTAAAAATGGCTTCTATGGGTTTTGTTTCCAGGTTGGGATGAAAATCGGCTCCTTTTGTGCCCTGCACACAGTGCACCGGCCAAAGCTTTTGTTCCAGTCCATTAAGGTCAATTACCTCAAACTCGTTTTTTCCGGGATGATTTACGGCAAAGCTTTTATGCTCTTTTGGGTGCCAGTCCTGGGTGGCTATTACGAGTTCAAATTTCGGAAGAATTTGATTGATCACCGGGATGATCCTGTCTCCATCTTTAACTTCAAGTGCACCGCCCGGCATAAAATCTATTTGGGCATCTACTATGATGAGTGTTTTCATGATCTCTTATTTTTGTGTTCTTCGATCAGGGAATTTCTTTCATCCTTGAGTTTTCCACTTATACCTACTTTATAGATATGCGGATTAAAGAACCTCTTGTATTCCGTAGGAAGTTGTTCCAGTCTCTTTTTGCTGAATTCCTTTATTTCTTTGATACTGGTCTCTTTGTGAACCCTCTTTTGATCTTCCATGACCAGGCTCAAAAGTTCTTCTTTTTCTACATCGCCAACAAACCGGAATTTTAAAGGATCGTAGGGATGGTACATCATTTCAGGATTTCCTTCACCTGCCACACAAACCACGTCGGCACCCAAAAAGTTACCTGAATCATCAAGCAATCTATACACTTGCTTGCGATGTGGCAGGGTTACTTTAGCAATAGTTTCCGAAAGTTTGATCCTGGGCTTGTTCTTAAAAAGAGATAGTTTATAGACGCCATCCAGGGCGGCATCGGGCTTTCCTGTAACCAGGTTTGTTCCCACCCCAAAAATATCTATAGGCGCTTCCTGATCGAGCAAACTCTTGATAAGATGCTCGTCCAGCTGATTGGAAACTGATATTTTTACGTAATCCAGCCCCGCTTTGTCCAACATCTCACGAGATTTTCTTGCTAAATAAGCAAGGTCACCGCTATCGAGCCTAATTCCCTTGAGCTTTTCGCCACGGCTTTCCATCTCTTTACCAACCTGTATGGCATTAGGAATTCCGCTCTTCAAGGTATCGTAAGTGTCTACCAGTAAAATGGCATTTTTGGGATGAATTTCAGCAAAATCCCTGAATGCATCCAGCTCGTTTTCATAACTCTGAATAAAGGAATGCGCCATGGTGCCTGAAACCGGAAAGTGAAAATCCCTTCCGGCACGGGTATTACTTGTGGCTTCAAAGCCGCCGATAATAGCTGCCCTGCTCGCGTGATAGCCCCCAAACCCCTGTGCTCTTCTAAGTCCGAAATCTATCAACGTACTGCCTTTAGCCTGAATAGCCATTCTTGCTGCTTTTGTAGCAATGAGCGTCTGGAAATTCAGCACATTCAAAAGTAGGGTTTCAATGATCTGGGCTTCAATGATATTTGCCTCTACTCTCACCACGGGAGCACCGGGAAATACCACGTCTCCTTCTTTCATGCTGAAGATCTTTCCGCGGAAGCGAAAATCTTTAAGGTAGTCGAGGTATTCTTTAGAGAAGTTTTGAGTGCTGAGAAACTCCAGGTCTTTATCTGAAAATTTAAAATCCTGAAGGTAATCCAGGAGGGTTTCGAGCCCGGCGAATATTGCAAAGCCCCCTTCAAAAGGTAATTTCCTGAAAAAATAATCGAAAATGGCAGTCTCTTCTGCTTCTCCTTTGCTGAAGTATACCTGTCCCATTGTGAGCTGGTACTGATCTGTGTAAGTACCGCTTATATCTATCATGCCAGATGCTTTAAATTTATGTTCTGTTTAGAATAATTAGAGTTCTTGTTGCGCTTCAAGGTACTGGTCTTGCTTGTGCCAGTCAAACCTGTAAGAAACTCCGGTAGCAACCTGCCATCTCGAAGGTGTGTCTTTGAAATTGATAAGCCCTGAGATATCTGCCTGGAAGTTTTTGTGAAAGAGGTAAGCAAAACCGCCACGAACAATCTCATCGCTGTAGATATCGCTGATCAATGTCTGGAATTCTCCAAACACTGCAAACTTCTTTGAGAAAGAGTGGGTGAGCGTACCTATACCCGAATAAGTTGGAGAATCATCTCCAATCCTGTCGGCAATAATGTTAAGGACCAGGACCCAGGGACCCCAGTTGTTTTGAGAAATTACAGCGGCACGAGGTGAGAATTTTGACTGCCCCTCATAGAGAAACGGGTTGTCACCGAATGAAAAATTGGCGCCGGCATACAAAGATACTGCGGGTACCAGGGTACTCCAGTCAAAGCGTTGATTGGCCTTCCAGCTGTAAAGATTGGGTTTCTTCTCTTTTGCATCTTTATTGGGGTCGTATACCAGGTATTTTACTCCTATGGCATTAGCATCGAAATTGGATATTTCGTAAGCCTCGTTGTTGGCTCCAACCACGTAATTGGTGGTTTGATTGAGGTAAGACCCCATCAGGTTGATCTCGAGCTCTTCAAAGAGGAACCCAAATCTTATGGCGTAATCTATTCCCCAAAGATCGGTATCCGTCTGTAGCAGCTCATGAGTGTCGTTCCCTAATTTTGCCCCGGTTTCTACCTGAAGCACCATGGGCCCTACAGCAAAAGCCCCCTGGGAATTTCCGGGCCTGTTTGAATTAATGGTTTCTGTATATTGAGCAGTGGCATTAAAACTTCCGAAGAAACAAAAGAGAAAAAAAGTCAGGTAGATCCTCATATTAGAGCTGATTGGTGATGATCAAATATAGAGTTTTTCTCATTTTTTTTGGTTGCAGCAATGGTTTTCTTTGAGTAGAATAGTAATTTTACCAAAACTTTTAGAATGCACGAAGCTTCATTGACCGAGGTATTGAGGGTGTTACTTATAGTCCTTCTTGTTTACTTTGGTTTAAAATTATTAATACGCTGGTTTGGCCCCATACTACTTCGTTGGGTCTTAAAGAAGATTGGAAAGAAGTTTGAACAGCGTTTTAGCCAGTTTGATCCTGGCAGAGGGCAACAACGGCAACAGGGTGAGGTGAGCATTGAAAAAAAGCCTAAAAGCACCCCTAAATCAAAGAATGACGTGGGAGAGTATATCGATTATGAAGAAATTGACTAATTTCCGCTCCAAAACTCTCTTCGTATGAATTTTTCCCTAAAGAAAGTACTGCCTCACATTTTTGTTTTCCTGGGATTTATTATAATTTCTCTTGCCTACTTCTATCCTGTACTTCAGGGGAAGGAAATCTACCAGAGTGATATTGCCCAGTATATAGGGATGTCCCGTCAACAAAATGATTTTAGGGCCGAGACAGGCGAGGAGCCGTACTGGACCGATGCTGCTTTTGGTGGGATGCCCACGTACCAACTGGGTGCAAATTATCCTCATAACTACATTAAAGAACTGGACAGAACCCTGCGTTTTTTACCCCGCCCAGCCGATTATCTATTTCTGTACTTCCTGGGGATCTATATTTTACTTCTGGTCCTAAAAATTGATTACAGGCTGGCCTTTTTGGGAGCACTGGCTTTTGGGTTTTCTACCTATCTCATTATTATACTTGGAGTAGGGCACAACGCAAAAGCTCATGCCATTGCCTATATGCCGTGGGTGATAGGCGGTATTTTGCTGTGCTTCAGGCAAAAATATATTATAGGATTTTTACTGCTGGCCTTCGGAATGGCACTGGAAATAAGTGCTAATCACTTCCAGATGACTTTTTACCTACTCCTGCTGGTGATCGTAATAGGAATAGTGTATTTGATCGAAGCCTTCAGGAAAAAGACGTTACCCGAATTCTTTAAGGCACTTGCTGTGATGGTAGTTGCAGTAGTGTTGGCAATAGGCACGAATGCTACCAATCTTTTGGCCACCCAGGAATATGCCGACTTTAGTACTCGTGGAGATACCGGACTTACTATTAACCCCGAAGGTACTCCAGAGAAGTCTAGCGGACTTGATTACAATTATATCACCGAATACAGTTATGGAGTTCTGGAAAGCTTTAACCTTTTCATACCGCGTTTTATGGGAGGTTCGAGCGCAGAAAACCTGGGGACAGATTCTGCCGTTTATTCGCAGTTGCTGCAGTTGGGTGCAAACCCAATACAGGCGGCACAATTTGCAGAAGCAGCCCCCACTTACTGGGGAGATCAACCTTTTGTGGGTGCCCCGGCCTATGTTGGCGCCACGGTACTTTTCTTGTTTGTCTTTGCACTTTTTCTGGTGCGGGGAAAACTGAAATGGTGGGTGGTTGGAGGTTCCCTGTTGGCCCTGATACTCTCATTTGGTAAAAACTATCCTTTTGAATTTATAACCCGCTTTTTTATTGAATATGTGCCGCTTTACAACAAATTCAGGGCGGTGTCTTCAATTCAGGTGATTTTAGAATTGTGTATTCCGGTGCTTGCTATCGCCGGGCTTTCCCGGTTGTTCTTTAAAGAAGAAAGTGTGGAAAGAAAAGTTTATTCAATAAAATGGGCCACAATAATTACGGGCGGTATTGCCTTATTGTTCCTGCTGTTTAGGGGAGCTTTCAGTTTTACAGGCGCAAGCGACGGAGTGCTAATTCAGCAGCTGGGGCCCGAGTTTGTGAGGGCATTAAAGGAAGATCGCAAAGCCGTCTTTACGGCTGACGCCATTCGTTCCCTGGTGTATGTGCTGCTCACTGCCGCAGTACTCTGGTTTTTTGTGAAACAAAAACTTAACCGGAATTTGACATTTTTGGGACTTGGGTTGCTCATTCTTGTTGATTTAGTTGGCGTTGATAAAAGATACGTTGATAGCGAAGATTTTGTAAGATCAAGTGTGGTGAACAGGCCTTTCCAGGCTACTGAAGCCGATAGGGAGATTATTAGGGATGAGAGCCACTACAGGGTTTTTGACCTTACCGGCAGTCCTTTTAATACGGCCCGCACATCATTTTTCCACAATTCTATAGGAGGTTACCATGCCGCAAAGCCGGGCAGGATGCAGGAGCTTTATGACTTCTATTTGTCACAAAACAATCTGCAGGTGCTCAATATGCTCAACACCAAATACTTCATTATTCCTACGGAAGAGGGTGCTGTAGCTCAGGCAAATCCTGAAACTAATGGCAATGCATGGTTCATTCAGGAAGTGAAAATGGTAGAGAACGCGAATGAAGCTATTCAGGCGCTCGATGGTATCAACACCAAAAGAGTGGCGGTTGTAGACGATGATTTTGCTGAATTCCTTCCAAAAAAGCAGTTTGAAGCCGATAGTACAGCGAGTATTGAATTAGTTTCTTATCAGCCGAATGAATTGATTTACCGTGCTTCTGCAGAAAGCGATCGTATGGCGGTTTTTTCCGAAATTTATTACCCGCACGGGTGGCAAGCTTATATTGACGGTGAGAAAGTTCCGCATTTTAGAGCAAATTACGTGCTGCGGGCAATGATGGTGCCTGTAGGAGAACACGAGATCACCTTTAGGTTTGAGCCAGAAGTAGTAAAGACGGGAAGTTCAATTGCGTTAGCCAGTTCTATAGTTTTAGGGCTCTTGTTGATTGGTGGTCTTTTCTGGAAGATACGACGTAAGTAATTTGACATTTTAAGCAGGGCTATGAAAAAAGTACTTATAGTTACTTATTACTGGCCCCCGGCCGGTGGCCCCGGGGTGCAGCGGTGGCTTAAATTTGTAAAATATCTTCCTGAAAATGGAATAGAACCTATAGTTTATACCCCCGAAAATCCTCATTACCCTCTGAAAGATACCAGTCTTGAAGCCGAAATTCCTTCAGAAATAAAGGTGCTTAAAAATGCCATTTTTGAACCCTATGCTGTCGCCGGAATGCTGTCAAAAAAGGATACGGAAAAGATTAGCTCCGGAATTATTCCGAAGGAACAAAAGCAGGGCTTTTTGCAGAAGTTCATGCTTTTCATTCGGGGTAACTTCTTTATTCCCGATGCGCGGAAGTTCTGGATAAAACCTTCAGTAAAATATCTTACAAGCTACCTGAAGGAGCATGAAATTGATACGATAATTACTACAGGGCCGCCCCACAGTATGCACCTTATTGGTATGGAGCTTAAAAAAACAATGGGTGTAAAGTGGCTGGCCGATTTTCGCGATCCCTGGACGCAGATTGGGTACCACAGCAAGTTAAAACTGCTTCCCGCTTCCCGTAAAAAACACCAGGAACTGGAAAAAGAGGTGCTGCAGAGCGCCGAAAAAATTATAACCACCAGTTTTACCACTAAAGCGGAATTTCTTTCAAAAACGAAGAGGCCTGTTGAAGTAATTACTAACGGATATGATGTTGAGAAGGTAGAAAAACTTCCAATGGACGAAAAGTTTAGTATTTCGCATATAGGCTCGTTGCTTTCAGGAAGAAATCCGGAGAATCTATGGCAGGCGATTTCAGAGTTAATTACCGAAAATGAAGATTTTGCAAAAGATTTTCAGCTTAAGCTTGTGGGAGCAGTGGGAGATCCGGTTTTGGAGAGTATTCAAAAATGGCATTTGGAAGAGTGGTTGGTTTTAAAGAATTACGTGTCTCATTCAGAAGCTTTACAATTGCAGAAAAGTTCGCAGTTGCTCCTGCTAATTGAAATAGATAGTGAGGAAACAAAGGGAATAATTCCTGGGAAATTGTTTGAGTATATGGTGAGTGAACGTCCCATTCTTGCGGTAGGGCCTGTAGATGCCGATATTGAAAAGATCATTAGAGAAACCAATACAGGGTCTTATTTTCTGTACCCTCAAAAAGGGGAAATTAAGGCTTACATTTTAGAGAAGTATGAACTCTTCAAAAAAGGCGAATTGAGGTCGTATCCCATAGGTTTGCAGCAGTACAGCAGGAGTGCCCTTGCAAAGAGATTGGCAAATCTTATAAAGCAGTTGTAATGGGAATTATTGTAAGCCAATCGGCCAAAAACCTTGCTACCACTTATGTTGGTTTTGGAATTGGTGCCATCAATACTTTATTTCTCTACACCAATTTTCTTACGCCCGAGTATTATGGGCTCGTTGGTTTTCTATTATCGGCTGCTAGTCTTATTTGGCCGTTAATGGCTTTTGGAGTGCACAATACCCTGGTGAAGTTTTATACTTTTTACGATTCCAAAGAAGAAAAAGACAGGCTGCTGAGTGTAATCCTGCTTTTGCCGCTGGGAATTTCCCTGATTTTAGGGTTGATCGGTTACTTCTCATATGACTTGCTACTCGATTATTTTTCAGACGGGGAGGGGCTTGTAAAACCTTATATCTGGCTCATTTTTGTCATTGCCCTGGCGACTTCATATTTTGAGATTTTCTTTTCGTGGGCAAAGGTGGCCTATAAAAGTGTCTTCGGAAATTTTATGAAGGAAGTTTTTCACAGGGGATGTATTTCTCTGCTTCTTCTTGCGGTTTACTTCGGATATCTTTCGGTGGAAGAATTTGTTTATGCCGTGGGTGCAGTTTTTGTGTTAAGACTGGTTCTAATGATGTTTTATGCCTTCAATTTGTACTTTCCGAAACTTAGTTTTTCATTTCCGAAGAATAAAAGTTTTATCCTGAAGTATTCTGCTTTAATTCTCATAGCAGGTTCAGTAGCAATGGTTTTACTCGATCTTGATAAAGTGATGATTGAAAGGTTTCTTCCTATTGAAATGGTTGCGGTGTATGGGATTGCGGTTTATATTTCTTCTGTAATCGCTGTTCCTTCGCGGGCGATGCACCAAATAACGTATCCAATGACGGCTACGCTGCTCAATAAAAAAGATAAAAAAGGACTTTTAGAGCTCTATGAAAAAAGTTCCCTGAATTTACTGATAATAAGCGGACTTATCTTTTTAGTGATCATTACTAATATTTCCCAGCTTTACGCCCTCATTCCCGACGAATACCAGATTAGCTATGTGATTGTAATTTTGATTAGTGCTGTGAAGCTTTACGATAACCTGCTGGGGAACAACAATAGTATTCTTTTTAATTCAGATTATTACCGCCTGGTGCTGGCCATTGGTGTTTTTCTGGCTGTGCTGGCGTTTGTTCTCAATATTTTGCTTATTCCCGTTCTCGGACTTTTAGGAGCGGCGCTGGCAACCTTTTTAGCGTTTGCCTGTTACAATACAGTAAAGTTGATCATTGTGCTCAGGAAATTTAAAATTCATCCATTTTCAAAAGAGACAGCTTACAGTCTGCTTCTCATCCTGATATTTGGATTAGGATTTTACTTTTGGGAATTTTCATGGCACCCGGTGATCAATATAGTGCTTAAATCGGGCATCATCGGAGTGCTATACGTCCTGGTGATCTATGTGCTAAAATTATCTCCCGAAATAAACAAGATCATTGAAAAGACCTTGAGACTTCCGCAGAGATAGATTTTAAGGCAGCAGGGGTATTAAAATAAAAATCTCCGGCGCTAATGCAACCGGAGATTTACCAACTAACCAACCAAACTAATTATTTAATCTCTTCCTCGAGAACTTCTGGTCTCTCTTGCAGGAGTTGAAGTTTTGGTAGCGGGATTAACCGTCTCTGCCGACCTTCTTGTTCTGCTCTCTGCCTGTACGCTTCTTTGCGGGAAAGTGTTTATTGAAGTGTTATTTCTATTTGTACTTCGTTGTTCATTCCGTACAGAACGATTTTCTGTGCGGCTTTGTCGGGCTTCCTGTTGGTGAACTGCAGGAGTTTGAGCTCTTGAAGTCCTTGTTCTTTGTACTGCTTTTTCTCTTGAAGGTAACATCTGCTGAGAATCCCTGTAATTATTTCTTGCCTGCGGCACAGATACTGGGGCATTTGTAGCAGTAGCATTTTCAATTCTTTCCTGCTTCTGTGCTTCTGTCCTTCTTCCACGGTGATAGGAGGTAACCCTGTCGCCCGGTTTGTAGTAGCTCTTCTGAAAAGAGTTCCTGTCAAAATGATTATTATAATAGTACTTTTTATAGCTGTTGTACTTCATTCTGTAAGGTTCATAATGCAGGCGGTAAGGCTGATTGTAAACCACAGAGAAGTTTGTAGGCCTCATGTAGTAATCATGCCATGGCCTATAAACGTAATTTACATTTCTATTGTTTATAAAACCTGAAGTATGACTATACCTGTGGTAAGGATCGTAATGCACAAAGAGGTTCCCAACCCTGTTCACCATTCCAAAAGCATTATACCTTATCTGAACCCGTCCGGCCTGAACAATTCTTCCGTAGTAATCATAATAAACCGGGACATTCTCAATTTGAATTACAGCACCGTAATCGTCATACTGTACAAAGGGACCGTAGTTATAACCGGAATTATAGCTGTAATTAATATGAGGAGAAACCCTCTGGAAATTTGCCTGTGGATGAAAGAAGAAATCAAACTGCCCATCTGGAAAAACGGCAAATTCAACCCCTCTTTCCACAAAAATGAAAGCTTCTTCATCAGCCCTGCGATCAAAATTTCCCTGTGCTTCAGGAGAGGCATTGGAGGTAACACCTACAAGCATCATTGTCAATAAGAGGTAAATTTTTTTCATGATAAATGGATTTGAGGTTAAGACCTGTGTACTCGTTAAAAAAAGTACATTAACTTATATTCAAACTACGTGCCACAAATTAGAAAACCCCGCGAACATTAAGCTCAACGGGGTTTCCAAACTAACCAACCAAAAATTATTAATTACAATCTAATTATGTAAACATTACTCTTGCAATTATTAATTCTGATTCAAAGGCTGTGCCAAGATTCTAAATTTGATCTTTTATAGTGTTAAATTCTAAGCTGGAATATATGCTTCTATAATTTTTCCTTGAGAAAAGGAGCCGTATAGGATTTTTTGTTCTTTGCTACTTCTTCAGGGGTTCCCGCAGCAATAAGTTGGCCGCCTGTGTCACCACCTTCAGGTCCCAGGTCAATAACATGATCGGCACATTTTACAAGATCCATATTGTGCTCAATTACAATTACCGAATGCCCTTTTGCTAAAAGTGCATTAAATGATTTGAGTAGCTTTTGAATATCGTGAAAATGTAAACCTGTGGTGGGTTCATCAAAAATAAACAACGCTTTTTCTTTTGAACTTCCTTTTACCAGGAAAGACGCAAGTTTAATCCTTTGGGCTTCCCCGCCCGACAGGGTAGAAGAGCTTTGCCCGAGTTGGACATAGCCAAGACCCACATCCTGCAGTGGTTTTAGCTTTGCAGTGATCTTGTCTTCCCCGTTTTCGCTGAAAAAATTAACGGCATCATCAATGGTCATGCTAAGCACATCATCAATATTTTTTCCGGCGAAGTTCACTTCTAAAACTTCCTTTTTAAAACGCTTGCCATTACAGGTTTCACAAAGCAGGTGAACGTCGGCCATGAACTGCATTTCAATAGTTACTTCTCCTTCGCCTTTACAGGTTTCACAACGCCCACCATCTACATTGAACGAAAAATGTTTGGGTTTGTAACCGCGAATATCACTTAGCTTTTGATTGGAGAACAGGTTCCTAATATCGTCATAGGCTTTAATGTAGGTCACGGGGTTGGAGCGTGAGGAACGGCCAATAGGATTCTGATCTACAAATTCAATTGTGGTAACATTTCCAAACTTCCCTTCAATTCGGGTAAACTGTCCGGCTTTTTCTCCATAGCCCCCAATTTCCTTGCGCAGGGCAGGATAAAGTATTTTTTTGATCAGAGTACTTTTTCCACTTCCTGAAACCCCCGTTACTGCTGTAAAAACACCCAGCGGAAATCTTACATCCAAATTTTTAAGGTTGTTCTCCCTGGCGCCTATAATGTCAACAAAGTATTTATAATCCCGTCTTTTAGAAGGAACTTTGATCTCAAGAACGTTGTTGAGGTATTGTGCGGTGAGAGAATCTGAAATAAGAATATCAGCATAGGTCCCGGCAGCAACGACTTCTCCGCCGTTGGTGCCGGCTTCAGGACCAATGTCAATAATCTCGTCTGCAGCTTTCATGATATCTTCATCATGTTCTACGACAATTACAGTATTACCAAGATCACGAAGAGATTTAAGGACTTCAATGAGCTTTAACGTATCGCGGGGATGCAATCCAATAGAAGGTTCATCAAGAATATACATAGAACCCACAAGGCTACTGCCGAGGGAAGTGGCGAGGTTAATTCGCTGAGATTCTCCTCCCGAGAGGGTGTTCGATTTTCTGTTTAAAGTCAAATAATTGAGGCCTACTTTTAAAAGAAATCCAAGCCTGTTGTTTATTTCGGTAAGCAGCCTTTTTGCAATGGCGGCATCTGATTCATTTAAATCTAAGTTTGCAAAGAAGTCGGCTACTTTATTGACCGGCATTTCTACCAGTTGGGTAATTGTAGCTCCTCCTACCTTTACATAATTAGCTTCGGGGCGCAACCTTTTTCCTTTACATACAGAACATTTTGTTTTTCCGCGATAGCGGGAAAGCATTACACGGTTCTGAATTTTGTAAGCCTTGGATTCCAGGAAAGCAAAGAATTGATTTAATCCTTCAAAATACTGGTTCCCATTCCAGATAAGATCTTTTTGCTCCTGTGTGAGTTCAAAATAAGGCTTGTGAATTGGGAAATTGAATTTGTGGCTGTTATTTACCAATTGATCCCTGTACCAGCTCATGCTGTCACCACGCCACGGAAAAATGGCATTTTCGTACACCGATAAACCGGTATTGGGAATGACAAGATCTTCGTCAATACCAATCACATCTCCATAACCTTCGCATTTTGGGCAGGCACCATAAGGATTATTGAAGCTGAACAAATGCACGTTAGGCTCCAGAAAAGTCATGCCGTCAAGCTCAAACTTATTACTGAACTGCCTGATCTTACTGTCTGATAAACTTTCAATGAATAATTCCCCTTTTCCTTCAAAAAAGGCAGTTTGAGTAGCGTCTCCAAGCCGATTTAGAAAATCTTCATCATCTTTCACCACAATCCTGTCTACTACAAGAAACAGGTCTTTTTCTGCTATTTTTGAAAGGTCAGCTTCATCGATCCGCAGTACATCACCTTTGTACTTTATACGGCTGTATCCCTGTTGTAGCAAAACTTTCAGTTTTTCCTGTGGCGTGCGACTTTGTTCTACATGAACAGGTGCCAAAAGTAGCATTTTTGACCCCTCAGGAAAAGATTGTACATAATTCACTACATCGGTAACAGTGTCTTTTTTCACTTCCTCTCCCGAAACAGGGGAGTAGGTTCTTCCAATTCGGGCAAAAAGGAGTTTCAGGTAATCGTATATTTCCGTAGAAGTTCCAACGGTTGAACGTGGATTGGTGGAATTTACCTTTTGTTCGATTGCAATAGCCGGGGCAATCCCTTTTATAGAGTCTACCTGTGGCTTGTTCAGCCTTCCCAGGAACTGTCGGGCATAAGATGATAAACTTTCAACGTACCGGCGTTGGCCTTCGGCGTACAAGGTATCGAAAGCCAAAGATGATTTTCCCGATCCCGAAAGCCCGGTTAGAACCACCAGCTTATTCCGGGGAATTACTACGTTTATATTCTTTAGGTTATGAAGGCGTGCTCCTTTTATTATTATGTTCTCTTTTGGATCTACTCCTGAGATATCTACTTGCATACTTTATTTTGTGTTGTAACAGCAAAGGTACTCAAACTTCAAATTTTTGAGTAAGGTGTGTGGTATAATAACTGTTTCTGTGCTAACATGTTAAAAACATTAACCTTTTATTTGCATTAGTGAATTTTTTCCTTTTATATTTGCTGATATAATCTAAAATCATTTTTGCCTATTGCATAAAGTTACTTTGAACTTGTAATAACTAACCCCCAGGCCACCCCAACAGCCTGCAAAAGTAACTCTTATGGATAACGCCGAGGCAAATGATGCTTTGCTCGTAAAGAGCTATATGGAAGGAGACGAGCAGTCACTTTCTATTCTTATCAACCGTCATCAACAACGAATTTACAGTTTTATCTTTTCGAAGGTCTTTGATAAAGATGTTGCTGAAGATATCTTTCAGGATACCTTCATTAAAGTGATCAAAACCCTGAAAAGAGGAAAATACAACGAAGAAGGGAAGTTTCTTCCGTGGGTGATGCGTATTGCTCATAACCTGGTGATAGATCACTTCAGAAAAAACAAAAGGATGCCCAAGTTTGAGAACAGTGGCGACTTTAACATTTTTTCTGTGTTGTGCGATTCAGGTTTAAATGCCGAAAAACAGATCATCAAAGATCAGATTGAGGCAGATGTTCAGGAGCTAATTAAAGAATTACCTGAAGATCAACTGGAAGTGCTGGTTATGAGGATCTATAAAGACATGAGTTTTAAAGAAATTTCAGAAAGAACCGGCGTAAGTATTAACACAGCATTGGGGAGAATGAGGTATGCTTTGATCAATCTTCGAAAAGTTATTGAAAAGCACAATTTAGTTTTAACTAATTAGCACAATAAGATTAGCGTCTGGCCGTTATTATGTTACAACTTTAAAAGTTCAATAATGGCGAAACTCTACTCTCGAAAAAAATTGCAACCCATGAACCCAAAAAAGGAAACCATAAGCTTCCTTTTAAGCTATTCTAAAGCTTTAAGAATAAACACTTACAAGAAGCTGGAATTTGAATCAATTTTAAACTAATTGAACAAAAAAAAGATCTGCTAACGGCGGATCTTTTTTTTGTGATATTCTTCCAAAACTGTTTTGCGGCCTATGGTTTTGGTGATGATATCCTTCTCCAGGTTCCATCCTCTTGCGGGGGAATATTCCCTGCCGTACCAAATGATTTGAAGGTGAAGCTCATTCCATAATTCCTTCGGAAAAAGGCGTTTTGCGTCCTTCTCTGTCTGTACCACATTTTTCCCGTTAGAGAGATTCCATCTGTACATGAGCCGGTGGATATGTGTATCTACGGGAAATGCCGGGATGTTGAATGCCTGAGACATTACCACGCTGGCGGTTTTATGCCCAACGGCAGGAAGCTCTTCGAGTGCATCAATATCTTCTGGTACCTCGCCGTGGTATTTTTCAATAAGTATTTTTGAAAGGCCGTAGATGCCTTTAGCTTTCATAGGAGATAAGCCTACAGGTTTTATTATCTCCCTGATCTCTTCTTCGGAAAGTTTTACCATCGCATAAGGATTGTCTGCCCTCGCGAAGAGTAAAGGAGTGATTTGATTGACCCTAACATCTGTACTTTGCGCTGAAAGCAGCACGGCAATCAACAGGGTGTAAGGATCTTTATGATCTAATGGAATAGGGACGTTTGGGTAAATATCTGCTAAAGTGTCTATGACAAATTGAACTTTTTCCTGCTTGGTCATTAATGTGTAACTTTGAAACAAAAGTACTAATTATGACAACACTTCAACCAGGCGATAAAGCGCCCAATTTTTCAGCCACAGATCAGGAAGGGAAAAAACATACTCTGGAAGATTATAAAGGAAAAAAATTAGTCATCTTCTTTTACCCTAAAGCGAGTACTCTAGGTTGTACTGCCGAGGCTTGCAATTTGAGAGACAATTATGAAGCTTTTCAGGCTAAAGGTTATGAAATTTTAGGAGTAAGTGCCGATTCACCAAAGCGGCAGCAGAACTTTAAAGAGAAGAATAACCTGCCTTTTCCATTGTTGGCCGATGAAGACAAAGAAGTGATCAATGCCTTTAAGGTATGGGGTCCAAAGAAATTTATGGGAAAAGAATACGACGGAATTCACCGCACCACTTTTGTTATTGATGAGCAGGGTGTAATTGCTGATGTGATTTCAAAAGTAAAGACTAAAGAGCACGCGGGGCAAATCCTTTAAAGGATTAAATTAAATGGATAAGGAATAATATTATGAATGTTATTCTTTCTTCCAGATCTTCTGAAGGGTGGCAAGAGAATCACAGTTCTCGAAAAGCATTTCCAGTTCTCCTGAATCTGAATCTCCTGTCACCATATAAACTTTACAGGAATCGGGATCTGTATTGCTGCGGCTGAAATCTACATCTCCTTTATGCAGAACTCTGGTAATAGAGGCTGTATCTATTTGCAGCCTCTCAATCTCAGAAATGGCTTCGTGGGAATATGCTCTTTCCTTTTTCCTAATATTCTTAAGTACGCGTGCATCGGGGCCGTAAGCGCAGGAAGTTTTTTTTCCGCTAAGAAAAAACGCAAGTATGATCAATCCTATGGCAAAACCTCCAAGGTAATAGCCGAGTCTGTGAATAAATTTCATGGAGCATTAAAAAATAAGCAGGTTGATATCTCTATAAGAAAGATCAAACCATTCAGCAATAGATTTGTTGGTTAAAATTCCGTGGTAAAAGTACAAACCATTTCGCAGACCTCTGTCAAATCTTAAGGTATTTTCAAGGCCACCCTGTTCTGCGATGTGTAGTAGATAGGGTGTAAAAATGTTGCTTATAGAAAGGGAAGCAGTTCTGGCATATCGGGACGGGATGTTAGGGACGCAATAATGAACCACTCCGTTCTTTACAAACGTGGGCTTATCGTGTGTGGTAATCTCACTGGTCTCAAAGCAACCTCCCATATCTATACTCACATCTATAACCACAGCACCTTTCTTCATGTGTTCTACCATGGTCTCGGTAACGAGGATAGGGGAACGGTTCTTTCCACGAACTGCTCCTATCACCACATCACTTCTTTTTAAAGCTTTGATGAGATTCTTTGGCTGAATTGTAGATGTATGCAAAGGCCTCCCAAGGTTCGCCTGCACTGCCCTTAATCTGGTAAGAGAATTATCAAAAATCTTGACATTTGCACCCAGGCCAAGTGCAGAGCGGGCGGCAAATTCACCTACTGTGCCGGCACCAAGAATGGTAACTTCAATGGGAGGAACTCCGCTAATGTTTCCAAACATGAGTCCGTTCCCGGCAGGATTATTGCTCATAATCTCAGAGGCAATAAGTATAGAGGCTGTACCGGCAATCTCACTAAGAGCCCTAACCGCCGGGTAGGAACCATCGTCATCTTTTATAAATTCAAAAGCCAGGGCCGTAATTCTCTTGGAAGCCAGCTTTTGAAAATAGGCTTTCTTTTGTGTTTTTAGCTGAAGTGCTGATATAATGGTTGTCTGCGGATTCACCATATCAAGTTCCTCGAGGGTAGGAGGTTCTACCTTAAGGATCATGGGGCAGGAAAAGACCTTCCTGGTATCTTTAGTGATTTCGGCTCCTGCCTCAGAATAATCTTTGTCACTGAATTTGGCGCCTTCCCCGGCATTGGATTCTATAAGTACTCGATGGCCATGTGCTGTCATGGCAGCTACCGCATCGGGACTAAGACAAACCCTCTTTTCCTGATAAGCGTTTTCTTTAGGGATACCAATAAATAACTGGCCTTTATGTTTATAGACTTCCAGGGTTTCTTCCTGCGGAATTAATTGTTCCCTGGTAAAGGGAGATAGCTGCTCTGTCATAATCTGTTGGTCACAAAGATAAAATTACGACATTTTTATGGAGTGAAAGAATTAGAGTTTAACGTAGTACTCTTCCTGAATTTCCCCATCTCGGGAAGTATCTTCTCTAAACGATTTGATCTCTTTATATTCTTTATCGGAAAACGGGGAGAAGGGGGAGATGTTTTCACGTTCAATTTCGGAGAGATCTATACCATAGATACGATCAAATACTTTAATCCTAATGAGGTAAACAATAGAAAGAATCAGGATAAAAAATGGAGCTAAGTAAATTAGATCGCCACTATCTAGATCAATTACATCTAAGTAAGCATCTTCATAGAAAGCAGAGATCATTTGATAAAGATACATTAATGCTGGAACTAATATAACGTGATACCACCAATGTTTGCAGGTGAAAAACCATATTATCAATAAAAGAAATGGAATTAATTTACTAAAATAAGTCCATGCAGCAGTCAATACATCTTGGTAATACTTACTCTCATAAGTAAAAAATGAATTTTCCCAAACAGGACTGCTTGGGAAAATTTCATATAAATAAAATAAATATGGGGAAAACCCTATAAATAATGCGATTAAACTACCCGTTAGTAGGAACGCGGATGAGCCTTCTATCGACGGCTGTTTTCTTAACTTCATTTTTATTGTCATTATCTGTGTTAGAAGTTACAAATAAAGTTGCTCCAAAGATAGATACGGCTAAGAAAAGGGCTTTAATTTTCATGATATAGTTTTTTAAGGTTGTGTATATTTCGATTTGTTGATACAAACCTATAAAAAACTAACCCGCTAATAATTAGTGCATTATTCGTACTTTTGCCGCCTTTTTGGAGAAATTATTTTTAAACTTTTAAAATATCATATTTTAATTAATACAGTTAAAATAATTATTAATTCGGTTAATGACCCTGAGATAATACATATATGTTAATAAAATGCAAAATATGAAAGAAAATTCTCACAGAAAATTTTCAACTTGCTATTAAAAATTTGGCGCTAAATTAACAAAACTTTAACTTCCTTAAATCATTTTCAAGTATTAAAATTTCCACTTTTTGATCCCCTTCTTCAATAAAATTTTGAATTTTTTGAGGCCATTCAATAAAATTCCAGTTGCCAGATTCAAGATATTCTTCAAAACCCATGTCCCAGGCTTCAGATTCATCATTGATTCTGTAAAAATCAAAGTGATTTACTGTTCCATTTTCAGTTTCGTAAACGTTTACAAGGGAAAAAGTTGGGCTACTGCCAGTATCTACGGCACCTAAGGCCTTTAAGAGGGCCTTTATTAAAGTTGTTTTACCCGCTCCCATTTCTCCATAGAACAATAGGGTTTTACTTCCAGATTTTTCCAGAAGTTTCCGGGCAACAGTTTCAATTTCAGATAGAAGGTAGGTTACTTCCATTCAAAAGTATTATGATTTGGGACTGTAAAGATAGTTAAAATCTTGTTACCTAGGTGATAAGACGCTAAAAGGGATGATCATTTCTTCCATTGATACTCCTCCGTGCTGAAAAGTATTTCTATAGTAGCTAACATAATGGTTGTAATTATTAGGGTATGCAAAGAAGAGGTCTCCTTTTGCAAAAATGAAGGAACTGCTCATGTTAATGGCAGGAAGGTGTATAGTCTTTGGATTAGGTGCTGCCAAAACGTCTTTTTCCTCGTAAGTGAGGCTCTTTCCTGTTTTGTAACGCAGGTTAAGACTGGTTTGTTTATCACCTATCACTTTTGAGGGATTCTTTACATTAATAGTTCCGTGATCTGTAGTCACTATAAGTTTGAATCCGAGGTTTTGAGCTTGCTGGATAATCTCGAGCAGCGGGGAATTCTTAAACCAGCTTTGGGTAAGGGACCGGTAAGACTTATTAGTAGATGCAAGTTCTTTGATCACTTCCATTTCTGTCTTAGAGTGAGAAAGCATGTCAACAAAGTTGTAGACCACTACGGTAAGATCATTTTCTTTTTGGCTCTTAAAGTTTTCAACCAGTTTTTTACCGGCTTTGAGACTACTTATCTTGTGATACTCGTGTTTAATATCGCTGCCCAGTCTCTTTAGCTGTGCCTGTAGAAATTCGGCTTCATGAAGGTTTTTTCCGCCTTCGTCTGTGTCATTCTTCCATAAGTTGGGGTGGAGCTTTTCCATATCACTTGGCATAAGTCCCGAGAAAATAGCATTTCTGGCGTATTGCGTTGCTGTAGGCAGGATACTGTAAAAGGGGATTTCGAGCTCCTTCTTATAGTAGTTGTTCACTACCGGTTCAAATGCCCGCCATTGATCATATCTTAAATTATCTATTACCACCAGCAGCGTAGGCTGTTCTTTGCTTAATTCGGGAAGTATCTTTTCCCTGAACAAAGTATGTGACATGGTGGGGGCATCGGCATTCTTCTCAAACCATGCAGGATAATTCTTATCTATGAATTTGCAAAACTGTGAATTTGCTTCCGTTTTTTGGGATTCAAGAATCTCAAACATGCCCGTGTCTTCAATATTTTCGAGTTCCAGTTCCCAGTAAATAAGCTTTTGATAAAGTTCTGCCCATCCTTCAAAAGAATTGATCTGGGCCATATCCATCGCGATCTTTCTAAACTCCTGCTGATAGCTCGAAGTTGTTTTTTCAGAAATAAGCCGGGAATGATCAAGGTTCTTTTTGATACTCAAAAGAATTTGATTTGGGTTGACAGGTTTAATGAGGTAATCTGCTATTTTTGACCCTATAGCTTCCTCCATAATATATTCTTCTTCGCTTTTGGTGATCATTACCACCGGCACGTTTGCCTGTTTTTCCTTGATTTCTGAAAGCGTTTCCAGTCCAGATAAGCCCGGCATGTTCTCATCCAGAAAGACTATATCAAAATTCTCCTTTTCTATTTCTTCTAAAGCTTCGGTCCCGCTTTGGCAGGTGTAAACTTTATAATTTTTACTTTCAAGGAATAGAATGTGAGGCTTAAGCAGGTCGATCTCGTCGTCTACCCATAATATTTTGATATCGTTCATATATGTATCTTTGTTGAGATTAATATTAAAGGACAAGATTTGCTTCCAGGAAACAAACTCAAAATTTTAAACGATCCAATTTACGGATTTATTACTATACCTAATGAGCTCCTTTTTGATATCATGGAGCACAAATACTTTCAAAGACTAAGGCGTATTTCTCAAATGGGTTTGTCATACCTGGTTTATCCCGGTGCGCATCACACGCGTTTTCACCACGCTTTGGGTTGTCTTCACTTAATGCAAAAAGCCGTGAGGGTATTGAGGCTTAAAGGTGTAGAGATTTCTGCGGAAGAGGAAGAGGCCCTTCAAATTGCCATATTGCTTCACGATGTAGGCCACGGGCCATTCTCGCATGCTATGGAGCACAGCATAGTTGAAGGGGTGAGCCATGAGACCATTTCTTTCCTTTTTATGGAAGAAATGAACCGGAAGTTTAACCAAAGATTAACTATGGCTATAGAAATTTTCCGCGGAAAATACCCCCGAAAGTTTCTTTGCCAGTTAATTTCGAGTCAAATGGACATGGATCGTCTTGACTACTTAAAACGCGATAGCTTTTATACCGGGGTGGCCGAAGGGAATATCAATAGCGAAAGGCTTATTAGTATGCTCACAGTAGTAGATAATGAATTGATGGTAGAAGAAAAGGGGATCTATTCTATTGAAAAGTTTTTGCTTGCCCGCCGCCTCATGTACTGGCAGGTTTACCTGCACAAAACCGGTGTGGTGGCAGAGCAGCTTTTAATTAGAGTGCTTCAGCGTGCCAAGGAACTTGTTCAATCTGGGCGCACTTTATTTGCGAGCACTGCGCTCACTTACTTTTTAAAACAACAGATCACGGCCGAGAGTTTTTCCGAAGAAACTTTACAAATCTTTGCGCGACTTGATGATTACGATATTCTTTCAGCAATGAAAGAATGGGCGAATGATGAAGATTTTGTGTTGAGCAGCTTGTGTCAAATGATCATTAACAGGGATCTTTTAAAAATTAAGCTGAAGAAAAAACCTGTTTCAGAAGAAAAAATGGAGCGCCAGCTTCAAAAAGTGATCTCGCGGTTTGGTATAAGCAGGGAAGAAGCAGCATATTTTGTGTTTAGCGGAGACATAAGTAACCTCGCCTATAAAAGAGAAGATGAAAAAATTCATATCCTCTTTAAAAGTGGGAAAATAACCGATGTAATAAAGGCTTCAGACCATTTTAATCTCAAAGCACTTTCCAGACCGGTGACCAAATTTTATATCTGTTATCCAAAACCAAAAGATTAACTCATTTTTTTTACTTTTGCCAGAATGAAGTTTACAGCAACTCAAATAGCAGGAATACTCGGGGGAGAGGTAGTAGGAGATCCCGGGGCCGAGGTTGACAGGCTTGCCAAAATTGAGGAAGGGACTGCCGGTTCCATCACATTTTTGGCTAATCCTAAATATACCTCTTTTATATATTCCACCAAAGCTACTATTACTATAGTAGGTGAAAATTTTCAGGCAGAAGATGATCTGTCTACTACCCTTATAAAGGTAAAAGATCCATATACGGCGTTTTCAAAGCTTTTGGAATACTACAATCAGGTGAAACTGAACAAATCTGGGATAGAGCAGCCAAGTTTTATTTCTGAATCGGTTTCTTATGGGGAGAACCTTTATCTGGGCGCTTTCTCATACCTGGGAGAGCAGGTAAAAATTGGAAATAACGTCAAAATATTTCCCAACTCATATATTGGGGATAATGTTCAGATTGGAGATAATGTTACGATCTTTTCGGGCGCTAAGGTTTATTCTGAAACCATAATAGGGAATAATTGTGTACTGCACGGCGGGGTAGTTATTGGTGCCGATGGTTTCGGCTTTTCACCAGATGCCGATGGTGTGTATTCAAAAGTACCACAAATTGGCAACGTTATTATAGAAGATAATGTTGATATTGGTGCCGGTACTACAATAGACAGGGCTACTCTTGGATCTACAATTATAAGAAAAGGAGTGAAGTTGGATAACCAAATCCAGATAGCACATAATGTTGAAGTAGGAGAGAATACAGCTATTGCCGCCCAGACTGGAATTGCCGGCTCATCCAAAATAGGTAAAAACTGCCTTATAGGAGGACAGGTTGGTATTGCGGGACATATTCACATTGGTAACGGAGTGAAAATTCAGGCTCAGTCAGGAATAGGTCGTAATATTAAAGATGGAGAAATGATTCAGGGTTCTCCTGCCATTGGCTATAGTGAATATAATAAAGCTTACGTACATTTTAAGAATTTACCCAAAATAGAAGACCGCTTAACCAAACTAGAAAAAAAACAATCAGATAATGGCTAAACAACGCACCATAAGTAAAGAAGTTTCTTTACAGGGAGTGGGGCTTCACACCGGTAATGAAGTCACTCTTACATTTAAACCGGCTCCAAACAATACCGGTTACTGTTTTGTAAGAACAGATATTGAAGGAAATCCTATGGTGGAAGCCGATGTTAACTATGTAGTCAACACCCAAAGAGGTACAAACCTTGAAAAAGATGGCGTTACTATTCAAACATCAGAGCACGTACTTGCAGCCTGTGTTGGTCTTGAAATTGACAATATAATTATTGAGCTTAATGCTGCTGAACCTCCTATTATGGACGGGTCTTCAAAGTTTTTTGTAGAAGCGCTTCAGCAGGCAGATATTGAAGAACAGGAGTGTGACAGGGAAGAATACGTGGTAACAGATGTTATTCGCTATCACGACGAAAAATCGGGCAGTGAAATCCTGGTGATGCCTGCCGATGAGTATCAGGTGACTACTATGGTAGATTTTGGTACAAAGGTGTTGGGCACACAAAATGCATCCCTACAAAAAATTTCAGATTTTAATACTGAGATTTCAAATGCACGTACATTTAGTTTCCTACATGAAATTGAAACGCTTTTGGAACACGGCCTCATAAAAGGGGGAGACCTTAATAATGCTATTGTTTATGTAGATAAGGAGCTTAGCCCCGAGACTATGGATAAACTCAGGGTAGCCTTCAAAAAAGACAATATTGCAGTTAAGCCTAACGGGATTCTTGATAACCTCACGCTACATTACCCAAACGAAGCAGCCAGGCATAAACTGCTGGATGTGATTGGAGACCTTGCTTTGGTGGGAACCCGCATTCGTGGAAAAGTAATTGCAAACAAGCCGGGGCATTATGTAAACACGCAGTTTGCTAAAAAACTTTCTAAGATCATTAAAGCTGAAAAGCGAAATAATGTCCCAAAATATGATCTTGATAAGGAGCCTTTAATGGATGTTAATGAGATCATGAACATTCTGCCTCACCGGCCTCCTTTTATTTTGGTCGACAAGATCATTGAGTTGACCAGTGATACTGTAGTGGGTGTCAAAAATGTCACTATGAACGAACCTTTTTTTGTAGGACATTTCCCTGGAAAACCGGTTATGCCGGGTGTACTTCAGGTAGAAGCTATGGCTCAAACCGGTGGTATACTTGCGCTTAAATCTGTGCCCGACCCCGAAAATTATCTTACCTTCTTTATGAAGATTGATAATGTCAAGTTTAAAAGACAGGTGGTGCCCGGGGATACACTAATTTTTAAATTGGAGCTACTGGCGCCAATAAGAAGAGGAATATGCCAAATGCAGGGATATGCTTATGCTAACGGCAAGCTCGTGACTGAAGCCATTTTAATGGCTCAAATTGTAAAACAAAAATAAAAACTATGAATCAACCCTTAGCATACGTTCATCCCGGAGCCAAGATTGCAAAAAATGTAGTGATTGAACCCTTTACCACTATACATAACAATGTGGTGATTGGAGAAGGCACCTGGATAGGATCGAATGTTACTATCATGGAAGGGGCGAGGATCGGAAAGAACTGTAATATTTTTCCCGGTGCCGTTATTTCTGCTGTTCCTCAGGACAAAAAATTTAATGACGAAGATACACTTACCGAAATTGGGGATAATACTACAATTAGGGAATGTGTGACCATTAACCGTGGAACTACCGACAGGATGAAGACCAAAATTGGTAAGAACTGCTGGATCATGGCCTATTGTCACATCGCGCACGATTGTGTGGTGGGTGATAATTGTATCTTTTCAAATAACAGTACTCTGGCAGGTCATATTAATGTAGGAGACTATGTTGTGCTTGCAGGTATGGCTGCTATTCAACAGTTTTGTAGTATTGGGAGTCACGCTTTTGTAACCGGTGGTTCTTTGGTACGTAAAGATGTTCCTCCTTTCGTAAAAGCCGGAAGGGAGCCTTTATCTTACGTAGGAGTGAATTCAATCGGACTAAGACGTCGTGGTTTTTCTACGGATAAGATCAGGGAAATCCAGGATATTTACAGGATTCTCTATCAGAAGAACTACAACAACACACAGGCTGTGGCCATCATTGAAGCTGAAATGGAAGCCACTTCCGAAAGAGATGATATTTTAGAGTTTATCAAGAATTCCCAACGCGGAATCATGAAAGGATATTTAAGTACAAATTAATAAGGCGCAAAAATGGCAAGTACAAGTGATATTAGAAATGGATTGTGTATAAGATACAACCATGACATATTTAAAGTTGTAGAATTTCTCCACGTGAAGCCGGGAAAAGGTCCTGCTTTCGTTAGAACAAAATTGAAAAGTGTAACTACAGGAAAAGTGATTGATAACACCTTTTCTGCAGGGCACAAGATCGAAGACGTAAGGGTTGAAACTCATAAGTTCCAGTTCCTGTATAATGATGGCGAATTTTACCACTTCATGAACACTGAAGATTATACCCAGATTAGACTTACCGAAAACGCGCTTGATGCACCGGGACTTCTAAAAGAGGGAGAAGTGGTTACTATTCTAATTAATACCGAAGATCAAATGCCGCTATCTGTTGAGATGCCTGCAAGTGTGATTCTTGAGGTAACCCATACAGAACCGGGAGTTAAAGGGAATACAGCAACTAATGCTACCAAACCTGCAACAGTAGAAACAGGGGCCGAAGTGAACGTTCCTCTTTTTATCAACGAAGGTGATAAGATCAAGATAGAAACCGATAAAGGTACTTACAAGGAAAGAATTAAAGAATAGTGATTAGAGATTAGAAAATCTCAAATCTCACATCTAATATCTCATATTTAACATGAAGTTCCCGCAGCAACATACCCTCGAGCAGATCGCTACAATAATTTCTTCGGAATATGTAGGTCCGGCCGATTTCCCTGTTTTGGGAATGAATGAGATCCATGTGGTGACTTCGGGAGATATTGTATTTGTAGATCATCCGAAGTATTATGACAAGGCTTTGAATTCGGCAGCGACTATTATTCTTATCAACAAAGAAGTAGAATGTCCTGAAGGAAAAGCCTTATTAATTTCAGATGATCCCTTCAGGGATTTCAATAAGCTCACCAGGTACTTTAAGCCTTTTGAAAAGGCTACTTCAAATCTGGCTTCTTCCGCAGAAATTGGAGAAGGAACGGTAGTGCAACCAACCGCTTTTGTGGGGAACAATGTAAAAATTGGTAAGAATTGTCTTATTCATGCTAACGTAAGTATTTACGATAACACAATAATTGGAGATAATGTTACCATTCATTCAGGTTCAGTTTTAGGAGGTGATGCCTTTTACTACAAGAAACGCCCCGAAGGTTATGACAAGTTGATCTCCGGAGGAAGAGTGGTGATCAAAGACAATGTAGATATTGGCGCTAATTGTACCATAGACAAAGGCGTGACCGGTGATACCACCATTGGTAAGGGAACCAAATTGGATAACCTTATCCAGGTGGGCCACGATACGGTCATTGGAGAAAATTGCCTTATTGCTTCGCAGGTAGGTATTGCAGGTGCAGTGGTTATTGAAGATGATGTGACTATATGGGGGCAGGCGGGATTCCGCAGTGGGATAGTGGTCAAAAAAGGTACTGTGGTAATGGGGCAGGCAGGGATTACAAAATCAACTAAAGAAAATACCGTATATTCGGGAAATCCGGCAATGGAGTCGCGCGAGTGGCTTAAAGAGTTGGCACTTTTGCGCCGATTGCCTAAATTGATGGACAAAATAAACGGTTGATTATGAGCTTAACACCTAAAGATTGCGTTGCCAAATTCTATTCTTCAGATTTTTACCGAAATCCTGATTCTGTAAAAGACTATTTACACCCCGACGCACAGCTGTTTTGGAACAGTAGCGGCGGATTTCACAAGCTAGGCTATTCAGAAATTGCCGGCATGTCTAAAGAACTTTCTCAGTCTTTTGAACATTTGCGGGCCGATATTAGTCATTTGTTAAGCGATGGGGATACAGTTACCATTCGCTTCACTTACTATGTAAGAACTGTAGAGAACCCCGATGAAGAGCTGCCCATGGCACATTTTATATCTATTTGGGAATGTAAGGACGGGAAAATGTATAAAGGCCATCAAATAAGTCAGCAGGCCGATGACAGTCCTGAAAATCTGGATTCTTTCCTTCCAATTAATTAATAAAACCCTTTAGGTTTCTTTTATAAAAACCTAATTTTGCAACTGAAAAATCAAAAAATCAACTATGAGCGTTTTAGTCAATAAAGATTCAAAAATAATTGTACAAGGATTTACCGGAAGTGAAGGTACTTTTCACGCTGGTCAAATGATCGAGTACGGAACGAATGTGGTAGGTGGTGTAACTCCGGGTAAAGGAGGACAAAAACATCTTGAAAAGCCTGTTTTTAACACCGTTTCTGATGCTGTTAAAGAAACAGGAGCCGACGTTTCAATTATTTTTGTACCACCGGCTTTTGCAGCCGATGCTATTATGGAAGCAGCAGACGCAGGTATCAAGGTGATTATTGCAATTACTGAAGGTATCCCTGTTGCCGATATGATTAAAGCTGCCGATTATATTAAAGATAAAGATTGTCGTCTTGTTGGCCCTAACTGTCCTGGAGTGATTACTCCCGGAGAAGCAAAGGTGGGTATCATGCCAGGTTTTGTCTTCAAAAAAGGAAAAGTTGGGATCGTTTCAAAATCCGGTACCCTTACCTATGAAGCAGCCGATCAGGTTGTGAAGCAGGGACTTGGTATTACTACTGCCATTGGGATTGGAGGAGATCCAATTATTGGTACCACTACCAAAGAGGCTGTTGAATTGTTGATGAACGACGATGAAACCGAATGTATCGTAATGATTGGTGAAATTGGAGGTCAGCTTGAAGCCGATGCAGCGAAGTGGGTGAAAGAAAATGGTAATAAGAAGCCGGTAATTGGATTTATCGCCGGTGAAACTGCACCAAAAGGTAGGACCATGGGTCATGCAGGAGCCATTGTTGGTGGAAGCGAAGATACAGCCCAGGCTAAAAAAGCCATTTTAAAGGAGAACGGAATTCACGTTGTTGATTCTCCTGCCGAAATTGGTAAAAAAGTAAAAGAAGTTCTGGGATAATCAATATTCCGGGTCAAAAAAGTAAGAACCTCCGTGACTTGTCAAAAATGGCAGTTTTCGGAGGTTTTTCAGTCTTGACCGGTTCTTTTATTATATTTGGAAGAAATTAATCCACACCAGGAAAACAGATATTTTATCATGAAATTACTAGAAGGAAAAAATGCTATCATTACCGGTGCCAGTAGAGGTATTGGGAAAGGAATAGCCGAAGTTTTTGCGAAACACGGGGCCAATGTTGCCTTTAGCTACAGCTCGTCTGCTGAAGCTGCCAACCAGCTTGAAAAGGAACTTCAGGAACTCGGAATTAAAGCAAAAGGATATAAATCTAATGCTGCCGATTTCAAAGAAGCTGAAGAACTTGTGAAAAATGTGCTTCAGGACTTCGGAAGTATTGATATTCTGGTCAATAATGCCGGTATTACCAAAGATAATCTCCTTATGCGAATGAGCGAGGAAGATTTTGATAAGGTAATTGAAGTGAACCTGAAGTCGGTATTCAACATGACCAAAGCAGTGCAAAGAACCATGTTAAAGCAGCGCCAGGGAAGCATTATCAATATGAGTAGCGTGGTTGGCGTTAAAGGAAATGCCGGCCAGGCAAACTATGCTGCTTCAAAAGCCGGAATGATAGGCTTCTCTAAATCTATGGCCCTGGAATTGGGATCTCGTAACATCAGGACCAATGTTATAGCTCCTGGTTTTATCGAAACCGAAATGACCGGAAAGCTCGATGAAAAGACTGTTGAAGGCTGGAGAGAGGCAATTCCGTTGAAAAGAGGCGGTACGCCCGAAGATATTGCCAATACCTGCGTTTTCCTTGCCAGTGACCTAAGTGCTTACATCACCGGGCAGGTGATCAACGTAGATGGAGGTATGCTTACCTAAATTTTATATTGAATATTGACTATTGACTATTTAATATTTAATATTAAGGCTGCTTAAAAGGGCATTTTTGGAAATGAACTTTTAAGCAGCCTTTTTCTCTTGGCATTATTTGCGTACTTTTCTTTCTCTAAACTATTAAATGCCGGTTTCAACATTTTTACTTATTTTCCTCTCTTTTGTGCTTGCTTTGATAGTGGCGTTGTTCCAGTATTTTTATAAAACAAAAAGGCGGGGTTCTAAAAATGCCATTTTTGCCACCTTACGTTTTTTGGCAATATTCGCCCTTCTGGTATTACTTATCAATCCCAAAATTAGCAGTACCCGGTATTATACCCAAAAACCAGCTTTAGTGCTGGCTGTAGACAATTCTTCGTCTATTGAGGAATTTGGAGCAGGAGAAGAAGTGATAAATTTTGCTGAAGCCATCCGTCAGGACCAGCAGTTGAAGGAAAATTTTGATATAAAGATATTTTCCTTCGGAAAAGATCTTGAACAGCATGATTCCCTGAATTTTGAAGCTCCTCAAACAAACCTTCCTGCCGTTTTTAACCGTCTTGCTTCCCTCTACGAAGATCAGGTGGCACCAACAGTGCTTATTACAGACGGAAACCAGACCATAGGGGAAGAATTTACCTTTGCTGCTGAACGTTATCGGCAACCGGTACTTCCGGTAGTGGTGGGAGATACTGTGAAATATCAGGATTTAAATATCTCCAGGATCAACGTTAATAAATATGCCTTTTTGAACAATCGTTTTCCGGTGGAGATCATGCTGAATTATTCCGGGAATTCTTCCGTAGAAACAAAGCTGGAGATTTTAGAAGGGAATTCAGTGGTGCATTCAGAGCAGCTTTCATTTTCTTCCCAAAATAATTCCGAAGTAATAAGGGTTGAACTTCCCGCAGGGGCAGTGGGAGTTCATAATTACCTGGTGCGCCTCGAAAAACTTGATACCGAAAAGAACCTGCTCAACAATACCCGCGAATTTGCGGTAGAAGTCATTGATGAGCGTACAAAAGTGCTTATTGCCTATTCCGTTTTACATCCTGATCTTGGAGCACTTCAAAATGCTATAGAAGCTAATCAGCAAAGGGAAGTAGAGCTTCAATCCATAAATCAGGTTACAGATACCAAAAGTTATCAGCTTGTAATACTGTATCAACCCGATTCCAGGTTTAAGTCTTTGATGGACGGACTTCAGGAACAAAATCAGAATTATTTTCTCATAACAGGACCAAAAACCGATTGGAATTTTCTTAATCGGCAGCAGGATATTTTTAAGCAGGAGCTTACAAACCAGTCCGAAGAATTTTTCCCGGTTTGGAATGAAAATTTTAAAGCTTTTCAGACAGAAGATATCGGGTTTTCTGATTTTCCGCCACTTGAAGGAAGCTTCGGAGATTTTAAAGCTCCCGAAAATCTGGACGTCTTACTTGGCAGGGAAGTACAGGGGGTGAATACCGGTACACCTTTGATGGGGGTGACCACAGCAGGAGATTCAAAAGTTGCATTTTTGTTTGGGGCAGATATTTGGCGCTGGCGGAGTGTGGTTTTTAGAGAAACCGGATCGTTTGAGGAATTTGATGACCTCATTGGAAAATTAGTGCAGTTCCTCGCTTCAAAAGGCAGGCAGGACAGGTTACTGGTTCAATATGAACCGCTTTATAGTGGCACCGAAGAAGTCATTATTGCAGCAGATTATTTTGATCAAAGTTACATTTTTGACCGGCGGGCAAGGCTTGAAATTCAGGTAGAAAATTCGGAAACAGGAGAACAGCGGCAAATTCCCTTATTGCTCAATGGTAGCTCTTACAAAGTAGATTTGAGCAGCCTGCCAGCCGGAGATTACAACTTCAGGGTAAGTGCGGCAGGTGAAGGTTTATCACAGTCGGGCAGTTTTAGGATACTCGATTTTGATGTAGAAAAGCAATTTGGAAGAGCGAATATAGAGGGGCTTCAGCAAATTGCAGATCAAAGAGGAGGGCAGGTTTATTTTCTGCAGGAATTTCAGCAGCTCAAGAACGATTTATTATCCAACGATTCTTACGCTACAGTCCAGAAAAGCCGTGAAAAGAACGTATCTTTGATTGACTGGAAATATTTACTGGGAATCATTGTTTTAGCCCTTGGTGCTGAGTGGTTCTTAAGAAAATATTACGGCCTTATATAAATTCTTATTATTTATTAGTTATGGACAGATTGCCCAAAATTGGCCTGCCAATTCTCTTTGCAGGAATTATCTTAGTTATTCTAATTGCTAAATCTACAATCACTATAAATTCGGGAGAAGCAGGAGTGCTTTACCAGACTTTTGGTGGTGGTGTGGTGACAGATGAACCCCCGCTTGGTGAAGGTTTTCACTTTGTAGCACCCTGGAACAAGGTTTTTGTTTATGAGGTGCGTCAACAATCTCTTGATGAAAAAATGCAGGTACTTTCTTCAAATGGTCTCGAAATAAAACTGGATGCCTCAATTTGGTTTGAGCCAGATTATGAAGATCTTGGATTGTTGCATAAAGAACGGGGTGAAGCTTACGTTCAAAGGGTATTGCAACCTGCGGTGCGATCTGCAGCACGGGCTGTAGTGGGTAGATATAATCCGGAGCAGCTTTACGCCAGTAAGAGAGAAGCCATACAACAGGAAATTTTTGAAGAAACTCAAAAACTACTTAAGGACCAATATGTGCAGGTAAACGAAGTATTAGTGCGTGATGTTTCTCTGCCTGCCACTATTAAAGAGGCAATTGAGCGAAAGCTACGCCAGGAACAGGAATCTCTTGAGTATGAGTTCCGTCTGACAAAAGCCGAGCAGGAAGCCGAAAGACAGCGTATTGATGCCGAAGGTAAGGCTCGTGCCAACGAGATTCTTAATGCATCTTTAACTCCGTTAGTATTGCGTGAAAAAGGTATTCAGGCTACTGTAGAACTGGCTAAATCGCCTAATGCAAAAGTAGTGGTGATTGGTTCGGGAGACGACGGTATGCCATTGATTTTAGGAGATAACTAAATTTTTTAAAGAATTGCTTCCTGAAATTGAAATAAAAATATATTTTTGTATCACACAATGAAAGCACAACAACTACATCATCATCATTCTCATTCATTCGCTCTTGCGAGGTGAGATTGATATGTGTATAATCCATATTTCAAAAACCCGTTTGAGCAGCTCAAACGGGTTTTTTTATTCCCCTTGGTCTGCCTGAACATAAAATCAACTAAAATGAACAGAATTAGAATTGCAGTACAAAAGTCGGGTAGATTACACGATGATTCCCTTAAGCTCTTAAAAGACGCCGGAATTTCTATTGATAACGGGAGAGAACAACTCAAGGCAACTTCAGGCAACTTTCCTCTCGAAGTGTTTTATTTACGCAATGGAGACATTCCGCAATATCTACGGGATGGGGTGGTTGACGCTGCCATTATTGGCGAGAATGTACTTGTTGAAAAAGGGGAAGATATTATAGTGGCCGAAAAACTTGGTTTCTCAAAATGCCGGGTTTCCCTTGCCGTACCTAAATCGGCTAAATATTCGGGTGTAGAAGATCTACAGGGCGCCAGGATCGCAACTTCATATCCTAACACGGTAAGAGATTACCTCTCAAAAAAGGGAGTTACAGCCGATCTTCACATTATTAATGGCTCGGTAGAGATTGCACCAAATATTGGCCTGGCCGATGCTATTTGTGATATTGTTTCCAGTGGGAGCACGCTCTTTAAGAACAACTTGAAGGAAGTAGAAGTAATGCTGAAAAGTGAAGCAGTTTTGGCAGTTTCGCCCGAAATTTCTTCAGAAAGAAAAGAGGTTCTTGAAAAGTTGCAGTTCAGGATCAAAGCTGTTTTACGCGCCCGTAGTTCGAAGTATATTCTTATGAACGTTCCAAATAGCAAACTTGACGCTGTAGTTAAATTGCTTCCGGGAATGAGAAGTCCTACGGTACTGCCTTTAGCCGAAGAGGGCTGGAGTTCACTGCACACAGTAATTTCAGAAGAAAGGTTCTGGGAAGTGATAGATGAGCTAAAGCAAAATGGTGCCGAGGGAATTCTTGTTGCACCCATCGAAAAAATGGTACTCTAAATCTGAAATAATGAAGAAATTTTTTAATCCGCAAAGACAGGAATGGGAAGCAATACTCGAGCGACCAACCAAAACTGTCGCAGATATTGAACAAATTGTCGAACAGATTTTCAGGGAAGTAAAAGCCGGAGGTGACGCAGCCGTTAAAAATTATTCCGAACTTTTTGACGGGTATAAATCTGATGCTTTTGAAGTTACTTCTGAAGAAATAAAGAAAGCATCAGCTGCAGTTTCCGAAGAACTTAAAGCCGCTATAGATCTGGCCAAAGAAAATATCCGGAAGTTTCATGCCGCTCAGAAAACATCACCTGTTTCAGTTGAAACGGTTTCGGGGGTAGCGTGCTGGCAGGAGAAACGGCCTATCCAGAAAGTGGGCTTGTATATTCCGGGTGGTACAGCGCCTTTGTTTTCTACGATATTGATGCTTGCCGTACCTGCGCAAATTGCAGGCTGTAAAGAGGTGGTTCTTTGTACGCCGCCTGCAAAAGATGGTTCTGTGAACCCCGCGATCCTTTACACCGCACAACTTTGCGGGATAAAGAAGATTTATAAAGTGGGAGGAATTCAGGCTGTTGCAGCCATGACCTTTGGCACACAGAGTATTGATAAGGTCTACAAGATCTTTGGCCCGGGAAACCAGTATGTTACCGTCGCTAAACAAATGGCTACCAAGTATAATGTGGCGATAGATATGCCTGCCGGCCCTTCGGAATTACTTGTGGTAGCCGATGCGTCTGCCGATGCAGCTTTTGTAGCTTCCGATTTACTCTCACAGGCCGAACACGGAACCGATAGTCAGGTGGTGCTTGTATCTCTTTCAAAAGCACTTCTGGAAGAGGTAGCTTCTGAAATTGAAAAGCAGCTCGAAGAACTTCCGCGGAAGGAGACTGCACAGGCAGCAATAGCACACTCCAGGTTTATTTATATGAATTCTGAAGAGAAAGCACTCGAACTTATTGATGAGTATGCTCCCGAACATTTGATTATCTGCACCTCAAATCCCGATTTATTTGTGGAAGGTATAAATAATGCAGGTTCTGTATTTATTGGAAACTATACGCCCGAAAGTGCCGGAGATTATGCTTCGGGCACAAATCACACGCTTCCAACCAATGGATATGCGAAACAGTACAGTGGTGTAAATCTGGACAGTTTCACCAAAGCCATTACTTTTCAGAAGATCTCTTCGGAAGGAATCCAGAAGATTGGGCCTTCCATCGAATTAATGGCAGAGGCTGAAGGTTTACAGGCGCACAAAAATGCTGTGACTCTAAGGTTAAAGAAATTAAAAGCTTCGGGTAATGAGTAATAGTTTTGATCTCAACAGTTTGGTGCGGGCAAATGTCCTGAAAATGAAACCTTATTCTTCGGCAAGGGACGAGTACAAAACTGACGGCCGAAAAATGACATTTTTGGATGCCAATGAAAATCCTTTTGAGAATGGCGTAAACCGTTATCCCGATCCGCAGCAGGGAAAGCTGAAGCAGCTGCTTGCCTCTCAAAAAGGTGTTTCTGGGAATAAAATTTTGTTAGGGAATGGAAGCGATGAAGTGCTGGATCTTATTTTCAGAACCTTTTGCCAGCCCCAGGTAGATAATGTGATCACCCTGCCACCAACTTACGGAATGTATAAAGTTTTGGCAGGCCTGAATGAAGTTGAAGACAGGGAGGTGGTTCTTAAAACCGACTTTCAGCCCAATGTTGAAACTATTCTTGAAAGAGTGGATGGGCAGACGAAGCTTATTTTCCTTTGCTCTCCGAACAATCCCACCGGCAATTCATTTTCGGAAGCTTCCGTAGAAAAGATCCTCAAAAATTTTAATGGATTGGTGGTCATTGATGAAGCTTATATAGATTTTTCAGCCGAAAAAAGTTGGCTTCAGCGGTTAGAAGAATTTCCGAACCTGGTGATCACGCAAACATTATCCAAAGCTTATGGGCTTGCCGGAATAAGGTTGGGGATCTGCTATGCTTCCGAAGAAATTATAGGAATACTAAATAAAATTAAGCCGCCTTATAATGTGAACGAGCTTACTCAAAAACGAGCACACGATCGATTGTCCAGGCCCGAAGAGGTGAGCCGGGAGGTTGAGGCGATTCTTCAGGAGAGAGAGTCGCTGCGTACTAACCTCTCAAAAATGGCATTTGTGAAGGACATTTTTCCGTCAGATGCTAATTTTTTACTGGCCAGAGTAGATGATGCTGCCGGGAAATATGAGCAGTTGCTCAAAGCCGGGGTGGTGGTGCGCAACCGAAGCAACCAGGAACTATGTGAGAACACCCTGAGGTTTACGGTGGGAACGCCTGAAGAAAACAGGGAATTAATTAAGAAATTAACGCAACTTGAAGCATGAAAAAAGTATTATTTATAGACCGCGACGGTACTATTGTTTTAGAACCCAATGATTTTCAATTGGACAATTATGCCAAGCTGGAGTTTTATCCCGAAGCATTTCAATACCTGTCAAAAATAGCAAAAGAGCTGGATTATGAACTGGTAATGGTGACGAATCAGGATGGTTTGGGTACAGATTCCTTTCCTGAAGATACTTTTTGGCCGGTTCAAAATTTTATTCTGAAGGCTTTTGAGAATGAAGGTGTGAAATTTTCAGAAATAGTGATTGATCGCACTTTTCCTGAAGATAAAGCGCCGACAAGAAAACCCGGTACCGGACTTTTAAAGGCCTATTTTGATACTGAAAAATACGATCTAAAAAACTCATTTGTTCTTGGAGATCGCCTTACAGATATGGAACTGGCAAAAAACCTGGGTGCAAAAGGGATTTTTATAACAGGTCATGAAGAATTGGGGAGCGGAGAAATTTCAGTTAAAAAGGAAGAGCTTCAAAAAGATATCCGGTTAGAAACGAATTCATGGAGGGCCATTTATGAGTTTTTAAAACTGGAGGCTCGCACTGCTTCCATCAGCAGGAAAACCAATGAAACCGATATTTTTATCAATCTGAACCTCGACGGTACCGGACAAAGCAACATAGATACCGGAATCAAATTCTTTGATCACATGCTCGACCAGATTTCGCGACATGGGCAAATGGATCTGGAAATTACTGTAAAAGGTGATCTTGAGGTAGATGAGCACCACACCATAGAAGACACGGCGATTGCATTGGGTGAGGTCTTTTCGAAGGCTTTAGGTAACAAGCTGGGAATAGAACGCTATGGTTTTGCACTGCCCATGGATGACTGCCTGGCGCAGGTTGCGATTGACTTTGGCGGAAGAAACTGGCTGGTTTGGGAAACTGAATTTAAAAGAGAAATGATAGGGGCCATGCCCACAGAAATGTTCTACCATTTTTTCAAATCCTTTACCGATGGAGCAAAGGCAAACCTAAACATCAAAGCTGAGGGCACTAATGAACACCACAAAATAGAAGCTATTTTTAAGGCTTTTGCCAAAGCAATTAAGGTAGCGGTAAAAAGAGATCCCGATAAAATGATCCTGCCGTCAACAAAGGGAATGCTTTAATTAGAATTGAGATTTTAGATATGAGTATTGAGAAAAGTAAGGCTTCAGAAAAAATTGTGATCATTGACTACGGCGCTGGTAATATTCAGAGTATAAAGTTTGCTTTGGAAAGACTCGGTTACACCGGAGTGTTGAGCAGCGATGCTGAAGAAATTAAGTCGGCAGATAAGGTCATTTTTCCGGGAGTGGGAGAGGCGAGTTCAGCCATGAAAAAGCTGAAAAGTACTGGATTGGATACATTAATTCCGCAGCTAAAACAACCGGTACTGGGTATTTGCCTGGGAATGCAGTTAATGTGCAACTGGTCTGAAGAAGGTGATACGGAGGGTCTGGGGATTTTTGATGTGGATGTGATCCACTTCGAGAAAACCCTGAAGGTGCCGCACATAGGCTGGAACCGGATAAAGGAGCTCAAAAGTGATATTTTTGAGGGGATAGCAGAACAGGAGTTCGTTTATCTGGTGCACAGCTTCTACGCTCCCGTTTGTTCTGAAACTATTGCCAAATGCGACTACGGAGTGAATTATTCTTCTGCACTACAAAAAAATAACTTTTACGGAGTACAGTTTCACCCGGAAAAAAGTAGCGAAGCAGGAGAGAAAATTCTGAAGAACTTTTTAAAAATTTGAAGATGAGGGCCTCTCGACTCCCGGCCGGCCAGCAGGCGGGCGCTCGAGGTGACACAGGTTTGTTCTCAATACTCACTACTAAATACTAACTACTATGAAAATAATACCTGCCATAGACATCATTGACGGGAAATGCGTAAGGCTTTCACAGGGTGATTACAATTCAAAAAAGATTTATAATGAGAATCCGTTGGAGGTGGCGAAGCAGTTCCAGGATCACGGGATTCAATATCTGCACCTAGTAGATTTAGATGGTGCCAAATCGAAACATATCGTGAATTATAAAGTTCTTGAGCAAATTGCTTCAGGAACTGAGCTTCAGATCGACTTTGGCGGCGGATTAAAATCGGATAAAGATCTTGAGATTGCCTTCAATAGTGGAGCTTCTCAAATCACTGGTGGAAGTATAGCCGTAAAGGATCGCGAGACATTTTTGTCCTGGTTGGAAAAGTACGGAAGCGAAAAGATCATTTTAGGGGCAGATGCAAAGGACGAAAAAGTGGCCGTGAGTGGTTGGCTGGAAGACTCGAAAGAAGATTTGCTGCCATTTATTCAGAAGTATTCTGAAAATGGAGTGCAATATGTGATCTGTACCGACATTGCCAAAGATGGAATGTTACAGGGGCCTTCTTTTGAATTGTATCGAAAAATTCTGGGTGAAATTCAGGACGTGAAATTGATCGCTTCGGGAGGAATAGCTGAATTTGATGATCTTCCAAAGCTGCAGGAAATTGGGTGTGAAGGTGCTATTTTAGGAAAGGCGATCTATGAAAATAAAATCAGTCTAAAGCAACTGGAAGAATTCATTGGATAAAATTCCAAATTCCAAGCACCAAATTCCAGGCTTCAAATTCCAGGCTTCAAATTTGAAATGTGAAGAGGATAATGTGCCGATAGAATAAAATTATAAAAATAGAGTCACGAGTTCAACTCAGTACTCAATTCTAATTACTCAATACTATAAAAATGTTGACAAAAAGAATAATTCCCTGCCTGGATATCAAAGATGGAAGGACCGTTAAGGGAGTAAATTTTGTGAGTTTACGAGATGCTGGAGATCCGGTGGAGCTTGCTGAAATTTATTCAAAGTCGGGCGCAGATGAGCTTGTGTTCCTGGATATTTCAGCAACTGAAGAAAAAAGAAAGACTCTTGCAGAACTGGTTAGAAAAGTGGCTGCTACCGTTAATATTCCGTTCACTGTTGGCGGCGGAATATCTTCAGTAGAAGATGTGGATGTGCTGCTGCAAAATGGAGCCGATAAAGTATCTATAAATTCTGCCGCAGTAAAAAATCCTGAACTTATCAATGAACTGGCAGCAAAATTCGGCAGGCAGTGTATTGTTGTGGCTATAGATGCCAGGCAGGTACAGGGCAAATGGCTGGTACATCTGGTAGGTGGAAAAGTCCCGACAGAAATTGACCTTTTTGACTGGGTAAAGGAGGTTGAAGAGCGGGGAGCAGGAGAGATCCTTTTTACTTCTATGGATCATGACGGTACCAAGGCAGGATTTGCCAATGAAGCCCTTGCAAAGATCTCTGATATGGTGAGTATTCCGGTAATTGCTTCAGGTGGGGCAGGGGATAAAGAGCATTTTTGTGATGCTTTTACCAAAGGCAAAGCCGATGCTGCTTTGGCGGCAAGTGTTTTTCATTTCAAGGAGATTGAAATCAGGGATTTAAAACAGAAAATGAAGGAAAAAGGGATTGAAGTTAGAATGTGATGTTTAGTAATTAGACCTCACAGGTTTTTTAAACCTGTGAGGTCTGCAGAAGAACCTGACAACCCACCACAACTATAAAAATTAAAATAAATGAAAATAGATTTTTCAAAAGATAAAGACGGTTTAGTTCCTGCGATTATTCAGGATGCACAAACGAAAAATGTACTTATGCTTGGGTACATGAATGAGGAAGCTTTGGAGAAAACCAAAGAGAGCGGGAAAGTGACATTTTTCAGCAGAAGTAAGCAGAGACTCTGGACCAAAGGGGAAGAAAGTGGTAATTTTCTTCGTTTAGTAGATATAAAAGTGGACTGCGACAACGATACGCTGTTGGTTTCTGTTCATCCTCAAGGTCCCACCTGTCATAAAGGAACCGATACCTGTTGGGGTGAAAAAAATACTTCAGAAATGACATTTTTGGATACCCTGGAAGAAGTCATCTCAGACCGACGATCAAATCCTGCAAATGATAAGAGCTATGTGGCTTCATTGTTCAGAAGCGGCATAAACAAAATCGCCCAGAAAGTTGGAGAGGAGGCTGTGGAAGTTGTGATTGAGGCAAAAGATGATAATGATGACCTGTTTCTTAATGAAAGTGCCGATCTCTTGTTCCATTATTTGATCTTACTGCAGGCCAAAGGCTACAAGCTCAATGATGTCATTGAAGTTCTAAAGTCAAGACACAGTAAATAAAAATAGCCTGTGATGTGGATCACAGGCTATTCAAAATAATTCATTCAATTCTATTTAGAATCTTCGGAATTCTTCTCTTTTTTGGTCTTTTCGACCTTGATCGTCAATTCATTTTTCTCTTCATCCAGATCCATAAAGACCTTATCTCCTTCAGAGATGTGCGAGGTGATTATTTCCTCGGCTAATGCGTCTTCAATGTACTTCTGAATAGCTCTATTCAACGGCCTTGCCCCATATTGCTTATCAAAACCTTTTTCAGCAATATAGTCTTTGGCTTTTGGACTTAACTCAAGATTGTAACCTAAAGCTCCAATTCTTCCGAAGAGTTTTTCGAGCTCAATATCGATGATCTTGTGGATATCTTCCTGCTCAAGAGGATTGAAGATCACTACGTCATCAACACGGTTAAGAAACTCGGGCGCAAAGGCTTTTTTCAGTGCACTTTCAATCACACTACGGGCGTTCTCGTCTACCTGAGATTTCTTCGCCGAGGTGCCAAATCCGACTCCCTGACCAAAATCCTTCAGTTTTCTTGCTCCAATGTTAGAGGTCATGATGATAATGGTATTCCTAAAGTCGATCTTACGACCTAAACTGTCAGTTAAATATCCGTCATCAAGAACCTGTAGCAACATGTTGAAAACATCGGGGTGAGCTTTTTCCACCTCGTCTAGCAGGATCACTGCATAAGGTTTACGTCTCACTTTTTCAGTAAGCTGTCCGCCTTCTTCGTATCCTACATATCCCGGAGGTGCACCAATTAACCTGCTCACCGCAAATTTTTCCATGTACTCACTCATGTCGATACGTATCAGCGCATCTTCATTGTCGAACAGCTCACGCGAAAGTATCTTCGCCAACTGAGTTTTACCTACCCCTGTTTGACCAAGGAATATAAATGAACCAATTGGTTTGTTAGGGTCTTTAAGACCTGCACGGTTACGCTGTATGGCTTTCACCACTTTTCCAACCGCATCATCCTGGCCAATAACCTTTCCTTTAATTAATTCGGGTAACTTATATAGTTTGTTGATCTCGGTTTGGGCGATCCTGTTTACCGGTACGCCTGTCATCATAGATACTACATCGGCAACATTATCTTCTGTTACGGTTTCCCTGTGCAGTTTAGATTCTTCTTCCCAACGTGCCTGGGCCTGGGCAAGATCTTTCTCTATGTTTTTCTCATCATCGCGTAATTTTGCAGCTTCTTCGTATTTCTGCTTTTTTACGACTGTATTTTTAAGTTCCCTTACTTCTTCAAGCTTGCGCTCAAGTTCAAGGATCTGTTTTGGCACATCAATGTTGGTGATGTGAACACGAGAGCCTGCTTCATCTAGCGCATCTATAGCTTTATCTGGTAAAAACCTGTCGGTCATGTACCTGCTTGTTAGCTTTACGCAAGCTTCAATAGCTTCATCGGTATAGGTAACATTATGGTGTTCTTCGTATTTATCCTTGATGTTGTTAAGGATCTCAATAGTTTCTTCAATAGTAGTAGGTTCTACGATCACTTTTTGGAAACGACGTTCTAAAGCACCATCTTTTTCAATATACTGCCTGTACTCATCGAGAGTAGTAGCACCAATACATTGAATTTCACCTCTTGCTAATGCTGGTTTGAACATGTTGCTGGCATCGAGACTTCCTGTAGCGCCACCGGCACCTACAATGGTATGGATCTCATCAATGAAAAGAATAATATCGTCATTCTTCTCCAGCTCGTTCATTACAGCTTTCATCCTTTCCTCAAACTGGCCGCGGTACTTGGTGCCTGCCACTAAACTGGCAAGGTCAAGTGTTACAACACGCTTATCAAAAAGGATCCTTGATACCTTCCTCTTTACAATTCTAAGGGCAAGACCTTCAGCAATGGCCGATTTTCCTACTCCGGGTTCTCCAATAAGAAGCGGGTTGTTCTTTTTTCTTCGGCTCAAGATCTGTGAAACGCGTTCAATTTCTTTCTCGCGGCCTACAACAGGATCAAGTTTATCAAGCTCTGCAAGTGCAGTGAGATCCCTTCCGAAGTTATCTAAAACGGGAGTTTTGGATTTCTTTGTTGATTTACCGGGTGTACCGGCAAAAGGGTTGCTCTTTCCGGCGTCGTCTGAAGTTGCGTCTTCATCTGAAAATGATTCGGCAGTAGGAGCGTCCATATAATCATCATCATTGGTGATCATATATTTGAACTGATCTTTAACTCCGTCATAATCTACTTTCAGCTTGTTGAGGAGCTTTGTAGTAGGATCGTTTTCGTTTCTCAAAATGCACAACAGCAGGTGAGCTGTATTAATGGAAGTGCTTTGAAAAAGCTTGGCTTCCAAAAATGTGGTTTTAAGGGCTCTTTCTGCCTGGCGGGTTAAATGAAGGTTTCTCTTCTCGTTAGACTCTACAGCTACATCGGGGTTAGCCGGGCTAAGAATCTCTACTTTTCTTCTTAAATGAGTGAGGTCAACATCCAGGGCGTTAAGTATATTAATGGCTTTACCATCACCGTCCCTTAGAAGACCCAGCATTAAATGCTCTGTGCCTATAAAGTCATGACCAAGCCTTAGGGCTTCTTCCTTGCTGTAGGCAATCACATCTTTTACTCTTGGTGAAAAATTATCATCCATGTTAATTCCTTTCTCTCTTGATTATATTTATTCAGGTTTCAAAAACCGTACCCGATTCTTTTTGTTCGTTTTTTATGAAGTAAAGCTAATTGACGAATTTGCTTCAATAAAACAAAGCAGAATGTAATGAACTTATTAACCAAGCACAACTAAAAATTTGTTAATAAAATACAAGAAAACCTCAATGAATAGTGCGCCCGGGTGGGGCAAAATGCGTAAATTGGCACGTTAGATTTTTGAACCAAAATAACAGATATTTATGGCTGAAGGAGAAAAGTTAATTCCTATCAATATTGAAGATGAAATGAAGTCGGCCTACATTGATTATTCAATGTCGGTCATTGTGTCACGTGCACTGCCAGACGTGCGTGACGGTTTGAAACCGGTGCATCGCCGGGTATTATATGGAATGTATGAACTGGGGGTACTATCCAACAGGGCTCACAAAAAATCTGCAAGAATTGTAGGGGAAGTACTTGGTAAGTTTCACCCGCATGGGGATTCTTCTGTTTACGACACTATGGTGCGTATGGCCCAGGAGTGGAGTTTGCGTTATATGTTAGTTGACGGCCAGGGTAACTTTGGTTCAGTTGATGGCGATAGCCCGGCTGCCATGCGTTATACCGAAGCCAGGATGCGTAAAATAAGTGAAGATATGTTGGCCGATATTGACAAGGAAACTGTTGATATGCAGCTTAACTTTGATGATACTATCCACGAGCCTACAGTTTTACCTACACGTATTCCCAATCTCCTTGTGAACGGTGCCAGTGGTATTGCTGTTGGTATGGCGACAAATATGCCGCCTCACAACCTTTCAGAAGTTGTTGACGGTGTAACAGCCTATATTGAGAATAATGACATTGAAATAAACGAACTGATTGAGCACGTAAAGGCTCCCGATTTTCCTACAGGCGGAACCATTTATGGCTATGACGGTGTTCGTGAAGCCTTTAAAACAGGGCGTGGCAGGGTTGTTATTAGAGCCAAAGCTTATACTGAAGAAGTTGCAGGCAAAGAGGCTATTATTGTGACTGAGATCCCTTACCAGGTCAATAAGGCTGAAATGATCAAAAAAACCGCCGAACTGGTTAATGAAAAGAAAATAGAAGGTATTTCTTTAATTAGAGATGAGTCAGACCGAAATGGGATGCGCATCGTCTATATATTAAAAAGAGATGCTATCCCCAATATTGTTCTAAACTTACTTTATAAGCACACCGCACTTCAAAGTTCCTTTAGTGTGAATAACATTGCACTGGTAAACGGGCGTCCTCAAATGTTGAATTTGAAGGATATGATCTATCATTTTGTGGAGCATCGTCATGAAGTTGTGGTACGCAGAACAGAGTATGAGCTAAGAAAAGCTGAAGAGCGGGCACATATTCTTGAAGGTTTGATTATTGCTTCAGACAATATTGACGAGGTTATTGCCTTGATAAGAGCTTCGAGTAATGCTGATGAAGCTCGTACTAAGTTAATTGAGCGCTTCGAACTAACCGAGATACAGGCTAAGGCTATTGTTGAGATGCGTTTAAGACAGCTTACAGGTCTTGAGCAAGATAAACTTCGTGCTGAGTATGAAGAGATCATGAAGACCATTGAAGATCTTAAAGATATTCTTGCCCGTAAGGAACGAAGGATGCAGGTGATAAAAGATGAAATGCTTGAGGTCAAGGAAAAATACGGAGATGAAAGACGCTCTGTTATTGAGTATGCCGGTGGAGACCTTAGCATGGAAGATATGATTCCAGATGAGCAGGTAGTGATAACTATTTCTCACGCAGGCTATATTAAAAGGACTTCTCTTACAGAATATAAAACCCAAAACAGAGGAGGAGTAGGACAAAAGGGTTCTACAACAAGAACTGAAGACTTCCTTGAGAACCTGTTTATTGGTACTAACCACCAGTATATGTTGTTCTTTACTGAAAAAGGTAAGTGTTTCTGGATGAGGGTGTTTGAGATTCCTGAAGGAAGTAAAACTTCAAAGGGTAGAGCGATTCAGAATTTGATCAACCTTGAACCCGATGATAAGCTTAAAGCATTTATTTGTACTAAAGACTTAAAAGACGAACAGTACATCAATAGCCATTATGTGATGATGGCTACCAAGAAAGGGCAGGTGAAGAAAACTTCTCTTGAACAGTATTCAAGACCCCGAACAAATGGTATTAATGCAATTACCATTCGCGAGGGCGATGAACTTCTTGAGGCAAGACTAACTACAGGAGAAAGTCAGGTGATGCTGGCTTTAAGGAGCGGAAAAGCCATTAGGTTCGACGAGAGTAAAACCCGACCTATGGGTAGGAATGCTTCTGGAGTAAGAGGTATAACCCTTGCCGATGATAACGATGAGGTGGTAGGTATGATCACTATAGAGAACCCGATGGAAGAAACTGTACTGGTTGTTTCTGAAAACGGTTACGGAAAACGTACTTATATAGATGATCCTGAAGATGGAGAACCAACTTATAGAATTACAAACCGTGGAGGTAAAGGTGTTAAAACCATTTCTATAACCTCTAAGACAGGTAGTCTTGTGGCTATTAAAAGTGTTACAGATCTTGATGACCTTATGATCATCAATAAATCTGGACTTGCTATTAGAACATCTGTTTCAAATCTACGGGTAATGGGACGTGCAACCCAGGGTGTTAGGTTAATTAACCTTAAAAATAATGACTCTATTGCTGCAGTGGCTAAAGTGATCAATGAAGAAGAAGATGTTGAGGATGTAGCTGGTGACGCAACCCCCGAAGCGACTGATCAAAATCAGGATGGCACAACTATTGCGAATGACAGTGAGGAATAATTTTAAATCAAAACCAAAAAAGATGAAAACCAGAATTTTAACGGCAGCATTCGCTATGTTTACTGTCGTATCATTTGCCCAAAAGAAGGAAATCAAGCGAGCCGGTAAAGCGGTTGAGAAAGGAGAATATCAGGAAGCTAAGAATTACCTTCAGCAGGCAGAAGCACAGTTAGCTAGCGCTGACGAGGATGAAAAAGCTGATTTCTACCTTTACAGAGGATATGCATTGGTAGGAAACGGAGAAAATGTGGCTACTGCCGACTTAATGGCAGCTTCTGAAGCAATGAAAAAAGCTAAGGAACTTGGTCATGATGAGGCAGAGCAGGGAATGGCTGCAGTAAGTAATGCCCTGGTAAATGCAGCTATTACAGACCAAAATTCTCAAAATTTTTCAGATGCCTCCAAAAAACTGGAAGCGAGTTTTAGAATGAGTAATCGTGACACCGTGTATCTTTATTATGCAGCATCTAATGCTGTAAATGCACAAGATTACGATGAAGCTTTAAGATATTATAAGGAGCTTCAGGATCTTGGTTTTACAGGAGAAGAAACTATCTATACCGCAGTAAACAAAGAAACCGGCGAAGAAGAGAGAATGGCTTCCAAAGAGCAGAGAGACCTTTTTGTAAAATCTGGTAATTACATCAATCCTCAGGATAAGAAAGAGGAATCTAAAGAAGGAGAGATCGCTAAGAACATTGCCTTAATCTACATTGAAAAAGGAGACAATGAAAAGGCGGTTGCGGCAATGGAAAGAGCCAAACAGGCAAATCCTAATGATGCAAGCCTTATGCAGGCAGAAGCAGACATGTACTACAGAATGGGGGACATGGCAAAATACCGGGAAATTCTTGAAGAAGTTGTAAGTCAAAATCCAAATGATGCCACTCTATATTACAATATGGGAGTAAGTTCAGCAGAACTTGGAGAAAAAGAACGTGCTGTAGAATATTACAAAAAAGCTCTTGAAATTGATCCTGAAATGAACAATGCCAGAATCAACATTGCTTTTGTAATTCTTTCTAAAGAAACTCCTTTGGTAGAAGAGATGAATAGTCTTGGTATGAGTAAGGCAGATCAAAAGAAGTATGATGAGCTTGCTGAAGAACGTCAGCAAATTTATAAAGACGCCCTTCCATACCTTCAAAAAGTAATGGACAGAGATGCCGATAACATTGAAGCTGCCAGAACGATTATGAATATCTACTATCAGTTAAATGAAACTGAAAAAGCAGAAGAAATGAAAGCTAAGATCGCAGAGCTTGAAGCTTCAAGCGCAGCGGCTCCAAAGCAGTAAACAGAATATTTGTTTGACAAAAAAGCCCGTTCATTTTTTGAACGGGCTTTTTTTATATGATCTTTTTTATCACTCTAAGCTTATGGGTATGCCGGCGTAATTCGGCATTATAGATCCCCGAATGGTCTATACGATCAAGCCGCACCTTACCGTCTACATGTATAATGTAGTTGTCTCTCATCATAATGCCCACGTGATTAATTGATCCGTCGGGGCTGTCGAAAAAAGCCAGGTCACCTGGTTCACTCTCTTCTATAAAACTAAGAGACTCTCCCTGCTTCGCCTGTTGGGCTGCATTTCGTGAAAGTTTATAGCCGTTAAGCTTGTATACCATTTGGGTAAAACCACTGGCATCAATGCCCATAGGACTTTTTCCACCCCACAGGAAGGGCGCATTGAGGTATAAAAAGGCAGTTTCTATCAGCTTTTCTTTTGGTTGTGCTTTTGTAGTGACCGCACCCGAATGTTCATGTTTCATGAGGGTAACCGCATTGAGAACAGAGCCAATAGGAATTGGAACAAGCTGTCCTTCGCCTGTTACAAACTCCATAAGGTCTGCTGAAAGTTGAAGTTCTTCCGCTTCCAGTTTTTCGAAATCGGGTTGAGAGATCTTTAACAGTTGTTTATTATCTATCCAGGCCTCGAGGTCTTCAAAAGAAGTGCGTATTCTTGACCATTTTCCTCTTTCTTCCAGAACCTTAAAGGTTTCCCCGTATAGCAGCTGACTAACCATTTCGGCGGTGTGTGCAGGTTCTGCTCTTAGCGGAACCGTACCTAAAATACAAATGGCATATTGCATCAAAAAGGTGCTTTCTAACCTGAATTATTGTGGACGTTCAATGACTATTGCCGAAGCACCACCACCCCCGTTACAAATGGCCGCAGCACCTATTCTGGCATTGTTTTGCTCCAGAACACTTAGCAGGGTAATTATGATTCTCACACCAGAACAACCAAGGGGATGACCTAAAGAAACGGCACCACCATTAACATTCGTATTTTTATCGGTTAAACCCAATATTTTCATGTTGGCCAACCCTACTACAGAAAAGGCTTCATTGAACTCAAAAAAGTCAACTTCTTCCTGAGGAATATTGGCTTTTTTAAGAGCTTTAGGTAAAGCTATAGCGGGAGCAGTGGTGAACTTCTCCGGGTCCTGGGCGGCATCTGCGAACCCTTTAATGCTGGCAAGGATCTTTAGTCCCAGTTCTTCGGCTTTCTCACGGCTCATTAGAACCACAGCACCGGCACCATCGTTTATAGTAGAAGCGTTTGCAGCTGTAACCGTACCTTCTTTAGAAAAAGCAGGGCGTAAGGATGCAAGTTTATCCATTTTTATATTCTTGTATTCTTCATCCTCCTTCACAATTACCGGATCTCCTTTTCGTTGGGGAACTTCTACAGGTACCACTTCATTGTCAAACTTGCCTTCTTCCCACGCTTTTGCAGATCTTTGATAAGATTGCGCAGCAAATTTATCCTGGTCTTCTCTTGTAAATTCATGTTCAATGGCACAATTATCGGCACAAACTCCCATAGCAAGCTGGTTGTAAGCATCCATAAGGCCGTCTTTTTGCAACCCGTCAATCATAGTAGCAGGTCCAAACTTCTGGCCATTTCTAAGGTGAAGGTAGTGAGGGATCATGCTCATATTTTCCATTCCGCCGGCTACAATGATATCAGCGTCTCCCAGGGCTATAGATTGTGCCCCCTGCATTACTGCTTTCATACCGCTGGCACAAACTTTATTTACCGTAGTACATGGTACAGAATAAGGAATGCCGGCGCCCAAAGCAGCCTGTCTTGCAGGTGCCTGCCCCAGCCCGGCCTGTACTACATTTCCCATGAGGACTTCGTCTACCATTTCAGGTTTCAGGTTGATCTTTTCCAGGGCTCCTTTAATGGCTATTGATCCCAGTTTGGTTGCGGGAACTGTTGATAAGCTACCCAAAAAACTACCTATTGGAGTTCGTGCGGCGCTCACTATGACTACTTCCTTATTCATGGTTTAGCGGATTAAGATTTTACTTTTTGCGAATTTAATCATTTTATAAGGAAGAAACCAACGGGTTCTCTACAGCCAGCTTTTTTTAGTACTTTTGATAAGAGATAGCCCGGAATGAAATCATTTATAAACAGCCTTTATAAAAATCAGGATCTTTTTTACAAAGTTTTCTTATTTCTACTTACCACCTTCATCATTGTGTACATGTTTCCAAAAGGTGGAAAATTTAAATATGAGATCCCTAAAGGGAAGCCATGGCAGTACGAGAACCTATATGCCCCTTTCGATTTTGCCATTTTAAAGGCCCCCGATGAACTTGCTGCAGAAAAAGAGGAGATCAACAAGACTCATGTTCCTTACTACGATTACAATGCTGAAGTTGTCTCGCAGGTTGAGGCTAGCCTGGATGAGCAGTTTGTCCGAATATTTCCGGACACCCTAACCCGGAGAGAAAATATGCGACTTCAGGATTTTATTCAGAATACTTTTGAAGAGATCTATGATGCCGGGGTGTTGCAGGAGATTGTTCCGCTAAGCCCAGATCAATTGGTTTACCTGCGGGAGGGGAATGAAGTCACCGAGGTTACCTATAAAAGCATTATAAAACAGAACCAGTTGAGGGACTTTCTCAACAGGAAAATAGATAAGGCGCAGCTGCAAAATTATAGGGAGGAGTTGATTGGGTTGTTTTTTGACAGCGTGAAATCTAACGTTACCTATAATGAAGCCTTAACGCAAAGTGATCTTGAAAGCAGGTACAACCAGATTTCATATACCCGCGGGAATGTTGAACGGGGGACAATCATTGTTGCGAAAGGAGAAGTGGTAGAGGGAGATAAACTGCAGGTACTCAATTCTCTTAAAGCCGAATATGAATCGCAGGTGTGGAGTGAGGCTAACTATAACTGGGTGATTGTGGGGTATACGCTACTTGTCTTTCTCGCTTTGCTCATGTTGATGTTGTTCATTCGAAAGTATCGCTATGACATCTTTCAGAACAATATAAAAGTGACTTTCATTTTCTTTAATGTCACACTCATGGTGCTGCTCACCGTATTGGTGATAAGGTTTAATGTAGCGTACGTTTACGTGGTGCCTTTATGTGTGCTGCCGCTTACCATTAAAGGCTTCTTTGATTCAAGGCTTGGCTTGTTTACCCATGTTATTACTGTATTGCTACTGGGGTTCATTGTTCCGGATAGCTATGAATACATGTTCCTTCAAATAATTGCAGGTATTGTCACGATTCTTACGGTTTCAGAACTTTATAAAAGAGCTAATTTATTTATTACAGTAGGGCAAATTACCCTCGTGTATATCGTCTCTTATTTTGCCTTTACCATAATTCAGGAAGGTTCAATCTATGAAGTAGAACCCGAAACTTTCCTCATGTTCCTGCTGGGAGGTTTGGCAACGCTTTTTGTGCAGCCGTTGATCTATGCTTATGAAAAAATCTTCGGATTAATTTCGGATATGTCGCTGCTCGAATTGTCTGATACCAATTCTAAATTACTGAAAGAACTTTCAGATAAAGCCCCGGGTACTTTTCATCACTCGCTCAATGTGGCTAATCTCGCAGAGGCAGCGGCAAATGAGATCAATGCAAATGCCATGCTGGTGAGGGTAGGAGCGTTATATCACGACATTGGGAAAATGCGAAATCCAACGTATTTTACAGAGAACCAAACTACATCGGTAAATTCTCATGATGAACTTTCCCCTAAAGAAAGTGCAGAGATTATCATTGAACACGTTATTAATGGGATAGAGGTTGCCAAAAAAAGGAACCTTCCAGACAGGGTTATCGACTTTATTCGAACCCATCACGGCACCACTACGGTCTATTATTTTTTAAAGAAAGCCATGGAAAATGATCAGCACGTGAATGAAGACGATTACAGGTATCCCGGGCCAATGCCATTTAGTAAAGAGACTGCTATCCTTATGATGTGCGACAGTGTTGAAGCTGCAAGCAGAAGTATTAAGGAACCTACGGCCAATATGATCGATGAGTTTGTAGAAAGGATCATCAACAAACAAATGGAAGATGGCCAGTTCCTCAATTCAAATATTACCTTTATGGAAATTCAGCAGGTAAAAAAGGTGCTGAAGCGCAAGCTTAAAAATATCTACCATCTAAGGATAGAGTACCCGGAGTAGGTTTTACCACACCTTTACAATATTCACTTCGCCGTCTCTGAAGCTAAAGGAGTCTCCTGCTTTTTTACCTTCCATTTCCTTATAAATAGGGGAATCTGTAGAGATTGCGTAGACTTTGCTGCCACTTTCCATATCCAGCTCTCCAAGAGGGACAGATACAAAGTAGTAGTTGTTTTCGGTTTCCACCACACTACCGGGTCTAACCACTTCGCTGCGATGGTCCCTGTCCAGGTTCGCCAGCGTTTCTTTCATGTTGCGCACCCGGTCAAGATAAACTGCGTTTTTCTCATATTCGGTCAGCATCTCTCCTTTATTCCCGTATTCGTCAAAATCGGGATGAAATTTATGCTGCTCGTTCTGGCCGCTAATGGTGTTCATTTTCTCATTATACTGGTCAATTTTATCATTGACCTGGTCCAGACATTTATTAAATAATTCTTCTTTGTTAATGCTCATTTTTTTCTCGTTTTGTTTAAAATTAGCCAACGTGATATTCAAAAAAGAACAATTAGCAAAAGTTTAATAATTACAATTTATTCGGAATCCCCTTATACCGCCGGCAGTTTATCGAGCAGCTGTATATTGCTTTGCAACCTGTTTTTCACCAAATCCATCATCCTTTTGTTAAGTGCCGATGAATTGGTAATGTAGTAGCTGTACTCTTTAATAGTGAATTGTCCTATAATCATTCCTTTTAAGCTGTTTCGGAATTTCATGTCCTTCTGAACAGCATTTTCTATATACGCCAGTCTTTTTTCTATGCTCATGCCGTAAAACACGTTCTTGTGTTTTTGTACGTAATTCCTGAAGGCTTCCAGTAGCAGGTCATTTTGCAGTAAGATCACCGGGCGCAAAGTGAGGTTTTGGAATTGCTCATCGGGTAGGGTTGAAGCTTTTACGACTGCCGATTCTATATGTGGCCTTAGTTGGAGAAGGAGTTCATCACGTTCTTTCATCGCTTTGGTTTTGTTTAAAGATAGCGAAAGTAAGTCCTGCTTCCCCGGGCGGCCTTTGTGAATTATAAACCTGTTGTAAACAATTGCGCTTCAGTTAAAGTCTTTTTAATAATTTCTTCTGGCGATACGTTCTTCTTACCTTTAAAAAAAGCCATTTTTATGATCCTTTCAAAAAACCCATATACAGGGGAAACCCTGCAAGAACATAAAGAATCAACTTCAGAAGATATCGACAAAGCACTGGAAAAAGCTACGGCAGTATTCCGGGAGTGGAAAACCACATCTTTCTCATTTCGGTCAAAGCTTATGCTGAAAGCTTCCGAAGAACTTAAAAAAAATAAGCAGGAATATGCCGAAACTATTACCAAAGAAATGGGGAAACCTATTAAACAGGCTATTGCTGAAGTAGAAAAGTGCGCCTGGGTGTGCGAATATTATGCTGAAAATGCCGAAGCACAACTTGCTCCTGAAACTATAGAAACTGATGCCGAAAAAAGCTACATCAATTATGCGCCTTTAGGAGTGATTATGGCAATTATGCCGTGGAATTACCCTTTTTGGCAGGTATTCAGGTTCGCGGCTCCGGCTTTAATGGCGGGGAATGTTGGGGTGCTTAAACACGCTAGCAATGTGATGATGTGCGGGAAGAATATCGAAAAAGTGTTTATAAGAGCCGGCTTCCCTGAAGGTTGTTTCCAAAATCTCACCATTGGAAGTAAAAAAGTGGAGGAAGTGGTGAAAGATAAAAGAGTAAAAGCAGTGACCCTTACAGGCAGTGAAGGTGCCGGAGGCAGTGTTGCGGCGACAGCAGGAAAAGAAATAAAAAAATCGGTGCTCGAACTGGGTGGGAGCAATGCCCTGGTAGTTTTTGATGATGCCAATTTGGAAGAAACCGTCAAAACCTGTGTACAGGCAAGGTTTCAAAACACCGGACAGAGCTGTATAGCCGGAAAACGCCTTTTGCTGCATAATAATATTGCTGAAAAGTTCACTGAAATGTTCCTCAAAGAGGTTAAGGAATTAAAAGCGGGAGATCCTATAGATGAAGATACTTTTATTGGCGTACAGGCTAGGGAAGACCTGGCGAAAGACCTGGAAAAGCAGGTAAATGATTCCGTTGAAATGGGCGCGAAGATCCTCACGGGTGGGGTGCGAAAAAAGGCATTTTACGCACCTACTGTTTTGAAAGATGTGACTCCTGAAATGCCGGTTTTTAAAGAGGAAACTTTTGGACCGGCCATAGGGATTACCACTTTTAGATCTGATGAAGAAGCCGTAAAACTTATAAATTCGACCCAATTTGGCCTGGGAGTGTCTCTTTTTACGAAAAGCCGGGAAAAAGCTCAAAATCTTATTCCGAAAATAGAAGATGGGGCAGTGTTTGTCAATGAGCTGGTGAAAAGTGATCCGCGTTTACCTTTTGGAGGCACCAAAAAGTCGGGTTATGGCCGGGAACTATCAAAATTTGGTATTAGAGAATTTGTAAATATCCAGACAGTGTATTTTAAGTAAGAAATATGGCAAGGCAGAATATATCAGTTACAACAGATAGTGTGATTTTTTTCAGAAATAATAATCAGCCAAAAGTGTTGCTGGTTAAGCGGAAAAAAGATCCTTTTAAGGACCAGTGGGCGCTTCCGGGAGGCTTTCTTGAAGATGAGGAACCCCTGGAGATTGGTGCCAAAAGAGAGCTTGCAGAAGAGACAGGTCTAAAAGTGGAAAACCTGAAACAACTTAAGGCTTTTGGAACCCCCGGAAGAGATCCCAGGGGCTGGACGATTAGTATTCCGTTTTGGGGCGAGGTAACTTCCGAAGAAAAAGTTGAGGGAAGCGATGATGCTGCCGATGCACGCTGGTTTTTTCTGAATGATCTACCCGAATTGGCTTTTGATCATTCCGAAATTCTTGAGCTTGCACGGGAGGCATTTCTGGGGCAAAATGATTAACTTTATTGCCCTTAAAAAAATGAGTTCCCTATGAGATTTCACACCCGAAAATGGATTAAACCACAAGACCTTAACCCCAATGGTACGCTTTTTGGCGGCCGCTTGTTAGAATGGATAGACGAGGAAGCTGCGCTTTACGCTATCATACAGCTGGAGAATTCCCGCACCGTTACAAAATTTATGAGTGAGATAGATTTCAAAAGCTCTGCCAGGGAAGGTGATATTATTGAAATAGGAATGGATGTGGTGAAGTTTGGAAATGCTTCCATAACCCTTCGTTCGGAAGTCCGTAATAAAATGACCCGCGAAGTGATCATTACTATAGACCGGATTGTAATGGTTTCTCTTGATGAAAACGGAAAGGCAAAACCTCACGGTAAGACAAAGATCGAATACGTGAAAGACCGACTGAAAGATTAGCCGATTCTGGCATAAAACTAAAAACAGCACAAGCTTCAGGAGTTTTTAATACTGTTGCTGGTGCTGTTTGTTTGCTTTATTTCCAAGGTTTTCTAAACTCCCACTTTTTATAAAAATTCCTTCCGAAGAGAAGTGTAATGTAAAGCTTACTTGGACTGCAGGGGTTTAAGAGCTTTCAGAATATCGTCACCTGAAGGAGATTCGAATAGTTGCAAATCAAAATAAGGAATGGCAGCTATAAGGTGATCAAAGATATCGGCTGTAATAGCTTCATAATATTCCCATCTCTTGTCTTCGCTAAAGCAGTAAATTTCAATAGGAATTCCCTGAGTTGTGGGAGGAAGATGCCTTACCATCATGGTCATTTCCTTGTGTATCTTGGGATGCGCTTTTAAGTAAGAGAGGGCGTATTGCCTGAAAACACCCAGGTTGGTTTGATGTCTTCCATTGATAAGATGCTTTTTATCTACTCCCAACTTGCTATTATAAGCGTTGATCTCTTCCTGCTTTTCGTGTATGTATGAGGCAATCAAATCAAACTCCTGGAACCTAGCCAGATCTTCATCATTAATAAACCGTATGGAGTTTTGTTTAATATTAAGGGAACGTTTGATGCGCCGCCCGGGAGACTCCTGCATTCCCCGCCAGTTGTGGAAAGAATCAGAAATCAGGTTATAGGTAGGAATTGTGGTGTAAGTATTGTCCCAATTTTGGACTCTTACGGTGGCGAGGTTGATTTCGGTCACAAAACCATCGGCTCCATATTTACTGAAGGTTATCCAGTCTCCAATGCGCACAATATCGTTTACCGAAACCTGTATGGAGGCGATAAATCCAAGAATGGTGTCTTTGAAAATAAACAGGATAATGGCTGAAGCCGCTCCTAACGAAATAAGAAAACCGACAACAGATTTTCCAGTAAGTTCCGAGAACATGAATATGATCCCTATAGACCAGAAAAATATGATAAGAATCTGTGCGTAACTCTCTATAGGCTTGTCGTGGTAACGCTCATGCCTTTTCATGTAATTCGTAGTGGTACGAACCAAGCTTCTTCCAATAAATACAGTAAGAAAAATAATATAGATGTCTACCAGCTTTTCGAATACAGAGAGCAGCTTGGGGTAATCTTCAAATACTACAGGCACCGTAAGTATGAGCAACAAAAGCGGGAAGATGTTGCTTATATACCGCGGGAAATTGCTTTTTACAAGATAATCATCAAAGGTGGTTACGGTCTTATTCGTAAATCTTTGAAATGAGGTAAGCACCAGCTTCTTGGTGATGTAATGCATAACATACCAAAGAACACCTACTATGGCAATGTTGATAAGCATGTTCAGAAAATGAGCGACATCTACGTCCATTCCCTGTTCAATAAAGTAGTTCGCTAAAAAGTTACCCAGTTCTCTTGTTTGTTCCTTCATCCTCTAGAGATATTTCTTCTCTACATAAAAAGGGCCCAGGGGCAACACAGAACTAAGACAAACAATGAGCAAAGTTTTTGTCTTCCACTGTAAAGGTTTGAATAGTAGTAAAGCTCCAAAGATATAGGCTACAAATAATAAACCGTGGGCCATTCCCACAATACGCACCATTTCTGGCGCTTCCCAAATGTACTTTAGAGGCATGGCAATGAGTAGAAGGACCAGAAAGGAAACCCCTTCAAAAATGCTTATCCACTTAAATATTTTTACTTGTGATTCTAATGACATAGCTGTGCTTTTTTCAAGTTGCAAATATACCTTAAAAGGTCTTAAAATGAGGTTGAAAATTCCTAATTTATTTCCCGGATGGCTCCTGCTGAAGCTCTTGTTCTTTGAATGTTAATCACATATTAGCAGTATGTAAAAGACATAACATTTTAGGTCGTGGCCTCTCAATTTTAGTGGTTAATTTCTTAATTTGCGGGATACTCAGAAATAGTAAAAATGAATAAAAAAATACTGGTCACCGGTGGATTGGGTTTTATAGGATCCCATACGGTGGTTGCACTTCAGGAAAGAGGTTTTGATGTAGTAATTATAGATAATCTTTCAAACTCCTCAATCGAAGTCCTGGGTGGCATAACGAAGATCACCCGAATTTCTCCGGAATTTGAAAATCTGGATCTGCGGGACAAACAGGCAGTTAATAATTTTTTTGAAAAATATCAGGATATAGACGGGGTTATACATTTCGCTGCTTCTAAGGCTGTGGGAGAAAGTGTCCAGAATCCGTTGCTCTACTATGAAAATAACCTCAATACTCTTATCTATCTGTTACAACAGCTAAAGGAAAAGGAGGCGCCAAAATTCATCTTTAGTTCTTCCTGTACTGTTTATGGCCAGGCAGATGAATTACCTATTACTGAAAACGCCCCTGTTAAGAAAGCAGAATCCCCTTACGGAAATACAAAACAAATTGGCGAAGAGATCATTTTTGACACCTGTAGTGCGGTACCGCATTTAAAAGCAATTTCTTTGCGATATTTCAATCCCATAGGAGCCCATCATTCTGCAAATATTGGAGAATTGCCTATAGGAACACCTCAAAACCTGGTGCCGTATATCACTCAAACTGCAGCCGGAAAAAGAGAACAGCTTTCCATTTTTGGTAATGATTATCCTACACCAGATGGTACCTGTATCAGGGATTATATTCATGTAATGGATTTAGCTCGTGCCCATGTAATTGCCTTAGAGCGCCTACTGGATGATGAGCAGGCCGAAAATTACGAGGTCTTTAATCTAGGGACCGGAAAAGGAAATTCTGTTTTAGAAGCCGTAAAGGCTTTTGAAAAGGTATCAGGAAAAAAACTGCCCTATACCTTTGTTGACAGAAGGGAAGGGGATATTGTTGCTGCTTATGCCGATACTACCAAAGCCAACGGAGTGCTAAACTGGACAGCAGAATTTAATATTGAAGATGCTATGGAAAGTGCCTGGAAATGGCAGCAGAAGCTAGAGGAGAAAAATTAGAAAAAGTAAACTGTCTAAAATATAAGCTTAAAGGCTAATTCAAACTTTGTGTGTACTTTCCTGAAGGAAAGTTCTAGAACCCAATCTCTCACATTGAGCTCATAAGGGATTTACATTTTAGACAGTTTTATATGCTTCAGTTAGTTTACAATAAACGCATGAATAACTCCGGGTAACCAACCTATTAATGTCAGGATAATGCTTATCAAGAGAGTTGTTCCTACTCCATGGTTTAAATAAACTGCTAAAGGAGGTAAAAGGATATTCAATATGATTGTCAGCATGTTTCTTTTTTTATTGGTTATACAACCAAATTAATGATAAATTATTAAAATTTCTCCGCATATTTTTGGTTTAGCTTCAATTTAACATGCAGATAATTAATATCTTAAGACCTCTATAAAATGGATCTTAAAAAGTAAAGAGCTACTAACTTCATTCAGTAGCCCTAACTAAAAAGTTCATCGGGAAAAGGCTATCTTCGCAAAAAATTAGTGCAATGACATTTAAGGACCTGGGAGTATCAGAAGACATTATTAAAGGCTTGAACGAGATGGGGATTATAAACCCAACAAAGATTCAGGAAGCTGCAATCCCAATATTAACCGAAGGAGAGGTAGATTTTGTGGGGCAGGCACAGACAGGTACCGGGAAAACAGCAGCCTTTGGTTTGCCTATTCTCGCACAGGTTGATCCTGCTAAAGATGAAATACAGGCTTTAATTCTTGCACCAACCAGAGAATTGGGGCAGCAAATTGCCAGACAACTTTTTAAATTCACCAAGTATACCGATAAAGTTTTTACTGAAGCTGTTTATGGCGGTGAGAAAATAGATATACAGATCTCCAGACTTAACCGCCCTACTCAAATTGTAGTAGCTACACCCGGAAGGTTGATTGACCTTATGAAGCGTAAAGCTATTGATATTAGGAAGGTAAAGACCCTGGTGCTTGATGAGGCAGATGAAATGCTGAGCATGGGCTTTAAAAAGGATCTTACCGAAATATTGGAAGGTACCTATTCACAGGAAAGAAATGTATGGCTTTTCTCGGCTACCATGCCGCAGGATCTTAATGAGATCATTAATAAATACGTCAAAAAGAATGCCCGTAAAGTGAGCATTGATAAAGAGGATGCTGTAAACACCGGTATAGAACATCAATTTGTGACCGGTGATGACAACAGTAAACTTGATACGCTTGCATACTTTCTTAAAAGTCAGGGGAAAAAGCGTGGAATCATTTTCACGAAAACAAAAACCGCGGCAAGAACGCTCTCAAAACAATTGGCTGCTAAAAATTACGAAGTTGGATTACTTGAAGGCGATATGCTTCAGAAAGACCGGGATAAAGTAATGAGAGCTTTTAAGGGAAAAAACCTGAGGCTATTGGTTTCTACTGATGTTGCTGCCAGGGGTATTGATGTGGCTAATCTTGGTTTTGTGGTGCACTATCAACTGCCAGATCAAACCGATTACTACACTCACCGAAGTGGCCGTACTGCAAGAGCCGGAAATACCGGGTTATCACTCGCCCTTGTTAATCAATATGAACTTAAAAAGCTGCGCCAGATGGAAAGGGAATTAAATATAAAATTCACCCAGATTCGCTAATTAGAGAAGATCACAGCTTTCTTTGTCAAGTTCGGTCTCTATGGTGTAATGGTCAAAATGATACTCCTGCAGTACATTTTTCACCGCCCGCTTTACATCCAGTAACTGCTGGAATTTACTGATGTCTTCTAGCTTTATGTGGGTGGTAAATACATGATCTGTACCTTCAAGGGACCATACATGCATGTGGTGCAGGGAGGCAATATGTGGAATAGCCTGGATTTTATGTTCGATTTCCTCAAGATTGATCTCTTTTGGAACTCCCTGTAAAAAGATAAACAGGGTTTCTTTAAGTCGCTTAAAAACATTGTAAAGAATAAAAACGGTGATTAGCAGCGATAGGGCAGGATCAAGATAAGGGGTTTCGTAAAAATGCAGTACTATAGATACAATAAGAACTGCTACCCACCCCAGCACATCTTCTATGAGGTGCCAGGAAACCACTTTCTCATTCATAGAAGAGCCTTTTGAGAGTTTCCAGGCTGCAAGGCCATTAACAGCAACTCCAACCAGGGCAAAGACCAGCATCCCGGTAGCATCAGAATATTCAGGATTTATAAGGCGGTCAATAGCTTCAGATATTACATATATTGAACCCCCAATGAGTACAAGGCTGTTAATTAATGCACCTAAGAGTGAAAAGCGCTTATAGCCAAAACTGAACCTGTTATTTCGTCCCTGTCTCGATTTGTTTTGCAGATACCAGGAGCTGCCAAGGGAAATGGTATCCCCAAGATCGTGGACAGCATCTGAGATAATGGCCACACTGTTTACGTAAAATCCTCCAATGAGTTCAAAAACTGTAAAGGCGGCATTGAGAAAAAAAGCGAATTTTATATTCTTACTTGATCCGTGGTGGTGATCGTGACCCATAAAAAATCCCGTTTTGTCTCTCAAAAATACGGGATTTTAAAAGGATTTTGGAGCGTTGCTCCTTATATTTTATACAATCTTAAAGATCACAAGTGCGTAACCGTAGAATCTTATGAATCTCAAGAGGCCAAATAATAAGTAATATCTGAATTTGTAATTGATAATCCCTGCGGCCACACTGGTTATAGAAAATGGAATGGGTAAAAGAGCTCCTACTACAATAAGAAATCCGCCCCATTTTTCAGTATTTTTGATGTGCTTTGCCATTTTAGTCTCCATAGCGTCATGTACTGCCGGGATCATTTTAATGGCCTTACCCATCCAGTAAGAAATAATTCCGCCTAAATAAGAAGCCAGGGCCAACAAGCTAAGATAAGTTATGGGCATGGCTGATTTCCCTGACCATGCGATAAAAAGCTCGGGGGGAACCAATCCAAGAAAAATAGATTCAGAAGCCAAAAATACCGCCAGTATTCCAACAGGAGAATAGGTCTCGGTAACCGTAACCAGAATGCTGTTGATGTTGATTACATACTCGTTAATTGCAAATAGAGCAGCAAGAAAAAGTAGGACCGGTAAAATGGCCTTTTTGAGACTATTGCCTACAAACTTGTAGAATCCTGTGTAATTGTAATATTGGTGAAGTAATTTCCAGCGTGGTTTTTTGTTCAAGACAACCTCATTTTTCTTTTTCATATTCAACTTCTTCATTAAATGGCTCTTTATTAATAATCTTTTCAATTATTGAGCCAATCCAACAAAACGAAAGGTTAATTCTCTTCAGCGTAGGCAATCAAACTATTACTGTATTCCCGCAATTCAATAGCGTTAATTTTATTCTTGGCTTCTGCCATGAGAGACAACAGGTAATCCAGGCTCTCGGCAGGATCAAAACCTTCACTGCTGGGAGTTTCTTCTTCAAAACCTTCAACAGGTTCGTCATCAGGAATTGGAATGTCAAAGGTGTTGTGCGCTTCAATGTGCTCATAAGTAAGCCTTATCACCTTAGCCAGTAGCGGGCTTTTTTCCTCAACAGCATATGGCCGCAACTCCTTTAAATCTTCAACTATAGTATTAGTAATAATACCATTGCGCATAAGGTCGCGCTGTATTTTATTCAGAAGTTTTTGTGCCTTAGGATTTTCCAACGATTACAGTATTTTATGAATAATTAAACTAAATTTCCAAAAAACCGCTATTTTAGGTCTCTTCGGAAAGGTGGCAAAGATAATTGATTCTGCGTGTAATTTGTGTTAGTAATTTTAAAGATTTTTCTCTTAGAAGTTAAAATTTGGTTTTCTGCCCCTCTTCGGAAGAATTAACAAAGTCTTAAAAGCTTTGTGGTCTCATTTGCTCCACATATTTGGTAGCTTTAGGCTGAATAAAATTAAATACAAATGAATAATTTAGAAAATAAAGTAGCTTTCGTTACTGGCGGAAGTAAAGGAATTGGATACGGGATTGCAGCTGCTCTTTCTGCTATGGGAGTAAGAGTAGGGATTACCAGCAGGCATAAAGAAGAAGCAGAATCGGCCGCAAAAGAAATTACCAAAAACGGAAAAGCCGAAGTGATTGGAATTGAAGCCGATGTGCGAAACTTTGAGAGTCAGCAAGCGGCCATAAAACAGGTAACCGACAAATGGGGGCAGCTGGACGTTGTGGTGGCTAATGCCGGAGTCGGGCATTTTGGCTCTATAGAAGATCTCACACCCGAGCAGTGGCAACAAACTATAGATACAAATTTAACCGGTGTCTTTTATAGCTTAAAGGCTTCTATTCCCGAACTGAAAAAAAGCAAGGGGTACATTTTTACGATCTCCAGCCTGGCGGGTACAAATTTCTTTGCCGGGGGTTCTGCCTACAATGCAAGTAAATTTGGAGTAACAGGATTCACTCAGGCTGCTATGCTCGATCTTCGGAATTACGAAATCAAGGTAACTACCATTATGCCTGGTTCTGTAGCTACACATTTTAATGATCACAATCCGGGAGACGAAGATGCCTGGAAAATTCAGAAAGAAGATATTGGAGAGTTAGTTGTAGACCTGTTGAAAATGAACCAAAGGGCTTTGCCTAGCAAAATAGAGATTAGGCCAACAACGCCACCTAAAAAATAACGGGAAGTATAAAAACTATAAGTATCAAAAAAGGAGGTTTAAACCTCCTTTTTTGCTGTCTTAAGTTGCGCAGATTGTGCCAGGTCTATCACCTTATCAGCAATTCCCAACCAGGCTTCTTCCTGTAGAAAGTGCCGGGATCTTAAGGTGTGGACCTCTTTTAGCCCCGCCACTTTTTTGATTTCCTCGCCATAAGTTTCCAGCTGCAACGCCGGATCTTTTGCACCCCAAATAGCCTGTACAGGATATTCTTTAGTCTGAACAGCTTTGTAGCACAGATCACGAAACTCCTTGGAATGATCAAAGTTCCTCATGATCTTTAAAAAGGCTTTTCCATTGTCCTCCCTTTTTAGAAGATCTACATAGGCGTTTATTTCAGAAGTACTTATGCGTGAAGAATTCACCACGCCCATTTGTTTAAACATTACAGGCCAGGTGACATGGCTTATCATTTTAAGTTCTGCTTCTCCCAACACCCTTTTTTCAAAAGGCCTCATTACTACCGGTTTCTTGAAGTTCACTACATCTACCCAGGTATTGAGAATGGTGAGGGACATGATGCGATTGGCATGTCTTGCAGCAAGTGCAAAACCTATTGGCCCTCCCACGTCGTGAACTACGAGATGAAACTTTTTAAGCTTAAGGACTTTAGCAGCTTTATAAAGAAAATCGGCCAGGTTAGAAAAAGAATAATCAAAATTATCAGGTCTGTCTGTTAATCCCAGTCCCGGCATGTCTATGCTTACTCCTTTGTAACCTTTCTTCTCCAGAGACCTTAGTACCTTTCTATACAAAAAAGATGAAGTAGGAACTCCGTGAAGGCAAAGAACAGGTTCGCCCCGGCCGTATTTTAATGCAAAGGTTTTTATGCCGTCTACATCAAAATACTTTCCGGAAGCTTCATGCTCTTTGATTACTTCGGTAACAGATTTTTCTTTTTGAGCCATAGGCTGCTTTTATTTTTGAAGCATGTTCAGGAGTTCGCGGGCTGCTTTTTCAGAAGAAGCCGGGTTTTGTCCGGTTATTAGTTTGCCGTCTACCAGTACGTAAGAACTCCAGTCGTCACCTTTGCTGTAGTCTGCTCCCAACTGGTTCATTTTATCTTCAACAAGAAAAGGAACTACATTGGTAAGGCCCACTGCATCTTCTTCAGAATTTGCAAAGCCGGTAACTTTTTTACCTCTTACTAAAGGGTTTTTGTGATCTTCAACATTTGCCAGTACACCGGGGGCATGACAAACAAAAGCCATAGGTTTCATTTGCTCGTTAAAAGCTTCAATAAGTGCAATCGACTTTAGATCATTTGCAAGGTCCCAAAGCGGACCGTGACCACCTGGATAAAATACTGCGTCAAATTCTTTAGCGTCAACGTCTTCCAGTTTTTTTGTAAGCGAAAGCTTTTTTTGCAGGTCATCGTCTTTATCAAAACGCTTTGTGGCTTCGGTTTGCGCGTCTTCGGTAGTACTTGATGGATCAATGGGAGGTTGGCCCCCTTTTGGCGATGCAAGGGTGATCTCGGCACCGGCATCTGCAAGTACATAATAAGGTGCAGCAAATTCTTCTACCCAAAATCCTGTTTTCTTACCTGTGTCTCCCAATTTATCATGAGAAGTCAAAACCATTAAAATCTTCATAGTTCTTTTTTTAATTAAAGTTTGGAATGGCCTGTCAATTCGGCCTTTTTGATGGATCTTAAAATTACAACGCACGGGGGCTAAAGCCAAAGCTGAGATACTAATTAAAGGTTAAATTCTTCATGGGGTCATCATTTTATTCAATTTTGCTGCGTCTGCTTTGGTAAAGCATGTAATTTTGCAGAAACTTCACTTCTTTTGAATCTTTATAGGCAACTGCAGTCCTTTTTTACACTTTTGAAGACGGGCGAATTCTCTAAAGGAATCCGGTTTGCTGTTGCAGCTATCGTACCCTTACTGGTCACCTCTCAAATGGGAGAAATAAAAATAGGGATCGCCATGGCAGTTGGGGTGCTACTCACTTCTCCCAGTGACGTGCCGGGAAGTTTGAGGCGCCGGGTGATAGGTGTTTCTTTATCTATTGCTATTGCCGTAGCTGCCACCATTCTCACAGGCCTCTCTCTGGCATATCCTGTCTTTTTTATTGTTGTACTGGTATTGCAGATCTTTCATTACTCCATGATCTCGGTCTTTGGGTTCAGGGCTTCGCTCATTGCTTTTTCGGGATTATTTGCAGTGGTGTTAAGTATGACCCAGGTCACTGCGGAAGGAAGTATTCTCCTCCACGCATTTTGGATTGGGATGGGTGGTGTATGGTATCTTTTATTTTCGCTTTTCTTCCATTATTTATTGCAGAGACGGGAAACAGACCAGCTTCTAAGGGATGTCTTTGAACTTACAGCTCAATACCTGGAGAAGCGTTCCCATCTTATGAGCGTTACAGATGAAAAGCGGGAGCAGGCTGAAAAAGAGCTTTTTGCATTGCAAACGTCCATTAATGAAAAGCACGAGATTATTCGGGAACTTGTTATAACCCGAAGAAAGAATTTTGGACGATCGGAAATGGTGAGAAAAAGGCTGCTCATCTTTATGGAACTGGTTGATATTTTGGAACTGGGAATGGCACATCCTGTAAATTTTTCCAGAATGAGAGCCTTATTTGTTTCTCATGAAGATAAGATCCAGCACATCCAGGAATGGAGCCTGGTAATGGCTGCTCATTTAAGGATTCTTGGACAGACACCTCAAAACAAATTTCTAAACCTTGAAGAAGGTGAGTTATTAATTAAAAGAAGACAAGCCTGGAAAGCATATAAAGAATTTGAGGCGTCGGCCAATAAATCAACTGATGCTGAAGCTTTACTCGTTTACCGAAACTTCCTGAATTTTAAGGAAAAACAGCATCAAAAATTACTTTCCTTAATGAGGCTTATGAAAGAGTGGAAAGGTGATGAAAAGCTAAAGCTTGGAAGGAAAGATGCTGCCAAATTTCTCACCACTCCAGATTATAACTTCAAAACGCTTCAGGATAATCTAGACTTCAAGTCTCCAATATTTCGACATTCCCTGCGGTTGACGGTTGTTATGGCCCTGGGTTATGTAATTGGGGAATTCTTTGCAGTACAAAACGCCTACTGGATCTTATTGACCACCCTGGTTATTATGCGCCCTGGCTATGCACTCACTCAGGAAAGGTTTAAACACAGGCTTTATGGTACCCTCATTGGCGGTGCTGTGGCTATTTCTCTGGTTTTCTTTATAAGAAATCAAACCGTCTACGCTATCCTTGCGGTAATATGCCTGGTGCTTGCCCATTCTATGATACAGCGCAATTACAAGACTGCAGCGGCATTTATTACGCTTAATGTAATTTTTGTCTACAGCCTTTTAAAACCAAATGTTCTTGAAGTAATTGAGTTTAGGGTACTGGATACAGTAGTGGGAGCTGGGCTGGCATTTTTGGGAGCTAAGTTTCTTTGGCCTACATGGGAGTATACACTTATTCAGAATTTTATAAGAGAAAGTATAAAGGCAAACCTTTCCTTTCTTAAAGAAGTAGAAGCTTTTTATAATCATAAGTCAGCCTTGCCTGCGTCTTATCGCCTCGCAAGAAAAAAAGCTTTTTTGGCGATGGGAGATTTAAATGCCGCTTTTCAACGCATGGCGCAGGAGCCAAAGACAGATAAAAAACATCTTGAGGAAATCTTCAGGATCGTATCACTCAACCAGGAGTTTCTTTCGGCTACAGTTTCTTTGGGTACGTTTATACGATCTCATCCCACTACAAAGGCTTCAGCTCATTTTGCCAACTATTTATCGGCTATCAAAGCTAATTTACAGGCTTCAGTAAAAAATGATGAGGCTCAAAAAGAAGATCTTTCAGAAGAGATTGACAGGGCTGCCACATTTTATGAAAATCTATACCAGGAGCTACTTGATCTTGAGAAAGATGAAAGCGTTGAGAAAGAAGGCGTACGTGAGAAATTACAGGAAGTTCATATTCTTACAGACAGGCTCAAATGGTTATTGGAGATGAGTGAAGGGCTTCAAAAAACCATGGGTGTGAAAAGATAAAGCCACCCTTTTGAGGTGGCCTAAAAAAATACAAACATGTAATATAAAAGACAGGCTTATTTTTTGGTTTGCTGTCTTTCAGTTTTTTGAGTAGACTTTTCACTCTTTTTGTCCTGCTTCTCGTTCTGTTTTTTTTGATCTTGTGCCATGGTTAAAAGTTTTTGATTAATGTCACTACTAAAAGTACAACACATTGAGATACAAAGTGTTAAGATGTGATTTTTTTAACCTTTCTTTTATAGTTAATTTTTTTATCGAAAAATCAGTAGTAAAGCTCTACCTGCATTGAGCAGCTATTTAGTAATTTTACAAATCAACTGAATTGTATGAACCACGAGGACATAATTAAGCAAATTACCGCTCAAAAGAAGAATACAAACCTAAGGTTCAGGATCAAGACTAAAGCTGAAGCTTTTACCCAAAATCTATTTTATACCTTGTTTGACAAGGATACTCCCGTAGAAGATAATCTGGATAAGCTGGCTGCCGATTTTAAGGAGCTGGGGGATTTGGTGTGTTGGGAGCCGGGTAAATCCTGTTCAGAAATATGGGAAGAGTACTGCAGTAAATTGCCCCACCTGCTTCAAAAGATTAATCTGGATGCTATTGCAATAGCAAACAACGATCCGGCAGCGAATTCTGTAGAAGAGGTATACCTTTCTTATCCCGGTTTTTTTGCTATCGCAGTATACCGCCTTAGTCATGAGCTTTATAAAATGAATCTTCCGCTGGTGCCGCGATTAATGACAGAATGTGCACACAAATTAACAGGGACCGACATTAATCCCGGGGCGCAGATTGGCGATTCCTTTTTTATTGATCACGCCACAGGTGTGGTAATTGGGGAGACAACCATTATAAAAAACAATGTGAAAATTTACCAGGGGGTTACTTTGGGGGCTTTGTACGTAGAAAGAGAATTGCGCAATAAGAAACGGCATCCTACCATTGAAGACAACGTGACAATTTATGCCAATGCTACCATACTTGGTGGGGAGACGGTTATTGGCGCGAATAGTATCATTGGGGGGAATGCCTGGCTTACCCGTACAGTTCCGGCCAATTCATTTGTCACCCATGACCCGGTAATAAAAATTAAAAATCTTCAGAAATGAATCGAACAGTATTAGATCTTATAGGAAATACGCCTCTTGTGAGGGCACAAAAACTGGTTGAGAATCCTGCGGTAGAGCTATATTTTAAACTCGAAGGGCAAAACCCCGGAGGTAGCGTGAAAGACCGGCCCGCCTATAATATGATCAAAAAAGCTCTGGAAAGGGGAAATATTACCCGTGAAACCAAACTGATTGAAGCTACCAGCGGAAATACCGGAATAGCCCTGGCAATGGTGGCCCGTTTACTGCAGCTGAACATTGAGCTGGTAATGCCCGAAAATTCTACTGCTGAAAGAGTACAGACCATGAGAGCCTACGGGGCAAAGGTAATTCTTACAAGCGCCGAAGGAGGTATTGAAGGTTCGAGGGATTTTGCTGAAGCCAGGATGAAAGAAGGAAATTATTTTATGCTCAACCAGTTTGGAAACGATGACAACTGGCAGGCCCATTACGCCACAACAGGACCTGAAATTTGGCGGGATACAAATAATAAGATTACACATTTTGTCTCTTCTATGGGGACTACAGGTACCATAATGGGAACATCTACCTTTTTAAAAGAACAGGACAAAAATGTACAAATAGTAGGTGTACAACCCGGTGATGACGCCCGTATTCCCGGAATAAGAAAATGGCCTAAAGAATATTTACCTTCTATTTTTGATGAAAGCAAGGTAGATCGCGTTATGGAAGTAAATGAACAGGAAGCCAGAACTATGACTGCAAGGCTTGCCGAGGAAGAAGGGATCTTTGCCGGAATGAGCAGCGGAGGTGCTGCTGCGGCTGCCGTGAAACTGTGTAGCGAACTTGAGAGCGGGGTAGTGGTAAGTATTGTTTGTGACCGAGGAGATCGCTACCTGTCTTCAGATCTTTTTGAAAAAAAATAAAAGACTGCCGGAAAACTATTATCTACGTTCGGGTTTAAATTTTAAAAGAAGTAAACCTGAAGTGTCAAAAATGGCTTTTCGGCGTCTCTTTTTTTAGTTCTTTATTCTTAGAATCCGGCGAGAGACAATTGGTCATTGTTCCTATTGATGCGGACTCTGCGAGTCTTGTCACCATCTTTAATTTTTATTCTATAGATCTCTTTAGTAATATCCCATCCTTTTGAAAATGCGGTATATTTTGTACCTTCTATCATAGCATTCCGGTGAAGTCTAAAGACCTCTAAACGCACATCCTGGGGCAGGGGTATGTTTTTAAATTTCTGATTTGAAGAAATAAGGTCTCCAGTCTTGTTAAAAGAGGCTTTTAAATACCCTTTTTTGCTTTTGAAAAAAACTTCAAAAGCATCATAATCTGTTTCTTCGTTATCTTTCAGGAACTTTTGTACATTAAACCTGGTTTTCATAAAAGCCAATGGGTTTTGCTGAAATTCCCCCGACAATTTTTCGGGTAGTTCAATCGAAAGCTGGTGGGACTTTCGATCTAGTGCCAATGATACCGGTTGGTATTCGATCTTTGTTTCCTCTAAAAGGATCTGTGAATTACCTGTGGCAATAAAACCAAACAGGAACATTCCAAAAATTAAATTTTTCATAGCTCATATATTTTGGATTAATATCTTATAAAAGTACTATGAGCAAATGGGATCAAATACTACCCAGGTAGCATATCGTGTTAAAGTATTAAGGAGCTGAAGCCCCGTTTTTATTAGCCTTCAGGAGAAGCAAATCTATATCTTTTATCTCAACTTTTTGCCGGCCAAGGCTTATGATTCCGTCATTTTTGAACTCCTGCAAATGTCGGTTTACTACAGCCCGGGTAGAACCAATTAAATTGGCCAGCTCTTCGTTAGAAAGATCATTGATCAACTCCAGTTCACGCGATTCTTTGTTTATGTTACTCAATATAAGCCTGGCTAACCTTGTAGAAATATCAACTAATGTGACGTTTGAGGCGTACTCTTCCAGAATTCTCATTTGATTACTCATATATGGTAGAAGGTTTTTGTTGACCCCGGGATGGTTCGATACCCATATTTTCATTCTTTCCATAGGAAGAGATAAAAGCACAACCCGGTCTATGGCTTCGTAATAAACGTTGTGTTCATATCCGTCAAGAAGGCAGAGAATATCAAAGGCATCAGTATTTCCCAGAAGAAAAAAGGTGAACTCCCTTCCGGTATTCTGCTCAATCTGGTAGACTTTTAACCTGCCCGATACGAGAAAGTGAAAATAATAGAAGGTCCTGTCTTTATTGATGTTACAGGTGTGTTTTGGCCACACAACTTCCTCCATTTCAGAAAGAAGCTTCAAAAGGTCTTCCTGCGGAAGGTCTTTAAGTAATTTATTACCACGTAAAGACGCTATAAGCTTTATTTGTTTTCGTTTACTCCACATACATGATCCCGACTTAACAAAAACGAAAACCTGGGGCAGGAAAAGAATCCATTTGTAAAGATAACTCATTTAAAATGAGAAGATTGTTAAACGCAAAAAATTCTTTATCAGGATTTTTTGGTCTAAATTTTTGGATGAACCTTTATTTCAGCTATTTTTGCAAAATTGCAATTGAAAGAAAAAAATAGATGACGCAGGACACTTTCGGGATCGTTGAGAAAAAAATGGACAAGGAACTTTATGAGTACCAACAGGAGGATATCGATAAGATATTTAAGGTGCTCGAAGCTCATCCCGAACGCTACAACCTTCTTTACCAGCTTCCTACTGGTGGGGGCAAAACAGTAATATTTTCACAAATAGTAAGGGAATATATTCAGCGTGCCAATAAAAAGGTGCTTATCCTTACCCATAGAATAGAGCTTTGTAAGCAAACTTCCCGAATGCTCACCGGTTTTGGGGTGCACAACAAGATCATTAATTCCAGCATCAAAGAGCTGCCAGACCAGGATGAGTTCATGTGTTTTGTCGCCATGGTAGAAACTCTTAACAATCGCCTTAACGACGACAAAGTAGAGTTAGACAACCTGGGAATGGTGATTATTGACGAGGCTCATTACAATTCTTTTAGAAAGCTCTTTAAATTCTTTAATAAGTGTTTTATCCTTGGGGTTACAGCCACGCCTCTTAGCTCAAATATCAAGCTTCCCATGAAAGATAATTACCGGGAACTTATTGTGGGCGATTCTATAAGCAGCTTAATTTCTAAAGGATTTTTAGCAAAGGCCAATACCTATAGCTATGATGTAGGCCTGTCTACGCTTAAGGTTGGTATAAATGGAGATTATACCGTGAAATCTTCCGAAGAACTGTATTCTAATTTTAGCATGCAGGAGAAGCTTCTCGATGCTTACATGGAAAAATCTCAGGGCAAGAAGACCCTTATTTTTAATAACGGGATAAACACTTCAAAAGAGGTATACGAGACTTTTCGAAATGCAGGTTATGATGTAAGGCATCTTGACAATACCACCAGCAAACAGGATAGAAAAGACATTTTACGCTGGTTCAGGAAAAAACCCGATGCTATTTTAACTTCGGTGAGTATACTTACAACTGGTTTTGATGAACCTTCGGTGGAATCGATTATTTTGAACCGGGCTACAAAATCTCTTACTCTTTACTACCAGATGATTGGTCGTGGTTCCCGTGTACTACCCGGAAAAAGCGAATTCTCGGTTATAGATCTTGGAAACAATGCTGCACGCTTTGGCCTTTGGAGTGCACCTATTGACTGGAAGCAAATTTTTAGATCTCCAGACTACTTCCTTGAGAACCTGGTAAGCGACGAAGAAATTGAGCAGAATTTTAGATATGAAATGCCAAAAGAACTTCGGAAGAAATTTGCAAACACTAAAGATGTGTCTTTTGATGTAGATGAAGAATACGACGATATCATTAAAAAAGGACTTAAATCTAAAACAGTTCTCGAGCGTTCTTTAGACCAGCATACTACCATGTGTGTAGAAAACAGTGAAGATGTCTTTGATGCCCGTCTTTTAGCTAAAGAGCTTGAAGAAGATATAGCCTACCGTATACGCAAGTACTCTTACTGTATAAGCAACAGCACCAAAAATTACCGCGACTGGCTTAGGGAAGATTATATGAGGAAGCTGCGGCAAAAAATTAATCAGGCGACATTTTAATATTTCCAGGAAATTTCTCTTGAAACTAAAATTTTAAAGGGTGTCAAAAATAGCATTTTTGACACCCTTTTTTCGTAGGTATTTCAGTTGTCCTTTATGCTTCGGAAGGGATTAGCCTTTAATTAGCAGTAAAATATAATATTTGAATATAAAGATCAATTCAAACCTTATATTCCACTTAATTATTCTTTTTAAACAGGCCTTTGATCTTACCAAACAGGCCTTTTTTTTCTTTTTTGGCCTTTTTAGGCTTGTCTCCTTTAGTGAAAAGTCTTTCCAGGAAGTTATCTCTTTTTTCGGGTTCACAATTGAGCATCATTTGTACCGTAGAAGAAGGTGCTGCAAATTTTGCCTGGGTGATGTCGCTGAATTCAGGCCTGGCATTCATCTTTTGCAGGAGTATGGCAAAAGCCGGTAAAGCCGAATTTGCTCCCTGCCCTAAATAGGTAGACGGGAAGCCAATCCTTGCATCATCGGTACCTGCCCAGGTTACAGAGATCAGTTTTGGTGTGATCCCCACAAACCAGCCGTCACGGTTATTTTGTGTAGTACCTGTTTTTCCGGCAATATCGTTGGGTAAATTATACTTGTATCTCAATCTTGACGCCGTTCCCGAATTCACTGTGCCTTTCATCATTTCTATCATCACCTGTCGTGTGGTATTGGAGAAAGCAGGTTGTGCCGCAACCTGTGGTTCAAATGTGGCGATTTCATTGCCGTACTTATCCAGAATTTTGGTGAGGTAATAAGGTTTGGCCGCTTTCCCACGATTCACATAACTCGAAAATGAGCCGGCGAGTTCGGCGGCACTCATTTCGGCCGTTCCAAGAGCAATAGAAGGGTAGGCGGGAAGATCATCTGGGAACATCATCTTTTTGGCCTGGGTAAGCACATTTCCAAGCCCCACGTCAAAAAGCACTTTTACAGCAATAGTATTGACAGATTGCGCTAAAGCTGTAGCCATGGGATATTTGGTATAAGGATCTTCTTCCTCGCTACCCGAATTGGAAGGAGTCCAGCCACCCTCATAGGTCACTTCCCTAACCGAATAATAAGTGCAGGGGTCTATACCGGCTTCAACTGCTGCAGTGTAGACCACTGGCTTAAAAATAGAGCCAATTTGCCGCCTGCTTTGAGAGACGTGATCATATTTGAAATACTTGTGATTTATTCCTCCCACCCAGCTCTTTACTGCCCCGGTTGAAGGATCCAGGTTGATCATTCCCATGTTTAAGAATTTCATGTAATGCTGTAAACTATCGGCTATACTGGCTGAAAGCAATTTCTTCTGCCCCCAGTCAAACAATTCCATCTCGGTTTTGCGGTGCAGGGAATCCATGATTTTCTCCCGGCTCCAGCCGGCAGCAGCAAGGTTTTTATATTGTTTGCTGTTTTGAAGTACTTCGTTTAAAATATCCTCTCTTTTCCAGGGTGCATTTTTGCCGTATGCTTTTTCGAACTGCTGCTGCAGCGAAGTCATGTGTTCTTTCATGGCTTCTTCTGCCAGCTGCTGCATCTGGTAATCTATCGTGGTGTGAATCTGCAGGCCATCCCTGTAAAGGTTGTATGGTTCTCCCTTCTCATTTTCAAGAGTGTCAAGGATCTTACTGAGTTCTTTTTTTAACTGTGACCTGAAGTAAGGAGCCACCCCATCATTGTTACTGAAGTACTGATAATCCAATTCCAGGGGTTTAACCCGGTTTTTCACATATTCTTCGGAAGGAAGGTAACCATACTTGTTCATTTGAGACAGCACCACATTTCTCCTTTCCAGGCTTCTTTCGGGAAAAAGCCGCGGGTTGTAATAATGTGATGCTTTTAGCGTGCCCACCAGGGTTGCAGCTTCATCGAGGGTAAGGTCTTTTGTGCCGGAATTAAAGAATTTCATGGCCGCACTTTCTATTCCGTAGGTGTTGTCACTAAAGGGAACCGTATTAAAGTAAAGTTTGATGATCTCCTCTTTAGAATAAATATCTTCCAGCCGTTGTGCAATGATGGCTTCCCTCACTTTATTAACCACAATGCTAAGGTGGCCGTAATCTTTTCGGCCAAAAAGGTTTTTTGCAAGTTGTAAAGTGATGGTACTACCGCCTCCCGAAGATTCATCTCCCATGAGAATGGTTTTGAAAAATACACGCAGAAGGCTGCGATTGTCAATTCCCGAATGCTCATAAAACCTTACATCTTCGGTCGCAATAAGAGCATCTATTAGATGTTGAGGTAGATCTTCATAGAGCACCGGCTGCCTGTCAAAAATGTAATATTTCCCCAGTAGTTTTCCTTCCGAAGAAAAAACTTCTGTGGCTTCATTCTGGTTGAGGTTCCGCAGTTCTTCAGTATCGGGCAACTTTCCCCACCAACCCCAGTAAATACTCAGGAAAAAGAAGCCAAAAAGGGCGATAAATGTTAGTGAGATCCCTAACACCCATTTTTTTACAGGCGTCAATTGCAGGTTTTTCAAAATCATAGGTTAAATGTCTGTCAAATAAACGAAGACTTACAAAAAAAAGTCCTCAAGTTTAAAAAACTTTAGGAAATGAGATTTCCTAAAACCCTGCTAATGTTTTTCAAGGAAAGATTAAAATCTTTCTACCCGAGTATTAATTTTTCTACTTTTAAACAATGAAAAGAATGGGACATAATAAAACGGTATTCCTTATTACCACTGGTCTTTTGCTATTATCGGCAGCTTTTATATTCACTTATGAGAAAGAGGTCGAAGAATACCAGGCCAATATTTCTAAAGATATAACCATAGACCAAACCTGGGATTTGCCACCTCAACTGGCTGAAGTTTCGGGAATTGCATTTTTAGGTTCTAATAAGATTGCCTGTGTGCAGGATGAAAAAGGAAGCATCTTTATTTATAACCTCGATAATTCGGCGATTGAAAAAGAAATTCAATTTGCAGCAAATGGCGATTTTGAAGGTATAGCGATAAAAGAGAATACGGCATATATTCTTGAAGCTAACGGAAAAATTTACGAGGTAGAAGATTTTATGAATACAGCACAGGTGAAAACCTTCGATACGTTTTTTACTGAAGAAAATGATATGGAAGGATTATTCTATGATGAAGCTGAAGACAGGCTTTTGCTTGCTGTAAAGGTTCTTGACCCCAATTCTGAAGATCAAAAAGGTATTTATGCCGCCCAGTTACCTTCTATGGAAGTGAATAAAGCGCCGGTGTTCACCCTGACTTTTGAGGAGGAGATCTTCAACGAGATTAGAGAAGAGAAAAGAGGAGAATCATTTTTTCCTTCCGAAGTTGCAATACATCCTAAAACCGGAGAAATTTTTATTCTTGAAGCCCGGGAGCCGAGGTTATTAATTTTAGATGCATCGGGAACTCCCAAAGAATTCCACCTGCTCGATCAAAAAGCATTTCCGCAGCCCGAAGGCCTTGCTTTTGACAGTTCAGGGAATTTGTATATCTCCAGTGAAGGTGAACCGGGAACCATTCACCGTGTAACCATAACATCTAAATAATTTATGCCCGATCCTATTGAAACCCCTTCTGTAAAGCAGAGTAAAGCCCCTTTATATATTTCCCTTGCGATTGTTGTGGCACTTGTACTAAGTTATTTCTTTATACCGCAGGTGCAGGATTTTCTAAATAACGGCTGGGATGTGCTTACCAGTGGCGATAAGCAGCGTACGCAGCAGTGGGTCTCTCAATTCGGGTGGTTTGGGCCGGTGGTAATTATCATAACCATGGTGTTGCAAATGTTCCTGTTGGTGATTCCCACTCCTTTGCTCATGGTAGTGACCGTACTGGCTTACGGGCCATGGGCAGGAGCAGCCATCCTGTTTGTCGCTGTTTTCCTGGCTTCCAGCATCGGTTATTTTATTGGAAGCTATTTTGGGCCTGTGATCGTGGAGAAAGTGGTGGGGCATAAAACTGAAAAAAAGATATCAGATTTTATTGACGATTACGGCTTCTGGACGGTAATTATTGTCCGGCTAAGTCCTTTCCTCTCTAACGACGCCATTAGTTTTGTAGGCGGAGTCTTAAGAATGGGGTACTGGAAATTCATTGGCGCCACCATGCTGGGTATATCACCCCTCATAGTCTTTATTGCTTATTTGGGAGGAGATTATGAGCGTCTCAAAACGGGTCTTATCTGGACGTCTATAATAAGTCTTGTTTTGTTTATAGCCTTTGTTTATTGGGATAAAAAGGTGAGAAAGTCAAAGGCTTAAGATCTTTTTACCTCTCAAAAATGGCATTTTTGAAGATGATCTTTTCTGAAGTTATAGAGCTATTTCCTGTAGCCCTTCTTCTGCTGAAGTCAGCTTTAAAACCACCTGTTTTCAGAAATATTTGAATGTTTCTATTTTCGAGATTCCTTTTTTAAATAAAAAAACTGCCTGAAACAGCCTTTTAGGTATTAAAAAGGGCAAATCTCAGGCAGTTTTTGTTCCGTAGTATTTTTTTACTTCGTTTGAAGACTTTGAGCCACGGCCTGTACTTCGTCAAGTACCCGCAGTAAGTTCTCGCCCCAAAGTTTAGCTATCTCTTCTTTGGTATAGCCTCTTTTGACTAACTCGAGAGTCACATTTAAAGATTGAGAGGCATCACTCCAGCCTTCTATTCCGCCGCCGCCATCAAAGTCTGAACTAATCCCCACGTGGTCTATTCCAATTTTCTCAACCAGGTAATCTACGTGGTCTACAAAATCTACTATGCCTACCGGTGGAACTTTTTCTTTTAATTTTTTGATTTTTGGCTCGGCCAGTTTTCTCATTTTTCTGAAATCTTCGTAGTAGGCACTGCGCTTTTCCTCTTCCATTTGCCATACTTCAGTACGGGGCAGGAGCTCAAAACCTACTTTTTTACCTACTTCAGCATAAACCTTATTCACCGCAGCATCATAAGCATTGTTCTTTTCGGTATTGAGATAAGCGTCAAAAGCTACTGTTTGAATCACCCCGCCGTTCTCTTTTAACCACTGCAGCTGCTCATCATCAAGGTTTCGGCTGTGGTTGCACAAACCTCTTGCCGAAGAATGTGAAGCAATAATTGGAGCTTTAGACAGCTCGATCATTTGGCGCATAGATTCTTTAGAAGGGTGCGAAACGTCTATCATCATGCCCAGGCGGTTCATCTCCTTTACAACTTCTTTCCCCAAATCACTTAGCCCGCCATGTAGCCACTCATTATTAGCTTCGCCGGTGTTTGAATCACAAAGCTGGCTGTGCCCGTTATGAGATAAAGACATATAGCGCGCGCCCAGATCATAGAATTTCTCAACGTTTTGTAGGTCTGTCCCAATAGGATAGCCATTTTCAACGCCAATCATCGCCACTTTCTTTCCCTGTGCAACCAATTTGCGAACTTCGGCACTGGTGGTGGCCAGGCCCATCTGTTCTGGAGCTATATCTTCTACAAGCCGGTGAATGGCCTCAAATTTTGCGAGCGCTTGTTTAAGCGCCGTCTCGTAACCTGCAGCGTTAAGTTCTTCCTGCCCGGTATAGACAATCAACCAGGTGACATCAACCCCTCCTTTTTCCATTTTTGGCAGGTTAACCTGGGTGTCAAGATCCTGGGTGTAGTTTGTTTCGGCAGTAAAATTATTTACATTAATATCGTTGTGGGTGTCTATTGTAATTACTTCATGGTGGATCTCCTGAGCCTTTTTTAAAAGGTCATCATCAGTAGATTGTGCACTTGCAGCAAAGGCCGCGAAAAATACAAGCAGGTATTTTTTTGAGAACATAAAAATTTGGATTTAGTTTGAATGGCTCAAAATACTAATTTATTTTCTCTTGTGATTTGGGAAGCTTTAGGAGTTGTAAGACTACTGAAGTTCGATATTCCCATGTTATTGTATTCTACTGTTTTGAAGATCTTGATGCAGGTTTTTCCCTATTGATTCGGATATTTATTTTGTTATTTATACCTTGTTAAAAATTTAACAGGAATTACTGAGTCCGAAGTAACACTTTAAAAGTGCAGGTCATGAAAATTAGATATTGCAAAAGCGTCATCAGGAACAACTACGGGTACGGCCTTACCATGATTGGGTTAGGTTTTTTTGCTGTTTACATCAATAGCAGTTCAGTATTTAGCTATTTATGGATCTTTTTGGGGATCCTTCAGGCAGGTACATCTTATTACCGCCAAAAATATCAATACCTCACCATACGCGAAGACCGGCTTATAAGGCATACTATTATCCCTAAGAGCATTGCTTTATCAGATATCAAAAGGGTGAGGCGGTATATGGATAGCTATAAAATTGAAACTCACAACGAATCAATGCGTATCGAGAAGCATTTCATAGAAACTGAATCCTTGCAAAAGCTCAATCTTTTTCTGAAAGATCTAAACCCAAAGGTTTCTCCGCATCTTAGGTAATATTCGTTGTTTTATCACTTCGGAAATTTTTTCCTTCTGAAGATTTCTTCTGAAGTGGAAGCAGTTATTTCTGAAGTTTTTTCTGAATGTAATAGCGCCAAAAGCGGAATTCGAGCCTACTGAAGTATTTCAGCAAACTACCGGCTGAAAAATCTGAGTAAACTATTCAAAAATGACAAAAATCCCTTCTGTTTTTTCATGAGACCTGTTTCCTTATATGAAACTGAGAGGCTTTATCTAAGGCCTGCCGGGAGAGAAGATGCCGCTTTTATTTACGAGCTTCTCAACACCCCAAAATGGCTTGAACACATTGGAGATCGAAATATTACCAGTATTGCAAAAGCAGAAGAATACATCGTCGAAAAAATGCTGCCGCAGCTCGAAAAATTGGGTTTTACCAATAACGTTGTGATTCGCAAAGCCGATGGGGCAAAGTTGGGTACTTGCGGCCTCAATGTCAGGAACGGCTTTAGTGATCTCGATATAGGTTTTGCCTTTTTACCCCAATATGAGCAACAGGGCTATGGATTTGAAGCTGCATCGGGCCTCTTAAGGTTTGCAAAGGCAGAAATCCCTCAATTTAAAATCACCGGTATAACTTCTAAACAAAACTTCGCTTCTCAAAAGCTGTTGGAAAAACTGGGAATGCAGTGTGCTGAAGAAATAAGCTTTCCAGGAGAAGAGGAAAAGGTATTGCTGTTTCGCCTTCGGTAATTGGTTGCAAGGAATTTTTCACCTCTCTACATCAGGCTTTTTTCTTATTTTTAACATATCAATTTAACGGCTTTTACCCCATAAAGTTCCCGGGGGAATTTCCCGGTATTAATAAATTCAAACATGAAAAACTTATTTATCCTTCTATTGTTTATAGCCTTCGGCTTTAGCGCTAACGCCCAGGTAATGACCCCCGAGAAGCTGTGGTCTATTGATCGCGTATCGGGCGTGGGATTGACAGAGGATGGCAAAAGTGTCATTTTCAGGACCCGATCTTATGATATGGTTGAAAACCAAGGCACTTCAGAAACTTTTGTAATCCCGCTAAAAGGAGGAGAGCCGGTTGCCGTCAAAAGTATCGACAGCATTTACAGTGACGGAAAAACTTCACCTACAGGGGAATGGAAGATCATTCCGAAGCAAGTGGAAGTGGAGCCTGTTACAGGAGAAGATTTCTACCCCGATCTAAAAAAATCTGACGTATATATTTATGACGACCTCAATTATCGGCATTGGGATACATGGGAAGATGGGCATTACAGCCATTTATTCCTTCACAATACTTCAACCCAGGCAGAGATCGATATCATGGAAGGCGAACCTCACGATACTCCTTTGCAACCTTTTGGAGGCCCCGAAGATTATATCTGGAACAATGATGGCACAAAGGTGTACTACGTGTCTAAGAAGCTTAAAGGAAAAGATTATGCCGTTAGTACAAATACCGACATCTATGTCTATGATATAGCTACAGGAACTACCGAAAATCTTACTTCAGAAAATAAAGGTTACGATACTCAGCCGGCATTTTCCAAAAATGGAGTTCTGGCCTGGCTGCAAATGGACGAACCCGGATATGAAGCCGATAAGAATGATATTATCGTGTTGAGAGACGGCCGCAAAATAAATCTAACCCAGCAGTGGGACGGAACAGTGAATAGCTTTTTATGGAGTAATGATGGCAAAAAGATCTATTTTCTGGCCCCTGTAAAAGGCACCCAGCAGCTTTTTGAAATTGATCCATTCTCCAAAAAAGCTTCTGAAGTTAAGCAGATCACGCAAGGTCAGTTTGATCTAACGGGAATGATAGGGCAATCGGGAAATATCCTGGTAGTCACCAGGACCGATATGAACCATGCAGCCGAAATTTATACGGTTAATCTCAAAACAGGAGACCTTACCCAGCTTACCCACGTGAACGATGAGTTTTATGACGGAATAAAAATGAGTTGGATTGAAAAGCGGATGGTTCCCACTACCGATGGGAAGGAGATGCTTACCTGGGTGATCTATCCTCCCGACTTTGATCCTAATAAAAAGTACCCCACCCTTCTTTACCTGCAGGGCGGGCCACAATCGGCTTTGTCTCAGTTCTATTCCTTTAGGTGGAACTTCCAGTTAATGGCTGCAAACGGATATATCGTGGTAGCACCAAACCGCAGGGGAATGCCCGGCCATGGCGTTGCGTGGAATGAACAAATAAGCGGTGACTGGGGCGGACAAAACATTCAGGATTATTTATCGGCTATTGATGCCGTAAGTAAAGAAGAATATGTAGATAAAGACCGCCTGGGTGCTGTAGGTGCAAGCTACGGGGGGTATTCCGTGTTTTTTCTTGCCGGAATGCACGAAGGCCGATTTAAAAGCTTCATTGCTCACGACGGAATTTTCAATACCCGCAGCATGTATGGTACTACTGAAGAACTTTTCTTCGTAAATAAAGATATGGGTGGCGCTTACTGGCAAGACCCTGTTCCCAAAGCCTATACCGATTTTAATCCGGTGAACTTTGTACAAAAATGGGATACACCCATCATGATCGTACAGGGCGGAAAAGATTTTCGCGTACCCATAGGGCAGGGGCTGGAAGCTTTCCAGGCAGCACAGTTACGTGGAATTAAAAGTAAATTGCTCTATTTTCCTATGGAAAACCACTGGATCTTAAATCCGCAAAACGCAATTGTATGGCAAAAGGAATTTTTCAAATGGCTTGAAGAAACATTGAAATAAAAAGTAAATAACTAAGCGCTAAAGTTTTTAGGAAAAGTTTTAGCGCTCAATTAAGTCTATAATTTTTAAAAGTTTTAACTTATTTATAAGAAACTTCAATACTTTTGCCTCCCGCAATAAATTACACATCATGAAAGCAAGAACCTGTCCTAACTGTGGTTACAAGTATTCCTTTTGGCTGCACCTTAAAAAGCACTTTTTTCAGAATGTGTTTTCCCCCTGGGAATGTAGAAATTGTGGTGCAGAACTAATTGTAGATGCCCGCAGGAGAATTTTACTTGCCGTTGTGGGAATTTTGCCCGCCGCAGCCCTGCCCATCCTTACCGATTTTTTTATGGGATATTACCTGGGCCGCACTGTAAGCATCACTGTTTCGGTGGTACTGGTTATCATTTGGGCTACCTTTATTTTCAGTCTTGATCATTTTTACCTTGCCGAAGCCGGGCCTGTAAATGGTGATAAAAAGAAAGGTGAATAACATTTTTGAGAGGTATGTTATGCCCGGCAGGAGGCATGGCTGTTTCCTCTAATTTTATCAGCATTAACCTCCTAAAAAGAGCACTCTCACTATGGAATATTTAACCCTGGCCCGTGTACTTCACGTCCTGGCAGTTGTTGTGTGGATAGGTGGAGTTTCTATGGTCACTACCGTAATCATTCCGGCGGTAAAGAGAATGAGTTCCAGGGAAGAACAGATGGAAACCTTTGAAAAGATTGAAGGAAGATTTTCGCTACAGGCAAAAATCACCACCCTGCTCACAGCACTTACAGGTTTCTATATGCTGCACCTTTACGGCTGGGAAAGACTGCTTGACCTGCGGTTTTGGTGGATTCACGCAATGATCCTGGTATGGATCATTTTCACCGTGATCCTTTTTATTCTTGAACCTTTCTTTTTACACAGGCTATTCAGGAAATACGCTGCAGAAGACCCCGAAAAGGCTTTTAGGATTATTCACCGCGCCCACTGGGTTTTACTGGTGTTAAGCCTTATCACCATTTTTGGAGCGGTGGCAGGCAGTCACGGCTGGTATTTTGTCTAATAATTTTTCTGAAATTTCTTCGGAATTTTTCCGTGATGTGATCTTCTGGGGTCTCAAAAATGGCATTTTTAAAGCTCTTTTCTGAAACTTCTGTGTTTATTATTTCTGAAAATGTTTTCCTTCAAGACTGAAATAAAAACTACTGAAGTAGAATGCTTCCGGAAGTGAAAAATGGGTGTTTTGAAGCAACAATTTAATCTAAATATTGATAAACTGAAGCTTTCCAGCTACTACAATCCTTCCGAAGTAGCTTTTAGTTCTACATTTTCAAATTTTCTTTCTCGCGAATTCCCTTCCTGTATTCCCGGAGTATAATCTGCCTCAAAAATGCTATTTTTGAGCAGGCTTAAGCCGTTACTTAACCTAATACTTTAATAATTTGCCACGACCCCAAAAATCGCTTGAACCCAATAAATTTAAATTCCGGGAGAGTTTTGCTTCCCTAAAATTTGTGCCGCGATTCTTCGGGGAGATCAGGAAAGTTAATCCGCGGCTTTTTTACCTGAATATTTTTCTTCGTCTTACAAATGCTGTATTGCCCGTGCTTATGCTTTGGGTGGGAAAATTGATCATTGACGAGGTGGTAGTACAAATAGCGGCAGATGTCAAAGACCTTGATCACCTATGGGCACTGGTGGCAGCCGAATTTGCCCTGGCCGTGTTATCTGATCTTTTTAGCCGTGGTATTAGCCTGAGTGACGCGTTATTAGGAGACCAGTATTCAATTAATACTTCAGTAAAGATCATCAGGAAAACTTCCGAAGTAAACCTTGATGAACTCGAAGATTCAGAATTCTACGACAAGCTTGAAAGGGCACGCCAGCAAACCACAGGTCGGGTTGGCTTGATGTCTAACATTCTTACCCAGGCCGAAGATATTATAGTGATCGCTACTTTACTGGCGGGAGTGGTGGTTTTTGAACCCTGGCTTATTATTCTGCTGGTAGTTTCTATCGTTCCCACCATGATCAACGAGGTTAAATTTAGCGGTACCAGTTATTCTTTGGCCAGAAGCTGGACGCAGGAACGGCGGGAGCTCGATTATTTGAGGTATGCGGGAGCCAGTGATGTGACCGCCAAAGAGGTGAAGCTTTTTGGCCTTTCAGACTATCTTGCCAACAGGTTCAAGGGATTGTCTGATCTTTATTACACCCAGAGCAAACAACTGGCGAAGCAGCGTGCCGGCTGGGGATCTTTTTTCAACGTTATTGGCACCACAGCTTATTATGGGGCCTATGTGCTGATTATCTTTAGAACCGTGGCAGGGGTTTTTTCCCTGGGGGACCTAACTTTTCTTTCCGGGTCGTTTAACCGGCTAAGACAAAAGCTGCAGGGATTTTTCACCCGCTTTACCGCAATCACCGAGACCGCACTATACCTTCAGGATTATTTCGAATTTCTTGACCTTTCCTATCACGAATCGGCTTCAGGAGGTAAAACTCCGCTTCCGAAGGAACTTAAAGAAGGCTTAGAATTCAGGAATGTAGGATTCAAATATCCGAAGTCTGAGAGGTGGGTGGTGAGGAATATCAATTTTAAGCTGAAAGCCGAGGAGAAGCTTGCTTTTGTTGGAGAGAACGGCGCCGGAAAAACGACACTTATTAAATTATTGCTTCAGTTCTACGAACCCACTGAAGGTGAGATCTTACTGGATGGCATTCCTGTAAAACAATTTGACAGGGCGGCTTATCAAAGGTACTTTGGTGTTATTTTTCAGGATTTTGTAAAATTTGAACTCACCCTCAGGGAAAACATTGCGATGGGCGAGATCACCAAAATTAATGACCAGGGCCGTATAGAAGGGGCGGCCGAAAAAAGCCTAGCAAACCAGGTTGTGAGTGAACTGCCTTTTGGATATGACCAACAGCTGGGCAAAAGGTTCAAGCAGGGAAAAGACCTATCTGGCGGCCAGTGGCAAAAGATTGCCATTGCCAGGGCTTATATGAAAGATGCCGAAGTCCTGATCCTCGATGAACCTACCTCGGCTCTTGATGCCCGTGCCGAAACTGAAGCTTTTGACAGGTTTATTAAACTTACCCGGGGCAAAACGGCCGTGATTATCTCTCACCGTTTTAGCACAGTGCGAATTGCCGACAGGATCATGGTCTTAAAAGATGGGGCTGTACTTGAGCTGGGAACTCACGAAGAACTTATGCAAAACAATAAGCTGTATTCGGAATTGTTCAACCTGCAGGCGGCAGGATATAAATAGTTTTTAATTGTACTACTTCTGAGGCCAACGCCACACAGGGTTTTAAAAAATAATTGCTGTTTTTTTATAAAAGAGGTGTTTTTAGAGTAACTTTCTTCTCAAATATGCGTCAAACAGGTAACAAGCGCATACTTTCAAAAAATGAGAATAGAGGAGGCCATTCAACGGTTAGACCGATACACGGCAGCACCGGGCACAACAGAGTCGGTAAAGATCAGGCAGCGTTTTAGTACCATCCTTCAGGAGGTGAAATACAAGAATTTTCCGCCAGAAAAATTGGCACCACTTGAACACAAGCTGGATATTATGTTCAAAGACATTAACCTGGAAGGAAATAATGGTGATGAGCAACTGCAGGCTCACCTTAAAAATCTGGTTAAATTTCTACGTACAGATTTTGGTTTGGTTCCCGAAGGCTATTGCGCCATGTTAGGCATGCGTGTAGGGCTGGCGGCAGGCTTCATTCTACTTTTATTGCTTTTCTTCTATACAGAATCAAGTTTTAAATATTACAGCCCTCTGGGAGGGTTGCTAATGGGAGTAATGATAGGATCGGCTTGTGACAGGCGGGAAAAAATGAAGGGTAAAACTTTATTGACCCGCATGGTATAAGCTTCCAAAAATGGCATTTTCAAGAGCTCTTTATTTTGTAGCCATCGTTCCTCCCACAGCAGTGAAAGAGCAGGTGAAGAATATGAAACTGGAGATCAAAGAAAAGTTTCAGGTTGCGCATGCACTCAAATTACCAGCCCATATCACTCTTATTCCACCTGTGTGGCTTTCAGAAGACCAGGAAACACAATTTATTACCCTTCTTAGATCGGTTTCACAAGATCAAAGCCCTTTTTGTATAGCCCTCAGTGATTTTGGGCATTTTAAACAGCGCACCATCTTTATCAATGTGGTAAACCATGAGCCTGTAAACAGTCTGCATGAAAACTTACTTCAGAAATTATCAGGATTACTACCTCCCAACCATCCGGAGAAGCTGCATCCTCATGTTACTCTAGCCACGCGGGATCTCACTTATCAGAAGTTTCCAAAAGTGTGGCAGGAGTTCAAAAATGGCATTTTTTCAGCTGAATTTCAGGTGGATGCGTTAACTCTCTTTAAACACAATGGAAAAACCTGGGACGTGTTGGAAGTTTTTACATTTTCAGAAAAGAATTGATTCTGTATCATTTTTCAGACATTTAAAGTCGTAGAACAGGCGTCTTAACAATATTTTATAGGCCTTTAAAGGTACTTTCCATACTATTCAACTTAATTTAGAGGTTCATTCAAAATTATTCCGTGAAAAAACCTCTACGAATTTTAATCTTTTTATTTTTCCTGTGGGGCTGCTTCTTTTCGAATCTTGTGCAGGCGCAGGAATCCCCTGAAGTCAAAATAGGGGGTGCATTACGTTTCAATTACAATCTTTCTTCCTGGAAACCCGAACAGAAAAGCAGGGGCGGAGACTTTGGCTACGACATGTTCAGGATCAATGCTGTAGCTGCATATCGTGGGATCTATGTGAATGCCGAATTCCGTCATTATTCTGAAGCTTTTGGCGGCGGAATGTTAAAGCAGGGATGGTTTGGTTACCGGTTTAATGAAGCTGAGGAGCTGCAGGTAGGCCTCACCCAGGTTCCATTAGGGATACAGCAATACAATTCCCACAACTGGTTCTTTAACCTTGGGTATTATATGGGACTGGAGGACGATCACGATATGGGAATAAAGTATATGAACCTGGGGGAGAAATGGGAATACCAGATAGCCTATTTTAAAAATGCCGAGGAGTTGAATTTTGGAGATGCTTCAGTGGTTTCTCCCAGCAGGTATTCTTATGACGTGGCGGGGAATAATAAGGAAGTGCATCAGGGAAATATCAAGCTGCTCTATAAATGGGGAGACAGTTTAAAGTCGCGACTTGGAGTTTCAGCCCAATACGGTGGACTCTATAATATCAATACCAAAAGAAAGGGAGACCATTACGCTTTGGCTGCGCATTATGAAGCCGATTTTAAGCAGTGGAATCTTAAGACCGAAGCCATGCTGGTTTCTCATAATCCCAATAATGCAGAAGGTGTTTCACGAGAGATCATTACCATGGCGGCTTATGGGGCTCCTTACGAAGTAGCTTCCGATTTCAATCTTTATACCCTTGCAATTGCCCGCGATGTGCCGGTGAGTTGGGGGCCGGTATCCAATTTACAGTTCTATAATGATTTTGGGTACATGCAGAAAAAGCCGGCTTCTTTTGAAGATTCATTTATGAATGTTACGGGAGTATTGATTTCAGCAGGTAACCTGTATACCTACGTAGATTATGCCGCCGGATATAACCATTCCTGGCTGGGCGGGAATTTTGTAAATGACTTTGCCGCAGGGAACCCCGATGCAAAGTGGGAAGCGAGGTTCAATATTAATTTCGGATATTATTTTTAAGTCCGGAGAGACGAATTAAAATTTAGAGACCATGGCAAAAAAGATCGTAAGAAGTGATGAAAGGAAATCTATAATGGGCCTCAACGTCAATGGTCCTGTGTTTTTCACTTCATCTATTATCATTATTATAAGTATAGCACTCACCCTTATTTTCGAGGAGCAGGCCGAAGGATATTTTAATGCTATTCAGGCTTTCGTTTCCAATAACGGAGGTTGGTTCTTTGTTTTATGCGTCAACATCTACTTAATATTTGTGCTGTACCTGGCCTTTAGTAAATTCGGAAATATTAAAATAGGCGGAAAGGACGCAAAACCCGAGTTCAAGACTCTCTCGTGGTTTGCCATGCTTTTTAGTGCAGGGATGGGTATTGGGCTCCTTTTTTGGAGTATCGCCGAACCTGTAACACATTTTATGAATCCGCCATTAACAGAGGGTGGCACGCCCGCTGCTGCGCAGGAAGCTATGAATTTCACTTTTTTACACTGGGGTTTTCATGCTTGGGGAATCTATGCTCTTGTAGGGCTTTCACTTGCTTATTTCACTTATTCCCACGGCTTGCCACTCACCATACGCTCAGTTTTTTACCCGGTTTTAGGCGATAAAATCTACGGAAAAAGAGGGGATCTCATTGATATATTTGCTGTTTTGGCTACTCTTTTTGGACTGGCAACTTCCCTGGGGCTGGGTGTACAGCAAATAGCAGCAGGGCTAGCCCATGTTTTTGGATTGGACAGCGGTATCATTACCCAGGTAAGCCTTATTGCGATCATTACGGCTATTGCCACAATTTCTGTTGTGCTGGGTGTAGATAAAGGCGTCAAATTCCTGAGTGAATGGAATATGAGAATAGCGGTCTTGCTGTTGCTTCTGGTGGTAGTACTGGGGCCAACAATCTTCATTTTTCAGTCTTTCGTTCAAAACACCGGAAGTTATTTCTATAGCTTTTTAGAAATATCATCCTGGACAGAAAGCTACACCGGCAATAACTGGCAAAACGCATGGACCGTTTTTTACTGGGGCTGGTGGATTGCCTGGTCTCCTTTTGTAGGGATGTTTATCGCCCGAATTTCAAAGGGGCGTAGCATAAAAGAGTTTATTCTGGGAGTGCTGGTTGTGCCTTCGCTTCTTACTTTTTTCTGGATCACAGCCTTTGGGAGTACCTCTATTCAGCAGGCACTTTTAGGAGACCAAACTATCATTAATGCTGTTGATGATAATGTGGCCACTGCGCTCTTTGTATATCTTGAAGACTTTCCTTTTTCGGTGGTATTAAATATTATCGGAGTCATTTTAATCGCAGGTTTTTTCGTCACCTCGTCAGATTCAGGTTCTTTGGTAGTAGACAGTTTAACCTCGGGAGGAAAAATAGATGCCCCTGTAGGGCAACGTATTTTCTGGGCAGTAGCCGAAGGTGCCATTGCAGCCGTACTATTAATAGGGGGAGGTTTGCAGGCGCTGCAAACAGCCTCAATAGTAACCGGGTTGCCTTTTGCTTTTATCCTGCTCTTCATGTGTTATTCCCTCTATATTGGCGTGCGGGATGAATACTTAAAATCTGAAGAGAAAAAGGCGCAGAAGGAATTAGAAAGTTATGAAGAAGTAATTTCAGATATTATCAAAAAAAGAGGAGGAACCCATAAAGAAAATCAGTCATGAAAAAGATCAAAAATATTCTTGTCGCCCTGGATCTTTCAGCTATAGATGAAAAACTAATTACCTATGCGTCTTTTATTGCTGAAAAGCTGCAGGCAGAGAACGTTTATTTTGTACACAATATCAAGAAATACGAGATCTCTGAGCTTTTTGAAGAACACCTGAAGGATGTGAACCTGGATGAGGTGATTGGGGATGAATTAAATGAGAAAGTAAAAACACATTTTTCGGCCTCTGCAAACTGGGAGGTGCTTATTTCTGAAGATCCTTACAGCGAATCCCTTCTCAAGTACATCGTTGACAAGTACAGTATCAATCTGGCTGTGGTTGGTAACAAGAAGCATGAGAAAGGAACAGGAGTAGTGAGTAGTAAACTGCTGAGGTTGCTGCGATGTGACCTTTTGGCTGTTCCTGCATCTGCCCATGAAAAAATAGAGGTTATTTGGGCAGGAACCGATTTTTCACAGGATTCCCGAAAAGTTTTCAGCAGAACCAAAGAACTGCAGGAGGGAGGGGACGTACTGCTGAAGGTGGTTCATGTTTACAGTGTGCCCGTACAATTTTCTCCATATGTTTCGCCCGAATCAATGGGGCCAAAAGTGGAAAAGCATGTGAAAGAAAAATTTGATAAATTCCTGAAGAAACTGAATTATTCCGAAAACATTGAGCCTCTCATTTTTATGGGAAGAGAATCGGGAGCAGCACAGAAGATACTTGCAAACCTTCGGAACTCGCCGGTAGACCTCCTTATGGTAGCAGATAAAGGAGGTAACACTTTTTCTCCTTTCGCTGTGGGTACCATGACCGAGGAATTGTTCAATGCAAACCTGAATGTGCCACTGTGGGTGGTAAAATAGTGCTATAAAGGGATTCGGGGATAATTCTGAATTTCTTTTTCATCATCTCCTTTAATCCTGATAATACGGCTGGGGCGATGCTCCTGAGCCAATTTTCGGGCTTTATCCAGTGCATCTTCTTCTTTATCAAAGGTCTGTATCAATTCATTACGGTGATTGAGGACCTCCCATTCTTTATCTTTAGCTTTACACTTTAGCCGATACGTGCGCTCCTTTACAACTTCTTTTTTATTCTTTAAAAGTTCAAGGATCACCTTTCCATCACTAAAATTTCCTCCCGGATAAAGCATGGGCAGGAGAGCAAAGAAAACATAGTACATGGAGAAATACGTGAATTGATAGGTAAGCATTCCTGCTTTTAAAACATCGTTCTCAACTAACAGGATCACTGCGATGGTACTAAGAAGATTAAAAAGAGCACCCCCCGAAAAAATTAAAATATTCGCCAGCTTCTCTTTGCGTTCAATATTCTCGAAGGTACAGAACCCATACCAGAAGTAATACTGTCTAATTTCCAATATTCCGTGATTAAAGACAGGTTTTCCACTTCCCACTACGATACGGATATTCTTTGCACCCATAAGCCAGGCAAAGAACACGTGCCCTGCTTCATGTAAGATTGAGATAAGGGGCAGTACCAGGAAAAATGCCAGCAGAAATTTTGGAATGTCGCTTATGCCAAACATCTAAAGATTTTTTGGAGATCATAATTTATAAAATTTGAAACCGTAGATTCTTAAATCCTATACAAAATTCCTGAAGCACAGGATTATACTTGCCATCATGGTTTTTTAAAACTTTATTTATCTCTTATTCATCCCCGATAAATCCCCTTTGTTAGGGCAGAATTCAATAAATTAGGCATTACAAAATTTGATTGAACATGCATTTTCCATTACTCCAGGACATTGTGGTACTACTTGGTTTCTCTGTAGTTGTTGTGCTTTTACTACAGCGATTAAGGTTACCATCGGTGTTAGGATTTTTAGTTACAGGGATTATTATTGGCCCCTTTGGCTTCGGACTTATTGAAAACCCTGAGCAAATAGAGATCCTTTCCGAAATTGGGGTGATCCTGTTGATGTTTGTTATTGGAATGGAACTTTCAATCAAGCAGCTTGCGTCCATGAAAAGAACTGTCTTTTTAGGTGGTTTGCTTCAGGTGGGATTGAGTATTATCGTAACTGCATTTATATTTTCTGTACTCGGCTTTTCCTGGAACGAGGCCGTATTCATGGGCTTCCTGTTTTCACTTTCCAGCACAGCAATTGTGCTAAAGATCTTGTATGATCGCAATGAGATCACTGCGCCTCATGGACGTATGGCTCTTGGAATCTTAATATTTCAGGATTTGATTGTGGTGCCAATGATGTTGATCACTCCCATGATGGCCGGAACTACAGGTGATCTTTACAATGAAGTGCTTCTTCTTGTTCTTAAAAGTGCCCTGGTATTAGCTTTGACCTATGTTGGAGCAAAATATTTGGTGCCGCGGGCCATGTACCTTATTGCCCAGACAAAAAGTAAGGAATTGTTTTTACTGGCTACCATCGCGCTTTGTTTTACAGTGGCTTTTATCACTGCATCTGCAGGACTCTCTCTTGCATTTGGAGCTTTCCTGGCAGGTCTTATTATCTCGGAGTCAGACTATAGTCACCAGGCTACAAGTACCATTCTTCCCTTTAGGGAGCTGTTCATCAGTTTTTTCTTTATCTCAATCGGGATGCTGCTAGACCTGGACTTCTTTATGAAAAATGCAGCGGTGATCATGCTTATGGTCGTGGTGGTATTTATATTAAAAGGAGGAGTGGTTTCCCTTACCGCAGCAGCCCTTAAATATCCTATAAGAACTGTATTGTTGACAGGAATGGCATTGTTCCAGGTGGGGGAATTTGCCTTTATCCTTTCCCGTATTGGTATAGAAAGTGGGCTACTTTCGGAGGAAATGAACCAGTATTTTCTTTCGGTTTCGGTGTTCACCATGCTCCTCACGCCTTTTGTTTTCCTTTTTTCGGGAAGGGCCACGAATTTTATTTTGAGAAAAATAGCACCAGGTTCTCATCGGACGGTTCCACTTTCCCGACAGGATGCTCAAGAGCCCGAAGATCACCTGCTTATAATCGGGTACGGGATCAATGGTGCAAACCTTGCAAAAGCAGCTAAGTATGCCGATATCCCGTATATGATTCTGGAACTTAATCCGCAGATCGTGAGACAGCAAAAGGCCAGGGGAGAACCCATAATTTATGGAGATGCTGTGCAGGAGCACATGCTTGAAGCTGTACATGTAAATAAAGCGCGTATTGTGGTTATTGCTATTTCTGATCCTCGCGCTACCAAAGCCATTGTTTCCAATATCAGGCATATTTCTCCTTCGGTGCATATAGTAGTAAGAACAAGGTATGTGAAAGAGATAGAAACTCTACTGGGGCTTGGTGCCGATGAAGTAATTCCCGAAGAGTTTGAAACTTCAATTGAAATCTTTTCACGGGTTTTAACCAATTTTCTTGTACCCCTCGATGAATTGGAAAATTTAATAGATTCGGTTAGAGCAGATAATTACCAGGTCTTCCAGTCCCACAAACGACTGCAGACTTTTAAATCTTCAACTATTCCCGATTTTAAGATAAGCTGTGTGAGAGTGATGGCAGATAGTGGTGCTGTAGTAGGAAAGACTATTGAAGAAGTTGATGTTAGAAAGAACTATGGGGTCAATATCCTCGCGGTTTCCCGAAAAGGGCAAATGATCAAAACGGTATTTCCCAACGTCAAATTACTAAGAGAAGACCTTGTATTTGTGAGTGGGGATCAGGAGCATATTGACTCTTTTTATAAAGCGGTCACCTGAAGCTAGCGAAAACGTTTGAAAAAAGTACGAAAACCTGATAGTGATCATTATTAGAGCAATAGTTTCATCATATTTTTGACCTGTAAATCTAAAGCCTGAAGGAATATGATGACAACTTCTCCACTCACCGATTTGGATATCGCTCATAAAATTCAATTAACCCCCATTACAGAAATAGCTCAAAAGCTTGGTCTTGATCCAGATGATATTGAGATGTACGGGAAATATAAGGCTAAGATACCGCTTCACAATATTGATCACGACAAAATAAAACAAAGCAATCTCGTTCTTGTTTCGGCTATTTCACCAACTCCTGCAGGAGAAGGAAAAACCACCGTCTCTATAGGTCTTTCAGAAGCTATGAACAGGATTGGCAAGAAAACCACTGTAGTGCTGAGAGAACCTTCATTAGGCCCTGTTTTTGGATTAAAAGGGGGCGCTACCGGAGGAGGGTATTCACAGGTCTTACCCATGGAAGACATCAACCTTCACTTTACCGGAGATTTTTCGGCTATTGAAAAAGCTCACAATCTTTTGGCAGCTCTTGTAGATAATAATATTCAGTCAAAAACAAATAATTTAGGAATTGATCCGCGGACGGTTTCCCTAAAACGGGTGATGGATGTTAATGACCGTTCCCTGCGGAATATTGTTATAGGACTTGGCGGAACAGGTTCAGGAATTCCCCGAGAAAGCGGGTTTGATATTACTGCGGCTTCCGAAATTATGGCCATCATGTGCCTTGCTGAAAACCTGGAGGACCTAAAAGGGCGTTTGGGAAACATATTTATTGGCTACACCTTTGATAAAAAAGCCATCTATGCCCGCGACCTCAATGCAGAAGGTGCCATGGCTACACTCTTAAAAGATGCACTTAAACCTAACCTGGTGCAAACCATAGAAGGGAATCCTGCCATAATCCACCTTGGCCCGTTTGCCAACATAGCTCAGGGAACTAATTCTGTGATCGCCACCCGCATGGGGATGAGTCTTTCTGATTATACAGTCACCGAAGCCGGATTTGGTTTTGACCTTGGTGCAGAAAAATTTCTGGATATTAAATGTCAAAGCGCAGACCTTACTCCCAAGGTTGTGGTAATGACCGCGACAATACGAGCTTTAAAATACCATGGTGGGGTACCTCTTTCTTCTCTCACTATTCCAAATGTAGAGGCTTTAGAAAAAGGATTGCCCAATTTAGAGAAACACCTGGAAAATGCCCGCCTGTTTAATATCACTCCTGTTATAGCCATAAATAAATTCTACAGTGACAGTAATGAAGAGATACAGGTGATCATAGACCTGGCTAAAAAACTGAATATAAAAGTTGCAGTTTCTGATGGCTGGGCAAAAGGAGGGGAAGGCGCTCTTGATCTCGCAAAAAAGGTGGTAGAAGCTATTGAAGAAGACCGTTCTAACTTTACACCACTTTATGATTGGGAAGATTCGGTTATGAATAAAATAGAGACCATTGCAAAAAAAATATATGGGGCCGATAGGGTTGAATACGCTGCAAAAGCAAGACGGGATCTAAAGACTATTTCCAATCTTGAATTAGATCATTTACCCGTTTGTATTGCTAAAACACAAAAATCATTGTCAGACAACCCCTTACTTATAGGAAGACCAACAGGTTTTACGCTAACCGTTAGGGAGATTGAGATCGCTGCCGGTGCAGGATTTTTAATCCCAATTACAGGAGATATGATGCGCATGCCCGGATTACCGGCACACCCTGCATCAGAGAATATAAATATAGATTTGGAAGGAAATATTTCGGGGCTAATATAGAGCAAGATCTGTTTGCTTCCATTGAATAAGAACCTTCCGGCCTTTCCGGGAGGTTTTTTATTGGTTCATATAGCTCTTTTTAGGCATTGAACTCTTTCAAACGTTCAGTTTTTTCAAACCCTCAATGTAATCTGCCGCAAAATGTTTGTCGGATAAAAATATTAGGTTAACAAATTATAAACCATTATTTTAAAGGTCTTCAAAAAGGAAGTTTTACTTTTAGTTAAGCTTTTTGAAAAAATATTCCGGCACCGAATTTTCAGAAGAATTTTGATATACCTTTGAATATATTTAAACCATTTAATGAAGAAATTTTTAGTTGTAAATAATCCCGAAAACTGGAACCTTGCACTTGAGAATATGGAGGTGATTTCGGCCAGGGACTATCTTACAAATCCTGAATATGCCCGTCTTAAAAAAGCACGTATTTTTAATTTATGTAAGGATTATTCTTACCAAAGTAAGGGGTATTATGTTTCACTTTTAGCTGAGGCTCGTGGTCACCTCGCAATTCCTACTGTGATGAACCTGGTAGATTTACGGGAACCAAAGCTTGTTAAGATCGTCTCAGATGAATTTGATGATCTTATTCAAAAAAGTTTAAAGGGAATTAAGTCAGCCGAGTTTACCCTTAGCATTTATTTTGGGCAGAATGTTGCTCAAAAGTACAGGGAACTGAGTGCTATGTTTCACCGGCACTTTCAAATACCATTTTTGAGAGTGAAGTTCTCTTACACCAACAGGTGGAATATCAAATCTATTAAAGCTTTATCTGAAGTAGAGATCCCCAATGAACACCGGGATGCTATGAGGCAGTTTGCCATACAGTATTTTGCAAAGAAGCGTTACGATACCCCTAAAAATGAAACTTTTGAGTACGATCTGGCAATTCTTGTGCAAGATCACGATCCTGCGCCGCCAAGTAATCCTAAAGCTCTAAAGAAATTTGTAGAGATTGCCGAAAAAATGAACTTTTATGTAGAGTTTGTCTCTCCAAAAGATCTTTCAAGACTGTCGTCTTTTGACGCCCTTTTTATCAGGCAAAGTACAGAGGTGAACAATGAAGCCTATGCTTTTGCCCGCAAAGCTCAACAGGAAGATATAGCCATCGTTGATTATCCCGATGCTATCCTTAAGTGCTGTAATAAAGTTTTTATGGCCGAAGCCCTTGAGAATTCAGGTATTCCCACTCCTAAAACTATCATTGTTCACAAAGACAACCGCAATAACGTTATTGAGAAGACCGGACTTCCGCTAGTTTTGAAATCACCTGATTCTACTTTTTCTTTTGGGGTGAAAAAAGCTGCTACTGCCGAAGAATATGAAAAACTGGTTGGGGAGATGCTTAAAAAATCTGAACTTGTAATAGCACAGGAATATACGCCTTCAGATTATGACTGGCGAATAGGTATTCTTGATGATAAACCGCTCTTTGCCTGCCGTTACTATATGGCCAAAGGCCACTGGCAAATCTACAACTGGAATGCCAGCAAAAAAGATGACCAGGAAGGTAATGCAGACGTAATGTCTATTGATGAAGTTCCAAAAAAGATCATGGATGTAGCTCTTCGTTCGGCAAGGCTTATGGGAAAAGGCCTCTATGGGATTGATGTAAAAGAAGTAAATGGAAAACCTCTTGTCATAGAAATCAATGACAATCCAAACATAGATTTTGGGGTAGAAGATCGTTTCTATGGTGATAAAATTTATACCGAAATTATTACTGCTCTTAAAAATCGCCTTGAAAAGAAATCGGAATGAGTTATCAGCTTTTTGAAGTTTACGGGATAGAACTGGAGTACATGTTGGTAGACGCTGCCACAATGAAAGTGAAGCCGGTTGTAGATAAATTATTGACCAAAAAGAATGGAGCTTTAACTTCGGATGTTGAAAATGGTAAGATAGAATGGAGCAATGAGCTTGTAGCACATGTAGTGGAATTAAAAACCAATGGGCCTACCGCCAATCTTGATACCCTGGATGATCTTTTTGCTGAAAATATTGGCGAAATCAACGATTTGCTCAAGGAATTTAATGCTAAACTGTTACCCACAGCGGCTCATCCTCTCATGGATCCCGAAACAGAAATGCAGTTGTGGCAGCACAACTACAGCAAAATATACGCACTCTACAATCGTATTTTTGACTGTAGGGGGCATGGCTGGAGCAATGTTCAAAGTATGCATATAAATCTGCCATTTTTGGGAGATGCAGAATTTGAGAAGTTACATGCTGCGGTAAGGATCCTGCTACCAGTAATTCCTGGATTAAGTGCCAGTTCGCCCATTTTTGAGGGAAAACTTACCGGCTTTAAAGATGCCCGGATGCATGTATATAAAACCAATCAAAAAGAAATTCCGGAGATGACCGGTAAAGTCATTCCCGAACAACTCTTTTCAAAAAAGGATTATTACAGCCGAATTTTTGAACCTATCAATAAGGCAATAAAACCACATGATACTGAGAATATTCTCGATCATCATTTTCTGAATTCAAGAGGAGCTATTGCCCGCTTTGATCGTGGTGCTATCGAAATAAGAGTGATAGACCTGCAGGAATGCCCAAAAGCTGATGTTGCCATAGCAGTACTCATCATTGAAGCCCTGAAGTTACTGGTTAGTGAAGAACTGGTGTCTCTGGAGGATCAAAAAAAGTGGCATGAAAATGCCCTTTTTGAAATCTTTAATGACGTGATCGTAGATGCTGAAGCAACTATCATTCAAAATGCCGCATTTGCTGATATTTTTGATTTACAGCCCGAAAGTTCTGTTAAAGATCTATGGAGTAGAATTTATTCACTTGTGAAGGAAAATATTTCTGAAAAACACCAGAAGAGTATCGAGTTTTTACTGCAGCACGGAAGCCTTTCTACAAGAATTCTTAAAACTTTGGATGAGAACCCATCTAAAGCAGAGATCACAAAAGTTTATGAGGAATTGGGGAATTGTCTTCAGGAAAACAGGTTCTTCGAGGTGTAACTACCAGTAATTTATTCTGAAATTAACCACTAAAACTAAGCTTTGAATCTTATACTAACCTGTGAACACGCCGGAAATGAAATTCCGCAGGAATATGAACAACTGTTTTCAGAAGCGCAGGAAGTGCTGGAGACGCACCGGGGTTATGATCCCGGAGCATTAGATCTATTCCAGGAGCTTTCGCCTTTGGCAGTTTTTAGGCAGGAATATATGATAAGCAGGCTTTTGGTGGAACCTAACCGTTCGCTGGGCCATCCGCAGCTTTTTTCAGAATTTACAGCCCAACTTCAGGAGGCTCAAAAAGAGCAAATTCTGGAAGATTTTTATATCCCATACCGGACTTATATTGAAAGCAGGATTGGCGATCTTATTTCAGCAGGCAAAGAAATTGTACATATTTCGGTTCATAGTTTTACGCCAGAGCTTAATGGGGAGGTAAGAAATGCTGATATTGGCCTGCTCTTTGATCCCGCCCGTAAGAGTGAAGTGAAATTCTGTGAAAGATTTGAAGAAAGTCTTCTTCAGCAGAATGAAAATTTGCGGGTAAGATTCAATTATCCCTATTTGGGGATTGATGACGGATTTACTACTTATCTGCGCCAAAAATTTCCGCAGCAATATTTGGGCATTGAGCTGGAGGTTAATCAAAAGTTTGTTCAAAATAATAAAATGGAAAAGCACTTCAAAAATGACATTTTTGAAGCGCTTTTCAGGTTAATGTCATAATTGGCCTCTTAACCGTTGAGGGTAGAGTCCAGGGTGATTTCTGAATTAAGTAATTTTGAAATAGGACAATTTTCTTTAGCGTGCTTCACCAGCTCATTAAATTTATCCTGCGAGATGCCGGGTACTTTTGCTGTGAGAATTAGGTGAGACTTCTTGATGGTTCCATCCTCAAAGGTGATCTCGCATTTTGTTTCAAGTTCAACCGGATTAAATTCTTCTTTACTAAGATTGGCCGAAAGCTGCATTGTAAAACAGCCGGCATGTGCAGCTCCAATAAGCTCTTCAGGATTTGTTCCTTTTTCATCTTCAAACCGGGTGTGAAAGGAATAGGGAGTTTTTTGCAGTACCTGACTTTGGGTAGATAAATTTCCTTTTCCTTCTTTGATTGTGCCGTTCCATACGGCTGTTGCTTTTCTTTTCATGCTTAGGTTTGGTTTTTAAGTGATTTCATATTTGTAACAAAGGAGTAGCGAACATGTTTACTGCTATGTTCTTTCATATACTTTGTTGAAATGGTCCACGATAGTAATTTTTTTCTGTAACTATTTTAGGACTTTTGAAGATACAATTTTCTCATTAAGAATTAGCCTGCAATCAGGTTAAAACTACCTTAAGTTCATTTCTGTAATGCGAAGGAGATTTTCCCGTAAACTTTTTGAACTGCTTATTGAAATGGCTGAAATTATTAAATCCACTTTCAAAACACACTTCGGTTATACTTACCTGTTTCTCATGAAGTAATTTGGCAGCGTGCACCAACCGGTACTCGTTTACGAATTGGGTAAATGTTTTCCCTGTAATTTTCTTAAAATACCTGCAGAAAGCCGGTACAGTCATGCTCACCTTACCGGCAACCTCTTCAAGGCCAATGGGACGTTGAAATTCTTCTTTTACAAAATTGAATATATTATTGATTCTATGATTGTCCTGAAGTTCGGTTTCCAGAAGGAACCCCTTTGCATTCAGCACAGAATATTCCGTAGAATTTTCCATTAGGTGTAAAATTTCAAGAAGTCCAAGAAGGCGTTGAAAAGGAGGTTTATTTTCAAGAGATTCCATTTTCTCTCCAATATCCTTTTTTGACTCCCCATAATAGACAATTCCCATGGTTGCCTTCTCAAAAAGTGCTTTTATGTTCTTCATTTCGGGGAGTTCGAAAAAACTATTTCCCAAAAAATCGGGTTTCATCTGTATCACGGTTTCGTTCTCGTTACCTGTAAGCCCATCTGTAAAGCCACAGTGAGGAAGATTGGAACCTATTAACATAAGATCCCCGTCACGATAGTAGGAGATGTGACTTCCAATCTGTCTTTTTCCTGATCCTTTATTCACGTAAACCAGTTCTATTTCTGGATGATAATGCCAAAAAGTATGTTTCCTGTTTTGGTGGTTCTTATTATAGGTTCTATACAAAATAGAACTTCCAAAAGCAGGTTCAATTTTTTCCAGTTCAGGTTTTACATTAATATTCATAAATAGGAGTAAAGTTTGAATGAAATTTAATCTGAATGAAAATACTCTACTTCTGCAAAATTACCCGATATAGGTGCATATTTAACCTATAACGTTTTAGTGAGCCTTATTAATATCAATTTTGAACACTTTTGTGCCAATTTTGATCTATTTGTAAAGGAGATAAGCGATTATGTTTGTTGTGTAATATCTAATCTATTAACTAAAACGATGAAAATTATGAAAAAGCTAAAAAACATTGCAGTAATTGTTTTTTTCCTTTCCACCTTTTCTTATGCAGGTGATATGGAAAAAGAGGAGGAGGTAAGATTAAATGGAGAGCAAACTTTGTTAGTAGACCTTTCTAATTTGAATCAGGGAACGGTTATTTTATTTGAAGATCAATATGGCGTAACGCTTTACAAGGATGACCTGGTAAGAGGTGGAAAGTATAACAAGAGGCTGGACCTTGAAATGGTGCCGCAGGGGATCTACTTTTTAAAGGTGGATAAAAGGTTAGCGACAAAAACATGGAAGATCCAGAAATCTTCTGAAGGGGTAAAAATCCTTGGAAGTTCTTCTACTATAGGGAAGCCCCATTTTCGAACTCACGAAGAAGTTCTTAATGTTTACATATCAAACCCCGACAAGCAGCCTTTGAATATGACCGTTGAAGATGGTTCTGGAGTAATCCTGGCCACTGTCAAAGCTTCTGGTAAGGATTTCCAAAAGTCTCTTGATTTCTCAAGAGTTCCATCGGGAGAGTATTTTGTAAAACTTTACAGGGGAGAAGAAGAGTTTACTAAAAAAGTAGTTATTAATTAAGGATCAATCACTACTTATAAAAACTGCCCCGGGATTTCCCGGGGCAGTTTTGTTTATGAATATGAAGACTTTCTTAACCCTTTTTCAGGTAGATAACACCCATTGGTGGTATGGTGAGGGATAGGGAATTATCTTGCCCGTGGGCTGACAGTTCTGTACTTTCTATCTCTCCATCGTTCTTCACGTTACTACCGCCAAACCTGTTATCATCACTATTGAAGATCTCTTTCCATTTTCCTGCTTTTTCAACTCCAATCCGGTAATTTTCACGGGGTAATGGTGTGAAATTACACACTACGAGAATGTTGTCTTTAGGATCATTGCCTTTTCTTAAAAAGCTAATAATACTATTCTCTTCATCTTTAATATCTACCCATTCAAACCCTTCATGTGAAAAAGCTTTTTCGTACAGTGCAGGTTCCTTTTTGTACAGTTTGTTGAGTTCTTTAAAGGTCTCCTGGATTTGGCGGTGATAATTATCATTGGTTAAATGCCACGCAAGGCTGGAATCGTGATCCCACTCGGTGGTTTGGCCAAATTCTGCACCCATAAACAGGAGTTTCGTTCCGGGGTGGGCGTACATGTACGCATACAAGGTGCGAAGATTCGCAAATTTGTTCCATTCATCTCCCGGCATTTTATTGAGAATAGCCTGTTTTCCATACACCACCTCATCATGTGACAGGGGTAGCATGAAGTTTTCAGTAAAAGCGTAATTCGAACTAAAAGTGATGGTATTTTGGTGGTATTTTCTATTGATAGGATCTTCACTAAAATACTTCAGTGTATCGTGCATCCAACCCATCATCCATTTCATTCCGAAGCCAAGGCCTCCAATATAGGTAGGTTTTGAAACCATGGGCCAGGCGGTAGATTCTTCAGCAATGGTCACGGCATCAGGAAATTCCTTGTACACTACTTCATTAAATTCTTTCAGAAAACTTATCGCTTCCAGATTTTCATTTCCGCCGTGTTCATTGGGTTCCCATTCGCCTTCTTTTCTCGAATAGTCCAGATATAACATAGAGGCCACGGCATCTACACGCAATCCGTCGGCATGAAACTTGTCCAGCCAGAATACTGCGTTACTTATAAGGAACGAGCGCACCTCATTACGGCCGTAATTGAAGATGTAGCTCTGCCAGTCTGGGTGAAAACCTTTTTTAGGATCGGCATGTTCATAGAGATAGGTGCCATCAAAATAGTGCAACCCATGTAAGTCTGAAGGGAAGTGGGAGGGAACCCAGTCGAGGATCACTCCAATTCCTGCCTGGTGAAGACTGTCAATAAGCTGCATAAATTCCTGCGGAGTACCAAAGCGGCTGGAAGGAGCGAAGTAGCCAGTGATCTGGTAGCCCCACGAACCAAAGAAAGGATGCTCCATTACAGGCATGAATTCTACGTGTGTGAATCCCATTTCTTTGATATACTTCGGAAGTTGCTCGGCCAGTTCTAAATATGTAAGAGAACGAAGCCCATCTTCGGGAACACGTTTCCAGGATCCCAGGTGCAACTCGTAAACCGACATTGGTTGTGGCTTGCCTTCTTTTTTCTGCCTGTCTTTTATCCAGACCTTATCTTTCCAGGTGTTCTCAAGGTCCCATACCACAGAAGCTGTGTTTGGTGGGGTTTCCCATTGAAAAGCAAAAGGGTCTCCTTTATCGGCTTCATAACCGTTGTTTGACCTGATAAAATACTTGTACAAACTGCCCTTTTTGGCACCCGGGATAAACACTTCCCATATCCCGGAACCATCCCAACGGGCTTTCATGGGGTGGGATTCCCTGTCCCAATTGTTGAAATCTCCCACTACCGCAACTTTTTCAGCATTGGGAGCCCAAACAGCGAAATAAACTCCTTCGGTACCCATATATTCCATAAGATGCGATCCCAACTTGTTGTAAAGGTGGTAGTGTTTGCCTTCACGGAACAGGTGAATATCAAATTCTGTAAGTAAAGTGGCTTCTACCGGTTTGCCTGAAGATGATTTCTGCTCCTCTTTCTTATCTGTGGTAAGATCTTCTACTTGTTTTTTGGCTTTTTGTGCAGCCGCCATCATTTCCTCTTTATCGGGTATGATATCCTCTAGTTTTTTCTTTGCTTTTTCGGCTTTTGGAATGAGCTTTTCGGCAAAACTGCCTGCTGCATCTTTCATGTTTTCGATATCTTCGGCATCAGGGAGAAGATCTTTAGCCATTTTTTCGAGGTCGTTTTTGGTGCCCTTTTTTGGAGTGACCTTCTTTTTTATATTATCGGCAGTTTCTTTTGCTGCGTCTTTAAGATCTTCAGAAGGGGAGGTGTTGGGCAGCTTCATTTTTTCTTCCGCACTAATTCCCTCAATTTTTTTCTGCCGGGACATCTTCTTTACCGGCTTCTTTTCTGCTTGTTTTTCTCCGGTTTTTAAATCTGTACTTTTCTTATTTGCTTTTTTATCAGCTGGTTTTTTAGTGCCGGTCTTTTTCTCGGGATTTTCCTGGGGCGTAGTGGTTACCTTGGTTGCAGGGGCGGCAACATCGGGTACTTGCTCATCGGTTAGAGGCTTCTGGAACTTGGCAGGTTTAGAAGTAGTACCCGATTTTTTCTTTTCTGCGGAAGTTTTTCCAGCCTGTTTTTTTGGCTTCGGATTGACCGCGGCATCTGCATCGGGCATCTTGGTTTTTGGTAAACCTGTTTTTAATTTGGTAGCCCCTTCTTTAGGAGAAGATTTGTCTTTTGCTGATGCTTTTTTGGTCTGTTTTTTCGGCTTCGGATTGGCTGCAGCATCTGCATCGGGCATCTTTGTCTTTGGCAAACCTGTATTTAATTTGGTCGACTCTTTTTCAGAAGATTCAGCTTTACCTGAAGTCTTCTTGTTAGCCGCTTCTTTTTTTGAAGCCGACTTTCCTGAAGAGGTTTTTTTATATCCTGTTTTCTCCGGAGTCTTTTTACCTACTCCTTTAGGCCCTTTTACATCTCCCGATTCTTCAGCAGATCTTTTGCCTTTATCTACAGGACCTTTCGGAGCTTTTCCGGTGCCTGAAATATTTTTATCTATATCTTTTTTATTACTTTCTTTTTTAGCCATGATTTATTGTTTTATGCATGATTTAATTCCCCTAAGCGGGATCAAGACCCAGTCTGGCCGGTTGTTTAGTTCGTAGTTCATCTCGTAGATAGCTTTTTCAAGCAGGAATATCTGCATGAGGATCTCGGTATCATCCTTGTCTGGCGGTATGAAATCATTTTCTCCTACATGCTCATAATAACCTTCCAGGAAAATTTTAGTGACCACATAGTACCAGCTATCGGCCCATGTGTCTAACTCTCCTTCTTTATTATGGTCGTCAATTTCAGATTCCATTATACTGCTATAGGCAGCGTAATGAAAGGAGCGAACCATTCCGGCTACATCGCGCAGCGGCGAACGTTTTAATCTTCTTTCACTAAAGGACCTCGCCGGTTCTCCTTCAAAATCAATTATTACAAAGTCTTTACCTGTCCATAAAACCTGGCCTAGGTGATAATCCCCGTGGGTCCTGATTTTCATTATAGGAATTTTGTGGTCGTAGACTTTTTTGAAGGTGCTAAGCACTTCTGCTTTCATATCCAATACTTCCTGTGCTTCCTCCTGAATATGCTTCGGAAGGGTTTTAATACTCTTCTGAAGGTTTTGGAAAGCATTCCGTGTAAGGGATTGCAGGGAAGAAAATAATGATCGCTGGTAGTGCAAAGAGAAAGGTTCCGGCTCAAAATCTACCTCCATTGGGTTTGCTGCCAGTGCCTTGTGCATCTCGGCAGTTCTTTGTCCCAGCAGGAACATCCTTTCGGGAAAAACAGCCCCCAGTAACTCTTTCATATTTTCTGAAAGATCCTGGTAGGAGAGCGGACTCAGCGTATGCGCTATTGGCTCGTACTCCTGGTCTTTTGGCAAGGTGAGTACCCTGTCAAAAAAGCGGTTTAAGGCATCCTTTGTATAATCCCATGCATCTCCCTGGTTTGGTACCAGATCTTGCATCATACCCAACACGATGATGTTCTTGGGGTCGGGTTTGTATTCTATTGCTCCCACAAATCGGGGAGAATTCTTGTATTCTGTTTTTTCAGTAAGATATCGGGTAATCTCCAGGTCTGGATTAATAGTGTTATCCAGCTTCCTGTACAACTTTAAAAAATACCTGTTATCAAAAATAAGTGAGGTGTTACTTTGCTCTGCATTAAGGATCTTGGAATTAACCTTTTCTGCTTCAGCATCAAATTGATCCTCACTGTGATAGAATACCAGGTTGCCACGCCCACTATTTAGTTTTCTTCCTTTTTTAATATTTCTGAAGAGCACATTTCTGAAGTTCTCGCTGTAAACCGAATCAAAAAGATAACCTTCTTCCCCGTCTATCTTAAGTTTTGCAATAATTCCTTTCCCCGGAATATCCTTGTATGCATCTTCTAAAGTTTCACTCATAAAACTGAGTGGCAGCTGATAAACCTCGGGAAGTCCGTCATTATAACTCACTTCAATAGTGATTAAAGTTGACGGAATATCTTTTACGGGTATATCTACCTTGTTCACCACAGAGATACTCTGAATGACTCTTGATTTGCCCCCAAACCAGCGGCAGGTGTTGAGGTACCCGGGAAGTATATTTTGTTCTAATTTGGTTTTGGTCTTATTATTTAGAAGTTGCTCCCAATTATCAATGCTCAAAGCCGGAGTTTCCGATTGTGCTACATGGCCTTCCTCTTTTTGTAACTGGAACCAGTAGTAACCGTGAGGCGCCATGGTAAAAAGGTAAGGATGCTCTGTGATTCGTGGAAACTTGTTGTGACTAAACACCTCTACGGGAATATAACCCTCATAGGCTTCCAGGTCTAGCTCGGCTGCCTGCGGGAAGCGGGAAAGGTTCCCTAATACCAGAATGTCTTCATCTTCAAAGGTTCTGGTGTAAGCTATGATCTTGGCATTACTCGGCGAAAGGAAATTAATATCACCACGGCCAAAGGCCTTATATTTTTTTCTCATGCTAATGATCCGCTTCATCCACCATAATAGTGAAGAAGAGTTCATCTGTTCGGTCTCAACATTTATTGACTCATACTTGTATGCAGGATCTATAATAACCGGAAGGTAAAGCTTATGCGGATTGGCATGGGAGAACCCTGCATTACGGTCAGACGACCATTGCATTGGTGTTCTCACCCCATCGCGGTCTCCAAGGTAATAGTTATCACCCATACCTATTTCGTCTCCGTAATAGATCACCGGGGTACCGGGAAGGGAGAACAGCAGTACATTCATCAACTCTATCTTGTTGCGATTGTTCTCAAGCAGGGGAGCCAGCCTGTGACGTATCCCAACATTGATCTTTGCCTGCGGGTCTTTAGTGTAGACCTTGTACATGTAATCTCTTTCTTCATCGGTAACCATCTCCAGGGTCAATTCATCGTGATTCCGAAGAAAAATGGCCCACTGGCAGTTCTCAGGAATTTCTGGTGTCTGGTCAATAATATCCATAATAGGATACCTGTCTTCCATTTTGACCGACATAAACATTCTGGGCATAATGGGGAAGTGATAGTTCATATGACATTCATTTCCTTCTCCAAAATATGCCGCCGAATCTTCGGGCCACATGTTTGCTTCTGCAAGCAGAAGTTTATTTTCATACTTGTTATCTACATGTGCCCTTAGCTTCTGAAGAAATTCATGGGTCTCGGGCAGGTTTTCACAATTTGTGCCTTCTCTTTCAAAAAGATAAGGTACTGCATCAAGCCTGAAACCATCTACACCCAGGTCAAACCAGAAATCAAGTACATCAAAAACTTCCTGCTGTACTTTTGGGTTGTCGAAATTTAAATCGGGTTGATGACTGAAGAAACGGTGCCAGAAATATTGCTGTGCAACAGGATCCCAGGTCCAGTTGGAAGGTTCGGTATCTGTAAAAATGATTCGGGTGTCCTTATATTTTGTGGGATCATCGGTCCACACGTAATAATCTCTTTCGGGAGAACCTACGGGAGCGTGGCGTGCTTTCTGAAACCAGGGATGCTGGTCTGAGGTGTGATTAATTACCAGCTCGGTGATGATCTTTAATCCCCGTTCATGGGCTTCATCTATCAATTTTTTGAAAGTATCAAGATCTCCGTAAGAAGGATTGATACTGTAATAATCGGCTATGTCATAACCATCGTCCCTAAGGGGGGAAGGATAGAAGGGTAACAGCCATATTGCGGTGACCCCCAGGTCTTCCAGGTAGTCCAGCTTTTGCAGGAGACCTTCAAAATCTCCTATTCCATCACCATTGCTATCAAAAAAAGCTTTAATGTGCAGTTCGTAAATAATAGCATCTTTATACCAGGTTTCCTGATCGCTCGCTTGCAGTGGTTTGATCATTGGTTATATCTTTTTTACTGTATTGGTTTCTTAGTTTCAACTTTTAAAATATGTGCGGGAATGGCCCTTGGGTGCAGCTCTACATAATTCCATGCATCCTGCCATATATAACTGGCTCCTGTTAATAGGTCTTTCACCGAATAGGAGTCATGATCGCCAATTTCCAGCCTTTCGAGAGGAACTTCTACCCAGCCAGATTGTGTATGGTGAGGGTCGAGATTGACTACAATGATCAATTTGTTGTTACCATCTTTATCAACCTTTGAATAAGAGATCAATTGATCATTATCTGTTTTACAGAATTCTATATTCCAGGTGGTTTGCAGTGCTTCGTTCTCATTTCTTATTCTGTTCAGGATACTAATCATCTCCTTGATACGGGTGTTCCGGTGCCAGTCCCAATGGTAGATCTGGTATTTTTCGGAATGAACATATTCTTCTTTTCCGGGGTAGGGCTCATTAAGACCGAATTCAAAGACGGGGCCGTAGAGACCGTAATTAGAAGACATTGTTGCTGCCAGGATCAATCTTATAAGGAAAGAAGGCTCCTCTTTGTGCTCCAGGGAAATAGGAAGAATATCAGGCGTGTTGGGCCAGAAATTGGGCCGGTAATATTCCCGTACTTCCGTTTTAGTTAGTTCGGTGAGATATTCCTCAAATTCTTCTTTTGTATTTCTCCAGGTGAAATAAGTATAAGACTGGTTAAAGCCTATTTTTGCCAGTTCTTCCATAACTCTGGGCCGTGTAAAAGCTTCGGCCAGAAAAATTATTCCCTCGTGGTCTTTGTTGATTTCACTTATGCACCATTCCCAGAAAGGAAAGGTCTTGGTGTGCGGATTATCAACTCTAAATACCGTAACCCCTTTATCAATCCAGAATTCTACAATACTTTTTAATTCATCCCAAAGGTTCTCCCAGTCTGCTGTTTCGAAATTTACCGGTAGTACATCCTGGTATTTCTTCGGCGGATTTTCGGCATATTGTACTGTACCATCAGGCCTCCATTTAAACCATTGTGGGTGATCTTTAACATAAGGATGGTCTGGGGAACACTGTATAGCAAAATCTAGTGCTATTTCAATCCCCATATCTTTAGCCTTTTTTACCAGTCGGGTAAAATCTTCCATAGTTCCCAATTCGGGATGAATGGCTTTATGACCACCTTCTTTGGCTCCAATAGCCCAGGGTGAGCCGGGATCTCCTTCCTCGGCTTCCGTAGCATTATTAAGGCCTTTACGGTGGCTGCGTCCTATTGGGTGGATTGGCGGAAAATAGATAGTGTCAAATCCCATTTTTGACACCTCAGGAAGTATGTTCTCACAATCCCTGAAAGTTCCGTGCTTACCTTTTTCGGGAGATGCCGATCTTGGAAAGAATTCATACCATGCGCTAAAGAGGGCTTTTTTTCTTTCTACTCTGACCTCCAAAGTTTTGTCGTATGGAAAAGCTTTGTCGCGATCTCTTGATTCATACATTGCTTTTGAAGCTGAGTCGCTTAAAGCTTCAGAAACCGCTCTTTGCCCATGCTCTTCATCCCGCAAGAGCTCAATCCATTCTTTCAGCTTCTTTTTATTGGGTGAAGAGGCGCGGGGAAGGGCTTCTTCCATAAGTTCGGCTCCTATAAGTAACTCAGTTTTTAAATTTTGATTGGCGGCGGCTTTTTTCTTAAGGCCATCCTGCCAGGTTAAAAAATGATCTACCCATGATTCTATGGTATATTCATAATCTCCGGTCTCTCCCAAAGCAAAGGTTGAGCTCCAATGGTCGTTGCCTTCAAAGATCATTGGCTGTTCCTGCCATTTTTTCTCACGACCCCGACCTTTCTTTTTCTTGCGAAAAAGAAGTACAGCATCCACCTTGTCATGACCATCTCCAAAGATGTCGGCTTCAATTTTTATGTCTTCGTCTACAACTCTTTTTATAGGGTACTTTCCACAGTCAATTTGGGGTTTTACATTTCTAATACTAACTCGCTTATGACCATTAATTTTCATAGGGTGATTTTATTGGATAAATGGTTGATTATTTCCCGAAATGCCAGTGATTTCGGGTCTGTCTGCATTCTAAAACACTTAAATTTAGGTAAGTATATGCACACCCTTAGTTAAAAAACTATTAAACATTAAATCTTCCATTTTATCCTTCTTAGCTTTGAGTGTATTTGAAATTCAGGAAGAAAGATATTTATGGGAAAGAAAGTTGGTGCAGTATATATAGGACATGAAAAAGTTGAATTTTGCGTATGGGCACCTTTTGCCGAATCTGTTGAAGTACACTTCGAAAAATCAGGAAAATTTGAAGCTCTTATAAAGGACGAAAAAGGCTACTGGTTTAAAGAGGTTCAAAATATACCACCGGGCGCAACATATAAATACCGCATTGATCACAAAGATGAATTTCCCGATCCTGCTTCTCTTTCACAACCCCAAGGCGTTCATTCCTGGTCACAAGTAGTAGACCTTAAGGCCCATCAATGGCAGGATGAGCTATGGAAGGGCAGGAAGCTTTCAGAAATGATCATCTATGAACTGCATGTGGGCACTTTTACCCGGGCAGGTACTTTTGAGGCGGTAATCGATAAGCTCGATCATCTTGAAGAACTGGGTATAAACACACTCGAACTTATGCCCATTGCTCAATTTCCCGGGGCGAGAAACTGGGGTTACGATGGGGTTTATCCCTTCGCGGCGCAAGATAGCTACGGGGGAGTTGCAGGCCTTAAAAAACTTGTAGACGCCTGTCATGCCCGGGGCTTTAGCATCATTCTTGACGTGGTGTACAACCACCTTGGTCCGGAAGGTAATTATATCTCCCAATACGGCCCGTATTTTACAGATAAATACCACACCCCTTGGGGTAGTGCCCTTAATTTTGATGACGAATATTCCGATCAGGTAAGGCATCATTTTAAACAGAATGCCCTCATGTGGCTTGAAGACTTTCATTTTGACGGATTGCGGCTCGATGCGGTTCATGAAATTATAGACAGGGGGGCGAGGCATTTTCTTAAAGAATTGAGCGAGAAGACCGATGAGCTGGAGGCTAAAACCGGAAGAAGTTATGCGCTTATTGCCGAAAGTGATCTCAACGACACTAAATTAATAAAAGACTACGAGAGCGGCGGGTTTGGACTTGAAGGCCAGTGGGTTGACGATTTTCACCATGCCCTGCATACGGTGCTAACAGGTGAAGACGCAGGTTATTATGCCGACTTCGGAAAAATGGAATACCTGGCGAAATCCTTTAAACAGGCTTTTATCTACGATGGCATTTATTCCCCCTTTCGCAAACGTAGCATAGGCAACAATCCTGAAGGAATGGAGCCATCAAATTTCGTGGTATGTATCCAGAATCACGACCAGGTGGGCAATCGGCTTTTGGGAGAAAGAATGGCCGAATTGGTCAGTTTTGATAAACTGAAGTTGGCTGCGGCAACTTTACTTTCAGCCCCTTTTGTTCCTATGCTTTTTATGGGAGAGGAGTTTGGGGAAAAGAACCGCTTTCAGTACTTTATTAGTCATGGTGACCCTGATCTTGTAAAAGCAGTACAGGAAGGGCGAAAAAGTGAGTTTAAGTACTTCTTTCACTCTCATTCTGATGGGGAATTTCCCGATCCGCAGGCCGAAGCTACTTTCAAAAATTCTAAACTGAAATGGGATTTTCAGAAAGATGTGCAACAAGATCAGCTCTTCAACTTTTACAAAGAATTAATAAGACTGAAGAAAGACGGTGCTTTTGAGATGTTTGGTCATCAAAATACCATTTTTGAAGCTTCTGAAGGCAAAAACCTTCTGAAGGTTTCTGCACAGGAAGGAAATTCAGCTTTAATCGGGATCTATAACTTCGGAAAATCGGTTTATTCAGAAAAAACTTCAGAAAAAGGCAATTTTGAAGTCCTTATAGCTTCCGCAGATAAAAAATGGGGAGGAGATATGGACGTGGAGGAGCTCTTAAAAGCAGAAAGTATCACTGTGCCCCCTGAGGCTGTTTTGATTTACAAATCTTAAAAAGATCCTTTAAAAATGCCCTTTTTGGAACCTAAGTTCCCGGAGGGATCACTAACTAATTAAAAAATATTATGAGCAAGAAATATGTATGTGTGCACGGGCATTTTTACCAGCCACCAAGAGAAAACCCCTGGTTGAACAAGGTAGAGATACAGGAATCGGCATACCCTTACCACGACTGGAATCACAGGATTAACGCAGAATGTTATGTGAGGAATTCTGCTTCCAGGATCCTAGATGAGGAGGGAAAAATACAGGCGATCATGAATAATTACGCCTGGATGAGTTTCAATATTGGGCCTACTTTACTGGCCTGGATGCAAAATGAAACTCCCGAAACTTACGAGGCCATCCTGGAAGCCGATAAGCTGAGCCAGGAAACATTTTCGGGTCATGGCGCCGCCCTGGCCCAGGCTTATAACCACCTTATCATGCCGCTGGCCAATAAGAGGGATCAGGAAACACAGGTAATTTGGGGAATCGAGGATTTTAAATCCCGCTACGGCCGTATGCCCGAAGGCATGTGGCTGGGAGAAACCGCCGTGAATACCGATGTGCTCGAAATGCTGGCAAAACACGGTATAAAATTCACCATTTTATCGCCGTATCAGGCTAAACAGGTGAGAAAAATTGGCACAAAAGACTGGGAAGACGCCACAGGTGCCAAAGTAAACACCCGCCGTGCCTATACCTGCAAGCTGCCTTCGGGCAATGAAATAAGCCTTTTCTTTTACGACGGCCCGGCTTCACAGGCAGTGGCGTTTGAAGGGCTGCTCAATAACGGGGAAGCCTTTGCCGATAGACTTAAAGGCCAGGTTGCCGATCACGACAAAATGGAACTTGTACATATTGCAACCGATGGCGAGAGCTACGGTCACCATCATAAGCTGGGGGAAATGGCTCTTTCTTACTGCCTGCACTCGCTGGAAGAGGATGAAGAGGTAAATCTTACCATTTACGGAGAATTCCTGGAAAAGTTTCCTCCCGAATATGAAGCACAAATTATTGAAGATACCTCCTGGAGCTGTTATCATGGCGTAGAACGCTGGCGCAGCGACTGTGGTTGTAACACCGGTGGCAATGAAGACTGGAACCAAAAGTGGCGTAAACCCCTGCGGGAGGCTTTTGACGGGGTTCGGGAGAAACTCATAGTTCTTTATGAAAAGCAAATGCAACCCTATACTTCCAATCCCTGGGAAGTGAGAAATAAATATATACAGGTGATCCTCAACCGGGAAAACAGTAATGTAAAGAACTTTCTTTCAGAAAATTTTGGAGGGGAGCTTTCCGAAGAGGATGAAGTGAAACTGCTTAAGCTACTGGAAATGCAGTACCACACTATGTTGATGTACACCAGTTGTGGCTGGTTCTTTGACGAGGTGAGCGGCATTGAATCTATGCAGGATATTTTCTATGCACAACGGGCTGTGCAGCTGGCTGAAGAAGTAAGTGGCGACAGTTACGAGCCAGATTTTGTAGCATCGCTCAAGAGGATACCGAGTAATATTCCGGAATATGGCACTGTGCATAAGGCTTACGAGCTTTTTGTGAAACCTATGGAGCTCGATATGATAAGGATTGGAGCCCACTATGCCATCTCTTCTATTTTTGAAGAATTTCCCGAAGAGGTGACGCTTTATAATTTTAGTGCTACTACCAAAGCCAGTCACTATTATGAGGCCGGAAAACAAAAACTAATGATTGCCCGTACAGAGTTTCGCAGCGATATTACCTGGGAAAAGCTTGATATCTCGTATGCCGTGCTATACATGGGAGATCATCATATTTTTGGGGGAGTAAGGCAGTATATAGACGCCGAATCACTTGAAGAACTGCACAATAAAATGTCTTTTTACTTCGAAAAAGGAAATATTTACGAGATTTTCAATTTGATGGATACGCACTTCGGAAATCACAATTACTCCTTCTGGCATTTGTTCAGGGATGAGCAACATCTTATTATGAAACAGGTGATGGAAAACAACCTGAAAGGGGCCGAGGGTGCTATGCAGCAGTTGTATGACAACACTTATCCTTTATTGAAAACCTTCCAGGAGATTGACATGCGGGTTCCCTCCAGGCTCAAATTACCTGTAGAAATGGCCGTTAACAACAGGCTTATAAAAGAACTCAAGAAAAAAGACTGCAACTTTAAAAAGCTGGAGCTCCAAATAAAATCGGCAATATCTATACAGGCCAACCTTGACATGGTGACCCTAAACTTCCTTGTTGACCGTCGCCTTACGGAAAAAATGCTGGAACTTGAGAAAAATCCGTTAGATCTTAAATTGCTGAAAAAAGTTAATTCCCTGCTTCAAATGCTGGAAGATACGCCGTTATCTCCCGAAAAATGGCAGGCACAGAATATCACTTTTGGCATAAAAGAAGAACATTATCAGGCTATGCTTGAGCGGAGTGAAGAAGGAGATGAAATTGCAGTAAAATGGGTGCCGGCCTTCCAGGAACTAGAAGAATCTGTTAACCTCACTGTCGAATGAAAAATCCTGTTTCTACATATAGAATTCAGCTTTCCCCTGATTACACGCTTGAAGATCTCAATGAAATTCTCGACTACCTTGAGAAACTTGGGATTTCTACCATTTATTCGGCACCTTTTTTTCAGGCGCGCAAGGGGAGCAGCCACGGCTATGATATTACCAATCCGTTTAAACTCAATAAAGCTATTGGAAGGCTTGATACCTTCAGGAATCTAAGTAACAGGCTCAAACAAAAGAAGATGTCATGGCTTCAGGATATCGTTCCCAACCACATGGCTTTTGACGGAGACAACATCTGGTTGCAGGATATCTTTGAACTTGGCCCCGAATCTTTGCACTATAATTTCTTCGATATAGATTGGGAACAATCAGGAAAAGTTATGGCCCCGTTTCTTGGGAACCCCCTGCCCGAGGTCATTAAGAACAAAGAATTACAGCTTAAGGTGTCAAAAAGGGGATTTTTGTTCAGGTATTTTGATCATGAATATATGGCCTCCGCCCGTTCTTACGCAGAAATCCTCGGAAGAGAATTCGGTGAAAAATGGCAGGATAAATTCAGGAATTTTTCGGGTGAAAGTGAGAATTGGGAAGAGTTGAAAGAATATTTCCTGAGGGAGTATGACAAAGAACCAGACTTCCGAAGTAAAATTGACAATAGAGTAGAAGAGATCAACGCTTCCGAAGAAAAAATCAGGAAGATCCTCGAAGAACAGTATTTTTTACCGGCTCATTGGAAAGAGACCGAAACCAACATTAATTACCGCAGATTCTTCACCATAAATGATCTCATTTGCTTACGAATGGAAGACAAAGAGGTTTTTGAGAGTTATCACCGGTTCATACTTCAGTTGTGTGAGGAAGATCTAATTCACGGCCTGCGCATTGATCATATCGACGGACTCCTGGATCCAAAGGCTTATCTTGAAAGGCTTCGGGAAAAACTGGGGCCCGATTTTTACATCACTATAGAAAAGATCCTGGAATGGGATGAAAAGTTACCTGTACACTGGCCGGTAGAAGGCACTAGTGGATATGGATTTTTAGCGACTGTAAATCAATTACTTACCAACCCTAAGAGTGAGAATGAATTTTTTGACGCTTACCAGGCACTTTACCCAAAGCAGGAAGATTATCATGACCTGGTGTATGAGCAAAAGCTATTTATCCTGGAAGAGAGAATGGGGGGCGAATATAAAAACCTGAGGGAACTGGCTTTAAAATTCAACCTTCTCGAAAAAGAGGAAAAATACAAGCAGGCTTTGGGGGCATTTTTGGCTGCCTTTCCTGTATACCGCATTTATCCTGAAGAATATCCCTTGAGAAAGAGGCAAAAAAAGATCATTGATGCAGCTTTTAAAACTGCTGCAGCACATAAGCCCGATCTTAATAATGAGCTGGAAAAGGTTAAAGATATTTTTCTGGGAGAGGCAAAAAAAGACCGGGAAAACATGCTGCAATTCCTGCAGCGGTGTCAGCAGTTTACGGGACCTTTGGCGGCCAAGGGCGTTGAAGACACTACCTTTTATATTTATAATGAATTGATCTCCCACAATGAAGTTGGGGATTCACCCGAAAATTTTGGGCTTTCGGTAAACGGTTTTCACGAGAGAATGAAGTTACGGCTCGAAGATTTTCCGCTTTCTATCAATGCTACCGCTACTCACGACACCAAACGTGGGGAAGATGCCCGCATGAGACTCGATGTACTGAGTGAAGTGGGAGAAGAGTGGTTTCAAAAAGTAGCCGATTGGAGGGAGATTGCCAAAAATGTGAGAAAAGATCCTGCTGTTCCCAATGCAAATGAAGAGTATTTCATTTTCCAGATGCTCATAGGAGCCTGGCCATATATTGGCGAGCCGGGAGAAGAATTTTTAGAGCGATCTACAGCCTACCTGCAAAAGGTACTGCGCGAGGCTAAGGAAAATTCGTCATGGGCTGCACCAAATGAAGACTATGAAAATAAAGTATATGGTTTTCTTGAAGCTTTGCTGAAAAACCCGTCTTTCAAGAAATCATTTACTCAATTTCACGAGAAGATCTCGGCCTACGGAGCAATAAAATCACTTTCTCAATCTCTGCTGAAAGTTACCGCCCCGGGAATACCCGATATTTACCAGGGCACCGAACTTTGGGACCTAAGCTATGTAGATCCCGATAACCGCCGTCCTGTAGATTATGAACTTCGGAAGAAATATCTGGCCGAATTTGATTTAGTAACTCCCGAAGCAACGGGGCAGCACCTTGAGAACCTGAAGCGAGATTACACTTCAGGAAAGATCAAGATGTACTGCCTGCACCGGGCACTTAAAGCGCGTAGGGAAATACCCAGTACTTTTGAAAAAGGGGAATATATACCGCTGGAAGTTAAAGGGGAATTGCGCGAAAGCGTAGTGGCTTTTGCCAGGAAGGATGAAAAAAATACGGTTCTGGTTATTGTGCCGGTCATGGTCACCCATCTTTTTACTGAAGATCTTCAGATTAAAGACCAGAAACAGGAGCTGAAAATAATTTTGCCTGAAAACCTAAAGGGAACTTTCAAAAATGTCATTTCTGAAGAAGATTTTTCTTCCGAAGAAATTGAAGTTCAAAAGCTTTTCAGCAGCTTTCCCGTTGCACTTTTAAAAAAGAACAATTAATATGAAACTAAAAAGAAGCAGTGGAATTCTTTTACATATCACCTCTTTGCCCGGCAGTTTTGGGATTGGAGACCTGGGGCCCGAAGCCTACAAGTTCCTCGATTTCCTGAAAAGATCGGGTTATACCTACTGGCAAATCCTTCCGCTTAATCCTACAGACGGAATTTATCATCATTCCCCCTACAGCAGTCATTCGGCTTTTGCGGGGAATCCTTTGTTGATTAGTCCGCAGTTGCTGGAAGAAGAAGGTTATGTCAACCTGGAGGATTTCCCTGTACCTCCCGAAATGCAGGCTAAAAAAGTCATTTTTGACACCGTAGTGACGTACAAAAACCAAGTTTTTGATGCGGCTTACAGCAAATTTAAGTCGGCCGGTACAGTAGATCCCGATTTCTCTGAATTTTGTGAAACTCATGCCGACTGGCTCGAAAATTACAGTCTTTACCTCGCCCTGCGTTACAAGTACGACAAGCAAAACTGGACCGACTGGCCACCTGAACTGCGGGACAGGAAACCGGAAGCCCTGGAAAAGGCCCGAAATGAATTAAAAGATCAAATTGAGCGGGAAAAGTTTGTGCAGTTCCTGTTCTTCTCGCAATGGTCCCGTTTAATACTGGAAGCCCACAATAACGGAATCCAGATCTTTGGAGATGTACCATTTTATATAAATCATGATAGTGCCGATTGTTGGGCGAATCCTGAAATTTTTAAACTGGATGATCAAAAACAACCGACACATATTTCGGGTGTGCCGCCAGATTTATTCAGTAAAACCGGGCAATTATGGGGAACTCCGGTTTACGACTGGAAAGTGCTCAAAGCAAACCACTACAGTTGGTGGAAAGAGCGGCTGCGCCAAAACCTGCTCTTGTTTGATGTGGTGCGAATTGATCATTTTAGGGCCTTTGCCGATTATTGGGAAGTGCCGGCAGGGGAGAAGACCGCGATAAACGGAAAATGGACAGAAACTCCCGGAATTGATTTCTTCAACCAGGTAAAAACCGAATTCCCTGACATGCCTTTTATCGCAGAAGATCTGGGATTATTAGACCAGGCGGTGTATGACCTTTTGGAGGAGTTTAATTTTCCGGGCATGAAGGTGCTGCAGTTTTCTTTTGGAGATGCCAACCGTAAGAACCCATACATCCCGTATAATCACGATTTTAATAGTATAGTTTATACAGGTACCCATGATAACAACACTAGCGTGGGCTGGTTTATAGACAGCGGAAAAGAGGTGAGGGAGCATTTGGAGCGATATACAGGCCAAAAAGTCACTGAAAATAATGTTCATGAGGTGCTTTGCCGAATGGCATTACAATCGGTAGCAGCTGTGGCTATCCTGCCGTTGCAGGATATTCTTGGGCTGGGCAGCGAAGCCATAATGAACACGCCGGGTAGTACTCAGGGAAACTGGTCATGGCGAATTACTTCAGAAGAGATTCCCTATAAAAGGGCAGAAGAACTTTACGAACAAAATGAATTATATGGAAGAATTTCGCAGTAAAATACGCTTCAAAAATGCCATTTTTGGAAGGAAAAATAGCGGTGCTTTTCTATCAGTAATGATTTCAGATCTTACTGAAGTTGAATGGAAAAATTGAACTGGGAATAATTAAGTACAAAGATAGTTTATACAAAAAAGGCTGTCTCAAAAGATCTTGATCGAATTTGAGACAGCCTCTACTAATAATAATCGAATCTTTACGCTGCTAAATATTTTTTGCAGGCTTCTTCACATTCTCGACATGCTTTTGCACAATCCTGGCAGTGTTGTGTTTCGTGTTGTTCACATTCTTCGGCACATTCTTTACATACCTGCTCACAATATTTTACCAGTCCTGTGGCGTTGGCATCTTTAATGGCTAAAATATCGGCAAGCGAAGCACAGGCAGAGGCACACACTTTATCTTTTCTGATACAATCAACCATTTTTTTGAGGTTGTCTTCATCAAGACAGGCATCTGCACAATAGTTGCAGTGGTTGATACAGTTTGATAACTTATTTAAAAATTCCTGATTTCTCATTGTATTGGTTTTTGGTTAAACTTAATCTTGACTTCAAGTTACCAAAATGAGCTGCTACAGGCTCCTAATTGCTGTTAAACAATATTCAACAAAGGGTTAAAAGTCATGTTTTTCACCACTTTAGAGATTTGGAACAGATACCTATACTATTATATAAATATGTCGAAATATTCAATCAGGATGATATAAAAGCTCTCAAAAAATCTTCTAAGAATATCATATCAGGCTAATTTTCCTGGTCGTAACTTCTAAAATACTCCAGCATTGCCCTACTTTCTTCTTCGCTCATATTTTGATTTGCCATAACGGCCATATTTGATTCTATGAGTAATTTTTTGGCAATGGGATCTTCTTTGATCATTTTCTCTGGCCTTAAAATCATGTTCATAATCCATTCGGGGCTGCGTCTTTCAGTCACTCCTGCAAGAGCAGGGCCAATTGATTTTTGATCCATTTTGTGGCAGGCTGTACACATATTGTTAAACAATTCTTTTCCGCGAACTGCCATAGCTTCATCTATGGTTTCGTTAAGGTTCAAATTATCTATAGGCCCAACGCCTTTGTTCTGCATATCATCTACTTCAGCAGTGGTAGAAGCTGCTTCCTGTACCACTTCTTTTTGTACTGCAGTACTTTGGTCGGTTATTTTAATTTTTTCCTTTTGTTCTTTTTCACCACAGGCATTAAGTAAAAGAGCTAAAAAGGCTAAAAAAAAGTAGAATTTTAGTTTCATAATGATAGTGGTTATGGGGTTAAGTCTTATAAATTTATAACAATATAAGATAAAAAGATAATAAGGCCTTTAAATATTGTAATGAAGAAATAAGTACCTTTGAAGTTAGGCCGAAAAGGGAAGGAGCAAAGCTATATAAAGGTAAAAAGATAAAAAACTCCTAATTAAGACCGGGAAAATATGATATGTAGGATGATTAATTTAATTTTGGCTGCTTTCCCCTGATTTTAAATTCAGATCTAATGAAACAAATTTTACAAAAATATGCTATCCAGCTCCAGTAAATATGCCGTGAATGCCGTGCTCTACCTGGCCGTTCATTCTAATGAACAAAAAAAGATAAGAGCAAAGGAAATTGCAGAAGCAATAAAGCTGCCCTCGCCTTTTCTCTCTAAATTATTGCAGTCCCTGTCCCGTGAAAATATTATTTCTTCTTCAAAAGGGCCTACCGGCGGATTTTACCTTACCGCAAAAGCTTTGAAAACTCCTTTGATAGAAGTGATTAATATTATTGATGGTACTAACCGGCTTGATGATTGTGTGCTGGGGCTAAAGAAATGCAGCTCGGAGCAACCCTGCCCTGTACATTTTTCTGTGCAGCCGCTAAAGCAGAAGTTCAGGAAAGAATTAGAAGAAGATATCAGTGTATTTGCTGCAAAAGTAAAAAGCGGGGAGGCACACTTATTTGTGTAAACCTCACCGCTCAAAAATGTCATTTTTAAAAGGTATTTATACGAAAGAAATGGTCTGCTTGGCAATTTCCAGTTCTTCGTTTGTAGGAATAACCAGGATCTTAACTTTAGATTCTTCTTTCCCAATATTCCTCATTTCTTTTGACCGAACACTGTTCTTCTCTTCATCAAGTGAGAGGCCCAGGTAATCCATATCGGTACACACAAGTTTCCTAATTACGTCGGAATTTTCTCCAATACCGGCCGTGAAAACCACTGCATCCAGCCCATTCATGGCGGCTGCATAGGCACCAATATATTTTTTAATGCGGTAAGCGTTCATTTCAAGAGCTAACTGGCACTCCTTATTTCCTTTTTCAGCCTGGTCTTCAATATCCCTGAGATCACTGTAGCCGGTAAGCCCCAGCATTCCGCTTTTGTGATGGAGCAGATCGCTGACTTCTTTCGCAGTGTAACCCAATTGTTCAATGAGGTAGAAAATCACCGACTGGTCGATATCCCCACTGCGCGTACCCATGATAAGGCCGTTCACAGGACCAAACCCTAATGTATGATCTATACTTTTTCCATCTTTTACCGCTGTCATGCTGCATCCATTACCCAAATGCACGGTAATGATCTTGGAATGATCCTTTTGAAGATATTCATTGGCTTTTTCTGAAACATACTTATGGCTGGTACCATGAAATCCGTACATCTGGATCTTTTTCTTCTCAAAAAGCTCGTTTGGAATGGCATATTTACTGGCGCAGGTTGGAATGGTTTGGTGAAAAGCTGTATCAAATACCGCCACCTGGGTAGCATGGGGAAAGATCTCTTCAGCTACCTGTATACCTTTTAGGTTTGGAGGGTTGTGAAGTGGTGCCAGTGAAAACAGCTGTTCTATTTTCTGCTTTACCTTTTCGTCTATGACCACAGTATCCGAGAAACTTGCACCTCCATGAACCACACGGTGGCCAATAGCAGGAATATCGGCAGGATCATGTATCACACCGTGGTCATTGTGCATAAGATGTTTTGTCACCTCCTTTAATGCTACAGAATGATCTTTTATCTCCATCTCTTCGGAAGTGGAAAATGCTTCAGACTTGTAATGTATTTTACCTGAAGCCTGTCCAATTCTTTCAACCAATCCAGAAGCCAGCACTTTCTCTGAAGGCATTTCGATCAATTGGAACTTTAAAGAAGAACTTCCGGAGTTTATTATCAGTATATTTTTCATTTATCTAGTAATGAGTATTTAGTATTGAGAATTGAGTTTATTTTTTTACCTGTTGTAGGTGGAGTACTCAATCCTGAATTTGAAATTTTTATCTTTTAAACCTTAAACCTTAAACCTTAAACCTTATACATTTAAAGTCCTTGTGCCTGAATTGCTGTTAAAATTACTGTGTTAAAGACATCATCTACAGTACAACCACGGCTAAGGTCATTTACCGGCTGGTTAAGTCCCTGTAGCATGGGACCAATGGCCAATGCGCCTGTTTCTCTCTGTACCGCTTTATAGGTATTGTTCCCGGTGTTGAGGTCAGGGAAGATAAGCACGCTTGCCTGTCCTGCCACTTCAGATCCCGGTAATTTGCTTCGGCCTACATTAAGGTCAACTGCAGCATCATATTGTATTGGGCCTTCTATTTTAAGATCTGGTCGTTTCACCTTCACAATTTCAGTGGCTTCGCGAACCCTGTCAACATCTTCTCCTTTTCCTGAACTTCCGGAGGAGTAGGAGAGCATTGCAATTTTAGGCTCAATTCCGAAGGCTTTACTGCTTTCTGCAGAAGATATACATATTTCAGCCAGTTCTTCGGCAGTAGGATTCGGGTTTATTGCGCAATCTCCAAATACCGAAACCCGGTCTTCTAGACACATAAAGAACACCGATGACACTACCGATACCCCAGGTTTTGTTTTGATGAATTGAAGTGCTGGCCGAATGGTGTGTTGGGTGGTATGAGCCGCTCCCGAAACCATCCCGTCGGCATGCCCCTTGTAGATCATCATGGTACCAAAGTAGGAAACATCGCTCATAAGGTCGCGGGCAATATCCATATTGATGTTTTTGTGCTTACGCAGCTCGTAAAAAGTGTTTACGTAATCGTCAAAATAGTCAGATGTAGTAGGGTTAATGATATTTAGCTTATCCAGGTCTACAGGAATAGCCAGGTTCATGATCATCTTTTTGATCTCTTCCTGATCTCCAAGGATGGTAAGATCTACAATATCCATAGCTATGAGGCGGGAGGCAGCAGTAAGTATGCGCTCGTCTGTCCCTTCGGGTAATACGATGTGCTTGCGTTGCTGCTGTGCCCGTTTTACAAGGCTGTACTGGAACATGCGGGGCGTAAGGCCCTTAGCCTGAATGCCCGAGAAACGTTCAATAAGAGGATCTATATTTATGTATTTTTCAAAAGTGCTGATTGATGTCTCTATCTTCTGCGTACTGTCGGCATAGATGTTTGAATTTATAGCACCCACGCGGTTGGTCACGCTAAAGGTTCCTTCTTCTACAGAAATAATAGGCACTACCTGAGAAAGGCCTTCAATTAATTTAATAATAGAATCTTCAGGAATTAATCCTCCTGTGAGGATGATCCCCGAAATTCTCGGATAATTACTGGAAATATGGGCCTGCAGGGCTCCAAGAATAATATCGGCACGGTCACCCGGGGTGATCACCAGGCTTTCGTTTTTGAGATGTTTCAGGTAATTCCGTAGCTGCATGGCACCCACATTAAAGCTTCCCGACTGGTTGTCGAGAAACTCTTCCCCAAAAAGCACCTTTCCATCAAGGGTTTCCACGATCTCCTTTAGGGTTGGATTTGCAAGCATATCTATAAGAGGCAGGGCGAATACAGCGACATCATCTGGCAAAAATTCCCTCATGCCGTTGGTGGCAATAGTAAGGTTCTCAAGTTCAATCTTGTTACTTACCATAGCGATCACCTGCACATCCTTTTTTATGAACGTTTGGTAGGCCATTTGCAGGCTTCCCATAAGGCTTTCTTTAGTTTTGCCACGACCACTGGCGATTATAATCACCGGAAGGCCCAGGTTTTTGGCGATATTTACGTTCTCGTCAAATTCAAAAACACTGCCTTCACCCGAAAAGTCACTGCCTTCTACCAGCACAAAATCAAAGGTTTCTTCAAGTTTTTTGTACTTCCTTATAATGGTATCAATAATCTCACCCGATTTTCCTTCGTTGCGTTTTTGAATGACCTCATTCCTGGTGTAGGCATAAGAATCTTCGTACGACATGGGAAGATCAAAATATTTAAGGACGGTATCGATGTGGTTATCGAGTTTTCCCGGCTTTTCTTCATTGATTATTGGCCTAAAATAGGCTACTTTGACCGTTTTCCCTAACAGGGCCCGCATAAGGCCCAGGGAAATCAAAGATTTTCCACTGTTTGGCTCTAAAGTCGCTATATAAAGTCCTTTGTTCATAGTTTTCAAATTCTGGTGCAAAAGTAAGGTATATAAAAAAGTTTGTTTGGCGCATTGGGTTAAAAAGTCGTGAAAATCTGATGAAAATCAGTTGAAGCTGCTCATTTGATCCCTTTTTCTTCTTCGGAAAAAAGTCTGCTGAAAATGCTATTTTTAAGGAGTAAGCTTTTTAGCTGAAGTAGAATTTTTATGATTTTAAATTTATTCTTTTTCAGAATTGTATTTTTAGCTTAGGATTCACAGGGGTTGGAGATGGAGGCGACAGCAGGGCGCGGTTGTGAATTGCTTTCAGAATTGTATTTTTAGCTTAGGATTCACAGGCAGATATCTCTCTGAAGCTTAACATAGACTGTTGTGAATTGCTTTCAGAATTGTATTTTTAGCTTAGGATTCACAGGTTTTCGGGGCTTCTTATCATCTAGGAAAATGTTGTGAATTGCTTTCAGAATTGTATTTTTAGCTTAGGATTCACAGGTAACCAACAAAAAGCCACTAAGATAAATCTGTTGTGAATTGCTTTCAGAATTGTATTTTTAGCTTAGGATTCACAGGTTTACGGCCTTGTTTCTCCCACCATGAGTTGTTGTGAATTGCTTTCAGAATTGTATTTTTAGCTTAGGATTCACAGGCAGATATCTCTCTGAAGCTTAACATAGACT
>NZ_JAPJDA010000005.1:140852-163877 GCF_026241755.1 Salinimicrobium profundisediminis
TTTACGGCCTTGTTTCTCCCACCATGAGTTGTTGTGAATTGCTTTCAGAATTGTATTTTTAGCTTAGGATTCACAGGAATGACAGGTAAAAACTGGACTGCTCTCGCGTTGTGAATTGCTTTCAGAATTGTATTTTTAGCTTAGGATTCACAGGGTCGTTGCTATATCCAAAGTCAAGCCCATAGTTGTGAATTGCTTTCAGAATTGTATTTTTAGCTTAGGATTCACAGGCCGGGCGCTATTCTGAATGCTTTACTCATTTGTTGTGAATTGCTTTCAGAATTGTATTTTTAGCTTAGGATTCACAGGTATCTCCAGTAATATTCACCTTCAGCTTGTGTTGTGAATTGCTTTCAGAATTGTATTTTTAGCTTAGGATTCACAGGGATATTTGTCCAGGGAAATGGACAATGAAGGTTGTGAATTGCTTTCAGAATTGTATTTTTAGCTTAGGATTCACAGGCCTCTTTCCGATTTTGTCCTATGGACAGTGGTTGTGAATTGCTTTCAGAATTGTATTTTTAGCTTAGGATTCACAGGCTTTTAGAAGCGAAGGAGGGAAAACAATCTGTTGTGAATTGCTTTCAGAATTGTATTTTTAGCTTAGGATTCACAGGCCTTCCTTTATTCTGTTTGCTCTAAGTCCTGTTGTGAATTGCTTTCAGAATTGTATTTTTAGCTTAGGATTCACAGGAGGCATTCCCTTTCATCATTACAGCCACAGGTTGTGAATTGCTTTCAGAATTGTATTTTTAGCTTAGGATTCACAGGGGACTTTGCCGTCACCGAGCTTACCACCCTGTTGTGAATTGCTTTCAGAATTGTATTTTTAGCTTAGGATTCACAGGTCCTTCTTTGGTGGCCCTGAATAACTCCGGTTGTGAATTGCTTTCAGAATTGTATTTTTAGCTTAGGATTCACAGGTCATTCTTCCGGTTTCTGCACCTGGTGAGAGTTGTGAATTGCTTTCAGAATTGTATTTTTAGCTTAGGATTCACAGGATACCCGATATAAAAAGCTGGTATTCTGTATCTTAAGTCTTTTATTAGGATTAAAAAATGACGGATAAAATTGAGGGTATGACTCCGATCGACCTGATATTTTTATTTGTAAAAGATGTTAGAATAGTTCCAATTGCTGGACAGGTTGTTCTGTTTCAGTCTCTTTTTGGCCATGAAAAAGCTCAATCATCCCAAATTGCTTGTCGGTCACCTGCATAATTCCAACCTTTCCTTTTTTTGGCAAATTGTTCTTGGTACGTTTAATATGTACTTCCGCATTCTCACGACTTGGACAAAACCTGGTATAGATGGAAAACTGGAACATGCCAAAGCCATCATCCAATAAATTTTTCCGAAAACGCGTGGCAGCCTTTCGTTCTGTCCGGGTTTCTGTTGGCAGGTCAAAAAATACAAGTACCCACATACTTCTGTATTGGTTTAAACGTGAAAAACGGTCTTCCATAGCATTATTGTCAGATCGAGCGGAGTCGGGATCTATTCATAAACCGGATATAAAATTTTCCGGCTCATACCCGCAAAACATTCCTGCAGCGAATTGGTAGTTCGGCTCATAGCTACCATGAGCGGACTCACCTTATCATCAATTACGACATCTATAGCCGGTATTTTTAAAAGTTCAGCCTTCAAAAAGGTATTAAGCTCCTCTAATTTTTCCCCGCTTTCCACAATTTCGTACACCAGTTCATCTACATATATGCGATAAGGTTCCATAATATCATCGGCCAGGCAGAATGCATTGTATTTGTTGCGGTGAAAAATCCCCACGCCCGGAAGCATCCCGCTGCCAATCAATGCTCTGGCTGTTATGGCACGCAGAATGGCGTAGCCATAATTAAGCAGGTTGTTGGGAGGAATGCCTTTTTGGTATCGGCTAAATCCTTTAACATCAAAAATGTTTTGCCAGTAAAAAGCTGCGGCAATGGCTTCATGATTTTCGGTATCGCCGCTCTTAACTTCTGTTGCCCAACGCGCCAGTTTTTTATGCTCTTTTCCTCTCCTGAAAAGATGCATAGCCTGATTGCTAATCTTTGCACTTACCGTTTGCTGCCAGAGGTTTTTCTTTAGCGGTAAACTGGCGTTTAACTGGTTTCTGAACCGCTCCGTTTGTTCTGTATGCCCCACCAGGGGCTGTAAAATAGAGCAGGGGAGATGTTGCTTGTCACAATTCACCACTGCGGCTTTATTTTGGATCAGCTTTGTTATTAAGCCATTGGTCAAAGTGATCTGTGGGTTTTCCAGGACTAACATTCCTATGTCCTCGATTGGCACCCGCTTTTCTTCCTTCCCTTCTTCTGGAAAAGAAACCACCAGCTGCTCATTTTTGGTGCTTAAGTAAGCAGGGTTGGCGAAAAAAATGGTGCGTTTGATCATATTAAAATTTAAAATTAATTGTACCGTCAAGGTTCATCTCAAAGTCCTTATTTTCAATAATAAAATTGAAGTTTCCTGGACTTAACAATAATCTCGGAGCAACAAAATCAGTTGAAAATTTTGAAAAACCATTTTTTCCTTTTTTTCCAAATTCTTTCGAAGGAAAATCTTCAGTTAATTCATTATCATCACGAGCTTCTAAATGATGTTGAAGCCTTATCAATCCCTGTTTAGCATCAGCTAAATTTTTTACAAAATATAATCTCTTTGATAGATCGTTATTTTCTAAATCTCGTAATTCCTCCTTATGATTTTCAAAAAATAGCACCTTTTGTCCAACCATAAAAGCATGTCTTAAGGAGGCGACTTTTCGTTTTTTTCCTCTTCCAATATGGACAGGTTCTGAAAGTTCTTTAACCTTGAATAAATTCTCAGGAGTTAATACATTTATATGTTTTGCATATTGAGAAGACTCAAAAACATTAAAAGGAACAATTGCCCTCCCGTTTTCGTTTTCATAAAGCCCGAACATATAATTTTCTCCAGAATCAGCATAAATGTAGTTTTTGTAATCTTTAGAAGATTTATAAACTTGTTCTTTAACAATTGTGGCATTGTCCGGATTCATATAACCTCGTGCTGCTTTTACTCTACATCTTAGATGACGGAGTGTATTTCCTTGAAAATCTTTCAACTCATTTTGTTTAATACCTTCAGATAATTGTTTTTTTAAATGTTCTGCCAAATGTGCATCTACAATAACATCATTCTTAAAATTAACATTATCAATGGGTTTTCTGAGGACCATCCACATCTCATCTTTACCATCAACTTGATTGTAAACTACGTTGCCTTTTTCATCTCTTTGTAGACTACCCTTATCATCTTTAGCTGCAATTTTTATTTTTCCATAATACGTTTGCTGATGTAATTCCCCTCTTATGGAATCTCCCTGTGCTATTTTTTGTATTTTATTTCCTTTTTCATCCAATAATAATTCTCCATTTTTATCCCTTAACCAAACTATATGCCCTCGTTTTCTTACCTTTTTTATTCCTGGGGTTAAAGTTTGGTCTCTATCAACAAGGTTGTTAATGAGAATGTTTTCCTGGATTTCTTCAATCATTGAATAACTAAATCCTACAAAAGGTTTCTCGTGATATTGCTTCCCTCTGTTTTCTTCCTCAAATTTATATGCATTTTTTAATATTTCTTCCCTCTTTCTTGCTGAAGGAATTAAGGTCAAAACTGCAGCATCAATAGCGTGATGGTAATGCTTGCCCCTGTCTTTTGCTTCCTCCTTAGGTTGAACACTAAAGATTTTTCTGAATTGCGCAGTTTGGCTTCCTTTTATTACATCTACCTTATTAAATACTGTTTTTAAATAATGAGTAGCATACTTAGTAATAATTTGGGTATCTACTAACTGGCTATTTACAAAGCCTTGCGGAACTTCAGTACGGGTAAATCTGTCCAATTTATTTTTCCAATAATCAAAATCCATTTGTCTTAAATGGCGTTGGCGGATTGCATAATCCTTTTCATTCTTGTCCATTGCTTTTTTAGACTTGACTTTCCAAAAATTAATTTGATTGTAAAAATCATCTACTTTCTTTTCCCAAGCTTCCAATCTTGGTTTTATTGCGGAATAACCGTGTGATTCTATTTCATAGTTAGGCAATTCCGTGGGCATCTGATTTTTCTTGATACTTCGGTTATAATCAGCATAACAAACCGTTAAATTGGCTAAGGAATTATCAAAAGATTTACTTCTTGGAATCGTGTGTTCAAAATCCACTTTATTAGAATTGAACAAATCGGTCAGTTTAATTATTTTACCCGTGTAGATACAAATACAGTTTTGTTCTTTCCAAAGCCTGTATTTTTGTACTTCAGCTTTAGTAGTATTTGCTAACTTAACCACGTCCTCATAATTTTCCAGTTGCTCTGCCCATAATCTGAACTTGCTTTTATCTGTAACGCTTTGCGGATTGGCAATTCCAGAAAAATCAGGGTCTTTTATTAATTCAGAAATGGCGTTGGCAAATTCCCTATTTTCTACCTCTCGGTCACGTTGATATTTATTAATTGCCCAACGCTTGTTAGTATAGTCTAAATTATTCTTAGCTTCTCTAGCAATTTCTACCACTAATCTTGTCTCTTCATCAATTTTTCCGATTTCAATCAGATGATTTATGACATCCCGCAACTTATAAAGTGTTTTGTATGCCATCGGATTTTTAAAAGCTGCCGTTTTCGGACTTAACAAGAATTGTTGCCCTTCTTTTTTAGGGTATATATCGATCTGGGACGGATGATAAATTTTTTCCAACAACTTTTCACCTACATCAAAATTATCATTCAAAAACTGTTTTATCTGATTAACTAAATGAGGTGGTTTAAAATGCTCTCGTTTTAAGGAAGCGAAAAATTCCTGATACTTTTCAGTCACTTCACATAAGGTTTGGCGCCTATAATCCTCATTTAATTTAGCCCAGGTTTTCTCACCAAAATGCTCTTTTGCAGCTATTTCTATATCCTTTATATCCGATTCATCCAACTTGTAAGATGAATCTCCAACTGCAAATCTATCGTGATAATCCAAAGCATAATATTTGAAAACTAAATTATTTACTATAGTGATGATTTTCTTCTGATACCTGTTTTCTTTAATCTCATCTTTAATTGCGTTAGAAATAATTTCTTTCTCTGCTTCAAAAACTTCATTTCCAACTACCTCTGGAATCTTTGCCAAAATCACCGCTTCAGAATAAATCATTCCTTCCCGTAAAAATGGCAAAATGTTGTTGATGGCTTTTAAGCTCAAGTTGGCATAACCGATAGGGAAATTATTAAAGAGTGTTATTAGTTCTTTTATTTGATTTTCTTCCAATTCGAGTATGTCAATTAAAAATTCTTTAAAATATTCTTCATCCTCAAATGAAAACAGGAGATGCCAGATATCATCTATCGTATATTTTTTTGTATTGTTCTCTCCTTTTCTATTCTCTCTAACAACTGATTTCTCAAAATTTTTCCAATCTTCTCCAAAGACTGATTTTAATCTTGCTGATACAAAGCAACTTGAAACAGACACCCTATCCATTTTCTTGCTGTAGTTCAATTCCCATTTATTTCCGCCATTGGATTTTATAAATTTCCGTATTTCACTGAAATCGAACTCTCTTCTGCTTTTAAATAAAAATTTTTCATTATACAATTTTTCTTTTAATCCCAACGGAATTGGTTCAAAAGGAGCATCTTTATCAATTCGATATTTGATGTTATTGATAAATGACCATGCTCGGTATTCTTCGAACTTTGGATGGCTAACAGAACATCTTGGTTTATTGGGTTCAAGTGTACATTTGCCAATCAAGCCTTTTTGCGAACGTAGTGGGCGTTGATAGAAGATTGAGCCATTCGAAGTTTCAAGGAGTAATTTATCTCTAAAATCGTTGTCTTTAATTTCTTGGAAATCTAATATTATCTTAACCTCATTTCTAAAATCAGACCGTAGTGTATATCTATTTCTTACCCGACTGTTACTATCTTCAAGTTTGGCAAAATATGCTCCTAAAGTTTGATTTCTTTTAAGTTCATCCTTGTACTCATTATACGGTAAAGCTGACGTTTCTGTCGATCCTTTATAAACTGCAGATTCATCACTTTTTCCAGACTTTCTACTACTTTTAAAGCCTCGTCTTTGAGATATATGATATAAAGCTCTGCCCACTTTGTATCGGTTTTCTTGGACTGACAAATCCAATTTTTCGGTAATTAAGGATCTTCTTAATTGGTAAGGACTTGAAAAATCTGGAGTGCCAGTACCATCAAAATCCATTTTGATCCATTGTTGGAAAGCTTCATCTTCCACAGGAAAAACTCGACCAATACCCTTTATATAATTTTTCCACTTGTTTAACTTTTCAATATCTAAGGGACAATAATCATTCTCACACAAAACTTTTAAAGTCTCCCATTTACGATATCTTCGGGAATTATATAATCTTCGGGAAGAACGATGTTTTGTTCTCTCAGCTGCAAAAGAAAACTCTCCTGTTTTTCCTTCACCAACGCCTTTTTTAAAAGTATATACTCCATACCAAGAAAAAATGTCATCTTCTCTTAAGGTAAGACCAATTGAATTTGTACCTAAATCTATTCCTAAAGTTTTGCTCATTTTGATATAATAATTATATTAGCAGTCTGAAAGACAATTCACAACAAGGCTATAAGCCGAAGATTTTTCTTAATCCTGCGTACACCGTGGGATTTTTTATTGTCCAAGGCGGCCTTTGCGGGTCGCTTTTTCTTTTTTATATTTTTCGTAGTAGAAATACAAAAAGAATAACTGTCACTCAGGCTTGTAGGGAAGAAATTTGAATGACTTTACATATTTACTAAAATTTTCTTAATATTCCTATGATTATTTCTTCGTGATATTATGAAAGACCTTTTTTCCTCTCATTCTCAAAATTATTCCCGATACCGGCCGGGATATCCTGCAGAACTCTACAACTTTCTTCGGAAGCTTTGCCGCGAAAAGGGTCGGGCCTGGGATTGTGGTACGGGCAACGGACAGGTGGCGGGAGAGCTGGCTGCTTTTTTTGAACAGGTTTATGCCACCGATATTAGTATCAATCAATTGTCTCAGGCGGTGCAAAGACCCAATATTCATTACACCAAACAGGCTGCAGAAAATACCATTTTTCCCGATGCACACTTCGATCTGGTGACGGTGGGGCAGGCAGTGCATTGGTTCGATTTTGAAAAGTTCAATTCCGAAGTGAAACGGGTGCTAAAAAAGGATGCGGTAATTGCCATTTTTGGATACGCCCTCTTCAGAAGTAACGCCGAAACAGATAAGATCATCAGGCATTTTTATAATGACATCATTGGACCATTCTGGGCACCTGAACGTAGATTTCTGGAAGAAAAGTATCGCACGATACCGTTTCCGTTTCAGGAAATTGAAGCGCCTAAGATTGAAATGAAGCAAAACTGGAGTTTTGAGCGGTTAATTGGCTATCTCAACACCTGGTCGGCCGTTAAGGCTTATCAAAAGGAGCATCAGCAGAATCCGGTAGATCTTGTGAAGGAAGACCTTCAGAAGAGTTTTGGGGAAGTGGGGGAAGTGAATTTTCCAATACTGCTTCGGGTGGGGCGAAATACCTGAAAAACTTCCGAAGTAATTTTTAAAACCAACTTAAAATAAGGTGTCAAAAATGCCATTTTTGAAAGGGATTTTGATGTTTAAATCTTCCGAAGATATCAGATGGATTTGAGCGGCTTAAAATTCCATTTCATATACCTATATTTGCACCCGCCAAAAAGAGCATCAAACAATATTATATGAAAGCCGGAATTGTAGGACTACCCAACGTTGGAAAATCAACTTTATTCAATTGCCTCTCAAATGCCAAAGCCCAGAGTGCCAATTTTCCTTTTTGTACCATTGAGCCAAATATTGGGGTGGTGAACGTGCCAGACAGGCGCCTGGAGAAACTTGAATCTCTGGTGAATCCGGAGCGTGTACTTCCAGCAACCGTTGAAATAGTCGATATTGCTGGTCTTGTAAAAGGAGCGAGTAAAGGAGAAGGCTTAGGAAATCAATTTCTTGGCAATATCCGCGAGACCGATGCTATTCTTCATGTATTGCGTTGTTTTGATAACGAAAATATTGTTCACGTTGATGGTAATATCAATCCGGTGAGAGATAAGGAAACCATTGATATGGAACTGCAGCTCAAGGATCTTGAAACAGCCGATAAAAAGCTGGAAAAGGTAAAACGTGCGGCTAAAACCGGAAATAAAGAAGCTCAAAAAGAAGAGGCTGCGCTTTTAAAAGTGAAACATGCTTTGGAAGCCGGGCAATCGGTTAGGGCTGTAGATCTTACAGAAGAAGAAAGAGCAGAATTTATAAGGCCTTTGCAGTTCATCACCGATAAACCCGTGATGTACGTGTGCAATGTGAATGAAACTGATGCGGTTTCAGGAAATGAATATGTAGATAAGGTAAAAGAGGCTGTGAAAGGGGAAGGTGCCGAAGTACTGGTGCTTGCCGTGGGTACAGAAGCAGATATTACCGAACTTGAAGATTATGAAGAACGCCAAATGTTCTTACAGGACATCGGGCTTGACGAGCCGGGATCGGCCAAGTTAATTCGCGGCGCTTATAAACTTCTGAATTTGCAAACCTATTTTACAGCTGGTGTAAAAGAAGTGAGAGCCTGGACTATACCTGTTGGATCTACCGCGCCACAGGCAGCCGGGGTGATTCACACCGACTTCGAAAAAGGCTTTATTCGGGCTGAAGTTATTGCTTATGATGACTATGTAAGTTTTGGTAGCGAAGCAAAAGTGAAAGAAGCCGGGAAAATGAGGGTAGAAGGGAAAGAATACATTGTAAAAGATGGGGACGTGATGCATTTTAGGTTCAACGTTTAGTTAGTCGATAGTCTATAGTCGGTAGACGGTAGACTGTAGAAAATATTAGACCTCACAGGTTTCCAAAACTTGTGAGGTCTTTTTAGTAATGGAAGATTTTACAGGAAAAACACCTATCAAAAATGTCATTTTTGACAGGTGTTTTTTAGGAAGACCGTTAATCCTGAATCTGGAATTAAGAAGTCTGAATTTTTCACTTTGTAAAAGGATATTTCAGGAGAGTTCACACCCTGGTTTTCTTCGGATTGTGAGCTGGAACTTTAAACTTAAAACCTTGAACCCACAGTTGTGAAACAATTGTTAATTATTTTGTTCCCCGAAGGTTTCAACTTTTTTGGGGAAAGCTTATATTAGCCACGAAACCGCAGGAAACAGCTATGATCGAAGAAACTAAATATACCGAAGACAATATACGTTCGCTCGACTGGAAAGAGCATATTCGTATGCGACCCGGGATGTATATTGGGAAACTCGGGGATGGTTCCAGCGCCGATGACGGTATCTATATTCTTTTGAAGGAAGTTATAGACAACTGTATTGATGAATTCGTGATGGGCGCAGGGAAAACCATAGAAATTTCTGTACAGAACCAAAGAGTCATCGTACGTGATTACGGGCGTGGAATTCCGTTAGGAAAAGTGGTTGACGTGGTTTCTAAAATGAACACGGGAGGAAAGTATGACACCCGTGCCTTTAAAAAATCGGTAGGACTCAACGGGGTTGGAACAAAGGCAGTTAATGCCCTTTCCAGCAATTTTAGGGTAGAGTCTACCCGGGATGGCCGCTCTAAATCGGCCGAATTTGAACAGGGGAACCTGATCAATGAAGAGGAGCTGGATGAAACTTCAAGAAGGAGAGGTACCAAAGTATCTTTTACCCCCGATGAGCTTATTTTTAAGCACTACAAATTCCGTTCTGAGTATATAGAAAAAATGCTGAAGAACTACGTTTACCTCAATCCGGGGTTGACAATAGTGTTCAATGGGGAAAAATTCTATTCAGAAAATGGCCTGGCCGATCTTTTATCTGATAGCATTAATGAAGATGATCGGCTTTATCCCATCATTCACCTTAGAGGTAATGATATTGAAGTGGCGATCACCCACAGTAAAACCCAGTACAGCGAAGAGTACCATTCTTTTGTGAACGGGCAGCATACTTCCCAGGGAGGAACGCACCTTGCGGCTTTTAGAGAGGCTGTGGTAAAAACGCTTCGGGAATTCTACGGAAAGAATTTTGAGGCCAGTGATGTTAGGAAGTCCATAGTTTCAGCAATAAGTATAAAGGTTATGGAGCCGGTTTTTGAAAGCCAGACCAAAACCAAACTTGGTTCTACAGACATGGGTGGAGACCTTCCCACTGTTAGAACATACATCAATGACTTTTTAAAGACCCAGCTGGATAATTACCTGCACAAAAATCCTGAAACAGCCGATTTGCTGCAACGAAAGATCCTGCAGGCCGAAAGGGAGCGAAAGGAACTTTCGGGTATTAGGAAACTGGCAAAAGACCGGGCTAAGAAAGCAAGCCTGCACAATAAAAAATTAAGAGATTGCCGGATTCACCTGGGAGACAGCAAAAAAGAAAGATATCTTGAAAGTACACTTTTCATCACCGAGGGAGATTCGGCGAGTGGATCGATCACGAAATCAAGAGATGTGAATACTCAGGCTGTTTTCAGTTTAAAAGGTAAGCCGCTGAACAGTTACGGGCTTAGCAAAAAAATTGTATACGAAAACGAGGAATTTAACCTGCTGCAGGCGGCATTGAATATCGAAGAGTCTATGGAAGACCTTAGGTATAACAATATCGTGATTGCTACCGATGCCGATGTAGACGGAATGCACATCAGGTTATTGCTTATCACTTTCTTTTTACAATTCTTCCCCGAGGTGATCAAAGAGAACCATTTGTATATTCTGCAAACGCCACTCTTCAGGGTAAGGAATAAAAAAGAGACTATTTATTGTTATAGTGAACAGGAGAGAAAGGATGCTATTGCAAAACTTTCAGGAAAGCCGGAAATAACACGATTTAAGGGACTTGGGGAAATTTCACCTGATGAGTTCAAGCATTTTATTGGAGATAATATTCGGCTTGATCCGGTGATGCTCGATAAGGATATGAGTATTGAAGAACTCCTGAGTTTTTATATGGGAAAAAACACGCCCGACAGGCAGGAGTTTATTATAGATAACCTTAAAGTGGAACTGGATCTTATCAACGAATAGAATGAAGTTCAACAACAGGAAAGAAACCGGAATTATCCCTTCAATTTATATCATTGTAGTGGCGGTTTTTATCACAAATGCATTTGCATCTGTTGAACTTAAATATGATGATGTTCCTTTTAATTACAGTAGCTTAATTCCTAATGGTATCGCTATTGTAGTGGCGGTCTATATTTTTATAGTCGGAAAAAAATTCGAATTTGACAGTGATGGAGAAACCATCAACTTCAAAAGCAATGGTGCCCTTGTGTCGCAATTCATGCATTACAGGGAACAAAGAACCGAGGTGCCAAAGTCAAAACTGAAGAATTTTAGGATAGAGAATTATTTTTTCTACAAACGCCTGCACATTTACATTCATTCAAGGAATAGTAGAGGGTACAGGCACTATAAATATAATATCACCTTTTTAACGGGCAAGAAAGTAAAAGCTTTAGAAATGTCACTTGCCAAAATTCTGGAGAAAAACAAAGCGAGGGCTTAAATGGAGAACGAGAATCAAAACGATCATCAAGACGAACAGTTCGAGCAAAACGAAGAGCTGAATAATACAGAGAACAACGAGGTGCTTACCAAAGTTACCGGAATGTACAAAGATTGGTTCCTGGATTATGCCTCTTATGTAATTCTTGAAAGAGCGGTTCCTGCTTTAGAAGACGGATTTAAACCCGTGCAGCGTCGTATCATGCATTCTATGAAAGATCTTGATGACGGACGTTATAACAAAGTTGCAAACATTGTGGGGCATACCATGCAGTACCACCCTCACGGGGATGCCAGTATAGGTGATGCCATGGTACAGGTAGGCCAAAAAGACCTCTTGATAGACACCCAGGGGAACTGGGGTAACATTCTTACAGGAGATGGGGCTGCAGCAGCAAGATATATTGAGGCAAGGCTTTCAAAATTTGCCCTTGATGTAGTCTATAATCCGAAAATCACCGAGTGGCAGCTCTCTTACGACGGAAGAAAAAAAGAGCCGGTAAATTTACCGGTGATGTTCCCGTTATTGCTTGCTCAGGGTGCCGAAGGTATTGCCGTGGGTTTAAGTACAAAGATCCTGCCTCACAATTTCATTGAACTTATTGAGGCAAGTATAAAGCACTTGCAGGGAAAGAAATTCAAACTATTTCCCGATTTCACTACAGGAGGTATTGCCGATATCACCAATTATAATGATGGGATGAGAGGCGGCCGTGTGAGAGTGCGGGCAAAGATCTCTCAACTGGACAAGCACACCCTGGTGATAAAGGAGATACCTTTTAGCACCAATACTTCTACATTAATTGATTCTATCCTTAAGGCAAATGATAAGGGAAAGATCAAGATCAAGAAAATTGAAGACAATACTTCGAGTGAAGTTGAGATCCTTATTCATTTACCGCCGGGAATGTCTCCCGATAAAACTATAGATGCCCTGTATGCTTTTACAAACTGTGAAGTTTCTATTTCACCTTTGAGCTGCATCATCATTGAAAATAAACCGGCCTTTTTAGGGGTATCAGAAATCCTTAGAAGATCTACAGATCATACCCTTGCTTTACTGAAGCAAGACCTGGAGGTAAAACTGGAGGAATTCCAGGAGCAATGGCATTTTGCTTCTTTGGAACGGATTTTTATCGAAAAAAGGATTTACCGCGATATCGAGGAAGAGGAGACCTGGCAAGGTGTGATTGAAGCGATAGACCGCGGATTAAAGCCCTTTATCACGCACCTGAAGCGTGCAGTGACCGAAGAAGATATTGTGCGGCTTACCGAAATAAGGATCAAGCGTATCTCTAAATTTGATCTTGATAAAGCACAACAGAAAATTGAAGCTCTGGAAGGCGAAATTGCGCAGATAAAGCACCACCTTGATCATTTGGTAGATTATGCTATTGCATATTTTAACCGCTTAAAGAAAGAATATGGTGAAGGTAAAGAAAGAAAGACCGAATTGCGCCTTTTTGACGACATTGAAGCAACTAAAGTAGTTATACGAAATACAAAACTATTCGTAAACCGTAAAGAAGGTTTTGTGGGCACAGCCCTCAAAAAAGATGAATATGTGACCGATTGTTCAGATATTGACGATGTGATTTGCTTTACTGCCGAAGGGAAAATGATAGTTACCAGAGTAGACGCCAAGACCTTTATAGGGAAAGACATTATTCACGTGGCAATCTTTAAAAAGAAAGACCGCCGCACCATCTATAACATGATCTATAAAGATGGTAAAGGTGGGGCTTCCTATATCAAAAGGTTTGCAGTGACCTCGGTAACCCGCGACAGGGAGTATGATCTTACCCAGGGCAAGAAAGGTTCAGAAGTGCTTTATTTTTCTGCAAATCCAAATGGCGAGGCCGAAGTAGTTATGGTCTACCTAAGGCAGGTAGGAAGTATCAAGAAATTAAAATTCGAAGTAGATTTTGCCGACATGGCTATTAAAGGCAGGGCGGTAAAAGGAAATATAGTGACTAAGTACCCGGTCAAAAAAATTGACCTCAAAGAGGAAGGGGTTTCTACACTTAAACCAAGAAGAATCTGGTTTGATGACACTGTGAGAAGGCTCAATGTAGACGAGAGAGGAGATTTGCTGGGCGAGTTTAAGGGAGAAGACAGGCTTTTGATCATTACTCAAAATGGTATAGCCAAAACTATTAAACCCGAGCTCACTACGCGTTTTGATGAAGATATTATAGTACTTGAAAAGTGGTCTCCAAAAAAGCCGGTTTCAGCTATTTATTGGGAAGGAGAAAAGGAGAAGTTCTATGTGAAACGCTTTATTATAGAAAATGAAGAAAAAGAAGAAAACTTCATAGGAGAACATCCCAAGTCTTATCTCGAGATCGTTTCTACCGATTATCTTCCGGTGGTAGAAGTAGTTTATACAAAAATCAGAGGGAAAGATCAGAAACCCAACGATCTTGTTGAACTTGAAGAATTCATTTCGATAAAAGGGATTAAGGCCCTTGGAAACCAGCTTACTTCAGAAAAAGTAAAACAGGTGAATCTCCTGGATCCGAAGCCATTTATTGAGCCTGAAGAAACCGCTCCCGAAGATATGGAAGTGGAAGGAGAAGAGCGTGTGGAAGGACAGGCTAAAGCGCCTGATTTTTCTGAAACAAAGCTTCACAAAGAGAACCCGGGTGGAGATGAAACTCAAATAAGACTTTTTGACGAATAATGGCTGTGGGATTACTCAAAGAATTTAAGGAGTTTGCCGTAAAAGGCAACATGATAGACATGGCGGTGGGTATCATAATTGGTACTGCTTTTAACCGCGTAGTTGATGTACTGGTAAAGCAAATCATCATGCCTCCGCTTTCTTTAATAACCGGAAGGATCACTTATGCCGACAGGAAATATGTGCTTCGGGAAGCGATACCCGGAACCGACGGGGTAGATGCTGTAGAGGAAATTGCGGTGGGTTATGGACTCATGATCGAGGTGTTTATCGACTTTCTGGTCATTGGCTTCACTGTCTTCCTGGTGGTAAAATTGATGAATAGATTTAGAAGGAAAGCCGAAGACCCTAAAGATAAAACTGTAGCCACGCCAAAAGATATTGAGCTGCTTACAAACCTCAATAAATTGATGCAGGAACAAAACGACCTGCTTAAAAAGAAGTAAAACCCCACGAAAGGTCTAAGGAGTAATGTCTAAGGAGTAAATTGGGTAGTTATCAAGCCCTAGGAATATATTTCATCTTAAGATTCTACAGACTGCCGTCTACCGTCTACAGACTACTTCACTCTACCTTTACAACGGTTCCACGCTGTTTCTGCGTTTCTCCCACCAATCCGTATTCAAAGGTGTATGTATTGTTTTTAGTGGTGAGGATCTTCATGTGAATAGGTTTTTCTTCGGCCCTGTTCTTAGGGTTTAGATTTGAAAGTATATATTCACAGTCGTTGATCCATCGTATAGAAGAAGTATCAACCTGGCCTCTAAAATAATCGATTTCGATGCTATCAGTTCTCAAGAAACGGGTTTTTACCAGTTCCCCTTCAAGATAAGATTCAAATTCAAAGGTTCCCGTCTTAAAATCTTTACAGTTACGTTCTGCCTGATAACAGGAGCTAAGGCAGCAAAGAAATAGAATGCCCAACAAGATTTTTTTCATGCTGCAAATTTAAAACCTTTTTTGATGCTTCTCAATTTTCAAAGGCATCAAAAGTACCGTCTTCATAAAGAATGACCACCTTTTTTATCTTTTTAGAGAGGGAAGGAGCAGTAAATTCTTTTTCGGTCACGGGGGGAGTAGTAGAAAATAGATCCTGCACTTCAGATTCCTTCCTCTGATTATCTTCTTTCTCCCGATTCCTGGAAGGTGAACTTTCCTTCGGAAAACTTCCTTTTCCATTAAGTAGCCAGTAAAGTTCAACTTCCGGAAAAGCATTAATGATCTTCATGACAAAATCCAGGCTCGGTTTATTTCTGCCAGATAGAAGATGGGAAATGGAGGAGCGACCCACATCTATTTTATCGGCAAATGAAGCAGCCGAAAGGTCATAGTATTCCATAACCTTATTAAGTCGAATTGTAAATTCTTCAGTGTTCACCATTGTAAACAGGAGTAAAAAAATAGGTTGTTTACAAAAGTAATCAATTAAAATGGATTCTCCAACACCAGCTTTAAACAGGGATAATCATATGTATTATAACTTTATATAAAACGACATAAATAACTAAAATACAGCTTATTATTATATATAAAATTTTCACAAGGAAATATTCCTATCACCTGATTTACAGACGGGAACTTACTGTTTACATAAGTATACAGTAAAAACATTTTATGCTGTTTACGATTGTAAATTTTGGTTTATTTACTTTTGTAAACATGATGACAACAGAAGAATTTCTTAAGAATTATGATGAGTTTAAAACCGGAAAATTATACGGAAGATATATTACGTATATGCATCTGGAAGAAGCTTTGGAAGATTTAAAAGAGCATTATCAAGTAACCGAAGTTGGAAGATCTTTCCTTAATATTCCTATTCTTGGAATAACTGTGGGTGCAGGTAAAAAGAAGATTTTGGCCTGGTCGCAAATGCACGGCAATGAAAGTACAACCACGAAAGGAGTTGTAGACTTGCTCAACTTCCTGAAAGTTTATGCAGAACTGGATGTGGTAAAGAATATACTTGCGGATTGTACCATTTTAATACTTCCTATGATCAATCCAGACGGTGCAGCTAGATATACCCGTGTAAACGTAAACACAGTAGATCTCAACCGCGATGCGAAAGAGATCAATGAACCTGAAAGTAAAGTGCTCAGAAAAACTTTTGAGGACTTTAAGCCAGATTTCTGTTTTAACCTTCATGATCAAAGGACCATCTTTGGTGCGGGAGACTTCAATCTACCTGCTACGCTCTCTTTTCTTGCTCCTTCAATGGATGAAGCAAGAACGGTTACTGAAGTGCGAATAAAGGCTATGAAAATCATTGCTGCAATGAATAAAGAGCTACAAAAAGTTATTCCGGGGCAGGTAGGAAGATTTGATGATAGTTTTAATCTTAATTGCACAGGAGATTACTTTCAGGCGCAGCACGTGCCAACAATCTTGTTTGAATGCGGACATTTTCAGGGAGATTATTTAAGGGAAGAAACCAGGAAGTATTTTACCCTGTCATTACTTACAGCTGTCAAAGCCGTTGCAACCGGAGATTTTATTCAGCAAAAAGAAGAAGACTATTTTGAAATTCCCGGGAATAAGAAAAGTTTTCTCGACATCATTCTACGGAATGCACTGGTGGAAGGGAAAAAAGTGGATGTGGGGATACAGTATTCAGAAAAAATAAAAGCCGGAGATGTACTTTTTGAACCCGTGGTACATATTATTGAAGATGATTTAAACTTTTTTGGGCATTTAGAAATTGATTGTAAAGGCCAGGAGGTAGAAAAATCCGACGAAACCCCGCTTATCGAAAACGATATAGTAGAGATAATTTTGTTAAATAAAGAGAAGTTATCAATAAATCCGCCGCATATTAAATGAATATTGACTATAATCTAATTATTTTGTATTAATTTTGTACTTCGTTTAAAAACAAGGAGAATCTTCAAAAGATTAGATATGGCAAAGTTTAGATTAGATGAAACCGATCACCAAATACTCAATATGTTGATCGACAATACCCGAACCCCTTTCACTGATATCGCAAAAAAACTTAATATTTCAGCGGGAACAGTGCACGTTAGGGTAAAGAAAATGGAAGAAGCAGGGATTATTCTTGGTTCGTCACTTACACTTAATTACGAGAAGCTGGGTTATGCTTTTATAGCCTATGTTGGAATTTTTCTACAAAACACTTCCCAAACCAAATTTGTATTAGAGCGCATTAATGAAATTCCTTATGTAACTGTAGCTCACGTTACTACTGGCAAATTCAATGTGTTCTGCAAAATTAGGGCAAGAGATACTCAGCATGCAAAAGATATTATTTTCAAGCTCGATGATATTGAAGGTGTTTACCGTACAGAAACAATGATTTCTCTTGAAGAGAGCATCAACGATAAGAAAAGGCTTATGCATTCTATTTTTGAGAACTTATAGTGTACTAAATTCTTATTAAAAACCCTTCAGGCTATTAGTTTGGAGGGTTTTTTTATTACTTTCATTTTAACTACATTCAGCTTATGGGCTTTATTAAACGGAAATTAAACTCCTTCTGGAGGCTTTTAAAGCAATCTTACTTTAGCTGGAACAGGAATGATCCCTGGGCCAGGAGTGCTACTATAGCGTATTATGCGCTCTTCTCCCTACCTTCCTTACTCATTATTGTTGTTACGGTTGCAGGATATTTCTTTGGAAAAGAAGCCGTACAGGGCAGGATCACCAGGGAAATAGGCGAATTTGTGGGAGTGGAAGCGGCCCAGGCCATTGAAGGAATGGTAGCGAACGCCGCACTTGATCAAACCTCTACATGGGCTGTTATCTTTGGATTTGCTTTCCTGATCTTTGGTGCCACCGGGGTATTTTTCCAGTTAAAAGCTGCAATGAATAATATCTGGAACATTGCAGTAAAAAAGAATACGGTGAAGAGGATTATCATTAACCGCATAATTTCTTTGGGGATGGTATTCGTCCTGGGGTTGCTGCTTCTTGTTTCTCTGGTCATTTCGGCAGTATTGGCAGCTATAAAAGATTATGTTGCTTCTATAGCTCCTGTAATTACCACTTTTCTCCTAGAGGTGCTAAATTTTGCCCTTTCCTTCACCATCATTATGTCTCTCTTTGCTGCGATCTTTAAATGGCTACCCGATGTTAAGCTAAGATGGAAGACTACTTACCTGGGGGCCATGCTCACTACCTGCCTTTTTCTGGTAGCCGAATACCTCATAGGGTTCTATTTTGGTCAAAGTAATCCGGGTTCTGTCTATGGGGGTGCCTCTTCGGTAGTTCTTATTCTCCTGTGGGTTTATTATACCTGCTTAATTGTATTCTTTGGAGCTGAATTTACCGTGCAGTATGCCCTTTATAAAAAAGAAAAAGTGGAACCAAACGAATATGCCGAACCTGCCATTTACCAGGAGCTTGAAAGGCTCGAAGAAAAACGTGGACAACTGGTAGATGAAAAAAGGATTCTTGATACCCTGCAGTCACACCTAGATGAGGAGGAAGAGCGCCAAAAACAGCGCAAAATGAATGAGGAGGCAAAAAAATAGCTCCTCTTAATAAAATTTAACCTTAGACTTCTAGATTTTATAGGCTTCTTAATACAGAAAAAGAGGCTTAGTGCCTATCTTCCCTTAAATAATTGTTGAACATAAAAATTAAAAAAATGAATAAGAAGATAGCTATTTTAGCGACTGATGGATTTGAAGAGGTAGAATTAACTTCTCCAAAAGAAGCTATGGAAGATGAAGGTTTTGAAGTTCACATTGTAAGTCCCAAAAAAGGCAAAATCAAGGCCTGGAATGAAACCGACTGGTCTAAAGAATACAACGTCGATAAAACCGTTAGTGAGGTGAGTGCAAGCGACTATAATGCACTTATGCTTCCGGGAGGGGTTATGAATCCGGATAATCTAAGAACAAATGAGGAGGCTCTTCAATTTGTACGCGATTTCTTTAAGCAAAAGAAACCTGTAGCTGCGATATGCCACGCACCCTGGACGCTCATTAGTGCAGGAGTGGTAGAAGGAAGAACTATGACCTCTTACAATTCAATGAAAGACGACGTAATTAACGCCGGTGCAAATTGGGTTGATGAGGAAGTAGTGGTAGACGAAGGTTTTGTAACCAGTAGAAATCCTGATGATCTACCGGCTTTTAATTCAAAACTTATTGAAGAGATCAAAGAAGGAAAGCATGAAGACCAGCACGCCTAGTCTTCGCAGGTAATATTTTTAATAAAAAAGCCGCCAATATAAATTACCGGCGGCTTTCTTTTGTTAGATTCTTTTAGATATCTTCGGAATCATCTTCGTCAGCATCCATATCATCCATGTCTTCTTCCACATCGTCATTCTTTTCCGGAAGATCTACAATAGGTTCATTGAAATCTGAATCATCATAGTCTTCTTCATCATAGTTCGCCATGGAATTTTCAAGACGGGTACTAACTTTTACAAGATAAATACTGTCTTCGGTTCGTACCTCTACAGCTTCAACTGTTTCGTTTTTTGCATTCTTAAAAGAGATGATTTGATCATCATCATACCCGTCAGGATATTTCTCAACCAATAATCCCAAAATTTCGGGAGTAAGCTTTTTGTAATCAACAATGATTCTTTTCATAAGTAAGTTTTAAGGCCTCCTTCTAAGCGAAAATAATGATTCATAATTCCGCCACCGTTAAAATAAATAAAAAATTTAAACTCTGTTCTTTACTCTGATTGTGCATCTTCCTGAGGAGTAAGGTAATACCTGAAAGCCTCATGGATTAATGTATTTGGTACTTCCCGGTCAATTACCGGTGCTCCAATTTGTCGCAAAAGAACAAAATTTATTTTTCCTCCCTCATTTTTTTTATCAAATTTCAACAGGTTGATGATCTTTTTTTGATCTTCCTCTGTAAAATCGGTTTTTCCATAAATGGAGTGGATCACATGGTTGATCTCATCTCTTTTTTCTTTTGGGAAACCTTCAAGTTCTGTCGATAAATAAGCTGCCAAAACCATTCCTGCCGCAACGGCTTCCCCATGCAATAATTTTTGTTTTGCAGGATTTTCAAGAAAGTAAGATTCGATTGCGTGACCCAGGGTGTGTCCAAAATTCAGACTTTTCCGTAAGCCTTTTTCTAAAGGATCCTGTGCTACTACCTGTTCTTTGATCACTATAGATTCCTTAATCAGGTCTTCAAGGTCTGTAAGGTCAAGATCTTTTAAAGATTTTAGACGGTTCCAGTAATCTTCATCAGCAATTAATCCGTGTTTAAGCATTTCGGCGAGCCCACTGCGCATTTCACTGGATGCTAAGGTTTCCAAAAATGTCATATCTATAACTACCATTTCCGGTTTTCTAATAATACCCACCTGGTTCTTCAATGCGCCAAGGTTCACTCCGTTCTTTCCGCCTAAAGCCGCATCAACCATAGAGAGCAGGGTAGTGGGGAAGTGAACGCAGGCAATACCTCTTTTAAAGGCTGCTGCAACAAAACCACCAAGATCTGTCACCACACCTCCGCCAAGGTTGACCAAAAGGCTCTTGCGATCTCCTCCCAGGTCTGATAATGCTTCCCATAAAGAACTACAGGTTTCTATAGTTTTGATTTCCTCACCAACTTCAATTTCCAAAACTTCAACTTCAAGCTGGGTTTCGAGTTTTTGAAGAAAGGAAGAAAGGCAGTGAACATGGGTATTGGAATCTACCAGAATAAAGATTTTGGTAAAGTTTTCCTGCCCTAAAAATTCATGGAAATGGTCATATCCTTTTTGGTTAAAAAGTACGGGAGATGCTGTAGAGGTTTTAGTCATGGATTCTTTTGATAAATACACGTTAAAGGCTTCGAAAATAAGGAGAAAAATCCTAACTATCTCCATCCAATAATTATCTTTGTAAACCCAATTTTAAGAAATGATCACACAGAAGATATTTAATGATACTGAGACAGCTTTTAAACTAAAAACTGATTCAGAATTAAACCGTGCAATCTTTCTCTTTGAGATGATTGACCGGCCACTATTGGTCAAAACAGGTACTGCAATGACCAACCTTGCTCTTAAAGCACATTTGCCGGTAGAGGGGCTTATTAAAAAGACCATTTTCAACCAATTCTGTGGTGGGGTAACCGAAAAAGATTGCCTTCCTACCATTGAAAAAATGTACAGTAAAAACTTGCATAGCATTCTCGATTATTCCGTAGAAGGAAAGGAAAAAGAGAGTGAATTTGATAAGGCAATTGAACGCAAGACCAATATTGTAAAATTTATTTCTAAACGGGACGAGCTGCCGTTTGCGGTTTTTAAACCCACGGGGATTGGCCGTTTTGAACTCTGGCAAAAAGTCTCTGCAAATGCCAATCTTTCCCTCGAAGAGGAAGAAGAGTGGCAGCGCGTAAAAAATCGTGTGAACAGGATTTGCGACGAAGCTTACAAACAGGGCGTAAGGTTGCTTGCCGATGCCGAAGAAAGCTGGATGCAGGATGCTGCCGATGTGCTTATGGAAGAAATGATGTTTAAATACAACCGCGAGCGCGCAATAATCTTTAACACCCTGCAATGCTACCGCTGGGACAGGATGCAGTATCTCAAAGACCTGCACAGCCGCGCCAAAGAACAGGGCTTTATTGTAGGAGCCAAGATAGTGCGCGGTGCATATATTGAAAAGGAAAATGAAAGGGCTTCAAAAATGGGATATTTGTCGCCTATTTGTGAGAACAAAGAAGCCACCGATGTAAATTATAACGGGGTGCTTACTTATTGCCTGGCGCACATAGAAGATATTTCGGTATTTATCGGCACACACAATGAGATGAGCAACTACCTGGCCTTACAGGTTATGGAAGATAAAAACATTGAAAAAAATGACGACAGGGTGTGGTTTTCCCAGCTCTTCGGAATGAGTGAGCACATTAGCTATAACCTTGCAGAAGCCGGTTATAATGTGGCAAAGCTGGTACCTTTTGGACCTGTAAAGGAAGTTGTACCTTACCTCATACGAAGAGCCGAAGAAAATACTTCTGTAAAAGGCCAAACCGGAAGGGAATTAGGCCTTCTTTACGAAGAGAGAAAAAGAAGGGCAGGAGAGATCACCAAGAGCAATAGAGAGAGTGAACTGGCTGGCTAAATTCATTTACTTTAAGATCATGGGCTGGAAATTCTACGGAAGCTGGCCCGCCAATCTCAAAAAAGCAGTGGTTATTGTGGTGCCACACACCAGTTGGCACGACTTTTATCTGGGGCTCTTAGTGCGACGGATTCTTGGGGTAGACATTAAATTTGTAGCCAAAAAAGAATTATTTAAACCTCCTTTTGGGTGGTACTTCAAATGGATGGGCGGTACCGCTTTAGACAGAACTCCGGGACAGAAGAAGGTTGAAGCTATTGCTAGCCTTTTCGATGAGAGGGAAGAATTTAGTCTGGCAATTGCTCCCGAAGGGACCAGGAAAAAAGTAGGGGAGTGGAAAACCGGATTTTACTACATCGCTAAAAAAGCCGAAGTGCCTATCATTATGGTAGCGTTCGACTTTGGAAGTAAAAGTGTAAAAGTCTCGGGCCCCTTGTACCCTTCAGATGATAAGGAGCAGGATTTTATTAAGATCAAAGATTTCTATAAAGAAGTTACCGGCAAAATTGCCCACTACACATAAATACAAAGCTGCCTTAAAAACCTTTATTGCCAATCTAAAACTGTTTTAGGTAATTTACTTCTGAAGATTATATCATATGATCTTTAAATTCTTCAGAAAGATCGGCGGGAAGTTTTTAAGGCAGCTTTTTTATTCTTGGAGGGTAAATACCCCGAGGCTTGCCTCGCGTGAAAAAAATAGTAATCTTTGAGCGTGAGCTCAAGTA
>NZ_JAPJDA010000060.1 GCF_026241755.1 Salinimicrobium profundisediminis
GCATTGTACACATTTGTTACTTTATATGCTTCATCGAGGGTGATCGATGCGATCCACACTAGACATGAAAAATTAACAGCTATGATTATCACCAAAAAACAGGATGAAATGAAGAAAGCTATACATGATCGGCTTGTAAGGGGAATTACCATTATTCCTGCCAAAGGGGCATTTACAAACGAAACAAGAGAAATGCTTATGATTGTTATCACACGTTACGAGCTTTTTGATCTCGAACGGATTATTAAAGAAGTTGATCCGAATGCATTTACAAATGTTGTTCAAACAGCAGGAATTTTTGGCTTTTTCCGTAAAGATTAAACCACTTAAAGGAGTGTTTAGATGTTAAATCTCTGGATTGGCGCGGCCATGATGTTAAGTTTGAATGCAGGAACTAATGAGGATATACGGTTTGATGTAAATCCTTCCATAAATAATGGCGAAGTTGTTATAGATTTAAAGCTCGAAAATATTGGGGACGAAACGGTCAATTTCGATTTTCATTCATCACAGAAATATGAAATTGAAATTTCCGATGAAGCTGGCAATGAAATTTATACGTATTCAAAAGGAAAATCCTTTTTACAGGTTCTTCAGAATCTTGCTTTAACTCCCGGGGAAAGCAAGCATTGGACTGAAAAGTGGAACTTTCAAAAAGAGGGGGAAGAACTGAATCCCGGTACCTACAAAATTACGGCAGCACTTACAGGAAGACAGCTTAAAGAGGGTGCTGGACCACTGACAGCGCAATCACAATTTACTATAGCAGAAAAGAATGCGATCAATGTCCAAACAGTAGGAGAAAATGGCATCTATAAGGTCACTGGGGAAGTGAAAGTTTCGGCAGAGGACCTATATTATACGGTTGAAGATGGGCATCATGTTTACCAAAAGGAACAAAAGGTGCACATAAAGGATGAGCAATTTGAAATCAACATAGAAATTGCCGAAAGTAAATTGCCTAACCACTCAACACTGATGCTAAATTTATATAAAAAAGGTGAGGATGAAGAAATCAGTTCAACACAACCGATCGTGCTGGAACGGTTTAATCATTAACCACATATAGAAATGATTAAAGGATCGGGCAAAGGTATTTCGCCCGATCCTTCTGTTATTCAGTACTGTATTGATCTAGCTTTGCCTGCAATTCAGCAAGTTGTGCCTGCTCTGCTCTAGTACTGTTTGCATAAGCGGAGCTAAGTGCATTTTTAGCATGTGAAATCGCTTCTTGCTTTCCAGCTGAATTCGCATTTTCTGCTATTTCAACATATCGCTGTGCTTCTTGAAATAATCTGTTGCCCATTTTTATATTCCTCCGTAGGAAGATTCTTTCACATTTTTAACTTGTTCAGCTTCTGCCTCAGCTTCAGCATATGTCATGTGATAAGGGATACGCTCATCATGCTTAGATACAGTATCTACTCCTTGCTGTACAAAGCGTTTTGATTTATTACGTTTGCCCATTAGAATCCCCTCCGAATCATTTTAGAAGCTAAAATCATGCTTCAAAAGATAGTATATGCTCTTTTCCTTTTTTCAATAGGGTACATGTTGGGCAAAGATGAAATTTTGTACAATGCTGAAACGAAGCAATTTTTTTAACGAATACAGTAAAAAAACAGCCTTGAACAAAATGGTTCGAAGGCTGTTTATCCTGCATATTTTTAAAGTGCTTTTAAGTTCAGCAAGTCATTTAAGTAGACAGCAACGCCGTCCTCTTCATTTGATAAAGTGATATCCTTGGCAATCGTCTTCACTTGATCAATGCCATTTCCCATTGCTACTCCATAACGGGCGTATTCGAGCATTTCGAGATCATTGTCTTCATCACCGAACGCAATGATTCGATCTTGAGGGATCTGCAGATAATCAGCCGCTTTTTTGAGGCCTACTGCTTTATTGAGACCATGTTTAATGATTTCAATAACATGAAACGGTGCTGCCCAGCTGCGATGATCAATCACTTCAGCATGCACATCGGATAAATGCTGACGGATCGTGTCTACATGTTCCTCATCTGTGTGGATCAGCATACTTGTAGGAGAGTCTTTTAAGAAATTACGCAAATCTCCAGTTGTTACTTGCGGATTGCCCATATGAAAGATCTCAATAAGCTTTTCATCATGATAATGGAAATACACTTCGTCGATTACTTCTGCAATAATATTATGGAAAGTAAAATCGCTGCAAGCTTCAACAATATCCTTTGCAACATCTACAGAAAGAGGAGAGTGGAAAGCACCCCATTCTGATTTTTTGGGATGATGCACAAATGCGCCATTAAAGTTTACAATTGGTGTAGTAAGGTTCAGTTCATGATAATATATTTCACTGGAACGATATGGTCTGCCGGTTGAAATCATGACTTCATGGCCAAGTTCACGTGCTTTTTGCAGAACCATCTTAGTCTTATCAGAAATCGTCTTGTCATCTTTTAG
>NZ_JAPJDA010000061.1 GCF_026241755.1 Salinimicrobium profundisediminis
AGAAATATATAATCTTCTAAGTGAACATTTCTTATTGGATCCAGTTGATCCGGATTATTTTGGCGAAGTAGCGAAACGCTATCGTTATAAAGATAAAAATGTGGATGTAGGTTTTATTACTTCTGTATCTGAATCATTCTGTTCAAGCTGCACACGCTCAAGATTATCTGCGAATGGACAGATTTTTACTTGTTTATTTAATGGCAATGGCCACGACCTGAAGGAATTCATGAGAGCTGGTGCCAGTGATGAAGAAATACGCCAGCGCATTATTTCTATCTGGGATGGACGAAAAGATAGATATTCCGATGAAAGAACGGCGGAAACTGCAGCTAATCGCAAAAAAATAGAAATGTCCTATATCGGCGGATAGACGGCAATAAGACTGAAGATAATGCAATAAGAAAAGAGGGGATTCCATCAATGGAAATCCCCTCACTTTTTATTATGAATATCTTGGAAATAAAATATTGTTTTCAAGGTGAATATGCATAAATGTCTGTTCCTCTAGTTTTTCAAGACGTTTGTAAACAAGCCGGTATGTTCCGCAAGCATCATGAGGAGGCGTGAAGTTGGATGTAACTGAGCGTAGCTCCGCTAAAATCTGACCAACCTCTTTATGTTCGTCTATTAAGGATTGCAACTGATCTGCAGGATTTCCTTCGTTTTGTTCCAGTTGAATAAGAATAGGAAAGACTTCTTGCTCTTCCTTTTCCGTGTGTTCAAGCAATTCTTTTTTTAATGCGTAAAATAGCTCATAGACTCTTTTTAATTCAGGTTTACGATCTCCATGCACACGGGAAACTTTTGTTACATAAGGGCTTAGTGCCGGAAGCTCCTCCTTTAGCTCAGCATGATAATATTCCTGAATATGCTGAATTAATTGCTCAGAGCTCGAATTTGTCCAAATATCAGGCTGATCCTGTTTGTTTTGCTCGTTTTGTACAGATTCATGTAATTCACTCATCAGCTGCTGCAGTGATATTGCTTTATTCTCAACTGCATGTAGTAAGGAATTGTTGCCTCCGCAGCAAAAATCGATCTGATAGCGTTTAAAAATATCACTTGTCCTTGGGTATTCATTCACAATTTCTTTTACAATGCTTTCTTCATTTAATACAATCATTTGTGTATCCTCCTTGATATGGGGTATTTTTAGTTTACTAATCCTTTCAATTGGATTTAGTGATTTATATCACATAAAATGAAAAAGTTTATGATCCTTCCTATAAAGAAGGGAAAAGTGTGAGTTAAATCATGATGTTCACTCAATAAGAGATTTATTATAGTTATTAGAATGGAAATGCTAGAGATGTTTAGTACATAGGAGTTGATCATTTTGCTGGACAAAAGAAACCCAATCAAAATTGCTGAGGCTGTTTCGAGGGTAATGAAATATGAGAAAAAAGGTGAAACAGAATATAGTTCTATTTATACAAGTAATGGAAGATATTTAGCTGATGATATAAAGGCTACACACGATGTACCGCACTTTGATCGCGCACCATATGATGGCTTTGCTGTCCGCTCAGTGGATACTGCTCAAGCATCACAGAGCAATGAAATCGTATTTGAAGTTATTGATCATATTGGTGCTGGTCATGTTACAAACAAGGTACCAGCAGCTTTTGAAGCGGTTCGGATTATGACAGGTGCCCAAATGCCCGAAGGCTGTGATGCAGTCTTAATGCTTGAACTATCCAAATCATTCGAAAAAGATGGTAAGACTTATATGTCCACCAAGCGTAAATTAAAAACAGGTGAAAATGTGTCCTTTAAAGGGGAAGATGCTAAAACGGGAGAAGTATTAATTCATAAAGGGACCTTAATTAATCCCGGTATACAAGCTGTGTTGGCTACTTTTGGATATGCACAGGTACCCGTTGCAAAAAAACCTGCAATTGCCTTATTTGCAACAGGCTCTGAGTTATTAGAGGTAGAAGATGACCTTGAACCTGGAAAAATCCGCAATAGCAATGCACTAATGATTACCGCTCAAATTGAAAGAGCAGGCGGGAATGCCTCGTATTTAGGCAAGCTGCCGGATGACTTTGATACATGTTTTACTGCTGTAGAGAATGCCTTGCACGAGAGTGATTTCCTTATTACAACAGGCGGAGTATCAGTCGGTGATTTTGATTACTTGCCCGCTATTTATGAGAAACTTGGAGCTGAGGTATTGTTCAATAAAGTCGCAATGAGACCTGGCAGTGTAACAACTGTCGCCCAACTGGATGGAAAACTTCTGTTTGGGCTTTCTGGCAACCCTTCCGCCTGCTATGTTGGGTTTGAATTATTTGTGCGTCCGATTATTCGTACATTTTTGTTTTCTAAAAAAGCTCATTTAAGACGTGAGAAGGCTATTTTAACAGCCGATTTCCCAAAAGCTAATCCATTCACCCGCTTTGTCAGGGCGATTTTAAGTGTGGAAGATGGCAAGC
>NZ_JAPJDA010000062.1 GCF_026241755.1 Salinimicrobium profundisediminis
ATACTAGCAGTTAACAGCTAGATTAAAATTCAGGAGGGAACGACATGAGTTGGACGGGGATTGCGTTATTTATTCAATTGTTTTTTGGGATTGTCATTGGGTTGTATTTTTGGAACTTGTTAAAAAGTCAGCGCACGCAAAAAGTATCCATAGATCGCGAATCTAAAAAAGAAATGGATCAGTTAAAGAAGATGAGATCCATTTCGCTGACTGAGCCTTTAGCAGAAAAGGTGCGTCCTGCTACATTTGCTGATATTGTCGGCCAGGAGGACGGAATAAAAGCTTTAAAAGCAGCGCTATGCGGACCGAATCCTCAGCATGTCATTATCTATGGACCGCCTGGTGTCGGGAAAACAGCAGCTGCAAGATTAGTATTAGAAGAAGCAAAGAAGAATAATAAATCACCATTTAAAGCTTCATCCATATTTATAGAACTTGATGCAACAACAGCCAGATTTGATGAGCGCGGGATTGCCGATCCATTAATTGGATCTGTCCATGATCCGATTTATCAGGGAGCTGGCGCGATGGGGCAAGCTGGTATTCCTCAGCCAAAGCAAGGTGCAGTAACAAATGCACATGGCGGAGTTCTGTTCATTGATGAAATTGGAGAGCTTCATTCCATTCAAATGAATAAGCTTTTAAAAGTCTTGGAAGATCGAAAAGTATTTTTAGAAAGTGCCTATTATAATGAAGAAAACACCCAAATTCCATCGCATATTCACGATATTTTTAAGAACGGGCTTCCTGCGGATTTCCGTTTAATTGGAGCAACAACAAGGACACCGAGTGAAATCCCTGCTGCCATTCGCTCCCGCTGCATGGAAGTATTTTTCCGTGAGTTATCAGAGGAAGAAATTGAGTCAGTGGCATTGAAAGCTTCTGAAAAAGTAAAGTTATCAATCAGTAAGAAAGCATTAAGTACACTCGCATCCTACGCGAGAAATGGCAGAGAATCTGTTAATATGATTCAGATTGCAGCTGGATTAGCGATTACTGAAGAAAGAAATTACATAAAAGACGAAGATATCGAATGGGTTGTTCAATCCAGTCAGCTCACTCCAAGGATGGAACGGAAAATTGGTGAAAAAGCAGCTGTTGGACTTGTGAATGGGCTCGCTGTGCATGGTCCCAATAGCGGGGCACTGCTCGATATCGAGGTCACTGTGATTCCTGCCCATGATAAGGGCAGCATCAATATTACGGGTATTGTTGATGAAGAAAGCATTGGCGGACAAGGGAAGTCGATTAGACGCAAAAGTATGGCGCGAGGTTCCATTGAAAATGTTTTAACGGTTTTAAGATCAATGGGTGTTCCGGCAGATGAGTATGACATTCATGTTAATTTTCCAGGCGGAGTGCCGATTGACGGCCCTTCAGCAGGAATTGCAATGGCAACGGGGATCTATTCGGCGATCTATAAGCTGCCAGTTGATCATACCATCGCAATGACAGGAGAAATTAGTATTCATGGATTTGTAAAACCTGTTGGCGGTGTGTATCCAAAGATCAAGGCTGCGAAAAAAGCAGGAGCCTCCACAGTCATTATCCCGCAGGAAAATCATCAAAGTATACTGCAGGAAATTGACGGCATAACCATTATTCCTGTCAGCCATTTAAGCGAAGTATTTAAAATTGCGATTCAAAAAGACGGCTATAAAGAACAATTATTATCCATGCCAATCGAACTGTCCAAGAAAGAAAGCATGTAATATCCCAGCTTGCAGTGTAAGAACTGCAAGCTGATTTATTGTCTAATTGTCTTCTGTTTCTCCGAATGGAATAGGATAGAGAAGCTTGAGGAAAAATAACGGTACTAGAGGCATAATGAGCCTGTTCTTATTTGATACTAAGGCAAGTACGTGAAGAAAGTGGCTAAACAGTCGACACTGCAAGGTAAATAAGATAGAATTGTACAAAGAAATCAGCAATTATTAGGGTTTTAGATTTGCATTTGGAGGTGCATGAGAAATGACGAAAAAGGAAGAAATCATCGTCCCCCTCCTGCCGCTTAGAGGCTTGCTTGTATATCCGACAATGGTGCTTCATTTAGATGTTGGCCGTGAAAAATCAGTACAAGCGCTTGAAAAAGCAATGGTAGATGACCATTTAATCTTCTTAACTACGCAGAAGGATATGTCTATAGATGACCCTTCAGAAGACGATTTGTATCATATGGGTACACTGACAAAAGTGAAGCAGATGCTGAAGCTTCCCAATGGTACAATCCGCGTGTTAGTTGAAGGTCTCAAAAGAGCAGAAGTAATGGAATTTTATGATGAGGATGAATACTACTCCGTTAATGTTGAAGTTCATGAAGATCCCGAATCGAAGGATGTAGAGGATCAGGCATTAATGAGAACAATGCTTGAATACTTCGAGCAATACATAAAGGTATCGAAAAAGGTATCGGCAG
>NZ_JAPJDA010000063.1 GCF_026241755.1 Salinimicrobium profundisediminis
CCCTATTCCTGAAGAATACGGCGGTTCAGGAATGGATTTTGTTTCATACATTACTGCGATTCATGAAATTTCTAAGGTGAGCGCAACGGTAGGAGTGATTTTATCTGTGCACACTTCCGTAGGAACGAACCCGATCCTTTATTTTGGAACAGAAGAGCAAAAGCAGAAATATGTCACCAAGCTTGCATCCGGACAATATTTAGGTGCGTTCTGCCTAACAGAGCCAAACGCAGGCTCTGATGCTGCGGCATTGAAATCAAAAGCCATTAGAAACGGAGATTACTATATCGTAAATGGTTCGAAAGTTTTTATAACAAACGGCGGCGAAGCGGATGTTTATATTGTTTTTGCTTCTACTAACCCTGCACTCGGCAGTAAGGGCATTTCGGCTTTTATTGTTGAAAAAAATACTCCTGGCTTTGTGATTGGCAAAGATGAGAAAAAGATGGGGCTTCATGGTTCAAGGACTGTTCAAATAAGCTTTGAAGATATGAAAGTGCCAGTGGAAAACCTGCTCGGTCAAGAAGGAGAAGGATTTAAGATCGCTCTTGCCAACCTCGATGCTGGCCGTATTGGAATTGCTGCGCAATCGCTTGGTATTGCAGAGGCCGCTTTGGAAGCTGCCATAGCATATGCCGCTGAACGCCAGCAATTCGGCAAAACCATTGCTGCACAGCAGGGAATTGGTTTCAAGCTCGCCGATATGTCAACGAGTGTTGAAGCATCTAAACTATTAATCTATCGTGCTGCACAGATGCGCCAGCATGGAGAGAAATGCGGGAAAGAAGCGTCCATGGCAAAGCTGTTTTCATCAAAAACAGCGATGGAAGTGACGACAGAGGCCATCCAAGTTTTCGGAGGCTATGGCTATACAGAGGACTATCCTGTCGAGCGTTATTTCCGGGATGCCAAGATAACAGAAATATATGAAGGTACTAGTGAGATTCAGCGGATTGTGATCAGCAAAAACCTTTAGTGAATGGAGAAGGCAGGGGAGAAAATGAATTTCAAATTATCAGAAGAGCATGAGATGATTCGGAAAATGGTCCGTGATTTTGCCCGCAATGAAGTGGCTCCTACCGCTGCTGAGCGTGATGAAGAGGAGCGCTTTGATCGCGAGCTGTTCGATAAGATGGCTGAGCTTGGATTAACAGGAATTCCTTGGCCTGAAGAGTATGGCGGCATTGGCAGTGATTATTTAGCCTACTGTATTGCAGTCGAGGAATTATCTCGAGTATGTGCCTCTACCGGCGTGACACTGTCCGCGCACACGTCGCTTGCGGGCTGGCCAATTTATACATTTGGAAATGAAGAACAAAAGCAAAAGTACTTAAAGCCTATGGCGCTTGGGGAAAAAATCGGCGCCTACGGATTAACAGAGCCTGGCAGCGGATCAGATGCAGGCGGCATGAAAACGACGGCCCGTTTAGAAGGCGATCATTATGTTCTAAATGGTTCAAAGATCTTTATTACGAATGGCGGAATTGCTGATATTTATGTGGTGTTTGCACTAACCAGCCCTGAGGAAAAACAAAGAGGAACAACCGCATTCATTGTAGAAGCTGGCTTTGAAGGCTTTTCTGTGGGCAAAAAAGAGAAGAAATTAGGCATACGCTCATCACCGACAACTGAAATTATGTTTGAGGACTGCAAAGTGCCTATTGAAAATGTGTTAGGAAATGTGGGAGAAGGCTTTAAGATTGCGATGAAAACCCTCGACGGAGGAAGAAATGGCATAGCAGCACAAGCGGTTGGCATTGCTCAAGGTGCGCTCGATGCGGCTAGTGATTACGCCAAGGAACGCCAGCAATTCGGGAAGCCAATTGCGGCCCAGCAAGGCATCGGCTTTAAGCTGGCTGATATGGCAACAGGCATTGAGGCAGCTAGACTGCTGACCTACCAGGCGGCATGGCTAGAATCCGCTGGTCTCCCATATGGCAAAGAATCTGCGATGTCCAAACTGTTTGCAGGAGACACGGCCATGAAAGTGACAACAGATGCTGTCCAGATCTTCGGTGGCTACGGCTACACCAAAGACTATCCAGCAGAACGCTACATGCGCGACGCCAAAATCACCCAAATCTACGAAGGCACTCAAGAGATCCAGCGCCTCGTCATCTCAAGAATGCTCACCCAATCCTGATAAACTTATGAAACAGGCTTCATTAAGATTCAACAAAAGTAGTGGTACAGACAAGATTTTATCCTGCACAATTAATTAGCAATGGATGAAATAAAAGGTGTTGATAAAATGAAAAAAAGACAAGTGCAGGCTTCTGTTAAAGATGAGCGTCTCGTTAAAAAACGGCGTGATCAGATGATTAAAGGGGCGGTTACTCTTTTTATCCAGAAAGGATTTCATCGGACAACAACACGGGAAATTGCGAAAGCTGC
>NZ_JAPJDA010000064.1 GCF_026241755.1 Salinimicrobium profundisediminis
TATTTTGTTTTCTGAATGCTGAAACAGATCAATAACTTCATTTTTCATATATACACTGCAGACAATGATGTGCTCTGAGTGTTCAATCAATTGTTTTTCCTTTTTGTGTATAAAGCTTTGCATCTCCGTAAAAATTCCGCCATTTCTGCCTGATTCCGTTGCGTGAATGGTCGTAACGAGGGGAATATTAAGCAGCGTTTTTAGACTCATTGCACAAGCTCCAACCAGCCAATCATGCGCATGTATTAATGAAAAAGAATGTATGAAGCGTAACTCTCTTGCTTTTCTTTCCATTGCCAGATTTAAACCGCCAATCCATCTTAAAAAATCAGGATCTCTGCTATTTAATGGCTCTACACGGTGAATAAAGACTCCGTTTACTGCCTCTGTTTCAGGCAGTTCTCCTGTATTAGCTGTAAGGACATGAACCTCAAAACCTATTTTTACAAGGCTTTCTGCCAGGGCACCAACATGTCTTGCCAAACCGCCAACAAGGTTAGGTGGATATTCCCAAGAGAGCAGAAGAACCTTTCTCTTTTGTTCCTTTCTTTCCAAATGCACTTCTTTTAAAGGATAAAACCTTTTGTAAGAGGACTTATCTATAGTGAGACCTGTTGAGATTCTTCCAGTTGCATCAAGCCATTCATCAATAAGCTCATCCATCATTGATTCATCTTTATGATATGTGGAGTTTCTCTCAACCAATTGCTCCATTTTGTGAACATATGTCCACGAATAGGCCAAATCTTTCGAAAATAGAGAATGCGGAGTCACTTCAGGCAGAAACGATTGACACAAGTGAACATTCTCTTCAGTTTGAGAAAGGTTTCCCTTTTCACTTCCTTGTAATATAAGATCCATTTTTTCAAGTTCTTCCAATCGTGCCAGAAGAGTAGAAATATCGGAATAGATCACTACTTCTTCAGAAGAAGCAGAAGTTTGAGCTAACCAATCTTTCATCTCTATTCTTTGATTGCTGAATTGCTCTGAGAAATCAGTATGAATAGGAAGGATCGTTAAACCATGAGGTGACTTTACAATGCTTCTTCCCTCATGGATAGGTGGGGGATCAGCAAATTTTATGGTTTCAGAGCTTATAAAAGTATGAGAAAATGCCTGGTCCATTAAAAATAAATCTAGTCCAGGTGCATACATTCCGTAAGGAAACCAGAATCCTTCTGGTTTAATCTGCAAGTGCTTCTGCAAACAAGTTAAACTATTTCTAATCTGCAGCTGTGTTCCAACAGAGGTTGTTGCATAAGGAAGGATACCAGTTGAAGTGGCTAAAACTTGTATGCTCTTTCTTTGCAGCAGTGCTGATATGAGCTTATTAATATTTTTATTAAAACCATGCCAATACTCTAGTACCTCTTGATCTTGTTTTAAGTAGGTGTCCATTTCTTTTTGAAATTCAGGACTTTCAAAGATCTGGTAATATGAAGACGATAAGGCGATTTGGATGTTTACATAGTGTCTAGTATTCTCCAGATGATGAAACAACTGCAGAAGCTTATGAACGAAGGGATAAAGGTCCGGCCAGTATTCCACCTGCTTGGGATAATAATGCACATCAGGCTGAAGTATAATCGTAATTGGCTGCTTGTCCATTGTTTAATTCACCTTCGTTTCCTTTTCGTAATAGCTATATGTGCTCACATGCTCAACCCATTTTGGCATTTCATTACGGTTAAGCAGAAATTGCTGAACATCATGACCTAGGTGTCCAGTCTGCTCCATACTGTTTCTTGGGGCATGAATAGAATTGGACCTTACAATAGGAAAGAAATATGTATCTGAAAACATTATGCCAATCTCAGCAACATAACAGTGATTAGCCTCCAATTCAGAGATGATCCAATGGGAATCCTTCTCCGAGATTCCAATATCAGTAGTTGAATGGGCATTAGAACCATCATAAATGATGCAGTTGACGTCGTTTAACCTAATAACAAGGTTTAAGTCGTTTAGATGAAAATACTGCTTTACAAGGTCTCTCGTGTTGTCACACACATTCCAATGCAAAAACACTTGCTGAGGTGAAATCAAAGACATGGATAAATAGTTATTATCTATACTTTCAAAAGTCTGCTGATCATCTGCAATCTTTATGTCCTTTTCGCCTTTTTTATGATTGATTAGCTTTACCCACTGATATTGTACCTTACCAACCGTTGTATTAAGTTCTTTTGCAATTTTACGGAAGGATAATCCGCTTCGTTTTAAAGCAATAATGTCTTCAATAATTTTTGCACCTTACTCTCATTCTTACTTAGTATGTTTACGATATGAAAAGGTGAATTTATTTTGATTTCTATTAATTTTATTTTGTAAGTTAATGTTATCATCGAACAAGCACACCAGCAATGAACGGAATTTGTCGGGAATTGTAT
>NZ_JAPJDA010000065.1 GCF_026241755.1 Salinimicrobium profundisediminis
CTTTCCAATTTAGCTGAAGCATGCGATTTAGAGGTGGCTGGTGCGCTTACGCAAAATGTAAAGCATATTCATAAAGGCTACTATATGGGTCCTGGCAAGGTGGAGGAGCTGCGAATGCTGATTGAACACGAGGATTCTGAGCTTGTCGTGTTTGATGATGAGCTTTCACCTTCGCAAATCCGCAATCTTGAAGAAGAGCTAAAGTGTGAGGTAATCGACAGAACGACTCTTATTTTAAATATTTTTGCAAGCAGAGCGAAAACAAGAGAGGCACAGCTGCAGGTTGAAATGGCTCGGCTTAAATATTTGCTTCCCAGGCTAATTGGCACTCGTGAAGATTTAGGTCGTCAAGGCGGCGGCTCCGGATTAAAAAATAGAGGTGCAGGTGAAACCAAGCTAGAATTGGATCGCCGCAAAATCGAAGAAAAGATCAGTAAGTTATCCACAGAACTGGAACAATTAACGCTGCAAAGAAAAACGCAAAGAAAGCAGCGCAATAAAAAAGACGTGCCTGTTGCGGCTCTTGTTGGCTATACAAATGCAGGTAAATCTACGCTGATGAATGCAATGCTTGAAAAATATGGCGACAAAGATGAAAAGCTTGTGTTTGAAAAGGATATGCTCTTTGCCACACTGGAAACGGCTGTGCGCAGACTCGAGCTCGAGAATAATCGTGTCTTCTTATTAACAGATACAGTTGGATTTATTCACAAACTTCCACATCATCTCGTCAGGGCATTTCGATCAACATTGGAGGAAGTGACAGAAGCAGACCTGCTTATCCATGTTCTTGATGCATCAGATCCGAACCATGAACAGCATAAGTTGCTAACCGAAAAAGTATTGCATGAAATTGGTGTAAAGGGTATACCTATGATTTATGCATACAATAAAGTCGACTTAACAGATATGGAGTCTCCTTCTGTCAGCAATAGCAGAGTCTATCTGTCTGCGAAAAAGAGGCAGGGTCTAGAGGAATTGACCAATAAAATCAGCACAGAAATTCTAAACGATTATTCACAGCAAACAATGCTTATCCCTTATACAGACGGCGAAATTGTTTCGTATTTTAACAACAATGCCGATGTAATATCAACAGAATATGATGAAAAAGGCACAATCCTGCATGTCATCTGTAAAAATAGTGATGCTGAGAAATATAGTCAATACGTGATTCAAGAATAACAGGGTTAAGTTGTGGATAAGTGTGCATTTTTCTAATTTATCCACAAGTTCTCCGCAAACTATTATGTTGATAATGTGGATAAATTCGTCATTATCAACAGGCTCTTAGAGAATAGCACTAATGTGTATGGGGATAGTTCTGTTGATAAGTAAGGTTAATTGTGAATAAGATGTGGGTAAGTTCTGTTGATTGTGAATTTTGCCATGTGGGTAAATTTTCGGAATAAAAAATAAGCACATCATTGTTAATAGAGATCCTGCTTTCCACCTATATGGTTTAATGTTAGAAAGAGGCAGGAATTCTGCCCTTCAGTCTTGAAAAAGAGTGATCAAGACAAGTACCCACCAACTGACCAATCGCAAACTGACTAACTCAATAATTGTAGCAGACGAAAAAACAAAGCAACCACAATAACCACGAACTGCGAATCCAATATGGATCCGCGGTCCGTGGTTATTCGTTCTTGTCAGTTCGCTGATTCCCCAAGATCCCATAAAACATCAGTTTAGTGATTTCTTCTGCGAACGGAAGAATTTTGTTAGAGATTTCTCCTTTTTTCATGCCTTCCTTCATAATGTGGATAAAAGCTAATATAGCTTCATTTGAAATAGAAGGATCAATATACCCTTTTTGCCGTCCTTCTTCGAATAAGTGCATAAAGCCTTTCAATGACTTTTCGGCATATACCTTTTCGAGATAACTTACTCCAGAAGCATGCTCTTTCATTAGATATTGATAGAAATCTTCATGAATCTCATTGGCTTGTTCACTTTTATTAAAAATAATTTGATGAATCTTTTCGGGAAATGGTGCATTGCCGTAAATGATCTCGTCAAAATAATCAGAAATTTGGTCAACATAGAAAATGATTACTTCTTGTATTAGATTATGTTTGCTTTCGAAATAATTATAGATGGTTACTTGGGAGACATCTGCTTTTTGTGCAATCTCAGATATTGATACCTTTTCGGTGCCATATTCAATAAATAAGTTTAAAGCGGCCTCTAAGATATTTTGTTTCTTCTGTTCTTTACGGCGAGTAAACCCGTCCATTTCTTTCACCTCTGTTTTAGTGTAATAAAAATTTTGAAATAAAACAAATGTAATAGTTCATAACTTGTTGTAAAATATTACAATTTTATATATTATGAAATATATAGATTAAAATATTTCAAAACTTTAACTTGGAATAGGTGAGGTTGA
>NZ_JAPJDA010000066.1 GCF_026241755.1 Salinimicrobium profundisediminis
GGCCAATAAGCTAGCAGGTGATCTTTATTACTGGCGAAAAATCGAAGAGAATCGTTATGCCATCATTCAGCTTGATATGATGGGGCATGGAATATCAGCTTCTCTTGTTTGTATGTTTATCTCTTCTGTACTGCGTGATTTAATGAGAACAGATCCTGATCCGGATTATGTTATGCAAGAGTTAAATAAATGGATGAACGGACTCAATAAACATAACGGGCAAATACCCTATTATTTTACAGCCATTTATCTTGTCATTGATACAGAGGAAAAAACGGTCGAATATGTAAATGCGGGTCACCCTCCCGGCATTGCTCTTATCGACGAAAAGGAAGTAATAGACCTTCCCAACAATACATATGCAATTGGATTTTTTGAAGATATTAAAATTAAGAAATCTACCTTTACATATACTGAATCCCTGCAATTGCTGCTTGTAACCGATGGTATTGTTGAGACTATAGAGGATTCTGGTGTCTTACCTTGTGAATACTTAAAAGAAACATCATCATTCCGCTGGAACTCTGCAGCTAAAATTGAACCAATTAATATGATTCTTTCAAAAGAACAGCAATTATTAGCAGATGATGATATGTGTGCGGTTTTAATTCAAGTTAACTAATGTACGTATTTTAGCACACTGCATTTAATCGTATTATAATTATAAAGAGCATGCTTTCTTGAATGCATCACTTATTGTGTCCAGGTTCAGACAGGATACGAGAGATTAAAATTACTACTTACATAAATCCGTCACCATAAAAATAAAAATCCGTATGAGTCAAATTCTAATAGTCGAATTTACTCGTACGGATTTTTTATAACTACTAATTTAACTGAATATTGTTTAACATTATTTTTTAATATAAAATTTCTCTTTAAAATTAAACGGCTCAAATATCTCTGTTTCAGTACGAATTGATTCCTTGCTGCCCAGACCTAAAAATCCTTTTTTCGTTAAACTTGCGTTAAACAGGTTTAGTACATGTCCTTGTAATTCCAGATTAAAGTAAATGAGTACATTGCGGCAGATGATAACATGGAACTCATTAAACGATCGATCTGTAACTAGATTGTGCTGAGCAAAAATAATCCGATCCAGGAGATGCTTATTCAAATAAGCAGCTTCGCTATCAGCCGTATAATATTCCGAAAACGACTTTTTTCCGCCAGCCAGCATATAGTTTTTCGTGTACGCTTGCATTTTATGGAGTGGAATAATGCCGCTCTCTGCTTTCTTTAAAACTTTTTCATTCATGTCAGTAGCATAGATGCTTGTAATAGCTCCAAGACCTTCCTCCTCCATAAGAATAGCCATTGAGTATGGCTCTTCACCGGTAGAACAGCCCGCATGCCATATTCTTATTTCAGGAAGCCCAGCAAGAAGCGGAACTACTTCTTTGCGAAATGTTTGAAAGAAGCCCGGATCTCTGAACATTTCTGTTACATTTATCGAGAAGTCGCTTAATATTTTTGTCAGCATGTGTTCATCATGAATAATTCTTTCTGTTAAGAGGGTCATATTGGCAATCCGCTCAAGCCGAAGTCTATTCTCAACTCTTCGTTTAATGGATGCACGCATATATTTTCGAAAGTCATAACCTGATAATTTATAAACTGCATGCAGCAGTAAGTCTAATTCCAATTCTTCTTTATCCATGAATATTTTCATTCCTCATCTTTCTCAATCATTCTTCTAAACACGCATTTCCATTGCGTCCGAATATAAAGCAATCCTTAAATACCCAGATTTATAGATGAGTAAACCTATTGTAACGTTTTACCTATAAAAGATGGCGGCTTGTGTAATAAGCCGCCATCTTCCTGTAACATGTTTTTTGCACCTAATCAGGCGTTAAAGCCTGCATCCTCCTGGCGCATTACTTTGCAATCCACACACGCATCACTGATAGGAGCTGGTCTAGCTTGAGTGGTTTGCTGATGTAGTCTGATGCTCCTGCTTCGATACATTTTTCGCGATCGCCTTTCATAGCCTTTGCTGTTAAAGCGATGATTGGAACGTCGTGGTGCTGTTCTAGGCCGCGGATTCTTTTCATTGTTTCATATCCATCCATTACCGGCATCATAATATCCATTAGGACAATATCTACTTGGTCTTGGGACATTAAGGTATCAAGACATTGAAGACCATTCGATGCTGTAATGACATTCATTCCTTCTTTTTCTAAGGAATTTTTTAAAGCAAAGATATTACGATTATCATCATCTACAACGATAACTGTTTTATCCTTTAGGTCCTTTGTTAGTTCAGCATTTTCAATAGGTTCTTCTATATCGATTGTTTCTTGTACATGCTCATTTGATAGACTGTTCTCTATAGCCAAAACAGAAACTGATTCCTCTTC
>NZ_JAPJDA010000067.1 GCF_026241755.1 Salinimicrobium profundisediminis
TTTCACAGTGTAGAAATGCAGTGCTTAACGTTTCCTCATCAATAAAGCGAATTGCTTTTCTATCGGAACGGAAAGCCGTTTCCGGACTAATTTTCTCTTCAAGGGCAGAGTGAGGTTTATTCTGATAGCACTCTGTCAGCCACACCTGAAAAAGTTCATTCAGATGATCTAAAGTTTTTGGTTTCTCAATGACAGCTTCACTTATAAATGAATCTATAACTCTATTAAACCTTTCAATTTTGCCCTTGGATTCAGCTGCATACGGCTTAGTGTAAGAAAGGCGGGTGCCTATTTTAGAACATGTACGGGACATCCATTTGGTTCGATACTGCTTTCCATTATCAAAATAAACGGCTTCTGGAACACCGTACTTTTGGATTGCTTGCCGAAAGGCATCTTCAATGATTCTTGAGTCTAGAGTCGGATAGAAGGCTGCATGAACCACTAACCTGGTTGCATCATCAATAAAAGCGACAAGGTAAACCTGTTTATTGATCCCTTTTGGCCCAATAGGCAGATAAGGACCGTATTTAATATCTGATTGCCAAAGTTGGTTCCGGTGCTGTTTTTGAAATCTTCGGGCAGCTACACCGGATTGAGAATAGAGACGCATATGTCGGGTACTGTAACCTTTTTCCGTTAGTTTTTCTTGAAGAGTAGACCTTTTAATTTGTCCTGGATCAGTTAATCCTTCCCATTCTAGAATCTGGATGATTTGCGCCACACTACGGTTTGGCACTTCCTTTCGAAGAAGGATTGCCTGTTCCAATATATGAGAAGGAATAGCTTCTGACTTCCGAGAAACTTTTCTCCCTTGTGGTTTCAATCCTCCAAATCCATCTTCACGAAATTGAGCCAGATATCGCCTAATAGTTCTTTCAGAAAGACCGCTTACCTGCACTATCTGGTTTTTTAGCTCCTTTATTTTTCCAGCATCAAGCCCTTCTGCCAATAAAGGGGATATCAGTTGGAAACGCTGCACTGCCAACTCCTCTGATTTCTTATGATTTCTCATGCATACACTCTCCTTTATGTTTCTATCATGAGTGTAAATCAGAGGTTATTGGACAATGAATGCAGAACGGGTATGTATCCAAAAATTAATATTTACTATAGGGCGGACAATTCTTGTCAGCCATCCATTGGCATCTCCTGCCAAGCGTCCTAGCCTTTGAAGTGCAGTCCCTGAACCTTTGGACGTAAGATCTTGGGGGATGGTTCCTTGACGGGTTCTAATCATGATAGAGGTTAAGCAACCAACCCAATAGTCCACATACTCATGAAACCAGCCACTCCACCTCGAAATAGTAGAATCATCGGCTGGAATAGTGTGGTTGGATGGGCTCGTAAGAACGCTTTCAATACATTCAGATTCATACCGTTTGTAAGGGACCAATAAATCCGGAAGTTCATGGTGAATGGTAAGGCAGTTTGTGCACCTTAACCTCCTAATGTTATAGGTCTTACTCTGTCCTGAATGATCCATAGCTTTTCGGTTCTTAGTACCTATAACCAACATGACTTTCCCACAACATGGAGACGGAATCCTACCTGCACCCCTAACTAAAAACTCCAGTAAGCATGTTTTCAATCAGCTGATAATCTGATACAATAATCATATACTTTTTGGTGGGACGTCTCCCGTATAACTGTTGGCGCAGTTATACGTTATGGGAGGCGTCTTTTCCTTTCTACAGAATTAAAAATGTCGAAATGTTTCGAATATATATATGGACATTATAATCGACTAATTCTGGACAGGCAATACCGTCAACTTTCGGTAATTTAATGGTGTCAAAAACACTATGTCTTCTGCTGTAGAGTAATGCTTTGCCTGATCGTTACCTGTTACATTTGAAAAAGACGTATGATTCATATTTAAAGTTTTTGCTTTATCATTCATTAGTTTAACAAAGTTATCTTCAGAACCCGCTAAGTGTTGAGCTAATGCAAGAGCAGTATCGGCACCTGAAGGCAGCATGACTCCATAAAGCAAATCAATTGCACGAACAGATTCATTTGGTAAAAAACCAGCTACAGAAAGATTTTCTTCATACAGTTTTGAAAACATTTCCGAAGAAACTGTCACAGGTTCATGAATTTCATCAAGCTGCTCAATTGCAACAAGTGTTGTCATGATCTTAGTTAAAGAAGCAATGGAAATTTCTTTTTGAGGCTGTTTTTGATAAAGGACTTTATTTTGATCTAACCTAAGTAAGTAGACATTTTTACTAGCTATATTTTCTTCTAATTCTCTCTCATTTAATAAACCATTATTTTTATCTGAAACTTTTTCTACTCCAATTAATTTTTTATCAATGTGTTCGTTCAAATGAATTGATTCTAATCGAAAAGTA
>NZ_JAPJDA010000068.1:0-713 GCF_026241755.1 Salinimicrobium profundisediminis
ATTGAGTGGGTTATGGACTTCGTTAAAAACATTATTAACAGTTCAATGGATTGGAAAACAGGTGGAAGATTCCATGTGTTAGGAATCACACTTATTATGTTCATATTCGTTTCCAATATGTTAGGTCTGCCATTCGCTGTAGTCCTCGACCATGAACTATGGTGGAAATCACCTACCGCTGATCCAATCATAACATTAACCCTTGCGGCGATGGTGATCGCGCTATCACACTACTATGGTGTGAAAATGAAAGGGTTAAAAGAATATGGTAAAGACTTCTTTAGGCCAAAGGCGTTTATGTTCCCGCTGAAGCTTGTAGAAGAATTTTCAAACACATTAACACTAGGTCTTCGTTTATATGGAAATATTTACGCGGGTGAAATTTTACTTTCTCTACTCTCTACTTCCCTCGCATACTCAACCTGGTGGGGAACCATACTAGCAATTCCATTAACGGTAGTATGGCAAGGATTCTCCGTATTTATCGGTTCTATCCAAGCATTTATCTTTACTCTGTTAGCAATGGTCTACATGTCTCATAAAGTAAATCATGACCATTAATATATTATATGTTCAGCTTATTGAACAAAACAAAAATAAACTATATACAATTCAAGGAGGAAATACAAAATGGGTGCAATAGCAGCAGCAATCGCAATTGGTTTAGCAGCATTAGGTGCAGGTTTAGGTAACGGTATGATCGTTTCTCGTAC
>NZ_JAPJDA010000068.1:723-2348 GCF_026241755.1 Salinimicrobium profundisediminis
GGAAGGAATCGCTCGTCAGCCAGAAGCTCGTGGTATGCTTCAATCTACAATGTTCATCGGGGTAGCTTTCGTAGAGGCGATTCCAATCATGGCGGTTGTTATCGCGTTTATGGTAATGGGTCAATAATCGGTATATAAAATTAGAAATGGCGAAGTCGATCGATAAGAACCTTCGCCATTCCTTTATGCCTAATATTTGGATTAGTGAATCAATTATCGAATGAAATATGGATACTATCTTAGATTCCAGATGAAGATTTCTGAAGGGAGTGAACTCGTCCGTGCTATTAAATGGTTTTGCCTTAGGGGCATCTTCTGGTGTATTTACCGGTGGAGATATCATTTTTACAATCTTCACATTTATTATATTGCTATTTTTAATAAAAAAGTTTGCATGGGGTCCATTAATGGGCATGATGCAGCAGCGTGAAGAATACATTGCAAACGAAATTACAGCAGCTGAAACTAGCAGAGTTGAGGCGAAAAAGTATCTGGACGAACAGCGTCAGTTATTAACAGAAGCTCGTACAGAAGCACAAACATTAATTGACAATGCAAAGAAACAAGCAGACATCCAAGGCCAGGAAATTACTGAATTGGCACAAAAAGAAGCACAGCGTCTGAAAGAATCTGCTGTACTCGAAATTGAACAGCAGAAGGAACAGGCTGTAGCGGCAATTCGTGATCAAGTAGCATCACTTTCCGTTTTAATTGCGTCTAAAGTTATCGAAAAAGAATTAACTGCAGAAGACCAACAGCAGTTAATTGATGAATATATTAAAGAGGCAGGGGAAAAACGATGAAGAGCGCTGCGGTTTCAAAACGCTATGCAATTGCTCTTTTTGACCTTGCCAAAGAACACCAGCTGATCGAGAGCATGGAGCAAGAGTTACTCGTAGTAAAAGATGTCATTCAAAATAGCGAAGAATTCCAAATGCTATTTCAATCTCCGAAAATTTCTATTCAAAAGAAGAAAGAGATTGTAAAGGATGCTTTTGCTTCGTTAAACGCTTTCGTTGTAAATACATTAATGATATTAATTGAACGCCACCGCGAGGATATTATTGCTGAAGTGGCAGATCAATTTATCGGACTTGCAAATGAAGCTAGAGGAATTGCTGAAGCAAAGGTTTATACAACAAGACCATTGACTGACGCTGAAAAACAAGCTTTATCAGCAACATTTGCAGCAAAGATTGGAAAAACATCACTTCGTATTGACAATATTATAGACACTAATCTGCTGGGCGGTATTAAGCTGCGAATTGGGAATACTATTTTCGATGGAAGCCTGCGCGGTAAGTTAGATCGTCTTGAGCGTCAATTGTTAGGATAAGATTCGTAGATAGGGGTGAAACTCATGAGCATCAAAGCTGAAGAAATCAGTGCACTGATAAAGAAGCAAATTGAAAACTATCAGTCGGAAATTCAAGTAAGTGAAGTGGGTACTGTAATCTCTGTTGGAGATGGTATTGCCCGTGTTCATGGCCTCGACAATGTCATGGCTGGAGAACTTGTTGAATTTTCAAACGGCGTTATGGGTATGGCACAAAACCTGGAAGAAAATAACGTTGGTATTATCATTTTAGGACCATTCACAGAAATCCGTGAAGGTGGCGAAGTGC
>NZ_JAPJDA010000069.1 GCF_026241755.1 Salinimicrobium profundisediminis
AGAACATAGGCAATTGCGAATTATATATTCATGAGGCAGATAAAAAAACACCATTAGAAATCGCTGAGTCTCCTCGTATTGGTATTCCAAATAAGGGAATATGGACTTCGGCGCTGCTTCGATATTATGTAAAAGGCAATCCTTTTGTCTCAGGATTGCCGAAAAAGGAATGGGATAACAGGAATTATGGATGGTCATAAGAAAACTTCATATTAGCAGTTGCATTGAATTTTCTCCACGCTGCTTTTGAGAGCATAAAAAAGAAGGTAATCCCTCGGCAGTAGCAGAGTGTTACCTTCTTTTTAATTGCTGCGCAATTATTTTAACTTAAAAGAACTCTTAAGTGAAACAATTCTGTTAAACACAATGTTTCCTGGTGCAGTGTGTTTTGGATCAACATTGAAATAGCCATGGCGGAAGAATTGGAATTTGTCCTGTGGCTGAACATTTTCCATATTCGGTTCAATATATCCTTTAATAATTTCGATTGAATTTGGATTAATATAATCAAGGAACATTTTATCTTCGCCTTCTTCTTCAGCTGCTTTCATCACTTCGTCGAGAACAAGCGGCTCGTACAAACGGAATTCTGCAGGGATCGCACTGTTTGCATCGACCCAGTGAATTGTTCCTTTTACTTTACGGCCAGTAAAGCCAGTTCCGCTTTTTGTTTCAGGATCATATGTGCAATGGATTTCAACGACATTCCCCTCGTCATCTTTAATGACATCATGGCATTTAATAAAATATGCGTGCTTTAAGCGCACTTCATTGCCAGGGAAGAGACGGAAGTACTTTTTCGGAGGATCCTCCATAAAGTCATCCTGCTCAATATATATTTCTCGTGAAAAGGGAACTTGGCGCATGCCCATTTCCGGATTTTCAGGATTGATTTCAGCTTCAAGCATTTCACTTTCGCCTTCAGGGTAGTTTGTAATTACAACCTTCAATGGACGAAGGACTCCCATCGTACGAGGAGATTTTAATTTTAAATCCTCACGCACATAATGCTCTAGCATAGCCTCATCAACTGCTCCGCTGCCTTTAGATACGCCTGTTTCTTTTACAAACTCTCGAATAGCTTCAGGAGTAAAGCCCTTTCTTCTTAAGCCGGAGATCGTTGGCATACGGGGATCATCCCAGCCATCTGTGATGCCTTCATCTACAAGAAGCTTTAACTTCCGTTTACTCATGACCGTGTTGGTTAAGTTTAAACGGCCAAATTCAATTTGCTGCGGCTGGCTTTCCATTTCACATTCTTGTACCACCCAATTATACAATGGACGCTGATCCTCAAATTCTGTTGTACAAAGCGAGTGTGTGACATCTTCAATGGCATCCTCGAGCGGATGTGCAAAAGCATACATCGGATAGATGCACCATTGATCGCCTGTGTTATGATGGGTAGCATGTGAAATCCGATAAATGACAGGATCTCGCATGTTTAAGTTAGGTGAAGTCATATCAATTTTCGCGCGAAGCACTTTATCTCCATTTTGAAACTCTCCGTTTTTCATGCGCTCAAATAATGATAAGTTTTCTTCAGCCGAACGATTTCGATATGGGCTTTCTTTTCCAGGCTCTGTCAAAGTTCCGCGGTATTCGCGAATTTGCTCTTGGTTTAAGTCGTCTACATATGCTTTGCCTTTATTAATTAATAAAACGGCGCGCTGATACATTTCCTCAAAGTAGTCAGATGCATAGCGGAGGTCGTCCCACTCATAGCCAAGCCATTTGACATCTTCTTGAATAGCGTCGACATATTCCTGATCTTCTTTCAGCGGATTAGTATCATCAAAGCGCAAATTTGTTCTTCCGTTAAAGTCATCTGCCAATCCAAAATTAATAATAATTGATTTTGCATGACCGATATGCAAGTAGCCATTCGGCTCAGGAGGGAAGCGGGTAATCACTTTATTGTGTTTCCCGGATTCAAGGTCTCCTTTTATAATGGTTCGAATAAAATTTGAATTATGTTCCAAACTCGGATCAGCCTTTCTATTTAAGTAGTTATCCATATTTTAATGATTATACCGCAAGAAATAAAGCATTCAGCCATTTTTATTTAATTTTGACTGCTATTTCACTGTGTCTTTCTCTCTGTACAATATTATATCGAATCAGCGATTTAGCCGTCCGAATTCCATAGGACCTTTTACTTTCCTTATTATAGACAAAGAAGCCTGGAGAAAAAAGTCCCCAGGCAATGTTTATCCGTGCTTTATGAAAAAATGCTTTTGATTGAATCAATAAGGTTCTTAAAGAAGTCAGACACAGCTTGAAGGAATCCTTTGTCTCCAACTGCTTCTTAAATTTTCGTTTTG
>NZ_JAPJDA010000006.1:0-8353 GCF_026241755.1 Salinimicrobium profundisediminis
GGTGAAAAAACCACTCCTTTAAATATCTACCAACAAAAAAGCCGCCTAAAAATTACTTTTCAGACAGCCTCTTTTTTTATGCGGTTAATTTTATAAAACTCAATAGGCTGGAATTTATTTTTACTGAAGACTCATTCTGAAAATTGCTGAAAAGTTTTTAACAAGCTGACTTTTTTAGTGATTGGAATAGTAAGTATATTTGCAACGTATGCAAACACTTCCGTTATTTATTAGTGGTGCCGAGATCGCCTTTATCATGTTTATTCTTGTGATGGTATTTGGTGCCGATAAGATCCCTGAAATTGCCCGAGGTTTGGGTAAGGGGATGCGCAGCATTAAAAATGCCACAGAAGACATTAAGTCTGAAGTAATGCGCAGCGCCGAAAAACATGGAATGGATACTTCTATAGGAGACGATGTGAAAAAAGAGGTGGACAAAGTGAAAGAGGAGATCGAGGAGCTTACGGGAAGTGTTAAAAGAAGGTTTTAATTCAGTAGACAATGTGCAGTCTAAAGTAGGCAGTTACTAAATTACAATCACTTCAGATATCAGGTAATAAATTTTCCAGCATTAAATTTTAATTTTGCTCACAACTGGTTTTTTGTTAAATCCGGACATTATATTTCAGCAATAGCTAAAAGCTAACTGCCAATGAGCTTTGGATTTTTATCTTCGTACTTCTAACTTCTAATTTTCGTACTTCCACATGCATTTTTTGCCCCAAGAGATAGACGATTACGTCGTTCAGCATTCAGCCAAAGAGCCTGAATTGTTACAGCAATTAAACCGAGAAACCAATCAGAAAGTACTGCAACCCCGAATGTTGAGCGGGCATTACCAGGGGCGGCTGCTAAGCCTGTTGTCAAAGCTTATCAATCCGCAGAACATCCTCGAAATTGGGACTTATACGGGATATTCCGCTTTGTGCCTGGCAGAAGGTATGAAAGCTGGCGGCATTTTGCATACTATAGATATAAACGAAGAACTGCTGGACCTTCAAAAAAGGTATTTTGAGGCCTCTCCCTGGAAAGAACAGATCGTTCAGCATTTAGGAGATGCAACCCAAATTATTCCAGCCCTGGAAGAAGATTTTGACCTCGTCTTTATTGATGCCGATAAACCAAATTATCCGGTTTACTTTCAGCAAATAATGGAAAAGCTGCGTCCTGGAGGCGTAATTTTATCTGATAATGTGCTGTGGAGTGGAAAAGTTGTGGAGCCGGTGAAGAAAGACGATGAATCGACTCAGGCTTTACTAGAATACAATCGACTTTTGGCAGAAGATGAGCGGTTAGAGACGGTGATGTTGCCCGTTAGAGATGGGCTGACGATTAGTAGGAGGAAATTGTGATGTAGTAATGAAGTTACGGAGTGATAAAGTAAAATCTAGATCACTCGGTACTTCATTTCTTGTGTTACTCTTTTAAATTTTTAATAAGTTTGAGTAACATTCTTCGGATATAAATAAGTTCCTCATTTAAAAGATTATCTTTTTTCAAATATTCTAATCGTACAGAAATTTCGAGCTGAGTTTCTAACTCGGCTAATGAACCTAATGAAATATATAGAAACCTACTGAAATCTTTTTTTGATTGTCTTGCGGCACCTTCAGCAATATTAGAAGGTATGGAGACTGCAGATCTTCTTATTTGGCTGGTGATGCCAAACTTTTCTTCGGGAGGGAAATTTTTAGTTATCTGGTAAGTAATTACAACTAAATCAATAGATTCTTGATAAACAGTAAGATCTTGATGTGATTTCATCTGATTGTTTTTTAATAGGTTATCTGTTGTAGCTAATATAAAGATCTGATACATATAATTACCTTTTTAGCTAAACCATAAAATATCTCGTCACTTCTTCACTACGTCACTTCTTCACTAATTCTTACATTTGGTAAAAAATTATCAATGCACTTCCAAAACACCTTAGACTGCGCCCAACAACTTGATCAACAAGATCCTCTAAAAGAATACCGCGATAAGTTCCATTTTCCGAAGGTAGGCGGCAAAGATGTCATTTACTTTACCGGGAATTCCCTGGGTTTGCAGCCAAAGAACGCAAAGAAATACGTGGATGAGATCATGACCGATTGGGCCGGTCTGGCTGTAGAAGGTCACTTTCAGGCAGAGAAGCCATGGTGGGATTATCACGAAAGATTTTCAGAAAAACTGGCTCCCATAGTCGGGGCAAAACCTTCGGAAGTTACGGTTATGAATACCCTAACCGTCAATTTACACCTATTGATGGTTTCATTTTACAGTCCAACTTCAAAACGTTTTAAGATCATTATGGAGGAGAAGGCTTTTCCAAGTGACCAGTATATGATTGCGAGTCAGGTGCGGTTTCATGGATTAGAGCCGGATGAAGCTATTGTGGAAGTGAAGAAAAGAAATGGAGAACATCATTTTAGAACCGAAGATATTCTGCAAAAGATTAACGAAGTAGGAGAGGAGTGCGCCTTGGTGCTCATGGGCGGAGTGAATTATTATAATGGGCAGGCTCTGGACATGGAAACGATTACCAAAGCCGGAAAAGAGGTGGGAGCCTTTGTTGGTTGGGACCTCGCACATGCCGCTGGCAATGTAGAATTAAATCTGCACGATTGGGGTGCTGATTTTGCTGCCTGGTGCAGCTATAAATATATGAATGCCGGCCCGGGAAATGCTTCAGGATGTTTTGTGCATGAGCGGCATCACGGGCAGAAAGATATTCCGCGTTTTGAGGGCTGGTGGGGGCATAATAAAGGCCGTCGTTTTTTAATGGAACCTGAATTTCAACCCGAGCCCAATGCCAATGCCTGGCAAATTTCTAACGCCCCTGTGTTGGCTCTGGCTCCGTACCTGGCTTCCCTGGAATTGTTTGAAGAAGCAGGAATGGCGGTTTTAATTGAGAAACGAAACAGGATCGTCGCATACCTTGAGTTTATATTACAGGAAATTGCGCGGGAAGTACACTGCAATTTCGAAATTATCACTCCGCAAGAGCGGGGAACGCAGTTATCGGTTTTTCTACACGGACAGGGCAAAGAACTCTTTCATTATTTAATGAGGAACGGCGTGGTCACCGACTGGCGGGAACCTAATGTGATTAGGTTAGCGCCGGCGCCTTTTTATTGTTCTTATGAGGACATGTGGAAGTTTGGTCAGGTTTTGAAGGATTACTTTAAAAAGGAATAAGTATCAAGAAGCAAGAGACGAGGATTTATAAAATTGAAGATTTGAAATTGTTCCGCAAAAATGCAAGGAAGACCAATGGCCAACGGTTTTGCTAAAAATCTCTTTAATATCTAGACTTTAAAGTCTGATGTCTCTGTTATTCAACACTAACATCCGTAAAGAAAAGCTCGAAACTTCCATCTTTGTTCCGATGTGTTTTTGCGATGGGAATTCCTCTATGCTCTTCGTAATTTTCCCAGGTAGTGGCAAAAGGGTTTTCCCTGCTGCCACCCGATAGATATACCCACTCCCTGATCATATTATCTTCTCCAAAATAGATCTCGTACATGTCGCCGGGAGTATAACCTGCTTCGCCGGGATATTTCACTGTTACCCGCTGCATTTGTTCACCACTTATTGGTGCGGTAGCCTCCTTTGTGTGCTCCCACTCCATATCATCCCATACCAGGTGGAATGGGAATAATAGCCAGTACTGGTCGTTTATAAACTGCTGGTCGATCTTCTCATTTGCAGCTGCTTCTGTCTCATGGTTATAGGTGACGGTGTTATTGGCAGTATTAAGGCTGACTTCATGTGTTTTAGGTTTCCACGTCCATGCCCTGCTGGTTCTAAGGCTGTCATTTACTTTTACGTTAAAAGTGTAACGGATTTCTTCGACATCGTTCCAGTTTTCAAAACCATTAGCTTCTGCAATTTGCTCAACTATAGTAGTTTCTTTTTTCTGATTGTTGCAGGAGATAATTAAAAAAAGGAGGGGAAGGAAGAGAAGTGTTTTTTTCATTTTGAATATGAGTTGGTACTGGATAAAGATATGAAAATGGGAATTATTTAATTTGTGAATTGGGGATTGGTTAATCGATAAACTAAAAAGCACGATTTTCAAGCCAAAATTTCGCAATCCACTATTAAGATAAAGCTAATAGCAAAAGGCTTCTTCCAAAACTTGAGAATAAAGTGAGGGGTAACATGGTAGAAGATCAATTTCTCCGACAATTGGACGAGCAGAACCTATAAGTGTGTATGTTTATCGAAAATGAATCCTCTTCTTTTTTCATCAATGGAAAAAAGAAGCAAAAAAATCCAGGCTTACTAAATTTTTTGTTCAGCAGCTAAATTTTAGGAACTCGCCAGGATAAAATAGTTTCGAGATAGAATCGCATAAGCTCAAACAGCCTAAAATTTCACGCTGCTTTCACTTCAAATTTGTCGTCAATTTTTCGTAGGCCGTTTAGGTTCTGGTTTTTATTGAAGCAGTTCCTTATTTTCTTGGGAACGGATAAAGAATCAGTTTTTGGAGACTTCAACAAACTCTCCAAAAATAGGAAAAGACACCAGCTGTTGGCGCGGATCTGTGATTCGTGACGATTATCAAAACTAGAACAGATGGAGATGTACTACATCCAAGGGGGAGATTGCTTCAGTCGCCTTGTCAGCTCCTTCGTCAAGACGTAAAGATGCTAAACAGTTGAAAAAAAGACTGCCAACTAAAAACTGCGCACTGCCTACTTCTTTTCCCGGCTCACTTTTAGTTCCGATAGCCATCGGGAGGGGTAAAACGGGAAAAGGAAATACTTCGACTAATCCACCCTTTGGTCGGACTCAATGTTAGAATTTCCCGCAACCCGCAACCCGCAACCCGCAACCCGCAACAGTGTCAACTTGTAACCTGTAACCTGCAACAAATATTTTTTCGTACTTCTAACTTCTAAAGTCTGAATTCTAAGATCTTACTTTAAAGTGCTTTCACACTCATACCGCCATCAGCGACTATATTTTGTCCCGTAATAAAAGAAGATTGATCCATAGCCAAAAATGCGATGACTGATGCTATTTCTTCGGGTTCTGCAATACGGTGGAGCGGAGTACGTCGCAAGATCATTTCTTTTCGCTCTCCCTGCAGTACCGAATCGGTTAGAGGAGTGCGTGTGTACCAGGGTGAAACCGCATTGACTCTAATATGGTCTCGTGCCCATTCCACAGCCAGACTTCTGGTTTGTTGTAAAAGTCCGGCTTTTGCCATAGCATATGGCGTGCCGGTGCCAACATCCTGAGTCGCGGCAGCCGAAGAAATATTGATGATCTTTCCGTTTTTGGATTTTACCAGTTGCGGATACAATTCGCGAGCAAGGAGGAAAGGTGAAATCAGATTCGTTTCCAGTACCTGCCGGTGCTCTTCTTCAGAAATATCTGTAGCTTTTTTCCGAATATTTATTCCGGCATTGTTTACCAGGATAGTCACTGCTTTCCAGTTATTCAGTGTCCACGTAGCAATTTTATTGCGGTCTTCGGCCTTGGTGACATCAGCAACTATTCCTTTTACTACATGACCCTGAGCTGTATATTCATCTTCTACCTTTAGAATGTCATCTGCATTTCTTGCGGTAAAGAGCACTTCTGCACCCAACTTGAGAAATTCCTCAACAGTTGCCCTGCCAATTCCTTTTGATCCGCCGGTGATTACTGCGGTTTGTCCTTTAAGGTTCCACATTTTTTTAATGATTAAAGTTTAATGACTAAGGATTAATTATGACCAGAAAAACTGAGCGGCCGCAGATGTGCACACCAATTCATACTTTCATTGCTGGCGCAGATTTGTAATCTGTGCCGAGGTTCAGAACAAACTTCCAGTACTGGCGCGGATTTGTAATCCGGGCCGAGGGTTTAAGACAAACTTCCCTTACTGACACAGATTTATGGTCTTTGCCGAGGCTCAAAACCAACTTACATTATTATATAGTTTCGAATAAAACTTACTGCCTATTGCCCACTCTAATTCCATTTTTGCCGTGATGAACTTAGCATTAACAAAAAAGGCATAAACTGAGAGACCGCCTCAAATAAAGACAAGAAAGATCCAAAATCACCAGAAGATGATAGAGGTATTCTTCTTCTCAATATTTACCGAGGCGGCCTCTGTTTTCTACAGACTTCTTCCTGTAAGGAGTTTGTATATGATCAGGATTACTGCGATCACGATCAAAATATGGATTATGCTTCCAAGGTCTGGAAAGGCGAAATAGCCTATTAACCATCCAATAATTAATAAAACGATAATAAGCCAAACTAGGTCTCTCATAATTGATTAATTTGTGCTACCACCTGGTAGCTGGTTAGTTTTTCATGGTTATTCACCTAAAATCTGTATTTCTAAGTCGGTTTTTCACAGATTATTTATTAAAAGTACAAAAGCTTTAATCTCAATAATCTACTTTAACGGAGGTTTAACCCTTCAGAAGATTTTGAGTTAAAAAAATATAGATGATTTAATTTTAATAATATCAATCTCATAATCTGCCATCTGTATCCCTTTATTCCACCGCTCTTCCAGCGTTCATATCAAAACATTGGTACATATAATAGTATATCATCAACAGGTAGATCTTAACCCGCCATTGTAATTGTAGTCTTGAAAAGCCAGAAGATGTGCAGGCGAATGCGCTCAACGCAACTCTCAATAATTCAAAAAGTAGTATTTTCGCCGGTAACATGCAGCACTCAAAGAACATTGCCATTGTAGGTACAGGACTCGTAGGGTCTTTGCTTGCCTTACACCTTAGAAAAAAAGGACATAATATTACTGTTTTTGACAGACGGCCCGATGTGCGGACAGTTGAATTCTCTGGCCGCTCCATAAACCTAGCCATGTCCAATCGCGGGTGGAAAGCCCTGCGTGAGGCAGGTATTGAAGAAAAAGTGAGAGAACTGGCAATTCCCCTTTATCAGCGGGCAATGCACGTAAATAACAGTCCGGTTTATTTTCAGAAGTACGGGCAGGAAGGAGAGGCGATCTATTCTATTTCCCGCGGAGTGTTAAACCGAAAGATGATAGATCTTGCCGAAGCAGCAGGAGCCGAGTTCAGGTTTGAAGAAAAAGTGTGGGATGTAGATCTTGCCGAAGCAAAGCTGTATACCGGTGAATCTGAAAAAGGTAACTGGCAGGAGTATAATTTCGATCTTATTTTTGGGGCCGATGGTGCTTTCTCACGGGTACGGCACAAAATGCAGCGCCAAAGCAGGTTCAATTATTCCCAGCATTTTGTAGATGTGGGCTACAAGGAGCTTAGAATCGCCGCCAATGCCGATGGTTCTCACAAACTCGACAAAAATTCCTTTCATATTTGGCCAAGAGGCAGGTTCATGTTAATTGCCATGCCAAATCTTGATGGCAGTTTTACCTGCACCCTTTTTCTGCCTTTTGAGGGCGAGCATTCTTTTGAGACCATTTCTTCCGAAGCTAAAGCCGAAAAATTCTTCAGTGAATTCTTTCCCGATATCAAAGATGAAATTTACAACCTTACCAGCGATTTCTTCAAGAATCCTACAAGTGCGCTGGTCACCGTGAAGTGTTTTCCGTGGACGTATTATGACAAGATTGCGTTGGTTGGAGATGCGGCCCATGCCGTAGTGCCTTTTTACGGGCAGGGCATGAATGCAGGTTTTGAAGATATTTCAGAATTAAGTCGGCTTGAAACAGAGTTTGGAGATGACTGGGAGCAGATCTTCGCAAATTATCAGGCGCTTAGAAAGCCGAATGCCGATGCTATTGCCGAGTTGAGTCACCGTAATTTTCTTGAAATGAGTAGCAAAACAGCCGATCAAAAATTTCTTCTGCGGAAGAAGATCGAAAAACATTTTGCTGAAAAGCACCCCGAATCCTGGCTCCCGGTTTATTCCCGTGTAACTTTTTCTGAATCCCCTTATGCTGAAGCCCTTGAATTGGGCGACAAACAAGCTGCTATAATGGATAAAGTGATGAAATTACCTGGCATAGAAGAAAAGTGGAATACAGCTGAAGTAGAGCAGGAGATCCTGAAGTTGCTCAGTGGAAGTTAGAAATACGACGCGAAATTAGAGTTACGAAATTAGAAGGACGATCGGAAATTAGAGTTACAAAATGAAATCGACTTTATAAGTTGATTTTAGTTGTTGACCTGGAGTAGAGATCACTCAACTCGCAACCTGCAACCCGCAACTGAAAAACCCGGAACCTGCAACTCGCAACCCGCCTCTTTTTCACAGTATTACCTTCCAAAAATGCCATTTTCAGCACCTCTTTCTGATCTCTTCTCAACTGACAATTTTCCATTCCATAAGAGATTTCTCAGTCTTAAAAAAGCTCCTTCGAAATGACAACAGAAACCTGTAGCAGGACAAAACATGTAACCTGCAACAT
>NZ_JAPJDA010000006.1:8453-92051 GCF_026241755.1 Salinimicrobium profundisediminis
TAAACCCGCAACTTGCAACCCGAACCTCTTCCGCAGTATTATCTTCCAAAAATGCCATTTTCAGCACCTCTTTCTGATCTTTTTGCAACTGACAATTTCCCATGTCAGAAGGAATTTCTCAGTCTTAAAAAAGCTCCTTCGAAATGACAACAGAAACCTGTAGCAGGACAAAACATGTAACCTGCAACATGCAACAGGGTAAACCCGCAACTTGCAACCCGAACCTCTTCCGCAGTATTATCTTCCAAAAATGCCATTTTCAGCACCTCTTTCTGACCTCTTCGCAACTGACAATTTCCCATTTCAGAAGAAATTTCGCAGTCTTAAAAAAGCTCCTTCGAAATGACATCAGCAACTTGCAACCGGGCTAAACCCGTACCCCGTAACCCGCAACACTTCCGAAGTATTACCTTCCAAAAATGCCATTTTCAGCACCTCTTCCTGACCTTTTTACAACCGACATTTTTCCATTCCAGAAGAGATCCTTCAGTCGTGAAAAAAGCTCCTTCGAAATAACAACAAGGAACTTGCAACCGGTCTAAACCCGCAACCCGAAACGTCCAACCCGCAACCCGCAACCTGCAACTGGAAAAATTTTCAACCCGAACCTCTTCCGCAGTATTACCTTCTAAAAATGCCATTTTCAGCACCTCTTGCAACCCGCAACTCGTAACCCGCAACTCGCAACTCGCAACTCGCAACCTGCAACCCGCAACCTGCAACCCGCAACCTGCAACCCGCAACCCGCAACTCACAACCCGCAACTCACAACCCGCAACTCGCAACCCGCCACTCTTCCGCAGGTATTAAGAAAAAAATCTACATTTAGTGATAAATTTTGCAACGCGACTTGTTTCCTGTCGTCTTTAAAGTGAAACCCAACCAAACTGAAGTTATTTTGATACAACATCAATTAATAGAGGCTTGCAAACAAAATGACCGCAGAGCCCAGCTCAAGCTCTACAATAAGTATTGCGACGGCATGTACTATGTGGCCCTGAGGTTCGTAAATGATCCGTTTGAAGCTGAAGATGCCATGCAGGAAGCTTTTATAAAGGCTTTTCAAAAACTGGCACAATTTACAGGCGAGGTATCGTTTGGGGCCTGGCTTAAACGGATCGTGATAAATAAATGTCTCGATAAATTAAAAGCCCGAAAGCTGGAGATGGTTGCGATCAATGAACAGGTGTTGGGAACGGTTGAAGAGGAAGAGAACTGGAATGTTGAGGACGGGGTAGGTATTGAAGAGGTGAAGGAGACGATGCAGCAATTGCCCGAAAAATACAGATACCCGTTGATGTTGTATCTGCTGGAGGGTTATGACCATCAGGAAATTGCAGAAATACTCGACATTTCGCAGGTTGCTTCCAGGACCCTTGTTCACCGCGGAAAGAAAAAATTACAGGACGAATTAAAAGAGAAAAGATATGGCACAGGATATTAGAAAGATGTTGCAGGAAGACAAGTCGTTGCCTTCTCAACCCCCAAGAGGACATCGTAATAGATTTGAAGCGAGGCTGGAAGAGCATTTTCCGGAGAATAAACAGGAAAAATCTTCTAACAGGAGTTTCTTTTTCCTCAAAATAGCTGCCGTGCTGGTCGTAGCACTGGGTGTAGGCTTCTTCTTCCTTAATAATAAAGGAACTTTTAGCGGAAATGAGATCACCGATGCTCCCGCAGAGGTTGAACAGGAAAAGGAAGAGGAAATCGAGGTAACCAAAGAATATCAGCTTAGCGATGAATCTCCCGAGTTCAGGAAGATTGAGAATTTCTACCTGGCAAGCCTCAATATTGAGCTTGCAAAACTGGATGTGAATGAATCAAATAAGGCATTAGTAGATTCTTTTATGACACAACTGGCAGGTCTTGACCAGGAATACAAAAAGTTGAATGCCGAAATTAGTGAAACCGGCCTTACCGAAAGCAGTGTTGAGGCTTTGATCTCCAACCTGCAGCTTAGGCTGGAGCTATTGTACAAACTGAAGAATAAAATTAAAGATGTCAATCAATCAAAAATACAGGGAAATGAAAACTACAAAGCTTAAAACAGCAATTATTGCGCTGCTTTGTGCAACCGCTGGCCTGGCGCAAACGAGTAAACTAAATAAAACGTTTAAGACGAATAAGGATGTAACCGTTAATATTAACGCCCGCCACACGCATATTGACGTGGAGTATTGGGACAGGAACGAAGTGCAGGTTTCGGCCTTTCTCGAAGGTGGCAGTGAGGACCAGAACAAGATGCTGCAAAGCTGGAGGCTTGATGTAGATGGATCGGCTTCAGAAGTAAGGATACATTCTGAAGCTACGCCAGGCGGCCCGGGAGATTTTAATATGGCTGCCCTGCAGGCACCACTTGCAAAATTACCCGAAATGATAGCGCCCCTCACCGAAATGATGGGACCAATGCTCGAGAGCCTCGCGACAAACCCGCCACTGCCGCCAGAATTTTATGCGAGTGTGGGGAATATCAATTTTGACTACGAACAGTACCAAAAAGATGGCGAGAAATATATGGAGAAGTTCGAGAAACAGATGGAAAAGAATTTTGGGAAAGACTTTGAAAAAGCCATGGAAGAATGGGCCCAAAAGTTTGAAAAGGATTCTGTGCTCTGGAAAAAGCATGAAATGAGAATGGAGGCCTGGGGCGAAGACTTTGAGAAGGAGATGGAAGCCTGGGGAAAGACCTTCGAAAAAGATATGGAAAAGTGGGGTGAAAGTTTTGGAAAGGAAATGGAAGCCTGGGCTGCCAATATTGAAAAAGAAGCTCGCAATCAAAATCCTAAATCAGGGGCAAATGTTATTGTGCTCAAAGACCATAACATGGCTAAAAAAGTGCTGAAGGTTAAAATTCCGAGGTCTGGACAGCTTAAACTAAAGGTGCGCCACGGGGAGGTAAAGCTTGCCGGCACCACAAACAATCTAAGAGGAGAGGTTTCACATTCAAAGTTCAATGCTGCAGAAATAGCAGGGGAAAATACCAATTTTAGAGTTGCGTATACTCCTGTGATGATCAAGAGCTGGAAGTATGGCGTTCTCAATGCCGCTTATGTGCAGGATCTTAAAATTGAAAAAGCCGAGAGCCTGAAGCTCGATTCCAATTCCAGTAGTGTTTACCTTAAAGAATTGGGGGAGACAGGAATTCTCTCAGGAACTTTTGGAGAGCTTAAGATCGACAAAGTGTCTCCTAAGTTTAAAAGTCTGGACGTTACTTTGGAGAATTCAGACCTTATCCTCGACCTGCCCGAAAGTGCTTTTAACTTTACATACAATGGAACCAATAGCGCAGTGAAATACCCTAAAGGACTCAATCTGACTTCAAGTAACTCCTACGATAATCAAAAACTGAAGGGCTACAATGGAAGCCAGAATGCGGGAGCAGCGATAAATATCTTTGCAAAATTTAGTGATGTTGTGCTGAAGTAATTTATTTTTGGCAAAAAACATCATGCCAGATGCTCATTTTCTAACCGGCCTCACTACAGGATTTACACCTGTAATTGATGCCGGTTTTTCTTTGGAAGATTATCAGCACGTCGATCTTTCGGTTAATAATGCTGAATTGACACAAGAGCAATTAGATTCCCCGGAAGCTTTCCAGCAGTATATAGAAACATTTCTTCGGAAGAAAGGTGGAAAAGTAGCCTGGGGCGGCTATAACGAACACCGCGGACTTTACAAGCGCAGCAAATTGTTTTCTTCGGCTGAAGATGAGGAATTAATAAGGAACAGACATATTGGAGTTGATATTTGGGCTCCGGCGGGTACTGCAGTCCTGGCGGTGCTCGATGGGAAGATCCACAGCTTCCGGAATAACGACAACTTTGGGGATTACGGCCCTACGATCATTCTTGAACATGAGGCTGAAGGAAAGCACTTTTACACCCTTTATGGCCATCTTCAAAAGAAATCTTTAGAAGGATTAGCAGTGGGCCTGGCAGTGAGGCAGGGAGAGCAAATCGCTGCTTTAGGTGACGCTTCTGAAAATGGCAATTACGCCGCCCATCTACATTTTCAGATAATTCTTGATTTGCAGGGAAAAGCAGGGGACTATCCCGGTGTAGCCAACAAAAAAGAGCTGGACTTCTTCCTGAATAACTGTCCTAATCCTAACTTACTGCTGAAGATAAAGTAAGTGCTTTAATGAATCGTGCTTAGTAGAGTAAAGATGTTGATTTGAAAGGAGAATTAATGTTTTTTCCAAAGCCTCGAGATCTAACAAAATCACCTCTCAAAAATGCCATTTTAGAAAGCTCTTACTCGTTGCAGTGTCTCCGGATTTCTTATTGGAACACGTATGAGGGTTTGATCCCATGCCAGATTTAAATTGATGAATTCGCGCTGGTTTTCAAAATTTATGGTGAATTGTTCTACGGGGTTTTTCAGCTTTCGAACAGGAACTTCAATGGTAAGCACATCATAATCTGCAACACGTGACGGAAGCTTGTCTGCCGTAATACCCCAGGGGTACATTTCAGAATTAAAAATAACCTTCCACGAATCTTCCATCGGGATCGTCCATAGGGTGTAGGTGCCGGCGGGAAGCGGCGAACCATCTACGAGAATATCTTTTGAAGTTGTAAAGGTGGTAGCTTCGTTTGCTCCTGTTCGCCACACTTCGTTGTATGGTACAAGGCCGCCAAAGATTTCCCTGTCTTTTTTATAAGGTCTGTTGTAAAAGACTTCAAGGTGTAGATCGCCACTGTTATATTCTACAGTATCTTCAGGACTATAAGACTTGGTGTTATTTTTATAAATTATGTAGATAAGCATTACAACCCCCAGGACTACAAATAGTCCGGCGAGACCTTTTCTAAACGTACTTTGCATAGATTAAAGATAGCGATTTTCCACCGGAAGCTCACATTTTATATCCCGACCTCATTTAGAAATATACCGGAAAGTTAGTTTATACCGCCTTCAGTTTGCGGACTCGTGGCTGGTTGGAAGGGTCTAAAGCTTCTTCACCAGATTCATACTTCTGGCATTTCTCCACAGCATTTTCAATGGTTTCTTTTTGTTTTTTCAGAAGCTTGAGGATCTCTTTTGGTAAAGCTTTCTTTTCCAGTAATTCATTATAAATTTCCAGGTTTTCCTGATCCTTTTTTCGACATTTTTTCAGAAGTTTTAAAGGTTTGGCTTTTACAAGGGCTTTTCTCTCTTCCCGCCAGTCACGATCAAGATTTCCTTTTTGCACCCAATCTCTTGCAGGTTCTATGCCCGCCTGTACCAGTTGTTCCGAAATTTCGTAGCTAAAGCGATTCCTGTTTACAGTCTCGTGGTTGAAAAATCGCTTCAGCTCCACTTGCTGTACATCTTCACTTGCGTTGTAGTATATACGCTCTGCTTCAAAACTCTCTGTAAGCAGCCAGTTCAACTTCTTAAATTTAGAGTAACGATCTTCCATAGTTGTCAATTTTATATGTTCGAAGATAACTACAGAAACAGATTATGATCTGCCAATCTATTGTTAAATAGCTGATTTTTAATAGAATATTCAGTAAAATTTAAGAATAAAAAATGAGTTGTTAAGAATTTAAAGTCTTAGAAAACAATTAGAAGTTTACAAACATTTTCTCAAGCACATCTCCTACAAAATAGGCTAGAAAAGCAGCTATTCCTCCCAGAAAGAGGGTCTCTAAAATGCCAAAAAAGAGGTTCTTTTCGGTCACAATACTCTTTAAACTACCAATTATAGCAAGGGCTACTGCTGTGAGGATGCAGGAAAAGGGAAAGAGTTCTTCATCAATGGCAGGCCCTCTGCCTGCAAAGAAATATGAAAGAAGTGGGACCGACCCTACTATTACAAAGCTAAAAAAGGTCATGCCTGCAGTTTTGTAAGGGGTTTTATCACTTTTCACCATTTCCAGTTCCTCTTTCATCATGGTGTCTACCCACACCTCTTTATCGGCCGTAATTACTTCAACTACTTGCTCGAGCAGTTCGCCTTTAAAGCCCTTTGCAGCATAAATTTCACGTATTTCCTGTATTTCCTTTTCCCGAAGATTTTCTACTTCCCAGTATTCTATTTGTTTATGGCGCTCAAAAGTGTCTCTTTCGGTCTTTGTTGAAAAGAAATTTCCCACGCTCATAGAAAAGCCATCAGCAATAAGATTGGCCATTCCCAGAATTACCACAACCTGAATTCCCAAATCTGCTCCTTCGGCCCCGGCGACTACGGCAAAAGTGGTAATAGCACCGTCAATACCGCCGTAAACAAATTCGGAAATATAATCTTTGTTGAAAAAGAGATTTTTCTTGCCGGAATGAAGTTGTTTTTCCTGCATGGGAATTAAATCTAGAGGTTATTCGGGACCATGAGGTTCTCTGCCGGTTTCCATTTCAATTTCGATCTCTACCTGTACATCCTTTTCAAATCGCTTGCCTTTGATCTCATCATGTCTGTGGAATTCGGGAGCCGGGATTTCAAGCTGAACGTTATATTTTCCCTCCTTCGGAATTTTAAAGAATGCGCCGTAATGCAACAGGAACGGATGCCATAAAAATGGAAAATCTGTTTCTATGATCTCCTTTCCCTGGTCATCAAGTACTTTACCGCGGATTTTTAGGCCGGGAATAAAACGTTTATCGTGTTTATCTCGCACCACGATTTCAAGATGCGTGTTAAAGCCTTCTTCGGGCGTATTCCATTTTAATTTCCCGTCTTGCAGCTGGTAGGTGCCTTCGGCTTCTTCTGAAGCAAGGCTAATAATATAATCATCTACCTCTTTTTCGGCATGGTTATCCATTTCCTTCATATAGTCCAGCGCTGCAGAATATGCCTTGCCCTGGTCTTCGGCCAGTTTGATCTTCTTCTCGTTGTCTTCAATTTTCATTGGATACTTTTTTAGGGTTGTTCCATGAAGTTAAGCAGCAGCTGAATTTTTTCCTGCCAATGTCCTGTTAAAAAGGGGGCTCAAAAATGGCATTTTTAAGACCCCTTCTAAAAATTTTTTCAGAAGAAATAAAAGAATCTACTTACAGTCCTTTTAATAATTTTCCTGCGGAAGGATTTTGCAATCTTCCTGTTTATCTACCTGTATGGGGTAGTGCCTTTAACCTGATGCGGATTTGGTACTTTTCGCCGCAACATGAGCGCAACAATAGCAGCTGTGATCAAACCGGTTATTGCCGCCCACACCATACTTTGAATAATGTAGTTTTGAGGGTTGAAATAGGCTTCGGCTTCTTCCGGAGTCATTTCTCCTGCTTCCACAGAATATTCGGTGATATGACTGAAGTAGTCGGGCGTGATCACTTCAATTATTAGGAGTTGTACAAAAGGGGAGAAGATCACGATACCAAGGGTTAAAAAAGCTCCCGATTTAAAGCCTTCCTGCCAGTTCATAACCCCGTTATAATAATTTTTCCTTTTATCGTAGAGGGCGAGCAGGTAAATACCAATAGCTACTATGGCAAAAAAGCTGGTGTAAAATGAATGTTCTGCAATGTATTCGTCGTGCAGGCCAAAGAGTTTTTCTCCCAGCATCCAGAGTATCATAGCCACAGAAAAGATGATCGCCCACTTGATTTCAAAAAGGTATTTTCTCATTGTAGTTTAGTTGGTTCTTTAAACTTAATGAAAATTGGAATAAATAAAGCAGAATAAAAAGATAAAGCCCGAAAAGCAATTTTGCTTTTCAGGCTTTATCCCTCTGTCTTTCGGGCATCTCCCCTCAGAAAGGGGAGAAATATGTAATATTTAGAGTCAGCGGACGACTGATTACTGCCTATTCATCAACAAGTACCCAGTCTCCTTTGTCTAATAACGGGATAGCCTGTTTGAACTTCATGCTCTTGTTCTCACCGGTCATTACGTTCTTGATGGTTATCTTATCGTTGCGACCAATTTTAGGACGTTCGCGGGTAATGGTTTCGGTCACCTGCGGGCGGCGCTGCTGAGTTTGGCCTGCGGCCCTGCTCTGTGCAGCTCTCTCGTCCATATTAGGGATCTCTTCTTTTGAGGTCTCCACATTTTCTTTCCTTCGGGTCTGTCTCGCTTCGCGGATCTGCTCGGGGTTTGGTGCCGGAAGTTCCCCTTTGAAAAGGAAGGAGATCACATCTTTATTCACCTGGTCAAGCATTACCTTGAACAGCTCAAAGGCTTCAAACTTATAGATCAAAAGCGGATCTTTTTGCTCGTGCACCGCCAGCTGAACGCTCTGCTTAAGCTCATCCATTTTGCGAAGGTGGGTCTTCCACGCATCATCAATAATGGCTAAACTTATGTTCTTTTCGAAATCGGTGATTAATTGCTTTCCTTCAGTTTCATAAGCTTTTTCCAGATTCGTCACCACCTGCAGGGTTTTCACCCCGTCGGTAAAGGGAACTGCAATTCTTTCAAAGTTATTGCCCTTATCTTCCCACACCTGCTTGATCACCGGGTAGGCAGCTTCGGCACTGCTCTTCATTTTATTGCGGTAATGCTCATAAGCAGCTTTATAGATCACCTGTGCGATCTTCTGGAAGTCCATTTTGTCAAACTCTTCTTCAGTAATAGGAGAGCTCATGGAGAAATAACGGATCAACTCGAATTCAAAGTTCTTGAAATCGCTCGCCATTTTGTTGGTTTCGGCAATATTTTCCGAAGTATCATAGATCATATTAGCGATATCCACGCGTAAACGGTCCCCAAAAAGGGCATGGTAACGGCGCTTGTAAACCACCTCGCGTTGTGCGTTCATCACATCATCATATTCTAACAGACGCTTACGTACACCAAAGTTGTTTTCTTCTACCTTCTTCTGGGCGCGCTCAATAGATTTTGAGATCATGGAATGTTGAATCACTTCTCCTTCTTCGAGACCCATTCGGTCCATCAACTTCGCAATTTTCTCTGAACCAAAAAGGCGCATCAAATTATCTTCAAGAGACACGTAGAACTGTGAACTACCTGGATCTCCCTGACGACCGGCACGACCTCTAAGCTGCCTGTCAACACGTCTCGAATCGTGGCGCTCTGTACCTACAATTGCAAGACCCCCTGCTTTTTTTACTTCAGGAGAAAGCTTGATATCGGTACCACGACCAGCCATGTTGGTGGCAATGGTCACTACGCCGCTGTTACCGGCTTCGGCAACAATATCGGCCTCTTTTTTATGGAGTTTTGCGTTTAATACGTTGTGAGGAACTTTTCGAAGCGTAAGCATTCTACTAAGTAATTCTGAAATTTCTACGGAAGTTGTACCAATAAGTACAGGTCTCCCGGCCCTTGAAAGATCGGTCACGTGATCAATTACAGCATTGTATTTTTCACGTTTTGTTTTGTAAACAAGGTCTTCTTTATCCTGCCGGGCAATAGGGCGGTTGGTAGGAATTTCTACCACATCAAGTTTGTAGATCTCCCAGAATTCTCCGGCTTCGGTCACGGCAGTACCGGTCATACCAGAAAGTTTACTGTACATCCTGAAGTAATTCTGAAGCGTAACTGTAGCAAAAGTTTGCGTTGCATCTTCGATCTTTACACTCTCCTTGGCTTCAATTGCCTGGTGGAGCCCATCGCTGTAACGGCGGCCTTCCATGATACGCCCGGTTTGCTCATCTACGATCTTCACCTTATTGTCCATTACCACATATTCTGTGTCTTTTTCAAACAGGGTGTAAGCTTTAAGGAGCTGGCGCATGGTGTGAATACGCTCGCTTTTCACGCTATAATCACGGAAAAGGTCTTCTTTTTTCTCGGCTTCTTGTTCTTTGGAAAGGCCTTCTTTTTCGATTTTGGCGATCTCCATCCCAATTTCGGGCATTACGAAGAAGTCGGGATCATCTTTCCCAGAAAGGAATTCGATTCCTTTATCGGTAAGATCAATCTGGTTGTTTTTCTCTTCGATCACAAAGTACAGTTCGGCGTCAACCTTCGGCATTTCCCGGTTGTTGTCGGCCATGTACTTGTTCTCTGTTTTTTGAAGTAAGGCCTTAACACCTTCTTCACTCAAATATTTAATGAGCGCTTTATTCTTTGGAAGTCCGCGGTACACGCGAAGCAATTTTAACCCACCTTCTTCAGTATCTCCTGCGGCGATTAATTTTTTAGCTTCAGCAAGAACCCCGGTAAGGTATTTTCGCTGTACTTCAACAATATTGGCAACAGCAGGCTTTAACTGATCGAATTCGTGAATATCTCCTTTAGGAATTGGTCCTGAAATGATCAATGGGGTTCTGGCATCATCCACCAACACCGAATCTACCTCATCTACAATCGCGTAGTTGTGGGGGCGCTGTACAAGATCATCGGGAGAATGCGACATATTATCACGCAGGTAATCGAAACCAAATTCATTATTTGTTCCGTAGGTGATGTCGGCGTTATAGGCTTTTCTACGTGCTGCCGAATTGGGCCTGTGATAATCTATACAATCAATTGTAAGCCCGTGAAACTGGAAAAGTGGTGCCATCCAGGCGCTGTCACGCTTGGCCAGGTAATCGTTCACCGTTACCAGGTGAACTCCGTTGCCGGTAAGGGCATTTAGGTACATGGGGAGCGTTGCCACAAGGGTTTTACCTTCCCCGGTTTGCATCTCGGCGATTTTCCCCTGGTGCATGGCAACCCCGCCTATAAGCTGTACATCGTAGTGCACCATATCCCAGGTAATAGGTTTCCCGGCTGCATCCCACGAGTTATTCCACACGGCATAATCGCCATCGAGATTGACATAATCTTTTTCTGCAGAAAGTTCACGATCATAAGCTGATGCTGTGACCTTAAGCTGTGGATTGTCTTTAAATCGTTTGGCAGTTTCCTTTACAGTGGCAAAGGCCTCGGGGAGAATCTCGTTAAGTACACCTTCAGAAATTTCGTAAGACTTTTCTTTTAAGGCGTCTATTTCGGCGTAGATATCTTCTTTGCGGGTAATGTCTTCAGATGCATCGGCTTCAGTATTAAGGTTGGCAATTTGTTCATTCACCTCCTTAAGTGCATCTTTGATCCTTGTTTTGAAAGTAACTGTCTTTTCGCGCAGTTCATCCAGGCTAAGAGCTTCAAATTCTTTTTCGAGAGCGAGTATCTTGTTGACTATAGGCTGAATTTCCTTAATGTCTTTTTTAGACTTGTCGCCGACAAAAACTTTCAATACGGTATCTAAAAAACTCATATGTTTTTGTGGTATTTAATATTTCAAAGTTAAGCAAAAAAAAAGCCTCAAATCTGAGACTTTTTTCTGCTTTTATTGTGGTGTGCTTTTAATATTCATCTTCATTCCAGAGGTAATCCTCATCTGTAGGGTAATCTGGCCAGATTTCCTCTATTGAATCATAGGAATCCCCTTCATCTTCAATCGCCTGTAGGTTTTCGACAACCTCCAGGGGAGCACCCGTCCTGATGGCGTAATCAATTAACTCATCTTTTGTGGCGGGCCATGGTGCATCGCTAAGATAGGATGCTAATTCTAATGTCCAATACATCGGTTAATCGGTTTAAATTTTTGCAAAAATAATTTTTTTGACGAGAAAGTCAAGAAAAAATTCATCTTTTTATCACTAATTTTAAGAACGTGGTATCTACTGTAATTCCTTTAAAAATAGAGGACTTCTGCAGAGAAACTGGTTGAAATCAATTTTAGGAATTCTTTTGTGGAATCCATTTAACTTCTTTCACCTGTAAGTCATGAGACAACTTTCGTGCCAGCACAAAAAGATAGTCACTTAGGCGGTTAAGATACTGCAGCACCTGCTCCTCAAAAGGTTCAATTTCATAAAGCGCGGTGGCAAGACGCTCGGCCCTGCGGCACACACAGCGGGCTACGTGACAAACTGACACGGTTTGATGCCCCCCTGGGAGTATAAAGTGTGTCATGGGCGGCAACGCTTCATTCATCCTGTCAATTTCCTGTTCAAGAAGTTCAATATCTTCCGTAGAGATCTTAGGGATATTGAGGCGTTCTTTGCCATTTTTGAGGACTGCCTTTTCAGGATCGGTGGCAAGAATAGCACCCAGGGTGAACAAACGGTCCTGTATCTTTACAACGATCTCGCGGCTGTGCTCATCTACCTGCTGGTCGCGCATAAGGCCCAGGTGTGAATTGAGCTCATCTACCGTGCCGTAGCTATCAATGCGAATATGGTGTTTTGGAACCCGTGTACCGCCAAAAAGAGCGGTTGTTCCCTTGTCGCCGGTTTTAGTATAAATCTTCATTTTTATGTTTTTAAGAACTTCCTGTTGGAAAGGGCGCCTAAAGTAAGAAAATAAAGAGGGGTTTTAAAATGGGATTGTAGGAAGTTAAAGTTCGGAAGTTATTTTCTGAAGAGGTTCCAAAAATGCCATTTTTGGGAGGTATTTTCCGGAGATCATCTTAGTTTAGAAGTCAGGTGGAAATATTATAAATGAGGCTTTTACATGGTCATTTCTTCCCTGCTGAAGAATCCTGTACTTTGCCTGTTTTTTGTCTCCTGAATTTCTTCTGAAAGTTTTTGCCTAAAGAACGCCTCCATTCCAGCTCTTTTTTCCTGCGTTTACGGCTTCTTATCCATAATAAAAAGGCGACGCAAACACATAAAAGGGCCAGGTACAAGAATAGTTCGTTATTCCAGAAGTCATTCATGGCGCACAAAGATTTCAGAAGATAATTTAATAAATCATCTGATTATCCTGTACTTATAAAGTGTTAATTCAATACCTGCAGAATTTATTTCTTTTTCGCTCGTTGTACCGGTTTCTGAAATTCCTGTTCTTTTTAAGCTCCCGGTTCTTTTTTGTGCGATTGCCATTCCATAAGAAGAAGGCTAGAAAAACCACAATAATGATGATATAGAGAATCGTGTCGCTATCTAAAAATGACATTTTTGTTGGTTGAGGGTTAGCTAATTCGAGTTCAGAGGTTTTTTCTTAATGAAGAAGTTACTGCTTAAAAATTGTTTTGTCTTAAAACATTTTTCTGCCAACTGATTACTGACCACTAAGAACTTTTTTGCGTTCGTCACTTTCGATCATTCCGTCCCGAAGTCGGATAATGCGATGGGCGTGACGGGCGATATCTTCTTCGTGAGTAACCAGGATTACGGTGTTTCCTGAAGCGTGTATGTCATCAAAGAGATTCATGATCTCTACGGAAGTTTTTGAATCGAGGTTCCCTGTAGGCTCATCGGCAAGGATTATTGACGGATTATTCACCAGGGCTCTACCCACAGCAACTCTTTGGCGTTGTCCTCCTGAAAGCTGGTTGGGTTTATGGTCCATCCGGTCGGCCAGGCCAACATCGGCAAGTACTTTTTCGGCGCGCTCTTTTCTCTGACTTTTTGTAGCTCCGGCATAGATCATGGGGAGTGCCACATTTTCTAAAGCCGTGGTGCGGGGAAGAAGGTTGAAGGTTTGAAAGACAAATCCTATTTCTTTATTTCTGATCTCTGCCAGCTCATCATCACTCATTTGGCTCACATCCTTACCGTTGAGGATATACTGGCCCGAAGTTGGGGTGTCAAGACACCCAAGGAGATTCATAAGGGTAGACTTTCCCGATCCCGAAGGACCCATAAAAGCTACATATTCTCCTTTTTCAATATCGAGATCGATACCTTTTAGAACTTTTACAACTTCCTGTCCCAGGTGAAAATCCCTGGTAATTTGCCTTATTTTGATTACGCTGCTCATAAGCTAATGTGAATTCAAAAGTTAGACGCAAGTTAGGAGAGTTTGTTACAATTATCAATAAGCAAGAGGAAGATTTGAAGATTTGAAGATGTGGGGATTTGAAGATTTGTTTGTCATCCCACACCTTTGACTCTTCCTAAAAGAGTGGAACTATTTAAGAATTCTCCCACTCTTTTGAAGAGGACAGGGAGAGGATAAGTGCATAATTAAGCTCCCCGGAGGAGCGTAATATCTATAGGATGTTAATTAAGTCGATTTAATGAGCTCCAGCGGAGCGTCATATTTTTAGGAGGTAATGCGCAGTGGGAAGTAGTAATTTTGAAATTCCTCAATCAGGAACAGGTAATCTTTTTTGCGCTTCTTTGCCCCGGCCTAAAAGGAGGACTCCAAAAAATCTTACCTGAAGAGAAATGTTTAGAAGTAAGAAATTTTATACTAGGAGAAATGACAAAAATGCTATCAGCTTTTTTGTTCACTGCCTACTAAATACTGCGTACTGCAAACTTATCAGACACGAATCACGAAATGTTCCTTTTCCTGTTCTCTTCTGAAAAATACGAGGCCCCATTGAAAAGTATCTATAGAAACCTTCACTTTTGGGTGGGCTTTTATCTCTTCCCAGGCTTCTTCCATACCTTTTGACCAGTGAATATCATCAAAGATCATTACAGAATCGTTATGCACCGTTGGGAGTAGTTTCTCAAAATAGGATAGTGTGGCTTCTTTTTGATGGTTGCCGTCGATGAATAGTAAATCGAAGTTATGAGTTATGATGAGTTCAGAGTTAAGAGTCTTTGGTCGCATGTTCCCAATTCCCTGTTGCCTGTCCTCTGAAGCTTCAGCGAAGGATGTCTTGTTATCGATTGAGTAACTCTCTGAATCTTGAATTTTGAATTTTAAATCCTGAATCCCCCCGTCCGTTGTCCTCTGTCCTCTGACCTCTGATCCCTGAACCCTGACCATTAAATATTTCTCAAATTCCCCAACCTTCAGCTCAATATTCTCTAATCCGAATCTTTGAAAATTTTCCGAAGCAATTTTAGCTGTTTGGGGGCAACCTTCAATAGTAGTGACCTTTATTTTATTCCCGGCTGCCATTGCCGCTGTGCCCAGCCCAAGGGAAGTTCCAAGCTCCAGGGCTGTTTCTGCCTCTAAATACCTAACCAGCCGATTAAGGAGTCGGGCGCGTTTGGGAGAAATGCCTGCCGTTTTTGCCATTTTTGACAGCTTACGGACTTCAGAAGTAAAAACTTTACTTCCGGCACCAAAATCTTTTACTTTAATTGCTCTTTTGTCCTTCAGCAAAGATCTTCTGTATTGCTTCAGCAGCGCATAAGAAGAGTATTTTCTTCGGTCATAAAAACAGCGGGTCACCAGCCCATAAACAAAAGGCGAATGCACTCCATGTTGATTGGTGGAGCGGAGAAGAAAACGGAAATAGGCTTTGACTAAATGAAACATCTATATGTTAATATGATAACTCAATTTTACTCATTTCAAGCTCCAAATTCCAATATTTGCTTTAATTGAGAAACTAATATCTAAATTTTGCTTTGCTTGCAAATGTAAGTCAAAACCTTATTTTTAGAGCGTGGAAGTTATAACCAACTAAAATGAAAGATGCAGAATAGTCGACTTTCAAACATGGAATTGATAAAAAGCCTTTTCAAAGGTAGGCAGGATGTTTTTGCACGTCATTGGCAAAAGGGATCAAAAAAAGGTTATATGCCGGCATATCAATTTGATCCTTACATGTTCCGGCTTCACAAGATGAAGGGTGGTACATTTAAGTCTTATGAGCAAAAAACTTTTCTTTCGCTTACAGATAATGAAATTGAGAAGCATCTACAGGGCGAGCAGCTCATTGGTATTTATCCTTTATTGCAGGACAATACCTCCTGGTTTATTGTTGCAGATTTCGACGGCAATAACTGGGCAGAAGAATGTATTTCTGTAATTAATACTTTAAAAAGCAGGGGAATTCCTGCATACATTGAAAGATCACGTTCGGGAAACGGAGGACACGTCTGGATCTTTTTTGAGGGGAGTTATCCGGCGATCAAAAGTCGAAAATTATTCAAGACCCTGCTGGAAGAAACCGGCGCATTTTCTTTGTTGGATAAAAGTTCAAGTTTTGACAGACTCTTCCCTAATCAGGATGCTTTATCGGGAAAAGGTTTGGGAAATTTAATTGCCTTGCCATTAAAAAGGGCAGGTTCAGGAAAGCTGAGAGTAACACTTGATAATAAAGTTATTTTGAATAAATGGTCATTGCCTCCTTCAGTTGCAGCATATTTAAAAGATGAATTGAATTTTGCCAATTCAGAATTTTTCATCAAAAAGAAGACAGGTAAAAGTACCTGGGGCACAGATCGATATTTTAAGACTTATGAAGAGACAAGTGATCATCTACTACTGCCGCGGGGATTTATTGGGAAATTTATCCGGTTCTGTAGAAAGCAGAATGTCGATCATGAATTTATAGATCAAAGAAAAAAACCAAAAAAGGTTAAATTTTCAGCAGGAATAGCGCTGCGGGAACATCAAAAAAATGCTGTTGCAGCAGCAAAAAGAAAAGATTTTGGAGTTATTACAGCACCTCCGGGTTCAGGAAAAACTGTTATTGGCCTGCAGATTGTTGCAGATAAAGGATTACCGGCCCTTATTGTGGTGCATAGGAAACAATTAATGGAGCAGTGGATAGAGCGTATTGAAGGCTTTCTCGGAATTCCGAAAAGGGAAATTGGTAGGATTGGACAGGGAAAAGCCAAAAGTGGAAAGTTAGTTACGGTGGCTATGATACAGAGTTTAAGTAAACAAATAAAAAAAGCTGAAAATTCTAATTTCTCTCAATCCTTTGGAACCGTTATCATTGATGAATGCCACCATATCCCTGCTGAAACTTATAAAAATGTGATTTCCCAACTTACTCCATTTTTTCAGTATGGATTAACTGCAACCCCTTTTAGAAAAGGAAGTGACGGAAAAATGATCTTTACATATTTGGGAGAGCTTATAGCTCATATAAATTCCCATGAAATTGAAAATTACAAACGGGCGAGGGTAATAATTCGCAATACTTCTCTTGATATACCATACAATTCAAAAACAGATCCTTTCGAAGTATTGTCTAAGGTACTCGTGCATGATTCAAACAGGAACAGGCTTATTTGTGAAGATGTAACACTTCAAGTTGAGAAAGGGAGAAATGTTGTTTTGCTAACTGAACGTAAAGAACACATAGACATACTTTACCTACTACTTAAACAGTTCTTTGAAACGATAACCTTGAGCGGAGATGATTCACAGGTAAGCCGGAGCCTAAAATGGGAGAGCTTGAGAAAAGGAGATTACCAGGTTTTAATCACCACCGGCCAGTTTTTTGGCGAAGGATCTGACCTGCAAAATGCCTCTACTCTTTTTCTTGTTTATCCTTTTTCCTTTAAAGGAAAGTTGATTCAGTACATAGGTCGGGTTCAGCGTTCTGAGCTTACTCCTGTAATTTATGATTATCGGGATCATAAAATAGAGTACCTGAATAAACTATTTCTGAAGAGAAATACCTATTATCGTCATTTCGACAAGCAGGTTACTTTGTTTAATGAAGAAGAACTGTCAATGAAAAATTCTACAGCTCCAAAAATTTTTAGTGTTGATGAGGATCTCAATATTTTGTGGGAGGATCTTGATTTTCGCTTTGGTGCAGTTGCTTTTACTTATCAAATACCCAACCCTGCCATTAAACTTGAATTTGAAGTTGAAAATGACCTTTTTAGACCGGAGTTTGACGTTCTGAAACCCTATTTTGCTAAAGTTTTGAAGTCGGGAAAAGTCCGGATTAAAATTTCTGCTGAAATTCAGGAGGGAAAAATAATTTCTCAAATGGCAACTTCCAGTGATCTGGAAGAGCTTGATGAGGAAATACTGCAAAGTGTAAAATTCAAATTCCTTGAGAAAGGACTTTTCAGAAAAAAAAGTAAAGGTGAAGAAATGGAAAAAGATCAACTTCAGACAGAAAATAACATTTCAGCTATTTTTGGTTCCGGGGAAGACTTACTTCAGGTTATTTTAGACAATAACAAGTATAAGCATTCCCGGCAATTAAAATATTTGGCAGCCAGGCATGAATACAATATTCTGAAGCTCCGTTTTGTTCTTGATCCTTTTTCTTTCCTTTTCCTTATTTCAGGAATAGATCAATACCACCTTGTGCTCGAAACTCTAGACACAGAAGAAGCGACTTATGTGTGGCATTTCAATAAGAATGAACTTCAGAAAAATCTAGTTTATATTGATGGGGAATTAAATTTCATTCGGAATAAAGGAAGAAAACAATATCTAGAAAATCAGCCAAAAAATTTCAGCCGTATTTTTCATGATTATTCTGATGATCGAAAAGGATTTGTTATTTGGAAGGATTTGCTGGAGGAGAGGATGGTTTAGCGGTGACTAAAATTTGGTCATGCCCTGTCTCAATCACCCCTTTCGGCGGCTTAGAGTCCCGAAAGAGGGTTTGGAGAAATCAACCGCTTTCAGGGTAAAAAAACCGCTGAAAGGGTTGGGCAATCGATCAGCTCTTTCGGCGGCTTGGAGCCCCGAAAGAGGGTTTGGGGAAATTAACCGCTTTCAGAGATAATAAAACTGCTGAAAGGGTTGGGCGACCGGTCACCCCTTTCGGCGGCTTAGAGCCCCGAAAGCGGGTTCAAAACAAATCCCTTCCCTCATTTCTCTCATGGTAAGCCTTAAAGTTATCTATGTCACCGAATATTTCAATGACTTCTTTTCGCTTTACGAAAGTTGGATTATCGGATATAATAATATTATAGGAGGACCAGGGATATTCTCTCATTCTTTGAACAACCTTATGATGAACAGGATTATTATGGATGTAAAAAATTATTTGTTTAAGATAATCTTCAGACGTGATCCTTTTTCGTTCAAATGATTTCTCCATTAGACTTCCCGTTCTGCCATATTTTTTGTTGATGGCTTGAGCATAAGCATTAAATAAATGACCAAGCTGCCTGGAGGCATCGGGTTTCTTCGGTTCTTTACCCGGAAAAAATAAATAATCTTCTTTCCTGATTTCACTATCTGTTTTGAGATAAAGAAGTACGTGAAAATGATTACGCATGAGACACCAGGCAAAGGTATCGGCTACGGGATGGATGTATTTCTCATAGAGTCGCAGGAAATACGCATAATTTTCCTCCTCGAAAAAGATATTCGAGCCATTGTTTCCACGGTTGTAGATGTGGTAGAAGTTTCCTGGTTCTATAGGTTCAATCTGCAACTTTTTGTTATTGAGGCTTTAATTTAAAGATATGAATTTCCTTAAATCAACCGCTTTCAGGGTTGAAAAAACCGCTGAAAGAGTTTCAATCACCCCCTTTCGGCGGCTTGGAGCCCCGAAAGAGGGTTAGGAGAAATCAACCGCTTCCAGGGTTAGGGTTAAAAAACAGCTGAAAGGGTTCTCTTACTCCATTTTAGCACCCAGTTCAAACCACCTCTCGGTTTTTTTCTCTATTTCAGCATCGATCTTTCCAAGTTCCATGGAGGCTTTTGTGATCTCGTCGGGGCTTAGGTCTTCAAGGAATTTTTGCTGCACATCATTCTTTTTCTTCTCCAGGTTATGGATTTCTTTTTCGAGCCTGTTGTATTCTTTCTGCTCGTTGTAGGTGAGGGTGGCCGAGGTGCTGTTCTCTTTTTTCCAGGCTTTTTTCTCTGTTGAAACTTCGGTCTTTTCGGTAGGTTCAGCTATAGAACTGGCTTCATATTCCCTGTAATCGGTATAGTTTCCGGGGAAATCTTCAATTTCTGTTTTTCCTTTAAAGACAAAAAGATGGTCCACGATCTTATCCATAAAATAACGGTCGTGAGAAACCACTACAAGACAACCCGGAAAATCGAGCAGGAAGTCTTCGAGTACGTTCAAGGTCACAATATCAAGATCGTTTGTGGGCTCATCCAGGATAAGAAAGTTTGGATTCTGAATAAGGACGGTACACAGGTAAAGCCTCTTTTTTTCTCCCCCACTTAATTTTTCTACATAATCGTACTGCTTCTTACGGTCAAAAAGGAAACGTTCCAAAAGCTGCTGTGCAGAGATTTGCCGACCTTTTTTCAGCGGAATATAATCCCCGAATTCCCTTATCACATCAATGACCTTCTGGCCTTCCTTTACCTCAATTCCGCGTTGGGTGTAGTAACCAAACTTAATAGTTTCCCCAATGGTGATCTTCCCGGAATCGGGAGCAAGGGTGCCGGTGAGAATGTTTAGAAAAGTGGATTTTCCGGTTCCGTTTTTTCCGATAATTCCCAGCCTGTCGCCCGGCTGAAAGTTGTAACTGAATTTATCAAGCAGTTGGAGATCGCCAAAGCTTTTGGAAATATTATGGAACTCCACAATCTTATTCCCCAGGCGCTCCATATTGATCTCCAGTTGCACCTGGTGGTCGTTGCGGCGTTTTGAGGCGCGGTCTTTAATTTCGAAAAAGTCGTCTATACGCGATTTAGATTTGGTGGTTCGAGCTTTTGGCTGGCGTCGCATCCAGTCCAGTTCCTTCTTGAAAAGTTGTTTGGCTTTATCGGTATTGGTTTGCTCTAAAGCAATGCGTTCATCTTTTTTGCTGAGGTAGTAGGAGTAATTGCCTTTGTAGGTGTAAAGATTTCCGTCCTCAAGCTCTACGATCTCGTTACATACACGTTCCAGGAAGTACCTGTCGTGCGTTACCATAAAAATGGTGAAGTTCTCTTTACGGAAGAATTCCTCCAGCCACTCGATCATATCAAGATCGAGGTGGTTGGTAGGTTCATCCATGATGATGAGGTCGGGTTTATTTAGGATCATGGAGGCCAGGGCGAGACGTTTCTTTTGTCCGCCGCTAAGACTTCCTACCAGCGCGTGAAGATCTTCAAGCTTCAGTTTAAAAAGGATCTGTTTATAGGTAGTTTCAAAATCCCAGGCTTGATGGGCATCCATCTGTTCAAAAGCCTTTTGGTAGGCATCGGAATCTTCAGGATTTTCGAGAGCTTTTTCGTAGCGCTCGATGACTTTCAGGATTTCATTATCTGAAGCAAAGATGGTTTGTTCTACTGTAAGCTTCGGATCTAAATTAGGTTCCTGCGGAAGAAAAGCTGTGGTGATATCTTTACGATATACCACATTGCCGGCATCGGGAGTATCGGCGCCCGAAAGTATATTGAGGAGAGAGGTTTTTCCTGTTCCGTTCTTGGCTACAAATCCCACCTTATCTCCTTCATTAATTCCGAAGGAAAGATTTGAAAAAAGTTCTCTTTCTCCGTAAGCCTTGGCTACATTTTCTACAGATAAATAATTCACACAGTTATTTTTGGCAAAAGTAGGTATTTCAATGATCAATTAACAATTTAGAATTAGCAGAGAGATTTTGAAGATTTGAAAATTTGAGGATGTGGGAATTTGAAGATGAAATGGAGTTCGAACAATCTAACGCCGATATGTATTTGTAAAAATCTCACATCCAACATCAGCCTTCTGCCTTTGATTAACAGTATTTAACAAACTAGTGATGCAATTATTTTATTATTAACCTTCAAGACCTATATTTGTCTCAAGCTATTAGTCCCAAATGAGTATCAGGCAATTAATTGTTGTTGTTAGTATTCTGTTTTTTGTTTCTTCCTGTGTGCCCACTAAGCGGTTGATGTACTTGCAGGAAGATGGTAAGGAGACAGACAGTTTAATTTCTATAGAAAGAATTCAGAAACCCTATAGAATTCAGGTTAATGATCTTCTAAGTATCAGGGTTAAGGCAATAGACCAGGACGTGGTTGGGATGTTTAACCCTATTGGGGAGCAAAATCCTAACGCCACGGGAGAAGAAAGGCTTTATTATGACGGCTTCTTAGTGGATGCTCATGGAAATATTCGAGTGCCCACCCTGGGCGAGGTGAATGTGCTGGGTTTCACGGTAGAGGAGGTGAGAGAGAAGATCGAAAAAGCCCTTTTAGACAAGTATTTCAAGGAACAGGCAAACATCTTTGTCACGGTTAAGCTGGCGGGAATAAGATATACCACAATTGGAGAGATAGGATCAGGAACCCAGGTGATCTATAAAGAGCAGGTGACGATTATGGAAGCCATAGCCCAGGCCGGGGATATATCTGAGTTCGGAGACAGGACCGATGTGGTGATTGTGCGCCAATACCCGGGCGGGGAGAAAAGACACCATATTGATCTTACAAGCATAGATGCGATGAAGTCGCCGTACTATTATATTCAGCCTAACGATCTTATTATCGTGAATCCGCTTCCGCAGAAAGCATTGGGACTGGGTACTACAGGGCTGGAAGCCTTTCGTACTATCACGACTATTTTAGCGTTTGTAACTTCAACAATATTATTAATTACCCGGTGATGTATGGCACATGAAGATGATCATATTAGTGATGTAGGTTCCACATTTGACTTTAAAGGATTTGTGCTGAAAGTCTTTAGCTACTGGCAATTAATTCTGTTGTCTATAGCTATAAGTCTGGGAGTGGCTTATTACAATAATGTACGTAAACTTCCTGTTTATCAATTAGGGAATTCCATTTCCATAAAAGACGATCAAAACCCCTTTTTTACCAGCAATACCAGCCTCACTTTTAACTGGGGAGGAACCTCAGACAAGGTGAATACGGCCATGACCATTTTGCGGTCAAGATCGCATAATGAAGAGGTGGTAGAGCGCTTGCAGTATTATATTGCTTATCAACAGGACGGAGAATATCAACGTGTGAATGCTTACGGTTTCACTCCTTTTAAAGTAGTGGCCGATACTTCTGCGTACCAGGCCCAGGGAACCACTTTTACCATTCGTTTTAAAGACCCTGAAACCTTTACGCTCAGCACGACTTTTGCCGGAGGAAATGCTTCGGTATATAATTATGATACGAAAGAATATGGCAATGTGGTGGTCGAGGAAGGGGAGTTTAGCCGTGAATACCGGCTTAACGAGCCCATAAATTTGCCATTTTTCAATGGTAAGCTTGTGCCAACGCCACGAGTTCCTGTTATAGATAAACCTTTTTACGTGCAATTCCGGCATTTTGATGGTACTGTGGGGAGGTTCCGCGGAGTGGCGGTAAGTCCGCAGTCGCAGGGAGCTTCGGTTTTAAATCTTTCCATGACAGGTGATAATAAAGCTGAGATCGTAGATTACCTCAATGGAACTGTACGGGTATTGAGTCAAAATATGCTGGAGCGCAAGAATCTTTTTGCCACCAAGACCATTCGGTTTATTGACAGTAGTTTAAGTGTCAAGGCTATGGAGCTTAAGGTGGTGGAAGATGAATTGAATAGGTTTAGAAATACCAATTCTATCCTGGATATTTCTGCGGAAAGCAGTCAGCTAAACTCCAAACTTACAGGGCTTGATGTGAGGAAAGAAGATATTTCACGTCAACTGGCCTATTATGAAACCCTGCAGGATTACCTGCAATCACGAAATGATTATTCTGATGTGCCGGCACCTTCGGTAGCGGGAATTGCTGAAGGAAGTATTGTTAGCGGAGTAGGACGAATTGTTTCCCTTGCCGAAGAAAGGCGGAAATACGAATATTCCCTACAGGAAAATTCCCCTGTTTTTCAGGATATAGACCGGCAGATAAATGCAGTAAAAGATGTGCTGCTCGAAAATATGTCTTCTTCTCAAAACCTCCTGCGGCAGGAGCTGCGAGACATCAATAGAGAAATTGCCCTGGCTGAAGCCGAAATTAGGAAACTACCGCAGGAAGAGCAGGACTTGCTTAAAATCCAGCGAAAGTATTCTATAAGTGAGCGCACTTATAATATGTTCCTGGAAAAACGCAGTGAAGCCGGACTCGTAAAAGCAGCCAACGTGAGTGATGTTATGGTTATTGATACCGCCAAAGATACCGGTGGCGGACAGATTGGACCAAATACACAACTTAACTATGTGATGGCATTAATGGTGGGTGGAATGATTCCGCTGACTTTTGTTTTCCTGTTAGTTTTTCTGAATACCAACGTGCACAACGCACAGGAAGTCACCCGTTTATCACCCATTCCCATTCTGGGGATGATTGGGAAAAGTAGGATGGACACAAATCTTGCGGTCTTCAATAAACCCAAATCGGCTATTGCTGAAGGGTTTCGAGGGTTGAGGTCCAGTCTGCAGTTTATGTACAAAAAGCAGGGGGTGAGCGGCTCTAAAACGGTGATGATCACTTCATCGGTTTCGGGGGAAGGGAAAACTTTTTGTGCCATGAACCTCGCCACTGTTTTTGCTTTGAGTGAAAAGAAGACCCTGTTACTGGGTGCCGATCTACGTAAACCGAAGATCTTTGATGACTTTAAGATCAATAACGATGTGGGAGTGGTGAATTATCTTATAGGGCAGGAGTCGCTGGAGGCAATCATACAGCCAAGTATGGTGCCACACCTGGATGTGATTACTGCAGGGCCAATTCCGCCAAACCCTTCAGAATTACTTATGAACGAGCAGATGGAAACCCTCATGAGTGAACTGCGGGAGCGTTATGATTATATTATTATGGATACCCCGCCGGTGGGTGTGGTTGCCGATGCGCTCAACCTCATAAAATACGCCGATGCCACTCTATACCTCATCCGCCAGGATTACACCAAACGCGGAATGCTTGAAGTGATCAACGAGAAGTATAACAAAGGTGAAGTAAAGAATATTTCATTCGTTCTTAACCACTTTGTGCACCGGGCCAAGTATGGTTATGGCTATGGTTACGGCTATGGCTATGGTTACGGTTATGGGTATGGCCAGTATGGTAAAGGTTATGGGCAGCAGGAAACAAGGACTGGTAAGCTGAAGAAGAAGTGGAGGGAGATAATGCGGAATTTTGAGTAATTCTCGCGTAGCTCGAATTAGAGGAGAGTGGGAAGAGGGGCTGTGTAACTTCGAATAGGAAGTCGGAGACGGAACTTTGGAGCTACTACTGAATTTTGAGCACAAGAAAATTTGTTTGTTGTTTTTGGTTTTTTGTTTATTGTAATTCTGAGAAACGATGGGAAAAGTGGAGCGATTTGAGGATCTGGAAGTTTGGAAGCTGGCTCGTGTAATTTGTCAGAAGATAGAAACTTTATTTCAGGAAACGGGTTTAGGGAAAAACTATTCACTCAGAAATCAAATGGAACGTAGTTCAGGTTCTATAATGGACAATATTGCTGAAGGTTTCGGAAGAGGAGGTAATCAAGAATTTATAAACTTTCTAAGTTATTCGAAAGGATCTACTACCGAACTAAAATCCCAACTTTATAGAGCATTAGATAAAAAGCTGATTTCCCAAGAACAGTTTGACAATCTCGGAGCCGATTGCACTCAAGCCGATAATCGTATAGGTGCATTCATGGCATACCTCCGGAAATCGGATATGCGAGGAATAAAGTTCAAGAAGACTTAACCATAAACCATAGACTACAAACAATAAACAACAGCTTATTCCGTAAATAATTGAATTGCAAAACACTTTAAAGAAAAGAGCTATCAATAAAGAACCCCGACAAAAAACCGCCCTCATAACCGGCATCACAGGCCAGGATGGTGCTTATTTGGCCGAATTCCTCCTGGAGAAAGGATATGTGGTGCATGGGATCAAAAGGAGGTCTAGCCTTTTTAATACAGAAAGGGTAGATCACCTGTATCAGGATCCGCACGAGAAAGATATCAGGTTTAAACTTCATTATGGAGATTTGAGTGATTCTATGAATCTCACGAGGATCATTCAGGAAGTGCAGCCCGATGAAATATACAATCTTGGAGCTATGTCTCATGTGAAGGTGAGCTTTGACACCCCTGAATATACTGCTAATGTCGACGGATTAGGGACTCTTAGGATTTTAGAGGCGGTAAGGCTTCTTGGCCTCACTAAGAAAACAAAGATCTATCAGGCTTCAACTTCAGAGTTGTATGGACTGGTACAGCAGGTGCCGCAAAACGAAAACACCCCTTTCTATCCGCGAAGCCCTTATGGCGTTGCGAAATTGTATGCCTACTGGATAACAATTAATTACCGGGAGGCTTATAAGATGTTTGCATGTAATGGAATTCTATTCAACCATGAATCTCCGTTAAGGGGAGAAACTTTTGTCACCCGTAAAATAACTCGTGCCGTTGCCCGTATTGCCCTGGGAATGCAGGAAAATTTCTTTTTAGGAAATCTTAATGCTGAAAGAGATTGGGGGCACGCAAAAGATTATGTGGAAGCTATGTGGCTCATGCTGCAACAGGATCAGCCGGATGATTATGTGATCGCCACTGGAAAAACCACTTCAGTAAGAGAACTGGTGCGTATGGCCTTTGCCTGTGTTGGAATTACTGTGGAATTTTTGGGTGCCGGAATTGAAGAAGTTGCAAAAGTGATAAAGTGCGAAAATCCCGATTACCAGATAGCATCGGGAGCTACAGTACTTCAGGTAGATCCTAAATACCATCGCCCCACCGAAGTCGATCAGCTTATTGGAGACGCTTCAAAATGTAAAGAAAAGTTGGGCTGGACGCCGAAGTATGATTTAAAAGATCTGGTGCAGGAAATGATGGAAGCCGATGTGAACCTCTTCCGTAAAGAAAAATATTTAAGAGAAGGAGGGCATAAGACATTAGATTATAATGGAGAGTAGTTCGTAGTCTATGGACGTTAGACGGTAGATTTTAGAAATGGAGAAAGATTCAAAAATATATGTTGCAGGACACACCGGAATGGTGGGTTCGGCGTTACTGCGGAAGCTGGAAAAGGAGGGTTTCAAAAATGTCATTTTTCGCACCTCTTCCCAACTCGACCTCACAAACCAGGAAGCGGTAAAAAACTTCTTTAAAGAGGAGAAACCTGATTATGTCTTTCTGGCAGCGGCAAAAGTAGGGGGTATTATGGCCAATAATACTTACAGAGCTGATTTTTTGTATGAAAACCTGATGATCCAGAATAATGTCATCCACCAGAGCTATTTAAATGGTGTCAAAAAGCTCCTTTTTTTCGCTTCTTCCTGTATTTATCCTAAAATGTCACCCCAGCCCATAAAAGAAGACTACCTGCTCACAGGAAAACTCGAAGATACCAATGAGCCTTATGCCATTGCAAAAATTGCCGGGCTAAAAATGTGCGAGAATTACAATCGGCAGTACGGTTGTGATTTTATTTCAGTAATGCCTACAAATCTATATGGTCCCAATGATAACTATGATCCTGAGACTTCTCATGTGCTTCCGGCTTTACTTCGGAAGTTTCATGAGGCAAAAGTAGAAGATAAAGTTTCCGTAGAAGTATGGGGAAGCGGGGAGCCGAAAAGGGAATTTTTACATGTAGACGATCTTGCTGCTGCCTGCCTGCACCTCATGAATACTTACAGCGGAAATGTTAGCGTAAACATTGGGACAGGAGAAGATTTATCTATTAAAGAACTTGCAGAAATGATAAAAGACATTTCAGGTTACTCTGGAGCGATTACCTGGAATAGATCTAAACCCGATGGTACGCCCCGAAAGCTGTTGGATGTAAGCCTGATTCACAACCTTGGCTGGAGGCATAAAATTGGTCTGGAAGAAGGTCTTGCAAAAGTTTATGAGGAGGAATTTTTGATGTAGTGGAGAGAGGCAACCAACTAATGACTACCCACAATCGACTATAGACTACCGGCTACAGACAAATCCTATCCGCCTCAAATGAAATAATTCTCCATCTTATCCGTTAGATAAATGCAAATTTATTGGGGTATAAAAAAAATTCCTTTTTATTTGTAAACAAATTGACGCATATTCCAAATCTTATGAAAAAATATCTTTTAGGCCTGTTTTTTATCTTGACCACAGTTTCAATATGCTTTTCTCAAGAATTGAGTTATGGCCTAAAAGCCGGAGTTAATCATCCTATGGGTGGTGAGATTGTAGGGTTACAAAACAACTATGCATTCCAGAAGAATACTTCTGAGGCTGAGGGGAATCTTGGCTTTCATGGAGGTATCTTTTTACAGGTTGATTTTGGTAAGTTTTTTGTCCGGCCCGAGGTAGTTTATACTTCATTAGATACAGAATTCACTTTTATAGAAGAAACTTCAATCTATTCTGTTCAAAAATTTGATATTCCTTTATTAGTAGGTTATAATATTTGGGGACCAATTGATATTTATGCCGGACCTGTGTATTCGAATATACTGGATGCTACTTTGGAGGGGGAAGAATTCCTGAACCCAATTGTTGTTCAAGACACACCAATAAATGCTCAGGCTGGCGTGAAGGTTGAATTTGGAAGGTTTGGATTGGATCTACGATATGAAAGATCTTTGTCTTCGGCTGAGCTTCAGCGTTTAGATTTTGGTGAAGGTTATAATGAAATCAATGAAGCAGAATTCACAGATTCCAGGCTAAATCAAATAATTGTGGGAGTGATCTTCAAAATTGGAGGTCCAGGACTAAACGAAAGACGACGAAGGGCTTGTTACTAAAAAGAACTTTTGAAAGTTAGCTAGTCGCACCTGTCCTCAGTATCATTATATTTTATCGTTAATTAGTTATAGAAGTAATGCTGTGTTCACCCATTGCCACACATGGAAGCTACTCGTGTTATCTCCTGCCAGATACTTTTTCCATTCTTTCTGAATTTTTTCGTGATCAAACCAATCTGTTGCTGAAGTATTTTTAAGGTGAAGCAATTTCTCTTCCACAAATGCTTTAAGTTCCTGACTTAACCATTCCCGCTGGGGAGTTTGGAGAGGACGTTTTGGAGCATAAGAGATAGTAGAGGGAACTAGCGGTTTTAGGATCTCGCGGAGCATATATTTTCCAACTCCATTCTTAATTTTATAACCCTCTGGTTGTGCAAAAGCGAGTTCGACGAGGCGATAATCAAGAAAAGGCTCCCGAAGTTCAGTGCTATAGGTCATGGAAACCCTGTCATTGAATCGCAGCGCTCGTGGGAGTTTGGTATAAAAAAGATCCCGAAACTGCAGATTCTGCAGTCTGTTGTCGAACGGTTCTGGATATTCTGTCTTTTGTGCCAAAGCGGCAAATTCGGGATTTAGCACATGCGTTCGGAAAGGAGAATTTTGTCCGGTGCCCTGGATGATTGAGCCGGAGGTTTGATAATAGTCATACCCTGCCCATTGCTCATCCATTCCCTGCCCGTCAAGTAACACCTTTACACCGTTGGCATGAGCCTGTTCAAAAATTTTAGAATAAGCCATGGTAGGAATACCTCCAAAAGGTTCATCCTGTTGCCGACTCATTTTTATTGCATTCGTTTGAACTTCGGAAGCCGAAAAAAGTACTTTGTGAAGCGGGTTTTGTGTAGTTGAGATCATCTGTTCTACCCATGGAAGCTCATCATAACGTTCATCTCCCGTGTAAAAAGAATAAGCATTGACCTGCTGTTTATCTTCAAACATATTCACCAGTGCAAGGAGGAGGGAACTATCCACTCCGCCGCTTATGTTAAATGCTACAGGCACATCGGCACGGAAACGAAGTTTGATACTGTCTTTCAGTAGTTCGAGATATTCAGCTTTTGCTTGTTCAATAGAGCTTTCAGATCTTATATTTTGGACTCTTGAAACAAAATTATACCACTTTTCAAGCTTTAGCCGACCTTCAGAATATTCCAGCAAATATCCACCCGGTAATTGTTTGATGTTACTGTAAAAAGCCTCTTCCGGCATACCGTAGGAGCCATAGCTAAAATAATTTGCCCAGACCTTTAGGTTTGGTGGGGTGTCAAAAATGACATTTTTGAGTGTCTTTATTTCACTGCTGAAGTAGAGGTTTTTATCAGCTTCAGAATAATAAAAAGGTTTCACTCCAAACCTATCCCGTGCAGCAAAAAGCTTTTTTTCCCGGCAATCCCAGATGGCAAAGGAAAACATTCCGTTAAATCTATTAAGGCATTCTTTTCCCCAGTAGATAAAAGCTGCCAGCAGTACTTCAGTATCCGACGAGGTTTTAAAATTGTAATGCGGTTTTAATTCCTCTTTCAGCTCTTTATAATTATAAATTTCCCCGTTAAAACTCAAATAATATCTACCGGAATTATCTATAAAGGGTTCATTGGCATCGGGGGAAAGATCAATAATGGAAAGCCGGTTGTGGCCTATGGCTGCAAAACCCGGATCGAAGTATGTGCCGGTGTGATCAGGGCCACGGTGATGTTGTGCCTGAAGCATTTTTTGAAGTTCTGCTTCAGAAGGGTTTGGGCCAATGATTCCTGCAATTCCACACATTAGCTATTGTATATAGTATAATGAATATTGTATAATTTTTTCAAAGCTATAAAAAGCACCAATAAACAAGCACCAAATTCCAATTTAGTGTTGTATTTGGTATAACAATAAGAAATATACGCAACCGTTTTTGGTTTTGCCCCTCACCCTAAAGCCCGCCTGCGGCCGGCAGGGGAGCCCACAAACGGGTTCAGAAAATTTAGAACAACAAACAATAAACTAAAAACAACAAACCAATAGTAAACGCTAACAGCCTACGGAAAAATCTGATAATCGTTTATTGTTCCCTGAAAATTGTCAGAAGCCTCTCGGCTTTCTCCCAATCTGCCGGCGTATCAATATTTACATGCGGATCTCCGGTAGTGTCAATGAAACCTATCTTATTTCCGTAAAGGGAATTTTGTTTCTGAAGAACCTCTGTTTTTGTTATATAAATTGCACCATCACGATGATAGGCCTTAGGCAGGTCCTGCCTTCGGGAAATAATCTCTTTCTCTCCGGTAGCAATTGCTAATTGTCCATTGTTTTGTTCAAAGATCCAGTGCGGATTGAATTCTGCAGGCACTTCCCGAACAGAGATCAAGGAATCGAATTTCCCTTTAGAAAATTGCTCTATGGCTGCATCTATCAATCCATTTCTACGCAAGGGAGAAGTCACCTGCAGCAGACAAACTGCATCAAAATTTTGCCCTTTTTGAGCAAAGAAGTTCAGTGCGTGTTGAATAACTTCCAGAGAAGAAGTACCATCGGCTGCCAGGGCTGCAGGTCTGATGAAAGGAACTTCCAGTCCAATTTCTTTAGCGATCCGAATGATCTCAGGATCATCTGAACTCAGGATCACACTGGATAGCAGGGTTGAGTTTTTGGCTGCCTCATAAGTGTACTGCAGCAAAGGTTTTCCGTCGAGAGATTTAATATTCTTTCCGGGTATTCCTTTACTGCCGCCGCGGGCGGGAATGAGTCCAAGGATTTTCATTTTTCGGTTAGCGGTTAGCGGTTATCAGTTTGTCAGGTCGGGTTATTGATTTATGAAGTCGTAAAATTAACCGATAACTCAGTATCTGACAGCCTGAAACAGAAGATCATGTTTTCCAGTTCTTTTCGACATAAAGCATAAAAGAAAATATTTTCCCTCCTAAAAGATCATATTTCTTTATTAGTTCAAGGGTTCCCTCCAGTTTATATAATTCATTGATCATTTCCAGTTGGGAAATGCATTCCAACAATGACGCATGAGCATAGGTGAGAAATTTTAGAAAATCCTGTTTGTATACTTTTCGACCATATCCCTCAACAATAGCATCCTTAATACTTTTTGAGGATCTTCTTACTTGACTTCCCTGTTCATATAATTCAAACTTCGGCAACTTTAAGGAAAGCTTATGGACTTCAATAGCATATTCAAAAGCTAAATTGTAAATATCAAGATCCTTGTGGCTTTTCATGCTTCATCATTTTCTGGATTTCACCAATTTAAAAAAATTCAACCGACAACAGAGAACCGACAACTGACAACTCTAATAAGTAATCGTCTTCGAATACGTCAATTCCACCGTAGCAAGGATCTCCGCTATTTTTTCTCCCGCATTCCCATCTCCATAAAGTTCTGAAGAAGGATAATGTTCTCTTACAAGAGCATTTTTGGTTACCTTCAGGATCTGCTCTCTATTGTAATCTACATCTGTAACATTTTGTGCCCGGCTCCTCCTGTGTTGACGGTTTCCAATATTTACAACAGGTACTCCAAGATAGGCACATTCACGTAATCCTGCACTGGAATTCCCTATTAAAGCTTTTGCATTTTTTAGAAGTTTAAGGAAGTCGATAGGATTCATATTCTTGAAAAAGTGAATATTTCCTGGTTTTTCCAGTTCACGGAAAGATCGGATCCCGTTTGATGTGCCGTCTGATCCTGCATCTACATTAGGCCAGAACCAGAAAGTGGGATAATCAAGAACTTTAATGGCATGTAGTGTTTCCAGCACATGCTTTTTAGCTTGTTTATACTCTGTGGTTACAGGGTGCTGCATCACCACAATATAGCCCTCCTGCCAGTTTAATTCCATCCCGACTCCGCCATATTTTGCAATAGGATTAAAATTTAGGTTTGGATTTTCACTTACCATTTTCGCAAGATCAATCGAAGGGCATCCGGTATTAATTACTTTCTCAGGTTCTTCTCCTAGTTTTATTACACGTTCCCGTGCGTCATGGGTGCAGACGAGGTGCAGATCGGCAAGTTTTGTATTAGCATGCCTTACTTTCTCATCGATACTGCCGGTTACTTCTCCGCCCTGTATGTGAACGAGGGGAATGTTTTGATAAGATGCTGCAATGGAAGTTGCGATGGTTTCAAATCTGTCGGCAATGGTAATCACCGCATCTGGTTTTAGGTTGTAAAAGACATTAGTAAGTTCCATCACTCCCAATCCGGTGGTCTTAGCCATAGTGGTGGGATTTTCTCCCTCCAGTACCATAAATACTTTTGCAGCGATGGGAAAACCGTCCTTTTCAATGAAATCCACGGCATTTCCGTAACGGTCCAGTAAGGCCGAACCGGCAATTACCAGTTGCAACTCCAGGTCTGGATGATTTTGTATTGCAGTGAGTGCTGTTTTTATTCTGCTGTAGGAGGGGCGGGCAGTGACTACGACGCAGATTTTTCTTTTCATTCGGTTCCCGGTTTGATGTTTTCGGTTTGGAGTAGCTAATGTAGCAAATTTGTCTGTTCTTTTTTGCATTGCATTCCTCTCCCTGTGGTCGTCGGATGCAGGCAAAAGAACCAATCCCGAAGCGTCGGGACTAGGTTTACGAAAATTTGTCTAAATTTTTTGTTCGGCACCTAAATTGTAGGAACTCGCGGGAAAAAGAACAGTAAAAGAGAAAAAGCAGCTTAGCTCAAACAGCCTAAAATTTCACCCCCGATAGCTATCGGGGTTCACTTCAAATTTTACGACAAATTTTCGTAGGCCGTTTTAAACTTAAACTATCCATAGTTAAACAGTAAAAAGTAAAATCTGCTAATAAAAAACATAGTGCCTGTCAGTCTGAGCCTCCTTATATGCCCGGCAGGGCAGAGAAGGAGAAGGTCGAAGACGACAGGAGTTATTATAAATTCCCAATCCAACAAACGATAAAGTAAAAACTCTCCATTTCCTACTTCCCATTTCCCGCTCTCCACCATTTTTCCGAAATTCGAAATTTTCTTATATTTGTCAAAGCAATATCATTTGAAAAATGAACTACATAATGTCCTTTCAGGAAAGAGCGAAGTTAGGTTTGGAAAACTTATCCAGGCAATCGCCAATTACCTTAAAGATGGCGCGCAAACAAGCTCAACTTCTCAGAACAACAAGTACTACAAAAAAGAAGAAACAAAGAAATTAATAAAATATATTTCTGAGAATAATCTTTGGATCGATATCGACACATCGCAATATGTTAGTGAAGGAGCTGAACAGAAAGTCTATTTAAAAGATACCGAGAAGGTTCTAAAATTAAACGATAGCATTTACTATACTTCCTGGAAAGATTATTTTTATAATCTCCTCCTACATAACTACTTTTTTCCAGACACGGCATATAATTTAAAAGGGTTTACAACCGATAATAATATTCTGTATGCAGTAGTAGAACAATCTTTCGTGTCAATTACTGAAAGGACAGATCTTGCTCAAGTTAAAGCATTTTTAACTCTAAATGGGTTTGAAAATAATCGCAACAACGACTATTTCAATCCTCAATTGGGTATCATTTTAGAGGATTTACATGACGAGAATGTCTTAACCAAAAATGATATTCTATATTTTATTGACACGGTCTTTTACTTAACTGAATCCTTTTGGAGTGCTGAAAATTTCAATAGTTAAAAAACTAACCTTCAGCAGGTAAGCAAAAACGAACTCAGGAACTTTCTCTACCGACTCTCGACTACCGTCTAAAGATTGTTCACAATAAACCGTTTTTGGTTTTACCCCTCATCCTAAAGAGAGCCCAAAAACGGAATCAGGAACTTACACTACCGACTCCCGACCACCGTCTAAAGACTTTTCCAGAAACAACAAACTACTCAAGGTCCTCCTCCTGTAAGAACTCCCACTGCACCAAATTTCTGCTCAAATTTTTCCCGATCACCTCCCTAAAATTTGAAGCGTCGATTCCAAAACCTTTTGGCTTTTTAGACTCCAGGTCTTCAAAACTAAGGATATGTCCTGCGGGGAGATCTTTGTTTACAGCAAGGGATTTTTCGAAGATATTTTTAAGATCGCTAAAGGAGCTATTGTCCGATTTATCTACAGGGTGTTGCTGCGCCAGTGAAATGTTTTTTACTGCGGAAACTAATTGCTTTATTTCATCAATTTCTAAAGAAGAAGATGCATCGGGGCCAAACATTTGCCGGTTGAATACAGCATGAAACTCCAGAATCTCAGCTCCTAGTGCGGTGGCAGCAATGCAGGTTTCTATGCGAGCTGAATGATCCGAATATCCTACTGTGACTCCGTATCGCTCCTTTAACTGCTGAATCACATTAAGCCCATAATTTTCGGTACGGGTAGGGTAGGAGGTAGTGCACTGGAGGATGGAAAAATCCACATTCAGGTCTTTAAGGAAATCTGCAGTTTTATCCAGCTCTTCAAAAGAACTCATTCCTGAAGAAAGGATCATTGGCTTTTTAGTAGCAGCGATCTTTTGCAGCAGCAGAAAATTATTGACCTCGCCCGATCCAATCTTGTATCTTTTTAGATCAAGCTCCTCCAGCAGGTCCACTGCTGCATTGCTAAACGGCGAAGCCATGAATTCCACCCCCGCTTCTTCACAATGGGTCTTTAATTCCTGCCATTGTTGAAGGGAAAATTCCATGCGTTTCCAATAGTCAAACCGGATTTTATCCTGAGTAGAAAATTTCACTCTGAAAGGCTCATGTACGCTGCTTTCAGCTTCGGCAATATGCACCTGGAATTTTACGGCATCGACGCCGGTTTTCGCCAGGGCGTCTATATAGGAGTGGGCGATCCCGAGGCTGCCCTCATGGGCTTGTGCTATTTCTGCTATGATGAACATGTTGTTTTCAGTTCTCGGTTGTCGGTTCTCGGTGCCAGTTGCTAATTGCTAGTTGCTAGTTGCCGATTTGTTTAAAGGCTAAAGTAGTGAAAATGTAATTCAGGACAACCTACCGACTACCGCCTCTGGCCTAAAGACTCCCCACTAATCCTTCCTCATCCATTCCAGGGCTTCAAGAGCAAAATTGTCACGGGCCTGAATATAGGCGCAGCGGTCATGGATTTGCGCCCCTACCTTGCGTTTTTCAAATCCGGCAGTCAAACCAAAATCGATCCTGCGCGTTCCTAACTCTTTCGCCCGGAGGATGGTTTGGTATAACAGCTGCCTGTAGACATTGTATTCCCGCGAAAATTCGTAATCCATACCCACGACTGCAGGCGTATAAATATTCGCGGAATTTTTATAACAAAACATCACCCCCACCTGCTGCATTCCTTTCTTCTTTAAATAAAGCAAAATAAATTCCCATTGTGGCGCTTCATTCATGTGCTTAAAAAGGGAATAAGGATAGTTAAATGTGTTGAGGCCAAAATTATTTTCCTTGACTGCAAGGTAAAGTTCATAGCTCTTTTCTAATTCATTGTTAGTTAAGTTTACGAGGTGCCTTACATAAAATTCATCTTTGAAATTCTCTATCTCTTTTCTAAAGTGCCTGCGAGAACTTTTACTCAAAGTTGCGAGGTAAGAAGTTTCATCTACCCAATCAAAATTGGAGTAAGATGCAGCTTCGGGCATAGCTAATTGTAAGAATCCTTTGTTGTGAAGAAAAGATTTTATCTCTGCGTTTTTTGGATGGAAATCCCGGAGAATCAAATACTGTGGTTTTAGTTTTTTCTCGATTGTTTCCAGTTGCTCCAACAATAGGTTAAAGGCTTCTTTCCATTTGGGATGGTCGTAATTTAGATATAAATGTTCCCCTTCAGTGATCATGGAACCCATACAAAGACAGGTGCTAATGTGGTAATATGGTTCGGTTTTCCTAACTTTTTCGAGTCTTTTTGAAACAGATTCGGGAGCCAGCATATCTTCCTTCCATAAACTATAGGTGAAGAAGGTGGATAATATACATTCTCCCTTGTCATCCCTTACCAGAAAGTAATAGAAAATGAAGTTTTCCTCAGGGGGGTCATTATCTTGGAAAATTTCCTCCATTGCTTTAAGACCTTTCCAATCATAAAAACTTTGACCTCCCACAGTACTGTTCCACAGCTCGGGATCTATTTGTTCTATTGATTTAAAACATTCAATGGTAAGTGCAGATTTTATCGTAGAAACTTCTAAAACTTTATTTGACCTGCCAAAGGCAAAATTGATCCGTTCTAAGTTGGTATTTGTGTCTTCAAGGGCCTTTGGAAAATGATATTCCAAAGCTTCCACCAGGCCTTTAATCTCTTCTTTTTGATTATGTCTGGATATGGTAATTCTAAGTCCCGTATTTTTCACCGGGACAGCGGGAAAAATTCCGGTGTTTACATAGAACCCACTTCTCATGAGACGATTCACCAGGTTAAATCCGGTCTCGGGCATTCCTGCTCCAATATAGAATACAGGTGAATCATTGATCGTTATTAAAGGGAGATTGGTTTGCAGCAAAAGTTCATTGAAGTAGTTGATACGTTCCAAAAGCTCTTCCTGCAAAGTATAGATTTCCGGACTTATATGAATTATTGCAGAGGCTATCGCGGCTGCAACCGATGCAGGTTCCAATTGAACGGAAAAGGTTAGAGGTCCTCCAAAATTTTTAATCTTTTGGTGGATCTTTTTATCGGTACATGCCATCACGGCACCGCTGGCGCCAAAGGTTTTACTAAGGGTTCCAAAGAGAACTACTTTTTCTGGCAGCTCTTCTAAAACACTCATTACATAGCCACTACCGTGTTTCCCTTTCCAGCTCATGCCGTGAACATCATCAAAATAGATATGAAGTTGATCATATTTCTTACAAAGCAGCATAAGCTCTTTAACAGGAGCAAAGTCCCCATACATTGAGTATACCCCATCTGCCATGTACCATATCTTATTACATCTGGATTGCAACTTTTTTATTTTGTCTTCGAGCATTTCCAGGTTGTTGTGGCGAATCATTTCTACGGGAACCGAACGCAGCTTCAAAGGATTCACAGCCCCTTGCACACTCCAGTGTACCTGGTGGTCCAGGATCACTCCATCCCCGTCACCAACAATTGAAGGGATTACTCCCAGGTGCCCCAGGCTACTGTTCTTCGTTATTACCACCGGACTATTGTAGATATCTCCCATTAAAGATTCCAGATGGGCATAGAGGGGATGGGAGACGTAGGACTTGGAAAGCGGAAATTGGGTGCCGTACGCTTCAACGGCGCGAATTGCTGCCTGCTTTAAGCGCCTGTCCTGCTCTAATCCAAGATATCCGGTGGTACCAAAGTGGAAAAGCTTTTTTCCTTTAATCTGGATCTGCCTGCCATCAAAATGTTCTCCTTCCGCATATAAATGTAATGCGCCGGACTCTTTAGCATTGGTCATTACCGAAACAACGGTATCAAGAAGATTATTAGGTTTAATTTTTGCCATGGGTATTTACTTTATTTCCATGAAGCTAAAAAAAGAATCTGGTATTCAATCTGTTAGGTGAATAATATGACTTGTAGGGCTAATTCGATTCTTTTAAGGCAAATCTTATGAAATACTTTGCTTTTCGTAAGTTTTTATCCTTTAAAGGCAAATTTCTTCTTTAAAAGCAATAATTTTTTTAATTACATTAGGAATGAAATAAGGATATATGGTTAAAGGACAGGACTTTGCAGACTTCTGGATTGAAGAGGGGATCCTGCATTTCGTCTACAAACCTAATAGCCTAATAGATCTTGAAGCTGCACGGGCAGTTGTAAAGGAAAGGTTACGTTTTCAAAACGGGATATCTTATCCTATTTTATGTGATATAAGGCTTTTAAAGACAGCTAATAAGGCTGCTCGCGAATATCTTGCAGAACAGGGTTGCGTGAATGCTCTTGCCGTAGCCTTGCTAATCGAAAAAGCCTACTCAGGTACTTTAAGCACAGCTTTTATAAACATAAGTAATCCTTCGGTCCCTACCCGTGAGTTTACTTCGATGCCGGAAGCCTTATGGTTTCTGGACAGCTTTAATTAAGTAATAAAATCATACAGGTATGTTTACCGCTAATTTTCAAAGTAGGGTACAGGAAATTCTAGATTTTATAGCAGAGATTACTCTGGGAAATTATACATACACCCTAGCGTTAAGAAACCGTAAAGATGAGCTGGAACAAATTGTTCTTTCGTTAAATACTATGGTTGAAGAGGTTGATACTGCGGTGCATCAAATCAATCATGAGAAAAGCAAAGAGGTTATTGAGAATGTAATTTTTAATCTCGATCAGGATCTCCATATAATTTCTTATTCTGCCAATGTTGAAGAAATCTTTAAATACCCGAAGGAGGGTTTGCTAAAAAGACCGATCAAATTGTATTTAAGTGAAGATACTGAGTTACCAGATGATCCCGAACGGCTACTGGATCAAGCCCATGAGAGGCATTTTCCTTTTATAGTAGAATTCAGGCATGGCAACGGTTACCACTGGGTGGGGAAGGCTTACCTGCATCCCCTGGTTTCCAACGGTAAAAAAACATACACCTTATCGGCCTTTAAATCGACCTACTATAACGAAAAATTGAAGAAGGACCTTAGCGGTGACAAAAAAGAAACCGGTTATCCCAGTGAGTACCGTAGTCTGCTTCTCCGGGAACAACGGCAGTTAACCAGGAGGTTGCACAAATACGTAATGAAAAGACTGGACAGAAAGCTGAAGAGCCTGCCGGTGATTGCCCGGGAAGTAGGGGGTAGTGCAAGCAAGATCAAAGCCATCTTTAAGCGGGCTTACGGTGATACCATCTACAATTATCACCTGCGTAAGCGCCTGGAGAAGGCGCATTTGCTATTGCAAAATACCAGCCTGCCTGTAAATGAAATTGCAGAAGAATGTGGTTTTGCCAGCTTCTCGCATTTCTCCAGATCCTTTAAAAAAGAATACGGTGTAACTCCTTCCCAAATTAGAAAATCCTGAACAAAATGACTTCCGGGACTACTTATAAAGCTTCTAAGGCAAGTGACAAAGCCTTTAATTACAGAACTTTATCTCATTAAATCATTATTGCGCGATAATGCAGGGGAAGCCTAACCTGTAGAACTCATAGGTATTTGTTTAATGATTAAATAATAATGTGATGAAAAATCTAAAAATTTTATTACCGATGCTGGCATTTATTTTTGCCATAGGAATGGCCTTTGCCATAGATCACAAAGAAGAACCTGAAGTTCTGGCTCTTGACTATTATAAAGTGGGAAGCACATGGTACTCCGTTGCTGAACAGGATTGTGGTATAGGGGAATTTACATGCCGTATCCAATTTGGAGCAAACGGTACTCCGCATGATCTTTATGAGAACATGGGCGATAAAGACCCCAAGCCTAGTGGGACACCGGATATAATTGTACTTCCATAGCCGGGAAAGTTGGGTTAGTTATTTTTAATGCTGAAGATATTACCTCAGATCTTCTCTGAGGTGATATCTTCAATTTGCAGTACTTGTCCTGAAATAAACTTTTATTAATAATGCTCTGGAAGTCCAATAAATTCTAGTAGGTTTTCCTCACTTAGATAATTTTTCGCCGCTCTGTTAAAGTCCTGGAAATTTATAAAATGTTCCAGAATTGTGCCATACTGTAGGACTTCTTTTTCAAGATTTTCTTTGCTCATTACTTTGGACTGTAGATAATTCTGCCAAAAATTATTATAATCTAGAAAATTGTTGAATTTACTTTCATAGCTGAGTAATTCCTGTGTTATAGCGTTCTCCAACCATTCTTTTTCAACACCATGATCTCGCAAGTTTTGAAACTCTTCCATTGCCCATGTGATCATCTTTTTCTCCTCACCTAAGCTACTGTCGAAGATAATTTTAAAGGCGAAAATTCCATTCTCTCTATCTATATATTCTCCTTGAGAAATTGGGGAATAGGAGCCGTCTCGCAGTCTGTCATGAATTCGCTCATTTAAGGCTCTGCTTAGCAATCTTAGATGTATTTTTGTTTTAATATCTTTTTCCACTTTGACAGGAAAGAAGAGTCGTACATAGGCTGCATTTATATTTTTGAATGCCAGTTTTTCCTGCATTTTCACCAAAGGAAAATGGAATTCCTTATCTTTGATAACATGGGCTCTGTTTTTTGCAGGAAAGCCAGAGAGTTTCCTGATCAGAATGGGCAGAACGCGATCAGTATCAAAATCGCCGGTAACAATGAATGTATAGCCTTCAATAGAAGAAAACCATTCTTTTACAGCGGTAAACACCTTTTCTTTGGTGAGCTCCCGTAGGGCTTTCTCATCCAGATTAGGGAGCTGAGGATACCATACTTGTTCAATTTTGTCCACGACAAAACTGGAAGATCCTCTGATATTCCTTCCTTGGAGTTCCTCTTTTTTTTTGTCTCTCCATGCCTCAAATGCTTCTTTGTCCTCTCTTGGATGAAGGAGGTGGAGATAGAATAAATTTAAAAGTTCCGGCAGGTCTTGAACATATGAATCCCCGGAGATGATCTGACTATCCTTATTCATTAAAAAATGAAGATTGAGGCGTTTTTTATTCGTGAACCTTTCAAGATCATATTTAGAGTATGGTCCAGCACCGGAAAACAGCATAACTTCAGGAGCAACTTGAGCGGCAAGATATCTTTGTGGATTCTCTAAAGGAACAGGGTTAGGTCGAAACGCTTGTATAGAGATTCTGTTTCTATAAATTTCTGCACCAGGCTTTGAGGGTTTAAGAAGTAGCTTTACTCCATTAGGAAGTTCGACTGTAGAAGCGCCAATAGTGTTTGTTGCTACACCAATGTTTTCTACAGACAATGAAACTGATATTTTAGCTGCGTCTTCCAATGATTCTATTGTTGGTGCAGGAGCTTCTAAAGGTTTAATAGTTATGGAGTCAACTTCTTTTTTCCATTGCTTGAATACCTCATGATCCGGTATTTTTATGTTTTTATTTTTGAAGAAGACAAAATGAGTGGACTCATTCAAATCGCCATTTTCTTCCATAAAACTTTGCAGGTCCCCAACAGATATCTCCTTTAAGAGATTCTTTATCAGTGCAGTCTCAACTTCCGGATCTGGAGCAGCTTTCCCATCGACGAAATGATCTTTAAATATTTTTGCAAATTGCGTGACAGTAGTCGACTGGCCAAATTCATTACGATCAATAATTTCATTTTTTGCCTCCTCAAGTTCTCCTTCGGTTATTTTAAGGTGCAATTGTTTCCAGGTTTTCACTGCCCTTTGAAATTTCTCCTTCATATTTTGCAAATCTCTCTTTAGTTTTACGCTCATTTGAGTAGCATTAACCTGTCCTCCTGCCAGAATTCCGGGACGATAGTTAGCCCAGAAATAAGAGAAAGGAGGATCATATTGCTGAGAAACAAACTTTGATCTTTTATCAAGAACTGCCATATATAGCTGTTGTAATAGCATGCTACGGTAGTTTACTCCTGACTTTGGATTCTGTTGAAAATTAGGACGCACTTTAAGAATTTCCATACTTACTGCAGGCTCAAGGCTGTCATTAACAACTGCAAAATGTTCTTTACCACCAAAATGTACTGTTTGCGGATACAGATATTTTTTAGGATCCGGGGGATAGGGAGGACCTTTTAGTATACCGAATTTTTCTCTGATGACATTTTCGAGGCTGTCAACGTTAATATCCCCTACAATGATAACGGCCTGTAGATCGGGACGATACCAGTCGTTATAGAATCGATAAAAGGCTTCTGCATTGAAATTTTTAATGCTTTCCAGGGATGCCTTGATATCAGTCGGGTTGTATCCCATCGTTTTTAAAACCTCACGTTCCAGTTTCCTGGTTTTCCAATCCCTGTAAGGATCGGTAGTACGCATCTCTCCCTCAATAGCACCTCGTTCTACAGCTATTGATTCCGGCTTCCACGCGTTGCCTTGAGCCCAATCGAGTAATACTTGCAAACCATCATTCAAAACCTGTTCATCATTTTTAGGTATGATAGCAAAATATCGAGTACTATGGGTGTTTGTAAAGGCATGCCTTCTCCTGCCATCCTGAGAGAAATATCTCCTTAAAGTGGAGAAATGTTTTGTTTCCTTGGCGAGCATGTGTTCTAATAGATGAGCATATTCTCTTTGATCCCCATCCTCGTGATAACGTCCTGCCTTTACAATTAAATCAAATCGTACTGCATTTTGTGGATCCTCCACATTTTTGAGATAATAGGTAAATCCATTTTTAAGTTTTCCGTAACGCACAGCGGGATCTAAAGGGAGCGGTTCATCTTGCTGCAACTTCGCGGCGGTCTGACTCTGGCAGGACCCTGAGAATATTAACAGGGCCCATAATAAAAATTTGAATTTCATAATTGCTCTGGAATTAATAACCCGGGTTCTGGCTTAGATTGGGGTTTTTCATTCGTTCTTCTTCAGGAATTGGATATAATAAATCGGCAGATTGCCATGTTTCCTCAGGACCAAAGACTTCCTCAGCTCTTCCGCTCCGCTTGAGATCAAACCAGCGATGGCCCCACTCTGCAAATAGTTCCTTCCGGCGTTCCTCAAAAATGAGGTCAAGTAGATTTTCCTGATTAATGCCGGGATCAGTTTCAGCCAATAGCGGCAGCCCTGCTCTGTCTCTAATTACGTCAAGATCCTCGATGCTGCCAACCAGATTTCCCATTTTGGCCCTGGCCTCAGCACGTATAAGATATTGCTCGGCCAGACGCAGTACCATGGAATATTCTGTTATTGGAAAGCTATTACTAGTAAATATTTTGTATTTATACGGGAAAAAAGCATTCTCTCCCTCATGAAAGCCAATCCAATTGAGCAATCTTTTGTCATTTTTGTCAAAAGCTTCAGGAAATTCGTTATTGAGTTTGAAGGCAGCCATAAAATAGATCACTGGATCAATTATAAAGTTAAAACCTTCGTTCGTCTGTGTCATGTACCCTCCGCCTCCAAGGGGGGTGATTTGCAAAATGGCCTCTCTGCTATTTGCTAAAAAGACCTCATCAAGATCATTCAAAAGCTCGTATTGCATGGTTGTTTCAATTATCATGGTGCTTAGCGCTTCTGCCTGTTCCCAGTTTTCCAGGTATAAATGAACCCGTGCCAGGAGGGCTGTAGCAGCAGTCGTATTTACCTGAGTTCGTTCTCCGTCACGATAATCTGTACTCAAAAGCTCCCGGGAAATCTCAAGATCTTCAATGATTTGAAGATAAACGTCGGCCACGGGATCTCGCGAGGCCAATCTGTTTTCATTATAGTCGGTAGTCAACAAAAGAGGAACATCTCCATATAAATTGGCTAAATAAAAATAACTGAAAGCTCTAATAAACCGGGCTTCTCCTTCAAGTTGTTGCTTTAATGCAGGCGAAAGGTTCTTAGATTCAAGAAGTCCTTCGAGCATCGAATTTGTCATATAGACAACATTATACGCACTAGACCATATGTATAGGTTTTCGGGGTTGCTTGGTTCCAATTGATGATCTTCAAACTGTATTCTTGAAGGATAGTTCTTATGGTTTTCTATTATATCCCCGGACAGTCCTGATAATACTGTGACACTGGAAAAATGGCCGTTTGCGAATTCAGCCAGGAAGAGTTGATTATAGATCCCTATCATGGCGCTCTGGGCAGTGTCGTCGCTGTCAAAGACTACCTCCTGAATAAGTTGATTATTGGGAACTTCTACTTCAATAAAATCCTCACAAGAAATTAAGATGAGAAGGAGGAGTACAAAGGAAGGAATCCTGAATAAATGGTTCTGTTTCATATTAGGGTTATTTAAAAGTTGATTTGAAGACCTCCTGTAATGGATCTTAGATTTCCAAAACTGGTTGGATTCTGTTGTTCCGGATCAATGGCATCGAAAGAGGAAAAAGTCAAAAGATTCTGACCGTGGAGGAAAAGCCTGAAATTTTCAAGGCCGGCGGTTTCTATATACTGGAGAGGTAAATCATAATTTAAAGAAATGTTCTTGAGCCTTAGGAAAGAAGCATTTCGATAGGGGAATGTTGAGTTTTGAGTATAAAACGATCCCAGATATCCTTCATAAGATTGGGTGATGGTCTGGTAAGAGTCTTCATTGTTCAAAGCCTCTTTAAGAATATTATTAATCCTCCCTATATTGAAGTTACTTAACTTACCTTCCTGTTTTACAAATTGAAGAAGGAATTGCAATGAGATATTTTTAAAGGAGAAACTGTTGTTCATACCTCCAAAATATTTCCTGTTCATGTCTTTGATAATTAATCTGTCATTGTAGTCATACCTGCCATCATCATTTACATCTCTTATGGTATAAAACCCTGTTTCAGGATCCAGACCGGTATATTCATATAACAGGTCAATGTTTAGTGGATGTCCCACCCTGTAAGTGTTTGCGTAAGATGATTGTTCTATGTCAGGATAGCTTACCAGTTCATTCCTTGGGAAAGTAAAATTGAAAGACGTTTCCCAGGCGAAATCTTTATTCGATACGTTGAAGCTTGTAAATTCAAATTCCCATCCGCTGTTTTCTACAGTGGCAGGGAGATTGGCTTGTACAGAAGAGAAGCCCGTAGTATAGGGCAGGGGATAACCCACCAGTTGGTTTGAAGACCTGTTTTGATAACGGCTAACACCCAACCTTAAACGATCTTCAAAGAATCCGAGTTCGATGCCTCCCTCCAACTTCTTATTGACTTCCCAGGAGTAGTTGGGATTTGCAAGGGCGGTGGGGTAGAGCCCGCCTGGACCTGTAGTGGCTTCATAAGCATCGAGATACCCATAATCTCCAATTTGATCATTTCCGGTTGTGCCATAGCTGCCTCTAAGTTTCCCAAAACTTAGGAAAGGAAGATTGTTTTCAATAAAACCTTCCTCAGTAAAGATCCAGGCTGTTCCAACCGCTCCAAAATTAGCAAAGCGATTATTAGGGCCAAATCGGGAGGAGCCATCCCGTCTTCCGGTTAAGTTTAAAAAATATTTCTTATCCCAGTTGAGGCCTAATCTTGAGAACAGGGCAATGTATCGGTACTCTGAGTTCTCCCGCCTTGGAAAGGAGATTCGTTCAGCTGCAGCTAATTTTCCTATTAAAGCTTCAGTTACATATCCAATAGCCTGAAAGCGCTCAAGGGAATTTTCGTTTTCCTGGAAAGTGGCTCCTATTAAGGACTCTATATTTAATTTTCCAAAGGACTGTCTGAAATGCAGTTGGGGTTCGGCTATCCAGGAGCTTCGATTTAATTTGATGTGGGAAGAATTACTGGTGTTGGCTCCTGAAGGATTATAAGATCTTCTTGGTTGTTTCCGCAGCTCTTGAGAATCAAAATAAGTATATCCCAGGCTTGTTTTGAATTGTAAGCCGGGAAGAAATTCATAAGATAAAGCTACATTAGTGATAAAGTTATTGGTTTGGGTGGTGCTCTGGTTGAAAAAGCCCTGGAGCGGATTACTCAGGCCTGCAACTCCCCAGTCTTCCCAGTGGAGGCTACCATCCTCATTAAAAATTGCCGGGGCATTAGGTGGAAGAAAAATCGTGCCGGCATTGAAACTTACATTCCCTACGAGATTGTTGATGTTCCTACTGTAATTGGTGGAGAGTTGCAAATTAAACTTGTTATCTATTGAACGATGGCGTAGATTTAAATTCCCACTCATTTTCCTGTAATCATAATCCCCCGGGTAGATCGTACTTTGTTTAAAATAAGAACCTCCCAAACGAAAGGATGTTGTTTCATTTCCTCCGGAATAGGTTAGGTTGGCATTGGTCGTTTCTGCTGTCCCGCCAATAAGGAAATCCTGCCAGTCTGTATACCGTTCCTGGTCCCACAGCAGTAAATCATAGGCATTACGCGCAGTAGGTTCTACCCCGTCATTTTCAAAGGCTCTGCGCCTTATATCAAGATATTCTTCCGTATTTAATAAATCCAGTCGACCCGGTGCCGTGGCTGTTCCATAATAGAACCTGGCCTCTATAAGAGAGCCCACGCCCGGGTTTTTTTTGGTGGTGATTAAAACCACCCCATTTGCTCCACGGGATCCATAGATAGCCGTGGCATCTGCATCTTTTAATACTTCAATGCTCGCAATATTATTAAGATCGAGGTTGCTCAAAGGATCTATCCCCGTATACCCCGCGAGGGAGCTGGTCTCTACAGGAGTTGCATTAATAGGCACCCCATCTATAATATACAAGGGGTAGTTTCCTTCTTCCCGTAAGCTGTTGGTTCCTCTAATCCTTATAGTGGGTGCCATCCCTGGATGACTACCCCCGGGAATGATCTCTACCCCGGCCATACGGCCCTGCAAAGCCTGGAGCGGACTCACAACCGGCTGGAGTTCTATCTCCTCTGCAGTGACACGGGAGATGTTTCCTGTGCTTTCTCTCCTGGTGGTGTTGTAGTATCCCGCATTTATCTGTACTTCATCAAGGGCTGTGATGTCTTCTACCAGCCTTACGTTTATTTCACCCCGCCCGTCAACGGGTACTTCCATGACTTTAAATCCTACAAAAGAGAATACCAGCGTTCCCTGTGGTGCAACTGTTATTTGATATTCCCCGTCTATGTTTGTAGCTGTGCCCCTGTTGCTGCCTTTTACAGTAACGGTGACGCCCGGCAGGGGCATTCCTGCTTCATCTTTCACAGTCCCTGTTACCGTCTCCTGTAGAGCGGCCGGGAGTCCTGCTGCATAACTTTTAACGGTTAATGCAAAGAGAAAGATAATTATGGTGATTAGCGTGATCACAATGTACCGGCCATAGTTATTTTTCATAATATTGTAATGGTTAAATGAAACTTAGGTTTTGTTTGATTTAAGGCCTTCCGTCGTACTTCGCAAAAAGTGACCGGGAGGCCTTTATTGATGTTAACCCGTTCCTGGAACAGGTGTAGGTGGTGCAAAATGCCTGGGGGGACCGGCAATTTTGCGTGAAGTTCTTTTAATACTGTGTCATTGGCATCTCATTTAAATTAGCTTTCTTCATCCCTCCAAAGAGGGCAAAATGTCGCCCACCCACCCATCACCATTACAGGTTGTAGGAGTTGTGTAATGGTTAACCCACGGGTACTTTCCAGTGACCCTACACGGCTTGCTCTTCAATATGAAATAAGGCTAATAAAAACAGAGCAAAGCCAAAGTTCTTTCTGTAATTGAGAAACTTCTATAGAAGGAGCAATGGCTTTGAAAAGAAGAGTAACGGGGGGACGTCTTAATGAGGGGAATCAAAAAGGCGTGGATACTCTACTTACCGGATTGGGGTACTGGTATACCTGACAACGATAAGAGAGCCCACGCCCGGGTCGTGAGCATCTTGCTTATCATCTCGTTGTCTAAAAATTACCAGTTTTCAATCCGAGATTCAAAGCGAATGCTTCTAATGTTTTACCTAAAGAAGGTTAGCAAATTTATTATAAATATTAGTCAAATATATAAAAAACTTTTACATACTCATATGTATGTGAAACTTTTTTTTGAATTGCCTTCTTTCATTAGTTGTAGAAAGCTCAAATGAAAATTCAAATAATTATCTCATATCTAGATTTTTTTATAATTGAAAAGGTGCGTGAATTGCGGATTCGAGCTACACCCTACATGGATCAAGTAACTTTAGCACAACATTTAGGCTTATCTGAAGGCTATATTGGAAATATTGAAAATCCAAAGATTCGTTCTAAGTACAATATTAGAATGCTGACAAGAATAGCTGAAGCCTTAAATTTAGATTCATATAAGTACTTTTTTCCTGAAGACGTACTAAAATATGATTTAGTTAAGATCTGTTTGGATTTGAAGAAGGTTTCAACTAGAAAGCACGAAATGGATGGAGAGGGGAATATTGTCAAAAGGTTTGAAGTTTTATCCATAACTCCTCTAAGTCAGGAAGAAAAGGAAGCATGGAAAAGGAATGCTTTGAATTACTTAACCGTTATTGAAAAATAACCAGCAAAATTCTGTTCAGGCAATAAAACAGAATTTTAGGTTGATCTTTTCCACTCTTTCCAGGCCAAACCATATTTACTTATCTTCGGCATTGATTAAATTTTGCTTTTGAAAAAGCCTTTCAATTTTAAGAACCTCAAAAAAATCCCTCTCTTCTACTGGAGTGAAAGGCGCTTTATCTTCAGGGAGAAAGAGAACTACGGGGATTTACTTTCCAAATACCTGGTGGAGAAGATCAGCGGAAAGGAGACGAACTTTGTTCATCCTAAAAAACAGGCCTGGTACAAAACCAAGAAAGCCAATCTGCTGGCGATAGGTAGTATCATACATCACGCATCCAGGGATAGTGTAGTTTGGGGCAGCGGAATCATAGATCATGAACAGGAGCTTCAAAAAGCTGATTTTAGAGCAGTGCGTGGGCCCAGAACCAGGGAATATCTTTTAAAATTGGGTTATGAGTGTCCTGAAGTATATGGAGACCCGGCTATCCTGCTGCCGGACTATTATAACCCACAAGTAAAAAAGATTTTTAAATTGGGCATAGTACCACATTATCACGATTATTCAAATGCCTTGGAAGTCTTTGCGGGCATGCAGGAAGTAAAGGTGATAGAACTGCTCACGATGGATGTAGAGGCGACTACCAGAGAGATCCTTGGATGTGATCGCATTCTTTCCACTTCCTTGCACGGCTTAATTGTTGCTCATGCCTACGGAATCCCGGCAGTCTGGGTGAAGATGTCGAACAAGATCTTCGGGAACGAGATTAAGTATGCCGATTACCTGGAATCGGTTGAACTGGAAACTTATGAAGCGGAATTTATAGAAAACGAAATTTCAGAGGAAAAGATTTCAGACCTGTTTAAAAAATATCCCAATCTTATTTCCGAAGCTAAGCTGAACAAGCTAAAAACAGGATTATTGGAAGTGAAACCTTTTTAATGAGTACAGAAAATCAGAACAAGAACAAGGAACACTATGATCGCTTGTATAAAGACGGGCAGGTGAGTAATATTCTGCACTGGATCAACAACCTGAATACCTTCCTCGATTCGGTGACTACTACCGAGATCAGTTGGTTTGCGATCTATAAAAATAATTTCAGGGATAGACTAGCGGGAAAGAAAGTGCTGGAAATGGGATGTGGGGATTGTACGAATGCAGCGATAATGGCAGCTCTCGGTGCTGAGGTGTACGCGAATGATATTGCCGATTCCAGTGGAAGGATTATAGAACTGCTAAATGAGAATTATGAATTTAAACATCCCATAAAATTTATTTCCGGGGATTTCATTAAGAATAATCTGAAGGGGAACCAGTTTGATTTCGTAATTGGTAAGGCATTTCTTCATCACCTGGAAATTCCTCTGGAAGAGAAATTTTTGGCAGAAACTGCCCGACTTTTAATCTCAAACGGGGAAGCTCGTTTTTTTCGAACCTGCCGTAAATTTGCAATTGCTGGATGAACTCCGTTGGCATATTCCGGTGGGAAATCGTCCCTCCAAATTTCAAAAAGAGAAATTTCAGGAGTGGAAAAATAATGACCCACATCCCGATCGTAGTTTCAGCAGTAAACATTTCGAAACAGCAGGTAGAAAATTTTTTAAGGAGGTGGAAATTCATCCTGTAGGTACTATAGAGCGCTTTAGCCGCATATTTCAATGGGGTGAAAAGAAAAACAAGTTCAAACAATGGGCATTGAAAGAAGAACAGAAACTACCTTACGACTTGAACAGGAGTTTAACAAGGAGCCAATTGATAGTTTACAAACAACCTCTGTCAATTGACAATTATGCAATAAACAATTAACAAGAAGGGTAAACAGCAAACAAATAATTAAAAATACCGGCAACTGAGAACCGACAACTGAGAACCGTAATTTACCCGTGCTCCATCCTCTGACTACTGACAACTCCTTCATAAAACCGAATATTCTCCTTTACCACCACTTCTGTAGAAAACTTTTTTAAGACCCGTTCCCTGGCTGCCTTTCCAAACTGTTCTGTTAGTTCAGGGTCCTTTAATAGTGTAACTACTTTTTCTGAATAGGCTTCATGATCTTTAGGGTTAACCATAAAACCCGTTTTCCCCTCTATCATAACCTCTTTTGCCCATCCAATGTCTGAGGTTATCAATGCTTTTTCCATGGCCATGGCTTCGATCCAGGTCATGGGCAAAGCTTCAGCAAAGGAAGGAAGGACCACTACCCGGGCTTTGGCAATTTCATCAAGTATAGCTTCATACGGCAGACTTCCCAGCCATTCCACCTTTTCTGCTGCTTCGGGAGAGAAGTTTTCTGTTATTAATTCTTTGGTAGACCTCCCGGTGCGGTTATCCGGTACATCCTTTCCTGCAAATAAGAAGCGTGCTGTGGGGAATTCTTCTATGACCCTGTTGAAGATCGCGGGCAGCTCCAGGACACCTTTTTTTCTAATCATGCTTCCAAAGTAAAGGATACTTCCTTCCTGCATCTTCTCCTGTAGGGGTTGAAATCGCTTTACATCTATGGAATTGGGAATTACTTTAATTTCCTTTTTAAGCTGAAAGATCTTTTGGGTTTCTTCTGCAGTGAACTTGCTCACGGATAATAAATGATCTGCTCCCTGCAGCGCCAGTTTCTCAAACCAGAAATTCTTTTGTTTCTGTTTTCTGTTTTCCAGTTTACAAAAATACGCATCACTGCCGTTCATTCTTATTACCAAAGGGCAACACAGTTTCATAAAAGCAGTGATCCCGGTCCAGTCGGGGGCTTCTATGGCGTCAATTTTATCTACAGCAATATATTTGTTGAGGTAATTCTGAAGGAATTTCCGGTGCAGGTACCATCCAAATAGCTTAAAGCTCCTATGTTTTATGAAATGAAATTTTATCCCGTTTTCGGTAAAGATGTGATCCTCCTGCTGGTCAAATATAAAAATGGAAACTTTTACTTCATTTTCTACAAGGGCAGTCACCATATTCTTTATGCTGGTGCCGAGTCCCGCGGCAGGACCGGAACGGGAGTGAGGATATTCTGGAGTGAGGAAGCCTATGTGCATAATCGGTTATCGGTTATCAGTTCTCAGTTGTGAGTTGTCATTGCGAGCCTGCCTGTCTGCCGGCAGGCGCAGCGAAGCAATCTGTTGTCGGTTATCATGCTATCTTCATACATCAATTCTTAGCCTTTGTCTCCCGCTGAAGGAAGTCTGTTATCAGGATCTTTGTAAATTCTTTAGCTCCCTCTAAATTAATATGTCCGCAATCAGCAAAGAAATTTTCTTTCCTGTCAAAAATGTCAATATAATTAAACATTTCCGGTAGCTTATCCTGAAGTTTTTTTGCGTATTCCCGGTTCTTAACTTCGGAGCAATAGGGAGCCAAAAAATAATACAAATTAGCTTCTTGTTGTGACATCAGTTGTTGAATTTCGACCAAACTGTTATTTTTATCTGCTATTTCAGAGGGTAGGGAACCATAGAGTTTTTTACCTGTTCCAGTAAGTGGAAAAAATCCATTTTCATAATTCCTTCCTGTTTTGTTGCGGATTGTCTGATTAAAGAATTCTCTAAAGCCAACAACCTTTTCGTACTTCAAATAGCCATAGAACGGCACATTCAGGATGTAAGGTCCATCTTCTTCTTTAAGGAGCTGCTCCCGTATAACCGGATTCTTCCTGTAGGGGATGAGTGTGGCTTTGAATGCAGGAGATAAGGTTATATCTTTTTCATTATAGGAGTAATCGACCTGAACAAACACATGCTTTACTTTTACTCCTTTTGCAATTAGAAGCTTTAAAAGAACGTAAGAATCCTGAAGTGAGCTGCCGGAAATACCGAGATTAATACAGGGTTTGCCTGTGATCTGTTCAACAACTTCACAGTCTATACTATTCTCTGTACGGGAGGACCCTAAAAAAACATATTCGAAATATTCCCCTTCTTCTAAGGATTGTACTTTTTGATGCTTGGAGCGGATAACTCCATTGGCAAAAATGAAATCATAAGTCTGTTCCAACAACAGCAAGCCGATCACAAAAACCATTAATATTTTTAATATGTATAGGAGAAATTTTTTCATCAGAACTGGAAGTAAATAAATTCCTGATAGTCAGAATATACTCCTAAGGTTAGTAACATAAATACTACAACAGTTATTTTCAACCATTTTAGTTTACCGGTGAAAGGATGTTCAGCCATTCTGTGAAACCATTCGAACCCTATGAATATTAAAAGAAGTAGCACTAATTCAACGCTGAATCTTTCTATCGGAAGATATTCAATATCAAATTTTAAGGACATGAATATTCTTTTGATATACTCAAATGCGGCAGAAACACTTTCCGATCTAAAGAATATCCAGGCGAAAGTTACGAGAGAAAAGGTTCCCAAGATCTTCAGAAGCTCCCTGAAGGAGGGAAAAATCGAGTTGCTGTGTTTTGGGTTTAAATATTTCCTATTCGTTTTCGTAATTAATAGAGGAATGAAAAGAGCTGCATGAATTCCGCCCCAAATTAAAAAAGTCCAGTTTGCTCCATGCCAGAAACCGCTTAAAAGAAAAACTATCAGGATATTTCTGATGCGGTACCATTCTCCCACTCGTGAGCCTCCCAATGGGATATATATGTAGTCCCGGAACCAGGTAGATAAAGAAATATGCCATCTTCTCCAGAATTCGCCTATGTTCCTGGAGAAATATGGGTAATTGAAATTGCGCATCAGGTCATATCCAAATAATTTCGCGACACCTATGGCTATATCTGTGTATCCGGAAAAATCGGCATAGATCTGGAACGAGAAATAAAAAGCGCCCAATAGTAGAGTGGCCGAATTTAAATTCTCATAATTCCTGAAAATAGAATCGGCATAGATCGCGCAGTTATCGGCAATAACTATCTTTTTGAACAGCCCCCACAAAATCAGGTTTAGCCCAAAAATTATCTGACTGGGAATAAATCTTTTTTTCCTCCTGAATTGAGGTAGGAGATTGGCCGCCCTCTCAATGGGGCCGGCGACTAACTGAGGAAAGAAGGAGACAAAAGCAGCGAAATTTATAAAGTTTTTGGTCGCCTTTATTTTTCCTCTATAAATGTCGATAATATAACTTAATGTCTGAAAGGTATAGAAAGAAATTCCTACCGGAAGGATGATATTAAGGCTTGAGATATTGAAATTTACACCCAAACCTCCCCATGCTTCTGTCCAGCTTTCCAGAAAGAAATTAAAATATTTAAAAAAGGCCAGGATGCCTATGTTCACACAGAGACTAAGAACCAGAAGTGATCTCCGGACGCTCTTTTCTTTTTGGTTTTCAAGAGCTAAACCTATTAAATAATCAACAAGGGTACTTAGAGCTAACAATCCAAGAAATCTATAGTCCCACCACCCATAGAAAAAATAGCTGGAAATTAGAATAATTATGTTCTGGATTTTCTTAGACCCTTTGAAAGACCAGTAAAGGATAAAGACCAGAGGGAGAAAGACCAGGAAAGCAAGGGAATTGAAGAGCACAGTTAGGGGGCTGATTAAACTATTTTAAAACTATTTTTTTAATCTTCTCCCAAATCCTCTGCGAAGCCTCTTGAGGGGGATGTATATTTATTTTTTTGAACCATTTCCTGGTTTCCTCAAAATCTTCCGGTTTGGCCGAAAGTGCAAATTCTAATTTTTCAGGAATCTCATCTTTGGAATTCAGCCAGAAAACGGCCTTTTTAGAAGGCATAGACCTGAAGTGGACAAAATTGTAAACCTTCTGCGGTGTCCAGGATTTATCTGTTCTATTTTTTACTTTGTAGTTTAAATATAGACAAGGTTTATCAAAAATTCCATAATCGAAAACCATGGAAGAAGCAAGATTCACCACAGCCTCTGTATGAATTATGGTATTGATCTGCAATGCAAGATCATTTATAGTTGGTAAAATAGAATTCCAATTATCTCCCACTTTTTTCCAAAGCGGATTGACAGGAATAATTATATCCTGGTGTTTTTCCAGTACAGCATCATATCGATTCGAAAAATCCACCGGACATCTCCTGAAAACAATTCCCAAACTCCTGCCTTCGTTGTTGAGTTGTCTTACACTTTCAGCAATGTCGTCCAGATATTGAGGATCATCCGGGCAGGTAGTATTATCGTCTCCGCTGAAACAAATATATCTTTTCGAAAGATCCAAACCGTGTTCCTCAAAAAAATCCTGCCGGCTTTGTCTCAAACTCATATCAGAATGCGGTTCGAATTGAGGGCTACCCGTAATTAAAATCTGTTGCGGTTTGATATGGGAATAATACTTCAGTAGCTCTTCCGCCATATAAGCGCTCCAAACAAAATAATGATCTGTATCAACTACCATAGTCGCCTTGGGTAGGTTGTCCCAGGAAAATATAAAAGTAGCAGTAGGTATTTCCAAATCCCGGGCGGCAGTAAGCGGAGCAATAGCATTTACTGGGCGTTGATTTGTACAGAAAACCAGGTCTGGCTTTTCCTCTTCCAGGACTGCTTTGCAGTGTTCATAGAATCTTCCCTTTCTCTCTGAAGCTTGCATCTTACTTCGGAGCTCCTGCAAGCCCTTCTCACTACTGTGACTATGAATCAAATACTTTATAATACTATTCTTGATCTGGGCTTTTATACCTTTTTGTGAAGCCGGAAATTTATAGGTCTGGTATACAGGATCTTTAAATGTTCTGGTAAAATGGTCAAGCTCTGCTTCTATTTTCGCTCTTTTGAGGAGATCAGTTTTTGCCTTTGCCCTTCCTTCCAGCTTAATTTCTTTATAGCTTAAACAGGAAAGATCAAAAGGAGTATGATTCCAGAAGATCACCTCCCAATCCATTTTTTCTCCTATGTCTACAAAAGAGGTGAAGGCAAAATTCCGTAAGCCCACTCCATCAGGAAGCAGAATAAGAATTTTCTTTTTAGCGGTCAAGGCGGCAGATTTGGTTGGATTCAAATATAGGGATTTTTGGGAATGGGGAATTGGTGAATGGTTAATTGTAGATGGGTTATTTGGTAATTTTTAATTGTAAATTGAAAACAGCCATGAATTCACGAATATCTTTGTTATAGCCCGCTAATTGACAGGTTCCATTTTGGAATTTAGTGCTTAATCTGTGAAATCCACTTTAATTTGTGTAATTCTTGACAATGGGCTTAGCCTCATCCCTTCTTCTCTTATCCGCCAAATAATCCTCCATTAAACCTCCGTCAAAACTCATGTAGATCTCCTTTAACACCTCCGGACTAAGATCCTTATTCCTGCAAAGCTTTCCGGAGTTTTCTTGTTTTTTTGGAGTGATGTTTCTGGCATTATATTTCTTTAGGATTTTAGGAAGGATTTTGCCAGCCTTTAAAATTGTTTTGTTTCCTATATCGTGAAGATTATCGCCCTGTTCGATATTGGGACGAAACTGATGCAAAATATCCCCCCTATCCACGGCAGTAGTTGCCAGGTGAATCGTACCGCCCACGCATTCGGGTTCTTTATAAAAATAAGGAAATAGGTTGGTGGCAGAACCCCGGTAATAAGGAGAAATTCCAAGATGTAGATTAATAATGCGACCGGGATATTTTTCCAGGAGCTGTTTCTTTATAATTGAGGTGCCAAAAAGGACAATAAATTGAGGTTCTATTTTTTCTATGGCTGTACCAACCTGTGCCGAATTTATCTCTCCGTAGCTTACCTCTATTACTGTGGAAGTTGATGGGAATTTTCGGAAATCATTAAAATATTGTTCTTCTGAAGTTTCCCTGGCTTCAAAATGTTCTTTGATGAACAAAGCCTCCTCTTCGCCGTAAGAACAGGTTTCGGTAATTCCAGAAGATTTCTTTTCAGTGATTATAAGGGGCAGGTCCAGTTGCACTGCCAGAGAATGGGCAATATATTTATGCCGCAGGTTATCGCTTGTGAGTAAGACTATTTTCATAAGTATGCCATTGTCTAAAAGCCGTTTTTTCAAAAGGATTTTTATTTTCAAAAAGGTCATTTTTTCCTCCGGGCAGGTCGTTGCAATCGTATCTGGCTAAAAGTAAACTGTCTTCTTCCAGGGAAGCATTAGCTGCCCTTTCCATACTAAAGCCCAACTCGAATCCTGCCTCTTTTACCATTTTTTGAATTCCTACACAGGAATCCCGGGAGCCATAGGGATAACTAAGGGAAATGGCCTTTTTGCCAAATCGCTTCAAAAAGAAATCCTGCGTCTTGTGCATTTCATTTTTTACTTCAGAAGCCTTAAGCCGTCCCAGGGGCAAATGCCGGTGTGAATGAGACCCTAAAGCCCTTTTTTTATGTAATTCCTGAAGCATTTCTTCTGTGAAGTACAGTTCTTTTGCAATTTTCTCTTCCTCAAAGACCTCAGCAAACAAAGGTTCCACAAAATTCTTTTGCTCCTCGTGGCTGAGTTTAAAATTGAGCAGGTATTTCAACAGCGCGTTCTCTTTACTGTCGTAATTGTAATGTTTTAAGGCAGCTTTTTCTTCTATTTCTGAAAGTGGATTTACCTCCAATTCCTGCAGCAGCTCTAGGGGGGGTATCTGTGACCGCAGTAAATGGATCTTATGTACCAAAGAAACTTTGTTGTCACTGAAGTTGAAGGTATTGATAAAAAACACATGCGGAATCCCCATCTCCTCCAGCACAGGCTGTGCCAGGTCATATTGTTCTTTTAAACCATCATCAAAAGTGATGAGAAAAAAGTTTTTATCAAATGCCCTTTTTGGATGGTAAAGTAAATCTTCCTGCGAAATAAAATTTCCAAATCTGGAAAGCTGCTCCAATTGGCTACGGAATTGTTGCGGAGTTAGCCCAAATATGCTCGGATAGGGGGCGGAGAAATCTTCCCGTATATAATGATAATTGGCAACTATGAGCATAAAATTTTACTGAAATCAAAAATAGACATTTCTGGTTGATGCTGAAAATTCAGCCTTTGTTTAAGCTTCTTCTCTTGGTCATCTCTCTAATTGCAAAGATCATAAATAATAATTCCAGACCTGCCTGGGGAGATCTAAATCTAAAACCGGAATACGTGATGATGGTAATACCAATAGTAGATATAATTAGCGCAAGTACAAGGGATCGAACCAATTTGTTTTTAGAGAATGCCAGGAGATAGACCATAGCTATTAGAGCAAATAGTTGAAAAACCCACCTGCCGGTTTCCAATATCCCCGGTTTCGCAGTCTCCGGAAATGGATTAAAAGCACTTAAAAGTTTTCTGCTTACTGTGGGAAGTATTAATTCAGGATTAGAACATATAAAGGCTAAAGTGGCTTCTTTATATAAACGCATTTTTGAAATTTCATCATATTCTCTCATTCTGTCATAGTCAATATATTTCAATACCAATGTTTCATCTGCCAAATCCCCTTGTGTGTTGGTGTGCTCATTTTTAACCTTTTTATTCCAGCCTTTTGCCATAACCGCTCCTGATGAAGTTGTGAGGATTAGACTATTTGAGTCCAGGACTATAAAATTTCTGGCAATCCAAATAGAAATAACGGCAGCACATATTATAGAGGAAAAAAGAAAAATTTTGAAATAAAGTTCTTTGTATAAAAAAAGAATGAACCAAACCGAAAAAGGTAAAAATATATAATAAGGATGAGCCAGAACAAGAATACCTCCTACCAGGGCCTGCGGTAAAAATCCAGATCTATTTTTTACGAATCTCACCAAAAGATAAAGCCAAAGGGTGATAAAAAACAGAGTAATAGGTTCTGATAAGAAAACCCGCGAGTAAAGCTGCCAGGCCGGACTTATGGCATATAAAAAAACACCCACTATTGCTATAATTTCCTGAACCTTTAGAGTCTTTAAAATTTGATAAAAGTAGTACATCCCCAATAGGTGTAGGAGGAATTTAAATGCAATCAAGTATGTAAGATTATACCCGAATATTATAAATATACCAGCTATCAGTAATGGCCAAACTGGAGGCCTGAATGCAGTACTTTCTGTGAAATCATATTTTTCGGAATCTATTCTATTAGCCTTGAAATGTGAAATAATTTGTTCTCTGGACGCATCGAAATGGCCGTATTTCCCGGTTTTTGCAATACTCAGTCCAAGATGAATATAATCCCAGGCATCTCCTTCCGCTTGATGTTTATTATCTAAAGCAACGAGTCCGTTGTACACGAATACAAAAAGAAAAGTTAATCCAAAACCTATTTTTAGAGATGTTAATATTTTCACTTCATAATTTTATTTTCTTCCAACTACTATGGAGGAGAGCCCAACCCTGTTTTTTACTATTTTGTCCAGCATTTTCCAGGCAGGCACAAGTTTTTCATATAATTTCATTTGGCTGGAGGGGATGCTTTTATTTTTTAATATGCTGCCACTGAAATACCATCCTACGATTCCCATAACATTGAAATACTGTTTGTGTAAAATTTCAAAGTTATTTTCAAGGAATAACTCTGATAGGTTTTCCAATGTATACCTTCTGTAATGACCCAATTCTTTATCAAACTTATTATATAATTTCTGGTAAGAAGGCACAAGAATAATTAAATGACCATTCTTGTTCAGTAGTTTTTTACAATTCCCAATCGCGAGATGGTCATTTTCAATATGTTCAATCACATTGAGGGAAAAAACGGTATCAAATTTTCCCAGATACTCCTTATACACGTAGTCAAACTCCGGATGAACCAGATCCACCTGATCTATCCCTAACAAATTAATTTTTGAATTGAATTGGACCTCAAGCAACTCACAATATTCTTTCCGTAGATCAGTGAGCATTATTTCTCGCTCAGTCTGTAGGAAAAAATTAGAAATGTTTCCCAATCCACTTCCTATTTCCAGGATTTTTCCTTTGGTAAAAGGGAGAATGGTTTGAAACATCCAATTGTTAAACCCGTTAGCCTCACTAATGATTTGTAAGGTATCTTTACCTGTTTTATCTGTAATAGACTCTTCCATCACCGAAATATGTTATATCGAAATACACAATAAATCGCCTTCATCCCATCTTTCCAGTTAATCTTTTTGCCTTCTTCATAGGTGCGACCATAATATGAGATTCCGACTTCATAGATCCTGATTTTTGGTATTCTGCATATCTTTGCAGTCACTTCAGGTTCAAAACCAAATCTTTTTTCTTTCAACACTAAACTTTTAAGAATATCTGATTTGAAAAGTTTGTAACAAGTTTCCATGTCAGTAAGGTTGAGATTGGTGAAAGCATTATTAAGGTTTGTAAGGAATTTATTTCCTATAGTATGCCAGAAGAATAAGACCCTGTGAGCATTTCCGCCCATAAATCTGGAGCCGTAGACGACATCTGCTCTTCCGGTCATAATTGGCTTCAATAAATGATTATATTCATTTGGATCATATTCTAGATCTGCATCCTGTATGACTATGAGGTCTCCCGTAGCTAATTCAATAGCTTTGTGTAAAGCTGCCCCTTTCCCCTGGTTGGATTCCTGATGGTGCAAGGTTACAGGAAGATCGGGATTGGACCTCGTAAAATTTTCAATCAGGTTTTTTGTGTTATCTGTAGAGGCGTCATTTACGACAACTACTTCTTTTTCTAAAGGGTAATGGAGTTCAAGATCTGCGAGTACTTCTAAAAGTGAGATGATACTTTCCTCTTCATTATATGCTGCAATAAGAATAGATAATTTCTTCAAGTGAATACCTGTTTAAGAAGCAAATATATCTTTTTAGCTCAGAATGTAACTTCCTTGGGACGGTAAAGTCGTTCAAAAGAACTATCCCATTCTAATTTTAATTATGTTTTCTGCGAGATTCTTCTCAATAGTCCCTTTATTCTTCTATTTTCGTATTCATTCTTGATATTAAAAAGGTACCACGACTTTAAGGGACATGGCAAAAAAAGAAGAAGCAATACCACTTTTCTATTGGAGTGAAATTAAATTTTCTTTTAAACAAAAAGAAAATTATGGTGATCTACTTTCAAAATACCTGGTTGAAAAACTTTCGGGGCGGTCTGTAAAATGGGTCCATCCTAAAAAACAGCCGTGGTATAGATTTAACAGGAAAAATTTCCTGGCGGTTGGAAGTATTCTTCATCATGCTACAAAAAATAGTGTGGTATGGGGGAGTGGGATCATAGATAGGAAGCAAATGATCCCACCTGCTAATTTTCTGGCAGTACGCGGTCCACAAACCAGGAAGGCTGTTCTCAAAGCCGGTTATGGATGCCCTGCGATATACGGAGATCCTGCACTTTTACTGCCAAGATTCTTCCAGCCTGAGGTGGAGAAGAAATATGAACTGGGAATTATTCCACATTATCATGATTTTAAACAGGTGGAGCAGGAGTACCGGGACTCTCCCGGAGTCCTTGTGATAGATTTGATGACCATGGATGTGGAAGAAGTAACCTGGCAAATTCTTCAGTGTGAAAAAACCATATCTTCCTCCCTTCATGGCTTAATTGTTTCACATGCCTATAAAATACCTTCTGTTTGGGTGGAATTTTCGAACAAGTTGTTTGGAGATGGTGTAAAATTTCAGGATTATTTTGAATCAGTGGGGTTAATTGTTTATCAGCCGTTATTTTTTCAGGAAAAGAGGGATTGGCAGGAGCTTGAGCAAATTATAGAACAATATCCAGCCTTGCCTGGAAGGGACACAATTGACGGCTTATGTAATACCTTAATAGCCAGTTGTCCATTTATATAATGAAATCCTTACTGTTCTAATATAATTATTCTTTGAAAGAGGTAAAAATATCTCCCGCTGGAGGGAGCTCAAAGATAACATTTATAAGAGCCTGATGTTTTTAAACAAATAAAGAAATTTAAAATTTTAGAAATATAGCAAGATTTATATTGAGAAGCTATCTTTTCAATTGCTGAAATTATAAGCTCATAAAAGAACAAGATAAATGCAGACATTTGCAATACCTTTATCTCATTATTTCAGGTAGTAGTTGATATTTTGGGCTTTACTGGACAATAAATTTTTGATTCCAATATTAGAATGTTGAAGAAAAGAAATAACAACGATTGGATTTATGAAATATCCCCTAAACGAAAGTTGATCGAATTTAATTTTAGGGAGATCTGGCAATACCGGGATTTGCTTGTTTTGTTCGTGAAACGGGATATCGTTACGGTTTATAAACAGACTATTTTGGGGCCTTTATGGTATTTTATTCAACCTCTTTTTACCGCTGTAATCTTTACCCTGATTTTTAATAACATTGCTGACATTCCTACTGGGAATGTACCTCCATTTTTGTTTAATCTGGCGGGAATTACTGCCTGGAATTACTTTAATGAGAGTTTTACTAAGACGTCCAATACTTTCACCGCTAATGCCGGAATTTTTGGGAAAGTTTATTTTCCACGTGTAATTATGCCCTTAAAAACAGTTATAGCCGGACTTTTCAAATTTGGAATTCAGTTGATGATCTTAATTGTCTTTTACTTTTATTTCTTGATTAGGGGCTTTGAATTAAGTCCTAACGCTAATCTTTTATTATTTCCTGTTTATGTTTTAATGATGGCATTACTAGGCCTCGGTGCGGGAATGATCATTTCAGCTCTTACCACGAAATACCGGGATCTAACCGTTATGGTGGGTTTTGCCACCTCATTATTGATGTATATCTCAGCGGTACCTTATCCGTTGAGTGAAGTTTCACATAAAGTACCGTCTCTGGCCTGGGTGGTACAATATAATCCTTTAGCCCAAATTATAGAAGGATTTAGATATATGGTCTTAGATTTGGGGGTATTTAGTTGGAGTGGGTTTTTTTATACACTTGGTGTTTCGGTTGTTCTTTTCCTTTTAGGACTGGTTGTCTTTAATCGTACCGAAAAGAATTTTATTGATACAGTATAATTTGTTGATATTCAATTGTCTGTTGTATTAGATTTGGAATAAATTGATGAATAATTCATAATCTGAAATTCAGAGGGAATTGTGTTCTTGTCTGAAATAATTTTCCGACTTGGAATTGGAATAAAGGGAAACCCTGAAAAATTTCTTATTTTCCCCCGGGAAATAAATAACCATAAGTAATTTTCTTTTAAACTTACCTATTAAAGATGAGTGCCATCCTTAAAGCCGAAAACATTTCGAAACAATACCGCCTCGGAAAGGTGGGGACGGGGACTTTAGGCGATGATATAAAACGATGGTGGTATGGTTTAAGAGGTAAAGAAGATCCTTTTTTGAAAGTGGGCGGCGTAAACGATCGAAAGGCCAAAGCAACCGAAGATTACATTTGGGCGCTTCGGGATATTAATTTTGAAGTAAAACAAGGGGAAGTACTGGGGATTATTGGTAAGAACGGTGCAGGAAAATCTACTTTGCTCAAACTACTTTCCCGGGTAACCGCCCCAACTACGGGCAGTATTAAAGCAAAGGGTAGAATTGCTTCTTTACTGGAAATAGGAACCGGTTTTCATCCCGAACTTACAGGTAGGGAAAATATTTTTATGAATGGTGCAGTTTTGGGAATGACAAAAACTGAAATTAAAGCTAAGCTCGATGAGATCATAGCTTTTTCAGGCTGTGAAATGTACATCGATACCCCAGTAAAGCGCTATAGCAGTGGAATGACAGTGCGGCTGGGTTTTGCCGTGGCCGCACATCTGGAACCGGAAATTCTGGTGGTAGATGAGGTGCTTGCTGTGGGGGACGCAGAATTTCAGAAAAAGGCTATTGGCAAGATGCAAGATCTTTCTACAGGGGAAGGGAGAACAGTTTTATTTGTAAGCCATAATATGGCGAGCATAAAAACTCTTTGTCAAAGAGGTCTTGTTCTTGACAAAGGAATGATAGATTTTTCTGGAGAAGCAATAGAGAGTGTGGATCATTATTTGTTAAATACGAAAGCTATTCCAAAAAGAGAAAATACTATAAGCGAGGATCATAGAAGACAGAAAACTTCAAAAGAATTTCAAATTGTGAAAGTTCGATCTTTAAATGAAAATCTTCAACAGGATATTCCTATTATATTTCATATTCTCATAAAGAAAAATTCATCCCTTGCTGTACCCATTAGTATTACTGGTACTATTGTAAACCAAAGCGGTTTCGGGATTGGGTCGTTTTTTTCAGATTCAATAGTTGTAAACAATGAGGAACAATGGGTAGATTTAAAGATTCCAAATCATAATTTATCTCCCGGAGAATATTATTTGAACTTTTCAGTAGCTAATGGCAGTTTGAAAGAGTCGAATTTTATCATTTTTGATCAGGCATTTGAATCTATTGGCTTTGATGTTCTACAAGAGAAAAATTCAGGGATTTTTATTAGGTGGAATAAGGGATGGGGTGATATCCACTTTGATTCTAAATTAGGTAAGTATGAGATTTAAAGAGTTGATTATTAAATTAAATAAATTTCTTAGGAGGAAAATTTATCCCAATCCATCCAGGGATGATATATTACAGTTGATATCCATTTTGAAGCCTTTAAAGACTGATAAAAAATTAATCCGTCTTGGAGGAGAAAGTGATGGAGGATATCTGGTTCCAGATGACCTTAAAGGAATAAAGGCTTGTTTTTCACCCGGCGTAGGTAACCTAAGCGATTTTGAGCTGGACTGTGCGGAAGTTGGCATGAAAATATTTATGGCTGATGCCTCTGTATATGGTCCGGCAATTCAAGACAGTAGATTCCATTTTACCAAAAAATTCCTTGGAAATAAAACCAGGGGAAAATATGTTACATTGGATAAATGGGTCAAAGATTCAAAAATGGCAAATTCCGATGATCTTTTACTCCAAATGGACATTGAAGGGCATGAATTTGTAGTACTAAACTCAACTTCAGAAAAGGTCCTCGAAAAATTTAGAATAATTGTAATTGAATTTCACGGTCTCCATTTTTTATCAGATCCAATATACTACTATGAAGCCACAAAAGCTTTTAAGAAGCTGCTTAAAAATCATTTCTGCGTACATATTCATCCCAATAACTGCTGTGGAATAAGAACTGTCCACGAGGTTGAGGTACCTGTAGTAGCTGAATTTACCTTTATAAGAAAAAATAGAATCAAAACGTTTGGGAAAGTGGAGAGTTTCCCTCACCCTCTGGACAGGGATAATGTCACGAACTCCAGTCTGGTTCTTCCGGAAGTATGGTATAGTGGGAATGAATAATTTTTTTATCCAAGTGAAAAAATGAGAAATCCATGTCTTCTTAGCATTATCACAGTTAATCTCAATAATCTGGAAGGTTTAAAAAGAACTATGCAGAGTGTTTTCGAACAAACCTGGCAGGAATTTGAATATATTGTTATTGATGGAGGTTCTAATGATGGCAGTAAAAAGTATCTTGAAGAAAATTCAGCAAAGATAGATTACTGGACAAGTGAACCAGATAACGGAATCTATAGTGGGATGAATAAGGGTATTCAAGTTGCGAAGGGTGAGTATTTGTTGTTTTTAAATAGTGGGGATCATTTTCATAGTAAGAAAATTCTTTTTGAAATTAAAGATGAGGTTATTTTTTTTGATGTAATATACTTTAATATAGAGACTAGGAAAGACCAAGTTGCAAATCAAATAACTTACCCGTCAGATTTAAGATTTTCATTTTTTATAAATGCCACTATTTGTCATCAAGCAATCTTACTTAAAAGGAAAATGTTTAAAGTAGTGGGGCCGTTTGATGAAAACTTGAGAATTACTTCAGATTGGAAGTTTTTAATTCTTGCTTTATTTAAATATAATTGTTCCTATCGAAAAATTAATCGTACACTTTCGGTATTTTACCTGGATGGAATAAGTTCAAAGGAAAAAAATTATAAGAAAATATTACAAGAAAGGAAATCTGTTTTGGCGACTCATTTTGATCCATTTCTTTCAGATTATAAAGAACTAAAACATAAAGAAGAAACTTTGAGTAGTCTGAGAAAATCCAGAAAAATTAAGCTTTTGGTAAAGCTAGGTTTATTGAATAGGTTTTGAATTATTTGATCAAAAACTAGTGGTACCTAATCCTCCATTAACATTTAAAAATTTAGAATATCTTTTATAGTCAATAATTTTCCAACTATTTCAGAAATATTAATAGTTAATCAGTTTACTCAGCCATTGCTTTAATTCCGGTAGCATACTGGAATAGTAACTTCGGCAAATAAGAATTATATTTAAGCTTTTAAAGAATTAGAAAGCATTTCTTTATGGAAAATTTGAAATGGAGTATCCAATAGTTTCTATTATAGTTCCCTGCTTTAATCATGCTCGATATTTAGATGAGGCATTGGCCTCAGTGAGACAACAAACATTTTCTAACTGGGAATGTATTATTGTAAATGATGGCAGTCCAGATAATACTGAGGAGATTGCCCAAAGTTGGGTTGCAAAAGATGGAAGGTTCAGGTACTTGTATCAATTAAATAAAGGAGTGAGCAGTGCACGGAATTTCGGAATTTTCCATTCAAATGGTGATTTCATTTTGCCATTAGATGCAGATGATAAAATTTCAAAAGAGTATATCAGGTTAGCTATGGATGCTTTTCGGCAGGAACCTGATTTAACTTTAGTTTATTCTGAAGCTGAAACTTTTGGAACTATAGAGGAAAAATGGAAGCTACAACCTTTTTCTTTGAACAATTTAGCTAGATTCAATATGATCTTTTGTTCAGCAGTGTTTAAGAAACAGGACTGGTGTAAAATAGGGGGATACGATGAAAATATGGCTATAGGGCTGGAGGACTGGGATTTTTGGATTTCCCTCTTGAAAAATGGAGGTAAAGTAAAGAAATTAAAAGAAGTTTGTTTTTTTTATAGAATCAAAAAGGTTTCAAGGAATACTCAAATAAGCCAAAATAAACAAAAAAAAATGTTTCAATATCTGAGCGTTAAACATGCTCATTTCTATGTTGAACAGTTAGGTTCTTTTCAAAAACTAATAGAGACTGTGGACAGGATAAAGTATGAGAATAAAATAAAATTAAAGAGTGAAAAATTTGTGATTAATCTTTTTTTCAGAACATTTTTTGGCTTTTCTATTTTTAAGGACAAATGGAGAAATTAACATTCGTAATTATTCAGAATAATAAAAATGAAAGTAATGGTTTCGATATGCATTCCAACATATAATGGAGAGCAGTTTATAAAAGAAACCTTAAATAGTATAAAATCTCAATCTTATACTAATTTTGAGGTGGTTGTGAGCGATGATAATTCGACCGACAACACTCTTGAGGTAGTTAGAAAGTTTGCGGAAGAAGTTGATTTCCCTATTTATATTTTCCATCATAGGCCAAAAGGAATTGGAGCAAATTGGAATAATAGTATAAGAAGAGCCAATGGTAAGTATATTAAATTTCTTTTTCAAGATGACCTTTTAGAACCAAATTGTCTGAATGAAATGGTAAGTATTTTTGGATTTAATAATGAAATAGGTTTAGTAGTTTCTAAAAGGAAGTTTTTGGTTGAGAAATCGATGAAAACTGAAAGGACGAATAAATGGATTGAGAGACACGCGGATCTCCAGGCACATCTACATTTACCTTCTAGAAGAATAAATATTTTAAATAGAAATTTTTTTAGCTCCCCACAGTTCTATACTTCACCTTTTAATAAAATAGGTGAACCAAGTGTAGTTATGTTTCCAAAATCTGTATTTGAAGAAGTTGGTGAATTTGATGAAAGATTAGAACAAATACTAGATTATGAATATTGGTATCGTATTTTGAAAAAACACGAAATTGCTATAATTGATGAGTCCCTAGTGAAGTTTAGGATACATGACCAACAGGCCACCAATGTAAATAGAAATCGACAAATTTTGGATTACTTATTATATCCCAAAATCTTATATCAGAATTATTTTTGGCTTCTTCATCCTAAGGTTCAAAAGCAGCTATGGTTAACTTTCCATCCGGTGCCAAGAGTAATAAGGAAATTGAAGCAAATTTTTAATAGATATCCTTTGTGAAAGTTTATGTTGTCATAGTTACTTTTAATGCCAAAAGATGGATCAATAAATGTTTTGGAAGTTTACAGTCAAGTCTTATTCCATTAAATGTTATAGTTATAGATAATGGTTCAACAGATGGCACCCAATCGTTTATAAAAAGAAATTTTTCTGAAGTTGATTTTATTCAATCTTCCTCTAATTTAGGATTTGGTGCAGCAAATAACATTGGAATTCAAAAGGCTTATAAAGAGCATGGAGATTATATTTTTTTACTAAATCAAGATGCCTGGGTGGAAAACAACACTATTGAAAAGTTGATTGCAATTGCTAGAAGTAATAAAGAGTATGGAGTTTTGAGCCCTATGCACTACAACGGGACAGGAAGTGCTTTGGATTATAATTTTTCAACCTTTATAGGAGCCGATAGATGTAAAGGTCTAACTTCGGACTTGGCAGTTCGAAAACCCTTGAAAGAAATTTATGCTGTCAATTTTGTGAATGCAGCAGCTTGGCTTTTAACCAGGAACTGTCTCGAAACAGTTGGAGGTTTCAATCCCTCTTTCTACCATTACTCGGAAGATCTAAATTATGCTGATAGGGTAAGATTTCATCAACTAAAAATTGGAATTGTGCCTTCAGTCAAAATTTTTCATGATAGGCAAAGCAGAAAATCTAATAGGTTCTTAAAAAACCCTGAAGTTAACTTTGAACGAATAGTAATACGAGAACTATCCAGACCCGAGATCAAGAAGACTTTAAGCTATTTTTATTTGATTAGCTTTATAAAATTCACAATTTCCCTCTTTAGGTTTGAAAAAAAAGGGATTCAGATAGCTTTAAGAGAAGTACAGACATTATTAAGACTAAAATATTTTAAAACGGCAAAAAATAGAACACTAAGTATGAATAGAGGTTTAACTTTTTTGAAGTAAAATCTCTATAATTCTTCTTCCCGTTTTCCCATCCCAATATTTCGGAATACTTCCTTGTTTCGTGATCCCATTAATGAGATTTTTCAAGGCAGGAGCAATGTTTGCAGGATTTGCACCTATTAATTCATTGGTGCCCTGCTCAATAGTCTCTGGTCTTTCAGTATTGTTTCTTAGAGTAAGGCATGGTACTCCCAGCACGGTAGTTTCTTCTGTAATACCTCCTGAATCGGTAAGTACTGCTTTCGCATGTTGTACAAGATAATTGAATTCCAAGTAACCTAATGCATCTATAAGATGTAGCCTTTGTGTTGGCACTTTCAGAGTTGACAAAACTTTTTTTGTTCTGGGGTGAATGGGAAAAATTACAGGAAGCTCATTGGAATTTTGAATGATCTCATTTAGGATTTGTGCTAGTTTCTTTAATTCATCTACATTAGCCGGACGATGCAAGGTTAGTACCAGATAGCTCTTTTCTCCCAAATTTAACTTATCCCAAAAATCGGGTTTCTTAAATTTTGGCTTAAATCTTAACAAGGTATCTATCATGGTGTTCCCCACAAAGAACAACTGTTCTTGCTTTTTTCCGATTTGTAAGAGGAACTCCTTTGCTCTCTGGGTTGTGGTGAAGAAGTAATCAGTTATACTGTCAATTATAATACGGTTCACTTCTTCGGGCATGCTCCAGTCTCCAGAACGTATTCCTGCCTCAACATGAGCTACTTTAACCTGCATTTTTTTGGCAGTGATGGCGCAGGCCATGCTGGAGGTAACATCTCCAACTACAAGACACAGGTCAGGTTTTTCTTCCCGAAGTGCTTTTTCATAAGCAAGCATTATAGCTGCTGTCTGTTCCGCCTGACTGCCGCTTCCAATGCCAAAATTGATATCTGGCTCAGGTAATTCCAGATCTTTAAAAAGACTTCCACTTAAGGCATCATCATAATGCTGCCCAGTGTGGATTAAGCGATATTTAATGGATCTTTCTGAATCAATAGCATGAATAATTGCGGCTATTTTTACAAAGTTGGGTCTTGTCCCTGCAATAAGGTCTATCTTCATTCCTGCAAAAATGTTTGAGCGAATTTAAGGAATTGCTTCGTCATCTCACTTGACGTTAATTATTGATTGAGTTTTTAGAAGCCTAGTTGTAAATTCTGGTCAGAAGTAATAGCTTTATCCGAAAATCAGGAAAAATTGAAAAAGACTTTGGTCAAGAAAATACTCGTGGTTGCTGAATCTATTGATGTAGAAGACAGTAGTGGAACAAAAGGCCGGGTTGCATTAATTAAAAATCTTTCCAGAGCAGGGTTTCATGTAGTGGTTTATCATTACACTCGTCAGGAAATTCAATTGCCTGGTATCAGATGTGTAGCTTTAAATGAAGATAGGAAGAGTATACTTTTCTTTCTTAGCCGTCTGGAACGTCATTTGCGAAAAAAAATTGGAATAAATTTAAATCCTTATATAGAAAGATGGCTGGGATTTTCTTTAACTTTTTTGAACGATAGGAATAGTATTACGGGGGGGTTAAGGAAAATAAAAGATATTGACCCAGATATGGTGCTAACCTTAAGTAAAGGAGCTAGTTTTAGACCACATTATGCAATGTTAAATTTTCAGCAGTGGCATGACAAGTGGATGGCCTATATTCACGATCCATATCCTTTTGCATCATACCCCAGACCTTACGATTATGTTGAACCGGGTCATCAGCAAAAAAGAAAGTTTTTTTTAAAAATTGCCAGTAAAGCGAAGTATGCTTGCTATCCCAGCACATTGCTGGCAGAATGGATGGAGAGCTATTATCTGCCGTTGAAAGGAAAGCGAATAATAATTCCACATCAAATTGTTGAAGAAAAAATCAATACTACAGAATTACCCAAATTTTTCCTACAAGAGGCTTTTACTATTGTTCATGCGGGTGCTTTGATGGGTGCCAGGAATCCCATGGGGTTGATCGAAGCCTTTAAGAGGTTTGTGAAAGAAGTGCCGGAGGCGGCAGCAAACAGTCAACTTCTTTTTTTAGGTCCAGAATCAAGATATACTGAAGAATTTGCGAAAATTAAAAAAGGAGTACCCCAATTCTATAGCAGTGATGGAAATTTGCCTTTTGAGCAGGTCCAGACCTTACAAAATAGGGCAGCGGTAAATGTAATTCTTGAAGCCAAAGGGCCGATTAGTCCTTTTCTCCCAGGAAAATTCCCCCATTGTATTCAGGCTAGAAAACCTATCTTGCTCTTAGGTCCTTACTATAGTGAATCCAGGAGGTTACTGGGAAATGATTATCCTTGGTGGAGTGAGATTGATGATGAGGAACGAATTAAACTTAATATTTCTAAACTTTATAAAAGTTGGTTGCAAAATAAATCCTCGTTATCAGAAGGTTATGGTGAATTACTTAATTATCTTTCTGTAATGCATTTGAAAAGAGTAATTAAAAAAATTGGCAACTATGATTTCACATAAGCACGGATGCATTTTTATTCATATTCCAAAAACTGGGGGTATGAGCATTGAAAATGCTTTTATGAAATCTTTGAATTTAAGATTTTATAATGGTCAGTGTCCACCTCTAATGCTCACTTATAATAAAAATCCAAAAATTGGACCTTTATCTTTAGCTCATCTTTCCAGTTATGAATACGTGCAGCACTCCTATTTATCTCAAAAGTTATACAAAGACTATTTTAAATTTGCTATTGTCCGGAATCCGTACGAAAGAATCGTGTCTATTTACCGGCATTTTAACTACGATCGGATAATTTCTTTTACCTCATTTATAAAATATGTTTTTCCAAAACTTCATAGAGAAAAACATTATTTTGTTAAGCCTCAGGTTGAATATCTTTTTGGAAAAGATAATGAGTGTTTAATAGATTATATTGGCAGATTTGAAAATCTTCAAGAGGATTTCAAAAGGATTAGTGAAAAATTACCATTTCCATTATCGGAATTAGAGCACATCAATAGTTCAGTGGGAGGTTTCAATATTTATAGTCGCTGGAATATTAGATTTATTTTCAATTACATTATAAAAGAACCGTCTTCTATTTTCCATTTAAATATAAATAATAAGATATCCAATTTACCTTTAGGTCATTTTACTCCAAAAACACTAGAATTTGTAAATGAATATTATAAGGATGATTTCACTGAACTAGGTTATAAGAGACTTCAGGAATTATGAAAATTTTGATGCTTTCAATTTTTTCACCTCATTTTTTTAATTGGTCTGAACAGTTAAAGGATTCGGGTCACGAAATATTTTGGTTGGATATTTTTGATTCTAAAACTAAAGTAGAACAGATAAATTTTGTAAAGCAAATAACTGGATGGCGTTATAGATGGAATTATCCCGGCAGATATTTTTTTAAAAAAAACACACCTGTTTTAGATAAAGTCATCAATGTTTTTAATGAAAGAAAATTAGTAGATGTTTTTAATAATACGCTGAAAGAAGTTAAACCGGATATAGTTCATTCTTTTGTTATGTCTCTTGCAGTTACTCCTATTTATAAAATTTTAAAAGCTGAGCCTAACATAAAATGGACATATTCCTCCTGGGGGAGTGATTTGTATTTTTATGAAAATAAAGGGATGCAGGGAATGAAAATTAAAAAAGTTTTACCTCGTATTGATTTTATGTTTGCTGACTGTAAAAGAGATTACGAAATTGCGAAGCGAAATGGGTTCAGAGGAGAATTTCTTGGTGTTTTTCCAGGAGGTGGGGGGTATGACTTTGAGAAATTCAGAAACCTCATAACCTCGCAAAATGAAAGAAAAGTTATATTAATAAAAGGGTATCAGGGAAAACATGGTCGTTGCATAGAAGTACTAAAAGCTTTAAATGAAATAAAAGGCTCACTAGGTGATAATAAAATTATTGTTTTTGGAGCCGATCCCGAAATTCTGAATTTTGTTTCTCAAACAGAATTATGGTTTGAAAGAAGGCTTGAAATTTTTGAAAGAATTTCTCATTCTCAGGTTATGGGATTGATGGGTAAATCTCTTATATATATTGGGAATAGTATTTCAGATGGAATGCCTAATACACTTTTGGAAGCAATTGTCATGGAGGCCTTTCCAATCCAATCTAATCCCGGCGGTGCATCTTCTGAAATAATTGTAAACGGAAAAAATGGATTTTTAATTGAAAACGCTTATGACAGTACCGGAATTGCGGATTTAATTATAAAAACTTTAAAAAGTCCTCGACTAGTTCAACTGGGAGTTGAGTATAACAATAAACATATCAAACCAAAATTGGAAAGGCAGTATATAAAAAATCAGGTATTAGAAAAGTATCGTTTTATAGAAGAAAATTTATGATTGTTATTCATCAACCGGTTATTAAAGAAGATATTCAATTTGTAAATATTTCCTCCAAAATCAACGTTAATGGTAAGGAAAGAGTTTTGTGGTACAAATTGTCAGGAAAGTTTCAAAAATATTTGGTTGTTGAGCAAGCAGATGCCTTTCTGGTGGGGATATTATTTCTTGCTTTAAAAAAAGGTTATGATATAAAAATTAATGCAGCAATTTCCCATAAACTTTACTATAACATATCTCATTACTTAATTAATGCTCTTTGTCTGGCTAATCCACAATTTAAAAAAATTAAGATCTATGCTACTCAGTTGAGTGATGTAGACCTGAATATTGGTAACATAGCGGGAACTGGTCTTTCGTGTGGCGTGGATTCCTTTGCAACCTACTACGATCATTTAGATGAAATAGAACCCTTTAAAATAGAATACTTCACCTTTTTCAATTCAGGTTCTCACGGAGATCTTGGAGGAGAACATGCCTGGAAGGTTTATAACGATAGACTGCACCAAGTTTCTTCTTTTGCTCATAAAGTTGAGAAAGACGTCATTACTGTAGATTCCAATATTAGTGAAATTTTGCAGATGAATTTTTTACAAACAAACTCATTGAGAAATATTTCTTGTATTCTCCATCTTCAAAAATTGTTTAAAAACTATTATTTGGCATCCAAGAACCGGTTTGATATTTTCAATTTGAATGCAAAAGATAACCAGGATTATGATACATTAATACTAGGATTACTTTCCACGGAGTCATTAACTTTTCATTCTGCGGTTTCTCAATTAAAGAGAACTGAAAGAACGAATTTCATTTCTACATTTCCTGATACTTATTCTCATTTAGATGTTTGTACAAATCCAAATGAAAGGAACAATAAAATTAATTGTTCTAAATGTGATAAGTGTTTAAGAACTCAACTAACTCTAGATTTATATGATAAACTTGAATTGTACCATGATGTTTTTCACCTTGAAGAGTTTTATAAAAGGAAGAATCAATTTATTGGAAAGATTTTAAATTTTCCAAATGATCCTTTTAACATTGATATTTATGAGGTTTTAAAAGAAAAAAAACTTTATAATAGAATCTATTGGAGTTATAAAATAAAATATAAAATGAGATCAAAAACGTTGGGGATTAAGAAATTACTCAAGAAAAAATTATAAAACTAAATTGCTGTCTATAATTTATCCATATCGCAATCGTAACTTACAAGGTGTAAAAAGATCCCTGGATTCTTTACGGAGTCAAACCAAACCAACCTTTGAAGTTTTTTTCATAGACTACGGTTCGTCCCCTGAAACTGCATTCCAAGTAAAGGAACTTTGTGCAAAATATTCTTTTATAAATTATAGATACGCCTTTAATCAACATCAACCCTGGAATAAAAGTCGGGCTTTAAATTCTGTAATAAAAACACTGGTATCTGGATATTGTTTTGTGGCCGATGTGGATATTATATTTCATCCTGAATTCATTCAAAAGGCCATTCAGCTTCAGGATCTCAATAAAAGCACATATTTTCAGGTGGGTTTTCTTTCTGAAGGAGATGAGGTAACACAGAATCATTTCACAACCGGGGATTATAGAAAAAGCACCCGGGAAGCAACTGGTTTAAGCATGTTTCCAGTTAGGGTATTACAAGACCTCCGCGGGTTTGATGAATTCTATCACTTTTGGGGTGCCGAGGACACCGATATGCATGTACGTATAGAGAATGCCGGATATGAGGTAAAATTTTATGATAAAGAGATTTTGCTCCTCCACCAATGGCATCCTTCATATCGGAGAGAAGAAAGAAAAACTTTGACCCGGGAGCTACAAATCAATGGAATTGTACAACTGAACCATCAACACCTTCAATGGGCAATTCAAAAAAACACTACTGCAACAAATCGGGAAGAGTGGGGAGTAGTTACCAGTAAGGAGGATTTCGAATTTTTAGATCAGTTAAAGACAGACCAATGTATAGATAATGAAAAAAGAAAAATTGATGATCTTTTATATGGGCAGTTTCCTTCTTTTAAGAACCGAGCTGTAAAAATTGAGATAAAGAAAAGCCTGTATCAAAGATCCCTGAAATATAAATTAAAAAGAATTCTACGAAAAAAAGTTCCTGAATATTACACTTTAAAAGAAGTAAATGATCTTGTGTTGCTCCATCTTATTTCTTTTTACCGAACTAGACCTTATATTTATATGGTAGACGACAATTTGGACAGCCTAACGTTGAGCATCAAACTTTAAATTAACCACGAGTCAAATTTAGGATTATAGACTCACCCGATGACCCTTTCTTTTTTGCCAGATTTCATCCGATTCAAAGGATCAAAAAGAATAGAATATTAATTATATTATATTTGCTGCAAAGTCCCTCAATTTGAAGATCCTCGTTCATAAAAGAGCTCTTGTTCCCGTGAAAGGAATTTCTTCTAATGGGGAAGAAATATCTCTGAAAAGCGAAAACTGTACTGCTGCTTTATGGGAACTTGCCGGGCGTTTTCCTAATGAACTTATCGGCTGGTGTGAGGAATCTTATCTGAAACACCTGGATCTCAACCAATGGAAGGAGATTTTTTATCATCATCTTATTATGGCTTCCTATGCTGTTGAGACTACTTTTTTACCTGAGAGTATAGGATATGTGGAGCAGTTGCCATTTGCCACTCTCAACAGAAATGTGCTATTTGCCACCTGGAGGATGAGCAGGGATGTGGGAGGGATTCATGCTAAGGTCCTTAACCGTTTTAAGCCTTTGATGAGTGAGATCAAGGACCTGGAGTACCTTCTCAACTCTGTGGCTAAACTAGGCCAGCAAAATTCCCTCTTCTGTTACAGCGCTCCGAGCCTCTTACAAAAACAGCCTGCTGAGAATATTAGCTATACTGCTTCGAAACAACAGCTTTTTACGTTTGTCTATCAGCATTACAATTCTATATGGTTGTTGATCATTATATGGTGTTTTTATAAATATGAAAAGGATCTTTCTTTAAGATCTCTTTTGAAAGGCTTCAAAACGAACAAATATTTTCAGAATAAAGTGGATCTGTCAGGACTTGAGATTTCTACCGGTAGGATTTCGGAGGTATCAGATGCAATAGATGTCATCATTCCAACAATGGGAAGACCGGAACATTTGTTCAATGTTCTAAAAGATTTTTCCAAACAAACTCGTCTTCCTCAAAAGATCATTATTGTGGAACAAAATTCCGATAGGAGTTCTGTTTCTGGTCTGGGTTATCTGGAAACTGAAGAGTGGCCTTTTGAGATCATTCACCATTTCATCCACCAAACAGGTGCCTGTAATGCCCGGAATATAGCATTAAAAGAGATTAAGTCTGAATGGGTTCTTTTTGCAGATGATGATATTAGGCTCATGCATGATACGTTGGAGAACGCATTTTTTGAAATCAATAGATATAAAATTGATGCCCTAAGCATGAACTGTGTTCAGGAGGGAGAAAAAACAGTTTTTAACAAAATAAAACAATGGGGAAGTTTCGGTTCAGGTACAAGTATTGTCAAATCCTCATTTGCTAAAAATTGTTTCTTTTCTCCAGTTTATGAACACGGTTATGGTGAGGATTTAGATTTTGGAATGCAACTGCGCAATCTGGGATGTGATATTGTATATCATCCCGGAATCACTATTCATCATCTCAAGGCTCCCATTGGTGGCTTTCGTGACAAACCTATAATGGAATGGGAGAAAGGAAATCCAAAGCCAAAACCATCCCCCACTCTAATGGCTTATGTGCTAAAATATTATTCAAAAGAACAGATAGCGGGTTTCAAGACTTCCCTGCTTCTTAAATATTATAATAAGCAATCGGTCAGGAACCCGTTTAAGTATAACAGGGAGATGAGAGAGAGCTGGAAGAAGAGTAAAACATGGGCAAAGAAGTTATTGCTGCTGGAAATTAACCTTAAAGAGAGAACAGTATGAAATCTGGGTTGATCATTTGTACTTATCAACGACCGGAGGCGATAATGAAATTGATGCGGTCTATAAGGGATCAAACTGTTTATCCAAATCAAATCCTGGTGGTAGATGGTTCCCTGGATGATCAAACTGAAAGGGTATTGCAGCAGCAGGAATTTTCTAAGCTGGAGTATTTTAAGGTGGGTAAAGATGATAGAGGATTAACGCGACAGCGAAATTTTGGTATCTCTAAATTAGATCTACAAATTGAAATAGTCTTTTTCCTGGATGATGATGTGATCATAAGCCCAAATTATTTTGAGGAGATCCTGGGTACTTACCAAAGTTTTCCCCAGGCACACGGAGTTTCAGGATATACTGTAAACGAAACTAAATGGAAAGCAGTGGAGGAGAATTATACACCAACTTTTGGAGAATTTATGTTTGATGGATGGATTCGAAAAGAAGGCAGCAGATTTTTATTACGTCGCAGATTCGGTTTGCAACCTGATGTGCCTCCCGGTTATATGCCTGAGTTCTCTCATGGTTATTCTGCCGGATTTCTTCCCCCCTCGGGAAAAACATATGAAGTAGAAATGTTAATGGGAGGTATTGCTTCTTATCGAAAACAGATTTTTTCAGAAATTCAATTTTCACCTTTCTTCGAAGGTTATGGTCTTTATGAAGATGCCGATTTTTCTCTCAGGGTCTCCAGGAAAGGTAAACTTTACGTGAACACAGCAGCAAAACTGGAGCATTATCACGATGAAGCGGGTAGGCCTAACAATTTCAGGTATGGGAAAATGGTGGTTAGAAATGGCTGGTATGTATGGAGACTAAGACATCCAAAACCTTCCTCAAAAGTCAAACTGAAATGGCATGGCACCTCTTTTTTACTTACTTTGGTGCGCATTAGTAACATCTTTAATACTTCAAAAAAGAAAGAAGCATTGACAGAAAGCCTCGGCAGGATAGCAGGCTGGTGTAGTTTGCTGCTGAAACGCCCTCACCTAAGATCTAAAAATTCTGTAGAATAAGCTCATGAATTACAAATCACTCTTTAGATCACGGAATTATCAGCATTTCTTTCACAGGATAAAACCTTTTCCTGCTACCGTAAAAAAAGAACCGCTTGACTATTCCAAATTTAAGGATCTGAGCGATCTTCTAGATTATATGGAAATCAAAGAATACAGGAAGATCGTGGTTGTGGCCAGTGGTCCTTCTGCCTCGAAAATAATTTTTGATAAGGAGAACATCTATTTTGCCTGTAATGATTCTCTAAGACTGGTGCAGGATCTTCCTCATATATATATGCTTTACGATATGTTTTACCTTACCAGGTATTTAAAGACCTATGAAGGTGGGAATGGCTGGAAAGGGAGTATCTTCTGGTATAATTACAACAACCCTCACTCCCACAAGATCTACAGGCTTACCCGTAAATATTTACAACGCTATTCCAGAGAAAAAAGGGAGTTTCTAATAACAAATAAAAGCGAAGAAGAACTACAATCTCTTTACTACCAGGCAGAAATTCTTTTGCAGGAGGCTTTTGATTACAGGCACTACAGGGTGAATTCCGGTTTTAATACTTTGGTGTTTGCTGCTTTACTGGCGTACCTTGAAAGTAAACCCCTGGAAGTATATGGGCTGGATATGGGCATTGGGGGGAATAAATATTTTAATAAGGATTCTCCCCTTGGACGGAGTGTGAAGTCCCAAAAAAACAGGGAACTCGTAAAGTTATTCCTTGATAAACTATATAGGAGTGATGTGGAAGTGAAGAATTTCTCTAATTTTCAGGGAAATGTTAAGGATTAAGCCTTAAATACGGAGAGAAGAATGAAGAAAGGAGCACTGTTTTTCCTGGGATTCCTAGGAGTTTTACTGTTGATCATTATAATAATGAACTACAGGTATCCTTTCATGGTCGCACCGGGAGGGAACTGGTCGGTAGGTTATCAGGAAGCCTCTCAGATTTCGGGTATGGATGTCAGCCCCAGTGGTATAATTACACATCAACAGGTGAACAGGATAACTGAAGAAGAAATAGCCTATATAGCCGATCCTTTTTTCATAAAAGAGCAGGACACATTTTATCTATTTACCGAGATCAAAGGCAAAGACAATGCGAATATTGCACTTTTCACTTCTGAGGATGGGGTGGATTACAGCTATGAGGGAATTGTTCTGGATGAAACTTTCCACCTTTCTTACCCTCAGGTCTTACGGCATAAAGAAAATTTTTATATGTTGCCTGAAACCAAAGGAGCAAATCAGGTGCTTCTTTATAAAGCTGAAAATTTTCCCTACTCCTGGAAAGTTGTGGATACATTGATTAAAGACAGGGCTTTAAAGGATGCGTCCATTCTTTTAAGTAAGGAACTAAATCTCCTTGTGGCAGTAGATGACGATCTACAACAAGTAATGTACAAGGCAGACTCCCTTAACGGAAAATGGAATGAGGTAAAAGAATTTCAGCCTCGCTGGGGGAATGAAAGCAGACCGGGTGGAAGATTTGTTTCAATTGATGAAGACTGGTATCTTCCCCTTCAAAATCATATAGAAGGCTATGGAACCGGGATCTCTTTGTATAAGCTGCTTTTTACTGAGGAAGAATTTAAGTTTCAATTGGCAAATAAGCTGCTCCTGAAACCCCAGGAAGAAATTGATTGGTTTAAGAGAGGCATGCACCACCTGGATGTACAGCCAATAGATGATGGTGGTTATTATATGGTATATGATGGAGACATGAGCAAAGGAGAGGACAAAGAACTTCAGTGGAAAAGATCAGTAAAATGGAATCTCGTCGATTTGTACAATTATTTGCAGCTTTAGATATAAAAAGGCTTTAGCAGGAACAAAGGATATGAAGAAGAAATGGCCAACAGTAAATCAACGACAGCGGGAATTCTATGATTCCAAGAAGAAAAATTTTCCCACCCGGCTTTGGTCTTCCCTGAGGAATGGGGCTCTAAACCGTATCAAGAAGAGGGTAGGTATCGAAGCCGATATTTATATGCTCCACAAATCCTGGTTTGGAGATCTTTCAGAAAAGAAAGTGCTTGATTTGGGTTGTTATGAGGGAAACTCCCTGAGTTTTTACCTGGCCGAAAATTCCAAAAGTTACCTTGGCATCGATCTCAGCCCCAAAGGAATCGAAAACCTGAACAGGCGCCTAAAAAATATTCCGGGAGCCCGGGCAGAAGCAATGGATTTTCTTTCTGAAGCTTTTGAAGAAAAAAACTTTGATCTTATCTATGCTTATGGAGTGCTGCACCACTTTAAGGATTTAGATCAACTTATCCTGAAGCTGAAGGAAAAGCTTAATCAGGATGGAATAATTGTCAGTCACGATCCATTGGAAACAAGTTTACCTATTAAAACAATCCGCAGGATCTATAGGCCCTTCCAAAGTGACAGGGACTGGGAATGGCCTTTTAACAGGAAGACCTATTACAGTTTTGCAAAGGAATTCAAGATCGTAGAAAGAAGGGCGGTGCTGGGAAAGACCAAGTGGACGGCGCTGCTCAATATCCTGTCGGTTTCTCAGGAAAAAAAAGTACAAAAAGCTGCCGCCTGGCACCGCGAAGATTGGGAACGTTCGACGGTTGATGATGAACATATGTTCAGCTGTATGCATTTGAGCATGCTGATGCAAAAAAAGGAATAGATGAAATTTGCGATATTTTCACATGTCGAACATATTGAACGGGAGGGCCGGTATTATGCCTACGCGCCTTATATGCGGGAGATGAAGCTATGGTTGAAATATGTGGAGGAGGTGGAGGTTGTGGCCCCCCGGCCCCCAAAGGGGGAGGTTGGCGGACAAAATTGCTACCAACATGAAAATCTGACTTTTAATACAATTCCGTCATTTCATTTTCTGAATTTGAGAGGTGCTTTAAAGACTATTTTAAAAATTCCCTATATACACTATAAGATATTGGGAGCAATGAAGAGGGCAGATCATTTGCATCTGCGGTGTCCGGGGAATATTGGTCTGCTGGCATGTATTTGCCAGATCTTTTTTCCGTCCAAACCAAAATCAGCTAAATATGCCGGTAACTGGGACCCGGAGGCGAAACAACCCTGGAGTTACAGGTTCCAAAAATGGCTTTTGAGCAACACCTTTTTGACAAGAAATATGCAGGTACTGGTTTACGGAGAATGGCCGGAGCAGTCAAGAAATATTATACCTTTTTTCACAGCTTCCTTTTCAGAGAGAGAAAAAACTGAGGTGCCAAAAAAGGCATTTTCAGAACCTTTTATTTTCCTGTTTGTAGGCAACCTGGTGGAGGGAAAGCGGCCACTGGAAGCGATTAAATTTGCGGAGGAAATAAATAAATTTAGAGAAGGTGCGGATCAGGAGATCCGCGCCAGCTACATTCCAATGAAATTGGAACTATATGGGGATGGCCCGGAAAGAGAGAAGCTTGAAACCTACGTAAGGGAAAATCATTTAGAGCAATTAATAAGTATAAAAGGAAACCGACCTCTAGAGGACTTGAAAAAAGCTTACCAAAAAGCCCATTTTGTGATACTCCCTTCCAAATCTGAAGGTTGGCCCAAAGCCCTTGCCGAAGGCATGTTCTTTGGCTGCATTCCAATTGCCACTCCCGTTAGTTGTGTGCCGTGGATGCTCGACTACGGTAGTAGGGGAGTATTATTAGAGGATCTAAGCCAAAGGCTAACAGCTAACGGCCAAAAGTTAAATAGGAGTGTACAGAGGGCAGAGGACAGAGGACAGGATGTCCTGAAAATTGCACAATTATTAGCTGATCAGGAAGAAATGGAGAAAATGTCTGAGGAGTCAAAAAAATGGAGTCAGCATTATACGTTGGAGAGGTTTGAGGAGGCGATAAAGAAAGTGCTTTTACATCCTAATGACATCCTAATGAGGAGGTAAGTATTTCTAAAGGGAAGCTTTCCCCGGCTCCCTTTAGGGACGGGGTAAAACGGGGAAAGAGGGAAGAATAAGAATGAAGCATTAGTGAAAAAGCACTTCGACCATCCCCTCCTTCAGTCGGGGAGCTCAGTGTGACATTCGTAAGAAAAACGGTAATCAGTAAACAGTAAACAGAAAAATGCGAGTATTACAGCTAATCGACAGCCTAAGGCCCGGCGGCGCCGAAAAAATGTCTGTATCCTACGCAAATGCTTTGACGACCCGGATAGATGCTTCTTTCCTCTGTTGTACCCGAATGGAGGGTTTGCTGAAAAAGCAATTAGCCCCCGAAGTAGGTTATTTATTCCTTAATAAAACCGGAACCTTTGACCTTAGAGCTTTCCTGAAGTTGAAGAAATTTGTAAAAGAAAATAAGGTAGATATCATACAGGCCCATGGTAGCTCATGGTTCATGGGGGTACTTCTAAAAATATCTCTTCCGAAATTAAAGCTGGTGTGGCATGATCATTATGGGGCAAGGGCAGAGAAAGATCTGAGACCGGGGTTATTATCCATATTTTCCGAGTATTTCGACGGAATTATTAGTGTGAACCTACAACTTAAGGAGTGGGCAGAGAGAAACCTTCATTGTAATAAAATTGCTTTTATACCTAATTTTGCTTCCTTTGGAGGAAGAGAGCCTAAGGATAATAATCTTCAAATTAGAGAAGGTTTTAAAATTATTCATCTGGCTAATTTAAAACCACCCAAAGACCACCTGAATCTTTTGAAGGCTTTCGGGAAGTTATCACAGGTCAATACATCAGTAAGCCTTCATTTAATAGGGAAAGAGGAGAATAATTTTTATTCCCAGGAATTAAGAAAGTTTATTAAAGAAAATGGTCTTGAAGATAAAATCTATTTTTACGGTGAAAGGGAAGAGATAATGAATCTTTTGCAACAGGCTGATCTTGGGGTGCTATCTTCTTCCTCGGAAGGCTTACCCGTTGCCCTCCTGGAGTATGGTTTTGCAGGTTTACCTGTGGTTTGTACAAAAGTGGGAGAATGTGAGTCTGTAGTCGGAACAGCGGGGGTATTAGTTCCCCCGAATGATCCGGAAGCCCTATTTTTGGCTCTTAAATCATATGTGGAAAATGAAGTTGAAAGAAGGAAAGATTCCGTAGCTTTCCAAAAAAGGGTTTTTGAAACTTATTCAGAAAAGCAGGTATTAAAACAGCTTTTGAGCTTCATGAGAGATTTGTGATCAGATCATTCGGAATGAAAAATAGGTTGCAGGTTAAAAAGACAAAGTGAGATATAAGAGACCATCCAGAGTAGTGCAAAACCTTTTACAGGTGGAGTATATCAAATTGGTGTTGCTACATTTGGCAATAGCTTTTGCTATTTATTTATACGAGCCTCTCTCTATGCTCTATTCACTATCAGTTTTTGCTTACTTTATCTTTACTATCCTACAGAAAAAAAATAAGAATAACGAAGCTTTAATGGCCGCTGCTTACATTGCCGGCGTTGAGATATTCTGGAGAATGACGGGAGGGGTCGTTTTTTATGAAACCGGTAAATATGCAGTTATTGTTTTTCTGCTAATAGGAATGCTTTTTAAAGGAACTTCGGCGAAGACCACGCCTTTTTGGCTCTATCTATTGATCCTGGTACCCGGTATTGTGATTGCTTCTCTGAACCCCGACTATGATGAGGTATTTAGGAAAGCTGTGGCATTTAACTTGAGTGGGCCTGTATGCCTGGGGGTTTCTGCCTTATATTGTTATTATAAGAAAATTTCTAAAAAAAATTTTCAAAAAGTACTTTTAATGTTACTGCTGCCTATAATAACAAACATGTTCTATTTGTTTTTCTATACTCCAAGTCTACAGGAAATGGTTATAAATATTGGAGCCAACTATGCAGCCACTGGAGGCTATGGGCCCAACCAGATAGCCACTATTATGGGAATGGGAAGTTTATTGTTGGTCATTCGACTTTTCGATGTAAAGGGTAAATGGGTCAATCTCATTGACCTTGGTTTATTAGGTATGATGAGTTATAGAGCAATAATTACATTTTCGAGAGGAGGAATAGTAACTGCTTTAATATGTGCGGCGGCTTTTATATTTCTGCTATACTACAAGAAGGGTCGTAGGGAGCAGAAACAACTGCAAATTAAAATTATTTTTTTAGTAGGAGTTCTTTTTGCTTCATGGGCTTTATCGGCTGCCGGAAGTTCCGGGTTAATAGTGAACCGATGGACGGGGAAAGACGCAAGGGGTAGAGAGAAGGAAGATTTGACTACGGGAAGAGTAGATCTTTTGTCGACTGAACTTGAAGCCTTCTATCATAATCCTGTAGTGGGAGTAGGGGTAGGAAAAGCCAAATCTTACCGGGAGGAGGAATTGGGGGAGGAAATTGCCACCCATAGCGAAGTGAGCAGGCTACTCTCTGAACATGGTCTTTTGGGGCTGTTGGGAGTGGCTATTTTAGTTATTGTACCTATGCTCTTTTGGCTAAAGTTCAAGAACAACTATTTCTTTCTTTGCTTTATGCTGTTCTGGTTCCTTACTGTTAATCATTCAGCCATGAGAATTGCATTACCGGCATTTGTATATGGTTTGGCCTTGCTATATATAGTTGATGATAAAAGGAGAGATAGAAGGACAGGAATAGAAGAACGAAAACTAAGTTCAGTTGTGAGTTCTCAGTTATGAGTTCTCAGTTGTGAGTTCTCAGTTGTGAGTTCTCAGTTGTGAGTTCTCAGTTGTGAGTTCTCAGTTGTGAGTTCTCAGTTGTGAGTTC
>NZ_JAPJDA010000006.1:92151-103309 GCF_026241755.1 Salinimicrobium profundisediminis
TCAGTTGAAAAACTTCGCTTCGCTCAGTTTTCTTAACTTTAATTCAAGGTTTTCTAAAACTGACAACCGATAACCGATAACCGACAACCGAAAGACATGAAAAGCTACAAGGATCTCGACATTTACAATTTGGCTTTTGCCTATGCTATTGAAGTACATAAAGTTTCGCTGAAATTGCCAAAGTTCGAACTGTACGAACAGGGGAGTCAAGTGAGGAGATCTTCGAAGAGTGTGAAGGATAATATTGTAGAGGGATATGGTAGAAGAACTTATAAACAGGATTTTATTAGATTCCTTACCTACAGTCACGCCTCTCTTCTGGAATGTCTGTCCCAGTTAGAAATGATCGATGAACTTTATGAAATCTCAGAAATAAAAGAATTACGCAGTAAATATGATCTATTAGGAGGTAAGATATTTTCTTTCATCCAGTATGTGGAAAAAAATTGGAAAAGCTGATTAGTAACGTCATGGAAATTGATAACCGAGAACCGACAACTGATAACCGAGAACAGATAACTCTAATCTACATAGGTAACCAACTATCAACCCGGGGCGGCACTCCCACCTCAATAGACACGCTGACCCCTTTATTAAGAGAAGAAGGTTTTGATGTAAAAACAGCTTCGGCTAAAAAGAACAAACTCCTTCGCCTGATAGAAATGCTTCTGTTAGTGTACAGGAACAAAAGAACTACCCGCTTCGTCCTCATAGATACCTACAGCACGCAAAATTTCTGGTATGCTTATGCAGTTGCCAGCCTCTGCCAAAAGTTGCATCTTAAATACATTCCCATCCTCCACGGAGGTGAACTTCCCACCCGACTCGAAAATTCTCCTAAGGTGTCAAAAAAGGTATTTGAGAAGGCATTTTTAAATGTGGCTCCGTCACTGTACCTAAACACTGTTTTTCAGCAAAAAGGGTTTTTTAATGTTCAATATATTCCCAACAGTATCCACCTCGAAAATTATCCTTTTAAAGAAAGAAATCAACTTCGTCCCAGGTTACTGTGGGTAAGAGCATTTGCTGAGATTTATAACCCGCTGCAGGCAGTAAAGGTTCTGGAGCTGCTGTTGCCTGATTATCCTGATGCCGAACTTTGTATGGTAGGTCCGGTAAAAGATGATTCCTGGCAGAATTGTATTCGCTACTCCAGGCTGCACAGCCTGCCGGTTCGTTTCATGGGAAGGTTACCCAAAGAAGAATGGATTGCATTATCTAAAGCATACGATATTTTTTTAAACACTACCAACATAGATAATACCCCTGTGAGTGTAATTGAAGCTATGGCCCTGGGGCTGCCTGTAGTTTCCACAAACGCGGGCGGACTCCCATATCTCATAACTGCCGATATAGATGGGATGCTGGTTCCTCCAAATGATCCCGAACTGATGGCAGAGGCCATAAAAAATATGCTTAAGCGACCAGAACATTCTCTGGAAAGAACCCGCGCTGCGAGGAAGAAAGTAGAGGTTTTTGACTGGGAGAGGGTTAAGGTTTTGTGGAAAGAAGTGTTAGCCAGGTAAGATTGCAAAAGGCAAAAGTTATGAGTTATAGTGTTATGAGTTAAGTTTGAAGCCAAGAACCAGGACATATCAATTGTCAGTTATTATCTCCCAGCCTAAATTAGTATCCTTTGATCTGCGGGATTTTGGCAGAACTACAGTCAGGTTAAGCTCTCCGATAGCGTAGATTTACAATCCGTGCCAAATTACCCTTGTTACTATTCCAGGAAGTTTTTCGAACAATGCGTTTTCAATACCTGCTTTTGGGTTACCAATATGGGCTTGAAGATTTTCAAAGAAATTTGAATTTTAAATCCTCAATCTTAAATCCAGTTGGCGCAGATTTGCAATCCGTGCCGGTTTTTCTTTCTATATTTCTTCCGAAGAAGCCTTGCTAACACTCCAAAAATGTCATTTTTAGAACCCTGTTTTGAATTTTTACAAAGATAAAGTTCCTGCAAAAAGGTGCCGGGGAAATCCCTTGTAAGCCGAACTCTTCCTTATATTTACACCGTAAAAATCCCTGCATGCCACATAAAAACAAAATGCATTTCGAGATCTCCGAGCGCAAAATCTTTCTGCGTATCTTCGATATTCTCTGGGTGCTTTTGGCATTATACGTTGTAGGAATTCTTTTTCGGGTAGAATACTTCAATATTGAGCAGAGTTCCTGGCATTGGGCTATAGTGCTGGCAATCTATTTAAACCTGTTCTGCGGCATTTTTGAACTCTATGATCTGCAAAAGGCAAGTAGCTACTATAGAGTACTCAAAAATGTGGTTTTAGCGACCTGGGCCGTAGTATTGTTCTATTTGATGACCCCCGTTTTTACACCCGTACTACCCGACAACCGCTTACAAATTCTATATTTTTTTCTTACAATTTGTTTTACCCTACTGCTGTGGCGGTTCTCCTACATTGCACTTATTTCTACGCCCAGGTTTTATCGAAGGGTTTTAATTATTGGGGAACCATTGGAAGTTGAACTCGTAGCCCTGCACCTGCAGCGATCCGATCCCAATTACAATATTGTGGGCCTGGTGAATCCCGGTGGTGGTGATGTGATTAATTCTGAAAAATTGGGCTTAGAAGATTTTTCAGGAACAAACCTCTCAGAAGTTGTACGGGAGCAGAATATCGATGAGATCCTCATTTCTGATGTCAATTCTACGGCTGAAGGTTTTTATAGTCAGGTTCTTATTCTTCTCAAAAATGGCTTTCCGGTGAAAGATTTTAATGAGGTGTATGAAGATAAAACTCACCGCATTCCGGTGCAGCATATTGAACGTAATTTTTACCAGTTCTTTCCTCTAAGCCGCAGTAACGATAACAAATTTTACCTGTTTTTTCACAGGCTTTTTGATATCCTTGTTTCTATCATTGGGATTATTATAGGCGCCCTTTTGTTGCCTTTTATTTACTTCGGAAATATGATAGCAAATAAAGGCTCATTGTTTTACCAGCAGGAAAGGATTGGCAGGAGTGGTGAAACGTTCAAAATACTGAAGTTTCGTACAATGCGCTATAATGCTGAACCTGATGGGGCCGTGTGGGCCACTAAGAATGATGTGCGTATCACCCGCTTCGGAAAGTTTCTTCGCCGTTCAAGACTGGATGAATTTCCACAATTTTACAATATTCTGAAGGGAGAAATGAGCCTGATCGGTCCCCGGCCTGAACGTCCTGTTTTTGTAAAAGAATTATCTGAATTAATCCCCTTTTACGATACCCGCCATTTCATCAAACCTGGTCTCACCGGTTGGGCGCAGGTGATGACCGATTATGCCGACAGCCACGCCGATAGCCTGGAAAAGCTGCAGTATGATCTTTATTATATCAAGCACCGTAATATCTTTCTCGATATTACCATTCTTACTAAAACGCTCAGTACGGTTATATTTTTCAGAGGACAATGATCTTCTTAAAATATTGAATTGAGAGCGAATTTGAATAGCGCACAATAGTTTATGAAATTAGCTGAATTCCTACATACTCTGGTCGATTTTTCTGAAGAGGAACTTGAAGATATCCTGTCTCATTTTGAGAGGAAAGAGGTGTCAAAGAATGAGATATTGGTGGAACAGGGCAAAATATGCCGAAATTTATATTTCGTTGAAAAAGGAATAGCCAGAAATTACTATCTCAATAGCGACGGCAAAGAGATCACGCAGTTGTTCTTTGGAGAAGGCAGGTTCATGTCAAGTTTGGAGAGCTTTTTCCAGGAGAGCCCCAGTACCTATTATCTTGAAATTCTCGAAGATTCTGTAATCCTGTCTATCACCAAAGAGCAGTTGGACCTCCTTTTTGACAGGTACCATAAAATGGAAAGGCTGGGGCGGCTTTTGGCTACTGAAATGCTTACTAAAGTAGTTCATAAAATCAATGCCATACAGTTCCAGTCCGCCCGGGAAAGGTATGACTTCATGCTTTCAGAATATCCCGATATTACTTACCGTGTGCCGCTGGGACTTATTGCTTCTTACCTTGGAATGTCCCAGGAAACCTTAAGCCGCATCAGGAAAAAAAAGTTATAGCCTTTACTTATGCTATCCGCTTTTTGATTTAAGTCAAAAGAAAGACCGCTATTCAACCGGATCTTTGCACCCTAATTTAAAGAACTAAGAATGCAAAGAAAATGGATAGGTGTAAGTGCCTTTTTTATATTCCTCATGGGGTTACTTCCCACTCCAGGTAGTGCCCAACAATTGGAACCACAGCTGATGGAACTCATTGAAAAAGGCCTGAACAAAAACCATGAACTTAATCAAAATGAGATAGAGGCCCAACAGGCCGTAATTGATCAAAAACTTGCCAGATCGGTATTTCTTCCCAAGATTACTGTCAATGGAAATTACACCAGACTTGATGATGACCTCAGATTTGACAGCGATACCGAAACTTTGCTCCTGGGAACTCAAAAGTTGCTTATAAAAGAAGCCGTGGGGCTACCGTTTAATGCTGGTTTTCCTGAGGGACTTCCGGTAAAGGAGGTTCCGGCCATTCAGCAGAAGAACATTTTAAAATCTTCAGTAGATGTCGACTGGGTCTTATTTAGTGGCTTTCAGGCTTCAGGCGCACTTAAAGCAAGTAAACACAAGGAAGCATCCATACATTTTGCAGGCTCAGCCCTTCAGGATAAAATAGCTCTTAAAATCATTGAGACCTATGATCAACTGGCGTTGGTGAACGCTTCAGAAAAAGTTTTAAAGACTTCCGAAGAATATCTTGCACAACAAAACCTGTATGTTAACAAAGCTATTGAGAATGGTCTGGCCACCCCTATAGAACGCAAGAAGATCGAACTCGCAAAACAACAGCTTATAGGTAAACAGCTGGAATTTGAACAAAACCGCACTTTGCTTCTGGAGGTCTTGCAGCAGCTTACAGGGGTGGATACAGAACAATTAGAAATGCTTACTCCACAACTTGTGCCCTTTAATGTGGTGAAAGAAGAACCTGTAGAAAAACGGGATGAAGTTAAAGCCCTGGAAGAAGCTGAAAAAGCCAGCCTTAGCAAAGCGAAAATGGAAAGAAATAATTTCATTCCCAAGTTAGCTTTAAAAGGACATTATGAGTTATTGGAAGATGACCTTTCTCTTCTAGATCCACGATGGTACGTAGGGGTAGGGGTGAAGTGGAATCTTTTCGACGGGAACCAGGCTAACCTTAAAAGTAAGCAGTCAAAATTTGAAGCTCTTAAATACAGGGAAAAGCTGAAGGAGGCTGAAGAAATGATTGCTCTCTCTATTACTAAAGCAGAACTCAACCTTGCAGCTGCCCGGCAGAATACGCAAATTGTACAAAAGGAGATCGACCTTGCCGCAGAAACTTATGAAATGGTGAACAAGCAGTACCGCAATGATCTTGCATCGGTTAGCGATGTACTTGATGCCCTCAGAGACCTTGAACAGGCAGGATTCCACTTACAGGAATCTATTTTTAAGGAGCGAAGGGCAATGATTGATCTCCGTCACGCCAAAGGTCAGTTGGAATACTAAAAAAATAAAAAAGAAACGATGAACTTATATAGTAGAATTATTGTGAGCATTATCGCTGTTATCAGCCTTGGTTCCTGTAACAATGATGAGAAAATCCCGGCTCTTAGAGGGAAAGTGAAATTTGAAACCATTGCTGTTAGCGGTAAACTTCCCGGCAGGATCATAGAAATTTCTGTGGAAGAAGGCCAGGAAGTAAAAAAAGGAGATACCCTGGCATTCATTGATATTCCTGAAGTGAATGCAAAGATAAAGCAAGCCGAAGGTGCTGTTACAGCAGCCCGTGGTCAACTGGACATGGCGTTTAATGGAGCGACTTTAGAGCAGCTTGAGCAAATTAAAGGACAGCTCAATGCAGGGAAGGCACAATTTGATTTTGCAAAGGAATCTTTTAAAAGGATTGAGGCCATGTACCAGGATTCTCTGGTAAGCCGGCAACAATATGATGAAGTGAAAATGAAGCTGGGAATGGCCCGGGCACAGGTAGATGCCCTGCAGGCAAAACAGCAGGAAGTAGAAAAAGGTGCCCGCACAGAACAAATCAACCAGGCACAGGGACAGTTAGACAGGGCATTGGGATCAAAAGAAGAGGTGATGAGTGCATCTATGGAGCAATACCTCATTGCACCCAAAGATATGACCATTGAAACTGTGAGTTTAAGTGAAGGAGAATTACTTACTCCCGGCTATCCATTATTCAACGGGTACGAAAAAAACAGTATGTACTTCAGGTTTAGTATCCCCGAATCCCAGGTCTACGACTTTAAAGTGGGAGACGTTTTAACGGTAGTCAACCCATACACCAAAGAAGAAATATCTTCACGCCTTGTTGCGGTGAAACAGCTTGCACACTACTCAGATATTTCCAGTACAGCACCAATGTATCAACTTTCGGAACCGGTATATGAATTAAAACTGGTTCCTGAAAGTACTGCGGCCGCAAACTATTTTATGAACAGCACCATCATATTAAAACACTAAAATGAAGGATTTTAAGAGATTGCTAAAAATAGAATTCCGGCGCATATTTTCAAACAAAGTGCTGCTTGCCATCTTTTTTGGAGCTCCTGTGCTGTACGGGTTTTTACTCGGTTATGTTTACAGCCAGGCTAAGGTGATCAACCTTCCCATTATCATAGTAGATGAAGATCATTCCCCGGTTAGTGATAGGCTCATAGATGCTTTTGAAGATAATGAGGCCATAAAGGTGAGCGATGTAAGATATACCCCCGGAAAGATTCAAAGTGAAATGCCTTTAAATGAATATATTGCTGTAGTGAATATCCCAAAAGGCTTTGAAGCTGCAATCCTGCAAAAAAGGCATCCTGAAGTTAGGGTAGATCTCAATATGGTGAATATCCTTAATGCCAATACCGCAAGTAAGAATATTCAGGCGGTTCTAATGACCATGAATGCAGGTATAGAGATTGAGGGTTTGAAAAAACAGGGTATGCCACCCGCTCTGGCGCTTGAAGCCTATGAGAGCTTCAGCATCAACTTTAATAAGATGTACAATGCTACCGGGAATTATCTCACTTTTATGCTCCCGGGACTGTTGGCGGCCATTATGCAGCAAGTAATATTTTTAGCTTTAGCCCTTGTTTTTGCAAGAGATTTTGAAGATGGATATTTTCGTGAACTTGCCGGCAGGCATAAATGGGCATTTTATCATATTGTTCTAAAGGCTGTTCCTTTCCTGATCCTGATTCCTTTTATGTGGGCTGTGGTAAGCCGGTTTCTGCCTTACTTCAGGATAGAGGCGGAGATCTTTAGTATCCCCATGCTAATCTTAACCACCTTATTGACACTGGCTTCAATGGGAATTGGAATGTTGTTCTCAATGGTATTTCCTAACCAGTTGAAGGCTACAGAACTTCTTATGGTGATCTCTACACCTGCATTTATTTTAAGCGGCTTTACCTGGCCTTCATTGGCTATGCCCCCTGCAATAACTGCTTTTGCTGAAATTATTCCCGTTACTCATTTTTTGAATGGATTCCGGAAGGTGGCTTTCTACGGCGGCGGAATATCCTCCATCTCCCATGAAATCTTTATGTTGCTCCTGATTTTTACAGGAAGCCTGTTTGCAATGCTTGTTCTCCTACAGTGGAAGATTAAAAAGACCAGGAAGAAAGCTCTCGTTACCTCTGAAGAAGATTTACCCGGAGAGAATTAATTTGTTTATAATCAGATTTCTTCATGCCGGAAGTATTAATTCTACTGCAGGTGTTTATTTGCGTGATCTCTTCCAGGGTATAACTGCAAACAGAAAAATAAATAATGCAAGGAACAGGGAGACTCTGGCAATGTAGTCTCCAAAGCGGCTGTAAAAGGTGAGTCGGCCATTGAGAGTTACTTCCCCGCGAAGAGCTCCCTGTTCTTCATACCCTAAAGTTGAAGTGATTTCGCCTTTTTCGTTGATAAAAGCTGAAATTCCTGTGTTGGCACTTCTGGCAATGGCTCTCCTGTTTTCAATAGCTCGCAACCGGGCATAACTAAGGTGTTGTTTGTGTCCCTGGGTATTGCCCCACCATGCATCATTAGTGATAATAGCTAAAAAGTCGGCCCCTTCTCTAACGTAGCCGGTCACAAAATCTCCATAAACTGACTCATAGCAAATTATTGGCCCCACTTCTTCAGAAGTAGGAATTTCAAAAGTTGCCCTTTTTTCCTGCGTGGTTTTCATAGCAACTGTACCGCCCAAGTCAATCATAACATTTCCGAGGAGAGGCCTTAAAACCTCCTGATACGGGAAATTCTCTACGCCTACCACAAGTTTCGATTTGTGATAAAAATGAACTGAATCATTCGCAGAGATCATAAATGCCGAATTATAATCGTCATACCAGTCATTTGGTCCTAACTGGTTGGTTTGCTCCCGTACCCTTCCCGGATCATTGAACCTCTCGTACATGGAAATACCACTCAAAAATGACATTTTTGGATGCTCATTTATAAACCGGCTTGTGAAGAAATTGGCTTCAGAATCTTCAAAGCGGCTCAAAACCGTTCCGTAGGCGAAAACAGTTTCAGGGGCTATGACTATTTTTGTTTCGGGAGTGACTGCCTCTTCAGCAAGATCGGTAAGTAACTGCCCTATGCGGACATCTGAAGTAAAATATTTCTCTGTATAAGGGTTGATGTTGGGTTGTAAAACAACAGCTTCAATAGTTTCTTCACTCTCTTCATAATTCCATAAGATCACATACGAGATCAAAATAGGGAGAAGAATAAGAAGTCCGTTTTTGAACAGTCCGCGATAAAGGATTTCTTTGGCTTTGTGCTCTTTGTAAAGCAGCAACATCTTCAGAAGCGCAATATTTGTGAGCCACACCCACAGTGTTCCTCCAAAAGTGCCTGTGAATTCATACCACTGTATCCAGTGAGGAAATTCAGAAAAGGCATTACCAAGATTGAGCCACGGCCATGAAAATTCCCAGTTGAGGTGCAGGTACTCAAAACATATCCAGATACTTATAAGAAAAGAAGAAGAGGCCTTGAAATTTACCCTTTTTGCCACTATATGGAACAGCAGGAACACCAGCGACATGAGTAGGGAGTTCACTGTGATGGCAAAAATGCCTCCAAAAGGAGTGGAAAAGTAGAGCCAGTAGGTAGTAACTAAATTCCAGATAATAAAGCTGAGATAGGAAAGGCCAAAGATCTTCCATTTCCTGTTATGTGTCTGCTTGATCCTGATGCTGTGTTCTGCGTAAAGCAAAGGCACGAAAGCAAAGAATAACAGCAGGGGAAAACCATAAGTAGGCCAGGCCAGGGCCAGTAAAATTCCGGAAAGTAAGGCGTACAGGAAGTTTTTCATAGTGAAGTGTGGAAACAAATTTAAGCAATTACCTATAATCAATGAAGAATTAGCAATGATCAATTAACATAAGGAAAACAGTAAGATTTACTCCCGGTTTTTTAATTCCCTGCTGGCGCAGATTTGCAACCGGTACTATTTTTAAAATGAAATTTTAGCCTCTTTTATCTTGTTTCCTGTTTCTGGCAGTGCTACATTCTTTTTTTCCTATTTTTACAGAAAACAAACCCTATGAGCCTAACCAGACACATTCCCAACGCCATTACATTGGTCAATCTTTTTAGCGGTAGTATTGCAGCCATATTTGCTGTGCAGGGCGACCTGGTGATGGCTGCGATCTTTGTGGCACTGGGTATCTTTTTTGATTTTTTTGACGGACTTGCTGCAAGGCTCCTCGATGTGAAATCGGAACTGGGATTACAACTCGATTCCCTTGCCGATATGGTTACCAGCGGATTGGTGCCGGGGATTGTAATGTTTCAACTGTTTAGACAGGCCCTGCCCGGAGCAGCGGCACAATCTACCGACTGGACAGCCGGGCACGACCTGATGGAATGGAATTTTCCGGCTCTCGCTCTGCTAGGGTTGCTTGTTACCCTCGCGTCTGGCTATAGATTGGCAAAGTTCAATATTGATGAGCGGCAAACCGATTCTTTTATTGGCCTACCCACACCCGCAAATGCCTTACTGATATTGAGTCTGCCGCTGATCCTTATTTTTCAGCCACAGCCCGTTTTGGTAGATATAATTTTAAATCCGTGGTTTCTTGGTGCCCTGACCTTGTTCAGCTGTTTTATGCTGAATGCCGAGGTTCCTTTATTTGCCTTAAAATTCAGTAGCTGGGGCTTTGCTGAAAATAAAGTCCGTTACCTGTTCCTGATCTTTTGTGTGGTCCTGCTCATTTTCTTGCAGTTTGCAGCGATTCCTTTAATCATTATCAGTTATGTGGTGATCTCAATGATCACTAATAAAAATGATGATGAGAGGCTGGTGGAGAGAACTTAGGTTGTGGGAGTGTTTTTTCAGACTGTAGACTGTGGTCTGTAGTGGAGCATATGACAATTATCAGATTTTTCACGAAGGAAAGAAGGACAAATATTTTTCAGAAATTTCTCCTGCTCTGGAATAACCCACTTTTCGTCCCTACGGGACATTTTATTCGTGGGAGAACCTTTTTTCCTATAGTTGGTCCCTACGGGATTACGAGTAGAAGTAAAGGTCCCGTAGGGACGCTCTATAGGTAGCTTCAAATATCATTATGAAATTTACGTCCTGTAGGGACGGTATATGAGATAATGCCTGGAGGTGAATTTTTATTACCGATTTTTTTTAAAATTATATAGTAAACCCACATTTTGTCCCTACGGGACGTTTTATTCCTGGGAGAACGTTTTTACCTTTAGTTGGTCCCTACGGGACCTGGATTTAACTATAAATATCAGAATATTTCCTCTCAAAAATGCCTTTTTAGACACCTTTAGAGAGTGTGAATTGAGGGAAAAGCTGGCGCGGATTTATAATCCGTGCCGGGGAATGCTGTTTAGGAATGCTCAAAATATTTCCTCTTCAAAATGCCTTTTTAGACACTTCATTAGAGAAAGTACAAATAGGGAAAAGATAGCGCGGATTTCGAACTTCTGATTCTTGAATCTAAAATTATGAATTGAAAGCTTGCGCGGATTTGCAATCCGTGCCGGGAAATCCTGATTGAAACCCTCAAAATATTTCCTTTCCAAAATGCCATTTTAGACAATTCATTAAAGAAAGTACAAATAGGGAAAAGATAGCGCGGATTTCGAACTTCTGATTCTTGAATCTAAAATTATGAATTGAAAGCT
>NZ_JAPJDA010000006.1:103409-149806 GCF_026241755.1 Salinimicrobium profundisediminis
GGAAATCCTGATTGAAACCCTCAAAATATTTCCTTTCCAAAATGCCATTTTAGACACTTCATTAAAGAAAGTGCATATAGGGAAAAATTAGCGCGGATTTCGAACTTCTGATTCTTGAATCTAAAATTATGAATTGAAAGCTTGCGCGGATTTGTAATCCGTGCCGGGAAATCCTGATTGAAACCCTCAAAATATTTCCTTTCCAAAATGCCATTTTAGACACTTCATTAAAGAAAGTGCATAGAGGGAAAAATTAGCGCGGATTTCGAACCTCTGATTCTTGAATCTAAGATTATGAATTGAAAGCTGGCGCTGATTTGCAATCCGTTCCGGGGAATGCTGATTAAAACTCTCATAATATTTCCTCTCAAGAATGCCCTTTTTGACACCTGCTTATAATTTAGAGATAGGAAGAATTAAATGGAGAATCGGTAATAATCGTAAATGCAGCTGGCGCGGATTTGCAATCCGTACCTATTATAATCATCCTCAACTCCTAGTAACCGACGATTATTGAAAAATTTTCTTTTTCCGGAGTTCGAAGTTCTGTCCCAGATATACCTTGCGCACCATTTCATCTTCGGCAAGTTCTTCGGGTATTCCTGCTTTAAGGATACGTCCTTCAAACATAAGATAAGTACGATCTGTAATCGCCAGGGTTTCCTGCACGTTATGGTCGGTAATAAGAATGCCTATGTTTTTATTTTTCAATTGGGCTACAATACGCTGAATGTCTTCTACAGCTACCGGATCTACTCCGGCAAATGGTTCATCCAGGAGAATAAAATTGGGATCTGTAGCCAGGGCGCGGGCTATTTCGGTACGCCGTCTTTCCCCTCCACTCAATAGATCTCCGCGGCTCTTGCGGATATGTCCTAATCCAAACTCCTCGATCAAAGACTCCATTTTCATTTGCCGCTCCTTTTTAGAAAGCTTGGTAAGCTCAAGAACACTCATGATATTATCTTCAATACTCAGTTTGCGAAATACCGAGGCTTCTTGTGCCAGGTAACCAATCCCGTATTGGGCCCGTTTATACATGGGAAATTTGGTGATGTTCTCCCGGTCCAGAAAGATCCTTCCGCCATTTGGCTTTATCAATCCTACGATCATATAGAAAGAGGTGGTTTTACCCGCTCCATTTGGGCCCAAAAGCCCAACAATCTCCCCTTGGTTCACTTCCAGGGAAATTCCTTTCACAACTTCACGACCCTTATAGGATTTTACAAGACTTTCGGCGTATAACTTCATTAGATGTTAGAATTGAGTATTGAGTATTGAGTATTGAGTATTGAGACTTTCAAATACCGTGCAATTTTTCATAAAGATAAAAATTGTCCGGAATTCACTCCCCCTTTGGAGGTTGGGGGGCAGAAATCACTCCCCCTTCGGGGCTTCTAACTCCTCCCAAAACTCATACGCTCTTCTCAAGTGTGGGATCACGATGGTTCCTCCCACAAGGGTGGCAATGCTAAGGGCTTCCATTACTTCTTCTTTTGACAAACCTTCTTTATAGCTGGTTTCAAGGTGGTATTTGATACAATCATCACAACGTAAAACGGCCGATGCCACCAAACCCAGGAGTTCTTTAGTCTTTACATCTAAAGCACCCGGGGCATAGGCGTTGGTGTCAAGATTAAAAATACGCTTAATTATTTTATTGTTGTCGCCAAGAATTTTGTCATTCATTTTTTGGCGATATTCATTGAATTCTTCTACCTGATTTTTCATGGCTGTTGTTTTTTTAATTTTCGTGCTTCATTTCGGGTTACAATCCGGGAAATAAAAATACTTACTTCATACAGTACCAACACCGGAATTGCAACAATGATCTGACTCAAAATATCGGGCGGGGTAATTATTGCTGAAAGGATCAATACAATTACCAGTGCAAACTTGCGGTACTTCCGAAGAAATTGGGGGGTAACCAATCCTATTTTTGTGAGGAAGTAGATGATTATGGGGAGTTCAAAAATGATTCCACAGGCTACCACCGAAGAGCGCACCAGGCTTATATAACTTCCAATATCAAACTCATTGAGTACTACCTCACTTACCTGGTATTTTCCGAGGAAATTGATGGAAAGCGGCGTAACAAGGTAATAGCCAAAAAGTACTCCCATAAAGAACAATACCGAAGAGATGAAAATAAAGCCTCTTGCTGTATTTCTTTCATTGGCATACATGGCCGGGGAGATAAATTTCCAGAACTCATATATAATGTATGGAAAAGCGATAATAAATCCCGCAGTGATCGAGGTCCAGACGTGGGCAGAGAACTGTCCGCCCATGGTTCTCGATTGTATAGTGAAGGGCATGTCTTCAAAACAAAATCCACCTTCGAGTCCTACAAATGTAGAGAGGCGGCAAAGAATGTCATAAGTAAAGAAGTCGGCACTGGTAGGGCCAAAGAGCAAGGTGTCAAAAATGAATCCTTTGGCAAGGAAAGCTGTCGTGCCGGCGATCACTACTGCCAAAGACGCCCTGATGAGGTGCCAGCGCAGGTCCTCCAGGTGATCCAAAAATGACATTTCATCGGCAGGTTTTTTTACTTTTGCCATTTTAAATAATTCCTTCCCTTATTAAGTTGTGCAAGTGCACAACCCCGTAATATTTTCCGTCTTTTACAGCCAGGAGCTGGGATATTTTGTTGTCCTCGAGCACGTCTAGCGCATCTACAGCCATAGAATCACTCTCAATGGTCTTTGGATTGGCGCTCATAATGTCCCCTGCGGTTAGTTTTGAGATGTCTGTACTCTTTTGGAGCATACGTCTTATGTCACCGTCAGTTACTATTCCGGTAATTTTGTCATCCTGAAGAACAGCAGTGACACCAAGCATTTTTTCAGAAATTTCTATGATCACCTGCGGCACGGGCGTGTTGGGAGTAACTGCCGGCTTTTGGTTCTGGTCGGCAATATCGCTCACCCTTAGGTAAAGGCGTTTTCCTAAAGAACCTCCCGGGTGGTATTTGGCGAAATCCTGACTGGAGAACCCTCTGAGGTTCAGCAGGCAAACGGCAAGGGCATCGCCAATTACAAGTTGAGCAGTGGTGCTGGTTGTAGGTGCAAGATTGTTGGGGCAGGCTTCCTTTTCAACAAAAGAATTGAGAATGTAATCTGCCTGTTTTCCCAAAAATGAGTCGATACTCCCTGTTATTGCTATCAGGGTATTTCCGAAGTTTTTTATGAGCGGGACGAGTACTTTTATTTCGGGCGTGTTTCCACTTTTTGAGATGCAAATAACCACATCATCCTGAAGTATAGACCCTAAATCGCCGTGAATGGCATCGGCAGCATGCATAAAAACTGCCGGTGTGCCGGTAGAATTTAAGGTAGCAACGATCTTTGTGGCAATAGCGGCACTTTTTCCTATTCCGGTAATTACTACCCTTCCTTTTGATTTATATACTGCCTGTACAGCTTTAGCAAAATTTTGGTCTAATAATTGCTCTAAATTTGCTATAGCTTTGGCTTCAGTTAAAATGGTTTCTCTGGCAACAGAGAGTATTTTTTCTTGAGGTGTCAAATTTGTAGAGTTAGAAATTGTATGGAGTAAAGAAAAACGTATCTTTATTTGATGCAAATGTATGTAAAATTGTAACACAATTGAATGACTTCGCAGGAAATCAATTTACACGAACAACTTAAGAAATACTTTGGTTTTAGCCAGTTTAAGGGCCTCCAGGAGGAGGTTATAAAAAGTATAGTCCATGACCATAACACCTTTGTGGTGATGCCTACCGGAGGTGGTAAATCTTTATGTTACCAGTTGCCGGCACTTATTAAGGAAGGGACTGCAATTGTTGTTTCTCCCCTTATTGCTTTGATGAAGAACCAGGTAGATGCCATTCGCGGAATTTCTTCGGAAAATGGAATTGCCCACGTTCTAAATTCGAGCCTTAACAAAACCGAAGTTAAGCAGGTGAAAGAGGATATTACTAACGGTGTTACCAAGTTACTTTATGTCGCACCCGAATCTCTCACCAAAGAAGAAAATGTCGAATTTCTACGCAGCGTGCAAATCTCATTTTTGGCTATTGATGAAGCGCATTGTATTAGTGAGTGGGGGCATGATTTTAGACCCGAGTATAGAAATTTAAGACATATTGTAAAGCGAATTGGAGACGATATTCCTATTATAGGTCTAACGGCTACAGCTACGCCTAAGGTGCAGGAAGATATTCTAAAGAACCTGGCCATTACAGATGCCAATACTTTTAAGGCTTCTTTTAACCGTCCTAATCTTTATTACGAGATACGCCCTAAAACAAAGAATGTAGATGCCGATATCATCAGGTTTATAAAACAGAACCAGGGAAAATCGGGGATCATTTATTGTCTTAGCCGTAAACGGGTAGAAGAGCTGGCACAAACCCTGCAGGTGAACGGCATATCGGCTGTTCCATACCATGCAGGTCTCGATGCCAAGACCCGGTCAAGGCACCAGGATATGTTTTTAATGGAAGAAGTAGATGTTGTGGTGGCTACCATTGCCTTCGGAATGGGGATTGATAAGCCCGATGTTCGTTTCGTTATCCACCATGACATACCAAAAAGTATAGAAAGTTACTATCAGGAAACTGGCCGTGCCGGAAGAGATGGAGGAGAAGGTCACTGTCTTGCTTTCTACTCCTATAAAGATATAGAGAAGCTGGAGAAGTTTATGAGCGGGAAACCGGTTGCCGAGCAGGAAATAGGACAGGCCCTTTTACAGGAAGTTGTCGCATTTGCTGAAACCTCTGTTTCCAGAAGAAAATTTATCCTTCACTACTTTGGAGAAGATTTTGATGAAAAGACCGGCGAGGGAGCCGATATGGATGACAACGTTCGCAATCCCAAAAAGCAGCATGAAGCAAAGAATGAAGTAGAACTTCTTTTGCGTACGGTGAAGGAGACAAAACAGCTGTACAAATCTAAAGAGGTTGTAAATACCCTGGTGGGAAAATCTAATGCCGTTATCAAGTCACATCGCACCGATGAACACGAACTCTTCGGAAAAGGTGCCGGGAAAGACGATAAATACTGGATGGCTTTGTTACGCCAGGTTCTTGTTGGCGGATTTCTTCGGAAGGATATCGAAACCTACGGAGTTGTAAAACTGACTAAAAAAGGGGAGAAATTCCTGAAAACCCCCGATTCCTTTATGATGACCGAAGACCACATCTATGAAGTGGCCGGTAATGACGGAATAGTTTCCGCAGCAAAATCGGGCGGAGGAACAGATGAAGAGCTGCTCAAAATACTTAAAGATTTAAGGAAGAAGATTGCCAAAGACCTGGGGCTTGCTACACATTTAATTTTCCAGGATCCTTCTTTGGAAGATATGGCTTTAAAATATCCGGTATCGGTTGAAGAGCTGGGGAATATTCACGGAGTAGGAGAAGGGAAAAAATCCAAACCATACAGTAAAAAGTTTGTAGACCTTATTGCCCGTTACGTTGAAGAAAACGACATTACCCGCCCCGATGACCTGGTGGTAAAAACCACAGGGCAAAACAGCGGATTAAAATTATACATTATTCAAAACGTAGACCGTAAGCTTCCTCTTGATGACATTGCAGCAGCAAAAGGCATGGAGATGAACGATTTCATTAAAGAAATGGAGGCGATAGTCTATAGCGGTACCAAACTGAATATCAATTACTGGATCGATGAGATCCTTGACGAAGACCAGCAGGAAGAAATACACGAATATTTCCTAGATGCTCAAACCGATAAAATTGAAGAAGCACTTGATGAATTTGATGGAGATTACGATGAAGAAGAATTGCGTCTCTACAGGATTAAATTTATCAGCGAAGTAGCCAATTAAAGGATAAAGGTCTAAGGAATAATGAATAACAGCCGGAGCGAAAGTTCCGGCTTTTTTTGTTCCTCTATATGAGCCGCGAATCCACAATTTTTTTAATCATCTGCAAAAATCCCCGGGAGACATTATATTCCATTCCTTAACATTCTCCCAATTTTCCTTCCTTTTGTTATTCATTAATCATTAAACCTTATTCATTTCTTTATCTTTGCACTTTAACTTAAAACCAAGACATGAACGACGGATTATATGCAAAACTCTACACCACAAGAGGAGAAATAACTATAAAGCTGGAGCACGAGAAAACACCGGGAACGGTTGGGAACTTTGTAGCCCTGGCTGAGGGAAAACTTGAAAATGAAGCTAAACCACAGGGAACACCTTATTACGACGGACTTAAATTTCACCGTGTAATCCCCGATTTTATGGTGCAGGGTGGTGACCCAAAAGGTACAGGATCTGGTGGGCCGGGTTATCAGTTTGAAGATGAGATCCATCCCGATCTAAAACATGACCGCCCCGGAATACTTTCCATGGCCAATGCAGGTCCCGGTACTAACGGCAGCCAGTTTTTTATTACTCACGTTCCAACTCCGTGGCTTGACGGGAAACATACTGTTTTTGGTCATGTAGTTGAAGGGCAGGATGTTGTTGATGCTATTAAACAAGGTGACATTATAGATAAGGTAGAGATCGTCAGGGAAGGGGAATCGGCTGAGAATTTTAATGCAGTAGAATCTTTCCGTTTGTTCAACGGTGCAAAAGCCGAAAGAGAAGCGGCAGCTAAAAAGCAGCAGGAAGAACTAATGGGAGAGTTGGCTCAGGGATTCGAAAAAACCGGTAGCGGATTACGTTACAAGATGATTGCCACAGGTAACGGTAAACATGCTGAAAAAGGAAAAACAGTTTCAGTTCATTATAAAGGAATGTTACCTGACGGAACAGTTTTCGATTCCTCATACAAAAGAAAACAACCTATCGAATTTCCATTAGGAAAAGGACATGTTATTGAAGGTTGGGACGAAGGAATCCAATTACTGAAAGAAGGCGACCAGGCGAGATTTGTAATCCCTTCAAACCTGGCTTACGGTTCACGTGGTGCCGGCGGAGTAATTCCTCCAAACGCTACCCTAATCTTTGATGTAGAGCTTGTAAAAGTGAAGTAAATATTTACAATTATATAATAAAGAAACCTCAGTATCCCTATGGAAGCTGAGGTTTTTTAATTTTAGACGTTAGACGTTAGCAGATTATTCAATATACAATTTTATTATTCCGGTTGCGGTGTCATCCTCAGGTAAGGTTTCACTTCTTTAAAACCTTTAGGGAATAACTTTTCAGCTTCCTCGTTGGTTACAGACGGACTAATAACCACATCTTCACCCGACTTCCAGTTGGCCGGGGTAGCAACTTTTTTATAAGCCGTTAGCTGTAGCGAATCAATTACCCGTAGTAGTTCCTCAAAATTCCTTCCGGTGCTGGCAGGGTAAGTGATCATCAACTTTATGGTCTTGTCTGGTGCGATGACATAGACTGACCGTACGGTAAGCGTATTATCGGCGTTGGGATGGATCATATCATAAAGATCGGCCACCTTTCGGTCTTCATCAGCAATAATCGGGAAGTTCACAGAGGTGTTTTGGGTCTCATTGATATCTTTGATCCAATCTTTGTGAGACTCCACACCGTCTACACTAAGGGCCATCACCTTTACATTCCGCTTTTCAAATTCGTCTTTATATTTTGCGGCTGCTCCCAGTTCGGTAGTACAAACAGGCGTATAATCGGCAGGATGAGAAAACAGAATTCCCCAGCTGTCACCAAGAAAATCATAAAAGTTGATCTTGCCTTCCGAAGTTTCGGCATCGAAGTTAGGGGCTTTGTCACCAAGTCTTAATGTGCTCATTTTCAACTGAATTTTATGTGAATAAAAGAAGAGTAAAATTAAGGAATATTGATCTTCTATTATTCTATCGCCGTTAAAACTGAGTTAATCTTTTAGCTCTTAGATATCAGATCTTAGATTTGAGACCTGAGAATTTTCTCAACAAATATTGAATATTCAATATTCAATATTCAATATTTCAATAATAAATTCTTTATTCCTTTGGAGCGTATTTCCACTTGATGGAGCAGCCAACACTGGGTTTCTGAGGTCCGGGTATGGGGCGGCTGCCTAAAAGTGCATCCAGAGCTTCCCGTAGTTCCCTGCCGTTTAAAGAATGTCCGTTGCCGGGTCGGGAGCTGTCCAGTTGCCCGTGATAGACCAGTTTTTGTTCCCCGTCAAAAAGGTAAAAATCGGGAGTGCATTCTGCTTTGTAATTCCGCGCTACCTCCTGTGTGCGGTCGTAGAGGTAAGGGAAAGTGAAATTGTGTTTTCGGGCGAACTGCCACATAAGGTCGGGGTGATCTTCAGGATATTGGTCTACGTCGTTGCTGTTTATGGCTACAAACCCGAAGCCAAGAACCCTGTAATCATTCGCCACCCTCACTATTTCGTCTACCACATGCTTCACGTAAGGGCAGTGGTTGCATAAAAACATGATCACAGTGCCTCTTTCTCCCTCCACATCAACAAGAGAATACAGGTTTGCCGTGACAGCATCGGGCAGTTCAAAATCTATGAGTTGTGTGCCCAGTGGTAAAATATTTGAAGCAGTTTCGGCCATTTGTTCAGGTGCATTTATCTGCTGAAAATACAAATTTTTGGCTACATATTCTTAAAATTCCTATCTTGGTTCTACTTCAATAAGTTTATATGCGCACTTTAGATCAATGGTTTGACGAATATGCCGTAAGCCACCAGAATAAGACAAATCAGCTTATCCATTATGTTTGTGTGCCCGCAATTTTCTTTTCAATAGTGGGCCTGGTGATGAGTATTCCACCGGGACCTCTTACTGGAATATTCCCTATGTATATTCCATTCTTAGAAAACTGGGCAGTGGTGATTTTGATCCTGGTCCTGATATTCTACTTTAGGTTGTCACTAAGTATGGGGTTTAAAGTCCTTGCCTTCGCGGCATTGTGCATTGCAGGCAACTACTACATATCTCTTGTGGCGTCCTTATGGCTGGTCTCGTTAATTATTTTTGTAGTGGCCTGGATAGGGCAGTTCTATGGACATAAAGTGGAGGGCAAAAAACCTTCTTTTTTGAAAGACCTTCAGTTTTTGCTCATAGGCCCCGCATGGGTGATCAGGAAAATATTTGGGTAATTGAAGTTAAAATTTAGAAGTACGACGTTAGAAGTTTCTGAACCGGAATTTTGAATCTTGCCCCCGATGGCGCGTATTTAAAATCCGCGATGCGGATGAAAGCAGAAATGAACCACAAACCACAAACAATGAACCACCTCTCCTGGAAGGATTTTGAAAAAGTAGAAATGCGGGTTGGAACTATTATTGAAGTTTCAGATTTTCCTGAAGCCCGAAATCCGGCGTACCAACTCAAGATCGATTTTGGACCTGAAATTGGGATCAGGAAATCTTCAGCCCAAATCACCAAACGCTATTCTAAAGAAGAGTTGCAGGATAGACAGATCATTGCCGTAGTCAATTTTCCGAAGAAACAGATCGCCAACTTCATGAGTGAATGCCTGGTGCTGGGGTCTGTAGGTGCCAAAAATGACATTGTCCTGCTACAGCCCGGAGCCAAAGTTGAAAACGGGCTAAGAGTAGGCTGATTTCATTCTGGTTTTTTAACTTTGCAGCGTGAAAACCTTAGCTGTCTTCTTTTCTCTCGTAGTACTCGTCTTAAACGGCATACCGTGTTGTGCAGATGATTGCCGGGACGATATTGCTCATGAACAAGAGGAGCGTGATTCGCACAGCAATGAACTTTGTTCTCCCTTTTTGAGTTGCGGTGCCTGTAATGCAGTAGTAATACTTCAGGAAGAGCCCTCAAAAATACCTTTTTTGGAACCTGTGTTAGGGAGAGCGTATGTTGAGGCAGAAGAAGCATTGATTTCAGAAATTACTTTCCGCATCTGGCAGCCCCCAAAGAATAGCTGAACAACTTCTCAGGGAATTCTTCCCAAAGCTATTTTTCAATATTAAAATTTCACAATGATTCAAAAGATTTTTCTGCTGTTGGGCCTCGTTTTTATTGGCCTTACAGCAAACGCACAGAACGTGCTCAAAATAAAAGTTATTGATGCCGAAACCGATCAGCCGCTCTATGGCGCCAATGCTTCGATAGCTGGTACTACTATTGGTGCCACGGCAAATGAAGAAGGGGTCATCACTTTAGAGAATATCCCTAATGGTATCCAGATAATAAAAATCAGTTACGTTGGTTTTGCCACTCAGGAACTCAGTTTGGAATTTCCTCTTGCTGAAGAAAAATTTATTCGCATTGAGCTTGCTCCTGAAGGCGAACACATGGAAGAGGTGATTATCTCTGCCACCCGCTCCCGCCGCACCATTGCCGATCTTCCAACCCGTGTTGAGGTGATCTCGGGCGAGGAACTCGGTGAAAAAGGAAATATGAAACCGGGGGATATTAGAATGCTGCTGAATGAAACCACCGGGATACAAACGCAGCAAACATCGGCTACTTCCTATAATTCCAGTATTCGCATCCAGGGGCTCGACGGAAAGTACACGCAGTTGCTAAAAGATGGCTATCCTTTATATTCCGGCTTTTCCGGCGGATTAAGTCTGCTCCAAATCGTGCCGCTAGACCTGCAACAGGTGGAAGTGGTGAAAGGTGCTTCTTCCACTTTATATGGAGGGGGAGCGATTTCGGGGCTTGTAAACCTGGTGTCCAAAACGCCGGGAGAGGAGCGGGAGATCAACTTCCTGCTTAACGGAACTTCTGCCCTCGGCCTAGATGTTAGCGGATTTTACTCCGATACCTTCGGAAAATTTGGAACTACCGTATTTGCTTCTTACAACTACAGCGACCCTTACGATCCTGCCGATATTGGCCTTACTGCAATTCCTGAAGTGAATCGTGTGACCATAAACCCCAAGCTGTTTTACTATCCTTCCAAAAATGCCACTTTAGAGTTGGGAGTGAACACGGTTATCGAGGAAAGAACAGGTGGGAATATGGCATTTTTGGAAGGTGACGATGTTGCAGATCCTTATTTTGAAAGGAACAACACCGAAAGGATCACCACCCGCGCCGGCTATACACAACTATATGACAACGGAAATTCCCTGATGATAAAAAACAGCTTCAGCTTTTTTGAGCGGAAGATAGAAATACCCGATTTTACTTTTTCGGGAGACCAGCTGGCCTCTTTCAGTGAAGTGGCTTATAACTTCGGAAGCACCCATCTTGAATGGGTAGCAGGATTAAATTTAGTTTCAGATAAATTCACTCAGGATCCTTTAGAGACTTCCGAAGTAGTAGATTACAACCACATCACCTACGGCGCATTTCTTCAGAATAACTGGCGCATCTCGAATATATTCAGCCTCGAAAGCGGATTGCGGACAGATTACCAGAACGAGTATGGCTGGTTTGTGCTGCCACGACTTTCGGCCCTCCTCGAATTTTCGGATGCCTGGACCATGAGGCTGGGCGGCGGACTCGGTTATAAAACCCCCACCATCTTTACTGAAGATGCTGAAAGGATCCAGTTTCGAAATGTAAGGCCTATAAATGTTTCTGAAACTGAAGCCGAACGTTCCATTGGGGCAAATTTTGATATCAACTATCGCACAAAACTTTTCGAAGTAATAGATTTCAGCCTTAACACATTGTTCTTCTATACCCGTGTTAATGATCCAATTATGTTATCGGCTGCATTTTCTAACGGAATTAATCAGCATTATGTTTATACACAGCCTGATGGTTACCTCGACACCCAGGGAATGGAAGCGAATTTTAGATTCAAATATGGGAATTTTAAGCTCTTCACAGGTTACACCCTTGCCGATGTGAATGAGCATTATTTTGGAGAGACCTATGAGGCGCCACTCGTTGCACAACACCGGCTGAACAATGTTCTTGTTTATGAAATCCATGAGAAACTGGTAATAGGTCTGGAAGGATATTACTTCGGAAGACAAAAGCTGGAAGGCGGAATGACAGGTCAGGACTACTGGATTTTTGGGTTAATGACCGAAAAGAAATGGGAGAACTTCTCTCTGTTCCTCAATTTTGAGAATTTCACCGATACACGGCAAACCCAGTTTGATGACATCTACACCGGATCAATTTCCGACCCACAGTTTCGGGACATCTATGCTCCTGTAGACGGGTTCGTGATCAACGGTGGGATAAAAATTAATCTCTAATTGTTGCAGGTTGCGGGTTGCGGGTTGCGAGGTTATGGAGTCGGGGTACGGGTTTTTGTTTAAGTGTAGACTTTGAATTTTTGAACTTTAAACTTTGATCCTTATTTCCACCAAAATTCCTTCGTAACATCCCCTCAACCGAAGGGTGGCCACAGGCCGGGGTGGATAGTGTGTTCAAATCTAAAATTGAATATTTTCAGGATTATCTTCGCCCTTCTAAAATCGTACTTTTAATTTTGCTGTTATGGAAAACGATAAATTCGAAAAAAGACTGCATTACGCTTATACTTTAAGCATGATCACCATCGGCTATAATTTAGTCGAAGGTGGGGTGTCTACCTTTTTTGGAGCCAGTGATGAAACCCTCGCACTGTTCGGATTTGGTCTGGACAGCTTTGTAGAGGTACTTTCGGGAGTGGGAATCGCCCACATGATCTACAGAATGAAAAGGAATCCTGTGACAGAACGTGACGGTTTTGAAGTGACAGCATTAAAAATTACCGGCACTGCCTTGTACATTCTTGCCGCCGGACTCGTAGTGGGCGCTGTACTGGCCATCATCAACAAGTCTGAACCCGAAACTACTCTTGCAGGGATCATTGTTGCCGTGCTTTCTATACTTACTATGTATTTTTTGTACCGTGAAAAAATAAAAGTAGGAGAGGAGCTGGAGAGTCAGCCAATCATTTCAGACGCTAAATGCACAAAAACCTGTTTTTACCTTTCTTTCATTCTGCTTGCCTCTAGCCTTCTTTACGAGCTGTGGCAGATTCCCTATGTCGATGCCCTGGGAAGTCTTGGTATTGCCTGGTATGCCTGGAAAGAAGGAAAGGAAGCCTTTGAAAATGCAAAATCGAAGAGTTTGAGTTGTAGTAGTGATTGTTGTTAGTAGTATTGAGTACAGAGAATTGAGTAGTTAGTCTCTGGCAATCTTGGGCTAAAGCCCTTGCTCATTGGAATTTTATAAACTCAGTGGCAATTCCAAATTTTGATTAAGATAGTCTATCCATAAATAGCCTCCGGCTTTAGCCGGAGGTAAAAATTGAGGCCGCTAAGGGCTTTAGCCCAAAAACACAGGGTTGCAAAAATGGCATTTTTGCAACCCTGTGTTTATTTATTATCTCAATACTCAGTACTAACTACTCAATACTAATTTACATTTCATCCCCAAAGAACACCGCATTCATCAACAGTTTATTGGTTCCATACCAAAAGGCCCGGAAGTTAGTGTTGTCTGTAAACAAAATAACATTTCCTCTTCCCAGTGACTTATGCTTAAAGGGAACAGTTCCCGGTAGAAGTTCCAGGTTTTCCTCACTAATATATCCGCTTAACAGGGGCTTTTGGGTGTAGATGATCGGATTTTTGTAAGAAGTGGAATCGGCTTCTACAAACAGGGTGGTATCTCTAAAAAGTGCGATTTTATCATCTTTATAACCAAAGTTGATTGGGTGGGAGCGATCCTGTTTTGCTTCAAAAATAGCGCCGCCAATACCTTGCGCGCCTCTAAAATCCTGTCGCTGCTCAAAAGTGACATTTTTGGCCTGCACTTCATTCTCTTTGAATTCCAGATCAAGGAATTCATTTTTATCGAACCAGGTAGCTGCATTTTTGTAACCTATCAAAGTCCCGCCATTACGGACCCATTCTTTCAGCTTTTCAGCATCTTCCTGATCTAGGGCACTGCCCCAGGAGTTGGAAAGTATGATATCGGTATAGCGGCTGAGGTTGGTGCGTGAGAAATTTTTAAGATCGAGTTTGGTGATCTTCATGTCATACCGCTGGTCAAAAAGGTGCCAGACCTCCCCTGCATCGTATGGGGTAATTCCTTCGCCAACTAATAAAGCAACCTTTTGTGGCTCAAGGGCTCTAAACTGGTTGCTCCCAAGGTTTATTCCTCCAGTGAGGCCGGTATTGGCCGCAGAAATGTCAACATGAGCATCTTTAGCTACTTTTACCAGGAAATCGTAGATCTCATTGGCATCCATTTCCTGGTTTTGAGCCGGAACCATGATAGTGCCGTAATCATAATTTTTGGTGCCCAGCTGAAAAGGCTGCATGGCCACTTTTGCGCGTAATCCTTTATTCAATATTTGATTGAGGGCTTTTGGAGCTTCATAAGCGTGCCATTCCATGAGGTAAGCGTAGTCACTTTTCTCAGGAAGGTCTACTGAAGGTCTTGTAAGGCTGTCTATTTTTGAGCCTGCAACATTGATTTTGGCTTCATCTGTGAAGTCGAGATTGAATGCCAGCGGGAAAGACCAGGCCGATATATCATAGAAAAGGCTGTCTTCAAATGTAGTTCTTCGTTCAAACATGGCTTTTAAAAGCCTTTGCTGTTTCTGCTTTTTTGGCACCACATAACTGCTCTGGGGGTTGAAAATGTTCCCGTCTTTGCTGAATTCTTCCTGCAGTTTATGCACTTCTACTTTGTGGCGCTTCAGGATTTCGGCTAAATGATAGGCTGAAGAGGCATCTTTGCTGTTTCCGAAGACATACGCTCCTTTTTCGGCTTCCCTGCGTGCGTTCTGGTAAAAGTCGCGTTGGTAATCAAGTAGCTTTACCCGCATCTCTTTGGCAGCTTTTAATGTGGAAAGCGCAGCAGTGAACTGGTTGCGGATGGTAAAGGGAAAAGTAAGGATCCCGTTATCGGTTTCCTGCGCATGTCCGCGCGAACTTCCCTGTTCAAAAAGGATCCCGACGCTTCCCTGGATATCCGGGAAAGTAGAGCCTTTACCATAGTAGAAATCGTCGTAATTCTCTTCGGTATAATAAAGGGAACCAATATTGTCAAGGGCTGCAGCGTGGTAGGTGCCAATTTCTTTTGTGAGTTCCTGGTTGAGGTTTGGCGTAAGCGGATGGGTTCTGGAAGGAATTCCCGGCTGGAAAAAGAAAGAAGAATTTGATCCCATTTCGTGATGATCTGTAAGAACGTTGGGGTACCAGTTGTGGAAGGTTTCTATTCTCGCCCTGCTTTCGGGGAGTTGCACCGGCAGCCAGTCGCGGTTCATGTCAAACCAGTAGTGGTTGGTGCGGCCGCCGGGCCAGGTTTCATCGTATTCCCTGTCTTGCGGATCGGGGTTGATGTTTGCACTTTTATTGGTATTTACCCACGACGCAAATCTTTGCAGCCCATCTGGGTTAAATACCGGATCGAAAAGGATGACGGTATTCTTCAGTAATTCTTCAATTTCGGGTCCTTCGGCAGCGGCCAGGTAATATGCGGCCAAAATTGCGGCGTTTGCACCACTGGCTTCATTTCCGTGGATGGAAAACCCCTGATTCACGATCACGGGCATTTCAGAAGTATTGATATTTTCTGAACCAGGTTCTGTCAACGCCACATGTTGTTTACGAATTTCCTCGAGCTTGTCATGATTTTCTTCCGAAGTAATTGTAAGCAGCACCAAAGGCCTTTTTTCATAGGTAAAACCCCTGTTTTCAATACTAATTCGGGGTGAAGTTTGTGCCAGAAAATGCATGTAGATCAAAACCTGGTCATGGCTGGCATGCCACTCGCCGGGAACGAAATCTAGCACGTCCTGTGGTGTGGGAATAGCGGGGTTATAAGTGACATCTTGTGGCAGGTAGTATGAGAGATCCAGTTCTTCCTGTGCAGAGAGCTGTAAATTCAATAAAAATAAAAGGGCAACAATAAAGGTTCTCATAAATGACATTTTTGACACTACAATATAAAAAAACCGCCCAGGGTTTGCCTGGACGGTTTTAAAATGCGTGTATTTTTAACTAAATATCGTCGAAACTTATATCAGTAAAAGCAGCGGCAGATGGAGCACCGGCTGTTTCAACCTTCTTTTGCTCATCTTCTTCGTATTCTTTCTTAAAGTTCTTTTGATGGCGTTCGCTAATCACTTCTTCCCCTTTTTCATCAAGAATAAAGTCGGTCATCTCCTGCAGGATCTCATTAAAACCGGCGAAATCTTCTTTGTAAAGGTAGATCTTGTGCTTTTTGTAGTGGAAAGATCCGTCTTCATTGGTGAATTTTTTGCTCTCGGTAATCGTCAGGTAGTAATCGTTTGCCTTAGTCGCCCTAACATCAAAGAAATAGGTGCGTCTTCCGGCTCTCAAGACCTTGGAAAAAATCTCTTCTTTTTCAATCGTTCCATTGTCGCTCATAATCAAAATATCTTTTACGGTTTGTAAATCATAGGTTCAAAAATCTAAAAAAAATTAACATTCCGCAACAAATTTTTACATTTCTTTTTCACTCAGTTGTTTTAAATAGAGCTCACGATAATAACCTTCAGCCTCAATGAGTTGCTGGTGAGAACCGCGTTGGGTGATCTCGCCGTCTTCGAGGATGATGATCTTATCGGCATTTTTGACCGAGGAGATTCTATGGCTTACGATTATAGTGGTCTTGTTTTTACTGATTTTAAAAAGGTTATTGAGAATTTCTTCTTCTGTCTCTGTGTCTACTGCGGAAAGGGAATCGTCAAAAAGAAGGATTTTTGGATCGTGAACAATAGCCCGGGCGATAGAAACGCGCTGCTTTTGTCCTCCAGAAAGGGTGATTCCGCGTTCTCCCAATACGGTGTCGTAGCCTTTGCTGAAGCCTTCAATATTCTTGTGAACCGCGGCATTTTTAGCAGCTGCTATGATCTCTTCTTCAGTAGCATCGGCCTTACCAAATTTGATGTTGCTCCTTATCGAATCACTGAACAAAAAGGCATCCTGCGGCACATAACCAATGCTTTTTCGCAGCTCCCTGAGGTTCATGTTCTGTATGTTTTTTCCGTCTATGGTGATCTCCCCTTTCTCTACGTCATAAAGCCGACCAATAAGCTCCAGGATGGTAGATTTACCCGATCCTGTTTTTCCTATAATGGCCAGGGTTTCTCCACTTTCCACCTCAAAAGTGACATTTTTGAGGGCTGTGATGTTGGTGTCTTCATAGGTGAAAGTGACATTTTTAAAGGCAATGGCACCCTGCACGTCTTCGGGTTCATGAGACGGGTTTTGTATTTGTGGTTCCTCGTTCAAGAACTCGTTGATCCTTTTTTGAGAAGCTGCGGCCTGTTGCACAATAGAGGTGACCCACCCTACGGTGGCAACGGGCCAGGTAAGCATATTCACGTAAAGCAGAAATTCTACGATCACTCCCAGCTCTTCAATTTCACCATTGATGAATTTTTTCCCACCTATATAGATCACCAGGATATTACTGGCGCCTATAAGAAGAACCATGAGGGGAAAGAAGAAGGCCTGCACTTTTACCAGGTCAATATTCTTTTCTTTATTCTCATTTGAGAGGGTGACAAATGAGCTGTTGGTTTGAGGTTCGAGTCCGTAGGATTTTATTACTGAAATTCCGCTGAAACTTTCCTGCGTAAAGGTGTTGAGCTTTGATAAATACTGCTGTACAATGGTGCTGCGTTTGTTAATGGCAACACTTAGCTTATAGATGGCAAAAGAAAGTATGGGCAGGGGAGTGATCACGTAAAGGGTAAGCTCTGGGGCCTGTAGGAACATGTACGGGATCACCACAATAAAAAGGATCCCGGTTTGCACGCTGTACATAAATGCAGGGCCGGCATACATTCTCACCTTGGAGACGTCTTCACTTATCCTGTTCATTAGGTCTCCTGTGCGATTCTTTTTGTAAAAATTAAGGGAAAGGTCCTGGTACTTTCTGTACACCTCATTCTTCAGGTCGTATTCAATATGCCTGGAAACCACAATAATGGCCTGCCTCATAAGAAAAGTGAACAGCGCTGCCATTAAGGTTGCCCCCAGAATAAGAAGAATGTTGTTCATGAGCTCGGTACGCAATACAGCTTCCGAAGTAATATCGCCATTCACATATTCTTCAATGGCAGTAGTAGATTCCCCAATAAAGCGGGGGGTGAGAATAGCAAAGACGCGCGCCAGGATGGTAATAAAGATCCCAACGATGAGGTGCCATTTGTATTTGTAAAAGTATTTATTTAAATGTTTCAGTTCTTTCATAGGGTTGCACCGGCTGAATTTTCATTTTTACATTTTTGTTGAAGAACAAGGTTGCTAAAATGAAATATTATTTATTTTTGCTGCGAAATATTTCGAATAATGAAATTCATTCTAAATTACTAAACTAATGAAAGTGGATGTTCTAAAGGCAAATGAACTTAAAAAAGCCGCTCCGGTCTTTGGGCAGCTTTCCTTTGATGACCATGAACAAGTGGTTTTTTGCAACGACAAAGATACAGGTTTAAAGGCAATAATTGGAATTCACAATACAGTTTTGGGCCCTGCTCTTGGTGGTACCCGTATGTGGAATTACAGCAGTGAATGGGAAGCTCTTAATGATGTACTTCGTCTTTCACGAGGCATGACCTTTAAAAGTGCGGTTACCGGGTTAAACCTTGGTGGCGGTAAAGCTGTAATTATTGGAGATGCTAAAACAGAGAAAACTCCCGAGTTGATGCGGAAGTTTGGAGAATTTGTAAATTCTTTAGGCGGAAAATACATCACTGCCGAAGATGTGGGTATGGAAACTGCCGACATGGATACCGTACGCGAGGTGACCCCTTATGTTACAGGTATTTCTGAAGCTAAAGGTGGTGCAGGTAATCCTTCTCCTGTAACAGCTTATGGCGTTTACATGGGGATGAAAGCCGCGGCAAAATTTAGATATGGAAGCGATGATTTACAGGGAAGATCTGTTCTTGTACAGGGGATAGGCCATGTAGGTGAAGCCTTGGTTGATTATCTGGCTAAAGAAGGTGCAAATGTGGTTATAAGTGATATTAATCAGCAAAAATTAACTGAAGTTCGGGATCGCTATAATGCAACCATCTATGGTGGTGATGATGTGTATGGTGCAGACGTTGATATCTACGCCCCCTGTGCCCTGGGAGCTACAATAAATGACCAGACTATTGACAGGTTCAAAGCCTCAATTATTGCAGGAGCTGCTAATAACCAATTGGCTAGTGATGTAAAGCACGGGCATATTCTTAGGGAAAAAGGGATTGTATATGCGCCCGATTTTCTTATCAATGCCGGTGGGATCATCAATGTTTATGCTGAACTGGAAGGCTACGGAAGAAAAGAGATCATGGAGAAGACGCAGAACATCTACAATACCACGCTTGAGATCCTTAATGCGGCTGAAGCTGAAGGAATATCTACCCATGAAGCTGCCCTTAAGGTGGCACAACAAAGAATCACCGACAGAAAAAATCGCAAATAAGCCACGGGATTTTTTAATTTAATAGTATTTTTGCCGGGCGAAAGGGAAAAACCTTTCGCCCTAATTTTTTAAAGTTCTTTTACAGCTATGTTGACCAGAAGACATATCAGGGTTAAAGTAATGCAGTCTCTGTACGCCTATTCCCAGAGTGAAAATGATAACCTGAAGGCAGAGGAGAAATTCCTGCTCAAGAGTATGGATGAGATGTATGATCTATATCTTTTACTACTAGATTTAATCGTTGAAATTAAAGATCATGCTGAGGATTACCTTGAAAAATCCCAGCAAAAACATTTGCCTTCTGAAGAAGATGTAGATCCCAACCGCAAGTTTGTCAACAATGAGTTGATCGCGCAGCTTAAGCAAAACAGGTCGCTGAACATAGAGCTGGAAACCCGCAAACTCAATAACTGGAAGAATGATGATGAGTACGTAGAAATTCTGTGGGCCGAGATTAGAAACAGTGATCGCTACAGAGAGTACATGACTACCCGTACTTCAAGTTTCAGGGAAGACAAAGAATTTGTAATTGCCATCTTTAGAGAGATCATTGCTCCCAACGAAAAACTTTACGATTACCTCGAAGATAAGAAGATCACGTGGGTAGATGATTTACCACTGGTGAACACAGCCATTGTAAAGATGTTACAGAAGGCATCAGAAGGTAAAGACCAGGCCTTAACGAGACTTTTTAAAAGTTCAGATGATAAGGACTATGCCGTAGAGCTTTTTAGAAAAACTTTGCTTAATGATAGCAGCCTGGCTCAGGAAATGGAGGGAAAAACCCCCAACTGGGACAAGGAAAGGATTGCAGATTTAGATACCATTCTCATCAAAATGGCGATCTGTGAATTTCTGAAATTTCCATCTATTCCTGTTAAGGTTACTATTAACGAATATTTAGAAGTAGCTAAAGAATACAGTACCCCTAAAAGCAGTATTTTTATTAACGGGGTACTTGACAAACTCTCTAAAGAGTACAGTGATAATAACAAGCTTAATAAAATGGGGAGAGGCCTTATGTAGTCTTTCAAATTTTCTTAATTTTATCCACTTTAACCATAAATTGTAAATCATGAAAAAAGGAATTTTATTACTGGCATTGATTGCTGCGTTTAATTTTACTTCCTGTAAAGACAATGCAGCCGAAAAGGTACAGGCAGAGAACGTAGAAGAAGCAGCACTACGTGATTCACAGGATGTAGTCTATCCTAAACTTAGTTTCGAAAATACAGAACACGATTTTGGAACTATTGCACAGGGTACTAATGTTGAGCATACCTTTACATTTACCAACACCGGGAAAGCCCCACTTGTTATCACTAATGCTTCCAGCTCTTGTGGATGTACAGTGCCTACCTGGACAAAAGAACCTATTGCTCCGGGAGAAACAGGAGAAATGGTAGTGAAGTTTAACGGTAGCGGACAAAACCAGGTTACCAAAACAGTAAATATTACAGCTAATACCGAAACCGGGAAAGAGCAAATTAAAATTAAAGCTTTTGTAGAGCCTAAGGCCCAGTCTTAAGCAAAAATAAGAGCAACAATACCACCCTATGGATCAATTAGCCCAGTTTGCCCCAATTATTTTAATGTTTATCGTGGTGTATTTTTTTATGATACGCCCTCAAATGAACCGTGCCAAGAAAGAAAAACAATTCTCCTCCGAAATTAAAAGAGGGGACAGGATTGTTACCAAAAGCGGAATGCACGGTAAAATAGTTGATTTTAGCGATAAACTCAATGCAGTAATTATAGAAACCGGAGCCGGAAAAATCACTTTTGACAGATCTTCCATTTCAATGGAAATGAGCCAGAAGTTAAACGAACCGGTGAAGGAAACAAAATAGTTCCTTTAAGGAATTAATTAAAAAAGGTCCTGCGCAGCTGCGCAGGACCTTTTTGTTGGAACAAACTCATCAATTGAACCTTGTCCTTCGTCCTCAAATAGCTGGTCTCGAAGAGCTTACTTAAGAGAACGCGTGGAGCCAGGGTGGAGAAAAGAACTGTGTTGTAGTTTATACCGGATAGATCTCACCTTCCAAAAATGCCATTCTCACTGGTTATTTTGGAAATAGATGGCGGGTAACATTTTCAGGATAAACAGGAGCCTTCAGGAGGTGCTGAAGATAAAATATTCCGAAAGTGGCAGGAACAAAAAAGGCTGTCTTAAAAACTACGCAACGTTATTGTGAATGAAATTCAGCTTAACGAAAAATAGTGTTTTAAGACAGCCTTATATATTGATTAAAAAGTACTATGCCTGCGAGGCCGTGTCTTCACTGGTAGCTTTTTCCTGTGCTTTACGTTCTTCCAGAAATTCCTCCAGGCTTTTTCCGTAGAGAGATCCTTTTACTTCAGGAGTAAGAGATTTATAAATAGTGTCCAGGTATTTTATGTTGGCATCATAGACTTCAGAAATAGCAAGATAAGGTGCTATTTCAAGGTCTTTATTGTTTAGGGCAAAGTTCACGGTAAAAAGATATCTCCTTCTTAGCAGCTTATCATATTCAGCGTTGGCCGAGTCGAGTGACTGGGCGTTCTCTTCCTGTTGGGCTGTTATACTTTGCTGGATAAGTTCAAGGTTGCGCGTGTTGAACCTGTTCATCATAGATTGGTACTCCATAAGTTTCTTTTGATTCTCAGATCCTTCCACTATAGCATCCTTTTCAAACTGCTTAAGCGTGGTATTGATGATCATTTCTCCCGGTTCAGCAAAAAACATCACCCGGTCATCATAAATATTGTTATCTTTTTTATTGAGGTAGAGGTACAGGATTTGCGGACTTTCAATAGAGGCTTCAAAAGAGAAAGTCTCATTTCCCTTTACAACTACAGAGTCAATGTTTACAAGACTGGTGTCTTCAACTTTTTGCAAATAGAGGGTTCCTTTCTTAAGTCCCTGAACTTTTCCTGTAATCTTAAGGTTTTTTTCTTCAGAAGAACAGGCCGCCAATAGAAGGGTGGCGAGCACTAATAATGCCGTTTTTTTCATTTAAATTATGTGTAAAAAAGTGTGCGTAAATATCCTAAAAAAATCTTTTTAATCTTAGCTTCCGGCAGCAATCTGCATTAAAATTGTACTCAATATAGCGCCGTAAGTTCCCACTACATATCCAAACACAGCCAGCAATACCCCAACAGTGGCCAGTGAAGGATGAAAGGCTGCAGCAACAACCGGTGCAGATGCCGCCCCGCCCACGTTTGCCTGGCTTCCCACAGCAAGGAAGAAGTAGGGGGCTTTAATGAGTTTGGCCACAAGAATAAGTAAACCGGCATGAATCCCCATCCAGATAAGTCCTATCCCAATAAGTCCTGGGTTATCAAAGACCATGGTGAGGTCCATTTTCATACCAATGGTAGCTACGAGAAAATATATAAAAACACTTCCCAGCTTACTGGCCCCGGCACCTTCATATTCTTTCGCCCTTGTAAAAGAAAGAAAGATTCCTACTGCAGTTGCAATAGAGATCATCCAGAAAAAGGAAGATGCAAAAGAAGATAATGCCGATTTATTATCCCGGAAAGCTTCAAAATTAGAAGAAAGAAAAGCCGAAATACCATCGGCACTCCAGTGAGCAAACCCAACAGCACCAAAAGCGAGGGCGAGCATGATCATAAGATCTGCGAGTGATGGGTTGCGGGTAACACTTTCGGCATAAGCGGTAACTTTTTTCTTCAGGTCTTGTATAGCCGAATTATCTGCACGAAGCCATTCATCAATCCTGTCACTTTTACCAATTCCCATGAGGAGAATCGCCATCCATAGATTGGCAACTACGATGTCTACCAGCACCATTCCGCCGTAAAGATCGGGGTTGTACTCAAAGATCTCGAGCATGGCAGCCTGGTTGGCACCACCACCAATCCAGCTTCCTGCAAGGGTTGAGAGTCCTCTCCAAACTGCATCGGGGCCCACACCTCCCACAGTTTCGGGCGAGAAGGTAGAGATGATAAGAATAGCAATAGGTCCGCCAATAATGATCCCAATGGTTCCTGTGAAAAACATGATGAGCGCTTTTGGCCCCAGGTTGAATATGGCTTTAAGATCTATACTCAAGGTCATTAATACCAGGGAAGCCGGTAGCAAATAGCGACTGGCTACAAAGTACAGGTTTGAAGTCTCGTCAGAAATTATGTTCAGCGAGTTTAGGATTGCCGGAATGAGGTAACACATCAACAACGCCGGTACTACTTTGTAGAATTTATACCAGAAACCTTCTTTTTTGGAAGAAGTGAAGAATACAAAACCAAGGGCCAGCATTAGTAGTCCTAACACAATAGCATCATTGGTAAAAAGGGGAAGATTGTCCATAAATTGCCTTTAAAAAGCGGCAAAATACGACATTTAGAAGTGTCTTAAAAATTAGTTAAGCTTAAAGAGCTGTTGTAAACTTTTGGCTACCCCATCTTCAGTATTGTGGTGAGTTACCTGCCTGGCAATTTTTAAAATTTCGGGCCTTGCATTTCCTACTGCAATTCCCATTCCTGCAGCCTCAAGCATGTCAAAATCATTATAATTATCACCAAAAGCGATGGTTTCTTCCATTTCGTAATGAAAATGATGCTTCAGCAGATATTTTACAGCCGTAAGTTTAGAAACTTCATTGTTTGTCACTTCCAGATAAGTGTCTTTAGAACGGTACAGGTGTAATTGATCCTTATACCTCTCAAAAAGGTGCTTTTCAACAGCATTTATTTTTTCTGCTGTGCCCATACACATAATTTTATGAGCCCCTGTTTCGCTGGGTTTCCAATCTTGAAGTACCTCGTGTGTGGGTTTAACCTGCGGAGTTACGCGGGTATTGTTTTCTTCTCTTTTGGCCCATTCATCCATTTGCGGTACATACCAGTCTTTGTCATTGTAGAGGCTGAGATGACAATTTAAACTGCTGTTGAAGTGATGCAGGTCATTTATAATGCTCCACGGAATTTCTTTAGACTGCACAGGTTGCCCTTCTATATACATCAAAGCTCCGTTATAGCAAATAAGCGGTTGGTGAGAAATATTTAGCTCTTCCTGAAGGTGTGTCATTGCCTGGGGCATTCTGGAAGAAATAAGCACTACGGGCAGCTCTTTAGGGAGTTGACCAAAGACTTCTAAGGTGAGCTGTGATAGTTGCCGGTCTTTATTTAGAAGCGTACCGTCAATATCTGAAAATATAATTTTATACTTCATTTTGTAGATTGAAAGAGGGGCATAAAGCCAAAGGTGTACCTTCGGTAAAGGTAGCATTTCGGGCTTTTCTTTACAAGCCTGTTCAAAAATGGCAAATCGAGGCAGGATTTTTGAAGATGCTCCAAATAATGGGCCACCTTTTTCTATATTTACGCACCCAAAAATTCAACTTTATATGAAAATTTATTTACTTGTTACAGCCTTTCTTTTTACCAGTTTTACTTTTGCGTCCGATAGTGATTGGGGCAGAACGGGGCACAGAGCTACGGGTGAAGTAGCTGAACAACATTTATCCAAAAAAGCGAAGGCTAAGGTGCGGGAGCTCCTTGATGGTATGAACCTGGCTTTTGTATCTACTTTTGGTGATGATATTAAGAGTGATCCGGCTTACCGCAAATACAGTCCGTGGCATTATGTAAATCTTGAACCCGGTGAGACAGCATATTCTGAAGAAAAAGCGAATCCAGATGGTGACCTGGTACATGGAATAAATACTGCTATTTCAGTTTTAAAAGATAAGAATGCCTCTAAGGAAGAAAAGGAATTCCACCTGAAGTTGCTTGTACATTGGTTAGGTGATTTACATCAGCCTATGCATGCCGGGCGTGGTGAAGATAAAGGCGGAAACGATATACAGGTAAGATGGTTTGGAAGCGGTTCAAACCTTCACCGGGTATGGGATAGCGAAATGATCAACGACTTTGATATGAGCTATACCGAACTTGCCCACAATACAGATAAGCTTTCCAAAGAAGAAATCCAAAAGATCCAGAAAGGTTCTGTGCTTGACTGGATGTATGAATCAAAACAACTTGCCAATAGAGTTTACGACTCGGTTGAAGTAGGCGAAAAACTTGGATATAAGTATATGTATGAGTGGTTCCCTGTAGTTCATGATCAGGTTCAAAAAGGCGGAATTAGACTTGCAGCAATCCTGAACGAGATATATAAATAATACTTTGCCACCGTAAAAGGGAAACTGCCTTAAAAGCTATTTCGATGCATCAGGATCATTCTGAGTTTAAAAACTCTGATAAATGCTGATGTGAACACGTTACAAACGTTGAAAGAAGTTGGCTTTTAAGGCAGTTTTTTTGATTATCAGTATTTACTTTTGAGAAGCATTAACAATATTTTTATAAGTTTTAATAAAACTTTAAAATTTATTGCATAAGATGCTAAAAATAAATAATTTGGCTTTCCCCATTTTATAGAACTTAACATGTCGCAGCATTGAACTCAAAATTCGTTTCTCTTTGTTTCGCAGTATGGGTGTCGGCCTTAAGCCTTGCTCAAACTGAAGAAGAGATTTCGGGTGACAGTATCCGGAAATTACTGGATATGTCTACCGGGGCTATGTATGAATACGAGTATAGCAAAGCCATTGATTACTCTCTTCGTTTAATACAGCTGGCAGAGAAAAAAGAAGACTACTACAACCTTTATCACGGTTACAACAACCTCGGGATCACTTATGATGAGTTGCTGGACACCATTCGGGCCCGCAAGAGCTATGAAAAAGCTTTAGGGTATGCCGAGCTCGTTAATAACGATACTCTTTTATGGTGGGCCTATAATAACCTGGGTAATATTTTCACTTCCAATAAGGAAACGATCGAGCAGGGGTTTGCCTATTATGATAAAGCCATAGAAGCCGCTTCACACCTCAATGACCCCGATAGCAGGGCTACGCCTTTACTCAACAAGGGCTGGACGTATCTCGACCTTAAGAGGTATGATGAGGCATACCCGTACCTGTTGAAGGTAGAAAAGATCATTAAAGATTTTAAAGACCCTTTCATTCATACACAATTAGCCTCGCTTTTTGGTATTTACCATTCCGGTAAAAATAATTATGAAAAATCCAGGAAGTACTTTGAGGAGGCTATAAAGATAGCCGAGAAAGATTCTCTTATTCTTGATGCTGTCACTGCTTATGACGGGTTCGCCAAAGTTCTCTTCAAAAATGGCGAATATGAAGAGGCTTACAGGGCACTTGAAAAATATGTGGAATATGATGCATTGCTGTACGAAAAGGAAAAACTGAAGCAAATGGAAGCCTCCCAGGCTCGTTTTGAAACTCAGCAATACCGCGAGAACCTGGAAACTGCTGAAAGAGAACAGCTCTATAAGGATCAGGTAATTGAGAAATCTGAACAGATTTCTGCAATTATGCTCATTTCCCTTACCCTAATGCTTCTGTTTATTCTACTCCTTATCAGAAATAACAAGTCAAGGAAGAAGCTGATTCATCAGCTAAAAGAAAACAATAAAGAACTGCTTTCAGCAAAAGAAAAGGCTGAACATTTATCCCATTTAAAAAGCAGGTTTTTCTCTACTGTGAGCCATGAACTTAGAACGCCACTTTATGGAGTGGTGGGCCTAACATCTCTCTTACTGGAAGATAACAACAATAAAAAACTCGAGGGTGACCTTAAGTCTCTCAAATTTTCTGCCGATTACCTGCTGGCATTAATTAATGATGTCTTGCAGATGAACAAGATGGAATCCCGCCTGGTTTCCCTGGAGAATACGCCTTTCAACATTCATGGTTTGATGAAGGGGATTGTGAAATCCTTTGAGTTTACGCGGCATCAGAATTCCAATACTGTAGAATTACAGATTAGTGATAATATTCCGCGTACGCTAATTGGTGACTCGGTGCGTCTTTCCCAAATCATCATGAACCTTGTTGGCAATGCAGTTAAATTTACTGAACGCGGTAAGGTTTGGATAAAAGCAAACTGTATAAGCTGCGAAAATGGAAAATGTCTTATTTATTTTGAAGTGGGTGATACGGGAATGGGAATTCCTAAAAATAAACAACAGGAAATATTTGAAGAATTCTCTCAATTAAAAGCAAATAACTATAACTATCAGGGAACAGGGTTGGGGCTTCCTATTGTAAGAAACCTGCTAAAATTGTTCAATTCTGAGATTCATCTTAAAAGTGAGGAAGGTAAAGGCTCTGTCTTTAGTTTTGAGATACTTTTTGAAAAATCTGAAACAGAGGAAGCTGTTACACAACCCGGCGATTTGGAAATATCTGAAGAAAGTGTGCTAAAAAAGGCACTTATTGTAGATGATAACCGCATTAATCAGGTGGTTACCAGGAGGATTCTTGAAAAACGGAATTTTGAATGTAAAGTTGCGGGAGATGGTTATGAGGCAATAGCGCTTTTAAAGCAAGAAGATTTTGGATTGGTCTTGATGGATGTCAATATGCCGGGCCTAAGCGGGATGGAAACCACCAGGCTTATTCGGAAATTTAATCCCGAAGTTCCTGTTATTGCTTTAACAGCAGTAGAAATACAGGAGATGCGGGAAGAAATCCTGAATTCCGGAATGAGCGACATTATTGTAAAGCCCTATGATATTCCTACCTTCTTCAGCACAATCTATAGAAACCTGAAGGTTGCAGTAAACGCTGATGAGGAATAATTAATAATCTATTATCCCGGAGTCTCAAAAATGTCATTTTTGAGTAACATTTTTGGTGCTGGTACTAAATAAAAAAACCACTTCCCTGTCACCAGGAAAGCGGTTTTTGATTTGTAAGCTTATTAGCTTTATTTGATCATATCAAAGCTGCGCTTAATAAAGGAAGTCAATTCTTCCCCTTTCAGGAGGTTTTGTGAAAGTCTGGCCAAATCGAGGGATTGTTTGATCAATCGCTCTTGTTTCTTCTCAGTTTTCGTGTTCAGAATTTCTCCAATAAGAGAGTGGTTGGTGTTTACCACGAGATTATACATCTCGGGCATATTTCCCATTCCAAACATTCCGCCGCCACCTGTTTGCTGCATTTCTTTCATGCGTCGCATAAATTCCGGCTGGGTGATGATAAGCGGAGCTGCATTGCTGTCTAGGGCCTCAAGTTGTACCGTGTACTTCTCTTTTGGAACTACCTTCTCAAAATCGGCTTTTAGCTTTTCTTTTTCTTCTTCGTTTAATTTGGAGATCTTCTCTTCATCTTTTTTGATGAGGTTGTCAATATGATCGGAATCTACACGAACAAAAGATACTTTTTCATCTCCCATTTCCAGCTTTTGTAGCAGGTGAGATACAATTGGAGAATCTAACAACAGTACCTCGTAACCTTTCTCTTTGGCTGTTTCAATGTAACTGTGCTGTGCATCCTGGTTTGAAGCATAGAGAATTACCTTGTTACCATCCTTGTCGGTTTGGTTGTCTTTGATCTTCTCAATGAATTCTTCAAAAGTGAAATATTTGTCGTCTACAGTTGGGTAAAGAGCAAAATCTTTGGCTTTTTCAAAGAATTTATCTTCTGAAAGCATTCCGTATTCAATGACGATCTTGATATCATTCCATTTTTTCTCAAAATCTTCTCTATTGTTGTTGAACAGAGACTTCAGCTTATCTGCAACCTTACGGGTAATGTAGCTGGAGATCTTCTTAACGGCACCATCGGCCTGTAAGTATGAACGGGAAACGTTCAGTGGAATATCAGGAGAATCAATAACCCCGCGAAGCATTGTCAGGAATTCAGGAACAATACCTTCAACATTATCGGTTACAAATACCTGGTTTTGGTAAAGCTGAATTTTGTCCTTCTGTATGTTCATGTCTTGTGACATTTTTGGGAAATACAGAATTCCGGTAAGGTTGAAAGGGTAATCAACATTGAGGTGAATATGGAACAAAGGCTCCTCAAACTGCATAGGATACAGTTCGCGGTAAAAATCTTTGTAGTCTTTATCCTCAAGATCTGTTGGCTGCTTGGTCCAGGCAGGATTAGTATTATTGATAATATTATCTACTGTCCTGGTTTCGGGTTTTGCATCTTCAGGCGCATCTTCGGGAAGATCAAGCGTTTCTTCGCGGGTTCCAAATTTAATTGGGATTGGCATGAACTTGTTGTACTTCACAAGCAGCTCTTCAATCCTGTTCTTCTCAAGAAACTCTTTGTCATCTTCATTAATATGAAGAATAATATCTGTACCGTGTTCTTTCTTTTCGGTTTCTTCGAGGGTGAACTCAGTAGTACCTTCGCATACCCAGTGCGCTGCAGGCTCATCTTTGTAAGACTTGGTGACGATCTCTACCTTATTGGCCACCATAAAGGCCGAATAGAACCCAAGCCCAAAGTGACCAATGATGCCACTGTCTTTTGCGCTGTCCTTATATTTTTCAAGGAATTCTTCGGCACCTGAAAAAGCTACCTGGTTGATGTATTTTTCGACCTCTTCTTTGGTCATCCCAACTCCCTGGTCGCTAATAATGAGTTGCTTTTTTTCCTTGTCTATCTTTACTTCAATAACAGGGTTGCCATATTCAACCTTAGCCTCTCCAATAGCTGTAAGATGCTTTAACTTGAGAGTGGCATCTGTGGCGTTAGAGATCAATTCGCGTAAAAAGATCTCATGATCACTGTATAGAAACTTCTTAATTAAAGGAAAGATGTTTTCTACAGATACATTAATGTTTCCGGTTGCCATATATTTTGGTTTATTTAATTTTTAGATTCTCCCAGAGAGGTCAAAAAAAGTACCCAACTCAACTTCGCTGACAAACTGGCAGCAGAGTAATTTTTCCGCTTGTCTTCCGACTAAAATTACGTCAGTATAATTCAGAAAAATATATTTAACAGAGTTTTGTTTAAAAAAATAATATTAAATTTAAACAGAATAACTACTTTTGAATAAGTTAATTAGAGCAAGATGGCAAAGACAAAACAAATAAAGGAACAGGAAAAGGCAGTAACTCAAGACCGTATTATTGAATGGTATATGAACTACGTGCTCGAAAATGGAAAAGAGCCTGATACAGTTTACAAGTTCTCTAAAGATCATGAAATCTCTGAAGCAGAATTCTATGATTTCTTCGGAAGCTTTGAGGGCTTAAAAAGGGGAATTTGGGAACGCTTTTTTGAGCATACCCTCCAGGTGATGCAAAAGAGCAGGGAGTATGACTCCTTTAGTAACAGGGAAAAAATGCTTACCCTCTATTATACATTTTTTGAAATGCTCACTGCCAACCGCAGCTACGTGCTTTTCACTTTAAAACATGAAGATTCAATCCTCAAGAATGCCGGACAACTTAAAGGTTTGCGGCGGGAGCTGAAAAATTATACAGCTGAACTAATTCGCGAAGGCAACCAGGAACAGCGTTCCGGAATTTTGAAAAGATCGGAAGCTGTTTTTTCTGAAGCTGCCTGGGTACAGCTTGTATTTCTGCTGAAGTTTTGGATGGATGACAACTCACCTCAATTTGAAAGCACCGATGTAGCTATTGAAAAATCGGTTAATACAGCATTTGACCTGTTTGAGAACACTCCTCTGGAAAGAGCGCTTGACTTCGGAAAATTTCTTTGGAAAGAAAAAATGTCACGATGAGCATAAGAGTTCATTGGGCGTTTACCCTCGGCAGGGATAACCCTACTATGCCTGTCGTTGGGTTTTTAATATAGATATATGAAAACAATAGATAAAATACCCACCGGAAAGATAAGTCGTACCGGTAAGATGGTACAAACCGGTATTAAGCTGGGTGGAAATTACCTTAAATACTACTCAAAAAAGGCATTAAATGCTGATCTTTCCAGAGACCAGCTCGACCAAAGCAATGCCGAGGATATTTACGATGGGCTAAAGAGCCTGAAGGGTAGCGCCCTTGAAGTAGCCCAGATGCTCTCTATGGAAAAGAGCCTTCTTCCCAATGCCTATGTAGAAAAGTTTAGCCTTGCCCAGTTTAGTGTGCCGCCACTTTCGGCGCCACTGGTGAGAAAGACTTTCAAGAAATATCACGGGCAGTACCCTGATGAACTTTTTGACACTTTTTCTCTTGACTCGGTAAATGCCGCCAGTATTGGGCAGGTGCACAGGGCCACTAAAGACGGGAAAGACCTGGCCGTAAAGATCCAGTATCCCGGCGTGGCCGAGAGTATAAGTTCAGACCTGGCACTGGTAAAGCCCATAGCTACAAAGATGTTTAACCTGCAGGGCAAGGGCTCAGAAAGGTATTTTAAAGAGGTGGAAGAGAAACTGCTTGAGGAGACAGATTATGTTTTGGAAGTGCAACAGAGCATCGAAATGTCTGAAGCCTGTAAGAACATCCCTCACCTCAGGTTTCCAAAGTATTATGAAGACCTTTCCAGTGAGAAGATCATTACGATGGACTGGATGAATGGGATGCATTTAAGCGAATTTGCTAAACAGAACACCAATAAGGAAACAGCAAATAAACTGGGGCAGGCCCTTTGGGATTTTTATATGTACCAGATGCATATCTTAAAAGCCGTACATGCCGATCCGCACCCCGGGAATTTCCTGGTCGATAAAGAAGATAACCTCATTGCGATCGACTTTGGTTGCATTAAGCGGGTGCCCGAAGATTTCTACAAACCGTATTTTGAACTTGCCGATAAGCAGAAGATCAATGATCCTGAATTCTTCAACGCTAAGCTTTTTGAGTTGGAAATTCTTCGGAAAGAAGATTCTTCCCGCGAAATTGAGTTCTTTTCAGAATTGTTCTACCAGATGTTAAGCCTTTTTACCGCACCTTTTCAGAAGGAAGAATTTGATTTTTCCGATGAAGGATTCTGGACATCAGTAACCAGCCTAAGCGAGAAATACAGTAAAGATCAGGAATTAAGAAAAATGAATGGTAATAGAGGGAGCAAGCATTTCCTGTATATCAACCGCACATTTTTTGGGCTCTACAATTTATTACACGATTTGGGAGCAACGGTTAGCATTAACAACTTCAAAAAATACTCCTGATTAAATAATATTCTTTTTACTGGGCCGGAAACCTAAAGTTTTCGGCTTTTTTTTTCCTGTTATTGTTAATTTAAATTCCTTCATTTCTCTGTTAAAAAGATTAAAGTGCTTTAAATCAGTTGGTTTGCACCTTAAATTGAGCTTTAAAAGAAAAAGAAGTTTAATTTAAAACAATGAATATGAAGACGATAAAAGGAATTCTTTTAGCAATGTGCACCATTTTTGGAACAGCAGTTTACGCCCAGGATTTTAGTTCTTTTGATGCAGATTACGATGGAAGGATAAATCAAACCGAATTTACAGAACGAAGCAGTGAAACTTACAATGATTGGGATGCCAACATGGATGGCAGCATTGACGACACCGAATTTTCTGAAAGGGCTTACCAGAGTTTTGATCTCAATAGCGATGATTTTATTGATGAGAATGAATGGGATGAAAGTCTCAATACCGGAATAGGAGCGTCTTTTGGAGAATATGATTATGAGGTTTTTGACACAAATAGAGACGGAATGCTGGATGCCGATGAGTGGAATGAAGGGATGAACGATAATACCTGGTTTGAGAGGTATGACACAAATGAAGACGAGCTGATAGATAATGATGAGTGGAGCATCTCTTCTTTTGACGATTGGGATGTCAATGATGACGGATTTGTAGATGAAACCGAATTCAACGATTATGACGCCTTCAATAGGAGATAATGCTATAAATAAATAAACAGAAAAAGGCTGTCTAAAAACCCCCTTTTTGACCCCTCTGAATTTGTTCAGGAGGACAGTCAGGATTTCAAGACAGCCTTTTCTATGGTGTTAATTCCCGGGAATTAATTCTGTAAAACTGGAGATTGCTGCTCAATCTTCCCTTCCAGTTGGTCTTTGTTCTTTACGTATTTTTCAAGACATTGATCCTGCTAAGGCGCATTTCTTCTTCACTAAGCTCGGCTATAGATTTTAATTGATCGCGATACAGGAAAACAATTCTTTTAGCCTCACTGTCTATGAGGGTAGAAGGAGCCAGTGGTACATCTACAAGTTCCAGGATCTCCTGTGGCGGTTTTTGATAGGTGAGGTTCTCTTGCGCCAGGGTTGCTCCCGTAAAGCAAATGATGGCAATGAAGTTCAAAATAAATCTTTTCATGGTAATAAATTGAATTTAGGTTGAAGATCACTGCACTGTCATAATGTTAATCTTTCTTATATTGCGCAGCAACTTTTTATTAATTGCTAAATTTAATAGAAATAAATTATTAAAGCCTAAAAATATATACATGTATCAGTCTAAAATAGCGGGTCTTGGATTCTATGTGCCCGAAAATGTGGTAACTAACGATGATTTGTCCAAAATGATGGACACCAATGATGAGTGGATACAGGAGCGTACGGGGATTAAAGAGCGGCGGCATATAAAGAAAGGGGATGGCAATTCTACTGCCGTGATGGGAGCCAAAGCTGCCAAAATTGCCATAGAACGTTCCGGGATCTCAAAAGATGACATTGAGCTCATCGTGTTTGCTACCCTAAGTCCAGATTATTATTTTCCAGGTGGTGGGGTGCAAATCCAGGAAATGTTGGATATAGACACCTGCCCGGCCCTGGATGTGAGAAACCAGTGTAGCGGATTCATCTACGGACTTTCAGTAGCCGATCAATACATCAAAACCGGGATGTACAAAAATGTACTGCTTATAGGGAGTGAGAACCACAGTGGCGGGCTCGATTTTTCTACCCGCGGGCGTGGCGTATCGGTGATATTTGGCGATGGGGCAGGAGCCGCAGTGCTTACCCGAAGCGACCATAACGGCCAGGGAGTGCTGTCTACGCATTTACATTCTGAAGGTAAACACGCCCTCGAACTTTCTTTGAAAGGGCCAAGTACCATGCATTGGGTTCCGCAGATCATTGAAGAGAATCCGCAGGGCGATGATATCATTTACTATCCTTACATGAATGGGCAGTTTGTTTTCAAAAATGCTGTAGTGCGTTTTTCTGAAGTAATTCAGGAAGGATTGCAGGCAAATGGCCTTGAGGTTAAAGATATAGACATGCTTATTCCGCACCAGGCTAATTTGCGTATTTCGCAATTCGTTCAGCAGAAGTTTAAGCTTAGCGATGAGCAGGTACACAACAACATTCAACGCTACGGAAATACCACGGCTGCATCTATACCTATTGCTTTGACCGAAGCCTGGGAAGAAGGAAAAATTAAAGAAGGTGATACCGTTGTGCTTGCCGCTTTTGGTAGTGGCTTTACCTGGGCCAGTGCAGTGATCAAGTGGTAAGACTGAAGAACCAAGAGGCAAAACCAGTACTTTTTTACAGGTGTCAAAAATGTCAAAAATCCGCAGCTTTTCAGGTGCGGATTTTTTTTGGCTAATTAAACAAGACATTAAAAAATTCCACCACCACTGCTGGTGTTGTCGTCTCTTTGTTTTCTGTCAAGGGCTTTGTTTTTTCCACCTCCAAACCGGTACGAAAAGCCTAAGTATACCGTTTGAGAATCATTCCAGAAAGTTCCTTCCTGAGAGTAAGGCACATCAGATTGAAAACCGAATTCCTGGGTGTCAAAAATGTCATTTATGTTAAGGCTTATAGTGCCTTTATCGTTTAAAACATTATATCGGGCGCCGGCGTTTACAAACCAGAATTCTTTGGGGTTTATTTGTAGCAATTCGGTGCTGCTGCGGTACATTCCGAAGGTTTGCAGGCTCAGCTTTTTGGTAACATCAAAGCTCTGGCTTATGCGCAGGCTGTACATGCTGCTTTTTATCTCCCTGTAATCGGTTCCCACAACGCCTTTTTCGGTACTGCTGTACAGTTCAAAGCTGGGGTTAATGCTCCACCAGTTAAAGGGTTTGTACCTGCCGCTAAGTTCAAAACCGTAGGCAGTGTTGTCTTCCCAGTTTTCATAGGTAAGCAGTAATCGCGAGGGGTCTTGCGGATCAATTAACAGTGCCTGGTTGATCTCATCTTCAATAAGCCGGTAAAAAACTCCTGCAGTTAAACTCCCTTTTTTGAAGTTGTGGGTATAATTCATTTCTACGGAATTTGTGAACTGCGGGTCAAGCTCGGGGTTTCCAACCTGCGAGAGCCTTGGTGTGGCAAATTCCCTCACCGGGTTTACCTGATTAAGCCCAGGTCTGTCTACACGTCTTGAATAACTAAGCTGCAGCGTTTTCATCTCGTCAAAATTATAAGAGGCAAATGCTGAAGGGTACAGGGTCAAATAATCGGTTTCGTAGATCAAATCGCCGTTGAGTACCGCTTCTACTTCATACTGTTCCAGCCTTGCTCCCAACTGGTAAGACCATTTTTTGAAGGTTTGGCCAAAGGTGGCGTAAGTAGAGAGTATGTTGTTGTCGTAATCGTACAGTGTGTTCTCAAGATTAGGGCTGGTAGTGCGATAATCATTCCTGGTCCTTCTAAACCTTGCTTCAGCTCCAAGTTCAATTTTTGAGGTCTCTGAAAACGGATTCTCATAATCCAGGTTAAAAGTTGAATTAGACAGCTCTTCCTCGGTGTTGTCCCGGTAAGAGTCAAAATCACCTGCTCCTGTACCACTGTACATATATTTGGCAACATCAGTTTCATCGGTGATGCTGTGATCGGCTTCCAGGATGAGCTTATGGCCTTCAGCATTAAAATCATGGTTAAACACAAAATTGTAGGTCTGGGTGTGGTTTTCCCCGTCAAAAAGAAATTCCTGCAACAGGTTCCTTTCATCGTTTAACCCATAATCTAACCTCACGGTACCTACAGGAGAGCCGTTGTAGATATTCTGATTGGTGTACACAGAAAAAGTATTGCGGTCATCCATGTAGTAATCCATCCCAAATTTGATGAGATAGGATTTCCTGTCGTTCAAAAAGCTAATATTTTCGGTATAATTCTGGGTGAAATTTTCCAGTCTTCCGTTGTTCTGGCTTTCGCCGCCATTGGTACCAAGATTGGTGAAAAAATTTACTTTCCCGGTGCGGTAGTTCATGTTGAGCGAACCTGTATAGCGGGTGTACTCGCCCTGGGTGATGCCGGTGTTGAGGTTTCCGTTAAATCCGAGATTGGAATTTTTATGCAGAATGATATTGATGATCCCACTCATGCCTTCAGGATTATATTTTGCTGAAGGGTTGGTGATCAACTCAATGCTTTTGATGGAGGTACTTGGTATTTGTTTTAAAAGCTGCGCGGCGGGAATGTTAGTGGGTTTTCCGTCAACAAGTATCTTTACATTGTCGTTGCCACGCATAGAGATATTCCCGTCCTGGTCTACAGCAAGACTGGGAATGTTGTTCATGATCTCGCTGGCCGAAGCTCCTGCTGTGGTGAGGTCTTTTCCAACATTTACCACCTTGCGGTCTATGCGCTGTTCAATAGTAGACCTTTCAGCCACCACTTCTACAGAGTCGAGTTGGGCCACTTCGGGTTCCAGGTAAATGGTTCCGAGGTTAAATTGCCGCTTCCCGCTGTTCACGTTCACCTCGCGGCTAAAGGCTTTAAAACCCATATACTGGATCTTGAAGAGATAAGTGCCGTCTTTCAGCTTTTCAATTTCAAAAGTTCCATCGGTAGAAGTCACTGCTCCGGTAACCATTTCTCCTTCGGGCGTGGTCACACTAATGGTAGCATAGGGGATGGGTTCTTTAAATTCCTGGTCCATTACCTGCCCAATGATGGTACCAAGGTCTGTAGGATCGGAGCTTGCTTCTGCGGAAAGGCTTCCGAAGCTAAAAATTAAAATAGCGATTAACTGTTTCATTGTTTGATTGATTTGATGATGGTTATTATTTAGCCTAATACCTTGTATAACATAATGTAAAAACAAATGTTTTCCTGAAAAAGTATTCGGCTCTATTATAAAGACTGCTCAAAAAACGGTTTGTTACAAAGACTGCTGAATTTTTTTTCTGAAGCTTTTGCTGAAAATGAAAAAGCCCGTGCATAAAAAAATGCACGGGCTTGGCACCGGGGCATTTAGACACTAACCATCAATGTTTTATAAATGCCTTCAATGCGGGAAATATTTCTTACTTTAAAGACTACTAAATTTTAGTATTGTTACAGTAAAAAATAGCATGAAAATATGAAGAAGAAAACGCTTGTACTTGGTGCAACCACCAACCCGGCGAGGTATGCCAATATTGCAATTAACAGGCTCACGCAGAATCAGGTTCCCACTGTAGCCATTGGATTGCGGCAGGGAACGGTGGCCGGAGTGCCTATTGAAACTGAAAAAGTACCTTTTGAAGATATACATACTGTCACTTTATACCTGGGCCCGCCAAGGCAGGAAGAGTATTACGAATATATCGTCTCGCTTCAGCCTGAAAGGGTGATCTTTAATCCCGGCACCGAAAACCCCGAGTTCTTCAGAATTCTTCAAAAGAACGGCATTGAAGTAGAAGTGGCCTGTACCCTTATTTTACTTTCTACGAAGCAGTACTAACCCAAGGAATGTAAAAGCGCCATTCACAATAAGGAGTTCATAGTTGAACACATAGCCGCCCAAATATTCTGAGGGTAGATTGCCAATAATAAAAGTGATGACCACCGAGAGAATGGACACGAGCCAAACCCATTGGTCTTTCACCTGCATTTTTGTAAAAATTCCGAAGGTAAAAAGTCCTAATAAAGGACCATAGGTATAGGTTGCAGCTGTAAGCAGCAGGTCAATAACATTGCTGTCAAGCAAATATTTAAAGGCAATGATCACTGCAATCATTAAAGCGCTAATACCAACATGTACCCACTGGCGCAATCCCTTTTGCTTAGAAAGTTCTTTCTTTTCAATATCGAGAAAATCTACGCAAAAACTTGTGGTGAGAGAGGTAAGGGCACTGTCGGCGCTCGAATATGCCGCGGCAATAAGCCCCAGGATAAAGATCACGGGCAGGGCCATTCCCATACTGCCGCTAAGGGCAATTTCAGGAAAAAGCAGGTCGGTTTTTGCGCTGCCGTCCATTACGGGTACGGCAATATTGTTTTCTCCCGCATAGATAAAGAGCAAAGCACCAAGAAAGAGGAATAACAGGTTAACCGGAACGAACACAAAACTGTACGAAAGCATGTTCTTTTGTGCATCCCTTAAATTCCGGCAGGTGAGGTTTTTCTGCATCATGTCCTGGTCAAGTCCCGTCATACAAATAGTGATGAACATTCCTCCAAAAAAGGCTTTCCAGAAGTAGTTCCGGTCCAGGATACTTTCAAAGAAAAAGGTTTTGGTGTAAGGCTCCAGTCTGGGGGCAGTAAAGAAATCGGCAAACTGCCAGTTGAGTTCTTCAGAAACAAAATAAATAGCTACAGCTACAGAGCCAAGCATAAAAAAAGTTTGCAGGGTGTCTGTCCACACAATGGTTTTTATTCCTGCGCGTGCGGTGTAGAGCCAGATCAGTAAGATTGAGAGGGTAACCGTGACAAAGAACGGTACATCCCAGGCATCAAAAACAAAATACTGAAGTACTGTAGCCACTAAAAACAACCTGAAAGAAGCTCCTAAAACCCTTGATATAAAGAAGAAAAAAGCTCCTGTGCGATAACTTACATTTCCAAAACGCTGTTGGAGGTATTGATAAATAGAAGTAACATTGAGCCTGTAATATATGGGCAAAAGGATAAATGTGATGACAAGGTAACCGGCAAGATATCCCAGCACCACCTGCATGTAACTAAACTGCGAATCGCCCACCCAGCCCGGCACCGAAATAAAAGTGACGCCCGAAAGTGACGCACCCACCATCCCAAAAGCTACTATATACCAGGGGGATTCTTTGTTGGCCTTGAAAAAGGTTTCGTTAGTTGCGTTTTTTCCGGTGAAGTAGGAAATAAGAAGCAGTACCCCAAAATATGCGGCGATTATCAATAGGATTGTGATAGGTTCCATTCAGGATTTGATTCGGAGCAATTATGTTAGCCTTATTAATGTCTGCTAAACTATAAAAATTGTTTAAACTTCTCTCCTCAAAAATTGTAGTTTTGCAACATGGAATTTTCTTCAAAATTACTGGAAGGGGCTGTGAATGAAATGTCTCAGCTTCCCGGCATTGGCAGGCGTACGGCCCTGCGGCTCGTATTGCACCTTCTTAAACAACCCGAATCTCAAACGGTTGCATTGAGCAAGGCACTGGTAGACCTTAAGACTGAAGTAAAATTTTGTGCAAACTGCCATAATATTAGCGATACCGAACTCTGTGAGATTTGTGCAAACAAGAGCCGCCAGCGTGAGGTGGTTTGTGTGGTAGAAGATATTAGGGATGTAATGGCGATTGAGAACACCAGCCAGTATCGCGGACTCTACCATGTTTTGGGTGGTAAAATTAATCCGATGGAAGGAGTTGGACCTTCACAGCTCACCATAAAATCTTTAGTGGAGAAAGCCAGGAAAGGGGAAATTAAAGAAGTGATCTTTGCCCTTAGCAGTACTCTTGAGGGAGATACTACCAATTTTTACATTTTTAAACAGCTTGAAGGGCTGGAAATCCAAACGAGCACTATTGCCCGCGGAATTTCGGTGGGAGATGAACTGGAATACGCCGATGAGGTCACCCTGGGGCGCAGCATCACCAACCGCATTCCGTTCGAAAATTCCCTGAAGCAATAAAACCTGATCAGTTATTTATCGGCTTCTGAATGACCTGCTAAAATTGCAGGAGTGTCAAAAATGGCATTTAGCTGTCTTCTTTTTTCATTCGTTCTTTAATGTTTCCTTCCACCCTTGTGCCTTCTTTCATAGGTTCATAAATACTTCCTGTAGTGGAGGGCATAGGGGCAGCTTTTTCAACTTCGTATTCGGCGATTTTAGCCGAAGCCCGTTCCGTCCATTCAGGAAATATCTGGTGAAAGAAATTTGAAGCGCCGGCAATAGGCCCTACAGGCATTTTTATTTTAGGGTTTACACAGGCTTCAATAATTTTATCTATCACAGGTTGAGGTTCATCCATCGCAGCCATTCGGGGTTTGTGTCCGGTGTAATTGGCGGCGTGTTTCCACCACGGCGTATCTACAGCCCAGGGCATTATAGTGGCAATTTTAATATTTTTTTTGCCGCTCAAATTGAGTTCCTCCGTAAGGGAGCGACCAAGGCTTAGCACAGCCGATTTTGTTGCGGCGTAGGTATTTTGAAGTGCCAGTGGTACCTCACTGTCTATAGACCCAACATTGATGAGAATCCCCCGGTCCCGTTCCACAAAATGTTCCATGGCCACATGGGCACCGTACACCAGGCCTTTGAGGTTCACATCTATCAGCCGGGCGTGATCCTCAATCGGGATGTCCCAAAAATAACCCAGCGCACCTACTCCTACATTATTTATCCAGATATCAATACTGCCAGATTTCTCGAGGGCAGTATCGCGTAGCTTCTTAATATCGTTTACATTACTAACATCACAGGTAACGGTCTTGAGTTTTCCGCCCTCGTTCATAACCTCTTCTTCAAGGCTTTTCAGAACTTCGGTTCTTCTTGCCGCTCCTACAACATTGGCGCCTAATTTTGCCAATTCTATGGCTGCACCGCGACCAAATCCGCTTGAAACGCCGGTGATCACTATTGTTTTTCCTCTTAATTCTTCTCTGTTTACGCTCATTGCTATACTTTTTATTTAAAGTAGAGATTTGAAAGGGAAGGAGTTAATAAGAAAAACCTAAAATGTACCCAATAAAAAGTGAAGGTAGCGTGGCTTATGTCTTACTCTGTGCGGATATTTTTTCAAAAAAGAGGTTTGATTTTGCCATTTTTGGAACCTTCAGCCTGGCAGATTTTTTCTTACTTCTGAAACTTCCGGTTTAGACTACTTTAAAAAACAAGCGTATCTTTTTCGAAACTAAGTAGTGAAAATTGTAATTTTACTGAGGAAACAGGCCATTTTTCAGAAGCAAAAAGAAGCCTGTAAATTCTCGCTGCTGAATAATTATTATTAATTGAGGTAAATTTTTAGTAATTTCGCAGTCAATTTTAAGTAAAATATCTTCGAGATAAGAATATGGCAAAATTTGAACTAAAATTACCCAAGATGGGGGAGAGTGTTGCGGAAGCAACCATTACGAATTGGTTAAAAGAAGTTGGAGAGACCATTGAAGCCGATGAGGCGGTTCTGGAAATTGCCACAGATAAGGTTGATAGTGAGGTGCCGAGTGAAGTAGACGGCGTGTTGGTTGAAAAGTTATTCAACGAAGATGATGTGGTACAGGTAGGGCAAACCATTGCTATTATTGAGACTGAAGGAGAAGAAGCGGCAGAGACCACCCCGGTGGCTGACCAGGAAGTGCCTTCACCCGAGATTGAAGAAGCCGTTGCCGAAGCCGAAGGCAGAGTGGAAGAGGCAAAAAATATTACTACCTCAGATTATGCCGATAGTAACAGGTTCTACTCTCCGCTGGTAAAGAATATTGCGAAAGAAGAAGGGATCTCTTTTGACGAACTGGAAAAAATTCCAGGAAGCGGTAAAGAAGGAAGGGTCACTAAAAATGACATTTTAGACTACCTTGAAAATCGTTCTTCCCAACCCGCTGCACAACCGCAGCAAGGGCAGCAAAAACCACAGCAGGCAGCTGCGCCGCAACCGGCCAAAACTCCGGTGAGCGTGAATGGTGAAGACGAGATCATCGAGATGTCACGTATGGGTAAAATGATTGCGCACCACATGGTAGAAAGTGTGCAGACTTCTGCTCACGTGCAGTCTTTTATTGAGGTAGATGTGACCAACATCTGGAACTGGAGAAAGAAAAATAAAGATGCTTTTGAAAAGAGGGAAGGCGAGAAACTCACCTTTACCCCAATTTTTATGGAAGCCGTAGCCAAAGCGATTAAAGATTTCCCGTTGATCAATATATCTGTTGACGGAGACAAGATCATTAAACGCAAAAATATCAACCTGGGGATGGCAGCAGCACTTCCCGATGGTAACCTGATTGTGCCGGTGATCAAAAATGCCGATCAGCTTAACCTGGTGGGAATGGCCAGGACCGTAAATGACCTTGCTAACCGTGCCCGTCTTAACAAACTGAAGCCAGATGATATCCAGGGAGGTACTTATACCGTAACAAACGTGGGTACCTTTGGAAGTGTAATGGGTACTCCAATTATTAATCAGCCGCAGGTGGCTATCCTCGCACTGGGGGCTATTAGAAAAGTACCGGCAGTGATAGAAACCCCCGAAGGAGATTTTATTGGGATTCGTTACAAGATGTTCCTTTCACACAGTTACGACCACCGCGTGGTGAACGGGGCTTTGGGTGGCCAGTTTGTACAAAGAGTGGCCCAGTACCTTGAAAAATTTGACAAGAACAGAGACCTGTAACACAGGTGTCTAAAATGATAAAAAGCCATAGCCTTTCGGGTTGTGGCTTTCTTTTTTTTATTGTTTCCCGCTAAAGTTTCGGGAAATATTATCTTTACCAAAACTACAAACTATGGAGTTGAAGCTGAATAAGCCTCTGTGTTTTTTTGATCTTGAAGCCACGGGTACCAATGTTGCCAAAGACAGGATTGTGGAAATTTCAATTTTAAAGATCTTTCCAAACGGAAACCGCGAAAGCAAAACCTGGCTGGTAAACCCCACTGTACCAATCTCAAAAGATGTGGTGGCCGTGCACGGTATTACCAATGAGAAAGTGGCCAACGAACCCACTTTTAAAGAACTTGCCCCCGTTGTTTATGAAATGATTAAAGGCTGTGACCTTGCAGGTTACAACTCAAACCGTTACGATATCCCGCTTTTGGCTGAAGAAATGCTGCGGGCCGGGGTTGATTTTGATATGAAGAACGCCCTGTCTGTAGATGTGCAGACCATCTTTCATAAAATGGAACAACGCACGCTTTCTGCTGCCTATAAATTTTACTGTGGAAAAGAGCTTGAAGGCGCTCACGGGGCCGAAGTTGATACCATGGCGACCTATGAAGTCCTTAAATCTCAGCTTGATAAATATGAGGATGAATTGCAGAATGATGTAAAGTGGCTTTCATCGTTCACCTCCAGAAAAGAGTGTGCAGATATTGCCGGCCTCATTGTTTTTGACAAGAAAGGCCGCGAGGTGTTTAGCTTCGGAAAGCACAAAGGAAAGTCTGTTGAAGATATTCTTGACCAGGAACCGGGCTATTTCGGGTGGTTTCAAAATGCCGATTTCCCGTTGTACACCAAGAAAGTACTTACTGCAATCAAATTGCGAAAACTAAATACCAAGCTTAAGTAATTCTTTAGTCTTATGAAGATCATCTGTATAGGCCGAAATTATACCGATCATATTGCCGAACTTCAGAATGAAAGGCCTACTGAACCGGTAATCTTTCTAAAACCCGATTCGGCTGTGCTTCTTAAAAAGCAGCCATTTTTTATTCCGCCGTTTTCAGATGATATCCATTACGAAGTGGAGCTGCTGGTGAGAATAAATAAGATCGGAAAGCATATTCAGAAGAAATTTGCCCACAAATATTATGATGAAGTTGGGCTGGGTATAGATTTTACAGCCAGAGATCTTCAGAAGAAATTAAAGGAAAAAGGATTGCCGTGGGAAAAGGCCAAAGGCTTTGACGGATCGGCAGTTATAGGGGAGAAATGGATTCCGAAGTCCCATTTTGAGAATATTGATGATGTAGGTTTTGGGCTTCAGAAAAACGGCGAAATCGTACAACAGGGAAGAACTTCCCATATGTTGTGGAAAATTGACGAAATAATTGAATATATTTCACAGTATTTTACGCTCAAGATAGGCGATGTGATCTTTACCGGAACTCCTGCAGGGGTAGGACGGGTAGAAATTAATGATGAGTTGAGCGGATTTATTGAAGACCAACAAATATTCTCAATACAGGTAAAATGAGGAACTACAATTTAGAGAGTGTAGAAGAAATGGCCGATGGCGACCAGGATTTCGTCAAGGTGGTTGTGCAGACTTTTCTGGAAGAAATTCCGCCAGATCTTGAAGGGATGAATCAGGCGGTGACGCAAGATAATCCGCAGCAGGCTTATCAGTACGCTCATAAGATGAAACCAAACTTCCAGATGTTCGGGCTTGGCTTAATGCCGCAGATCAAGATTTTGGAGAGCTGGGCAAAAGCCGGTGAGAACAAGGAGGAGGTGCATGAGGCTGCCCGTATCATCACAGCCAAATACAAAAAAGCCGAAGCAGAACTCAAGGAAGATTTTGATTTTTAATGACTGCAGAGATTATCACTATAGGAGATGAGATCCTTATTGGGCAAATTGTGGATTCCAATTCCGCTTTTATAGCCCGGGAACTCAATCTTATCGGGATTTCGGTGTGCCAGATCACCTCTGTGCAGGATGAGCAGGAGCATATACTTGCTGCCCTGCAAGATGCTTCAAAAAGGGCAAATGTGGTGATCCTTACCGGTGGGCTGGGGCCTACCAAAGATGATGTCACCAAATACACTTTTGCAAATTATTTTGATGATGAGCTGGTACTCAATGAGAAAGTACTTGCCCATATCGAAGAACTTTTTTCAAAGTACAAGAAAACTCCTATTTCCGACCTTAACCGGGAGCAGGCATTACTGCCTTCAAAAAGTATTGCCCTGCACAACAAGTACGGCACGGCAGCAGGCATGTGGATGGAAAAGGATAAAATAGTCTATATCTCTCTTCCCGGAGTGCCCTATGAGATGAAAAACCTTATGGAGGTTGAGGTGATTCCGCGCTTAAGAGAAAAGTTTCACCGTCCTTTTATTTATCACAAAACCATACTTACCAGGGGAGAGGGCGAAAGTGCTATAGCAAATAAACTTGCAGCCTGGGAAGATCGCCTTCCAAAGCATATCAAGCTGGCTTACCTGCCCGATCTTGGCAGTGTGCGGCTCAGGCTTTCGGGAAAGGGAGATCATGAAGAAGAGCTGATCTATTCCGTAGAAAAAGAAGTGGAAGGCCTTTATGAGCTGCTGGGCGATATTATTGCCGACGAGCAGGAAGAGGATGAAAAGATAGCGGTTCAAATAAGCAAACTGCTTACAGCTCAAAAGAAATTCCTGTCGGCAGCCGAAAGTTGTACCGGCGGCGCCCTTGCAGCCGAATTCACCACCCATCCCGGCGCGTCGTCCTGTTTTAAAGGCGGTATAGTCTCTTATGCTACACAGGCAAAGAGTGAGGTGCTACACGTCCGCGGGGAACTTATCGAGAAATATAGTGTAGTGAGTGCCGAGGTGGCTGAGGCTATGGCCAGGAACGCCAAAAAGATGTTCAAAACCGATTACGCCATATCTACCACCGGAAATGCCGGCCCCACCAAGGGCGACAGCGATGCCGAAGTCGGCACTGTTTATATAGGGCTCGCAACCCCCGAAAAAGTGTATTCCAAGAAGTTCATTTTCGGGAACAGTAGAGACCAGGTGGTAAAGCAAACCGTACAGAAAGCCTATGAAATGATCCTGAAGGAAATCACAGGAGAAGTTAGAAATTAGAATGTTGACTTACGAAGTAGGGTTTAGAAAATCGCAGATGGTCTTTTTTTGCGCCACGAATTCACGAATAGTTTTCTTGTTTTTCTGGATTAAATACGATGCTAACCTGCAAGGTCTTTTTTGACCTTGTAGGTTTTGTTTTAAGTAATTATATCCTTTAGTGTTCAAAGATCATTTTGATCACAGTTGCTCGTCACGGATTACAAATCCGCGCCATCATGATTTTAAACCTGCCACGAATACACGAATAGTTTCTTGTTTTTCTGGATTAAATACGATGCTAACCTGCAAGGTCTTTTTTGACCTTGTAGGTTTTGTTTCAGTCTATAATGTCTTTTAGTGCTCTAAAATCATTTTGATTATAATTGATTTAGATTAGTCACGGATTACAAATCCGCGCCATCATGATTCTAAAGCTGCCACGAATACACGAATAGTTTTTTTAAATCCTCTTACTGCTTTCATCCAAAACCCTTTTCTGTTTATTGATCATTGGTAATTGAAAAAGCTGCCATAGATGCAGAACTTTTTCTCGTCACAGATTACAAATCCGTACCATCATGATTCTAAAACTGCCACGAATACACAAATAGTTTCTTGTTTTCTAGATTAAATACGATGCTAACCTGCAAGGTCTTTTTTTGACCTTTTAGGTTTTGTGTTAAGTAATTATATCCTTTAGTGTTCAAAGATCATTTTGATCACAGTTGCTCGGCACGGATTACAAATCCGCGCCATCATAATTCTAAAACTGCCACGAATACACAAATAGTTTCTTGTTTTCTAGATTAAATACGATGCTAACCTGCAAGGTCTTTT
>NZ_JAPJDA010000006.1:149906-158400 GCF_026241755.1 Salinimicrobium profundisediminis
TTTGACCTTGTAGGTTTTGTTGCAGGCTATTAGTGCTCTAATATTATTTTGATCACAGTTGCTCGGCACAGATTACAAATCCGCAATCGTTGAAGAGATCAGGGATGAAAAAGTAAAAAAATGAAATTCGTGTATTCGTGGCGATTTATATGGAAAGCTCATTTTCAGTAAGTTTGGACGTAAATTTCAGGCTTAGAGAGTTCTTCAGCAGGAGATCTTCCGAAGAAAGTAAAACAGATCTTTGACAGAAGTTCTAAAAATGGCATTTTTGACAGATATTTCGGGAGTTGACGTAAAAATGAAACTTCAGAAAAAATATTTTTATCTGCTATTGGCTATTAGGTAAAAAAATCGTTAATTTGCAGCCTGTTTTGAAATAACGAGTTAAAGTATAGAGCAATGTCAAGAGTTTGTGAACTTACAGGTAAGAAAGCAATGGTAGGAAACAATGTTTCCCACGCGATGAACAAGACAAAACGTAAATTTGACGCCAATTTGGTTAAAAAACGTTTTTTTATCCCTGAAGAAGATAAATGGATCACTTTAAAGGTGTCTACTTCTGCTATTAAAAATATTAATAAGAAGGGAATTTCGGCTGTAATCAAAGAAGCAAGGGAAAAGGGTTTTTTAAACAAGTAATCCTTAACATTTAAGACGCAGTAAAATGGCAAAGAAAGGTAACAGAGTTCAGGTTATATTAGAGTGTACAGAGCATAAAGCTTCTGGAAAACCAGGAACCTCAAGATATATTACAACAAAAAATAAAAAGAACACGCCAGATAGAATGGAGTTGAAGAAATTCAACCCTATCCTAAAGAAGATGACGGTTCATAAAGAAATAAAATAAGTAAGTCATGGCAAAGAAATCAGTAGCAACATTACAAACGGGTTCAAAGAGATTAACTAAAGCCATTAAAATGGTAAAGTCTCCAAAGAGCGGTTCCTATACATTTGTGGAAGCTATTATGGCTCCTGAAATGGTAAATGACTTCCTGAACAAGAAATAAGTTATTTTCAAAATATACAAAAGCCGTCCCGGTAGCTATCGGGACGGCTTTTTGTTTTTGTGTATATTTACCACGGCTACCTTTTTATAAGTAGAGCCAATTGTTCAAATAAAGATTAGACCATACAATGAGTTTATTTAAGAAAATGTTCTCCCGGGAGAAGAAAGAAACCCTTGATAAAGGACTCGAAAAATCAAAAAATGATTTCTTTTCCAAGCTGGGTAAAGCTGTGGCCGGTAAATCTAAAGTTGATGACGAGGTACTCGATGACCTCGAAGATGTATTGGTGAGCAGTGACGTTGGGGTAGGTACTACCGTAAAGATCATTAAGCGTATAGAAGAAAGAGTGGCCCGTGACAGGTTTCTGGGTACCGAAGAGCTTAACAGGATACTACGGGAAGAGATCGCAGCGCTATTATCTGAAACCAATTCGGGAGAAGCTACCAACTTTCACGTACCTGCCGATACCAAACCTTATGTGATCATGGTGGTTGGCGTCAATGGCGTGGGAAAAACCACTACAATAGGAAAGCTGGCCTACCAGTTTCAAAAAGAAGGTAAAAAAGTGGTGCTTGGTGCAGCCGATACCTTCCGTGCAGCCGCTATTGACCAGTTACAGGTGTGGGCCGACAGGGTTGGGGTGCCTATTGTAAAGCAAAGTATGGGCAGTGACCCGGCTTCGGTGGCGTTCGATTCGGTGCAGAGCGCCGTAAAACAACAGGCCGATGTGGTGATCATTGATACTGCAGGCCGTCTTCACAATAAGGTAAACCTCATGAACGAACTCACTAAGGTGAAAAGGGTAATGCAAAAGGTGGTAGACAATGCACCGCATGAAGTGCTGTTGGTACTCGATGGCTCTACCGGGCAAAACGCCTTTGAGCAGGCCAAACAATTTACTGCAGCTACCGAAGTGACCTCGCTGGCGGTAACCAAACTTGACGGTACCGCAAAAGGTGGTGTGGTGATAGGTATTAGCGACCAGTTTCAAATTCCGGTGAAGTATATCGGGGTGGGAGAGGGCATAGAAGACCTGCAGGTTTTCAATAAATTTGAGTTTGTAGATTCTTTCTTTAAAAAATAAAACTGCGCTTATGAAGCAGATCCTCTTTCTTTGTTTGCTCCCGCTGACTCTTTTGTCATGTGGCGTAAAAAAGTCCGAAGACACCGCGGTTAAACAACCTGTGGTGTGGCAGCCGATAGATGAGACTGCCCGGCTTGAAGAGCAGGCCTCTCATGAGATAGAAAGAATGAGGTTTAAGCTCATCAATTCAAAATACCTGGACAAGAATGATATCAGGAAGCCTTTTGAGAAAGATCTTGCCGGTTTCTCAGCCAGGAAGTACGAATCTTTAAAGCAGCTTATCTTCGAAAGAAGCATCCCCGAGCTGCAAAGCGCGGTAAAGGATGGCCGCCTTAGCTATGAGGATCTTACGCTGTTCTACATTTACCGCATCAGGGAACTGGAGAGCAATAATGATCTTTCCTTAAATGCGGTGATCGCTTTGAATCCAAATGTAGTTAACCAGGCGAGGGAACTCGATAAAAGAGACATTCCGCCCGGCAGTGAGAACTCCATTTATGGCATGCCCGTGCTTATAAAAGACAATATCAACACCGCCAATCTCGCGACTACCGGCGGAGCCATTGCCCTGGCCGAAAATATACCTGCCAAAAATGCCTTTATTATAGATCGTTTAGAGCAGCATAATGCGCTCATTTTAGGAAAGGCAAACCTCAGTGAATGGGCTTATTATTTTTGTGATGGCTGCCCTTTGGGTTATAGTGCTGTGGGTGGACAAACTCTGAATCCCTACGGAAGGAAACAATTTGAAACCGGCGGCTCCAGCTCCGGAAGTGGTGTTGCCGTTGCCGCAAATTATGCTGTGGCTGCCGTGGGTACCGAAACTGCAGGTTCTATCCTGTCTCCCGCGTCCAAGAATTCGGTGGTAGGTTTAAAACCGACCGTCGGGTTACTGAGCCGCAGTGGTATTATTCCAATTTCGGAAACGCTCGATACGCCCGGCCCCATGACAAAATATGTTATAGACAATGCCATTTTGCTCAATGCCCTTACCGGAAAAGATCCAAAAGACGCAGCATCAGTCGCGGCAAATGAAGATTACGCACAGAGTCTTTCCCGCGATGCTTTAAACGGAAAAAGGATTGGCGTGATGAAATCCCTGATGCAGGATTCCATTTACAACAAGGCCGTGCAAGCCATGAAAGAAGGCGGGGCTGTGATAGTGGAATTTGAAGCCGAAGAAGTGCCGCTCGATAACTTCCTCACCCTGCTAAACGCCGATATGAAGAAAGATCTTTCTGCCTATTTAAGTACCGCTGCGGGAGAACAGGTGCAATTTAGGAGTGTAGATGAGATCGTGGCCTATAATAAAGAAGACAGCCTGCTAAGGGCGCCTTACGGGCAGCAGCTTTTTGAGGCTATTGTGGCCGATACTACCAGCGCTGCCAGTCTTAAAAATATCTCTGCACAGCTGCGCGATAAAGGAAGAAGCTTTTTTGATGTGCCCATGCAAAAGCACAATCTTGATGCCGTGGCGTCAATAAACAATTATCACGCGGCCCATGCAGCCGTGGCTAAATATCCGGCGCTGGCCATTCCTGCGGGGTTTGAGGCCTCGGGAGAGCCTAAGAGCATTACGCTTATCGCCAGGCCTTTTGAAGAACAAAAGCTTTTAAACATGGGCTATGCTTTTGAGCAGCTAAGTTATGCCCGCAAGCCCCCAAAGAATTACAGGTAATATGTCGCAACGCAACCTGGAGATCCTCACCAAGATCATCCTTATTTACAGCATCTTTTTTATAGTCATGAAAGCAGTCATCATTTTTGGCGGCTCCTGGCTCGTGCCCAACCTGCTTTTAATGCTTCCATTCCTCATTCTTGGTGCCATTGCCGGGCTGCAAATCAAACGCAATAACTATTCGTGGTGGCTGGTAGGTATAGGTGCGGCAGTGATCATCATCACGCGGGCTTACGAAACCTCTTTTAGCGTATGGGTGCAGCAGCAAATAGTGAATTAGTTTTTTATTACTTCGGAAAAATCCTCTTCTGAAATGCCATTTTTGACACCTTAATCATTCCTGAAACTAACATTTCTTCGGAAGTCTCATGCTTTTTTATTGGTGCCAATCCCTGCTGAAGTATTCCCTTGGCCGGAAGTAAATCTGATGCCTGTTCTTTAGCTGATATCTTCCTGTCTTCTGAAAGCTCTTCATAACGGGGCCCGACATTCTTTTTAAGAAGAAATTATGAACTCCCTGAAGTAGAGGAGGAAAGGTCAAAATTCCACCTTACCCGGAAATACCTCTCAAAAATGCCATTTTTGGAAAGTATTTATCAACTTTCTTCCCAAATCGGTTGATAATGAGCACTGTTTTACGGATTCCCGTAAGCTTCTTTAACAAATATTTAATAGCTTTACTGAAGGAGCAGCAGGTTTGTGGATATCCCTTTTACGAGACAGATAATCTCAAGTTCTTATTGTTGGATAAATTATTGGGCAAATATTTAAGTAATATGGTAGATTTTAAAAAGAAACTGAACAAACCAGAAATTGAAAAGAAAACCGATCCAATTGAAATATATGATTCTTTAGATAGGAGAAGCATCGCTGGTCCTTTACGGCCTGCACAATTCAAAATTCTAAATGAATGGTATGATTCCAGGAAAGATGAAAAAGATTTAATTATAAAATTACATACTGGAGAAGGTAAAACACTAATTGGTTTATTAATACTGCAATCAAAAATAAATTCTGGTCAGTCACCATGTTTATATGTATGTCCTAACAAGTACTTAGTTCAACAGGTAAAGAGAGACGCTAGAAAATTTGGAATAAGTTTCTGCTCATTTGAAGATGATGGCTCATTCCCGAACGAGTTCATAGATGGGGAGAAGATACTGATAACACATGTTCAAAAAGTATTTAACGGCAAAACTAAATTTGGATTAGGAAAGAACTATGTCCATGTCGAAAATATTATACTCGATGATTCTCATGCTTGTATAGATTCAATTAAAAATACTTTTACAATTAGTGTTAAAAGGGATGACGAAATTTATAAAGAATTTTTTGAGCTGTTTAAAGATTTTTTACCAGAACAAGGTCAAGGAACATTTTTAGAAATTGAAAATGGAGAATATGATTCTTTTCTTCCAATTCCATATTGGAATTGGATAGATAAATCAGAAGAGATACTTAATATACTTTCTACACATAGAGAAGAAAATGATGTGGCTTTTTCTTGGCCATTCATAAAAGATAATATTATAAATTGCCAAGCATTTATTTCTGGTAATAGCTTAGAAATATCTCCTATTCATATACCAATCGATAAGTTCTCTTCATTTAATAATGCTAGCCAGAGAGTTCTTATGTCGGCAACTACACAAGATGACTCCTTTTTTATAAAGGGTTTAGGGTTTAAAATTAATTCTATCAAAAACCCTTTACATAATCCTGATCAAATTTGGTCAGGTGAGAAAATGTTAGTTATACCTTCTTTAGTACATGATAGCTTAGATCGTGATAAAATAGTAACCGTAATGTCTAAACCATATGAGAAACATTATGGTGTTGTGTCACTGGTTTCCTCTTTTAAGAAATCCACAACATATAAGGCTTTAGGTTCTATTGTGCCAAAGAGCGAAGAAATTGGTTCAGTAGTAGACCATTTAAAGAAATCAAATTTTAAAAATACTGTAGTATTTGCTAATAGATATGATGGGATAGATTTACCAGATGAAACTTGTAGAATACTTATTTTAGATAGTAAACCATATTTCTTCTCCTTAGCCGACAGATATGAAGAAGCAAATAGGCAAGGAAGTGATTCTCTTAATATTAAGATTGCTCAAAAAATAGAGCAAGGGTTAGGTAGAAGTGTTAGAGGTGAAAAAGATTTTTGCTTAATATTAGTTATTGGAGCAGACTTAGTAAAGTTTTTAAAAAGCTCTAGAACAAATAAATACTTTTCTCCTCAAACGCAGAAACAGATAGAAATAGGAATTGAAATTGCCAAAATGGCAGAAGAAGATATTCCAAATGAAAATCAACCTTTTGATGTTATAAGATCTCTAATGAAACAATCTTTACAAAGAGATGAAGGTTGGAAAGAATTCTATCGAGAGGAAATGAATAAAATTAGTTCAGATCCATCAACAAGTAAAATTCATGAAATTTTCAGTTTGGAAAGAAAAGCCTCAGAACATAATTATATTGGAGAATATGAAAAGGCGTGTGAAGTAATGCAAGATTTGATTGATAATTATGTTACCGACATACCGGAGAAAGGTTGGTATCTGCAAACAATGGCAAGATATAAATACTTATCTAGTAAACATGATTCTAATAATCTTCAAAAGAGTGCATTTTCTAAGAACAATGAATTACTTAAACCAAGAGAAGGTATAACCTACAAAAAATTAGATTTCATAACAGAAGAAAGGACTAAAAGAATTTTCAATTGGATTAAGCAACATGAAAATTTTGAAGAATTAAATTTAGCAGTTGATAGTATTTTATCAGATTTGACTTTTGGAACATCTGCTGAAAAATTTGAAGCTGCGTTTAAGGAATTAGGCCTAATGTTGGGATTTTTGAGTGAAAGACCTGACAAAGAAATAAAAAAAGGTCCTGATAATTTATGGTGTGGAAGTAATAATCAATATTTCATTTTTGAATGCAAAAGTGAAGTAGATTTAGAGAGACAAGAAATAAGTAAATATGAAGCCGGCCAAATGAATTCTCATTGCGGATGGTTCGAATCTCAATATTCTGATTCACCTGTAAAGAAAATTTTAATTATACCTACTAAAAGTCTTTCTTATCATGCAAATTTCACACATGATGTTGAAATTATGAGAAGAGGAAAATTAAAGCATTTAAGAACCAATGTAAAAGCTTTTTTTAAAGAGTTTCAGAAATACGAAATTCATTCAATAACAGACGAATTAATTCAAAGTTTTATAGCTACACATAAATTAGATATAGAATCATTAAAAGTGGATTATTCAGAGGGGTATAATCAAGCGCTAAGATAAATAACGTTCTCAAAATCGGTTCATCGCAAATAACTGATGATTTAACACATTAAATTAAATACCACAAGAAAGTATTTTTAAGCTTAGTCGACTTAAATATTTTTTTGCCTTCTACTATCTAAAAAACCTTTTAAACCCAATAAAAAAATGGATCAGCAGATCAATGAGGAATTAAGACAATATAAACTCTTTAAAATACAAGAAACTGAAGCTAAACTGAGAAGATTCTGGCAAACTTATTTAGAAGTTAAGGAAGGTATATTTATTAAGTTTTCTAAAAATGTTACTTCGAATATTCTACAAATACCCATAATCTTGTTATTTCTAATTTGTTTGGTCATTGGTATTTTACTTTTATTTCCAGATATTATTATTGATTTAGTGACTTCAAATGAAATAGACTTATCCAGATCAGATAAAGAAGAATTTCTATTGATATCGGAGTTTACTGCTTATTTACTGTTAGGCTTATCGGGTCTTTTTGGATTCATTAGTTATCTGTTAAAGCTTAATAATAGAAAAAGAAATAATATCTACAATCTTTCAAAATTGCTGGAAGAAGTGATGTTATATATGGAAGATTCTTCAAATGATGAGAAAAGAAAATATGAATATTTTGTAGACAGCATTGCGGAGAAGGAAAAGATAAAAAGAAGTTCTGTGCATAATATGGGTTAAGCGCAATAACGGATTTCACTAATTTTCAGAAACCAGGAAAGAAAACTAACCCCCCAAGCTCCTAAATCCCCATCAAAAATGACAAAAAACACCTTCGATAACTTAATGATCGCCGCCATTGCTATAATTCTCGTTATTGTGAGCATTTTGGAAAGGGAAGAATACAGTCCGGTGGCCCTTCTTCCTTTAGTGCTGCTGTTCTTGAGCGGGAAGTTGTACTTCAGGGAGCAATAAGGGCGCCCTGGTATAGGGAATACGAGATTTGGAATATTTTCAACCGGGAAAAAACCAGAACAGCTACAAGCACCAGGAATTAAAACCTGCCCTAAAATTATGTAATTTTATACGTGGCTAAAAAAGGAACAGGAATAATGAGCCAGTATTAAAAAGTGCTCAGTGCTCAGAAAGTTTGCTGAAAAAGCTTAAGAGGAATAATACATAAAAAACATTCGTGTATTCGTGGCTACAAGAGGTACAGGAATGATGAGCCAGTATTAAAAAGTGCTCAGTGCTCAGAAAGTTTGATTAAAAAAAAAGCTTAAGAGGAGTAATACAAAAAAATATTCGTGAATTCGTGGCTACTAGAGGAACAGGAATAATGAGCCAGTATTAAAAAGTGCTCAGTGCTCAGAAATTTTGATTAAAAAAGCTTGAGAGGAGTAATACATAAAAAATATTCGTGAATTCGTGGCTACTAGAGGAACAGGAATAATGAGCCAGTATTAAAAAGTGCTCAGTGCTCAGA
>NZ_JAPJDA010000006.1:158500-161509 GCF_026241755.1 Salinimicrobium profundisediminis
AAGTTTGTTGAAAAGCTTAAGAGGAGTAATACATAAAAAATATTTGTGTATTCGTGGCCTTTGCTTTATTAGTTTAATATTCAAGATAAAGGTTCCAAAAATGGCATATTTGACACCTCATATTTCCGGGGTAGTGGAGATACTTCAGCATTTGGTAAAGTCGAAATCTGCTTCCGCCAAGACTAAAATTTACTCTTCAGAGCTTTCAGAAGGGATTTAAATCTCCGTTTTTCTTCAATTCTTCCGCAGTAATAAAGCAGAGATTCAGATTAAATCATTAAAAAATGAACGTTCATTCTTTTTTTGTATATTTGCACTTCAATTAAGTGATGAAAGCAGTTTCTAAAAGTCAGATAAAGCGCGATGCTTTGCTAAAAGCAACTATATGCCTGGTAAACAATAACGGTTTCCACGCAACTCCCATGTCTAAAATTGCCAAAATGGCCAATGTTTCCCCGGCCACCATTTACCTGTATTTTAAGAACAAGCAGGATTTGGCGAATCAGGCATATATAGAGGTGAAAAGTTCTTTCAGCAATTGCGCTTTTAAAGATTTTGAGCCCAATATGGGGGTAGAAGAGGGGTTTAAAAAGATATGGATGAACATTGCCACCTTTAAACTAAAAGAGGTTGATCATGCCATGTTCCTTTCCCAATGCGATAACACGCCTATGATAGATGAAGAGAGCAGGCAGGAAGGCCTTAAGCATCTGCAACCGCTTATTGCGCTGTGGGAGCGCGGAAAAGAGGAAGGCCTTGTGAAACCTTTTTCGCCTTTTATTTTATATGCTTTTACCGTTTATCCCATCAGCTTTCTGCTCAACACCGAGATGAAAGGCTGGTGCAAAGTAGATAAGCCGGCGCTTGAAAGGGCTTATTCCGCAGCCTGGGACGCTATTAAACTTTAACTTTTCAGAAGCAAGAAGCAAGAAGCAGGGAAAATTTTTTCCGCCAAAAAAAGAATGAACATTCATTAATATATAATTAAAACTATGGAATTATTAGATAAACTCAACTGGCGCTATGCCACCAAAGCAATGAACGGCGAGAAAGTCCCACAGGAAAAGATCGATGCTATTTTAGAAGCGGCTTCGCTGGCCCCAACTTCCAGCGGATTGCAGCCTTTCGAGATCCTGGTGGTGACTAACCCCGAGCTTAAGAAAAAGATAAGGACCATCGCCTGGGACCAGTCAGTAGTGACAGATTGTTCACATCTGCTCGTTTTTGCGGCCTGGGATACTTATACCGAAGATCGTATCAACAAGGTTTTTGACCATACCAACGAGGTACGCGGCTTTAAAAATGAAGGATTTGAGAATTACCGTCAGAAGTTGCTGGGTCATTATCCGCAACGGGAAGCTGCCGAAAACTTTAATCACGCTGCCCGTCAGGCCTACATCGCCTTTTCACAGGCTATTACTGCAGCTGCTTTTGAAGGGGTAGACAGCACGCCAATGGAAGGTTTTGACGAGGCCGCTCTTGATGAGATCCTCAACCTTGGCGAAAAAGGGCTTAAGAGCTGTGTGATCCTGCCGCTTGGCTATCGCGACACCGATAATGACTGGCTTGCCGGTTTGGCCAAGGTGCGCAAACCCAAAGAAGATTTGATCACAGTACTTGACTAATCCTGAAAAACTATTTATGAGAAATTTTGATTTTAAGAACCCTACGAAAATTATCTTCGGAAAAGGGCAGATAGCAAAACTGAAAGAAGAACTTCCCGAAAATGCCAAAATCCTCATGCTTTATGGCGGCGGAAGTATTAAGCGCAACGGAATTTACGAGCAGGTGAAGGAAGCTACTTCCGGCTTTGAAGTAGTCGAGTTTAGTGGTATTCCCGCAAACCCCGAATACGAGGTTTTGATGAAGGCCCTGAAGGTGATTAAAGAAGAAAATATCACGTTCCTGCTGGCTGTGGGCGGAGGATCGGTCATTGACGGAACCAAATTTTTGGCATCTGCAGCTTTGTATGAAGGAGAAGAACCATGGGAAATCCTAACGCAGAAGGTGCCAACTACTAAAGCAATGCCTTTTGGTACGGTGCTTACGTTGCCTGCCACGGGTTCAGAAATGAATTCGGGTGCCGTAATTACCCGCGAGGAAACCAAAGAGAAGCTGGGCATGGGCGGCCCGGGCTTGTTTCCGGTGTTCTCTATTCTCGATCCGGAAGTAATAAAGTCCATCCCATCGCGACAACTCGTCAACGGCATCACCGATGCTTTTACCCACGTGCTGGAACAATATATGACCTATCCCAGCGGTGCGTATTTGCAGGACAGGTTTGCTGAAAGCATTATGCAGACGCTTATAGAGGTTGGGCCAAAAGTTTTAAATGACCCTTCAGATTATACTGCGGCGTCAAATTTCATGTGGAGCTGTACCATGGCCCTCAACGGACTCATTCAAAAAGGAGTGCCTACAGACTGGGCGGTGCATGCGATGGGCCACGAGCTCACCGCTCTTTATGGAATTGATCATGCCCGCACCCTTGCGGTGATTGCACCGAGTCATTACAGGTTCAATTTTGAGGCTAAGAAAGAAAAACTGGCGCAGTATGCTGAAAGGATCTGGAACATCACCGAAGGTTCTGTAGATCACAAAGCCTCGGCCGCTATAGACAGGACCGAAGAATTCTTTAACCAGATGGGCATCGACACCAAATTGTCAGCCTATACCGAAGATTACCACGGTACCGCCGAAGAGATCAACAAACGATTCACCGACAGAGGCTGGACAGGCCTGGGAGAACACCAATCCCTCACCCCCGCCAATGTAGAAGAGATCGTAAAAATGGCCTATTAGGAGTCTTTACAGGAAGCCTGTTTCCAAAAGAAATGGCACCCATCCCGAGGGTTCGGTATAGATCCCTTCGGAAGGTAAGCTTCTAACGTACCTCCCAACAGCTATCTTAAAGGTTGTGATACCTCTTTACATAAAAGAGGCTGTCTGAAAAGTAATTTTTAGGCGGCTTTTTTGTTGGTAGATATTTAAAGGAGTGGTTTTTTCACC
>NZ_JAPJDA010000070.1 GCF_026241755.1 Salinimicrobium profundisediminis
ATAAAGGAAAACGCATTTCAGTTCAGGGAACTGGCATGGGGGTTCCATCCATATCTATTTACATTAATGAATTAATGAACAGCTATAATGTCCAAAACCTAATAAGGGTAGGTACTTGTGGAGCAATCCAAAAGGATGTAAAAGTTAGAGATGTTATCCTTGCGATGACTGCTTCAACAGATTCTCAAATGAATAGGCTTACTTTTGGCGGTGTTGATTATGCACCAACTGCTAATTTTGATCTTTTAAAGAAAGCATATGATTCCGGTCTTGAAAAAGGCTTGAACTTAAAAGTTGGAAATGTTTTTACTGCAGATATGTTTTATAACGATAATGCTGAGCTGGAAAAATGGGCTAAATATCAAATTCTTGCGATTGAAATGGAAACAGCTGCACTCTACACGCTTGCTGCTAAACTGGATCGCAAAGCATTATCTGTGTTAACGGTAAGCGATCATATTTTAACTGGTGAAGAAACGACAGCAGAAGAAAGACAAACAACCTTCAACGAAATGATCGAAGTTGCTTTAGAAGCAGCTATTAAAGAATAAGCAATGATAAACTAAACTGGCCGGTTTGGCCAGTTTTTTATTTTGACAATCGAGTAAAGACGGTTATGAAAAATTGTATAAAATTTACCATTAACGACATTTTTCGCATTCATTTCTTGATCATGCTAAAATCGAGTGGACTGATTTAGAAAAAGATAGGTGAGAACATTGAAAAAGCAAATAGTGCTGTTAGGATTGCTAAGTGTCCTTTTAGCAGGCTGCAGCCAATTGGACGGATATTTAGAAAAAATTCCTTTTATAGGAAACGCGAGTGAAAATGGTTCACAAAATGAAACTGAACCTGTGCAAAATGACGACAAGAATCCTGAAGAAGAAGTTAAAAATGAACCGCAGAAAGATACCGATGCAGAAAAATCAGATAATGAAGAACCAACAAAGCAAGAAGATCAATTGGTGCTGGAAGCTTCATTCTTTAATGATATTAAGGTTGTCGATGGGAAAAATTTCATTCAAAATCCAGAGAATGTAATGGCATTAGTGAACAAGGAATATTATTATGTTGAAAAATATACTCCCGCTGATCTTGTAAGACCAAACGTGGCGTTTTCTTTTGGAGATCAGGATATCGAAAAAAGCTATATGCGCAAGGAAGCAGCGCTGGCTTTAGAGAAGATGTTTTCACAAGCAAAAAAAGAAAAGATAAACCTTTTTGCTGTATCTGGTTATCGGTCTTACGCTAGACAAAACGACCTTTTTAAGGCTGAGGTAGCAAAAGTTGGCGAGGAACTGGCAGCTCAAGTAGTTGCATATCCAGGCAGCAGTGAGCATCAATCAGGACTGGCAATGGATATTTCAAGCCAAAGTGCTGACTTCATGCTGTCTGAAGAATTTGCGAATACGGCTGAGGGAAAGTGGCTTGCAAATCATGCACATTCCTTTGGATTTATTTTGCGCTATCCTAAAGGGAAAGAAAGTATAACGGGCTATAGCTTTGAGCCTTGGCATTATCGGTATGTAGGACAAGAAGCAGCCAAAACGATTTTCGAAAATAAGTTAACCTTGGAAGAATACTTTAATTTGGTAAAGAAAATTTGAAGAGTGAATGCTTTCACCTTTTAGCAGTCAGTTTTTGGAATTGTTAACCTGACTCATATTTTGCAATAATAAAGGCTAGAAGGAAGATGTGTTCATACTGCTTGAAATGAATTTTTTATTATCCAATTGTTAAATGAATGGTGTATAATTTGAACAGGTTTTTATAAATGTCTCTTAGTGAAAAAGAATGATTTTTTTGTTAATCACCATGAAAAAATGGTATTCTATTCAAAAGAAGCTTCGTTAGTACCTAACGGTTATGAAAGTGGTGAAGGGTTTGCAAGATGAGAACATAAATCAAGAATCAACAGAAAAGCAATCAAGTTTTATAAAAATGAAGAAATTCCAATTTGTTATGCTGTTATTTATCATTGTCTTTTTGTCAGCTGGCATAACAACTTTTGCTTTGGCATTTGGAGACGAGAAAGCAGTCAGCGTAGGAAATGAAACAAGTCGAAGTGAATTTGATAAATTGTATACGGCCTTTGATACATTAAAGAATGGTTACTTCCAAGAGGTAGAAGATAATACCCTCATTAATGGAGCTATCAACGGGATGCTTGAATCTTTAGATGATCCATATTCAGATTATATGGATGTTGAAGAAGCTAAGAACTTCCATGAAAGCATTTCTTCTTCTTTTGAAGGCATTGGAGCTGAAATTACTGAACAGGAAGGATCCATTGTAATTGTTTCACCAT
>NZ_JAPJDA010000071.1 GCF_026241755.1 Salinimicrobium profundisediminis
AATTGGAACTCAAACCAGAGGATCTGGGGTTTTCACCAACTTTAGTTCCAACCAACTAATTTGACGTTAGTCAGAATTAAAAAGTTCAACTCGAAAATTTAAATTATGAAGATTCTTAAAAAAATTGCATTTTACATCATTCTAGGAGTGTCTTTTATTAGTTGTAGTGACGATGATGAGGAAGTAAAAGAAAAAGATTCTTTAATAGGCACTTGGCAATTGGTACAGACCTATGCAAATTCAGGAGCTGGTCCCGGAAATTGGAATGAAGTAGAAGATGGTTATACTTACACATTTTTGCAAAACGGGGACTTCTATTCAACACGATTTGATGAATGCACTTCAGGAACGTTTTCTACAGAATCCAATCTTTTGATTCTGGACTTCGGTTGCGACGGATTTACAACCGGTATTGAAGCTCCAGAAGGAGTATTTGTTGAGGAATATATTTTTGATAATGGTTTGCTCGTTACGAACCCAACATATCTAACTTGTATCGAAGGATGTGGGTTTAAGTTCAGGAAAATGGTGAACTAAACTTTGGGCAACAACATATAAAAACAATGCTAAAACTTGTCTTGAATCGAAAGTCTGTGCGTACTTGCTGCGTCTGATTTTCCTGCGGAAAATCATCGCTGGCAATCGCCGCACTGTTTTTATACGAGACGTTAGCTCCAATATTTTTACAAAATCTTAGTTACCAATTTGGGAATTTAATTTATCTTTGTTTTAAAATAATTTGATGTGAGAATTATTGCGAAACGAACTTTACGTGATGTTTGGTTAAAACACGCTGACAGTGAACAACAATTAAAGTCCTGGTATCGAGAAACTGAGAAAACAAATTGGAATAATATAAACGATTTAAAGAAAGATTATCCGAGTGCAAGCATTTTACAGGAAAACAGAATCGTTTTCAACATAAAGGGTAACTCCTATAGATTAATTGTAAAGTTCAATTTTGAATATCAAATCTGCTACGTAAGATTTGTTGGAACTCACGCAGAATATGATAAAATAGACGCTAACAATATTTAATAAGATGAGAATAAAACCGATTAGAAACGAAGAAGATTATCAAAATGCTCTTCAAAGAATTGATGAGATTTTTGATGCAAAAAGAGGAACTGAAGAAGGAGATGAATTAGAAATTTTAGCAATTCTCATTGACAATTATGAAAATGAGAATTTTCCAATTGGAATGCCTGATCCGATAGAAGCCATAAAATTTAGAATGGAACAAATGGGTATGAAACAAAAAGATCTTGCAGAGGTTTTTGGATTCAAAAGTAGGGTGAGCGAAATTTTGAGTAAGAAAAGAAAACTAACTCTCGAAATGGTAAGAAAATTAAATACTACTCTACATATTCCGACAGAAGTTCTCGTCCAGGATTATTAATCCGAACAAAAAATACAGGAGCTAACAACGGTTAACACAAATACGGCTGACACGTCAAAAATGGCATTTTCGAATACCTTTAAAAATAGAATTAAAAGATCAATTCCATTCCCCAATCCGCACTTGCGTTAACCGGGACGTTGTGGCAAATTTAAAAGAGAGCTTTACAATATTGAAAATGAACAAATTTCTATCAAAACTCCTATTACCAATTGCCATTGCAACTGTATCTATCTCTTGTAACGGACAAAACTCAACACCCGAATTGGCATTAAGGGATTGTATAAATGAAAAGGTAAATCATAACATTAAAGAATATACAGGAAAACCAGAATTTGACTTTTTTGAATTTTCATTAGAAGCGGAGAAAATCTTATTGACCAACGGACTAATAGCCAATAACAGAAAAGAGGAATATTTAAAACTTTTGAAAAGTATTGATTCTTTAAGTTCGGAAAATGGAATTAAAGCATATAATCAGCTACAAGCATTAACCGACAAATATGGATTCAATTATAATCTATTTGTAATAGTAGATGGAGTTTTAAACCAGTGTCCTTACAAGGTTTATAAAAGCCAACAACTGAAAGAAGATCATTTGATTTACCGCCAGGGAAAACTTGTAAAAGAGTTAATGGATAATGGTTATTACCAAGAAGATCAGATAGAGGAATTATTTAAGGAAATAGATCAAAAGGACTTTAAAAATGAGGTCTATAAAGCTCCTATTATTTATTTGGTCTTAATGAATATGGATTTCCGATACGACCCCAACCTTAAAAGAAAAATAGATCCTTCTAAAATAATGGGTAACGAATAAAACTTGCCACAATAACTAAGCGTTCGTGTGGCCGGTACGGCCCAACATGAACGCCCTGTTGACTGAACCGGTTCTTTGCTGGTTGT
>NZ_JAPJDA010000072.1 GCF_026241755.1 Salinimicrobium profundisediminis
TAAGTTTTCGTCTAAAATGTAGAGATTATTAGCTGAAGGGGTGGAATCGTTGAAAGTATTCCCTTTTGTTGTTGCTATTCTGAAATAACCATCATGCTCATCCATTGAAAATTGATTCAAAATGGTGCCGTTTATTTCGGCGCTCGCCATCATAACGGCTTTTAGACCTTCAAACTTAAATTTATAAATCGTTGTATCCGGACTAAAATCTTCAAAGCTCTCTTCGCGCAGTGGCATTAATGAATAATCAGCCGAAGCTATATAAAGATAATCTTTTGACATATACATATTGTCACCGCTGCCAATAAAGGAGGATATTACTGCTTCTTTGGTATTTTGGTTCAAATCAAAGACAGCAATATTGGTGAAGTTTTGATCTTTTGATTCTGGTATATAATTGATATTTTTCAAATCCACACGCTCAAAGGATTCCGCTTTTGCAGTATCCTTAAAAATTGGTCGAAGGTCCATATCTGGCTTCTCCTCTAACATCCAAATATCTGGATATTGACTTGTTACCATAAATACTTTTCCTTCCTTCATCCTTGCTGCTGTTAAGGAACCCTCCACTTCAACTTCTCTTATTACTTTTGGTTGTTTTTTATTTTCGATATCATAAACAATTGCTTTAACACTTTGATAATATGCGGGAAAAGAAATGTCTTGAACTTTGTTTTCAGTACCCTTTTTATTTTCTGTATAACTGTGTCCTAAAACAACAAGCTGGTTTTCATGCAGAAACAGAGAATGCGGACTAAAATCATGAGTGAATTTCAGTACAGACATGACTTCCATTTCATGAACTGGATGAGCAGATACAATTTGCACTTCGCCATCTGTTGCCCGGTAAATGTATTGACCATCTGTTTTTACCGAGTCTGCTTCATCAACACCTTCAACTTGGATATTTGTTTCTGAATACTGTCCGCCTTCCCCGCTGCTTTCCATACTGCTGTCCTCTGCAGAACTTGCATCGCTATAAAGTCCAAACCCTTTTGAACGCCCTTTATCTCCTAACAGTGTTAAAAAATGGTCATTTATTTGAGCAACGGATTCAGCTTTTGGCAATGTAAGCTCAACACTAAAAAGCTGTTCTTTTTGAGAAGCTAATCTTCTTCCGTTCACTGATTGAATGTCCTCTGTCAGTAATAGCTTGTATGAACCTGTTCTTGCTTTATAGCCTGATTCGGGAGGTTTAACAATGATGCTCTTTTGATCATCACTTAAGTTTATGTCAATATCTTGTTTCTCACCTTGATCGTTAATGACAGATACAGTTTGTGAATTAACTGTTTTTTGATCTAACTTTCGTGAAAAATAAATCTTCCATGTTTTATTGCTGAGCACCTCCACATTTTCATTTTCAATCTGGCTGACAACCTTTAGCTGCGTGCTCAGAATAACAGCAGCAATTGCCGCAGGAACAAGCAGCAAAATGCACATAACAAGCCATATTTTTTTCATCGCATTTCCCCCTTTATTCCTTTTGACGAGAACAATTGGAAAATGGTTACAATGAAGCAACAGAATTCTTAGCGGCTTAATTTAGCCTTATATAATTGAATTCCGTGTACTCCCCTTTCTTTTCTGTTACTGCCACCACTATAAAAAAGGAGCTTCGTGATTACCGAAGCTCCTTTCAATAAGAATCCTTAATCCTAAATTTTTATTACCAATCTTGTGTACTTTCAAGCAAAAGATCTATTTCTATATGTCTGATTAGATGAGAAAGATCTTCATCAGCCATATCGGATGTATCATCTAATATTTGGTCTATGTCCGCATTAAAGATTTTCATAATCAGACTCCTTGTAACTTGAATGCTCCATTAAAGAATATTTTGTGACAATAAATTGAACTTTACATTTACAATACAATACGGGGTTAAAGACTTTTTTCTGGGGGTATAGATAGTTGAAAATATTTTACCCAGATATGTACATATTTAAACTGCATTAAAATGAATTTTTATAAGAAATGAATTATAGTAAAAAAACTTTAGTTGCTCTTACAATATGGGTTAAAAGAGCTTATATTACTCTAGGTTTATCGAAAATACTAATAAAAAACAGCAGTTACCAATCATTTACTAGTCTATTTATGAACTTTTTGTGACAAAAACACGTCTCCTAATCATGAACATTTTGTGACACAAATCACAAATGATTGTAATTAACATTATATGAGACTAATATAGAGACTGTTAATGTGAACAATTTATAGTTTAGTAATGATGAAAATTATATTTCATTCATTGATGAAAGGAGCACAATAATGAAACTTAAATCGGCAATCCTCTTTC
>NZ_JAPJDA010000073.1 GCF_026241755.1 Salinimicrobium profundisediminis
GTAAGCAACAAGCCAAGACTTCTGAATGGGTTTAACTCAAAAGCAGAGTGGAAGGCTGATAGCATTCGCGCCAGCACGACACTTAGCTCCATAGCAGATGGCACTCAATATGAAGGAAATGGTGCCCTGCGCTTAAATTATGATTTTACTGGCAACAAAAGCGGTACAGCAGCATCATACGCGGTCGCTTCCAAAAGAATAGCGATACCAGGCAAACCTAAAGCAATTGGCGCGTGGGTATATGGCGACGGAAAATCGCATTGGCTGAGAGGACGCGTCTATGATGCACAAGGTAAGGAAGTAACAATTGACTTCACGAAAGAGGCGGGGCTGAATTGGAAGGGCTGGAAATACGTACAGGCTCAGCTTCCTTCTACTGTTCGTTACCCATTATCCTTTGACCGCATTTATCTAGCAGAGCCGGCCATTTCTAAACAAAATAAAGGCAGCATCGTGTTTGATCAGCTTCAAGCTGTTTATGATCTGCCGCATGCTGAGACTTATTTTGAAACGGGATCTGATACAAGGACTGCTCCGGCTAACAAGCAATGGAAAGTTGATTTTAATATTCCATTAAGTCCATTATCCATTACGAAAGAAAACATCTATGTGGAAAACAGCAAAGGTGAGCGGATGCCGATTTCGGTCAAGCTGTCTAATGACCTTAAAACAGTGCTCGTAAATGCACCTTCTGCAGGCTATCGATCTGGTGAAAACTATCGCCTGACGGTTACGAAGTATGTAACATCAACAAAGGGAATGGGATTGAGAAAAGACTTTTATATGACGTTTAAAGCTCAATAAAGGATAACAAAAAAGATCAGCTTTGATGGCTGATCTTTTTTGACGTGTAAATTCTTAATTTAGAAGAATACCGCAGTTTATTATTGAATCGGATATGCTCTCCATTTAGATAAATCCGGATTCTCTTTTTTAACTAATGAGGCTGGGAAGATAAAAGTCCAAGGTCTTGATGTGTTGGCCTTTAATTCGAAATCTTCAAGTTTAAAACTTCCTTCTGCTACTTTTTCACCTGCAGCATCTTCAACAATTAGCGGCAGCTGGTGGAATGCAACGTTTTTCTCATGGCCATTGCGCAGCAGCATCGTCACTTGAAGATCTTTATTTTCGGCAATTTGAGCATTTAATCCATAGAAGTTTACTTCTCCTGGCTTTGGAGCTTCAAGAGAGGAAACAAGTTTTTCAAGATTTTCACGCTGTTCATTTGAAATAGCTTTTACCCAGGTTTCATGTAAATCAAGCTTATGCTTTTCTTTTAATTCAATTGCAAGAGTCCAATCTTTATGGCTGAATTCCCGATTTACAATTGAATCAACTGGGAATATGAATGTCCATGGACGGCTGCTTCTGCCTGGAACTTCGCCAAGAGCGCCTAAATCAAATGTATGTCTGGCGGCCAGCTTTTTATCCGCATCTAAAAGAACCAAAGTTAGCTCATGAAACTTAATGCCTTTTGCAAGACTGTTTCGAACGAATGCTGTTACTTCAATTCCATGGTCCTCATCATTTAACTCAATTCCAGCTAGAGAAATTTGATTCGGCTTCAAAGGTGCTAAGTCATTGTTTAAGAACCTTAGTACATAAAGCTGTTCGTTTTCAACATTCCAGCTAGGATGAAGTGACAGTTCCGTATGGATTTGATCCTCTTGGCTTTTTTCATCAGTTTCATTTAAAAGCTCAGTTGATGATACGCTGCTGTCCAGACCAGTCATTTTGATGTCTTCTTTATTTTTGCGGCGAAAGATTGATAAGATCCCCATTTCTCCATACCTCCATGTTTATACGTTTTGTTCTTCTATGGCTTTTAATACATTGGCAAGCTCAATGGCTGTGTGTCTTCTGATTTTATTAAAAGAATGAGTGAAGAGCTCAAGGCCTTCCTTCTGATAAAGGCGCATTGGATCTTCCTGCTGGTAATGACTTAATCCAATTCCTTCTTTTAGCCTTGTCATTCCTTCAATATGTTCAATCCAAAACTTATCAATAATACTTAACATTAAGTATTTCAATGTTGTCTGAAATTGTACATGGTCAGAATAAGCCTCAAGACTGGCCAGGTATTCTTTTACCTTCGGATGAACGGTTTCTTCTATATCTGAAATATCATTAATCACATTAGGCAGTGTGATGTCCAATTGAGCTGGCAGCATAACTTTTAATCTTGCCTCAATTTGTTTAACGTCCACATCTTCTGGCACCATATCTTCTAATTGAGTCGACTCAATTGCATTTTTAATGGCATCTTC
>NZ_JAPJDA010000074.1 GCF_026241755.1 Salinimicrobium profundisediminis
CTTATATCAATATAGCCGTCTATGATGGTGTGCCTGTAACCTTAAACCAACTCTATTCAGAAATGAAGAAATCGTTGAACCAGCGGTTTTATAAAGGATTTGAGCACATATTTTACGTAAGCAAGCACCTTGTTGTTAAGCATTTAGACCCTTTGTTAACTCCAGAAGATCAACAGCTATGGATCACCAGCCTTGAAAACCATGATATCTCAAGTATTAAAAACTTTCTTTATACATTATCTGCTCAAGGCAGCTATTATGAGGAGGATTTAATACGGATCTACTTGACGAGTGTTTTAGCGCAAATACGCAGATTTATGAAGAAGTATGATTTTCAGCAGAAACCGGATCTTGAAGAAAAATATCTTAAATTATTCCGCATTATTTTAGAGCATCCGATTTTATATACGATTATTCAAGAAATGATCCTTTTCACCCAATCGCTCATGAAGCTTGCAAAGAATGAAAAAGAAAAAGCGAATTATGGAAAGCTGACAGCTGATTTAATCAATGATCAGTATACAAACACGGCTTTTTCTTTAAGCAGTGCAGCTGATACATTAGGAATTACACCCAATTATTTAAGCGCCGTTTTTAGCAAGTATCATGAAATTCCATTTAAACGTTATTTGCAGCAGTACCGTCTTGAGCAATCGAAAAACACGTTAATTCACACAGAATTAACAATAAGTGAAGTAGCTCATGCAAATGGATTTGAAGATCCAAACTATTATTCAAAGACCTTTAAAGAGTATGCTGGTCTGCCGCCGAATAGATATCGAAAAAGGCAAAGGTGGAAGGTGGAGGGAGGGATGGAGTTATAAGGCAGCGTTTACTGTGCAATGTGAAAATTGACATTAAGAAATAAAAGCCTTCAATCTAAAAGACTGAAGGCTCCTCTGTTAAATGGGCTTCACCATTGTACGGTGGGGAATGCCTGCATCAAGAAATTCCTCTGAAACTGCCTCATATCCTAATTTCTCGTAAAATGGGATCGCATGTGTCTGTGCGTTCAGCTTTAATTTCGTTACACCTTGATCAGCTGCATATTGTTCAATGCTCATCATGATTTGTTTTCCTGATCCGCCTTTACGTGCTTCTTTCATCACGCATATTCTTTCAACTTTCCCATAGCCATCGAGGATACGAAATCTTCCAGCACCAACAGGCTGATTATTGTCGTAAAGTACAAAGTGTGTACTTTCGTTTTCATACTGATCAATTTCTTCTTCTACAGATACATTCTGTTCTTCTACGAACACTTTTTTTCGTACATAAAGAGCATCTTGAAACTGCTCCTCAGATTGAGCGATTTTGACTTCCATTACTATTATTCCTTTCCGAGACGAAAAGTTTCATAAACACTCCAGGATCCATTTTCAAGCTGATATAACAGATGAAAACGGTCAACAATCTCTTCGTGTTCAATTCGGTCCATTTTTAAGGAGCCGAACACGTCTGAATGTTCATCGTTTGAAAGCTTTTGGCCAATTGTGATATGTGGGACAAATGCAAATTCAGGCTTGTCCCCAATGATGTTATCATTCACTTTTTCATGAAGAAGATTCAATTCTTCAGTAGGATTTACCTTTAAGTAAATAACATTATTGACAGGCTGAAATGAGCTGACTTTTCTAATGGAAAGCTGAAATGGATTTGTTTCCGCTGCTATATTGTGCAGTGTCTCAGACACAGCCTTCATTTGCTCGTCTTCTGCCGAAAAGGCTTTTAATGTTAAATGTGGAGGAATTAATGCATAATGCGGATCATACCGCTTACGGTATGAATTAGCAAGATCTTGCAGTTTTTTTGACGGAAAGATTACGATTCCGAATTTAGTAGTCATAATGTAACCTCCATTATACTTAGAATGTAAACAGTGTTTTCACTATTATAACAAATTTTCTAAATTCATTATAATTAAGAATCTGACCAGAAACAACAACCGTTATAAAACGGTCTAACCTCAGGACTAACAGACTAACGGAAATCAGGAGAACATGTTAATAAGTGCTCTTTTGAGATCAGGCTGCCAATACTTCCATGTATGATTGCCTTCGAATTCCTCATAAAAATATGGAAAGCCTTTTGCTTTGATTACTTTTTCTAATTCCCTGTTAGGTGTAATGAAATCTTCTACTTTTCCGGATGTAGTTTTCACTTCCGTTTCTTCTGTGCCAATTACATGGTAAATTTCCAGCAAATGAGGCTGATCGAAGGATTCAAC
>NZ_JAPJDA010000075.1 GCF_026241755.1 Salinimicrobium profundisediminis
GCTTGTATCCTATTCTTCCAAAGGCAAAATATGTTTGCTTTTACCCAATGGACAAGCGCCGCCAAGGAGAAGATAACTGGTACATGCTTCCGATGGAAGATCGTCGCAGCATGATGAGAAGCCACGGCATGATTGGCCGTCAATATGCAGGAAAAGTAAAACAAATCATTTCCGGTTCTGTAGGTTTTGATGATTACGAATGGGGCGTTACCTTATTCTCAGATGATGTCCTTCAATTTAAGAAACTTGTTTATGAAATGAGATTTGATGAAGTAAGTGCCCGCTATGGCGAATTTGGTTCTTTCTTTGTTGGCAATCTGCTTGAAGAAGACAAGGTCAGCCACTTTTTACATGTGAATTAAGCTAAATTAAACTCCCCAGGCAAAAAGCCTGGGGAGTTTTTTATCTTCATTACATTTCGCATTATGATTTTGTAGGCATAAAAAAACAAGCTCCATCATAGGAATGAAATAGTGAGTTGATTTATTTTGATAGCCCAAGTTTTATATTTCACCAATCAGCCAGAAAACCATCTTAGGGGGTGAATGGATGGGTGTTATCGCGTACAACGAAGATGATGTCAGACTGTTGGCAAGATTGATGAGAGCAGAAGCAGAGGGAGATGGAAATCTTGGCATGCTGATGGTTGGCAATGTTGGCGTGAACCGGGTGCGGGCAGACTGCCTTGATTTTCGTGATATCCGATCTATTAGGCAAATGGTTTTTCAAAATCCAGGCGGCTTTGAAGCAACTCAAAAAGGTTATTTTTATCAGAGAGCCAGACAGGGCGAAATTGATCTAGCCCGAAGAACCATTAAAGGGGAGCGAAGCCATCCTGCCAGTAATTCTTTATGGTTTTTCCGTCCTGCAGGTAATTGCCCGGCTCAGTGGTATAACCAATGGAATTCCGGCCGGTTTAAGGCACATTGCTTTTATCAGCCGACGCAGCAGGATTGTCCAACTGTTTTTTAGCATGTTGAAATTATAGGAATCATTAGGAGGGGAAAAGAAGTGAGTCAATCGAATTTTAATCAATATCCTTATTATGGTTACCAGCAGCAGCAACAACAGCCTTACACAGCAGCACCGAAAGCAAATGCTTATCCTGTTCAGCAGCCTGTTGCCTATCCGCCGCAAATCCCTACTGGAGCTATGCTTCCGGCCACTGGCGGTCAAGCGCCAACTCAAGCGCCGCAAGTTCCTGGCATGCTGCCAATTGAGCAATCGTATATTGAGAACATTCTTCGCTTAAATAAAGGAAAGCTGGCAACAGTTTACGCTACATTTGAGAACAATACAGAATGGAATGCGCGCGTTTTTAAAGGTCTAATTGAAGCAGCTGGAAGAGATCATCTCATCTTGAGTGATCCGGAAACTGGTTTACGATACTTAATCCCAATGATCTACTTAGATTATGTAACATTTGATGAAGAAATTGAGTATGATTATCCAGCATTCGGCGGCGTGCAGGGGTTAACTCAATATACACCTAGATAAAAATACATCCATACAAAAAGCGTGAAAGGATCTTCTTTCACGCTTTTCTCATGGACGATTATTGAAAAACTTCAGGATATACGGTTTCTGCCACCAATTGCACAGCTTCTCCGATTCGCGGTCCTGGTCTTGATGTAATATCACTGTCAAGCTGGTACACAGCATCGCCAGAAATAGCAGCAATTTGATCCCAGCCTGTACGGCCCTTTACTTCTTCAATTGGATTATCAACATAGTTAACAGTAGTTGCAATCACTTCTGGATTACGGCTGATGATGTCTTCTTCTGATACTTTAATCCATCCTTCTTGATCTCCAAACACATTACCAACATGTGCAGCCTTTAGAATTTCCTGCTGGAATGTATTGCTTCCTGTTGTATAAATGTCTGGGGCAGGACTAATTTCTAAATAAAGCTGTTTTTCCTCTTCCACTCCTGCCAGCTTTTCACCAACTGAAGCGATTTGGTCCTGAATGCTTTGAACAAGCTCTTCGCCTTTCTCCCCTACACCCATTACATCAGCGATTTGCTGAATATCACCATATACGTCTTCAAATGTTAAAGCAGACTGAATGACAAAAACAGGGATACCGGAATCAATAATCGGCTGCAGCTGTTCTTCCGCACCAACTGTATAAGCGATCACGACATCAGGGTTCAGCTCAATGACCTTTTCAGCATTAACGGTCATCGAATCGGAAACCTTTTCGATTTCCTGAACT
>NZ_JAPJDA010000076.1 GCF_026241755.1 Salinimicrobium profundisediminis
GTTTACACCAATTCGAATTGGAATTCCTTTGGCTTTAGCCGCTTTAACAACAGCTTCTACTTTTTCGCGTCTGCCGATGTTACCAGGATTGATTCGGATTTTATCTGCTCCGCCTTCGATCGCTTTTAAAGCAAGCTTATAATCAAAGTGGATATCGACAACAAGTGGAATATTAATTCTCTTTTTAATTTCAGCAATCGCATTAGCCGCTCTTTCATCAGGGCATGCTACACGGACAACTTGACAGCCTGCTTCTTCTAGACGTTTAATCTCTGCAACCGTCGCCTCAACGTCATGTGTCTTTGTTGTTGTCATGCTTTGTATAAATAATTCGTTGCTTCCGCCAATAGTTAAAGGACCAACTTTTACTGGTCTCGTTTTTGTACGATGTATCATCTCAGTCAATGGAGATTCGCTCCTTTTTTTATTCATAAATTTAAAGAACTATGAAAAGAAAGTTCACTTTATTGTATCAATGAAAGACTGAAGTTGACAAGAATGATGCAATGAAACTCTTATGTTTAACACTGCCTTAATATTATTTGTTTATTTATAAGAAGGGAATTTGTAAGTTTTCCCATTTTGTATTTGCTCAGGCTGTATGCCGTTATTTAAGGTTTGGAAATCATTTACAACCGTTTCGATAGCAACAGGAACAGGACCGCCCAGCTCGGCTTCCATAATAGTTAAAACAGTTTCCCCTGGCCTTCCAGGCTGTGCCGATTACATCATAAGTCATAGAAACGTAAGGAACAAACAGAATCGGATATCCTACCGCAATAATAGCCGCATAGATCATTAATTTAGGGAATGTAATGTTTGCCAAGATAAAAAAGATGCTCACATACAACAGAATTCCACCGATTAATATCGCTTTCTTCCTCTGATGTTTCCTTAGCATTCTAGAGACAATATAATAGGCAACAAAAGAAATGCCTGAATTGACAAGACCAAAAGTTCCGAGAGCAAGCTCACTTCCTGTTGAGATAAAAACAAAGACTGAAACGAGAAAGGCAAATGTTCCTTCGCGCAGCCCCTGAAAAAAGTGGGCATTCGTAATCATACGCCAATTAAAGCTATTTTTTCTCTCCTTGAGGATTCTGGTAAACCAGTACCTTCCGCTTGCGGGTCTCCTTTTTAAGAAGAAGCTTAAAATGACTGCCACTAAAAACAAGGTTAGTGAAATACCGAAAATTATAGAGTATCCTGTAAACTTTTCCATCTTCGAAATGATGAATCCGGCAGCAATTGGTCCAGCCATTCCTGCTACAGAATTTAAAATACCGAGAAACCCATTAAAAAAGTCGCGATTTTCCGGTTCAGTAATCTCAAAGGTTAACACATTAAATGCAAGCCAATAAAAACCATAGCCTACTCCAAGCAAAGCGCCTAATAGAAGCAAATACGCCGATGCATTTCCACCTGCAATCAGTACTGCCAAATAAAAGATGCCAAGAAAAATAACTCCGATTCGAAGAACAATTACACGATCAATCTTTTTCGCCCATCTTCCAGCAATGGTAAATGTAATAAGCTGTAAGACAACAATGGATAAATTGTATAATCCGAGGTCGAAATATTCTCCTGATTGTTTCCAAAGGAATATATTCACAAAAGTATTTGAAAGGGCAATACTTAAAGAATACAATCCTCCAATCAGCAGCAATAAAGTTAAATCCCTTGTTACCTCTATATCACCTAGTATCTTTTTAAATCTGCTCATAAAAAAACTCCCCTTTGGTTCTAAGGGTAGTTTTTAACATAGGGCAATGCATTATGCAAAATTGCCCTTTAGAATTTAAAAAGCACAGCAGAAAATCTGCTGTGCTTGATTTAACGTTATTATTTTGCAGCGCTATAGCGTTTAGAAACTTCATCCCAGTTTACAACGTTCCAGAAAGAGTTGATATACTCAGGACGACGGTTTTGATAGTTTAAGTAGTATGCATGCTCCCAAACATCTAATCCTAAGACTGGAGTTTTGCCTTCCATTAATGGAGAGTCTTGGTTTGGTGTGCTAGTCACTTCTAACTCACCATTGTTTACTGCAAGCCAAGCCCAGCCAGAACCGAAACGAGTAGTTGCCGCTTTAGCAAACTCTTCTTTGAAAGCATCAAAGCTGCCAAACTTGCCAGTGATTGCATCTGCAAGCTCACCAGTTGGCTCTCCGCCTGCATTTGGAGCAATTACTTGCCAGAAAAGAGAGTGATTAGC
>NZ_JAPJDA010000077.1:0-1806 GCF_026241755.1 Salinimicrobium profundisediminis
TATTTCATCTGAATTGACATGATGTATGAGTTTCCAGTAGATTGGCAGAATCCCCCACAATAAATATGAGAATCCAGCATACAGTGCGCCGTTTTTAATATCGTTTTGTCCCATCTTCCATCCTCAATTCTTTCTGATTTCGAAATATCACTATTATAGACACCTGTTAAAAAGACTTGCAATATATTTTTATCAATCTTTATTAAAAATTAACTCTATCAACCAAATTCGTTTTGCCCGCCGCTTCATTTCACTCATATTTATACACACTAAAAAAACCGAATCGTTAGAAAGATAAAATTTCTAATCATTCGGTAAAGTTGCTTAAAATATTTATTTCCCAATCTCATTCCGGTACACAGTTTTGCCGCCAATGACGGTTTGTTTTACAGGGATGGAAGCAATCGCTTCCGGAGCAATCGTAAATATATTTTCTTCCAGGATGGTAAAGTCAGCAAGATTTCCTTTTTTAATGACGCCTCGGTCATGTTCATGTGAAATCGCATATGCGCTTCCTTTTGTAAAAAGAGATACCGCTTCATACACAGTAAGTCTTTCTTCTTCGTTATAAACCGTACAATCGCTGCTGTCAATATTGGTTCTCGTTACCGCTGCATGGATGCCAAGCCGCGGATCAACAGGTTCTATTGGCGCATCAGAGCCGCCTGCACAATGGAGACCTTCATCCAATAATGTTTTCCACGCATAGCAATAATTCATATATTCCTGACCGACACGCTCCACGACCCAAGGGAAATCAGAAGCAACAAAGCGCGGCTGAATATCAAGAATAAGCGGGAGGTTTTTGATGCGGTCGATCAGCTCCTTACGCAATATTTGCGCATGAATGAGACGGTCTCTCCCTTTCCCAATTAAAGGATATTTTTCAATGGAGTTCACGACCATTTCAAAGGCAAGATCGCCTATGGCATGAACCGCTACAGGCAAGTTATACTCCCGTGCTTTACTCACGAGCTCATCAAGCTGTTCCTGAGAAAAGATGGCCACTCCAGAAGTAGTTTCATCATCTGCGTATGGATGGCTAAGCAATGCTGTACGCCCTCCTAAAGCACCATCTGCAAAAATTTTCATGGCTCCAAACTCAACCCATTCTGTACCGCTCATAAAATGCTGTCCACTGGCAATCATGCTGTCTACAACTTCGTGATGAACAAGCAAATGTGCCCGATAGTTATATTGATCCTCTTCAATGACTTCTTTTATTGCTTCATATGTATGTCCAAATCCATTGTAATAATTGAGATCTTCTGTGTGCGATCCTGTTAAACCTAATGAATAAGCGTCTGTTATAGCAGCTTGGAGTGCTTTTTTTAAGTACGCTTTTGTTACAGGAGGTACAGCTGAGAAAAGCAGGTCCTGTGCTTGGTCCTTCAATATTCCGTTGAGCTGACCTCGACTGTCCAATTCAATTACACCCCCAGGAGGACACTCTGTAGCTTCACTGACACCTGCGAGTTTTAAAGCTAAGGAATTAGCTGTTAATGCATGACGGCATACCCTTTTAAGAAAAACTGGATGATCTGGTACCACTTTGTCTAATTCCGCTGAAGTGATTGGCGAAGGATCTTCCCATAAATTTTCATTCCAGCCTTCTCCAACAATCCACTCACCAGCAGGGAACTGCAGCGAATATTCCTTAACAGCAGCAAGCACATCTCCTTTGGATGTACACTTTGACAAATCAAGTCTGATCAGCCTTTCACCATGACCAATTAAATGCATATGACTATCAACAAATCCCGGCAGCATGGTCGCTCCCTTAAGATCTTCAATCAAATCAAGATT
>NZ_JAPJDA010000077.1:1816-2210 GCF_026241755.1 Salinimicrobium profundisediminis
ATCGTATGATCCTATCTCAATAATCACGCCGCCGTCTGTATAAACGGCTTCTACTTGTTCATTTTCCTGCTGCAGTGTATAAATATTTCCCCCATGCCAAAGCGTTCCCATTGTCCATGCTCCTTTAATATCAATTTGAACATAGTATAGTACACCTTGTTTAAGACCGACAAGCAAAATAAATCTTTATATCCGCCAACGTAAAAATATGCCCTCATACAAAAAGCAGGCACCCTCGCCTGCTTCTCCTCAATTCACACCTTGTTTGCCACGCTCTCCAGTTCTTTTTTCCGCAGCTCCACTCTCATAATCTTTCCTGAAATTGTTTTAGGCAGTTCCTCAACAAATTCAATTTTCCGCGGGTATTTATATGGAGCAGTCATTGCTTTCACAT
>NZ_JAPJDA010000078.1 GCF_026241755.1 Salinimicrobium profundisediminis
ATACATACCTCCGATGATATTAATTTATTTACATTTACCCTGCACAACAAGATAGCTTCGAAACATCTTTATCAAATGTAAGAGCAGTTAGTCTTAGTCCTTCTGCCATTGTTAAATATGGTGCAAGGCTATCTTTTAAATCCTCCACGGTTAAACCAAACTTAACTGCTAATGTCGCTGCATAAATCACATCACCTGCATTTTCAGATACAATATGAACTCCAAGAATTTTTAATGTTTTAGCATCAGCAACAACCTTAAATACACCTGTCGTTTCACGGTTTACTAATGCTCTTGGAACGGAATCTAAAGATAGTACAGATGTTTTTACTTCATAGCCTTGTTCTTTTGCCTTTTTCTCTGTTAAACCAACTGTTGCAATGGATGGATTTATAAATGTGACAGCAGGAAAAACTGATAAATCTAATTTTTTATTTAACCCACCAATCGCATTATCAGCAACAACCCCACCTTCATAGGCTGCTACATATACAAATTGCGGCCCTAATGTTACATCTCCTGCTGCATAAATCTTCTGATTACTTGTTCTGGCATAATCATTTATCAGTATTTCATTTCGTTTTCCGACTTCAACCCCTGCTGCACTTAAATTTAAAGAATCCGTATTTGGTTTTCTTCCTGTTGCAACAAGTAGTTGTTCTGATTCCACAACTTTTTTCTTGCCATCTACCGTTACATAAACCTTTTTTACCGCTCCAACTTGCTCTACACGCTCATAAGTTGCCCCTTTCAAAAGGTTTATACCTTGTTCTGTCAAAACCTTTTCTACAGCTTCTGAAATCTCTGGATCATATTCTTTTAAAAGACAATCACTTCTTTGGATAAGAGTTACTTCTGAACCTAAATTATGAAACAGTTGCCCAAGTTCCAACCCGATATAGCCTGAACCCATTACTGTTAATCGCTTAGGCATCTTTTTTAATTCAAGTAGTGTTGTACTTGTAATATAATCTACTTCTTCAAGTCCTGAAATTGTTGGTATTGATGGTGAAGCACCTGTTGCAATTAAAAAGCGTTTAGCAGAATGTTTCTCCCCATTTACTTCAACTGTATTTTCATCAATAAATTTTGCTTCACCCTTTATTAAATCAATACCATATTCATCAATTAAGTCTATATATTTTTGATTTCGAAGTTCGCTAACTAATTCATCCTTTTGCTTCACCAAAGAGGCTAAATCGACTTCTCCAACAGATGTTTGTAACCCTATAAATGGATTTGCTTTTGCTATATGATTGATTTCTCCTGCTCTAAGAAGTGTTTTTGATGGAACACAACCAACATTCACGCAAGTTCCACCAACAGTTCCACGTTCAATCATCCCCACTTTTGCCCCATATTCAATTGATTTAATGGCAGCAGAAAAAGCTGCCCCGCCTGAACCAATGATAAGTAAATCGTAATCACTTTTAATATCTAACTCTATATCTTTTAGCTTCTGTGTTGAAATATCTTCTATGTCTTCTGGTTGATATTTTGCTTGTTTAATTGCTTGTCTTACATTTTCAGCATTAACATCATCTGGTATTTCAAATACCGATTCACCACGTCTAAAACTGGTTTCGATATTTAAAGCACCTATGTTGGTTAAAGCAGCATAAATATGTTGTTCACAGCCTGTACAGGTCATTCCGTTGATTTTAATCCGATATTTTTTCACCTTTTCTTCCTCCTCTATTTAAAAATCAATCAAAAATCAAAGATTCAACAATAGGACATTGATGTATTGCCTTTTGATCTGGACATCGACTTTTTAAGTCCTTTAACATTGACTCAATACGCTTTAAATCTGCAATTTGTTCTTGAATTTCTAATTCTTTTTTTGATACAAATTCAAATATATTTTTGCAGCGAACTTCATCATTATCGACAACTCCAAGTAATATATATATTTCACTCAATGAAAAGCCAAGATTTTGCAGTCTTTTAATAAATTTTACACGCTTAACATCATCATCTGAATATATCCGATAACCTTCATTCGTTCGGGAAGGATCTTTTAATAATGATTTTTTTTCGTAATACCTAATTGTCTCTTTATTTACACCGGATTTTTCGGCAAACACACTAATTCGGTAACTCAAATTATTCACCCCTATAAACATAATAAACCGTGTACTAAGGTACACGGTCAAGTATAATATTAAAATTCTTTTCTTCAAGTATTCTGCCCGTTAACG
>NZ_JAPJDA010000079.1 GCF_026241755.1 Salinimicrobium profundisediminis
TGACTGTTACAACAACAATGATCATCAACAGGATAAGCCCCATTTCCTCCCAGTTTCGATTCATTTTCGCAAATACAATTAATGTTCCTATACCTCCTGCTCCGACGATCCCGAGGATGGTTGAAGCACGCACATCGATTTCAAAACGATAGATGGCATAGGAAAGAAATTCAGGTGTAATCTGCGGAAGGATTCCATGAACTAGTATCTGCAGCTTGTTAGCTCCATTCGCTTCCATGGCTTCCACCACATTTGTATCGATAGATTCCAGAACTTCAGAATACAATTTCCCTAGCATTCCTGTAGAACCAATTGCAATGGCAAGGACTCCCGCAAAAGGCTTTGGTCCGACAACAACTATAAATAAAATGGCTAAAATGATATCCGGGAAAGCACGGATTGCACTTAGGATCCATTTTCCAATTGTCGTTAATACTCTGTTATTTGTCATGTTTTGCGCATCTAAGAAACCAAGAGGAATGGCAAGAATAGCTGCCATTAAAGAGCCGGCAAAGGCGATATAAATCGTTTCCACCATGGCTGCCCAAACATCTGATAGAGCTGACCAGTCAGGATCTAAAAGTTTGGGAATAATACGGGCATAATTGTTAGTCATCCGTTCTACAGCTTTGGCAAAGTCAATATCAATCCCCATAAATGTCCAAATATAGATCCCGGCTAAAATAACCCCAATAAGGATATTTCGCACTGTCTTAAAAGTTGAACGCTTCGGTTTAGGAGGTAAATTATGCATCATCAGACAATCGCCTCCCTTACTTTTGTACTAATATATTCAATGATTACCACCAATGCAAAAATGATAATAATAATACCCATTGCATTCGGATATTCATAGAACTTGATCTGCTGATCAAGGATTTGTCCAATTCCACCGGCACCTACTAACCCTAATACAACAGAGGCACGGATATTAATTTCAAAAACATATAAAACAAATGACGTAAATTGAGGCAGTACTTGCGGCACAACAGCATAGTAAATAGTTTGAATTGTATTCGCTCCAGATGCTTGCATCGCCTCTAAAGGATTCATATCAATTGCTTCAATCGTTTCACTTATTAATTTGGCTAGTAATCCTAGGGAAAAGATAACCAGTGCGATAATACCAGGTAATGCTCCAATCCCGAATAACGCAACGAAAATAACAGCAAGTACCAGATCTGGAATCGTTCTTAAAATATTCAATAAAAAGCGGACAATATTATAAAGAATTTTATTGGTTGTAACATTATTGGCTGCCAGTAAGCTTAATGGAATACAGAGAATTCCTGCAGCTGTCGTTGCAATAATAGCCATCTGAATTGTTTCAGCTAAAGCTGGCCAAATGGCTTGAAATAGGCTTAAATTAGGCGGGAAAAATTTTTGAAATAGCTCTCCCATATTTCCAATTCCATCAATAAACTCAGTTATTGAAGATTCTGTTTTAAAGGAACTAAAAAGGTAGAATGCTAGTACAATAAAGAAAATAACTGTAACTCGAAACTTGGCTTTTAAGGGAATAACCGAAGGTGACTGGGTACTGGTTTTTTTTATTTCTTTTTCTGTCATGCCTCAGTCCCTCCGCGAAGATCACCTTCACGTATTGTTCGGCCATATATTTCTTCAAATGTTTTTTCAGATACTTCTGAAGCAGGGCCATCAAATACGACCTCACCAGCTCGCATACCAATAATACGATCCGCGTATTCCATCGCCATATCAATAAAGTGAAGATTCACGACCGTTGTAATATTATCTTCTTGATTGATTTTCCTTAAATATGTCATAACTTGGTGAGAAGTAGGCGGATCAAGTGATGCAACAGGTTCATCTGCCAGGATATACTTCGGCTTTTGAGTAAGCACACGCGCTATACTTACACGCTGCTGCTGTCCGCCGCTTAGTTCGTCGGCACGATTGTATATTTTTTCTTCAATATTTACACGCTTAAGGCTTTCATACGCAAGACTGCGGTCCTCTTTGGAGAATAAATTGAAGAGTGAACGCAATGTGCCAGTGTGACCAAGCCGGCCAGCTAATACATTTTTAAAGACATTGGAACGTTTTACAAGATTGTAATTTTGGAAGATCATTCCGACTTTTGTGCGGAGGCTGCGAAGTCTTTTCCCTTTATGGTTTAAAATATTTTCATTATCAACTAATAGTTCGCCTTCAGTCGCTGTAACA
>NZ_JAPJDA010000007.1 GCF_026241755.1 Salinimicrobium profundisediminis
ACTGCATAAAAGTGACAACTCACAATTAAAACTATTCTAGCTAATGCCTCGGGGCTTGCCCCGAGGATTATTTACTCCCGCCTTTCTGCTGAAAATATCTTTTGGAATTTAGCTATCGTAAATAATTAAGGGTTAAGTATTTGTTTTTCAGTTAATTAAAACTATTTAGTTGCTTCTGAAAATAATATGAAGCCAGCAACTTCAAGTTTGTGCAAGATTTATGGGCCTAATTTTAGAAAAAAATGACGAAATCCCGTAATGAACAATAAGTACAGTAAAATTTTAACACAAAACGAATCTCAACCGGCCTCTCAGGCCATGTTACATGCAATAGGTCTTACAAAAGAAGATTTTCAGAAGCCATTCGTGGGTATAGCAAGTACAGGCTATGAAGGGAATCCCTGTAATATGCATCTTAATGAGCTTGCCACCCTGGTGAAAAAGGGTTGTAATGAAAATGGTCTTGTAGGCTTAATTTTTAATACCATAGGCGTAAGTGACGGAATTTCTATGGGTACACCGGGAATGCGCTATTCTCTTCCTTCCAGGGACATCATTGCAGATTCTGTTGAGACGGTCATCCATGCCATGTCGTATGATGCGCTTGTTACGGTTGTGGGGTGCGATAAGAATATGCCCGGCGCGCTTATGGCGATGTTAAGGATCAATAGGCCGTCTATTTTAGTGTATGGAGGAACAATAGCTTCGGGCTGCCACAATGGGAAAAAACTGGATGTGGTTTCGGTTTTTGAAGCCTGGGGCTCTAAGGTGTCTGGTGATATTAGTGACGAAGATTACAATAGCGTCATCGAAAAAGCCTGTCCCGGGGCAGGCGCATGTGGCGGAATGTATACCGCCAACACCATGGCTTCGGCTATTGAAGCTTTGGGGATGGCACTGCCTTACAATTCGTCAAACCCTGCAACAGGAGCCGAAAAAAGAGCAGACTGCGAAGCCGCCGGAAAAGCTGTTCAGTTGCTTGTAGAGAAGGATATAAAGCCCAAAGATATTGTTACCCGAAAGGCACTTGAAAACGCCGTTAGGTTGATTACAGTGCTTGGAGGGTCTACCAATGCGGTACTTCACTTTTTGGCGATTGCAAAAGCTGCTGAAGTAGAATTTACCCTTGCCGATTTTGAGAAGATAAGTGATACCACCCCTTTCCTTGCCGATCTTAAGCCCAGCGGAAGATTTGCGATGGAAGATGTTCACAGTATAGGAGGCATTCCTGCCGTTTTAAAATATATGCTGAAGCATGATATGCTTCATGGGGACTGCCTCACGGTTACCGGTAAAACTTTAGCTGAAAATCTCGCTGATGTGCCCGATTTAACTGAAGGCCAGCAAGTGATAAGAGCAATTGAGAATCCTATTAAGACATCAGGACATTTAAGGATCCTGTACGGCAACCTTGCCGAAGGTGGATCGGTTGCCAAGATCACCGGGAAAGAAGGCTTGTTGTTTAAAGGTAAAGCCCGTGTGTTCAATAGTGAATATGAAGCGAATAGTGGCATTTCTGAAGGGAAAGTGAAGAAAGGTGATGTGGTAGTCATAAGATATGAAGGCCCTAAAGGTGGCCCGGGAATGCCCGAAATGCTGAAGCCTACGGCAGCGATAATGGGAGCAAAGCTCGGTAAAGATGTTGCCCTGATTACCGACGGAAGATTTTCGGGAGGGACCCACGGTTTTGTGGTAGGTCATATTACCCCAGAAGCACAGGAAGGCGGGTTAATTGCCCTGGTTGAAGATGGAGATGAGATCACCATCGATGCCGAAGCCAATACAATTTCGGTTGATTTGAGTCCGGTGGAGATTCAGGAGCGAAGAAATAAATGGAGCGCCCCTAATCTTAAATTCAGCAAAGGTGTGCTTTATAAATATGCAAGAACAGTTTCTTCAGCCTCAGAAGGCTGTGTTACAGATGAATTCTAATAAGTAGAACTATGGAAGTTAAAACAGCTGGTTTTAAAGAAGTTTCCACTGCGGAAACATTGAAAGTTTCGGGAGCAGAGGCCGTGATAAAGAGCCTTCTGGCCGAAGGGGTGGAGGTAATGTATGGATATCCCGGAGGCGCTATTATGCCCGTTTACGATGAAATTTTTAAATACAAGGGTCAAATTGAACATGTGCTCACCCGTCATGAACAGGGAGCGGCACATGCAGCACAGGGATACGCCCGGGTCACCGGAAAAGTGGGAGTGGCTATTGCAACTTCGGGTCCTGGAGCTACCAACCTCATAACAGGAATTGCCGATGCTCACATAGATTCTACGCCAATGGTATGCATTACCGGGCAGGTGGGGTCGCATCTTCTGGGAAGTGATGCTTTTCAGGAGATAGATATCGTGGGGCTTTCAACTCCCATTACAAAATGGAATTACCAGATTACCAAAGCTTCCGAAATTCCTGAAGTTCTTGCCAGGGCTTTTTACATTGCCCGAAGTGGAAGACCAGGCCCTGTTCTTATTGATATCACCAAAGATGCCCAGTTTGAAAGCCTGGACTTCAGCTACAAAAAATGCTCAGGAATAAGAAGCTATACGCCTTATCCTGAAGTCAACCTACTTCAAGTGGAAAGAGCTGCCCAGGCCATTAACAATGCAAAAAAACCCATGATAGTTTTTGGGCAGGGAGTTATTTTGGGCAGTGCAGAAAAACTTTTAAAAGAGGTGGTTGAAAAGACCGGAATACCTGCAGCATGGACAATTCTCGGACTTTCGGCATTGGAGACAGATCATCCGTTAAATGTTGGAATGGTAGGGATGCACGGCAATTATGCCCCCAATATTTTGACTAACGAATGTGATGTGCTTATTGCCATAGGAATGCGTTTTGACGACCGGGTAACCGGAGACCTCAATACTTATGCAAAACAAGCTACCATTATTCATTTTGAAATAGATCCTGCCGAGGTAAACAAGAATGTACATGCTCATATCCCGGTATTGGGAGATGTGAAACAGACTTTAAAGCTGCTTCTCGAATTTCTTCAGCCAAAGAGCCATGATCAATGGCATAATAAATTTCGGGAGCTTCATAGTACTGAATACGAAAAGATCATCAAAAATGATCTTTCAGCAAGCGAAGGAAAGATAAAGATGGCCGAAGTTCTCGATGAAATAAACACAGTTTCAAAAGGGGATGCTATCATAGTTTCAGATGTGGGCCAGCATCAAATGGTGGCCTGTAGATATGCAAAATTCAACTCCTCGCGCAGTAATGTAACGTCGGGCGGACTGGGAACCATGGGGTTTGCTTTGCCTGCAGCCATTGGTGCAAAAATGGGAAGCCCTAACCGCCAGGTTGTGGCAATTATTGGTGACGGAGGTTTCCAGATGACGTTGCAGGAACTGGCTACCATTTATCAAATGAATGTTCCTGTGAAGATTGTTGTTTTAAATAACAATTTTCTCGGAATGGTAAGGCAGTGGCAACAAATGTTCTTTGAAAAACGCTATGCTTCTACAGAAATGGTGAACCCCGATTTTACAGGCATCGCCAAAGCCTATCATTTAACCACCAGGAAAATTTCAGAAAGATCTAACCTTCAGGAGGCAGTACAGGAAATGCTGGCATCAGATAAACCTTTCTTTCTTGAAGTAGAAGTAGAAAAGGAAGAGTGCGTTTTCCCAATGATCACAACAGGAGCATCAGTTTCAGATATACGTTTAGAGTAATGGAAAAGAAAAATTATACAGTATCGGTTTACACAGAAAATAACCTGGGGTTGCTAAGTAGAATAGCCGCCATTTTTTTGAAGAGACACATAAATATTGAAAGTATTACGGTCTCTCAAAGTGAGGTGCATGAGGTGATGCGGTTTATCATCATCGTAGAAGTGACTGAAGAGCAGGTCAAAAAGATCGTGGGACAAATTGAGAAACAAATAGAAGTAATTAAAGCTTTCTATCACAAAGATGAGGAGCTTATTTACCAGGAGACTGCCTTATATAAGGTGCGATCTTCAGATTTTGTAGAAGATTTTGACATCCAGAGTTTTATTAAAAAGACCAATGCCCGCATTGTCACTGTTTCACCCAATTTCTTTGTCATTGAAAAAACTGGGGAGCGGCACGAGACTGAAAGCCTTTATGAAAAATTGAAACCTTACGGGCTTATGCAGTTTGTAAGATCGGGAACCATTGCAGTTTCCAAAAATGAAATGCCAATATCAGAACTATTAGAAAAATTCAATACTTCAAATACAATACAATGAGTAACTATTTTAACAGCCTTTCAAGAGGCGAACAATTAGCTCAATTACAAACCTGCAGGTTCATGTCTAACGAAGAGTTTAATGACGGCACCTCAGCTTTAATCGGTAAAAAAATAGTAATCGTGGGCTGTGGGGCGCAGGGGTTAAACCAGGGGCTCAACATGAGAGATAGCGGTCTTGATATTTCTTATGCTTTAAGAGAAGGGGCAATTCAAAACAAGAGACAATCTTACCTCAATGCTACAGAAAATGGGTTTGAAGTAGGGAGTTTTCAGGAATTGATCCCACAGGCCGATTTGGTTATAAACCTTACCCCAGATAAGCAGCATTCTTCGGTGATAGAAGCTATTCAGCCTTTGATCAAAAAAGATGCAGTTCTTTCCTATTCTCACGGCTTCAATATTGTGGAGGAAGGAATGAAGATAAGAGAAGATATTACTGTAATTATGGTTGCACCTAAATGCCCTGGGAGCGAGGTGCGTGAAGAGTACAAACGCGGTTTTGGTGTGCCTACGTTAATTGCTGTACATCACGAGAATGATCCGCATGGAATAGGTTTAGAGTGGGCAAAGGCTTATGCTTATGCTACAGGCGGCCATAGGGCAGGAGTTTTGGAATCGTCTTTTGTAGCCGAAGTAAAATCTGATCTCATGGGCGAACAGACCATCCTGTGCGGCGTACTGCAAACCGGATCTATTTTGAGCTTCAATAAAATGGTTGCTGAAGGAGTAGAGCCGGGATATGCTGCAAAACTCATTCAGTATGGCTGGGAAACTATTACTGAAGCTCTAAAACATGGAGGAATTACTCAAATGATGGACAGGCTTTCAGATCCTGCAAAGGTGAGGGCGTATGAAATTTCCGAAGAACTGAAGGAAACGTTGAGACCCTTGTTTAGAAAACATATGGATGATATCATCACCGGTGCCTTTAGTTCAAGGATGATGAAAGATTGGGAGAATGATGATAAAGAATTGTTGGAGTGGAGAGCAGCTACAGAAAATACTGCTTTTGAAAAAACTGACGCTACTTCAGAAAAAATTAGTGAACAGGAATACTTTGACAAGGGCGTGCTTTTGGTGGCCTTTGTAAAATCTGGCGTAGAGCTGGCTTTCGAAACCATGGTAGAAGCCGGAATTATAGAAGAATCGGCTTATTATGAATCCCTTCATGAAGCGCCACTTATTGCCAATACCATTGCAAGAAAGAAACTGTATGAAATGAACAGGATTATTTCGGATACAGCTGAATATGGTTGTTATCTTTTTGACCACTCCTGCAAACCTTTGATAAAAGATTATATCAATAACCTGGAGCCAGATGTGATTGGAAGGGAGTATACTGGTAGTGTTCAGGATGAAAATAAAGTAACACAAATAAATGAATCTGTAAGACAGCATTCTGTTGAAAAGGTTGGTGCAAAACTTAGAAAGGCGATGACCGCAATGAAAAAACTCGAAGTATAATGGATGAGCTAACTGCTGCTACAAAACAATACCGCCCGCAACTGGAGGCTGTAAGAGAGGCTAAAGAAAGGATCTCAAAAGTGACACTTTTGACACCTTTGGCTTCCTCATTTACATATAGCAGGAAGTTTAATGCCAATATTTTTCTGAAAAGGGAAGATCTTCAACAGGTAAGGTCTTACAAAATTCGTGGTGCCTATAATAAGATCTCAAGTTTACCTAAAGACCAGTTGAACAAGGGAGTTATTTGCGCCAGTGCCGGTAATCATGCCCAGGGAGTAGCCTTTGCATGTAATAAATTACAGACCAAAGGGGTTATTTATATGCCGGTAACCACCCCACGCCAAAAAGTGGAACAAACCCAGATGTTTGGCGGGGAATGGGTAGAAGTTGTTCTAAAAGGTGACACTTTTGACGATTCTTATAAACAGGCCGTAGTTCACGGCCTGGAGAAATCGTTGGTCTTTATTCACCCTTTTGATGACCCCAAGGTAATTGAAGGACAGGCAACCATTGCTCTCGAAATCCTTGAACAGGCCGGGGCTCCTATAGATTACGTTTTTGCACCCTTGGGCGGCGGCGGATTATTAGCGGGCTTATCTTCGGTATTTAAACAACTTTCGCCCCAAACTAAAGTCATTGGAGTAGAGCCCGAAGGCGCTGCTTCTATGACCGCTTCCCTGCAGGAAGGGAAAGTAGTGGAGCTGCAAACTATTGAGCGATTTGTTGACGGTGCAGCGGTACAGAAGGTGGGAGCAATCAATTTTGATCTCTGCCGGGACAACCTGCACCAGATGCTTAGTATCCCCGAAGGTAAGATTTGTCAAACCATTCTGGATCTTTACAACCAGGATGCTATAGTTGCTGAACCTGCAGGAGCTATGGCACTTGCGGCGCTTGATCTCTTTTCGGAAGAAATTAAAGGCAAGAATGTGGTTTGCATTTTAAGTGGTGGCAATAATGACATCACCAGGACCGCCGAAATTAAAGAAAGGGCCTTACTGTATTCGGGTCTTAAGCATTATTTCATTGTGCGCTTTCCGCAGCGGGCCGGGGCTTTAAAAGAGTTTGTTGAAACTGTGTTAGGTCCAAATGACGATATTACCCATTTTGAATACTCTAAAAAGCACCACAGGGAGAATGGTCCGGCTGTGGTAGGAATTGAGCTAAAGGATGCTGAAGATTTTGCACCTTTAGTGCAACGAATGAAGGATTACAATTTCTATGGGCAGTATCTTAATGATAGCCCCGATCTTTTTCAGTTCCTGGTATAAAAAAAGAAGCTGTCTAAAATATTGATAGTGGTTGAATTAATTGATCAGGTTATCGGGTTGTGCAAACACCGGTAGCCTGATCAATTTGTTTCTGAATAAATTCAGAAGAACACTTTCAATAACTTTAAGACAGCCTCTACAGGCAATAGACAACCATTCTAAATTATTGTCATTTGGCCAATAGTGAGGTTATTATCATTGATGTGATGATGCTCAGACTCACTTATTCTTCCTTCAAGAAAATCACCCACTTTTTCTGTAGAGTAATGATTGTTCTTGTTTAGATCTTGTGTACAAACATTCAGTTTGATGCTTTCTTCAACTGCTTTTCTAATTACATCGGCTTCCCGGTTTAGATTGAAATGATCGAGTAGAAGTGCTGCAGATAAAATTGAAGCTACAGGGTTGGCAATTCCTTTCCCCGTGGCCTGCGGGAATGATCCATGTATAGGCTCAAAAAGAGCATTTTCAAAACCCACTGAAGCTGAAGCCAGCAAGCCTATACTACCACCAATAACGCTGGCCTCGTCGGATATAATATCTCCAAACATATTTTCTGTAACGATCACATCAAATTGTTTTGGATCAAGCACCATTTGCATGGCCGCATTGTCTATAAAGAGAAAATCAAGGCTTACATCTGGATATTCTTTAGCCATATTTGTTACTGTCTTTCTCCATAAGCGCGAAGTTTCCAGCACGTTTGCTTTATCTATAAGAGTAAGTTTCTTTTTCCTCTTTTGTGCTGCCTTAAAAGCAAGGTGGGCGAGTCTTTCAATTTCGTAGGTGCTGTAGGTGCAAAGATCGTTTGCAGTTTGACCATCTTCGCTGGTGCTTTTTTCTCCAAAATAGATTCCGCCGGTGAGTTCTCTGTAAATCACCATATCGGCTCCTGCGATTCGTTCGGGGCGCAAAGGGGAGTGCTCCAGCAGATTTTCGTAAGCTCTTACCGGCCTAATGTTGGCATATAGTCCAAGTTCTTTTCTCAATTTTAATAACCCCTGTTCTGGCCTGACTTTAGCGGCAGGGTCATTATCATATTTTGGATGGCCAATCGCACCAAACAAAACTGCATCAGACTCTTTACATAATTCTAAGGTAGAATGGGGGAGCGGGTCTCCGGTGCGGTCTATGGCAATGGCGCCCACTATTGCTTCTTCAAATTCAAAATCATGGTCAAAACGTTCATCTATTGCCTTTAAAATTTTTACTGATTGTTTTGTCACCTCTGGTCCAATTCCATCTCCCGGTAATACTGCTATTTTCAACTTCATATTTGTAATTGTTTGTCTTCGTATTTCTTGATTGCGTTGCGCCTGCTTAATAGAAAATCTATATCGTCATAACCATTTAACATACAGGTCTTTTTGTAAGGATCTATTTCAAAATTTTCAGCTTCTCCCGAATCTTTTATGCTGATTTGTTGATTTTCAAGATCGACAATAATCTCTCCTGAAGGCTGTGAATTGAGGTAGTCAAATAGCTTTTCCAGGAACTCGGGAGAGACTTGTACCGGAAGGAGTCCGTTATTCAGGGCATTTCCTTTAAAAATGTCTGCAAAGTAGCTTGAAACTACAACCTTAAATCCATAGGCTTTAAGAGCCCATGCGGCATGTTCCCTGCTTGAGCCGCACCCAAAGTTGTCTCCGGCTACAAGGATAGGGCCCGCGTAAGATGGGTTGTTAAGACTGAAATCCGGGTTAAGATTTTCATCCTTTGTATATCTCCAGTCCCGGAAAAGATTTTCACCAAAACCGGCCTTATCTGTCGCTTTTAAGAATCGGGCAGGAATGATCTGGTCTGTGTCTATGTTTTCAGTTTCGAGAGGTACAGCAGTGGCAGTAAGTTTTATAAATTTTTCCATTTAATTCAGGCTTTTGGTAAAGTCAACTAATTTTCCTGCTACAGCTGTGGCTGCTGCTGTTAATGGGCTGGCAAGAATAGTTCTTGCTCCCTGGCCCTGTCTACCTTCAAAGTTTCTGTTACTGGTAGAAACACAATATTCTCCTGCGGGAATCTTATCATCATTCATGGCAAGACAGGCCGAACAACCGGGCTGGCGCAAAGTAAAACCGGCATTTTCAAAGATCTCCTGAAGTCCTTCGGCTTTAATTTGGTCGGCTACCTGCCGGGAGCCGGGAACAATTAAAGCGTTAACGTTAGCAGCTTTTTGCTTCCCTTTGATGTAAGACGCTGCTACTCTAAAATCTTCTATTCGCGAATTGGTGCAGCTTCCAATAAAGATCCAGTTCACCGGTTTGTCAAGAAGAGATTCCCCCTGCACAAATCCCATGTATTCCAAAGCTTTATCTGCGCTTTTACCTGCGCCAGTAGGGATAGAGCCTGTAAGTTTTATTCCCATGCCGGGATTGGTGCCATAGGTAACCATAGGTTCAATATCTTCAGCCTCAAAACTCACTTCTTTGTCAAAAACAGCATTTTCGTCAGTTTTAAGGGTTTTCCAGTATGCCTTTCGTTTCTCAAATTCCTCTCCTTTAGGAGCAAATTCTTTTCCTTCAACATAATTGAAAGTAGTATCATCTGGAGCAATAAGTCCGCCACGGGCTCCCATTTCAATGCTCATATTACAAACCGTCATACGTCCTTCCATAGACATATTTTCGAATACATCTCCTGCATATTCACAGAAGTACCCTGTACCCGAATTTGTTCCCAGCTTGCTGATGATGTAGAGAATAACATCTTTTGGGAGCACTCCTTTTTTCAACTTTCCATTGACATTCACCCTCATCTTTTTCGGTTTCTCTACCAGAAGACACTGGCTGGCAAAAACCTGGGCCACCTGGCTGGTTCCAATACCAAAGGCAATGGTTCCAAAGGCACCGTGCGTTGAGGTATGGCTATCTCCACATACTATGGTCATTCCCGGTTGGGTAATACCTAATTCGGGGGCCATAACATGCACAATTCCATTGTAAGGGTGTCCCAACCCGTAAAGCTGGATATTATTCTCTTCGCAGTTTTGCGTTAGCTCCGACAGTTGTTTTCTTGACAGGAGATCCTTTATAGGTAAATGTTGATTTAATGTAGGCGTATTATGATCGGCAGTGGCAACAATCTTGTCGGGCCTGTAAACCGAAATGCCCCGCTCCTTTAATTCATTAAAGGCCTGGGGGCTGGTAACTTCATGGATGAGGTGTTTATCAATATACAAGACATCTGGCCCGTTAGGGATTGATTCCACAACATGCGAGTCCCAAATCTTATCAAATAACGTCTTCTTCATTAGGCAGAGGCTCGGTTTTTAAAACTTAAGTCCATAATCTCATGTAAGTCTGTATCTGCTACTTCTTTTTTAACATCGGCATAACTAAGGAAGGTGGCATAGACAATATCTAACTGCAATTTGGTTAGTTCATATCCCATAATTTTGGCTTTATAGGCAAGTGCAGCCCTGCCACTTCTTGCAGTGAGAATAATAGCCGATTCTGTGACTCCTACATCTGCAGGATCTATGATTTCGTAAGTTTCCCGGTTTTTAATGACCCCATCCTGGTGAATGCCCGAGCTGTGCGCGAAGGCATTAGCCCCAACAATAGCTTTATTTGGTTGTACTACCATTCCCATTTCCCTCGAAACGAGGTTGCTTAATTCAAATAATAGTTTTGGGTTCAGGTTAGTAGTAAAGTTAAGGTCGGGGTGCTGCCTCAAAATCATAATTACTTCTTCAAGAGCTGTATTACCTGCACGTTCCCCAATGCCGTTTATGGTACATTCCACCTGGCGGGCGCCATTTCTAATTGCTGCAATGGCATTTGCGGTGGCAAGCCCAAGATCATTGTGACAATGACAGGAAATAATTACATTCTCGATGTTTTTTACATTCTCTTTTAGGTATTTTATCTTTTGTCCGTATTCTTCAGGAAGGCAATATCCCGTAGTATCGGGTATATTTAATACGGTGGCACCTGCTTCTACTGCGGCGGTACATACACGGGCCAGGAACTCATTGTCGGTGCGTCCGGCATCTTCAGCATAAAATTCCACGTCATCTACAAAATTTTTGGCATAGGAAACTGCTTCCCTCGCCCTCACGATAATCTCTTCGCGGGTGGAATTAAATTTATACTTAATGTGAGAATCTGAAGTTCCAATCCCGGTGTGAATTCTTGGCCTTTTAGCAGGTTTTAATGCTTCGGCAGCAACTTCTATATCTTTCTTTACGGCCCGGGTGAGTCCGCAAACGCTGGTATTTTTAACGAGTTTGGAGATTTCAGATACCGATTTAAAATCGCCGGGGCTTGAAACAGGAAATCCTGCCTCTATAACATCTACTCCCAGCGCTTCCAGCTTTTCAGCAATCTTCAGTTTTTGCCTGGTTTCAAGTTTACAACCCGGTACTTGCTCCCCATCTCTCAGGGTGGTGTCAAAAATTTGTACCCTTTCTTTACTCATATCAAATAAAATTTACTTTACAATAACTTTGACTAATTTAACCAGCTCATTTCCCTTCATAGGAAATAAATACCTGTTATTACGACAATTAAATATAAAATTAGAGTTTAAAGTATTTGATTTTCAATAAGTTGCACCTGATCTTGTTACAATGACCAATGAATTAACCGATAACCTGTTTTCTCTTATTAAGTCACTTTCACCTTCCGAAAAACGACAGTTTACCCTGTACGTTGGCCGAATTGGGGTGAATAGTGACAGTAAATTTCTAAACCTGTTCAAAGTAATGTCCAGGCAAAAGAAATATGATGAAGAATATATTCTAAAGAATACAGCGATAAGCAAACAGCAGCTTTCCAACATCAAAGCCCATCTTTATAAGCAGTTACTCATAAGTCTAAAATTAAATCCCGTACATCAAAGTGTACCTATTAATATTAGGGAGCAGATGGATTTTGCTTACATCTTATATCGAAAAGGGCTTTATAAACAAAGCCTTAAGATCCTGGAGAAAGTGAAGGCTACAGCACTGCATTATGAAGAGAAAGTACTGGCTTATGATATTCTTGAGTGGGAGAAGATCATCGAGTCTCAATACATCACCCGCAGTACGCACAACAGGGCAGAGACCCTGGTACAGGAAACTAAAGACCTCACCGAACTCAATCTCATTTCGGGAAAGCTCTCCAACCTTTCCCTTCAGCTTTATAACATTTTTCTGAAGATGGGCCACGCCCGTACTCAGGAAGAATCGGATACTATTCGTGATTATTTCAAACAAAATCTGCCCGAATTTGATATTGCAAAACTCGGTTTCCGGGAAAAGCTGTGGTTATATAAAGCCCATTTGTGGTATAGCTTTATTTCCCAGAATTTTATTTCCTGTTACCGGTATTCTTCCAAATGGATAGATCTTTTTAAGGAATATCCTCACCTCATTAGCGTGCACCCTGTTTCTTATTTAAAAGGAAATCACTATTTGCTGGAATCGTTGTTTTATCTCAATCATACTGCACTTTTTGAAAAGACGCTCAAACATCTCGAGGAAACTCTAAAAGACCCCAAAATTCCTGATGATGACAACATAGGCACCCTGTCGTTTCTCTACGTTTATTCAAATAAACTCAACCTTAGGTTTATGAAAGGAGATTTTGATAACGGGGATACGCTGGTAGAGAAAATTGAGAAGAAAATCAAGAAGTATGGCTCCCGGATAGATGGGCACCATATCATGATTTTCTACTATAAAATTGCCTCTTTATACTTCGGAAATGGAAATTACACAAAGTGTATAGACTTTCTGAAAAGGATCATTGACAATAAATCTTTGGAAGTAAGGGAAGACCTCATGTGCTTCTCAAGAATTCTAAACCTTGTTGCCCATTACGAGGCAGGAAAGGATTATCATCTTGAAAGCCTGGTGAAGTCAACGTACAAATTCCTTATTAAAATGAACGATATGCATAAAGTTCAAAAGGAAATGATAAGGTTTCTTCGGAATTTACCCGAAGTTTCTCCTCTGTACATTAAAGATGAATTTAGGAAGCTTCACAGTACGCTGAAGGTTTACGAAGATCATCCTTATGAACGAAGGGCATTCTTATATCTTGATATACTGTCCTGGCTCGAAAGCCGGATTGAAGACCGGCCTGTTGCCGAAATTATTGCCGAAAAGGTGAAACTGGTCTCCAGGTAAGAAAGATCAGGCCCTGGAAGCCTCCCATATGGGATCATTTGGTGGCGGAGCAATGACTTCCAGCATTTCCTTTTTTACCGGATGGTTAAAAACCAGCTTCCGGGCATGTAGGTGAATACTGCCGTCTTTATTGCTGCGGTCAAAACCGTACTTGAGATCACCTTTTATTGGGCAGCCGATAGAAGATAACTGGCTCCTAATCTGGTGATGCCTGCCGGTATGCAAATCGATCTCCAGGAGGTAATAATTATTTAGTTCTTTTATAACCCGGTACTCTAAAATGGCTTTTTTGGAGTCTGGTACTTCCTTGATGTGTGCGTAAGATTTATTCTGTTTAGGATTTCGCTTCATGAAATGCACCAAGGTGTCCTGTTGCTTTGGCGGAGCATTCTTTACCACTGCCCAATACGTCTTTTTCGCCTCCTTTTCTTTAAATAGCTTGTTGAGACGGGGAAGTGCCTTAGAGGTTTTGGAGAACAACACAATCCCGCTGGTAGGGCGATCGAGTCGATGGACAACTCCAAGATATACATTTCCGGGTTTATCGTACTTGATCTTGATATATTCCTTTACCACTTCGCTAAGTGGCACATCTCCTGTTTTATCCCCCTGCACTATATCCCCAGGACGTTTATTTACGATGATCAAATGATTGTCTTCGTAAAGTACCAGAAGGTTTTGAGGAGTGGAAATTGTTTTGTGTTCCAAAAATGGCAAATTTTAAATGGGTTTTGTAGCATAGCCAACAAACGGATTTTGCTCCACTTCCAAAGAACCCAAAGTGCTTAAGAGTTTGTGCAACGAGTCGTTTTCTATGACTTCAGTATTGATGCTAAGCTTTTCTTCGGAAGTAAAAAGTTTTATCCTGCCGGGAAAAGACTGTACCTGCTCAATTTTATCAAGCTCAATTGATTTCTTTCGGAGAGAATTCTTTGTTAATAATCTTTTTTGAATACTCAGATATTGATGCTTTTTTTCAAAAAAGAAAGTGCCAACCAATAATATTCCGAGGAGAAGCTGAAAAGAAGTGAAATAGCTGGCGGTTCCTTCATATATTTTGAGACCACCTAAAATGACGAAAAGTCCTCCCAACACAAGGTTGGAATAAAGTCGCCTTTTTGAATACGCTATTTTCATTATTTACAGTTACTTCTCAGAACCAACTCCTAACTCTGAACTTCTCTAATATTGTTCATCATCTGATGGGAAATTCCTGCTCTTCACATCATCCCGATATTGCTCGAACGCCTTCGTCATTTCTGAATACAGGTCTAAATACCTTCTTAGGAATCTTGGATTAAACTCGTGGGTCATACCAATCATGTCGTGAACTACAAGTACCTGTCCGTCAACACCATTTCCGGCGCCAATTCCAATTACAGGAATGGTTAAGCTTTCAGCAACTTCTTTGGCCAGTTTGGCAGGTACTTTTTCTAATACCAGTGCAAAACAACCGGCTTTTTCGAGCATAAGCGCATCGGTTTTCAGTTTTTCAGCTTCAGCTTCTTCTTTAGCACGTACCGTGTAGGTTCCAAATTTGTAGATGGACTGCGGAGTTAACCCTAGGTGGCCCATCACCGGAATTCCGGCGTTAAGGATACGTTTTACGGAATCTTTGATCTCTTTTCCACCTTCCAGCTTCACTGCATGTCCGCCGCTTTCTTTCATGATCCTTATCGCTGAACGCAAGGCTTCTTTTGGATCACTTTGATAGCTTCCGAAGGGAAGATCAACAACCACCAAGGCCCGTTCTACCGCCCGCACCACACTAACCGCATGATAGATCATCTGGTCAAGCGTAATAGGAAGTGTAGTTTCATGTCCCGCCATCACATTACTGGCCGAATCTCCTACCAAAATTACGTCTATCCCTGCACCGTCAACTATTTTTGCCATCGAAAAGTCATAGGAGGTAAGCATTGAAATTTTCTCTCCCTGGGCTTTCATTTCAACCAGCGATTTGGTAGTGATTCTTTTATATTGCTTCTTGGCGACTGACATAGTTGTAAAATTAAAATTCAGGTAAAAGTACTAAATTACATTCAAAACTGAACACATGAAAAGACTTGTAACCACTGCTGTTTTTGTCATTTTTGGCACCCTGGCTTTCGCGCAGACCTCTTCGGAAGAAGAAAAGGTAAAAGAAGTGGTGCATACTTTTTTTGAAGGTTTCCATGCCAGGGATTCTTTGATGATGAAATCCGTTTTTTATGAAGATCCTGTGATACAGACTATTGCAAAGGGAGAAGACGGGGTCCCACAATTAGTGAATGAGGAGCTTGAAAAGCTGCTGAAAGGAATTGTTTCCATTCCTCTGAAGACTACTTTCAAGGAAGTGCTTCACGAGTATGTGATCAAAATCGATGGCGACATGGCAAATGCCTGGACGCCTTATTCTTTTTACCTTAATGACACCTTTAGCCACTGCGGCGTGAATAATTTTCAGCTTTTGAAGCAGAAGGGCGAATGGAAGATCATTTATCTTATTGATACCAGAAGGAGGGAAGGTTGTGAATATAAGAAACTCAAATAGCATGGAAACACAAAGATTAAAACAGGAATTTTCACAACTCTATAATGGCGATCCATGGATTGATGTCACTCTGAAGCAGACACTTCATGAAATTTCTGCGGAAAAAGCTTTTAAAAAAATTGCTGAAGGCCGAAATTCCATTTGGCAAATCCTCAATCATATCATTGAGTGGCGGCGCATGATCCTGAAGCGTTTATCTGGCACTATTGTCCCTGTTCCCGAAGATAATTTTATTAGAAAAATTGAAGATCCTTCTGAAGAGGCGTGGCAGCGGACTTTGCAGGATCTGGAAGAGACCCAGCAGGAATGGCTGTTATTTTTTGATGGCTTAAAAGATGAAGATCTCGAAAAGACCTATCCGGGGAACGGGCAGCGGTTTTATTATTTGATCCAGGGGATCATTCAACATGATGCTTATCATTTGGGGCAGATTGTGTTGCTTTCGAAGCTACAGTACTAGGTTTGGTTTGGTGGACTTCGTCCCGCTGCGCGGGTGTAACCCCTGACCACCCCGTCAGGCTATCGCCTGCCACCCCTCCTTGAAAAAAGGAGGGGAGCTGTTGGAGACATTTCCGCTCCGCGAAACCCTCCACAAGTGGAGAAGTTGTCTTTAAGCTGGTTTCGCTCCGCGTTCACTCTGCCTGCGGCAGGAAGGGATCTTCTTTAGCGGAGGTTGTCTCCTGAACCTGCCTTCAGGCAGGGAAGTTGCCCGCAACTTCAAAGTGTTCCCCTCCTTTTTTCAAGGAGGGGTGCCCGCAGGGTGGGGAGGTTTAACAGTCACTCAAACTCACCCTTACCGCCAGTCCACCTTCTGAAGTCTCTTTGTACTTTGAGTTCATATCTTTTGCAGTTTCCCACATAGTTTCGATCACCTTATCGAGCGGAACTTTAGCGTGGATAGAATCTGCATCCATGGCCATTTCGGCGGCGTTAATGGCTTTTATGGCACCCATGGAGTTTCTCTCAATACAGGGGATTTGAACCAATCCGGCGATAGGGTCACAGGTGAGGCCGAGGTGGTGTTCCATGGCAATTTCAGAAGCCATCATCACCTGCTCGGGAGTACCGCCCATGACTTCGGCCAAAGCCCCGGCAGCCATGGAGGAGGAAACCCCGATTTCTGCCTGGCAACCTCCCATAGCTGCCGATATGGTAGCCCCTTTTTTAAATAAACTTCCAATTTCTCCGGCAACGAGTAGGAACTGTTTGATCTTTTCAAATCCGGCGTTGTGGTTTTCAATCGTGAGATAATACATGAGCACAGCAGGAATCACTCCGGCACTACCATTGGTTGGTGCGGTGACAACTCTACCAAGAGATGCGTTCACTTCATTTACTCCCAAAGCGAAACAGCTAACCCACTTGAGAATGGACCGGAATTTTACTTCGGTATTTCGAATGGCTTCAATCCATTCTTCCTTGGTGTCATACTTTGAATCTCCAATGAGCTTCTTGTGAGAATCGGGAGCACGGCGGCGCACGTTTAGTCCGCCGGGAAGTGTACCTTCAGTATGGCAGCCCAGGTACATAGATTCCAGCATTACATCCCATACAGCTTTGAGTCCGGCGTCAATTTCTTCTTCAGTCCGAAGGGATTTTTCATTCTCATAAACTATTTCGGAAATCTTCTTATTCTCCTGTTTGCAAAATGCCGCAAGATCAGTTCCTTTTACAATTGGAAAAGGGAATTCCTTGAATTTCTTCAGCTGCTTCTTGGCATTCTTTCGTTCTTCCTTTACTACAAATCCGCCGCCAATAGAATAGAACGTGGAGGAGGTTGTTTTTCCGGAGGAAAGTCGGGCTGTGAATTTCATTCCGTTAGGATGAAATGGCAGGAACTTCTTGTTAAAAACGATATCGTTTTCGAGGCTAAAGTCAATACTGCGCTCGCCGTTCAGATTAAGCCGGTTAAAAGTACGGATGTTATTAATCTCGGGATCAATATTCTCTACGGGAACAGTGACAGGATCATAGCCTAAAAGCCCAAGGACAGAGGCAAGATCTGTAGCGTGGCCTTTTCCGGTAAGGGAAAGAGATCCGTACAGGTTGATGGTCACCTTTTCTACTTCATCAAATTTTCCGGCTTGCTTTAATTCCCCGATCCACCTTTCGGCTGCCCGCCATGGGCCAAGGGTGTGGGAGCTGGAAGGACCAACTCCTATTTTAAGCATGTCAAAAACGCTGATACTTTCGATTTTTTGCATTCAGGAATAAAAATTTGGGTAAAATTAAATCTTTCTTTTTGAATGACCGTATAAAATAATTAGGAAATAATCCATGTTATTATGGAATATTTCCTAATTTTGAAGCATGCAAGTAAATACTTTTGGAAAGATACAGAAGCGAAAAGAAAGACACGCTGCAGAAGTTTCAAAGCAAACAGGGTTTCCTAGTGCGGCTACTCATTATTACGAGGCGCCAATAGATTTAAATAGTGAATTGATTTACAATCAGGATGCGACATTTTTCATTAGAGTTGAAGGCAATAACTGGTCTAAATTTAATATTTGGGATAAAGATGTTCTAATTATAGACCGGTCTATGGAGCTTAAACCAGGTCGTATTGCACTTATAATAAAAGATGGGGAATTTGATATTGTGCAATTTTCAGGTAAATCTACGCAGCCTGAATTTCTGTTGTGGGGGGTGGTTACTTATATAATTCATGCTATGATATGATTGCAATGGTAGATTGTAATAGCTTTTATGCTTCCTGCGAACAAGTTTTTAGACCCGATCTTTTGGGGAAGCCGGTAGTAGTGTTAAGCAACAATGATGGCTGTGTAATAGCAGCAAATAAAGAGGCTAAATCTCTGGCACATATCCCCATGTTTGAGCCTGTCTTTAAGATTAAAGATATTCTGGAAAAAAATAATGTGACTTTCTTTTCTTCTAATTACACCTTATATGGAGAAATGTCCCAGCGGGTGATGAATATTTTGAAGACTTTTTCTCCAATGGTAGAAGTTTACAGTATTGATGAAGCTTTTGTAGAATTAACTGGCATAAATCATTTAGACCTTCCTAAGTACGGCAGCAATATTAAAGAACAGATTCTTCGGTATACGGGTTTACCGGTGGGGGTAGGTATTGCTCCTACAAAGGTTCTGGCTAAACTGGCAAACCGGATAGCTAAAAAAGAGGAAGTGCACGACCATGTATATATAATTGATTCTGAAGAAAAAAGAAAAGCAGCTTTAAAAAAAGTAAAAATTGGTGATGTATGGGGAATAGGAAGGCAACATGCCAGGCGGCTTCAGGAAAAGAAAGTGTTTACTGCGTTTGATTTTGCACACAACACGCCTCTTGCCTGGGTGCGTAAGGAGATGACTGTAGTTGGAGAACGTTTGTGGCGTGAATTGAGAGGGGAATCATGTATAGAATTTACCACTATCCCTAAACCTAAAAAAGGAATAGGTACAGCAAAGTCCTTCGGAAAGCGACTGGAAGATCTCGACATGATTGAAGAAGCATGTGCTTATTACATTAGCGAGGTAAGCGAGGTGATGCGGGCACAGGGTTCATGCGCTTCATATGTGCAGGTGTTTGTGCATACCAATTATCACAGTAAAATTGATAAACGATATTCTGAAAGTTGTACTGTGACTTTGCCTGTTCCTACCAATAATACATTTGTTTTGATAAGCGAAGCAAGAAAAGCCTTACATAGAATATATAAACCAGGTTTTCGCTATAAGAAAGTAGGAGTTAATTTGAGCGGAATTATTCCACAGGAATATGTGCAGGCTAATTTATTTGAACAACCTTCCAAAATTTCTAATCCTGTGCTTATGAAAGTTTTTGATGGTATCAATAACAAATATGGAAAGGCCACAGTCGCTTCAGCTATTACCGGCAGACGAAAGCAGGAATGGGAGCTTATTAAAAAACATCGAAGCCCGTATTATACCACACAATGGCAGGAACTTCTTAAGGTAGGCAGTAGGTCTTAACTTGAAGGAGTCAGCTATCTGTCTTTCTTTTATGACATCCTGTCATATAATTTCGGGTGGCATAATGATTGACTTTAAGAGGTTGTTCAAAAAAATCAGAAATAATAAATAACAACCTATAGAATTATGAGTAAAATAATTGGAATCGACTTAGGTACTACCAACTCTTGTGTTGCCGTAATGGAAGGTAACGAGCCAACGGTAATACCTAATGCCGAAGGAAAAAGAACTACTCCTTCTGTAATTGCTTTTGTAGAAGGAGGCGAAATAAAAGTAGGGGATCCTGCAAAGCGCCAGGCTGTAACTAACCCACAAAAAACCATTTCCTCTATCAAGAGGTTTATGGGAAATAAATATTCTGAAGTTTCTAAAGAAGCAGGAAGAGTTCCTTATAAAGTAGTAAAAGGTGACAATGATACTCCGCGTGTGGAGATCGACGGACGTAAATACACTCCGCAGGAACTTTCTGCGATGGTGCTTCAAAAAATGAAGAAAACTGCCGAAGATTATCTTGGACAGGATGTGACCGAAGCGGTAATTACCGTGCCTGCATACTTTAATGACTCTCAGCGCCAGGCTACAAAAGAAGCAGGAGAGATTGCTGGCCTTAAAGTAAGAAGGATCATTAACGAGCCAACTGCAGCTGCACTTGCTTACGGACTTGATAAAAAATCTCAGGATCAGAAGATCGCTGTTTATGACCTTGGTGGTGGTACATTTGATATCTCTATCCTTGAATTAGGAGACGGAGTATTTGAAGTACTTTCTACAAATGGTGATACGCACCTTGGAGGTGATGATTTTGATGAGGTGATCATCGACTGGCTTGCAGATACATTCCAAAAAGCTGAAGATATCGACCTTAGAAAAGATCCTATGGCACTTCAGCGTTTGAAAGAAGCTGCAGAAAAAGCTAAAATCGAGCTTTCCTCTTCTTCTCAAACCGAAATTAACCTGCCATACGTTACTGCTACTGCAAGCGGGCCTAAGCACCTTGTAGAGACTTTAACAAGATCTAAATTTGAGCAACTTGCCGATACTTTGGTGAAACGTTCTATGGATCCTGTTCAAAAAGCACTTAGCGATGCAGGTCTTTCAAAAAGTGATATCGACGAGGTAATCCTTGTTGGTGGATCAACCCGTATCCCTAAAATCCAACAGGAAGTTGAAAGCTTCTTCGGAAAGAAACCATCAAAAGGAGTGAATCCTGACGAGGTTGTAGCGATTGGTGCTGCGATCCAGGGTGGTGTACTTACAGGAGATGTAAAAGATGTATTGCTTCTTGATGTTACTCCGCTTTCTCTTGGTATTGAAACTATGGGTGGTGTAATGACCAAATTAATTGAGTCAAACACTACTATCCCAACCAAGAAATCACAGGTATTCTCTACTGCGGCCGATAATCAGCCATCTGTTGAGATCCACGTGTTGCAGGGAGAGCGCCCAATGGCAAATGATAATAAGACCATTGGTAGATTCCACCTTGACGGAATTCCACCGGCACGAAGAGGAACACCTCAAATTGAAGTGACCTTTGACATCGATGCCAACGGTATCATCAAAGTAAGCGCTACAGATAAAGCTACAGGTAAATCTCAGGATATTAGGATCGAGGCTTCTTCTGGTCTTACCGAAGAAGAGATCCAAAAGATGAAGCAGGAAGCTGAAGCGAATGCCGAAAGCGATAAAAAAGCCAAAGAAAAAGTAGATAAGCTGAACGAAGCCGATGCTATGATTTTCCAAACTGAAAGTCAGTTGAAAGAATTTGGTGATAAACTTTCTGATGATAAGAAGAAGCCAATCGAAGACGCTTTGGAAGAGCTTAAGAAAGCTTATGAGACTAAAGAAGTAGAAACTATTCAGCCTGCATTAGACAAGATCAATGAGGCATGGAAAGTAGCTTCTGAAGAAATGTACAAAGCACAAGCCGAAGCTGGCGGACAGCCAGGTGGCCCACAACAGGGAGCTACCGGAGCCGAAGGTGGACAAGCCGGAGGCGATGCCAAGCAAGGTGACGATGTAGAAGACGTTGACTTCGAAGAAGTGAAGTAAACCCCTCCTAACCTCCCCTTGGAAAGGGGAGGAACTTTGGAGATAATTTTTAAAGCGCTGTCATTTGGCAGCGCTTTTTTTTTTGTTTAAAAAGGTGTAGCTGCTTATTTTTAATGTATGAGCAGAAAAGTAGTTTTTAAGTCTTATTCCCTCAGCTATGATGATCTGGTTCCAAAAAATCACCCTGTATTCAGAAACCGACACCTACCAAAGTAAAATCAAGAATGACTTTACTAAAGCAATCCACTGCTATCAGGCTTAAAACTGCCATGGCTGTCCACTGCGGGGCGGTTGCTTTAGGGCAAAAGGGAGGGTAATTGAACATAACACAATCTGGTCCACCTAAAAAAGAAAGCGAAAAATTTACTGCTCAGTGAAGTTGTGATAGCTCATCGTAAGCGAAGGTGCTGGGATGTAGGGGCAGTCTTTGGAAATATTAAGCAAAATATGGGCTCCAAGCGATTTATGCTACGGGGAATGTAGAAAGTAACTACAGAAATAGGGCTAATAGCCATGGCACATAACTTAAAGAAGTCAGTATAGCCTAGAGAAGGTTTTTCTAAACATTTTTTCAATCCTCGATAAAAACCAAAAAAAAAGAAAAACCTTTCTTGAAAAATTATCCAAGAAAAAAGGTCGCCTAAAAATTGCTTTGTAGACGACCTCGTTTTATTTAAGGTAGGATTCTAACATTCATCGGAAGTAGCTTTGGAAACCTGTTCGATTCCCGCATTTTCCGGTTGCTCGGGTTTAACTTCCTCATCTCCTGTAGAAACCAGGAAATTGAGAAAGATGGCAATTAAAATCTCTATAAGAACACTCATTCTCCCGTTATTGTATCGGTTTCAATAGAGGATTGTTCTTCATTGGGGAAATCTTCTTTAAAAGGTTCCTCCGTGCTTTCTTCAGTATCCCAGTCAGTTTCAGAATCACTCCAGGGATCTTCTTCCTCGGCAGGGCAATCGAGACATTCTGCGCCCTCACGGGTGATCTTAAGATACTGTTCTTCATAACCGTTGTGAAGAATATCTCCGTAATAATCTGTATTCCTATGGAAGGAATAGGTATTATCTGCGGCGTAAAGCACTGTTCCTATTGGAAGAAATAGAGTAACTTGTACTTTTTGTTCTCTGTGCTTGTTGGAAGGATCTGTCGTTAGGATTCCGCTTAGGTCAAGATTTCCGTTAGAGAAACTTGTACGGTAATTTATCTCTTCGGCTCTCTGCCTGGCTTCATCATAGGTTTTACCTTCAGCAATTTTAACGATCTCCATTCTCCCGGTTGAATCGGAAGTAGATTTCACAATCAACTGCACATTCTGAGACCAGATCACTTTTTTGTTGCTATCGTCATAGGAGATGTTGAAATCACCTGATTGATATGGGGTAGAATCAAACTGCGGATCTCCCATCATGTTGACATATAAAGTGTCATTGGCTTCTACAGGAAGATTTTCAGAAATTCTCACTTCTCCATCAAAAGCTCTTTCGGTAGCCTGTTGAATTCCGAAGAAGATCAAACCGAGTACAGAGATAATCCAAAGTCCTAATAGCACCAGCTTTGCAGTTCTTCCAATAGATCTCAGGTTTTTGACGAGGATCTTTAACCCCAGGATGAACAGGAAAAAGAACGGGATGCCCACAGAAAAGAAGGCCAGTATTGAAATAACCCAGATACTGTCTGCGCCAGGGCCGGCGATTTCCACAAAATCTGTCCATGGGGCTTCAATGATCCCAAAGGTGCCTATTGAAAACAGCCCAATAAACAAACCTATAAGTGTAGATCCGGCTATGAGGATGAGAAATATCCCAATAAGTTTCACGAACAGGTTAAGAATGAATTTTACGACATCACCTACTGCGGTCGCAGCCGAGTTTGCACCGGCGCGGGCCTTATAACCGTATTTCTCGTAGTTGATGTCTTTTACCTTTCCCGACACATCATCGAACCCCTCTCTTATTTTGCGTTCAATGTTGCTAATGGTTACCGGTTCCCCACGCATGGCAAGTTTATCGGCAGTGGTTTTAGCTTCGGGCACAAAGATCCAAAGAGCGATATAAATGAGTATAAAAGCGCCGGTAGAAAAAATGGTAAGGAGAATCCACAGGATTCTTATCCATACAGCATCAATCCCTGTATAATGAGCAAGCCCCGATGATACTCCTCCTACATAACTGTGCTCTGTATCTCGAAATAGTTTTTTACCTCTTGTTTTGGTATACACTGGTTCATCCTCAAAGATCTCGTCATCAATGACATAATCTTCGGGTTGTCCCATCACAGAGATCACTTCGTCTACTTCCCGTATCCCGATTACCTGTCTTTCATTTTTGATCTTTTCAGCAAAAAGTTCGGCTATCCGGGCTTCAATATCATGAATGATCTCCTCCTGGCCAGAGGTGTTGGTGAGAGATCGTTTTATAGCCTCAAGGTAATGTTGTAGCCTGGCATAAGCATCTTCATCAATATGAAAGAAAATGCCGGCGAGATTTATATTGACTGTCTTATTCATGATTTTTAGTTTTTTGGGTGGTTACAATTGTCACTGCGGTTTGCAGTTCTTCCCATGTATGGGTGAGCTCTTTAAGAAAAATTTTTCCGGTTTCTGTGAGGCCGTAATATTTTCTTGGTGGGCCGCTGGTAGATTCTTCCCAGCGATAAGAAAGTAAGCCGGCATTTTTGAGGCGGGTTAATAAAGGATAAATAGTGCCTTCTACCACCAGGAGTTTGGCGCCTTTTAAGGTATCCAGAATTTCGGCTACATATGCATCATTATCTCTTAAAACAGATAAAATGCAGTATTCCAAAACACCTTTGCGCATTTGTGCCTTCGTGTTTTCAATCTTCATAGTGTTGAGTTTTGAATGTTGTTGAACTGTTCATTTTTTGATTGATTGATGATTAGAAAATATTTGATGAGGATATTTTTAAACGGATTGATCTTCAGAATTACCTGAAGCTGTAAATAGATCTTGAGGCTTACCGGCATTTAAAAAATTAATGGCCAGTGGGTATTTGTAAAATTTTCCTTCACCAGCCTTAATGGTAGCTGAAACTACTCCGTAGACATTCAGTACAAAGAGCGCAAGAACCAGGAGGGCCATTGTCATGATATAAATGGTAACAGGACCTGCCTCAAGAGGATTTCCTATCCATTGATGATGATCATTTATATAAAATGAATCCTCGAAGTTAATGTTGAGCCCTATAAGTATGGCACCAGCTACTCCTACCATTACCAGGAAAAAAGCATACAGGAACAGGCTTATCTGAAAGTTTAGAGCTTGTTTGCCATGCTCATTTACAAACGGGTCGTTCTTTTTTGCCGTCCAAAAGATCAAAGGAAAAATAAAATTTCCAAACGGAAAGAAGAATTGACTAAAGGTGGATAAGTGGATTAAAGCTGCCACTGTTTTGTCGGGATTTGTTGATTGATTGTTCATTTGAATGATTTTCTAATGCAAATATATATCTTAAAGATGGTATTATGCAAAACAAAGTACTATAATTTTTATTTAGGCTTGAGAATTTAACATTTGAGGATGTTATTAAAATTGAATACTTTTAGAAAAATTCTTACTAAGTATGGAAGTTTCCTCCCAAAAATTAAATACCTTCTTAATGTTTAAGCTGCCCAGCGCATGGCTAACTGGCGTAAGGGTTAAGGAGATTGATGAAAACCACTGCCTTACAACCGTAAAACACAGCTGGATCAATCAAAATCCTTTTAACTCTTTATATTTTGCAGTACAGGCTATGGCTGCCGAATTAAGTACAGGTGCGCTGGTAATGTCTTCAATTAAGGCATCAAAAAAGCCCATTTCAATGCTTGTTGCGCAGAATAAATCCAGGTTTACCAAAAAAGCAACCGGCAAAATTAGTTTTATCTGTAATGACGCTCATCTTATATCTGCTGCTATTGAAGAAACTATTAAGACAGGGGAGGGGCAAACCTTTTGGATGCGTTCTCATGGGGTAAATGAAGATGGGCAGGAGGTTTCTGTTTTTGAATTTGAATGGACGATTAAATTAAAGTAGGCAGTGTACAGTAGAATAGTAGGCAGTAGCTAAGATGGCACAGATTTTAATTCATGCCGGGCATTTTATGAAATTTTTCTGTGCTCAGGGTTGTGTGATCAAAATTTTTGAATAAATTTTTAAACCTTAAACCTTAAACCTTAAACCTTAAACCTTAAACCTTAAACCTTAAACCTTAAACCTTAAACCTTAAACCTTTATAAGATGAATGCACATGAAATAGATTACGAGATATTTGGAGAGGAGATGCAGTATGTAGAGCTGGAACTTGATCCGCAGGAAGCGGTAATCGCCGAAGCAGGAAATTTTATGATGATGGATAACGGCATCAAAATGGACACCATCTTTGGGGACGGTTCAAAACAAAATGAAGGATTTTTAGGGAAAGTCCTGGGAGCCGGAAAAAGATTGCTTACCGGGGAGAGCCTCTTTATGACCGTGTTTACCAATGAGATAGCAGGTAAGAAAAAGATCAGTTTTGCTTCTCCCTATCCGGGGAAAGTGATCCCATTAGATCTGACGGAATTTGGAGGTAAGTTCATTTGCCAGAAGGATGCCTTTTTGTGTGCTGCCAAAGGCGTGGCTATAGGTGTGGAATTTAGTCGCAGACTGGGCAGGGGATTCTTTGGGGGAGAAGGTTTTATAATGCAGAAGCTTGAAGGTGATGGTATGGCCTTTGTACATTCTGGTGGTACAACTGCAAAAAAAGTACTGCAGCCGGGAGAAAAACTAAAGGTAGATACCGGTTGCATTATTGGTTTTACGAAAGATGTGAATTATGACATCGAATTTATAGGAGGTATTAAAAACAGCCTTTTTGGAGGGGAAGGATTATTTTATGCTACGCTTACAGGGCCGGGAACTGTTTTTGTGCAGTCATTACCTTTTAGCCGGCTTGCGGGACGCATTTTAGCTGCGGCACCACAGGGTGGAGGTAAAGATAAAGGAGAGGGAAGTATCCTGGGAGGCCTTGGAAATATGGTAAGTGGAGATAATCGTTTTTAAGAGTGTTAAATTAGCTTCATCTTGTTCCGGTTTTTGAAAAAAAGATGTATTTTTATACCATTAACGAAAACGATTTCGCTTATAGATAACCATTACTTATTCTAACCAAGGTTAACTAATTTTATCATTATGGCAAGAGCGATGTTTGAGTACACCAAGACGGTACTAAGCAAAGTAAGTTTTGATGTAACTCTGTTCTGCAAAGAGGTGAAAAAGGCACTTCAACGATTATTACCTTATGAGATTGAAGAGTTGAAGCTTTATATTTTTTCACTTATTCGGCAAAATCCCGAATTAAACCAATGTCTTATTTACTTAAACCCTTAAAATAAAAGAGGCAGCCTGAAATTATTTTTTCAGGCTGCCTCCTTTTTGTACACCATCAGTGTTTACTTCTTGTGCACAGGGCTAATAATCTGCACATTTTGAAAGGTTATTGCCCCTTTTACTACTCCTGCTATTGTACTGCGAAGTGCCTCTATAATCTGCATTTTCAATTCGCTCTTATTGTATATAAGGCTAACTTCTCTCGCGGGAGTTGGTTCAACAAACATTTTGATATTCTTTTGGTCTTCACCCTTTAAGTCTAAGGTATGAAGGTAGGGCAGAAGCGTCATTCCCAGGCCTTCATTTGCAAGTTTGATCATGGTTTCAAAGCTGCCACTCTCCAGCTGAAAATGATCGTCATTTGATTGCCGCGTCGCTTTGCATAGATTGAGGATCCCATCCTTAAAACAGTGGCCATCTTCTAGCAACAAAATGTCATCGAGGTCAAGATCTTCAACCTTCAGTTTGTCTTTAGAGTTGAGCCTGTGGCCGGGAGGTATATATCCTACAAAAGGTTCATAAAAAAGTACCTGTTCTTTAATATTTGGTAGTCCTAGTGGTGTTGCCGCAATGGCTGCATCAAGATGCCCATCTGCCAGTTTTTCAATCATGGCTTCGGTATGCAGCTCTTCGATCTTCAGCTTTACCTTTGGGTATTTCTTGATAAAATTATTTAGGAACATGGGCAGGAGCGTAGGCATAACCGTTGGAATCACTCCCAACCTGAAAAGTCCGCCAACAAAACCTTTTTGCTGATCTACAATATCTTTAATTCTATCACTCTCATTGACAATATTTCGCGCCTGCTGAACAATTTTTCTCCCGGTAGCAGTAAGCTCAATTGGTTTTTTACTGCGGTCAAAAATCAGCACGTCCAGTTCATCCTCCAGCTTTTGAATCTGCATACTGAGGGTGGGTTGGGTTACAAATACTTTTTGTGCAGCTTTCGTGAAATTTTGATGCTCGGCAACGGCTAAAACGTAATGTAACTGGGTAATAGTCATAGATCCTTATATTAAAGTAGCTGCAAAAGTATTTATTTTTTCTATAGGAATAACAAGATAATCCCATTTCAGCAGTAATGGGGAATAGTTCCAGCTTTTACTGATGATTTGAACGTGTACTTACATCCTTTCGTTTTCCGCAACCTGGTCTATAGTTACGGTAACATCAGTTTTGGATTGAGCTATGAACTGAATTCCGAAGAAATGCACAGGAGATTACACACGTGCTTCATATCAAATAAATTATATCAGGTGTCAAAAATGCCATTTTTGACACCTAATCTAAATATTTTCTTCTGTAAAATAAAAGAGGCTGACTTAAAAGCTAAACTTTTATCACTCTGGAATCGGTATAGTTTCTATTATTTCTGAAGTTCAGATTTAATAGATTCCGAAGTATATTCAGAATGATGTATAGCAGCTTTTAAGACAGCCTCTCATCAAAATTACAAGAGAAGATTACGCTCCCTGTAGAATGCTGTTAAGCGTTTTACTTGGTCGCATTGCTGAAGTTACTTTCTCCTCTTCGGGTTTGTAATATCCTCCGATATCTACCGCTGAGCCTTGTGCATCAATCAATTCCTGTAAAATTTGCTTTTCGTTCTCCTGAAGCTTCGTGCTCACCTCTTTAAAATGTGCTTTTAGTTCCTGGTCTTCGTCCTGTTCAGCTAAGGCTTCGGCCCAGTAGAGAGCCAAATAAAAATGGCTTCCCCTGTTATCAAGTTCATTGACTTTTCTTGATGGGGATTTATCTTTTTCTAAAAATTCTTCCGTAGCCTTATCAAGAGCGTTGGCAAGAACTAAAGCTCTCTTATTATTGTATTTTTCACCCAAATGCTCAAGGGAAACAGCCAGTGCAAGGAATTCTCCCAGAGAATCCCAGCGGAGGTGGCCTTCTTCCACAAATTGCTGCACGTGCTTTGGAGCTGAACCTCCGGCGCCTGTTTCAAATAAACCACCGCCATTCATAAGAGGAACGATAGACAACATTTTGGCACTTGTACCCAACTCAAGGATAGGGAAGAGATCTGTAAGATAATCCCTAAGAACATTTCCGGTTACCGAAATAGTATCTTTTCCTGCCTTTACACGCTCAAGGGTGTAACGGGTAGCATCTTCAACAGACATTATTTTGATCTCCAGGCCTTCGGTATCCTGATCTTTTAGATAGAGTTCCACTTTTTTAATGATTTCTGCGTCGTGTGCACGATCTTCATCCAACCAGAAAACTGCAGGCGAACCTGTAGCACGGGCGCGGCTTACTGCAAGTTTCACCCAATCCTGAACCGGCGCATCTTTAGTTTGGCAGGCTCTCCAAATGTCCCCTTTTTCAACGTTGTGTTCCATGAGAACTTTTCCGGCTTCAGTAACAATTTGTACCTGCCCGGTTTCTTTGATTTCAAAAGTTTTGTCGTGAGAACCGTATTCTTCGGCTTTTTGAGCCATGAGCCCCACGTTTGGAACCGTTCCCATCGTTGTTGGATCAAAGGCTCCATGTTCTTTACAGAACTGGATGGTAGTCTCGTAAAGACCTGCATAACTACTGTCGGGGATTACGGCTTTGGTATCCTGAGGGTTACCTTCAGCATTCCACATTTTTCCTGAAGTTCTTATCATTGCCGGCATAGATGCATCAATGATCACGTCACTTGGCACGTGCAGGTTAGTAATTCCCTTGTCGGAATTTACCATAGCCAGGTCTGGGCCATCTTTAATATCCTGCTCGATCTTAGAATTAATCTCGTTCCTTTTTTCTTCAGGAAGATTATTAATAGCACTCAAAACATCACCAAGACCACTGTTAGGATCGGCTCCTGCTTCTTGTAGTTCAGTACCATACTCTTCAAAAATGTCTTTAAAGAAAACCTTAACGGCATGACCAAAAATAATAGGGTCTGATACCTTCATCATTGTAGCCTTCATATGTAAGGAGAATAAAACTCCTTTCTCTTTGGCATCTTTAACCTGTTCTTCAAGGAACTTAATGAGGGCTTTTTTGCTCATAAAAGTTCCGTCAATAATTTCCCCTTTTTTAAGCTTTAGGTCTTTCTTGAGAATGGTAGTATCTCCAGATGCCGTTTTAAGCTGAATATTTACAGTGGTAGCTTCGTCAAGAGTGACAGATTTTTCATTGTGTCTAAAATCATCTTTGCTCATGGTAGCCACATGGCTCTTAGAGTCTTTGGTCCAATCTCCCATGGAGTGTGGATGCTTTTTGGCGTAGTTTTTCACGGCCTTTGGGGCACGCCGATCAGAGTTTCCTTCACGCAACACAGGATTAACTGCACTACCTTTTACCTTATCATATTTTGCCTGAATTTCTTTTTCCTCATCTGTCGCTGGTTCATCAGGATAATTAGGTAGATCATAGCCTTTCTCCTGTAATTCCTTTATAGCAGTCTTTAACTGCGGAATAGAAGCACTAATGTTTGGTAACTTTATGATATTAGCTTCAGGTTGTTTGGCAAGCTCACCTAATTCGGCAAGATCATCAGAAACTTTTTGGTCTTCCTTGAGTCTTTCAGGAAACTGGGAAAGAATTCTTCCTGCCAGGGAGATGTCTCTTGTTTCAAGCTCAACATTGGCCGGTTTTGTGAAGGCCTCTACAATGGGGAGTAGGGAATATGTTGCGAGGGCTGGAGCCTCATCGGTTTTGGTATAAATAATTCTGGTTGTCTTTGACATATTGGAAAATTTTATTTTAGATCAAGAGTGTGCAATTTAGCATTTTTCAAGCTTATTTCACAGGTGCAAAGGTTAAGATAGTATGGAGGAAAGGCATAAAAAGTGCAAAAAAAAGCCATTTCACTATTTTCATAATGAAATGGCTCTAATGAAATAACAATTCTTTGCTGAACTTTTACCTTCTCAAGTGAAATCTATATTTCACAAGCAAGTTGTTATTTCATCAAGATGACTTACATTTCCCAAAAGAGTGTGTGTAAATCCTCCAAAACGTTTTTACCAAATTAAACCAACTATGTCTGGCATATTGTTATTCAAAATGGCAAAAACTTATGTAAAGATTTTGCTCTACATGAGTTTAAGAAGAATTCCTGGCGACATTCTTTGACTTAAATCTCTGTATTAAATTTACGAAAGAAAATATTTATACGCAAATATCTAAGCCTTAATTGTTTATAAAAATAACTGAAATATTTATTTAACAAAAAAGCCTCAATAAATGAGGCTTTTTCAAGTAATATGTTGAAAGATTATCTTCTTCTTTCTTTAATTCGAGCTTTTTTACCAGTAAGTTCTCTAAAGTAGTAGATTCTTGCTCTACGAACTTTACCACGCTTGTTGATCTCGATTTTCTGAAGAGCAGGCAGGTTGAGCGGGAAAATACGTTCAACACCAACAGTACCACTCATTTTACGAATAGTAAAAGTTTGAGAAGCTCCAGATCCTCTCTTTTGGATCACAACTCCACGGAAGAACTGAGTTCTGGTTTTTTGACCTTCAGTAATTTCGTAATAAACAGTAATAGTATCTCCGGCTGAAAAATCAGGGAAATCTTTTTTTGTTACAAACTCCTCTTGTACAAATTTAATTAAGGATTCCATATTTCTAATGGTTTAAAAATAAAGTCTAAAGCAACATTCACGGGTATCGCCAGAGGTTGGTTCAGAACGTGTGCAAAAGTAATAAATTTTGTGATTCTAAAAACTAATGGCTCATTTATTTTTCGTCCTCACTTAATAAGTCAGGTCGCAGGGCCAAAGTGCGGGCGTAGGCCTGTTCTTCCCGCCATTCTTCAATCTTTGGCGTGTTGCCCGAAGTGAGAATTTCGGGTACTTTCCAGCCATTATATTCTGCTGGGCGGGTATAAATTGGCGGCGCGAGCAAATTGTCCTGAAAGGAATCGGTAAGTGCAGAGGTTTCATTGCCCAGAACTCCCGGTAGCAGGCGAATAATGGAATCGCACAGCACAGCGGCCCCTAATTCTCCGCCCGAAAGTACGTAGTCACCAATAGAGATCTCCCGGGTAACAAAATGCTCCCGCACGCGTTGATCTACTCCTTTATAGTGACCGCAAAGAATAATGACATTTTCCTTTAGGGAGAGTTCATTGGCTATACCTTGCTTCAGCGTTTCTCCATCGGGCGTCATATAAATGACTTCGTCATAATCTCTTTCTGCTTTCAAAGCTGTTATGCACTTATCTATGGGTTCTATCATCATCACCATCCCGGCGCCCCCTCCAAATTGATAATCATCTATTTGTTTGTAATTATCGGTTACGTAATCACGTAAGTTGTGCAGGTGAATTTCTACATGGCCTTTTTCAATTGCTCTTTTTAATATAGAAGCTTCAAAAGGGCTGGTAAGAATTTCGGGAACTACAGTAATAATATCAAATCGCATGGAATGGGAATTTTGGCTGAAAGCAATTCACAGCCCGCAAATTTAGTTAAACCTCAAGAATATTTGTTTCTACTTTGCGACTTTAAGCTGTTTGTTCTTTTCATCTTGTAGCAGTCTTCCCAGTCTTTGCTCTTTTTCGAGAGATTTTGCACGGTAGGCATCGAACTCTTTTTCTACTTCGGCTAAATTTTTCCGGGCTTCGGCTGTGTGAATGTGACTCTTTTTGAATCTCACTACAAACAAAGCCAGTGCTAGTACCAGCACACCAACAATGCTCCACATCAAAGTATTATAGGTGGCTTTACTAAGGGACATTCCCAGCACGGCTATTTCATCTTTTTCAGCGCTTAAAGTGGCAAGCTGCTCTTTGAGGTTTTCCAGTTCAGCCTCGAGAGTGGCAATTTTAGCATCCCGGGATTTCAAAGTTTCTTTTGAAGAAGCTATTTCTTCCTTAAGTTCAATAATTCTGTTTGAAGTTAGCTCCTGTAGCGTTGTAAGCTGGTCTGTATCCACAACCTTATAACCTTTAAAGTTGTTGGAACTGGTAATCAATTCCTGAAATTTTTCAGCAATAGTGGCTTCGCCGGGTGTCTGGGCTACTGCGACTGTAGCAGTTAATAGAATAAAAGTGAATAAAATTTTTTTCATAGCAGGTATTATTTCTTGGTCATTATCACAACGAACACCTAAAAATGATATTGTTGATGATTGTTTAATTTTTTTTTCATTAACTTCCTGTATATAAGCAGGCCGAAAAAAAGCAGTGGCAAAATTAAAGAATAATAACTGCCTGGCTCTGCTGTCCTTCCACAAATTTTTAGTTAATTTTCTTCAGTTCTTATTCAGGCTTCTAATGGCAACTTCAGAAGAATTTCTATTAAATTCATTCTTCTCAAAAAAGGTGAATTTTGGAATCCTTCAGAAATAAAAGGCAGAAAAAAACCCGTTGCCATTGGCAACGGGTCCCCATCACTAATTAAACCCCTTTTAATAATAGGTGAACCTTCTAACCTTGGCAATGTATTTTGCAAGGCGTATTACCTGGTGGCTATACCCGTATTCGTTGTCGTACCAAACATATAATACGATATTCTTACCATCGCCCGAAACTATGGTGGCGTTGCTGTCGTAAATTGAAGGCTGGGCAGATCCCACTATATCTGTAGAAACCAGTTCGTTTTCTATAGAATATTTGATCTGTTCAACCATTTCTCCTTCTAAAGCATATTTTTTTAGGATCTCATTTACTTCTTCCGGTGAAGTTTCGGTTTCCACCTCCAGGTTGAGTATAGCGAGTGATCCATTGGGAACCGGAACACGTATGGCATTCGAGGTAAGTTTACCTTCAAATACGGGTAAGGCCTTTGAAACGGCTTTTCCTGCACCGGTTTCAGTGATCACCATATTTAATGCAGCCGCCCTTCCTCTTCTGTACTTCCTGTGCATATTGTCAACCAGGTTCTGGTCGTTTGTATAGGCATGTATGGTTTCAAGGTGTCCTTTTACAACACCTAAATCATCCTGAACTGCTTTAAGAACAGGTGTAATGGCATTGGTGGTACAGGAGGCCGCTGAGAAGATCGAAACTTCATCGGGGTTGTATTCCTTATGATTTACGCCGTGAACTATATTCGGAATTCCTTTACCCGGCGCTGTGAGCAATACTTTTGAAGCTCCCTTAGAAGTGAGATGCCTGCTGAGTGCCTCCTGGTCTCTAAATGCGCCGGTATTATCAATTATCAGGGCATCTTTAATGCCATAAGCAGTATAGTCTATCTCTTCGGGTTCATTGGCCGAGATCATATGTACAGTAGTGCCATTAATTATAAGACACTTCTTTTCTGAATTGTAGGATACGGTTCCGGAAAAATCTCCGTGCACAGAGTCATTTTTGAGAAGACTGGCCCTTTTTTCAAGTACAGTCTCATCGATCTTTCCGCGGGTGACAATGGCTCTAAGCCTAAGTTGGCTGCCTTTGCCAGTTCGGGTCATGAGTTCCCTGGCAACCAGCCTGCCTATACGTCCAAATCCATAAAGTACAACATCTTTGGGAGTAGGTTCGTCTCCCTTTTTTGCGTCTTTTAGTTTAGCCGAAACAAATGCAGTTGCATTCGAATATTTCTGGTCTTCCAGGTGGTATTCATAGGTCATTTTTCCAATGTCGAGCTTGGCAGGTGGGAAATCCAGCCTTTGAATGGCTTCGGCGATCTCAACCGAATCAAAAATAGAAATTGGCTTTTGTACAAATTCACCGGCATACTCGTGCAGGTCTAAAATGTCGCTCACATTGCGATCTATCAACTGATTTCTGAATAGCACAAGTTCAATAGACTTGTCATACCACAAATCACTCACTGTCTTGATGAATTGTACTGCTGCCCGTCGCCGATCTGCCTGAAAGGCTAATTCTTTTTCGTAAACTTCGTTAGAGTTCATTTTTTTGTTGGTGTTGTTTTTAAACTGCGGCAAAAATATAGATTTCAAACGTTTTCGTAAAGTGTTTTGAACAAAAAAATGAGGCCCATTATAAGCCTCATTTTTGTTATATATATTTAATTATCGACTCCCCAGATCTGGAAATAGCTTCAGAAAGATTTCCGAAAAGAATTCAATTTTTGCCATTTTTGGCAGGTTATCTCCAAACGTATTTTTGTTTTTCCCCATCGGGAGTTACAAAGGTTACAGAGATGGGTTGCCCCGGAGATCTTTGTGCCATGATCTTTTCAACATCTTTAATATCCCGCACTTCAATGTTATCAATGGCTGTGATTATTGTACCATAAAGCTGTTCATTCTGCATTTGAGGAGTGAGACCTCTTGTGATCTTCACCCCGTGAGTCACTTTTCTTTGCTTCAGTTCATCGGTACTGGCGTTGGTAACTTCAAGGCCAATGGCTTTGATTTGATAAACCTCATACTTTGTAAGGGTCACATCAAATTCTTTTGGATCTCCATCGCGAATCACCTGTACTGTTACCACATCGTCTGGCCTTTTTGACCCTATATAACCAATTAAATCTGAGAATTTACTGATCTTTACATTATCTAACCTGGTAATGACATCACCTGATCGAATTCCTGCTTTTGCTGCACCACTTCCTGCTTCCACCTGGTCTACGTAAACTCCTTCAGAAATTTCAATATTATATTCTCCGGGAAGATTAGCAGCCTGTACACCACGTATTCCCAAGATACCCTGCTGTACATCCCCATACTCAATAAGGTCTTCTACTATTTTTCTGGCATTATTTGAAGGTACTGCAAAAGCATACCCAACATAAGTCCCGGTTTGAGAGGTGATCGCGGTATTGATACCAATCAATTCTCCATTGATGTTTACCAGTGCACCACCACTGTTTCCTGGATTTACTGCGGCATCAGTCTGGATAAAAGAAGAAATGTTAGAATCCATTCCCAGGTCTCTTGATTTTGCTGAAATTATTCCGGCAGTAACGGTAGAGGTAAGGTTAAAGGGGTTTCCTACTGCCAACACCCATTCTCCAATCTGTGCATTGTCAGAATTTCCGAAGGGAAGGTAATGAAGGTCTTCTGCATCTATCTTCAGTAAAGCGATATCCGATTTTGGATCGGTGCCTATCACTTCGGCCATATAATTCTGGTTATTGTTAAGGGTAACCTGAAGCTGGGTGGCATTCTGTATCACGTGGTTGTTGGTTACAATATAACCATCGGGAGAAATGATAACCCCACTTCCTGTGCCCTGTAAGGCTTGTGTTGTACTCGAAGAGAAGGGTGACCTTCTTACTGTTGCCACGTTTTTTACGTGAACTACAGCATTTACCGATTCATTGGCTGCTTCAGTAAAATCTGCATTAGTACCTGTAGGAAGTGAATTCATTTTTACCGGGGTATAGGCAGGGATACCCGTATTTGCTTCGACTAAGACGTTGTCTTCATCAATGAAAAGCAAGTATCCGGCAAGAGTTAGAACGCCGCTTAAAACAGAGATCATGAGAAAACTGGCAAATCTTTTCATATTTAATATGTGTTTTAGTATTTGTAGAAAAATTCAGTTTTAGCAGGTACCTTTCCTTAATAAGCCCGTGTGTTAATCATGCCCGTTTTTTCTATTATTGTATCTTTGATCCCTGAAAAATAATCCAGATGAAGCTGAATTTTTATAAATACCAGGGTACGGGAAACGATTTTATTATGGTAGATAACCGTACAGCGGTTTTATCCAAAAATGATACCAAATTGATAAGACGGCTTTGTGATCGCAAATTTGGCATTGGTGCAGACGGTCTCATTCTCCTTGAGAATTTAGAAAATTCGCAGGATGATTTTAAGATGGTGTACTTCAACGCCGATGGCAACGAAAGTAGTATGTGTGGTAACGGCGGCAGGTGTCTTGTAGCGTTTGCGAAGTATTTAGGAATTATTTCAGACAGGGCGGCATTTACTGCAATAGATGGATTTCATGAAGCTGTAATAGAAGATGAAAAGGTAGGACTTAAAATGATGGATGTTGAAGGGGTTTCTGAAATTGGTAATGCTCTTTTCCTCAATACAGGTTCCCCGCATCATGTCATTTTTTCAGAAGAAGTAGACCAGATTAATGTCAAACAAGAAGGAGCTGCCGTAAGGTATTCACCAGAATATGAGGCTAAGGGAGGCACAAATGTGAATTTCTCTTCGTCTCTGGATGAGTCAACTTTAAAAGTGCGTACGTATGAGAGGGGAGTGGAAGATGAAACTCTTTCCTGCGGTACGGGGGTTACAGCTGTCGCTATCGCCGCCTATCACTCCGGAAGAATATCTTCAAATAAAGTAGAGTTAAAAACGCCGGGGGGTGAACTTAGCGTTCGTTTTACGCCTAGGGGTGGCAGTTACAGTGATGTTTGGCTAACCGGGCCTGCACAACAGGTCTTTAAAGGAGAAATAACATGTTAACACTTCAGGGGGAACAGGTTTTTCTGAGAGCGTTAGAGCCCGAAGATCTCGATTTGCTCTTTGAAGTAGAGAACAATGAAGAATTCTGGGAGGTGAGCGCCACCAGCGTTCCTTTTTCCCGCTATGTGCTTAAACAATATCTCGAAAATTCTCATCGCGATATTTACGATGTTAAACAGTTGAGGCTGGTCATTTGTGATAACACTTCGGAAGCTGTGGGGCTTATAGATATTTTTGACTTTGACCCCAGGAACCGTCGTGCTGCCCTTGGTATCCTTATTATTAACAGGAAAAACCGGAAAAAAGGATATGGCACCCAGGCTTTAGAACTGGTTTGTAAATATTGCTTTACACACCTGGGCCTGCACCAGGTCTATGTTAACGTAGGCTGTGATAATACTTCGAGTAGGCTGCTCTTTGAAAAAGCCGGATTTTTACTCACTGCCAGAAAAAAGGACTGGAATTTGGTAGAGGGAGAATATAAAGATGAAATTACCTATCAATTGATCAACTAATGTATATCAAAAAAATCTTATTAATAATTGCCCTTTTTGGCATCCTGGGTCTGGCAGCATTCTCCTGGTACGTCTATGACATTATCTTTTCTCCTAACACTGCTTTTTCTGAAGAAACTGCCCAGGTATACGTGCCTACAGGCGCAACTTATGCTGAAGTAAGAGAGCTGCTGAAGCCTTATCTTGAAGATAGCGAAGAATTTGACCTGGTTGCACAGAAAAAAGGCTATATCAATAATGTGAAGGCCGGAAGATTTATTCTGAAGAAAGGCATGAACAACAACGAGATTGTAAATACCCTTCGCAGTACAAACGAGCCGGTGTGGGTAACCTTTAATAACCAGGAACGACTTGAAGATCTTGCCGGAAGGATCGCAGCCCAAATAGAAGCCGATAGTACACAGCTTCTGGAAAGCATGAGAGATTCGGCATTTTTGACACATTCTGGTTTTGAAGGAAGAAATGCGATTGCCATGTACATTCCAAATAAGTATCAGTTCTTCTGGAATACTTCAGCTGTCGAATTTAGGGAGCGGATGAAAGAAGAGTACGACCGCTTCTGGACAGAAAAAAGACTGGCAAGGGCCGAAGAGATTGGGCTTACTCCGCACCAGGTGATGGTGGTTGCTTCTATCGTGCAAAAAGAAACAGCCAAAGTAGACGAGCGGCCAAAGGTAGCCGGGGTCTATATGAACCGAATTGAGAAAGGCTGGAAACTTGAAGCCGACCCAACTGTGATCTACGCCTTAAAAGACAGGCTGCAGAATTTCGATACCATTATAAAAAGGGTTCTTTATGCTGATCTTACTCTTGACTCTCCTTATAATACCTATAAATATAAAGAACTGCCTCCCGGGCCTATAACCATGCCTGACATTTCTTCAATAGATGCGGTGCTTAACCATGAAGATCACGACTACTTCTATTTCGTGGCCGATGTGGAGAATTTTGGTTACCACAAGTTCGCAAAGACCCTGTCGCAGCACAACGCCAATAAACGGGCCTATGTTCAATGGATCAATAAGCAGAAGATCAACAGGTAAACAGCAATATTCCGGAAAATCTCCCCACAATAAAACCCTTTTTGGCACGTTCTATGCTTTTAACCGGTCAGCTGAGAAAAAAAATGCTCTCAGTAAGTTTAACATGCTGATAATTAGATTATTAAAAAATGTAGTACATTTGTCGGCCGTTTCGAGGAAATCTTCATGATTTACTTGAGCAAAAACAAAAAGGATGAAGAAGAAAGTTGCAAAATTTTCAGTATTACCGGTTGTAGGAGCATCTATATTTTTTTATAGCTTTTCCACCAACAAAACCAAGGATTTTGATGCTGCTGTTCTTGAAGAATTCAAGACAGTAAATGAGGAACTGAATTTTGACGTTCCCCATACACCAGATGTTACAGTATTTGATCCGCAGCTTAGGTCTTACCCGCAGTTAGGGAAATCTTACGTAGCTTTTAAGGAAGCCATGGGCTTTAAAGAGTCGGGTGGTGATTACAAGGTCATCAATGAATTTGGCTACATGGGAAAATACCAGTTTGGAAGAGGTACCCTAAAATTAATCGGAATTAAAGACACCAACCTTTTCCTTAATTCCCCCGATCTTCAGGAAGCTGCTTTTTACGCAAATTCTTCTCGTAACAAATGGATTTTACGTAAGGATATTGCAAAATTCCAGAATCAGGTAGTGAACGGGATCAGGATAACAGAATCTGGCATCCTGGCGGCAGCGCACCTTGCAGGCCCCGGTAATGTCAAGAAATTTTTAAGAAGCAATGGAGCCAACAGTTTTAGCGATGGTTTTGGAACTTCTATAAAATATTACTTTAAGAAATTTGAAGGTTTTGATACTTCTTTCGTAGTGCCAGACCGGAAAGCGAAGGTTAATAATCCTTCTGTAATATAAAGATAGTGGGCTTTTTATGAAGGTCCACTTTTGTTTTACGCCAGTCGGCAGCAGTTTTGGTCACTATAAATTCTGTTGGTAAAGTAAGATCACAGGCGATGCAAATACGGGTGCCGGGATGCAGCACCTGAGTGAGGTCTTCCAGCATTTTATTGTTACGGTAAGGAGTTTCAATAAAAGACTGCGCCTGGTTCTTCTCATGAGAGATCTTTTCCAGGTTTTTAATTTCTCCCTTTCTGGCAGCCTTATCAATGGGAAGATATCCGTTAAAAGCAAAGTTTTGACCATTCATTCCTGAAGCCATCATGGCCAGAAGAATAGAGGAGGGGCCCACCATCGGGACAACCTGAATGCCTTCTCTGTGAGCAATTTTCACCACTTCGGCACCGGGATCTGCAACTCCGGGGCAACCTGCTTCACTCAATAAACCTATATCTTTACCTGTTTTACAGGCTTCTAAAAATCCTGAAACTTCCGCAGGATCGGTATGTTTGTTTAATATGAAAAACTGAAGTGAAGGCTGAGATTTACCGGGAACTAATTTCTTTATTGCCCTGCGGGCGGTCTTTTCATTTTCTGCAATAAAAATGTCAAGACGTTCTACCTGATGTTGTACTGTGGCCGGTAAAACTTCAAGAGGTTCATTGTCACCCAGAGTGGTGGGTAGCAAATATAATTTTCCGGAATAGGAGAAGGGAGAGCTCAATCTATTGGTGTTTTTCAGCTATGATCGTGCAGGCTTCATCCAGCATGTTGTAAACTTTTTTGAATCCGTTGGCGCCGCCATGGTAAGGATCGGGAACTTCAACATTCTCTCCTGGAAAGACCTCATTAAGAATGAGAGAAACTTTCTCCCTGTCCTGTTCATTTCTTGCCAGGGACAGTACGTCGTGATAATTTGACATATCCATCACGTAGATCCTGTCAAAATTGTCGAAATCTTCTGGTGAAAATTGCCGACCCCGTTGTGTTCTAATTTCAAGATTATTTTCTCTGGCAATATCTACCGATCTTGGGTCGGGGCAGTCATCTACATGATAGTTGCTTGTTCCTGCCGAATCGACAAAAACTTTTTCAGCATCAACTTTAGATTTTAGAATGCCTTCGGCCAGGGGTGACCTGCAAATGTTGCCAAGGCACACCATCAGGATCCGGGTTTTCATATTACAGGGTTAGTTTTTTGTTGATATCCTCAACAAATTTCTGAAATTGTTTATCGGTTGAAGCTAAATTGTCAACTGTTTTGCAGGCATGCAAAACGGTGGCGTGATCCCTTTTTCCAATTTGAGAACCTATACTTGCCAAAGAAGCTTTAGTGAACTTTTTTGCAAAGAACATCGCCAGTTGGCGCGCCTGCACAATGTGTCTTTTACGCGTTTTAGATTGAAGGGTTTCCACATCCATCTGGAAGTATTCGCTCACCACCTTCTGAATATAATCTATAGAAACTTCGCGCTTGGTGTTCTTAACGTAGTTATCAACGATCTTCTTTGCCAGCTCAAGTGTGATATCTTTCTTATTGAAAGAGGAATGGGCTATCAAAGAGATTATTGCTCCCTCCAGTTCACGAATATTGGTCTTAATATTGTTGGCAAGGAATTCCACGATCTCTTCGGGCATTTCCACCCCGTCACGATAGAGTTTACTCTTAATGATTTGTACTCTTGTTTCGGTATCAGGATGTTGTAATTCGGCTGAAAGCCCCCACTTAAAACGGGACAGGAGTCGTTGTTCAATATCCTGCATGTCTACCGGAGCCTTGTCACTGGTTAGAATAACCTGCTTTCGGTTTTGATGAAGGTGATTAAAAATATGGAAGAAAACATCCTGGGTCCCGGCTTTCCCAGAAAGCAACTGAATGTCATCTACTATCAATACGTCAATGATCTGATAGAAATGTATAAAATCATTACGGTTATTCTTCTTTACTGATTCTATATACTGCTGCGTAAATTTTTCGGCAGAAATATAAAGAACTGTCTTCTCGGGATACTTGTCTTTAATTTCAATCCCTATAGAATGTGCCAGGTGTGTCTTTCCCAAACCAACGCCGCCAAAAATAAGCAATGGGTTAAAGGAAGTTTCCCCCGGTTTATTAGCCACAGCCAACCCGGCAGACCTTGCAAGCCTGTTTGAATCTCCTTCTAAAAAGTTATCAAAATTATAACTTGGGTTAAGTTGTGATTCGATCTTTACATTCCTTATTCCGGGAATGATGAACGGGTTCTTTAACTCGGGATTTTTGTTCTTTATAGGTACATCAACTTCCTGGGAAGCAACATTAGAACGGTTGGTACTCGGTATCTTTTCTGTAAAAGGTTGTTTGTTTCCGTACGTATTTTCCATTCTTATGACATACACCAGTTTTGCCTGGTCTCCCAGCACTCTATTTAACGAAACTTTAAGAAGTTTAACATAGTGCTCTTCCAGCCACTCGTAGAAAAATTTTGAAGGTACCTGAATGCTTAGGGCGCTCTCTGAAAGTTTTACCGCCTTGATAGGTTCAAACCACGTTTTATACGCCTGTGGAGTAATATTATCTTTAATAAAAGTAAGGCAGTTATTCCAAACTGATTGCGCAGTTTCTGACATTCCGGAGTCTAAATTTATAATACGTTTGTTAGTAGTGGTTTCCATAAGAAAAAGAGAAAATGTCTTTCTCCCGGGTTTTTTAGAGCAACAAATATGTGAACAAATTATCTGAAAAAAAAACGTTTGCCTACTTGAAATTTAACAAAAATTTTAGCATACTTCGTTCACTGTGAAAGTACAAAACCGAATCAAATAATTCATTAAAAAAATCATGAAAAGCCACTTCACCTATGTTAAAGTTCGATATGCAGAGACAGACCAAATGGGAGTCGTATATCACGGCAACTATGCTCAATATCTTGAAATTGCACGTATTGACTGGTTAGATGCTATTGGGATCTCCTATCGCAAAATGGAAGAAGAGGGAGTGATGCTGCCGGTTTACGAACTCAACCTTAAGTTTAAGAAATCGGCTAAATTTGATGACGAATTAAAGATCGAAACGCGCCTAAAAAAGAAACCGGGAGTGCGTATTGAATTTGAGTATGAAATCTTTAATCAACATGGGGAACTGCTCACCGAAGCTGAAACTACCCTCATCTTTGTGGATATGGAAAAGAACAAACCTATTAAATGTCCGCAACACATTCTTGAAAAGCTGGGGTTTTAATCTTCCAGCTCTTTAATCATTACTTTATAAGTAGCGTCAAATTTTTCGTAGATCCTTTCGGCTTCACTTTTTCTGACCGAAATGATAATCTTACAATCCAGTTCAAGAATTTGATCCACTACATTTAGGTTATTTTCCTTGATCACCCGCATCACTTTGTTCATTTCGGGATAATCGAAAGAGATCTCAAATTTAAGGTCGATGGTGCGGGTAACGATGTTAGATTCCTCCAGTGCCATCTGGGCCGCAGTTTTGTAGGCATTGATCAATCCTCCAACTCCCAGTTTTACCCCGCCAAAATACCGTACTACCACAATGAGAATGTTGGTAACTTCAAACGACTGAATTTGCCCGTAAATAGGCATTCCGGCTGAATTTGATGGTTCGCCGTCATCATTAGCCCGGTAATGAAAGTCACTTTTACCAAGCTGCCAGGCGTAACACCAGTGCCGTGCGGCATGATGTTTCTTCTTGAGGTCTTCAAGATGTTCTTTAGCCTCTTCTTCAGTGGTAACAGGGAAGGCATAGCCAAAGAATTTACTGTTCTTGTCCTTAAAAAGGACTTCTGCGGAAGGTTTCGTGATGGTTTTATAAGTGTCTTTTACATCCATTCTTCAGAAGTTGCGATTAAAATGATACTGGCAACTGCCAGAAGGATCCCAATCCAGTTCTTTGGCAGCATTCTTTCCTTAAATAAAAGAATTCCGAGGAAAGTAGAGATCATCACAATAGCGACATTGTTCAGGGGGAAGATCGTAGAACTTTCCATGCCTTCTGTGCGAAGAGCCAGTACAAGAAAATAAATAGAACCAAAATTCGGAATTCCTAAAGCCACGCCGCCAATGACATTTTTGAAATTTAACTTGAGAGATCCTCTTATTCCCTGAAAAATTAGAATACAAACGCCAATAATTCCCGCAATGGCAAAAATAGTTGACGAGAACAAGGCTACATCGGCTTCGGCGACATAAGAAGTTTCCAAAAATTTGAGGGTAGTATCAATAATTCCGCTGCCAAAGAACACCAGGAGTGGAAAGATCAGGTTCCTCTTTTTGATCTTAATTCCTTCTTTCTTCTTAATCGAAGTCAGGTAAACAGCCACCAGGGCGAGTATAATTCCGAAGATCTTGATCCAGCCTGTGCTTTCATTATATAAAATGATCCCAAAAAGTACAGGAATGGCAACCGACATTTTTGTAGCGACAGAGACTACCGATAATCCGCTTTTTTGGGTGGTAAGCGCCGCCAGGTAAAACACAGCGATAAACATAAACCCGAGAATGAAGGTTCCTAGAAACCAGTCTTCAGAAAACACTTTTAGCGGATCTATGGGTTGGCGGTCCACAAGCATCCCCGCCGAAAAGGCGAAAAAATAATTGAAAATTATGGCCTGTAGCGTGTTGATCTTGAAGCGCTCAAAAAGTTTGAAGATCACGAAGATCACACTTGAAGAAAGCACACTTAACAGCAGGTAGATCAAAACAAATCGCTTTTAATGGTGAATAGATCGACCACATCCTCATTTACAGGATCAATATTCCAGGTGTGAATGCCCAGTTTTGCAGCCGCTTCGGTATTTTCGGGAGTGTCGTCAATAAAAAGCGTCTCCTCTGGGTTTAGATCGTGTTGTTGCAGTACAAAACTGTAAATTTCTTGATCGGGTTTGCGCAGGTTGATCTCCTGGGAAAGGTAAAAGGCGTCAAAACAGTTTTTAAACTCCTCAAAAAATGAAATATGCTGTTTTACCCAGTCAATATGAATATGGTTGGTGTTGCTCAACAAAATGAGTTTGTATTTACCCTCTTCTTTTAACTGCTGAAGAAATTCAAGCCTGTACTTCGGAAAATCAATTAAAATGGAATTCCACGACTTCACAAATACTTCTGAAGTCAACTTCGGAAAAGATTTGCTATACCCTGAAATGAATGCTTCCGAAGAGATTAAACCTTTTTCATAGGCCATGTTTTGCTGCAGCATTTCCTCTGAAAAATGGGATATTTCGAACTTCTTTAATTCCCGTGCCGTGGCTGGTTTATCGAGGTTGAGAAACACATCTCCAAAATCAAATATGATGGTTTTAATCATTGAAAATAACTTTTAGGTGGTCCTGATCCACTTTTGTTTCAGAAATAAGCCTGCCGGTCACTTCGGGAGCTTTTATTCCCTCTTTAAAATGTGTTTTTCCGGTGAAAATCCGGGCTTCATCCCATAAACCGGCATCAATAAAGGTCTGCAGGGTTTGCCGGCCGCCTTCAATGATCACCGACTGGATTTCGTGACGGAAAAGTACTTCACAAACCTGTTGCGCAAGGTCTTCCTTGAAATCCAGGGTCTCAAAAATGACATTTTTGGACAACATTTTTTCTGAAGGATCTTCAGTAAGAACAATTGTCTTCACCGATCCGTCAAAAAGGTAAGAATCTGCCGGAATTCTAAGGTTTCTGTCCAGCACAAGCCTGACAGGGTCATTTCCCTGCCACAAGCGGGTGTTGAGTTGAGGGTTATCGGCTACGGCAGTGTTCGTGCCCACCATGATCGCCTGTTCTTCGGCGCGCCATTTGTGAACCAGCTGTTTTGTGTATTTCCCGGTGATCCAAACCGGTTTTCTTTTGGCATTTTTGAGAGGTAAGGGCGCTAAAAATCCGTCGCTGCTCCGGGCCCATTTCAGAATAATATAAGGGCGTTTTTTCGTGTGAAAGGTGAAAAAGCGTTTGTTGAGTTCGCGGCATTCCTGTTCCAGAACACCCACTCTTACCTCGCAACCGGCGTCCATCAGCTTCTTAATTCCCTTTCCTGCAACTTCCGAAAATGGATCTACAGTGCCAATCACCACTTTTTTGATTCCGCAGTCAATGATCAGGTTGCTGCAGGGTGGAGTTTTTCCGTAATGGCTGCAGGGTTCCAGGCTTACATAAATAGTAGACTTTGGAAGCAGACTTTTAACTTTTACCGAATTCACTGCATTTACTTCGGCGTGAGGTTCCCCGGCTTTTTGATGCCAGCCTTCGCCAATAATCACTTCATTATGAACAATAACACTGCCCACCACAGGGTTGGGGTAAGTCCTTCCCAGCCCGTTTTGCGCCAGCTGAATACAGCGGTTTATGTATTTTTCATGTATCTTCACCGTCACAAAAATAGCATTTAATAGAGATAATGAGCAGTTATGTAATACGGGAAATTAAACCCGAAGATAATGAGCAGGTTAAAGACTTAATAAGGAATGTGCTGGTAGAAATGGGAGTTCCAAAAGTGGGAACAGCTTACGAAGATGCCGCCCTTGAAGATATGCATGCCGAATACAATGCGCCAAATAAGGAATATTTTGTTGTTGAAGATAAAGACAGGATCATTGGAGGCGCGGGAATTGCACCTTTGGCTAACTTTGAAGGGGCTATTTGTGAGCTTCAAAAAATGTATTTTTTACCTGAAGTGAGAGGAAAGGGTGTAGGTGCTCAAATGATGACTACCTGCCTGGAGTTTGCCAAAGAGCAGGGGTTCCAAAAATGCTATATTGAAACCCTGCCTTATATGAAACAGGCGCAGAAGCTCTATCTACGGTCCGGGTTTGAGTCTTTGGAAAAACCCTTGGGTGACACGGGACATTACAACTGTACGGTGTGGTTGATAAAGGATCTTTGATCGTAAATTCCAAAAACCAAGCACCAAGCACCAAAAATCAAGGACCAAAAACCAAAAAATACAAACCAAATTCCAAAGTTGATTTGAAGATTTAAGAATTTGGAGATTTGAAAATTAAAGATCTGCGGAAATCTGTGAGATCTGCGGGAAAAAATACAATTGTCTCTTCGTGTTCTTCTTTTTTCTCTTCGTGACCTCTGTGTGAAAAGAGTTCAATCGTTTCAAAATATTCAAAATGGCCGAAATTAATGAAAATAACAGCCTTTAAAAATACCTTTTTTGACACCCTGGAAGGAGAGTACCCTAAGGAGGAAATTGGTTCTTTCTTTAATATTCTGCTGCAGGAGTTTACCGGACTCACCAGGTTGGATCTTGCTTTGAATCCGCAGCAGGAACTTCCGGCAGAAGCTGAGGAGAAGCTCAGGGCTGCTTTGCAAAGGCTTCAGCAACATGAACCCCTTCAATATATTACCGGAACAACAGAATTCTTCGGATTAAATTTTCAGGTGAATTCAAACGTGCTAATTCCGAGGCCGGAGACCGAGGAGCTGGTGCAATGGATGCTTCACGATCTTGATGCTTCCGAAGGAATAAAGATTTTAGATATTGGCACCGGTAGCGGCTGTATCGCAATTTCCCTCGCAAAACATTTACCCAAAGCCGAAATCACAGCCATAGATATTTCTGAAAAAGCCCTGGAAACAGCAAAACTCAATGCCGGTTTAAATGAAGTAGCGGTGAACTTTATTCATAAAGATATTCTTGCTGCTGAAGGGCTGCCTTCAAAGTTTGATGTAGTAGTTTCCAATCCGCCTTATGTGCGGGAGCTCGAAAAAAAAGAGATGCAGCGCAATGTGCTCGAGCATGAACCTGAAACAGCACTTTACGTAAAAGACCACGACCCGTTGATCTTCTACCGAAAAATCACAGAGCTGGCGGCCGATAACCTTGAACCGGGCGGGAAACTTTACTTTGAGATCAACCAGTACCTGGGAAAAGAAACGGAAGCACTTTTAGCAGAAAAAAATTTCGCAACCAGCTTAAAAAAGGATATTTTCGGGGTAGATCGCATGCTAAGAGGAATAAAATCATGAGAATCGAATTTCTGAAGCTTTACACTCCGAATGTCAGGGCGCAGTTCCGCTTTTATGGCGAAGTGCTGGGGCTGCCGGTGGAGAAAATTTCAGAAGAAAATTTCCGGGTGAAAACGGGTTTTTCGAGCCTCGAATTTGAAGAGGACAAAAACGCCACTCCTTATCATATTGCTTTTCACATTACGGCACTTCAGGAAGAAAAGGCTCTTCACTGGTTAAAGCAGCGAGTGGAAATTCTACCTGATGATGGCAATGAAATTATTGATTTCCCCGCGTGGCAGGCGAAATCGGTTTATTTTTATGACAAAGATTCGAATATCCTCGAATTTATTTCCCGCCGGTATATGTTTGAATCTGCTTCCGAAGAATTTTCTTCAGCAAGCATTAAAGGGATCAGTGAAATTGGCCTTGCCACCTCGAATGTGGAAGAGCAGTTTAATTTTCTAAATTCCAATTTCGGCCTTACAAAGTTCACCGGGGATTATGAACATTTTTGTGCCACCGGTGATGACGGAGGGCTTTTCATTATAATAAACAAAGAACAAAAAGACTGGATACCCGTTGGTGACAAAGCGTACCCATCTCCTTTTGAAATAAAAATATCTCTCCAAAATGCCATTTTTGGAGCCTCATTTAAGCACGAAAGACTAAGTCTTCTATGAAACCTGAAGAAAAAATAAAAAAGCTGCGGGAAGAACTTCACCGCCACAACCACCTGTATTACGTACTCGATAAGCCGGAAATATCCGACTATGACTTTGATCAAAAACTGAAGGAGCTACAGGAGTTTGAAGAGAAACATCCCGAATTTTATGATGAGAACTCCCCAACTTTAAGAGTTGGTGGGGCTGTCACTAAAAATTTTGCCACCGTGGTGCATGAGCACAGGATGTATTCGCTTGATAATTCTTATTCTAAGGAAGACCTTGAAAACTGGGAGAAAAGAATAGAAAAACAGGTGGATGGAGAGGTGAATTTTACCTGCGAATTGAAGTATGACGGGGCATCAATTAGTCTTACCTATGAAAAAGGGGAATTTAAGCAGGCCGTGACACGCGGCGACGGGATTCAGGGTGATGATGTAACAAATAATGTACGAACCATAAGGTCTGTTCCTCTAAGACTGAAAGGTGATTTTCCCGAAAAATTTGAGATTAGGGGCGAAATTGTGCTTCCGTACGAAGGTTTCGCCCAGCTTAATGCTGCGCGAGTGGAGGCCGGAGAAGAGCCTTATGCGAATCCGCGAAATACAGCTTCGGGAAGCCTGAAGTTGCAGGATAGTGCCGAAGTGGCTAGGCGGCCTTTAGATTGTCTTTTGTTCAGCTTAACCGGAAATCTTCCAGGGATCAAGTCGCAGTATGAAGGGCTGGAAAAAGCGAGGGAGTGGGGCTTTAAAATTCCTGCGGAAGCTACACTGGCCAAAAACCTGAAAGAGGTGATGGAGTTTGTGAATTACTGGGATGTGCACCGGCACGATTTGCCTTATGAGACCGATGGGGTGGTGGTGAAAGTTAACAGCCTGCACCAGCAGGAAGAGCTGGGATATACAGCCAAAGCACCGCGTTGGGCTATGGCTTATAAATTTAAAGCCGAACAGGTTTCTACGAAATTGAACAAGATCAGCTATCAGGTGGGCCGCACAGGAGCGATAACTCCGGTAGCAAATCTTGAGCCGGTGCAGCTTGGAGGTACAACGGTGAAAAGGGCTTCGCTTCACAATGCCGATCAAATAGAGAAACTTGACGTTCGGGAAGGGGACGAGGTTTATGTGGAGAAAGGAGGGGAGATCATTCCGAAGATCGTTGGGGTAGATTTCACCAAAAGAGACCCGGATTCCAATCCTACCCAATATATCACCAATTGCCCGGAATGTGATACTGAGTTGGTGAGAAATGAAGGAGAGGCACAGCATTACTGTCCTAACTTTAATGGTTGTCCGCCACAGATCATTGGAAGGATCCAGCATTATATTTCGAGGAAAGCGATGGATATTGAAGGTTTGGGAGGTGAAACTGTGGCACTTCTAGTGAATGAAGGTCTCATTGGAAATTACGCTGATCTTTATGAGTTGAAGAAAGAACAGATCCTGCCGCTGGAGCGTATGGCTGAAAAATCGGCTGAAAATTTGATCAATGGTATAGAGAACTCTAAGCAGATCCCATTTGAACGGGTACTTTTCGCGTTGGGAATCCGCTATGTGGGGGAAACTGTAGCCAAAAAGCTGGCTAAAGAATTTAAGAACATTGATGCTTTGAAAAAAGCAAATCAGCAGGAATTAGAAAATGTTGATGAGATAGGGGAGCGAATTGCCGAAAGTGTGGTGGAGTTCTTTGCAGATGAAGAGAACTTGAACAATGTGGAACGACTGAAAGGTTACGGGTTGCAATTAGAGATCTCTGCCGAGAAACTTGCCGGACAAACAAACAAACTGGAAGGCCAAACCTTTGTAGTTTCAGGAGTTTTTGAAATGTCCCGCAATGACCTTAAGAAGCTCATTGAAGATAACGGCGGAAAAGTTTCAGGCTCTATTTCTTCAAAAACCAGCTATGTAGTAGCAGGTGAAAACATGGGCCCTAGCAAACTCGCTAAAGCTGAAAGTCTCCAGATCACAATCATTGATGAAGAAAAGTTCCTCGAAATGATTAAATAGTTATGTGCCCCAGGTAAGTATGGCAGTTAAAATTACCGAGAGAATCAAAAAGATAGTGAGCATTGATCTCTCCTGGAAATCCAGATAATCATAGCTTTTTTGAATTATTCTTTTAATCATGGTCAATTTTTTATTTCAAATTCATTTTTCAACTAAATAAAACCGGTCAAATTTAATTCTTTATAGAGTTGCAGCTGCTCCAGAATCATTTTTTAACCAAATTTTATTCTTCCCTCATCATTTGTTCTTATTAAAAAACGAAATCTGTAGGTGTAGGTTGTTGACTGTCAATATATAGATCTATATTTGGCGTGCAAAAGTATTATATTGGATGCACATTATTTATGATCCTGGTCACCTTATTATTCCAAATAAATCATTAAAATTAGGTATGATTTTAGGTGCTGTGATAGAAAAGAAATACCCTTGTCTGATTGCTTCCGCGAATCTTAGGAGACATTTGAATATTGCACATTAAAATGTTAGAAGCCGCAGAGATTTACTTGTGATAAATACAAAAAGAGAAGGTGAAAAAGATCCGTAAACAGGATTTTAGTTAAAACTGAGGTAGCTAATAAAACAGTCTTAAAAAAAGCCTAATTTCGCCAATTAATGTAGTTTATCGATAAAAATAATTATTTCGTCGAGTATGCCTGAAAGCGCTGTTACTAAAAATGTTATTCTTTTTTCCTCTTCAGACAGTTGTTTTGCAGATGTGGCTGATGTGTTAAGGAAAGATAACCTGGTGATGCTGTCAGGGAAAGAAGAGGTTATTGATACCGTTCATTTTGGGAATGGGAGCCGTCCCAACCTTGTAGTTGCCGAATATCAGGAGAAGCTGGATGCTATTTACAGAGATCTTATTGAGAATTTACCAATTCCGCTGGTTCTAATAATAGGTCCTCAAGACGAAGAGAAAGCTATTGATCTTTTAGAGGCAGGAGCTTATGATTACATTTTTCGTGATCGGCTAAAGAGACTTCCCCTGGTTCTGAATAAAATAAAGGTAAGAAACCGAAAATCGGCCGGTAAGTCGAAAATGACCTATCAGTCTATTTTTGAAAACAGCATAGATGCAGTTCTTTTTACCGTGCCCGGGGGTCGTATATTGGCTGCGAATCCTTCGGCATGTAAAATGTTTCAAAGAACATCTGATGAATTGTCTGGAATAGGGCTTCGGGGAATAATTGAAGAAGAGAATGCCATTTTGAAAGAACTTCTGGAACCCAAAAGTTCAGAAGCCGGTTTTGTGGGGGAAATGATCCTGAAAAGAAAAGATGGCTCTACATTTCCTGCAGATATTTTTTCCGCAGTATCATTTCACGAAACAGAGAATGCCAGAACCGCAATAGTCATCATCCGCGATATTTCGAGAAGAAAGACAGCAGAGGAAGAGTTACTGCTGTCAAAGAAGAATTATGAACATTTGTTTGAATTCAATCCGCTTCCAAACTGGATATTTGATCTTGAAACCCTCGAAATCCTGGCAGTTAACCGGGCCGCAGTGAAGTATTATGGATATACAAAAGAAGAGTTTTTAAATTTCCATCTCAGTGATCTCCGGCCTCAGGAAGAAATTCCGGTACTTACTGCCAATTTGCAGCGTATAAAGGATGAAAAGGGATTGCTTAATGTGGGTAATTTCATTCATAGGAAAAAAGACGGCTCTTTAATTACTGTTGAAGTGCACGGGTACAGTATTCTCTTTAAAGGCAGGAACTGCCGGCTGGTAACCGCTATTGATATCACCGAGAAAGAGAGGATCATTCAAAAGCTTGAAGATAAGAGCAAGAAACTTCTTTGGGCCGAAGAACTGGCGAAATTTGGTTATTGGCAGGTAGGGGTGAAGGGGGATAACTTTTTTTGGAGTGATGAGGTTTACAGGATTTGGGGGCGAAAAAAAGAGGATTATAACCTAGATTTTGAAGGTTTCCTAAAAACCATACATCCCGATGACCTAGAGACTTTTCTACATGAGCGCGGTGCCGCCCTTTCCGGAAGTAAGGATATGGATTTTGAACACCGGATTGTCCTGCCCGATGGTAGTATCAAATGGGTGCATGAAAAAGGAAAACTGGTTAAAAATAACAGGGGAGAACCGGTAAAGCTGGAAGGTTCTATACAGGATGTGACAGACTATAAGAATGCGATGCTCAAATTGAAGCAAAGTGAAAGCAGGCAACGTGCTATTCTTAAATCACAAACGAACTACCTTACCAGAATAGATCTTCAAGGGAAGTATTCTTACGTGAATGAAAAATTTATTACTGATTTTAACTGGATCTCCCCCAATGGAATTTTAGTGGGTAGAAAAGCTATTGAGACTGTGATGGAGTATGATCACCTCAAAGTAAGCAGTGCCTTTAAAAAATGTTTAGCTAATCCCAATGTTGTTCACCAGGTAGAAATTGATAAGTCACAGGAAGGCGGAAAAGTTAAACCTACCCTCTGGGATTTTATATGCCTCACAGATGCCGAAGGAAAGCCTGTTGAACTACAGGGAGTGGGAATTGATATTACCGACAGGGTAGAGGCAGAGCGCTCCCTCAAGGAAACCAATGCCCGTTATGAACTGGTTTCCAAAGCTACTTCAGATGCTATTTACGATTGGGATATACAAATTGATCATCTCTTTTGGGGAGAAGCATTCTATGTTTTGTTTGGTTATTCTCAGCAAGATTTTTCTCTCTCAATTGATTCCTGGGCAAAAAACATACATCCCGACGAAAGGCTTGTGATTAATGAAAGCCTGTCCCGCACCTTAGAAGGTAGCGAGAATCATTGGGAAGCAGAGTACAGGTTCCAAAATGCAGATGGAAAATACTCTTTTGTAGTAGAAAAAGGTTTTATTCTTAGAGATGAAAATGGAAAAGCACTACGTATGGTTGGCGCTATCCAGGATGTGACAGAAAGAAAGAAACTGGAAGAACTCCTGGATGAAGCTTCAAAGCTTTCACGTATAGGGAGTTTTGAATTTGATTTTGTTCAGGACACCGTGTACTGGTCTCCGGTTACCAAAGAGATCCATGAAGTGGCACCCGATTTTAAGCCCGATCATGAAAAAGGGTTCCTCTTTTGTAAGGAAGGTGAAAACCAGGAGCGAATGAAAGCGGCACTTAAAAATGCTGTTGAAAATAATGTGCCTTACGATCTTGAAGTGCAGATTGTTACTGCAAAAGGCAATGAGTGTTGGGTGAGGAAGATTGGGCGTCCCACTTTTGTTGACGGTAAGTGTATAAGGATCAATGGCAGCGTGCAGGATATTTCTAATATCAAGAATTCAGAATTAAAAGCTTTAAAAGCATCAGAAGAAAAGCAGACCATCCTTGAAAGTATTGGTGATGCGTTCTTTACGGTTGATAATGAATGGGTGGTGACCTACTGGAACCAGCATGCAGAGAAATTACTTGAAAGTAATAAAGACCGCATTCTTGGAAAGAACTTTTGGGAAGTTTTTCCCGATGCCGTTGGTACTAAATTCCATACCTGCTACTACAAGGCTTCAAAAGAGCAGATCATCGTTGATTTTGAGGAATATTTTGAGAGGGTGAACAAATGGTTCGATGTGACTGCATATCCTTCTAAAGGTGGATTATCGGTCTATTTCAGGGATGTGACCGAAAGAAAAGAATCGGAGTTGAAGATCATCGAGCTCAACAAAAACCTGAAAGCCTATACTGAAGAACTTGTTTCGGCAAATAAGGGACTTGAACAGTTTTCGTATATCATTTCTCACAATTTACGCGCTCCTGTAGCAAACATCATGGGGTTGGGAGAACTGCTGAAAGAGGATTACCCTTTGGAAGTAAAAACACAGTTTCAGGAAGAGCTGCTTTCTAACGTCGAAAGATTGGACACTATCATTAAAGACCTGAATAATATACTTCAGGTTAAGGTAGACATGAGTGAAAAGAAGGAGCCTATTGTACTCAGTGAATTGGTTGAAAGTGTGCAATCGGGTATCGGGCAGGTTATTCAGAAGGAAAATGTTCAAATTATCACAAACTTTTCCGAAGTGCCTTATATAAATTCTATCAAGACCTATCTACATAGCATTTTTTATAATCTTATCTTTAATAGTATCAAGTACCGCCGACCCGAAGTTTCTCCTGTAATTGAAATTACTTCTGAAGAGAAGTCGGGTAATGTATGTATTACTTTTAAGGATAACGGGATGGGGATTGACCTTTCAAAAAAGGGGAATCAAATCTTTGGCCTTTATAAACGCTTTCATCATCACGTAGAAGGAAAAGGTATGGGGCTTTTTATGGTAAAGACCCAGGTTGAGCTTTTAGGAGGTGAGATTCAGGTGACGAGTGAAGAAAATAAAGGGACACAATTCACTATTGAATTTAAGCATGAAAACAGTAGAAACAAGTTAGAAAATGAAGAAGCCGAGGCAGTATATAATAGTTGATGACGACCGCACAAATAACCTTATTTGTGAGTACGCCGTTAAAGGTTATGATCCCGGTGCTAAAGTGATAAGCTTTACTAACCCTGAAGCTGCCCTCATTCATATTGAAAAGGAACTTAAAGCTGAAGGCCAGGTGCCTACAGTGTTGTTTGTTGATGTTAACATGCCCGCTATGTCGGGTTGGGAATTCCTGGAAGAGCTGGAAAAGTTAGATCACGGAATAAAACAAAAATTCACCATCTACATTTTATCGTCTTCAACTGAAGACTTTAATGAGGAGAGGGAACAATTTCCATACGTTGCCGACTTCCTTTCCAAACCCCTTTCTAAAACCAGCCTGGAACAAATTCAGCCGTAGGTACTCAAAAATGACATTTTTGAGAAGGTTTTTTTGTTGGTCTTAATTACGCTTCTCTGCAGGTGATATTATTCCAAAGATCTCAAAAACAGCTTTTGAGTCTCACATTTAGGATTGGTATCTTTTCTTATTAAAAACTGCTACACAATAATAGCGGCGCCCCCGCCATTCTTCTTTCCTGAAGAATCTAAGTAGAAATCTATCCTGCCAATGTTGACACCGGCCCAGCCAACCTGGTTGATCAATACCTTTTCACCTATTGCATTTAGTGCTACAGTAGGTTTGGGAAGAAAAGTATGGGTGTGTCCTCCTATGATCAAATCTATATCTTTAGTAGCTGCTGCGAGTTTTTGATCACTTACTTTATCGTCCCGGTATTCGTAGCCCAGGTGGGAAAGACAAATAACCAGTTCGCATTTTTCCTCTTCCCGTAGTTGTTTGACAATGGTTTTTGCAGTGTCGATAGGATTATGATACTCGGTCTCTTTATAATGCTTTTTTGCGACCAGGCCTTTAAGCTCTATACCTACACCAAAAACGCCAATTTTTATCCCGTCCCGTACAAAAACCTGGTAAGGCTTGATTCGCCCTTCCAAAACAGTGTTGTCAAAGTTGTAGTTGGCATTTATAAAAGGAAATTTGGCATGTGGCAGTTGTGCCAGCAAACCATCAATTCCATTATCGAAATCATGGTTGCCAATAGTTGCGGCATCATACCTCATTTTACTCATCAGCTTAAATTCGAGTTCGCCGCCATAGTAGTTGAAATAAGGTGTCCCCTGAAAGATATCCCCGGCATCGAGCAATAGGGTATGGGGATTCTCCTGTCTAATTTGATTTATAAGGGTATACCTGCGGGCAGCTCCGCCCATACCTGGATATTGTGCGTGGCCATTATCAAAAGGTTCAATATGACTATGCACATCATTGGTGTGTAAAATGGTAATGTGCTTTGGCTTTTTAGCAGCCGTAAACGATAAAAGGCCTAAGCTGCCTATTCCTGCAAGAGCACCTGCAGCGGCTGTACTTTGTATAAACTTCCGTCTTTCCATTACTCTACTTTGATAAAACGTTGATCTCTCACCGGATTAAGGGTATCCTTTGCTTTAAAATAATCAATAAGCAAATTCCTGATCTTATAGTCAAGGTTGGTTGCTTCTTCAGCCTTTAAAAAGAAGTTCATACTGTCACCTCCTTCAAGGAGATAATCATTTGTAGCAACATAATAGGTGGCCGAATCCTCTAAAGGTTTCCCCTGAATCAAAACTTTCTTTATGCTGTTGTCTTTTTCAAGTTGCAATTCAATGCCCGCCACAGGATGAGCAGTGCCCGAATCTATAAGGTAATGGATCATTTCTCTCACGGCTTCTCCTTTTAGTGCTGCAACAACTACTTCATTTTCAAAAGGCATTACCTGGAAGGCACTTCTTGTAGTCACATCACCTTTGGCAATAGATGATCTTATTCCGCCATAATTGAGCAGTACAATATCTATGTTCTCTCCTGTACGCTTGTTAAAAATGGGATTTGAGAGTTCTATTAAGGCATCTGCCATAAGGTTGCCTATGGCTGTATTGTACCTCCCGTCAGACTTGCTGAGGTTATAAGGAAGATAAGCTAAGACTTCTTCCATCTCCTTATTTATGTGCTCTTTATATGGGGTGATGAAATTTTCAAGAGAATCGTTAGCCGGTATGTCGGGTGTTATTTCAAGCTGTTTTCCTTCAATGCGGGCCGGTGTGTAATTGTCGTTGAATTTACATGCCCCGGCTGTCAACAGCAAAAAGAGTAGGTATCGCTTCATTTATATTACATAAAAAGACAAAAGTATAAGTTTTAGTAAAAGAAAGGTAAATTATGATCCTTTTTTAAAAGAAGTCTTTTGTGAATTTTTACAAATTGTTTATCTCTAAATCAAAAAAAGTTCTATTTTTCTACTCAATTAGCTGAACTGCTAAACATTGTAATTGCAAAGAGTGAAAACAAGTCAAAAAGTATTTTTCTTATTCCTGGTAGTGGGTGTGCTTTTTGTTGTTGGCTCTATTCTTAGGCTTGATATCCTTACTGTTCCCACAACATTCCTTTTAATTCCGGTGCTTATTCTATTTTACAGGGTTAAGGTGAAGAAATGGTTCCTGCCAATGGTCATTGCATTGCTTTTATTTTACGTTCGCGATTTATTGATGCTCGAAGGACTTTCTGAGAACTTAATTCCTATTCTTTGGTGCTTTGGCACTGCCCTGGTTATTCTCTATGTTTTTGCTTTGGCGGGTTTTAGATGGGGCAGGATTCATGTGGTGGAATTTATTTCTCTCTTGATCATGTTTGTTTTCCTCGGATTCCTTTATTATACCATAAACCAGCTTTTGCCCCAGGTGCTTCCTTCTCACCGGGTGGAAGCCTCTCTTTTTATTCTGCTGCTCATCACTCTCCTGGCAATATCTTTTACACAGTATATTCTCAAGTCTCATTATGCCTCTTTGTGGCTTATGCTGGCTTCGGCCTGCCTGGTCTTATCTGAGCTGTCCCTGTTCTTTAAATTATTTATTATCTCAGATATTAGCGTGACGATATTCTACCCTTTATTTCATGTAATTGCCTTCTATGCAATGGTGCAACATGCAGTTCATCGGAGAAAAAGCACCTTTCTTCCGGGTTTTTGATGAAGTATTCTCTTCAGAAGGTATTTTTTAATCCGTTTTTCTTAAAATTTATGACAATAAAATTTATTCTTAGCAAAATTCCTATATTGCACACAATTTTCCTGATGAATGAAAAAAAAGGTTATTCTTTCACTCCTGGCAATCTCTGCTATTTGCGTTAACCTTACGGGTATTTTTAAAGATGACTTTTTTCTTAGAAAGTTAGGAGAGATCCTTTTCTTCTTCCCGCTAATCCTTTATTACCTGCGGAAGATCCCTTTTAAGAACTTCAATTTTCTTATGTTCCTTAGTATGGCAATGGGTGCAACCCTTTTTTCGTGGGGTGGCAGCCTGTGGTATTTTGAACATATTAAGTTGGGAATGTGGCTTATTGGTTACATCTTTTTGGCCCGGGAAGCCATTAAACACACTGAATATGAAAGGGGCAACCGCTTTACCACCCTTTATTTTATTAGCGTAATAGCTATTTATGTTTACCTGTTATGGGTTCATATTATTGAGATTGAACGCAACCTTGGGCATGAGCTCGCCTTCTGGATCTATGTGCTCTACTACCTCAATATTCTCTTTGTTGCCATCACTGCACTTGTATATTATTTAAATTCTTTTTCAAAAAAGTCCGTTTTCTATATCTGTTTTGCTCTTTCCTTTATTTTTTCAGACATTTTGCGCGATATGGAGGTTTTCTACTTTAGAGATCTGAGTGTAGAGATCGTGGCAGCGCTTATAAAGTTTGCCGCAATCAAACTCGTTTTTCTCTTTTTTGTGACCCCCGAAAAAAAACTCAGGCTTTTGCACCTGGTATAGCCTAAAATAGGCGGGTGCGGTTGCGTTTGGTAATAAGAATATCTATAATTTTGCCCGGTGAAAATTCAGGAAATAAAGTTCGCTTTAGCGCGAAAAAAATGGCGGTCTCAGGCAGGTAATTTTGCTGAAAAAAAGAGGTTTCAACTCGGCCTTATTCTTGATGCTGAAGATGAGCAGGCAATTTTGCCATTTTTGAAGCTACAGGATGATCTTTCCCTTCAAAAGCAGCAGGTTTGTTTTGTTTTTTGCCGCGAAAAAGGTTTCAGAAATGGCATTTTTGAGTACCCTATGATCTCTAATGCCGACTTCAGCTGGAATGGCAGGATTTCTGAAGGTGCTTCAGCATTTTTGAACACTCAGTATGAAGTTTTGATTTCTTTTACTGCTGAAGAAAATAAACTGGCAGATTTTCTCGTTTCGGTTAGCCGGGCACAGTTAAAAGCAGGAAGGAAAAGGAATGATGAAAATGCCATTTTTGACCTGAATATTTCCGCAGAACTTTCAGAAGCTGAAGTTTTTGTACATGAACTAAAAAAATATCTGAAAAATATTAAATACAGCAACCTAAATGAATAAATTTATTGGTACGGGTGTTGCCTTAATCACCCCATTTAAAGATGACCTTTCCGTAGATGAGGAAGCGCTAAGAAAGCTGGTGAATTTCCAAATTGATAACGGGATAGATTATATGGTGGTTTTAGGAACTACCGGCGAAAGCGCAACCCTTACTGCCCAGGAAAAACAACTCGTTATTGATACGGTAGTTTCAGAAAACAATGGTCGTATTCCTTTAGTACTGGGAATTGGCGGGAATAATACTGCCAAAGTTTGCGAAGAGGTTTCCAGCACCAATCTTTCTGCTTTTGATACAGTATTATCGGTTTCTCCTTATTACAACAAACCTTCCCAGGAAGGCATTTTTCAGCATTATAAAGCAGTGGCATCGGCATCGCCAAAACCCATAATTATGTATAATGTGCCGGGTAGAACGGGGTCTAATATGCTGCCCGAGACTGTAAAGCGACTGTCGCAGGTTGAGAATATTATTGGGATCAAAGAAGCTGCGGGAGATATTGTGCAGGCTATGAGGATTATTGATGCGGTACCCGCCAGTTTCCTGGTGATCTCGGGAGATGATATGGTAACATTGCCTATGGTTCTTGCCGGTGGTCATGGGGTGATCTCGGTGATTGGACAGGGGCTTCCGGCCGAGTTCTCTAAAATGGTGCGCCTGGGCCTTGAAAGAAAAGTAGATGAAGCTTACCAGTTACATTATAAAGTGGCACCTTCTATAGATCTTATTTTTGCTGAAGGAAATCCTGTGGGGATAAAGGCACTGTTGCAGATGAAAGGAATTGGAAAAAACAAGCTAAGGCTGCCTTTGGTTTCTTCAACCGACAAACTGAACGAAAAAATCGAAACCTTTTTAGGTAATTTCTAATTCATAAACCGGCAGAAATCCTTTGGTTTAAGGCGAATTTATGCTGGAACTAAAGTTTTTATAATAAAGCAGAAAAGAGTATTTTTGCCAGATGTTAAAATTCAGGATGAAAAAAGTAATCTTATTATTAAGTGTAATTTTCCTCTTTACCTCTTGTGGTGAATACCAAAAAGTTTTAAAGAGTAAGGATACCGGTCTAAAATATTCAACTGCAGAGAATCTGTACAACGAAGCCAAGGCAGGCGAGGGGAACTCCCGAAGAAAATACAGGAAAGCACTCAGGCTGTTTGAGCAATTGGTGCCCGAGTTCAGAGGTAAGCCACAGGGCCAGAAACTTACCTTCATGTTTGCTGATACTTATTACGAACTTAATGATTACTTCCTGGCAGGCTACCAGTTTGAGCGTTTTGTGGAAAGTTATCCTGAAAGTGAAAAGCTCGAAGAGGCTGCTTTTAAAGGAGCAAAAAGTTATTACTTCCTTTCGCCGGCATACTATCTTGATCAGACTGAAACCATAAAGGGGATTAGTAAAATGCAGGAGTTCATTAACCGCTTTCCCGAAAGTGAAAGAATGGATGAAGCTAATAAGCTAGCCACAGAGCTTAGGGTAAAGCTGGAGCGAAAAACATACGAAATTGCCAAACAGTATCACCATACAGAAAGTTACGTAGCGGCAATAACTGCATTTGATAATTTTATTTCTCAATACCCGGGTTCTCCCTTTAGAGAAAAGGCCCTGTATTACAAGTTTGAGTCGGCTTATCTTTACGCCATCAACAGCTACGCTTATGCCATGCCCGAAAGGCTTGCAAATGCACGGGAATATTTTGAAGATTACCAGCGATATTATCCCGAAGGAGAATATATTGAGATGGCCAATACTGCTTTAAAAGACATTGAAACAAAAGAACAACAATTATAAATCTGAGACGAGAATATGATAGATCTAAAGAGAACGGATGCTCCACTAAACACTACGACGCTTGATAAGAACAAGATCGACTCTACTACTAACAATATTTATGAGGCGATCTCTATAATTTCTAAAAGAGCTACGCAAATAAACGGCGAGATCAAGAAAGAACTTCTTGAAAAGCTTGATGAATTTGCTACTTACAACGACAGCCTTGATGAGATCTTTGAAAACAAGGAGCAAATCGAAGTTTCTAAATTCTATGAAAAACTACCTAAGCCACATGCACTTGCGGTTCAGGAGTGGCTGGAAGAGAAAATCTACTATCGCAACACAAAGAGCGAAGAATAAAAAGCTATGTCTGTAATAAGCGGCAAAAAAATACTTCTCGGCGTTACCGCGGGTATAGCCGCTTATAAAACAGCATTTCTGGTACGGCTGTTTGTTAAAGCCGGGGCGCAGGTGAAGGTGATCATGACCCCTGCAGCCAAAGAATTTGTGACCCCTCTTACCTTATCCACCCTTTCCAAAAATGCAGTTATCTCATCTTTTACCAAAGAGGAAGACGATAATGATGAATGGAACAATCACGTGGAAATGGGCCTTTGGGCCGATCTTATGCTAATTGCACCTGCTACTGCCAATACCCTTTCAAAAATGGCACAGGGGCACAGCGATAATTTTTTACTTGCTACCTATCTTTCTGCACGGTGCCCGGTTTATTTCGCCCCGGCTATGGATCTTGATATGTATAAGCATCCTTCTACTTTAGAGAACTTTGAAAGTCTCAGGTCATTTGGAGATATTATGATCCCGGCTACTTCGGGGGAGCTGGCCAGTGGTCTAACTGGCGAAGGCCGTATGGCCGAGCCCGAAGATATCGTGAAGTTCATTGCAAATCATCTTGCTGAAAATCTTCCGCTTTACAACAAAAAGGTACTAATTACTGCGGGGCCAACATACGAAGCTATTGATCCTGTACGTTTTATTGGAAATCATTCCAGCGGAAAAATGGGCTTTGAACTCGCTGCGGCTGCACATGCTGCCGGAGCTCAAGTTACCTTGATTTCGGGGCCTACACATTTAGAGAATCCTAATGAAGATATAAAGATTATTAGAGTTCAAAGCGCTGTGGAGATGTACAATGCTGCTACAGATCATTTTTCTGAAGTAGATATTGCCATTGCATCGGCTGCAGTGTCTGACTATCGCCCGAAGATTTCGGCTTCTCAAAAGATCAAAAAGTCGGCAGAGACTATGGAACTTCAGCTGGTAAAGAACCCTGATATATTAGCCTCTCTTGGAGAATTTAAAAAGCATCAGCTACTGGTCGGGTTTGCTTTGGAAACTGAAAATGAAGAGGAAAATGCAAGCGGGAAGTTAAAGAGGAAGAACCTCGATTTTATTGTTCTCAATTCCCTGAACGATTCGGGTGCAGGCTTTAAGTCTGAAACCAATAAAGTAAAGATCCTCTTTAAGGATGAGAAAGTAAAAGCTTTTCCGCTGAAGTCAAAAAGAGAAGTGGCTCAGGATATCCTGAATGAAATAATCCTGTTATTAGATGAATAGAATAATTCTTTTCTTGTGTGTCTTTTGTTTCAGCCTTGCCGTAGGGGCGCAGGAGCTAAATTGCCAGGTAGTGGTGAATTCTGAACAAACTGGCCAGGCAAATGCATCGGTATTTAAGACCCTGCAAAACGCCATTAGTGAGTTTGTGAATCAAACGCGCTGGACAGACAGGGAATTTCTTCCGCAGGAGCGTATCAACTGCAGCATGTTCATCAACATCAGCAGCTATGACGGCAATAAATTTTCAGGAAGCATTCAGGTGCAGTCGTCCCGTCCTGTTTTTGGCTCTACAATGATCACGCCTGTATTCAACTTTAACGATGAGCAGCTGGCTTTTAATTATTCCGAATATGAGCCGCTTGAATTTAGTCCCAATCAATTTGATTCAAACCTGGTTTCGGTAATTGGTTTCTATGTGTATACCATTCTGGGGCTTGATGCCGATACCTTTAGTAAACAGGGAGGAACACCTTATTTTCAAACTGCCAACCAGGTTGTAGGTACTGCACAGCAGAGCTCTTATAGTGGCTGGAAAGGCACAGACGGCAATAGGTCCCGTTACCAGCTCAACGCCAATTTACTGTCAAATACATATTCCGGCTATCGCGATGCGCTTTACACCTATCACCGCAATGGCTTAGATGTAATGCACATGTCTCCTCAAGAAGGGAAGGAAGCCGTGGCCGGGGCAATAATGGATTTGCAGCGAATGAATAGCCGTCGCCCCAACTCACTTTTACTCCGTACTTTTTTTGATGCCAAGGCCGACGAAGTGGAACAAATCTTTAGTGGTGGCCCTCAGGTAAACACCCGGGAGGTGGTAGAAGCCCTCAACAATCTCGCCCCTACTTTTTCTGAAAGGTGGTCTAATATTATATATTAATAGTTTCGGCACGGATTACAAATCCGCGCCAACTGATTGTTGTTCCTTTTAAATTTATATGATCAGTCAGGTCGAGCGGAGTCGAGACCTCTATTTTTGGTTAAAGGTTCGGTACAGATTACAAATCCGCGCCAACATAGCTGCAAAAATTGCCATTTTTGAGAGGATCTTTAAAGTTTTAGCTATAACATAGAAGTTAGAGTTTTTAAACTGTAGCTTTCGCTATTCGAGTCGTTAGCAATAATCTATAAAAGAGTGGTTTAGTATAACTTTAGAATCGAAATGGATATAATATCGTATTTTTGTATAAATTTAGATTACACCAGTAACAATGTATTTATCAATTGATATAGAACAAATGGCTCGTCCTGTTGTTAAAAACGCAGGTAGAACCTCTCTTATATCAAGATTTTTGCACTTTTTTTTAAACAGAAGTTTAAAGAGCTTTTGTCAGGAATTAGATTCCTTTATTCTCTCTTTAGAAGGTTCTTTAAAACATATAGAGAACCTTGATGAAGATGGAGCTATGAAACTCTTACAATCTACAAAAAAGACGATTTCAAAAATGGATGAAATTGGTGAAGAGCTTCAGAAGGTTAGCTATTTCGAAAATCAGAATGTAAAGGAAAAATATATCTACATGCAAAATATCCTTTACAAAATTGAAGGTCGTTTACATCGGATTACTTTTCAAAACAAGAAAAAATTTTCTTCGGAAGATTCTTTAAAGAGGGGAGTGATTAAAATGAATTCGAAATACACCGAAACACTTCTCGTAAAATAAATGGCAGTTTTTAAACGAGGAGACATCATAGAAGTTTTTTTTGATCTTCCTTACAGTAAAGAAACAAAAACCCACCCCGCTATTATTATTTCCAACGAAGATGTATACGACGCTGACGAAATTTATATATGCGTTATGATGACGTCATCATCCGAAGAGGATCTTTTTACTTTTGAAATTAAACAGGAGATGTTGCAACGGCAAAACAACAAAATCTATAGTCAGGCAAGGTGTCATTTAATTACGTATGTTATGGAAAAGCATATCGTGGGTAATTATGCCAAGAACTCATTAAAGCCTGCTGCTGTGAACAGGCTTATTGCCCGAATTAATGAAGTCTCATTAGAAGATTTTTCATGAGGCCAGGTGCAAGAATGGCTATCCAAAAATGGCTTTTTTGAGAACTATTTTTTCGGGTATTCATTTCTATAAAGAAACAGGCAGTTATAATGATATTGTATTTTTTAAACGCCACTTTTACTTGATCGCAGATGAGAAAAATATTCATCTTTTTTTTAAGATATTTTTTTCACAAAGCTTCAGGAGTTTTTTCTCATTAAATTGCCATTTTTGAGAGGATTGGATTCTTTCAGAAGAAATTCCTTCTTTGTCGGGATGATTTTTTTCTTCGGAAATTAATCTGCCAAATTTGGTGCCTGCCATTTGATTCTTTTAAATTTGCTCCCTGTTAATTGCTTACTGCCCATAGAATTTTGCCTTATCTTTAACCAAAATTTTCATTCTCTTGCTTACAAGCCTTTCTATAAAAAATTACGCTCTAATTGAAGATATCCAAATGGATCTTCAAAGTGGTTTTACAATAATTACAGGAGAAACCGGGGCGGGTAAATCTATTATGCTCGGGGCTCTTTCCCTTCTTTTGGGTAAGCGTGCCGACTACAGTGCAATAAGGGACAAAGAAAAGAAATGTGTTATTGAAGGAAGCTTCAACATTTCTTCCTATGACCTAAAAGCTCTTTTTGCTGAAGAAGACCTCGACTTTGAAACACAAACTATTATAAGGAGGGAAATTCTTCCTTCTGGCAAGAGCAGGGCATTTATAAACGATACTCCTGCAAATCTTTCTTCTCTCCAGGTGCTTGGGGAAAGACTGCTCGATATTCACAGTCAGCACGAGACTTTGAGCCTGGGTGATAACGATTACCAGTTCCTGGTCATCGATTCCCTGGCGGCAAATGCTTCCAGGCTCAAGCAGTATCAGGCCGAAATGCAGCAGCTCAGGGTGCTTCAAAAACAGCTACAGCAGTTGCGGGAAGAACAGGCGCAGGCTACCAAAGAATACGATTACAACCTTTTTCTGCTTACCGAACTGCAGCAGGCAAAGCTGGTAACAGGAATGCAGGAAGAACTTGAAGAGCGCTATGAAGAGCTGAGTAATGTAGAACAACTTACCGATCAACTTGGGAGTGCTGTAAATCACATTCAGCAGGAAGAGATTGGTGCCGCCGCCGCTTTAAGGGAAGCAAAGAACAATTTGCAGCGCATTTCGGGTATTTCAGGTAATTACCAGCAGCTTTTTGAGCGGCTGCAAAGTCTGAATATAGAATTAGACGATATAGCTACCGAACTCGAATCGGCTTTAGATAAGGTGGAGGCTAATCCGGCAGAGCTGGAGCAGGTGAATGCAAGGCTTCAGGTGTTGTATAACCTTCAGAAGAAGCACGCAGTTGCAACTGTAGATGAACTAAAACAAATCGAGGAAGAACTCGTAAAGAAAGTAGCAGTTTCAGAAAATGCCGAAGAAGAAATAGCACATTCAGAAAAAGCCATTTCAGAAAAGAAAGAAGATCTGCATAAAATAGCAACAGATCTGCACGCTGCCCGAAAAAGTGTGATCCCGAAATTTGTAAAGGAAATCGAGACCATACTTGCCGATCTTGGAATGCCCAACGCTACACTAAAAATTGAGCTGGAGCAGCAAAAAGACTTTTTTCACAACGGGCAGGATAAACTTAACTGGTTGCTGGCGGCCAACAAAGGCGGGAGCTACAATGAAATTAAAAAGGCTGCTTCGGGCGGGGAATTGTCGCGAATCATGCTGGCAGTGAAAAGTATACTCGCCACTTACAGCAAGTTGCCTACCATTATATTTGATGAGATAGATACAGGGGTTTCGGGCGATATTGCTCAAAAAATGGCCGGTATTCTTCAAAAAATGGGGAAAAACATGCAGGTTATTGCAATTACACACCTTCCGCAAATTGCCGGAAAAGGGGACAGGCACTTCAAAATTTATAAAGAAGATGCCGTTAACAGCACCATTACCAACATTAAGGAACTCAGGGGAGAAGAGCGGGTTGAAGAGCTGGCCATGATGCTTGGAGGCAAAAACATTAGCGATTCTGCCGTCGCCCATGCGAAAGCGCTTCTGAATTAAAAGATGTTTATTATATTTACCCGCTTAATAAAAACTATAAAACCAAACCATGTCATATAATCTACTTAAAGGAAAGAAAGGGATCATCTTTGGAGCCTTAGACGAAAACTCTATTGCCTGGAAAACCGCTTTGCGTGTACATGAAGAAGGAGGAGAATTTGTACTTACCAACGCGCCTATTGCCATGCGAATGGGAAATATTAAAGATCTTGCCGACAAGACAAATTCGCAAATCATCCCTGCAGATGCTACCAGTGTAGAAGACCTGGACAATCTTGTAGATAAAGCCATGGAAATTCTTGGGGGAAAACTCGATTTTGTACTGCATTCTATTGGAATGTCGGTCAATGTTAGAAAAGGGAACCATTACACCGATATGAATTACGATTTCACCACTAAAGGTTGGGATGTATCGGCTGTATCTTTCCATAAAACCATGCAGAGCCTTTATAAAAAGAATGCCATGAACGAGTGGGGAAGCATTATGGCGCTTTCTTATATCGCTGCCCAAAAAGTATTCCCAGATTATAACGATATGGCCGATAATAAGGCATATCTTGAATCTATTGCCCGTAGTTTTGGGTATTTCTTCGGAAAAGAGAAAAAAGTAAGGGTGAACACCATTTCCCAGTCGCCCACGCCTACTACTGCAGGTACCGGCGTGAAAGGTTTTGACGGATTTATCGCTTATGCCGATGAAATGTCGCCGCTTGGAAACGCAACAGGAATGGATTGTGCAAATTATATTGTGACCCTGTTTTCAGACCTTACAAAAAGAGTTACCCTGCAAAATCTTTTCAACGACGGTGGTTTCTCCAATATGGGAGTGAGCCAGCAGGTGATGGAAGCTTTTGTAAAGGGAAAAGGAGAGTAAGCTAGTTCAAATATCGATAGTAAGAGGTCTTAAAAATGTCATTTTGAGGCCTCTTATTTTTTGGTGCCTGTCCCACTTTCTTTAATACATTTGTGCTATGAAGCTGTCCTTCTCATTTATTGTTCCCGTTTACAATCGCCCGGCCGAGATCAGGGAGCTGCTGCAAAGCTTGTGTGAACTCGACTACGGCAAAGCCTTTGAAGTGGTGATCGTAGAAGACGGTTCTACAATCTCTTCGGAAGAAGTGGTGCAGCAATATGCCGGAATGCTGAAGATCAGCTACTTTAAAAAGCCGAATTCAGGTCCCGGTGATTCCCGTAACTACGGAATGGCCCGGGCTGCCGGGAACTACTTTTTGATCCTGGATTCTGATGTACTTTTGCCGCCGCATTATCTTACTGAAGTTGAAAAAGAGCTGCAGCAGGATTTTGCTCACTGTTTTGGTGGCCCCGATGCTGCTCATGAAGGTTTTAGTGACCTGCAGAAGGCGATAAATTATACCATGACCTCTTTTTTTACTACCGGCGGAATTAGAGGAGGAAAGAAGATGCTGGGAAAATTTGAACCCCGCAGCTTTAATATGGGATTGTCAAAAGAGGCGTTTCTTGCTAGTGGTGGCTTCGGAAGAATTCACCCCGGCGAAGATCCCGACCTGGCACTTAGGCTCCAAAAAGGGCATTTTTCAAGCCGGTTATTTCCGGAAGCTTTCGTGTACCACAAGCGGCGTATAGACTGGGAGAAGTTTTACCGGCAGGTGAATAAATTTGGGATGGTAAGGCCAATTTTGAATAAGTGGCACCCAGAGTCGGCTAAGATCACGTACTGGTTTCCGACTTTATTTAGTTTTGGGCTTGTGGTAGCTGTGATTTTTGCCTTTTTTGGATGGTATTTGCCTATGTGGGTGTATGTGGTGTATCTGTTGGTTCTGTTTTTCCATTCTTTGGTGCGTAACGGCAGTATTAAAATTGCAGGTTTTTCTATTGTAGCTGCTCTCGTACAATTTCTGGGTTATGGGTTTGGTTTCTGCAAGTCAACCTGCTATCTTAGGATGTTCAACATGGATCCGGAAGAGAGGTTTCCAAAGCTATTTTTTAAACATGCTCAATAGGTTTAAAACGGTTACAAAGGCGCGGTTTAAAAAAACCGACTTCAATTCATTTTTGTTCTTTCTGTTCTTTGCGATCGTGATCTGGATCTTTGTGCAGTTTTCAAAGCAGTATAGTGAAGTGATAGAAATTCCTGTGGAGTATGTGAACGTGCCGCCAGATAAACTGCTGCTCAACAATCCTGAAAGCCTTCAGTTAAGGGTAGAGGAGAATGGTTTTACCGTTGCCTGGTTCTCACTTTTTGCACCCACCATAACTATAGACCTTGCACAGGCCCATGTAGCTGACGGTAACCTGGTGTACGATCTTATTGAAAACAGGGCTCAGCTTCAGTCTCAACTGGAGCTCGATATGGATGATAACCAATTCCTGAAGGAGGTGCTCACCGTGAATTTTGAACAGAAACAGGAAAAAAAGCTGCCGGTGATCTTCCGAAGTAATATTGAGTACGCCGCCGGATATTCGGCTGTAAGTGATCTTCAGTTTACACCCGACTCCATTATGGTGAGCGGCCCAGATAACGTTTTAGATACCCTTTCGAGGCTTCTTACCGAGCCGCTTAGCCTTGCAAAAGTAAAGAACGATAGAGAAGGGGCAGTGTATCTTGATACCACTGCACTTCCAAATGTCACTTTTTACAACAATAAAGTGGAGTATAGCCTGGATGTTGAAAAGTTTACTGAAGGAAAGGTGCAGGTGCCTATTGAAATTATGAATGTGCCGCGAGGGCTTAATGTGGTGATATTTCCGAAGGAAGTGGTTTTGTTCTACCAGGTCAACCTGAAGGAGTTTAATAAAGTAACAGCTTCAGATTTTAGAGTGGTGGTAGATTTCAACGAGGTAAGGGGCGAGCAGGATTTCCTTATTCCCCAGGTGATCAAAAAGCCCGACTTCACCTCAAACCTTCGGCTTAATGAGAAGAGAATTCAGTTTATTATTAAAAAATGAAAGTAGTAGGACTTACGGGAGGTATTGGAAGCGGAAAAACTACTGTTGCGGGTTTCTTTAAAGAACTTGGTATTCCGGTTTTTATCGCCGATGATGAAGCTAAACTATTAATGGTTAGCAACAGTGAGGTAAAATCGGCCGTACAAGCACTTTTTGGAGAACACAGCTATAAAAATGGGCTGCCCGAAAGAAAATATATTGCTTCAAAAGTCTTTGGAGACCGCGAGAAACTTGAACAATTAAATGCTATTATACACCCTGCTGTGGCCCGGCATTTTGAATCCTGGAAAGAAGAGCAGGTGGCGCCCTATGTGATCTATGAAGCAGCCATTCTGTTTGAATCCGGGGGATATAAAAAGTGCGATTTCAATCTCCTTGTCACGGCCCCTTTAGATCGAAGGATTGAAAGGCTCAAAAAACGCGACAAATCTACCCTCGAAGAAATCGAAGCCAGAATGAACAACCAGTGGAGTGATGAAGAAAAGGCGAAACTGGCCGACTTTATCATCGAAAATAAGGAGCTCTCCAGCACCCGTAAAGCAGTGCACGAACTACATGAAACCCTCGTCTAGAGCGCGTAAATACTGGATTTCTTTTGTTAACTTTTGGTTAAAGGGTATTTTGGCTAAATGTTAAAATCATACTTTTGAAGATATGAACAAAAAGATATTTTTTCTTTTGGTGGTTCTCATGAGCCTCTCTCTTATAGGAATTATATTTGTTCAGGGATTTTGGATAAAAAATACAGTTGAGAGCAAAGAAGAGCAGTTCTCTTTTAATGCTAAACAGATACTGCGAAGAGTAGCTAATGAGGTAGAGAATAACGAGCTGGAGAACTACTATTTCGCGATGCAGGAATTGGTAGACAGTTTGGGGGCGCAGGCAGACAGCGCTATTATAAACGAAATATTTGAAGAACAGCAAGAATTCTCAGATGATGTTTACCTATCTTCACAGGGAAGTTTAGAGGAAGATTTTAAGCTTTCTACCGCTTTTCTGGATGCATCTGTTGATACCGTTCAGTTTAAAAAATTGATTAACCGGAAGGTGTCAAAGCTGGTGGAGAACGACAGTATGAATGAGAATATGCTTTCTACCACTGGCAGGATCAACCGCATCTTTAGGATGAAAGATGTAGAGAAGGAATTTATCCGTTCTACTGTGAGCGAATATACGAGCAGGAAACCTCTGCATGAGCGGGTTTCCAGGTCATACCTTGAAGATTTGATCCAGACGGAGCTAAGCAACAGGGGGATGAATACCTCCTTTGAATACGGAATTTACGGTAATGGTTTGGCTACCAAGGTACAGTCAGAGAATTTTGAACTGGATGCCAGGACCACTTACAGGGTGCCTATTTTTACTTCGGGGAATAGCAGTAACAATTACCAATTGTTCGTAAATTTCACTGAAAAGAAACAGGTTGTATTGTCTTCCATTACTTTGATGGCGGCTTTATCAATTATTTTTACGCTTATTATTGTGATAGCTTATTCCAGTGCGCTCTCTCAGTTGATAAGGCAAAGACAGATATCCGAGATAAAAACGGATTTTATTAATAACATGACGCATGAGTTCAAAACCCCTATTGCGACAATAAATTTGGCGCTTGATGCTATTAAGAATCCGAAGGTGATGAACAACCCCGAAAAGGTGGCGCATTATCACCGCATGATAAGGGATGAGAATAAAAGAATGCACGCCCAGGTAGAGAACGTATTGCGAATTTCCAGGCTCGAAAAGAACGAACTGGACCTTAAAAAAGAAAGACTTGATTTACATGAGTTGATTGAAGAAGCTATAACCCATGTAGAGTTAATTGTAGAAGACAAACAAGGGTATGTACAAACACATTTTGGGGCTTTAAGGGCTTCCATTCTGGCAAACCCGACCCATTTTACCAATGTAATTGTGAACCTTTTGGACAATGCAGTAAAATATTCTCCAGATACCCCAAAGATTGATATCTACACCGAGAATGTAAAGAACTACATTGTAATGAAGGTACGTGACCAGGGGAGCGGAATGACGAAACCTGTGCAGAAAAAAATATTTGAGAAGTTTTATCGTGAGCATACGGGAGATATCCATAATGTGAAAGGCCACGGCCTGGGTCTTGCCTATGCAAAGCGTATCCTTGATGATCACCACGGACAAATTAGCGTGGAAAGTGAAAAAGGAAAAGGAAGTACATTTATAATTAAACTACCACTAATATCTTAATTTATGGAAACTGAAAATAAGAAGATTTTACTAGTTGAAGACGATCCAAACTTTGGAACGGTATTAAAAGATTACCTGGCCATGAACGATTATGAGGTCACTCATGCCAAGAATGGAATGGAAGGATTTGAAAAGTTTAAAAAAGATGATTTTGATCTTTGCATTCTTGATGTAATGATGCCTTATAAAGATGGTTTTACCCTGGCCAAAGAAATACGGGAAAAGAACGAAGAAGTGCCAATTATCTTTTTAACTGCGAAAGCAATGAAAGAAGATGTGTTGAAAGGTTACAAAGTAGGGGCAGATGATTACCTCAACAAGCCTTTTGACAGTGAGGTACTGCTTATGAAGATCAAAGCCATTATGCAGCGTAAAGCTACAGATAGTGTGGCCGATAGTAAGCAGTTTGAATTCCAGATTGGTGATTTCCACCTCAATTCAAAGCTCCGCTTCCTTACCTTTAGGGATGAAGAGCCTTCAAAACTTTCTCCAAAAGAAAATGAATTGCTGCGCCTGCTCGCCTTACATGAGAACGATCTTATGCCAAGAGAGCTTGCTCTAACAAAGATTTGGAGAGATGACAACTATTTTACATCCCGAAGTATGGATGTTTATATTGCCAAGCTGCGTAAATACCTTAAAAAGGATGAGAACGTTGAGATCCTTAACATTCATGGGGAAGGATTCAGGCTTGTTATAAGAAATAAAGAAGAAGCACAGAGTTAACATATTAGATTTCAGTTTCTAAGTATTTGGGCCTTGCTGCAGTTAAGCTGCAGCAACGTCCTCATATTTACATGTTAACATTTTCCTGCCCGGGGGTCTTCGTTTACTTACTTATATTTGCGTGTAACCTGCACTAAATGAGGAGACTTCATGCCATCCAAAAATGTCATTCTACTGCCGTACTCCTGCGGCATTTTTTTGGTTGTGGCCAAAATACAAGAGGGCTCAAAAATGCCATTTTTGAAAGGTTATTTCTTCTTTTTTTTCTTCTGAATTGTGGTGGTCTTTCTTTATTGGGACAGAATCCTGCTGATATAGTTCCGGTTTATGATCATATTGATCAGAAAGATTTGGGAACAGCAGGGCAAAATTCTACTGGTAATTTGGTAATTTCAATTGATACTGATTCTCAAGGATTCGTATACATTTTAACCTTTGGAAACGGAGTTTTTAAGTATAATCCGGAAGATAAAAGCTTGACTAATATAATTAGTGATGTTCCCGGGGAAAACGGAAGATTAAATGGTCCTTTAGATTTAGTGATAGACAATAATGACATCATTTATATTGCAGATAGTGGTTCAAAATTGATCAAAAAATTTAACACCTCGGGAAATTCTGTAGGTAATATCGGCTCAGGATCAGGAGGAGATGGGAAAAATGAATTTTGGGAACCAACTGGTTTAGCAATTGATGGCGATAACAACCTGTATATAGTTGATTCGTATAGGGGGAGTGACTCGCAAGTTACTGAACGGTATTTTTTAAAAATTTATTATTCAAACGGGAATTTCACGAGTTTTCAAGGAACTCCAGGTCATCCGCTTGATAATCCATTTCGCGTAGCCGCTAATGAAAATTATATTCTTATCAGCCATGCAGAAAATGATGGTAAAGTTTTAGTTTTTAGCAAAAATCTTGACTATGTAAAGACATTAAGTCAAATTGGATCACCCGGAAGTATCGAGATTGATAATTTTGGATATATTCATATAATAGATTATTCAGATGAGTTAGATTTTAATCTCATTTTAAATTATGAAACTTTAGGTCTCCTTCAATATTTTTTATTGTACAATAATATTAGTTCAGGTATTGATCAACAGAAATTTGCTATTCAAATTTATGATTCAACTCTAAATCATACTGGAACACTTAATGATCCAGGAAATCCAGCTGAAGAAGATGATCATCTTCAGCTTCCTTTAGATCTTGCATTCAATAATTGCTCGAAATTATTTATAAATGATGGAAATTTAGATGGTCTCACAATTAATTTTGATCTTGAAATTTATGAGAGATCTCCTTCTACAGACTTAACTCCTCCCGTAGCTAATTGCGTTTCTCCATTTACTGTGGTTTTACAAAATGGAACAGCCTCAATAACTGCAGAGCAGGTTGATAATAATTCTTCCGATAACTGCGCCATTGTTACTAAGAGCCTTTCACAATATAATTTTACTACTGTAGATGTTGGTACTGTACCTGTTACTCTGACTGTAACAGATTCTTCAGGCTTAACAGATACTTGTACTGTTAATGTAACAGTTGAAAATCCTGAAGGTCCAGATCCACCAGAGGCAATTTGTAATAGCTTTTCCGTTTCTTTGGATGGAGATGGAATGGCTCAGATTACGGCCGAACAGGTTTACAGCGGGAATGAAGCAGGGTTAACTTTAGAAATTAATACAACATCCTTTGACTGCTTTAATTTAGGGGATAATGTTGTTGTTTTAATCGTTACGGACCCAGCTACTGGATTAAGTGATTCCTGTCCTGCTACAATAACAGTAAAAGACGAAATCCTTCCCACAATGACCTGTCCTACAGTTCAACCTGTAACAGTGCCGTTCGGAGAGACAGGAAAGGTAATTAATTACACTGCACCAATCCCGGAGGATAATTGTTCCGTAGCAGATTTTGACCAAATAGCGGGACTTCCACCAGGAAGTAAATTTCGTCTCGGCGATACCGAGAATACTTTTAGGGTTATTGACACTTCTGGCAATGAATTTACTTGCAGCTTCACTGTGACTATTAACCAAGCAGAGGATGAGACACCACCCGTTATAGATTGTCCTGTCCAGCCAATCGTAAAATCATCTACTCTAGGTGATTGCTTTGCAGTTGTGGAATATGAAATACCAACAGCCACCGACAATTCTGGTCCTCAAGCCGTCTCAAGGATTAGTGGTCCGGAGTCTGGGGATCAATTAGCTCCTGGGGATTATGAAGTTTTGTTCGAAGCAAAAGATGATGCGGGAAATTTTACAAGGTGTACTTTGGATATAACGGTAATAGATGAAGAAGCCCCTGTCTTCACCACCTGCCCATCAGGTAGTGAGAGAACTATTACCGCTGTAAACGGACAATTTTTGGTGCCCGATCTTACAGGAGAATTTCAGGCCGAGGATAATTGTACCAATGATGCAGCCATTACCTACACTCAGGTGCCCGATGTTGGGGAGGAAATATTTTCAAATACTACATTAAAGATTTATGCTTCCGATGAATATAATAATCAATCTGTTGCGTGTGAGATCCAACTGATTGTAGATGTGAATGAGGATGAACTGGAAATTTTCTGTCCGCCAAACAGCACTCCGTCCTTTGGAGACAATTGTGCCTTTGAGCTTCCAGATTACACCAGTTCAGCGACTGTGAATTCATCCACAGCTCAAATAACTCAGGATCCTCCTGCAGGCACCCTGATTTATGGCAGAACAGAAATCACTTTGACTGCGACTGAAGGCGGCGAGACTGCCGAATGTTCCTTTATGGTTGATCCGGTTGATGAAGAAGCCCCGGTCTTCACCATCTGCCCATCAGGTAGTGAGAGAACTATTACCGCTGTAAACGGGCAATTTTTGGTGCCCGATCTTGCAGGAGAATTTCAGGCCGAGGATAATTGTACCAATGATGCAGCCATTACCTACACTCAGGTGCCCGATGTTGGGGAGGAAATATTTTCAAATACTACATTAAAGATTTATGCTTCCGATGAATATAATAATCAATCTGTTGCGTGTGAGATCCAACTGATTGTAGATGTGAATGAGGATGAACTGGAAATTTTCTGTCCGCCAAACAGCACTCCGTCCTTTGGAGACAATTGTGCCTTTGAGCTTCCAGATTACACCAGTTCAGCGACTGTGAATTCATCCACAGCTCAAATAACTCAGGATCCTCCTGAAGGTACTCTAATTTACGGCAGAACAGAAATTACACTTACTGCGACTGAAGGCGGCGAGACTGCCGAATGTTCCTTTATGATTGATCCTGTTGATGACGTCAAACCCATCATTAATTGCCGCGACGACCTGGAAATTCACCTGAACGAAGATGGCTTCGGGGTAATTCCGCCCGAAATATTGTTATCCACTATAGAAGATAATTGCGGAATAGACAATGTTAGCCTGAGCAAAAGCCGCTTTGAAACTTCAGATGTGGGAGAGAATGATATTTTGGTAACCGTAGAAGATGTGAATGGGAATGTGGAAACCTGTGAGGCTACCGTGAATGTGGTGCCTTATGATCCTCTTAAAGATATTCGTTGTACAGAGTCAGGTGAATTAGAACTTGATCAGGATGGATATGCAGAACTTACTCTCACCTATACCGGGGAAGATGAAGACATTCAGCTCGAATTGAGTAAAAAGGATTTTACCTGTGATGATATAGGTCTGCCTCAAATGATCACTGCTACGTATAACGGCCAATACACCGGAAGCTGCGAAGTAGAAGTGACCGTTGTTGATAAATTGGCGCCAAGGGTAAATTGTATTTCCAAAATTGATCTTGTACTGGATGAAAATGGTCAGGGACAGTTATCTGTTGAGGATGTGGACCTCAATTCTACCGATAATTGTAAGATTGAAGATATGTCTTTGAGCAAAAGCAATTTTACCACCGAAGATGTGGGCACTCAGACCGTGCGGTTTACAGTAACCGATGCTTCGGGAAACTCAGATTTCTGTGAGGTTGTCGTAAATGTGAGACCATTTATGGGCACGGGCGGTGATCTCAATTGTGTTGAGGAAGTCATTCTTCAATTAAACAACGACGGAAATGCCATTTTAAAGGCCAAAGATTTGTTTGACGGTGATCCTTCGGGTATTGATTTCTATGGGGAAACCACTTATACCTGTGAAGATTTGGGTACCAATTATATTACATTTTCCAAAATAGATGACCCCTCTCAAACCTGCGAAATAAGGGTAGAGGTAGAGGATAATATAGGTCCTGTTGCTCATTGTAAGGCAGACTATGTGTTGACTCTTGGTGCAAATGGGACTGCAACACTTTCTCCTGAAGACTTTGGTGCTGGCTCTACAGATAACTGCGGAATTACTTCAATGAGCCTAAACCGTACCTCTTTTACCACCGCCGATTTAGGGCAGCAGCAGCTGGTGCTTACCGTGACAGATAATTCCGGAAATGTGGATATCTGCGAGACACCTATTCTGGTGCAGCCATATGAAGAAAATCCTTCGGGTATTGAGTGCAAAGCCCTTTTTGTACTTGCTTTAAATGAGGATGGAAGTGCCCAGCTACAGCCGCAGGACTTGTTTACAGGAGGTATGAGCGGCACTTATAATGTGAGCCAATCTATTTTTACCTGTGAAGATCTGGGAGAGAACGAAGTAATACTTTCATATTCTACCGTGAATGGAAGTGGTACCTGTACTGTAAAGGTGATGGTTGAAGATCCGCAGATTGTTTGTGATTCGTCTCCGGCACCAGAGCGCGATTCTTTGATCATGTATCCCAATCCCGGAGATGGATTGATAAGTTTCGAACTTTCTCCCGGGCTGCAAATAAACAGGATTGAAATATTCGATTTTAGAGGCCGGTTCCTTCGCGAGCAGCAATACGACAACAGTCAGCCCATTCCAGAGTATCAGCTTGATTTAAGCGCTTACCAGGCAGGAGTATATCCGCTTGTGATCTACACCAATGGCAGAGAGTACTTAAAAAGGGCAATTATAAAGTAATTTTTTTCTGAATAGCAGTGATGATCTCTTTGACCGGGGTTTCGGCATCAAACCAGTTGATCGCTTCATTTTTCCTAAACCAGGTGAGTTGTCGTTTCGCAAACCTTCTGGTGTTCTTTTTTATTTCACTTACCGCAGTGTCAAGATCCCACTGTGCATCGAGGTATTTAAAAACTTCTTTATATCCTACCGTATTCAGGGCGTTGCGCTCACGCTTGTCCTTAAGGCCTTTTACCTCTTCCAAAAGACCATGTTGCATCATGATATCAACCCTGCGGTTAATACGGCCATAAATAATTTCGCGTTCCGCTGAAACTCCCACATATAAGGTGTCAAAAAAGCGATTTTTAGAACTCTTTTTTCTGAAGTCTGAATAAGGTTTCCCTGTGCCCCTGCAAATTTCCAATGCCCTGATCACCCGCTGCGGATTCTGTAGATCTACTTCGGAATAATACTCCAGATCAAGGGTTTTGAGTTCCTCCTGAAGGGTTTCCAGTCCTTTTTGCTCCAATTCCTCCTTCAAATTGAGCCTAATTTGTGGATCTACTTCCGGAAATTCATCAAGACCTTTTACTACCGCATCAATATAAAGTCCGCTGCCGCCTACCATCACCACCACGTCGTGTTTCAGAAATAACTCCTGAAGACGTTGCAGGGCATCGCGCTCAAAATCTCCTACAGAATAGTCATTTTCAACAGAAATATGCTGAATAAAATGATGTTTGGCAGCTTTTAGCTCTGCTTCAGAAGGTACCGCAGTGCCTATTTGCATCTCCTTGTAGAATTGCCTTGAATCGGCCGAGATAATTTCAGTATTAAAATGCCGGGCAAGCTCAATTCCCAGCGCTGTTTTTCCAATGGCAGTAGGGCCTACAACGGCAATGAGATATTTCTTATTCATTTAGGGGATTTCCGCAGTTATGACAGTATTCTGCCTTATCGAGGTGTTTGGTTTCATTACAATATGGGCAAACCTGCGTGTTCACAGGAATTTCATTGGCCGAGGCACGGCTAAATTCCGAAGTCACAATTCCGGTGGGAACAGCAATGATACCATAACCGGTAATCATGATCACAGAGGCTATGAACTGCCCCAGGGGAGTCACGGGGTGAATGTCACCAAAACCTACTGTGGTAAGGGTCACTATGCACCAGTAAATGCCTGTAGGGATGCTGGTGTAACCATTTTCGGGCCCTTCTACCAGGTACATTACCGTACCCATAATGACACATAAAATAACCACTGCATACAGGAAAACCAGGATCTTTGCGCGGCTGTTACGCAATGCAAGCAAGAGCCGGTTTGACTCTCCTATATATCTCGTGATTTTTAAGATCCTGAAGATCCGCAGTAATCGTAAAGCCCGCACTGCGAATAACAGGTTATGCCCGCCTCCAAGGATTGCCAGATAGGTTGGCAGGGTAGAAAGAAGGTCTACAATTCCGTAAAAGCTAAAAATATAGCGGGTTGGCCGGTTAATTACAATAATCCGCAGCATGTATTCTATAGAAAATATGATGGTGATGATCCATTCGGCCGTATAAAACTGCCAGTAGTACTTGTCACTCATTCCGGGAATGCTCTCCAGCATAACCAGTACAATACTCAGTACAATTACCAGGAGCAAACCAATATCAAAAGCTTTTCCCGCAGGCGTATCGGCTTCATAAATAATTTCATGAAGTTTACTTTTCCAGGAAGGTATGTTTGTTTGGGCCACGCAAATTGAATTACAGCCTAAAAATAGGATTTTTCAGGAGAACCTATTTATTTGGAAGGGGAATTGTTTTATAATTAAAGCTTTACAGCTAAAAAAACTTAAGGTTTTTTTACACTTTTTCCCTTACCAGAATTATTGAATGTTCCTGTATGTTAAGTAGTTCAGAGAAAAACTTCTGAAAATAAGGATAGAACCCAGCGCTATAAACAGATTGAGGGAATGATACTCTACAGTGTATAATTGCAGAATGATCATTTACCTTTTGGGTCAGGAATTGTAATGAGCCACCTTTTTCAGGAAGACTTATTCGCCTGTTCTCGGGAAATTCAACGAATTCGTGTGTCTCGGGTATAACAAGGCTGATATTGTAGGTGTAAACATCTTTATACCCAAAATCAATGGGATAGGTTCTCTCCTTTAGCTTAAAGGGATTTTCTTTAAAAAACTTAAAACTGAAAGGATTCATATAGATCAGGTCGTTGATCTTCTGGCTGGAGTTATGAAGATTGAAAGTGATTTTTACCTTGTCCTCTATCTTTTCAGGAACTGCCACAAGACTTCTGGTATGGGAATTTGCATTTGTGAGGGACTGAAAGATCTCTTCGGGTTGGATCTCGTCCAACTTATTCCTGACTGCAAGTGCGTGGTAGCCGGAAAAATTATGAATTGAATTTCCGGTTGTGGTTCCATTACTGTTTAGCTTTATAGAATCCTGAATAGTAATAGTGGAGTAGACTTCTGGTTCTATGTCTACCCAACTGCTACCATTCTCAAAATCCAGTAGTCTTCCATACTTGTTTAGAGTACGAAAAGGAATAACACCAAAGTCTATATTTTTCTCGGTAGCATCCAGTAGGAAAGTCTTTCCGTCAATATCAAGCTGCACCATGAGGTAGTTAAATTCAGAAAGTACCGGGTATAATTTAGTGGGCATTCCATTTTGTCGGGTAGAGCTTAATAGGGGAAGAACATTGAATCCTTCTTCGACATAAAGATTATGTAGCAGGATGTTTATAGCCGAAACATTGCCAGTCTTATCTTCAAGAAGTTCTTTAATACTTACATTTCTGTAAATATTGTATTCCCCGTTCCACTTATAATTACTTTTTACAAACTCGAAGATCTCCCGCGCTTTTTCAAGATTATTTGCTTTACTACTTAAACTTTCCGGAAGAACCTCGCGTACCCATTTGGTCTTTCTAAGCTGTTTTCCCAGGTCATTATCATTTTTGAGCTCGCGATCAACATCCTTCCAGGATTTTGTGAATTTTTTCACCCGGCCGTCAGGGTAAAGAATCTCCTCAAGCTCATATTCTATACGGGAAATAAAATTGAATTTGGAAGTAAGATATTCCTCTTCTTTAAAGGCAGGAATATTTTTCATCACGTATTCAGACCGGCTACAGTCGGCCTGCCCCGGAATTCCTTCTATAGAAAAACAGTCTCTTTTAATCTCATTGTTCTCCACATCAAGCGGCTGCTCTCCTATTTTTTTTATGTGATACCTGTAATTCCCCGGAATATCGGCCAGGTAGCGACTATATATTTTAGGAATGCTTTCCTGAAACCACCAGGTTTCGAAATTGAAATAATAAGGAGATTCTTTTTGATATGAATATACCAGAACTGCTCCCGGTTGCACCGAGGGGAAAGTAAACTTTACAATATGGTATTCAGGATTTTCTTCAGTATAAATGAGAGCAGGGTCGAGGTGGCGAACCTGTTGCTTCCCGTTTTCCAGGTAATAGGTGGTAGCTTTAAGGTCGTGTAACTCTTCCTCTCCATTATTTCCCTTAAAAAGCTTTATCTGCACACTGGCATGAGGAAAACCTTCTTTGTTGAGGATCTTGATCTTTGCTTTATAGTCGGTAAGAAGGTTGTAATCTCCTGAAGACTGGAAGCGGCTGTAGCCATCTTCATAGATGTAAAAGGCATTTGCAGTAGAGTCTTTACTGTAGACTGTTGCCTTAAGTTCGTTAAAAATTACATCTGGGTTCTGAGTGTTGAAAAGATCCTGGGCAGAAAGTGCTGCTGTAAATAAAATAATTGGGAGCAGTAGATATTTATTCATGCGGATGAAGATGGATGATTTTTAAACGATTGTTCTTCCTCAAATAATTCTGAATGATTTGCTGGGCATCCCGGTCATTTTTCATGGGTGTAATGATCGATTTTATGATCTCCAGATTGTTCAACTGATAGTTGAGGTTAAAGTACCCAATCCCTTTAAATTCACCTTCTTCGACTAATAATGCACTCTTTTCATCAATATCCCTTCCACGGTCAATCACCAGCATATTTTTCTTTTCATAGCTGTAGGCCTCAAGTACCTTTCTTACCCGCTCATTATATTCTGAAGCGCCTTCTTCTCCCGCACAGGCCCCGCGGCATTCTTTCATGTTGTGGTTGAAGCAGCTGCCGGCGCCTTCATAAAAGCCGGTAAAGCTTTGGCACAACTCGTACTCCTTAAGGATCTTTTCTAAAGTAGATTTTGCCTGTTGCAGGTTGGTAAAAGCCGTAATATATTTCTTGCGCCCATCAATTTTACCAATCCTTAAATGAATATAACCTTCATTGTCTTTGGCCTGGTAAAGGGCATGAGAAAAAAGGGAGCGTTTTGTAGATCTATTGTATTTGGGCTTATTGCGCTTTACTTCCTCATTTTCTTTGAGCAAAGCATTTAGTTCATTTCCTGTGGCTTCATAGCTTACAGAAGCAACTTCTTTCTGAATTTCCCGCGATTTCTTGTTATCACTGGTGAAGTGCTGGTTTACCCTTTTCTTGATATTCTTGCTTTTTCCAATAAAGATGATGTCTCCATCTTCATTGTGCAGGTAGTAAACCCCGGTAATTGAAGGTAGTTCATCCAGCAGCTGTACCAGTTTGGTGTTCATCTTCAGCTTTGGCGCATTGCGAACCGAACTCTTTAAAATCTCTTTTTCTGAATCTTTGGCAAGCAGCATCTTGAAGAGCTTGACCGTGGCCTGGGCATCGCCGGTAGCCCGATGCCTGTCACTTAAGGGAATACCCAACGATCTCACCAGTTTTCCGAGGCTGTATGACGGTAAGCCGGGGATAAGCTTTTGGGAAAGCTCTACAGTACAAAGACTTTGCCTCTCATAATCGAAACCCAACCTGCGGAACTCGGTGCGCAGAATTCGATAATCGAACTTGGCGTTATGTGCTACCAAAATAGCCCCCTCTGTAATTTCTACAATGCGCTTTGCGACTTCAAAAAATTTTGGGGCATTCCTGAGCATGTCATTATTAATGCCGGTAAGGCCAACAACGAATGGCTGAATGGGTATTTCAGGATTAACTAAGCTAATGAATTGATCAACGATTTGATGACCGTCAAATTTATAGACAGCAATTTCAGTTATTCCCTCTTCATTATATTTCCCACCGGTAGTCTCTATGTCTAAAACTGCGTACAAATGCTATTTCCTCTTAATTGTAATTTCTTTCGCCAAAAATGGCGCTTCCCACCCTTATCATCGTACTTCCACATTCAATTGCGATCTTATAATCGCCGCTCATGCCCATTGATAAAGTATGCAGGGAGTTATACCTTGACTTAAAGTTATCAAAAGTAGTCTTTAAATAACTAAATTCCTTTTTAATCTTCTCTTCTTTTTCAGTGAGAGTAGCCATTCCCATTAATCCAACCACCTTAACGTGAGTCATCTCGCGGTAGGCTTGTGACTGTAATATGCTGTCTGCTTCATCAACATCTATTCCATATTTAGTGTCTTCTTCGGCAATCTTTATTTGCAGAAGACACTCTATGGTTCGGTCGTACTTTTTTGCCTGCTTCTCAATTTCCTTCAGCAATTTCAGGGAATCTACGGCGTGAATAAGGTTCACATATTCTGCCATATATTTTACCTTGTTGCGCTGCACGTGGCCCAGCATGTGCCATTTGATATCTTTAGGCAGGTTTTCCCATTTTTCGGTCATTTCCTGGATCTTATTTTCACCAAAGATCCTTTGTCCGGCGTTATAGGCTTCTAAAATGTCACTTTCGGGTTTTGTTTTGGAAACAGCAACAAGAGTGACTTCTTCAGGAATTTCTGCTTTAAATGATTTGATGTTCTCTGCAATGTTCATAGCTCTAAAATTCATACACGGTAAGACCGCTTCTTAGTTTTGGCTCAATACAGGTGCTTTTTGGAGGCATGGTTAACCCGGCATCTGCAATTTGCTTTATTTCTTCAATAGTTAATGGCAACATCCCAAAGCCAACGGCAAATTCGCCTTCATCTACAGCCTTTTTCACGTCAAAAGTTTCATTTCTTCCGGGAAGATATGATATTCTATTGTCGTTTTTGAGGTCTGTAATATTCAAAATAGGTCTAAGCACCTTTATAAACAGGATGTAAGGATCGAGGCTGCTTAGAGAATCTGTAAACTCATAGTTTGTTCTTCGCAGGTAAAGCGAATAATATTCTCCATCCAAATACATCGAAAAATGATGTTTTTTGGAAGGTTTATAAAATTGCGTGCCCCTGTTTTCTATGCGAAACCACTCGTCTAGCTCAATTAAGAATTCCTCTTTCCCAAGTCCGTTAAGGTCGCGAACCAGTCTGTTGAACTCATATAGCTGCAGGTTGCTTTCGGCTATCATATAGCTCAAAAAGAAATTATAAGGTTCTTCTCCGGTATGATTGGGGTTCTTTTCTCGCGACTCTTTTGCCAACAGCCATGACGAGGCACTGCGGTGGTGGCCATCGGCGATATAAACCGCTTCCATGCGCTCAAATTCCTTTCTAATTTGTTCCGTTTTATCAGGATCATCTACAATCCACATGTAATGTACATCACGGTTCAAAGAAGAAAACTCATATTCGGGCCGCTCCTGCATTACCGCTGTAGTGATCTCGTTTATCACCGGGCTGTCAGGATAAGTGAGCAACACTGGTTCAGTATTGAAGCCCACCGTCTTCAGGTAATCTTTAAAAAGTTGTTCCCGCTGAGAAATTGTATCCTCGTGCTTTTTGATCACATTATTTTCATAATCCAGTGCACTTGTGGCCGCGATAATTCCGCAGTAAGCCTGGTGCCGGGAAATAGTTTTATAAATATAATATGCCGGCTTTTCATCCTGAATAAAAACTTCTTCTTCTTTAAATTCAAGGTAGCGGTTCTTTACAAGCTGAAACCGCTCACTTCCCGATATTTCCTTCTGAAATTTATATCCCGGATTAATAATATGCAGAAAAGAAAATGGATTGTGCTCCAGCTGAAACCTCACTTCTTCCACCGAATATTCCTGATATGGTCTCGAGGCCACAAGGCCCACCTTATCCCGGGAAGGCCGTACAGCCCTGAAAGGAATTATTTTTGCCAAATGCTGCTGATTAAATAGGTTCTAAAAATGCCATTTTTAAGAGGTAAACTGGCCAGAGACTTTTTCGGCTTTCCTGCTTTCAGAATAGTCATAAAAACCTTCTCCCGATTTCACGCCAAGTTTTCCTGCCTGCACCATATTTACCAGGAGAGGGCAGGGAGCGTATTTTGGATTCTTAAAGCCGCTGTACATCACCTCGAGAATAGAGAGACAAACATCAAGCCCAATAAAATCGGCAAGTTGTAGCGGACCCATAGGATGCGCCATGCCCAGTTTCATCACCGTATCAATTTCCTGAACCCCGGCCACCCTGTTGTAAAGGGTTTCAATAGATTCGTTGATCATTGGCATAAGAATGCGGTTGGCCACAAACCCCGGATAATCATTTACTTCAACAGGATCTTTTTTCAGCTTTTTTGAAAGCTCCATGATGTTTGAAGTCACCTCATCACTGGTGTTGTAGCCTCGAATGATCTCCACCAGCTTCATCACCGGTACCGGGTTCATAAAATGCATTCCAATTACCCTTTCCGGGTTTGAGACTACCGAGGCAATTTTTGTAATTGAAATTGAAGAAGTGTTTGACGCAAGTACAGTTTCTGAAGCGCAGATTTCATCCAGCTGTTTGAAAATTTTCAGTTTAAGATCAACATTTTCTGTTGCGGCCTCCACTACCAGATCCACATTTTTTACACCTTCTGAAATCTGGGTAAAAGTGGTGATGTTGTTGAGGGTATTTGTTTTATCTTCTTCAGATATCTTTTCTTTGGAAACCATGCGGTCAAGATTGCCTGAGATGGTTTTCATCCCTTTCTCCAGGCTTTCTTCTGAAATATCTATAAGATTTGTTTTATAACCAAATTGGGCAAAAGTATGGGCAATTCCGTTCCCCATTGTTCCTGCACCAATAACTGCAATATTTTTCATAAAAGAGATTAGTTAAATGAGTTAATAATTTGTTTTGCCACACGCAGTGCCTGTGTTCCCTGTTCAAGGCTCACAATTGGCGTAGTGTTGTTCTCAATGGCGGCGGCAAACGAATTTAGTTCTTCTAAAATGGCATTATTCGGGTTCACTTCCGGATTGTCAAAATAGATCTGTTTTTTAAGACCTTCGGCATTTTGAAGTATCATATCAAAATCTCCGGGAACTTCAGGAGCATCTTTCATTTTTACGACCTCGCATTTCTTTTCGAGAAAATCCACAGAAATATAGGCGTCACGCTGAAAGAAGCGCGATTTGCGCATGTTTTTCAGGGAGATCCTGCTGGCAGTTAAATTGGCAACACAACCGTTCTCAAAAAGAATCCGTGCATTGGCAATATCGGGAGTGTCACTTATAACTGAAACCCCACTGGCCTGTATCTCCTTAACTTCAGATTTTACCACGCTTAAAATAGCATCTATGTCATGGATCATAAGGTCGAGTACCACCGGCACATCTGTTCCGCGCGGATTAAATTCCGCCAGGCGATGGGCCTCAATGAACATAGGGTTCTCAAACTTATCTGCAACCGCCTGGAAAGCGGGATTAAATCTTTCTACATGACCTACCTGGCCTTTAACATTGTATTCTTTAGCCAGTTTAACCAGCTGTTCGGCCTCTTCAACCGTGTTGGTAATAGGCTTTTCTATGAATAAATGTTTTCCTGCTTTAATGGTCTTTTGGCCCACTTCAAAGTGAGAAAGGGTAGGAGTGACCACATCAACCACGTCTACGGCGGCTATGAGATCGTCTAAATTGTTGAAATATTTATATCCAAACTCTTCCTGAACCTTGCGGCCACTGTTCTCATCTATGTCGTAAAAGCCCACAAGATCATATTTTTCAGATTCCTGGAGCAAACGCAGATGGATTTTTCCTAAGTGTCCTGCACCCAGGACGCCGGCTTTGAGCATAATAAATGGTTTTCAACAAAAATAACATTTCTTGGACTAAAGCCAATGCCAATTAGGAGTGAATAAAAGCGGCAAATCCCAAATTTTCTTTAACCTGAGGTAATCTTTATGTAATTTTGGCCTTCAAAACTTAAAAGGTGCGAAAGGATACGCTCAAACATCAGGGAAAGAGGTTACAACTGGCAAAAGTCGTGGAAGATAAAGGGATCAGGGATGAAAAGGTTCTTGATGCCATTAAAAAAATTCCCCGGCATTTGTTCATGGATAGCAGTTTCGAAGATCATGCGTACCAGGATAAGGCTTTTCCCATTGCTGCCGATCAAACAATTTCCCAGCCTTATACTGTTGCTTTTCAAACTGAAGTACTGCAGGTAAAAAAAGGGGATATGGTGTTGGAAATTGGTACAGGGAGTGGTTACCAAACTGCCGTTCTCTGTGAGTTGGGTGCAAAAGTTTACAGCATTGAGCGACAACTTGAATTGTTTAAGCGCACCAAGCTATTTCTTTCAAAAATAGGATACCGCCCAAGATACCTGGCCTTTGGTGACGGTTATAAAGGGCTGCCCGATTATGCCCCTTTTGACAGGATCATTGTAACTGCTGGTGCACCTTTTGTACCGAATCCTTTACTGAGTCAGTTAAAAATTGGCGGCAGAATGGTTATTCCTGTGGGGAAAGACACTCAAATAATGACACTTTTGGAAAGAAAATCTGAAACAGAATTTGAAAAAACCGAATTCGGAAATTTCAGGTTTGTACCGTTGCTGGAAGACAGGAATTAGTATTCAGTATTTAGTGATCAGTTGGCAGTTTGTAAGAACCAGGAGCCAAGAATCAAGAATCAAGACTTTTGAATCTGCGGGATCTGCGGGAAATAAAAATTTAGTAGGCAGTGCCCAGTATTCAGTAGGTAGTAGCTTTAGAAAATAACTTGAATCTTAAATCTATTTGGATTTTGGTGCTTGGAATTTGGTGCTTAGAGCTTGGAATTTCAAACTCATAACTTTGAACTCCTAACTCTTAACTTCACCCCTACTTATACTCCTTCTTGATCCTGTCCAGTTTACGTTTGCTTTCGCGCTCCTTGATCACCTCTCGTTTATCGTAAAGTTTTTTACCCTTGGCAAGTGCGATCTGCATTTTTGCGAGTCCGCGGTCATTGATGAAGAGACGGAGGGGAACAATGGTCAATCCGGAATTTTTCACTTCTTTTTCCAGCTTTCTTAACTCCTTGCGGTTAAGCAGAAGTTTACGGGCGTGTTTGGGATCGTGGTTGAAGTAGGTGGCGTGGGAATACTCCTGCACCGTCATGTTAATGACAAATAATTCACTGTTGGAGAACTCACAAAAACTCTCGGCTATAGAGGCTTTTCCCTCTCTTATAGCTTTTATCTCGGTACCGGCCAGTTTTATTCCTGCAATATATTTGTCAAGTATTTCGTATTCAAACTTGGCTTTACGGTTTTTAATGTTGATGTCGTTCTTCATATCAACAAAAATAACAAGCTTTGGCGAATTACCCGTGTTTTTAGGGAAATCTTAAAAGGCGGAGTTTTAATTTCAGTTTGAGCCCCAGATTCGGTATTTTTGTTTCTTTACAATCCCCCGTCATGAAAAAATATTTGGTACTCCTGTTTGTTCTGTCCCTGGCTTCCTGTAATGAACAAGCTCCTCAATCTAAAGCCGATAAGATCATAGCAAAAGCTGTTGAAAACGCCGGTGGGGAGAAGTATGAAAAAGCAAATATTGAATTCCGGTTCCGGAAAAATATCTACACCAGTACCCGCAATGACGGAAAGTTTGAACTCACCCGAAGAATTACCGATTCTACGAACACTACCTACGATGACATCTTGAATAACGAAGGTTTTAGGCGCTTTCAGGGAGAGGAACAGCTTAAATTATCTGATTCTCTTTCCGAAGCTTATGCCGAAAGTGTCAATGCGGTACATTATTTCGTACAACTACCTTTTCGGCTGAATGACGATGCGGTAATTAAAGAACTTGTGGGGCAGGATACCATCAACGACAAAGTATACCACGAGATCAAAGTCACTTTTGAGCAGCAGGGTGGAGGAGTAGACCATGAAGATATTTACATGTACTGGATCGAAAAAGATGATTTCACCATAGATTACCTGGCCTATCGTTTCTTTGTGAATGACGGCGGAATTAGATTTAGAAAAGCCGTAAACCCACGGATGGTAAACGGAATCCGGTTTGTGGATTACGAAAATTATAAAACCGATGCGCTATCTACTCCCTTAGAAGAGCTTGATGATATGTTCGAAAAAGGGGAATTAACCAGGGTTTCTAAGATTGAAAATGAGATTCTGAAGGTTGAAATTCAGGATTAATTTTTAGACCATCCGAGATTGCTCCTGAAATTTTCGCAATAATCTTTTGTAGCGGGGCCTGTTGTAGCGCTGCACTATAATAGGGTAAAGATTCAGCAGTACATTGAGCACGATGAGCCATAGCGCTTCCCTCCAAGTATTTGCTACTATAAATGTTACCAGCATTACGATAAGAAATATTATCGCGTGTCCGGCTTCAGAACTGCGGGATCCCTGTTCAGCACGCTTTAAAGCTTCTTCCTTTTTGATGATCTTGAGGTCTTTGCGGCTTATCTTTTCCCAACCCGTCCAGACGAGTAGTTTTCTGTACAGATGTACTCCAAAGAACCTGTAGATGCGTCCGTTTTCCTCAAATTGCAGGGTATTAAAATAAACCGAAATATATTTCCACTTAAAAATAGAATCCAAGTAGGTGTACCAGGCCATCAGGACAAAATTTAGCACCCAGGCAAAAGTAAAATCCGTGAAACTGGTTAAAATACCTGTGAGGTAACAGAACCCAATAGAGACTGAAGTTGCTAAAAATGCTTTAATTCCGTTTAGCATTCAGAAACAACTTTAAAAAATGCCATTTTTGACACCTTAGTTGATAAAAAGTACCTGGGAAGTCTTTTCGCCATCCGGCGAGACGGTAACAATAAATAAGCTGCCGTACTCTGTTTCATCAAGATCCTGATATTTATTTTCTCCCAGCAGCAGGTTTACAAATGCCGGATTGGTATTGCTGTGCCCCACGACGAGTACCGTTTTTCCTTTTGTCTTCTTCTGAAATTCGGGATCGTTTAATTTTTTGGGATCGTAAATGTCTACCTGCTTCTGCTGCTTATCGGCCACCGCCCTGGCGGTATTCATGGTGCGATGGTAATTGCTGGAATAGATAAGGTCAAACTCAACTTCTTCAAATACTTCAGCCCATTTAGCTGTCCGTTTTATCCCGGCTTCTGAGAGCTGCGGATTCCGGTCTTGAGGATCGGTCATTTCCTTTTCGGCATGACGAATGAAATAATATTGCGTTGTAGCTTCCTGCACCGGTGGTTTTATAGGATTTTCAGAAGTTTCTCCTAAAGATAGAATAGAAATCAAAAAGATGAAAAAAGTACGCATAGATTACCTTTTTGGAACAAATTCCATGAGAATGACCTGGTTGAGTTGCTGCCCCATGGAGTTGAAGTTATTATCAGAAATAAGGATAAGGCTTTGATTGCCGTTAGGCAGGGTAGGGCCAAAGGTGATGCCCTCAATGTTATCAATGATCTCCTGGCTCAGGTAATTTTTTGCCCATTTAAAATCGTAAAGCAGGGTTTTCTTTGCAGGGTTATTAAAGGAAACCCTAAGATTATTAATGTCTAAAGTATTTGTAGCCAGGCTGGCATCTACATCAAATATTCGCACGGTATTGCCATTTTGACCATGACCGGCTGCAAAACCTCTTTCCAGGATAAGAAATTTGTTGGGGGCGTACTCTAAAAGGTCGGTAACACCATTTACTGCAAAATAGAGCCAGGGTATTTTTGCTATTCTTTCTAAACGGTAAGGGAATTGCTTTACAGGTTCTCCGGTTTTTTTGTCGAAATAGGTGATGCGTACCGGCGATTTTGTGGGATAAAGCTTAGGTTTTGGTCCATCAGTGACCAAAGGAAGTTCCATGGCCGCCCATATTCCTTTTTGATCAAAAGAAGCGGCAAGTCCTTCAAGCGTTCCGTTATTTCTGGGCTTCTTGATACTTTCAGCTAAAAGATTTTCGGGTACAGCAAAAGAGTCGACGTAATTTCCCTTTTTTGACACCCTAAAGAGCATAGGATCTTTTTTATTATTGATATTTCCTTCGCTGGAAAGTACAAAATTGTCTTCTTCAGCCTGGAAGAGAATACTTTCTAGATCCAGATGTTGCCCCTTGAGGCTTTCATGTTCTTTATTTAGAAGAATTACATCAGAAATAACTATAGTATCGATCTTTTCTTCGGAAATAGCCATGTTAGCCACATAAATCCGCGGCATAGAAGGCTGGTCGCTCACCATATAAAATTTCCCTTCCTGGTAATCGATGCCCGAAAGACCGCCAACCTCTGTACCTTTTACAGTGAGGTTGTCGGTAATATTATAATCGTCTAAAAACTTTACCTGTACGTTTGAAGTACTACCTATTCGGGAACTTTTGCAGCTAAGGAAGGCTGTGGCTATAAGAACTAAGAAGAATGCTTTTTTCATGCCGATAAAAATAACAAATTCTTAAGAGCAAAATAGGACTTTTTTAGCGGCAGGCGAACCCTTGTTTAGCTACTTTCGATAAGAACCATTAAAACTTAAGTTATGAATGATGACCAAATTGAAGGAAAGTGGAAACAGATCAAAGGACAGTTTAAGCAAAAGTACGGAGATCTTACCGATGATGATGTAACCTATCGTGAGGGTAGATTTGATGAAATGCTTGGGCGCCTACAGGAAAAGACCGGCCGCAGCAAGGAAGAATTGAAGAAGGAAATTGACAGATGGTAGGATTTTCCTGGAATAAAAAAATGGCCCCGATTAATTGGGGCCATTTCTATTATTGGGCGATCTCTTCCTGGTTTCTAAAGACCAGTTCGTCGTCAAAGCAATCGAGCAGCACAATACTATCGGTATGTATTTTACCGCTTAAGATCTCTTTGGAAAGTTTATTAAGTACTTCTTTTTGCAGCGTTCTTTTTACCGGTCTTGCCCCGTATTGAGGATCAAAACCTTTGTTTGCCAGGTTTGCAATGGCTTCTTCGGTTGCATCAAGAGTAATACCTTGTTTCGCAAGCATTTTGGTTACGCCTTTCATTTGGAGACCTACAATTTGCTTGATATCTTTCCTGGTAAGCGGTGCAAACATCACGATATCATCAATCCTGTTTATAAATTCTGGCCGGACGCTCTGTTTTAGCAGGGCCAGCAATTCAACTTTGGCGCTTTCCATCGCAGTTTCAGTATCTTTTATCGTGTCAAATTTTTCCTGGATAATGTGAGAACCCATATTTGATGTCATAATAATTATGGTGTTCTTAAAATCGGCCAGGCGTCCTTTGTTATCAGTAAGCCTTCCTTCATCAAGCACCTGCAAGAGGATATTAAAAGTGTCGGGGTGGGCTTTTTCTATCTCATCAAGCAGGATCACCGAATAAGGTTTTCTCCTTACAGCCTCGGTAAGCTGCCCACCTTCATCGTAACCTACATATCCCGGAGGCGCCCCAACAAGCCTGCTCACGGCGTGGCGTTCCTGGTACTCACTCATATCAATACGGGTCATCGCACTCTCGTCGTTAAAGAGATAATCGGCAAGAGCTTTGGCCAATTCGGTTTTACCAACTCCGGTAGTACCCAAAAACAGGAAGGAGCCTATAGGTTTCTTTTGGTCCTGTAACCCTGCTCGGCTTCTGCGCACGGCGTCACTTACGGCCTCTATGGCCTCGTCTTGCCCTACCACTCTTTTATGAAGCTCGTCTTCCAGTTTAAGAAGTTTCTCCCGTTCGGTCTGTAACATCTTGGTAACCGGAATGCCGGTCCATTTAGCTACAACTTCAGCAATATCTTCGTTGGTGACTTCTTCTTTAATTAAAGATTTTCCCTGCTGATTCTCTTCCAGTTGCTTCTGAAGTTCGGCCAGCCTTTCCTGTTCTTCCTTGATCTTACCATAGCGCAGTTCGGCTACTTTTCCGTAGTTGCCCTCTCTTTCTGCACGCTCGGCTTCCAGCTTATAATTCTCTATGCTCGATTTTGCCGTTTGGATGTTGTCTACAACGTCTTTTTCATTCTTCCACTGGGCATGGAGTTCGTTGCGTTCATCTTTATAATTGGCAAGATCGGCTCTCAAAGCTTTTAGCTTATTCTCATCATTTTCCCGCTTAATGGCCTCCATTTCTATCTCGAGCTGCATGATCTTTCTGTCGAGCACATCGAGTTCTTCAGGTTTGGAGTTGATCTCCATTCTTAACCTGGAGGCTGCTTCGTCCATTAGGTCTATGGCCTTATCGGGTAAGAACCTGTTGGTGATGTAACGCTGCGACAGCTCAACGGCCGAGATAATCGCCTCATCTTTGATGCGTACTTTATGGTGAGTTTCATACTTTTCTTTGATTCCGCGTAAGATAGATATGGCACTCTCTGTATCGGGCTCATCTACCATTACCTTTTGAAAACGTCTTTCAAGGGCTTTGTCCTTCTCAAAATACTTTTGATACTCATCTAAAGTGGTTGCTCCAATAGCGCGCAATTCCCCTCTTGCCAGGGCAGGTTTTAGAATGTTGGCTGCATCCATGGCGCCCTGGCCACCGCCGGCACCCACAAGGGTGTGAATCTCGTCAATGAACAGCACGATGTTTCCTTCGCTGGAAGTTACTTCTTTAATGACGGCCTTTAGCCTTTCTTCAAATTCCCCTTTATATTTTGCACCGGCAATTAAAGCTCCCATATCAAGGGAATAGATTTGTTTATCCTTGAGGTTTTCGGGAATATCACCTGCAACGATACGATGGGCAAGACCTTCGGCAATGGCGGTTTTACCCACACCGGGTTCTCCCACTAACATTGGGTTGTTCTTGGTTCTTCGAGACAGGATTTGCAATACTCTGCGTATCTCTTCATCGCGCCCAATTACAGGATCAAGCTTTCCTTCTTCGGCCAGTTTATTGAGGTTATTGGCGTATTTATTCAGGGAGTTATAGGTTTCTTCGGCACTTTGAGAAGTGACTTTTTCTCCTTTTCTAAGTTCTTCAATTGCAGCTTTTAAACCTTTTTCGGTGGCGCCCTGGTCTTTCATGATCTGGGCTACTTTACTTGAAGATCCAAAAATGGCTAAAATAAGGTGCTCTACTGAAACGTATTCATCTCCCATTTTCTTAGCTACGGAAGATGCATCAGTAAGTGTTTTGGATGCTTCACGCGAGAGCATAATATCTCCGCCGCTCACCTTCGGAAAATTTTGAAGTGTCTTGTCCAGGATCTGCTGAAAGAGACTCACATTAATATTGAGCTTCTTCAGAAGAAAAGGAGTAACATTCTCATCTACTAAGGTAATTGCTTTGAATATATGTTCGTTCTCTATTTGCTGATGCCCTAACTCCTGCGCCAGTTGCTGGGCCTGCTGAATGGCCTCCTGACTTTTTATTGTAAAATTATTTAAGTTCATAGTTGTTCTTTTTCTTTAGTTTTAGCAAAGCATGTACCAGTACAATAATGCCGACAAAATGGCTGATATTCTGCAGAATCTAATGACTTTTTGTCTCTTATAGAGATGCTAAAGTTCAGGCCCTGTAACCGAATTATCAGATGATTTTACTATTTTACAGAGTTCAATAAACGTGTAACTAAAGCCTTCAAAAATGGGATTATTTGATAAAGTTTTTAAAAGTGAAAGAGATATCGTGAAGAAAGAGATTGTGGAGGTGCCGTGGCACGCTCTTACTGGAGAGAAGCAACTTGAAGAGATCGAAAAAGAATCTGATTCACAACCTGTAGTGATTTTCAAACATTCTACCCGCTGCGGAATCAGCCGAATGGTATTAAACAATTTTGAGCGAAGTTATGATCTGCCAAAAGATGAAGAAGTAAAACTTTACTTTCTTGATCTCTTAGCCAATCGCGACATTTCTAACGCAGTGGCCAGCCGCTTCGGGGTGAGACATGAAAGTCCGCAAATGATTATCCTTAAGAATAGGGAAGTAGTTCATCATTCCTCACATCAATCTATTGAAGTTCAGAATATAAAAGATCAACTGTAGGTTAATTTTTTCTCAATTATGATCAATGGTAAAATACGGTTAAATATTTTATAATCAATATTTTAAGAGGTGATTTCTAATTATATTTAGAGGTGTTAATCTAAGAACCTTAAAAATTGTAATTATGGAAGAGAGAAGAGGAGATCGCAACCGCGATCACAATGAAGAGCAAAGGCGTCACCAACAGGAAGAAGAAAGAAGGAACCCGGCGCAACAGGCCGCAGGTGACCGTGACAAGCAAAAGCAGGAAGATGCCGAGAGGGAAAGAGACATGAAACGCGATAAAAAACGAGAAGATCGCAATAATAGAGAAGAGCTTATTTAGGATCCTTTTCCAATAAAAAAGAGCCGTAAAATATCAAATTTTACGGCTCTTTTTTATTGGTTGTTGTAGACTTACTTCTTCTTAGGCTCAAAAACAGGAAGCAGCTTTGTGCTTACCTCCCCAAATCCTATCCTGTAGTTGTCTTTTTGGCAAAAACCACGCATAATAACAGTATCGTTATCTTCAATAAAAGTACGGGTGCTGCCGTCAGAAAGTTTTACAGGTTTTTCACCTTTCCATGAAAGTTCAAGCATAGATCCGTATGAGTCGGGAGTGGGGCCTGAAATTGTTCCCGATCCCATCATGTCTCCAGAAAGTACAGGGCAACCGTTCACGGTGTGATGAGCGAGCTGCTGGCTCATGTTCCAGTACATGTGTCTAAAATTGGATTTAGAGACCCGTGTTTCTTCAGCATTCTCGGGCTTTATGAATACTTCAAGTTCTATATCAAAACTCCTTTTACCTGTAGATTGAAGGTAAGGCAATAGTTTCTTTTCAGGTTTTGGGCTTTTCACCCTAAAAGGTTCAAGCGCATCTAAAGTGACGATCCACGGGGAAATGGCAGAAGCAAAATTCTTGGCAAGAAAAGGTCCTAAAGGCACATATTCCCAGGTTTGAATATCGCGTGCACTCCAGTCATTAAAAAGTACAAGTCCAAAAATGTAATCTTCGGCTTCATCTATTGGTATGGGTTCCCCAAGGTGGTTGGCATCGGTAGTGATAAAAGCCATTTCCAGTTCAAAATCCACTCTTTTTGAGGGCCCGAATACAGGCTCATCGGCATCCTTAGGTTTGGTTTGTCCTTGTGGGCGGTGAATAGGAATGCCACTGGGAACTATAGAAGAACTTCTCCCATGGTAACCTACCGGAATGTGAAGCCAGTTGGGCAGCAATGCATTATCTGGATCACGAAACATGGTACCCACATTGGTAGCGTGCTCTTTACTGGAATAAAAATCGGTATAATCGCCTACCTGTACAGGCATTTGCATTTCAATCTCATCCAGGGTAAAGAGAACAACCTGCCGGTGTTCTTCATTATCGCGAAGGCTTTCATTGCTGGTGTCAAAAATTTCAGCAATACGATTCCTTACAAGTCTCCAGGTTTTTTTTCCGTCAGAAATGAAATCGTTCAGGGTATCCTGTAGAAAAATATCGTCAGTAAGGGGGATACCTTCAAAATAACCCAACTGGTGCAGGGCACCCAGGTCTATTGCGGTATCTCCTATACGAGTTCCTATGGTGATGATATCATCTCTTGTAAGAAAAACTCCAAAGGGGATGTTTTGTATGGGAAAATCAGAGTTTTCGGGTACTTCCAGCCAGGTTTTTCGTGTAGGGTCGTTAGCTGTAATGGACATAATAAATGTTGGTATTTTGTTAAAATCAATTCGAACCAAATATATTATTTTCTTACTAAGAACCGAATGTATTTGCTATTTTTGAGTATTATTTAACGTAAAAAATGCATATGCAACGGGATAACGAATTATTTGATTTAATTGACGCAGAAAAGGAGAGGCAACTTAATGGTTTAGAGTTAATTGCCAGTGAAAATTTTGTAAGTGAACAGGTACTCGAAGCTGCCGGTTCTGTACTTACCAATAAATACGCCGAAGGTTACCCGGGTAAAAGGTATTACGGTGGGTGTGATGTGGTAGATGAGGTTGAAAATTTGGCGATCGATAGATTAAAAGAACTTTTTAATGCCGAATATGCGAACGTGCAGCCGCATTCTGGATCTCAGGCTAATACTGCTGTTTTTCACGCCTGTATGAAACCCGGTGATAAATTCCTTGGTTTTGACCTTTCCCACGGCGGACATTTAACTCACGGTTCTCCCGTAAATTTCTCCGGAAAACTTTACAACCCTGTATTTTATGGTGTAGATAAAGAAACCGGGCTTATAGATTATGATGAAGTTCAAAAAATAGCTGAAAAAGAGCAACCCAAAATGATCATTGCCGGTGCCTCGGCATATTCAAGGGAAATCGACTACAAGCGCTTTAGAGAGATTGCCGACAGTGTGGGTGCCATACTTTTTGCAGATATCGCACACCCGGCAGGTCTCATTGCTAAAGGTTTGCTCAGCGACCCAATTCCTCATTGCCACATCGTTTCCTCAACCACTCATAAAACTTTGCGCGGGCCTCGCGGCGGAATTATTATGATGGGGAAAGATTTTGACAATCCTTTTGGCGAAACTCTTAAGAACGGAAGCCCTAAAAAAATGTCTATGCTGCTTAACAGCGGTGTATTCCCCGGAAACCAGGGTGGGCCTTTAGAGCATATCATTGCAGCAAAGGCTGTGGCTTTTGGTGAGGCCCTTACCGATGAATTCCTTCATTATACAGTACAGGTGAAGAAAAATGCCAAACGTATGGCTGAAGCATTTATGAAAAAAGATTACCAGGTGATCTCGGGTGGGACAGACAATCACATGATGCTTATAGACCTGCGCAATAAAGATATCTCAGGAAAAGAAGCCGAAGAAGCTCTTGGAAAAGCCGATATCACCGTGAACAAAAACATGGTGCCTTTTGACGATAAATCCCCTTTTGTAACTTCAGGAATACGTATTGGTACCCCGGCGGTAACCACCCGCGGACTCAAAGAAGCCGATATGGATACTATTGTTGACCTTATTGATCGCGTGATCACTAATTATCAGGATGACGAGAAGCTTGAAGCGGTGAGACAGGACGTGATTAACCTTATGCAGGGAAGACCTCTCTTTCAAATGTAAGAGTAAGCTATCAAATTAAATATAACGCTGCCTTAGGTCTCAAAAATGGGATTTTTAGGCAGCGTTTTTTATTTCTGAAGTTTTATTAATTCTGCGGAAGTGTAGGTTGGGGATAGATAAATATCAGGGCCTCATTTGCTTCCGAAGGTGTCGTGAAAAGCTGAAATTTGAGTGTTTTATTCTCTTTTATGGAAAACGTTACGTAGTTCTTCGGTGATTTTGGTGGGTTTTTTCGAATGGGCGTCCAGCAGGCACCACATAGATTTTGCCGCAACTAAAACGTCACCGTTTTTGGCACTTTTGATGTTTACAAACCTTTCAGAAGTGACAAAAGTGGTCTCTCCCACATAGGTTTCTATAATAAGGTCATCTCCCAAAAATGCCTGTTTTTTGTAGTCTATTTCGTGGCGAATCACCACCCAGATAAAGTTTTCTTTAAGCTCATCTGTAGCTCTAACTTCCCAGTGCTCTTTTGCGATATCCTGTATCCACTGCACGTAACGTACATTGTTCACGTGGTTGAGGTCATCCAAATCTTCTTCGGAAACCGTTCTTTTATGTGTGTATGTTTCTGCAGGTACTACCATTAGTTCTCAATTATTTTTACTTCAAAAAGTGTATCCCAGTCTTTTCCGGTAACGTAAAGTTTCTTGCTCCCGGGGTCATATGCAATGCCGTTGAGCACATCATTTACCGGGTCAAGATCGGCAGTGTTGCCCAGTTGGTCGCGTAAACCAGAGAAGTTGATCACTCCTTCTATAGCGCCATTCTTCGGATTAATTATTGCAACCCCATCTTTTTGATAGGTGTTGGCATAGATCTTTCCATCTACCCATTCCAGCTCATTGAGTTGCGTGGCAATGGTGCGATTGGTTACCGTTTGAATATAATCTGTCTCTGGTAGGGAAGGAGAAGCGGGGTCTAAAAACCATATTTTCTCGGTACCATCACTTTTATATAGTATGCTACCGTCATTTGCAAGTCCCCAACCTTCTTTACTTTTTTCATAATTAAACTCTCCGGTCTTCTTGAAAGTCTCTACGTCATAAATAAAACCGACTCCTTCTTTCCAGGTGAGTTGATAGATCTTACTATTAAGTATGGTAATGCCTTCAGCAAAATATTGAGAAGGAATGTTAATTTTTCTTTGAACTTCACCCGTCGTGAGATCTACCAGCCTTAGAGAAGAACTTCCATAGTGGCCGGTACTTTCATAGAGTTTATTTTCAAAGAATTCCAGTCCCTGGGTGTAAGCATCGGCCTGGTGCGGATATTTATTGATGATCTCGTAAGTATAGGTAACAGGGGCAGCGTCATTAAAAAGGGTAATTTCCTGTTGCTTTTCAACCACTTCACCATTATTATATATACGAGCATTTAGCTGCCACTTGCCCAGTTTTTCTCCATCAAAAGTGTGGTTAAGGGATTCTCCCCCTACAGTTTTTGCTAATCTTTGTTCTCCCAGAAAGTAAATCACAGAATCTTTTTCTCCGTTTACCTGCGCCTGCAGGCTTTCGCCAAGCTTAAATTCCTTCTTGTTTTCTTCTATTTTTAAAGAATAATTATTTTCTGATTCATTGGAGTCACTTCCGCAGGAATGCAAGATTACACCCAATGCCATCAAAAAGAGAGGATTATATACCTTCATGTTTCACAGTAATTTTTATGGAAGCTAATTTAAAGAATTCAGCTTAAAAATTACTTGCAAAAAACATGAAAGGTTGTATATTTGCCCCGGCAAGTCCCACACAACCAGCTCCTGCTGAATCCCCCAGGGCGGGAACGCAGCAAGGGTAAGCGGTCGTAGCGGTGTGATGTGGGTAGCTTGCCATTTTTTGTTTCCAATAGTCTCGATTTATTGCATCTTTGCAGCATGACAGAAACAGCTTCAAAAGTGGTGCTCGTAACAGGAGCATCTTCAGGAATTGGAAAAGCCATTGCCAATTTTCTTCAATCAAAGAATTATATCGTTTTTGGAACCAGCCGTAATCCGTCGGGGCGGGATTCTGCCTTTCCTCTGGTCGCGCTCGATGTTACCAAACCCGAAACCATTATCGCTGCCGTGGCTGAAGTTATTGCTTCCGCAGGAAAAATTGATGTACTTATCAATAATGCCGGGGTTGGTATTACCGGCCCCATTGAAGAAACACCCGATGAGGAAATAAAAAAGGCTTTTGATACCAATTATTTTGGGCCTATTAATGTCATTAAGGCCGTACTGCCTCAAATGCGGAAAAATAATTCGGGACTTATAATAAATGTAACTTCCATCGCCGGATATATGGGGTTGCCTTACCGCGGAATATATTCGGCTTCAAAAGGAGCGCTGGAGATCACTACCGAAGCTTTTAGAATGGAGCTGAAGGATTCAAATATCAAAATGACCAATATAGCCCCGGGAGATTTTGCCACTAACATTGCGGCGGGAAGGTATCATGCGCCGGTAATAGCAGGATCTCCTTATGAAAAGCCTTACGGGAACACGCTTAAGATCATGAATGAGCATGTAGACCAGGGTAAAGATCCCAATATGATGGCCAAAGTGATCTACAGCATACTTCAGGAAAAAGATCCAAAAATACATTACAAGGTAGGGGAGCCGCTGCAAAAGTTCTCTATTGCTTTAAAGCGCATACTGCCCGATAAATTGTATGAGCGCCTACTCTTAAAACATTATAAGTTGTAGTTTTGCAGAAGGTTGAAAAATGGCATTTTTCAGCAGTATTTAATCATTTATAACAACACACTATGAAATTTTTTATCGACACAGCAAACCTTGACCAGATAAGGGAAGCCCAGGACCTTGGGGTCCTTGACGGAGTGACTACTAACCCTTCTCTTATGGCTAAAGAAGGTATCACCGGGAAAGACAACATCATTGCCCATTACAAGAAAATTTGTGAGATCACTACCGGAGATGTTAGTGCCGAAGTGATTGCGACCGATTTTGAGAATATTGTAAAAGAAGGAGAGGAACTTGCCGCTTTGCACGATCAAATTATTGTGAAAGTGCCTATGATCAAAGACGGTATTAAAGCCATCAAATACTTTAGCGATAAAGGAATAAAAACAAACTGTACTTTGGTATTTTCGGCAGGTCAGGCGCTTTTGGCAGCCAAAGCCGGGGCAACTTATGTTTCGCCTTTTATCGGGAGACTTGATGATATCTCAACAGATGGTTTGAACCTTATCATGGAGATCCGCCAAATATATGATAACTACGGGTTTGAAACCGAAATTCTTGCAGCTTCGGTGAGGCACACCATGCACGTAATTGATTGCGCTAAAATAGGTGCCGATGTAATGACCGGGCCACTTTCGGCGATCACAGGTTTATTAAACCACCCACTTACTGATATTGGTCTTGAGAAATTCCTTGCCGATCATAAAAAAGGGAACTAAGGTTCCAAAAATGACATTTTTTAAAGCCTTTTTTCTTCGGAAGAAAGGCTTTTTAATGGAGAGCATTTTGAGGAGCCAGGATTAAAATTTGGATGAAGATAGATTGTTATTTTACGTTTTTACTACTGAAGCATCTATTAAAAAAAAATCTTTAAGCACATATTGCTGAAGGATTTTGAGAGAATACTAACGGGTTGGGAAAATTCAGGTTCCAAAAATGGCATTTTTGACAACTTCTTCTTCGGAAAAATTTTTTTAGTTGAGGAAGGCCAGAAGCCTAGATTCAAATTCGGGTGAAGAGAGGTACACGTCGCCCACTTCTACTACTGAAGCATCGTTCACAAATAACATTTTAGTGAGGAAATACTGAAAAGCTTCCTTGTGGATCCTGGCGGGCGCCAGCTGAAATTCGGTTGCCGGGTCGTAGCCATTTTGTCTTACAGCAACTCTCCAGGCGGGTTCTTCAGAAAGATCGAGATTGATGCCTATAAAATCTACTTCGGGATATTTTTTTCGGTAAAGATCTATTACCTGGTGTTCATTCTGGTAACTTTCATCATAAACAGACCAAAGAAATATCACGGTGGGCCTTCTAATGATATCCTGTGTAGTGACGAGCTCCCCCTCCATATTGAGCAGGGGGACTGCTGCCAGTGAGGTGCCGGGAAGGTAGGCCAGTTGTACCGTGGCCAGGTTTTCCAGTTTTTCAAGATTTTCATCAGGGAAGTTAAGGGCCTCAAGTTCGTCGAGAATCGAAACTATATTCTCCTTGTTTTCTGCCATGATGATACCTCTTACGGCAATTTTTTCCAGTAGCTGTTCCCTTATCTTTGGCACCCTAATAAGTTCGCCGGCTTTGCGAAGGCGGGCTTTTACATTGGCAACATCGGTAAGGTTGTAACAATCGGCCCCGTCTAAATTACTATCGGCACACCAGGCCAGGGAATAGTTAATAAGATAGTTCTCCAGTAGCCTTTTATAACCGGGGCTGCACTGAATATTAACACAGTTAAAATCGATTTCTTCTCTGTAATCGTGAAAATTGGCTGGGAATTGTCGGGAGTAGTCACGATAGTATTTGTTTACGAGATAAGTGTAACGCTCCCTGAGATCATAATTCTCATAATTGATGATCTCCCTTGCCAGCTGGTTGAATTCTTCTGAAAAATTTTTCTTTTCGGAAATTGCGGCCAGGTAATTTATTCGATCCTGCCTTATAGAATCGGCTTTTTCAAGAAAAACAGGGGGGGTGTACTTATGAAAGTTGAGCAGGAGTTGGGAGTTGTTCTCGTCTTTTAAGAACATTTCAGCCATAAAATTGTTCTTCGCATTGCCTTTTCCGCTGAAGTGGAGGGATTCATCAAAGGCTAAAGTATTGGCTCTTAGCAGCAGGCTGTCTCCCCGAGAAATATAAATATTCTGAGTTTCGGGCTTATGTTGAAGTATATACAGGCCTTCCTTTGCATTCTCGATTTTGTAGTTAAATCTATTATTTTCATCGAGCGTAACCGTATCAAGAACTTCCCCCTGGTGTTTAACGACCACATATTCTAAGGTAGGATTAATAATCTCACCTCCAATATAAGCATATGAAGGACTGGAAGTTAAATTGTTACAGCTGGAAATAAAAAAGCTGAGGCCCAGTAAAACCAGTGCTGGTAAGGCATCATGTAAAATATGTAAACTATTGCTTTTCAAAATTTTTGGGGGACAAATAGCGGATAGCAAATGTAGACCCGAAGCAACAACAGCGATGTTAACTCCTCGTTAAATAGAGAATTATAAAAGTTAATGTTTTAAGGGATAAGCTTAAATAGCTACTTTTGCAAAAATTTAGAAAAGACTATATGTTATCAGTTTCAAATTTATCTGTTCAGTTTGGGAAAAGAGTGTTGTTTGATGAAGTGAACACCACCTTTACCCAGGGCAACTGTTATGGAATTATTGGTGCCAATGGTGCCGGAAAATCTACTTTCTTAAATATCCTTAGCGGGAAGTCAGAACCTACTTCGGGCCACGTACACCTGGAGCCGGGAAAAAGAATGTCTGTTCTCGAGCAAAACCATAACCTTTATGACGAATACCCTGTATTGGAAACCGTCATTATGGGAAATAAGCCTCTCTATAACATCAAAAAAGAGATGGACGAGATCTACGCCAAAGAAGATTTTGGGGATGCCGATGGGGAAAGAGTAGGAGTGCTACAGGTTGAATTTGAGGAAATGAATGGCTGGAACGCCGATAGTGAGGCTGCTGCCCTGCTTTCTAACCTTGGTATAAAAGAAGATAGCCACTACACGCTTATGGGCGATCTTGATAACAAACTTAAGGTTAGGGTACTTTTGGCGCAGGCACTTTTTGGTAATCCTGATGTATTGATCATGGATGAGCCAACAAACGACCTGGATTATGAAACAATAAACTGGCTTGAAAACTTTCTTGCCAACTATGAAAATACAGTGATAGTAGTATCTCACGACCGTCACTTCCTGGATTCTGTTTGTACCCACGTTTCTGATATCGACTTCGGAAAGATCAACCATTACAGTGGTAACTATACTTTTTGGTATGAGTCTTCACAGTTGGCAGCACGCCAGCGGTCTCAGCAGAACAAGAAAGCTGAAGAAAAGAAAAAGGAACTTGAAGAATTTATTCGTCGCTTCAGCGCCAACGTGGCAAAATCTAAGCAGGCTACTTCCAGGAAGAAGATGATCGCAAAACTTAATATTGACGATATTAAGCCTTCAAGCCGAAGGTATCCTGCGATTATTTTTGAAAGAGAAAGAGAAGCCGGGGATCAAATTCTAAATGTAGAAGGCCTTGAGGCTTCTATTGAAGGGGAAACGCTATTTAAAGACGTGAATATTAATCTTGCGAAAGGAGATAAAGTAGTGGTGTATTCAAAAGATTCACGAGCTACTACAGCTTTCTACGAGATACTTAATGAAAAGGAAAAAGCCGTATCGGGTAAATTCAGTTGGGGAATTACTACCAACCAGTCTTACCTGCCCTTAGATAACTCCGAATATTTTGACAATGACCTTACTCTGGTTGACTGGTTGCGCCAATGGGCTAAAACCGAAGAGGAAAGGGAAGAAGTTCATATCCGCGGATTCCTTGGCAAGATGATCTTTAGCGGTGAAGAAGCTTTAAAAACAGCCCGGGTGCTCTCTGGAGGTGAAAAAGTGCGTTGTATGTTAAGCCGAATGATGATGATGAGGGCGAACGTACTTATGCTCGATGAGCCTACCAACCACCTAGACCTGGAATCTATTACGGCATTCAACAATTCCCTTAAGAACTTTAAGGGTACTGTGATGTTTACCACTCACGATCATGAATTTGCACAGACAGTTGCAAACAGGGTAATTGAATTAACTCCTAACGGGGCTATAGATCGTTACCTTACTTTTGATGAGTACATGAGCGATCCTAAGATCAAGGAACAAAGGGATAAAATGTATTCTAAGTAATATAAAAAATAAGAGGCTGTCTAAAAAAGCTTTACATCTATGTGATGCTATTCTAAATTGCATCACCCTGCTTAATGAGAAGTAGGATAAATGGTGTGAATTTTTAGACAGTCTTTTTTTATGCTTCTTTGTCTTTCCAGAAGAACTTGTACAGGTCAAAACCTCCAAGAACAATAAAGCCTATGGCAATGATTATCCTGAAGGTGGTATACTCTGCACCTGTAAGAAAGGTGTATATGCGGTAGCCTCCATAGCCCAGGAAAGCAAGACCCACAACCAGGTTGAAATAATTTTTTCGGGGAGCAGCAGTCATTTAATTAATCACTATCAGGAAAGGTTTCATTAGTGATGCGCAGGGCCTTTTCATAATCCTTTGATCTGGCGAAGAGCAAAACCTGTCCGGGTAAACCACCACCAAAGCCGGCTCTTAATCCGGAATCAAAATCATTTCGTACCCGGGTAGCGATCCCTTCTTCTTCAAGTAAGTTCTGCAGGTGTTGCACATTTACTTCACTCCCGGTATAAACTCTTTTGTATTCTTGTTGTTCTTCGTCGCTCATATAATGTTATTTTCCTATAAATTTAAGAATAGGCAAATGACTTCAGGAGTATTTAATTTGAGTTTAACATTTGTATCAGGCATTATAGAATTTGCTGTTCCAGTTTCCCGAACTAAAATTTTTTCCGAGGCTAATTCCGTAGAAAAATATCAGCGCAACCATAGATTTAAAACAGTACATGTAAATAATAAGGAATTGCGAAGTCTCCCTGAACTGAGAGAAGAAAAGTTCCCTGACTCCAAAAGAGAGCAAAAAGCTGGAGAGGAAACAAAAGATCAACAGGTTTTCAAGATTTTTAAGCGGCCACATCAATAGTTTTCTCAAAGGGTGCATATCGGTACCCCATTTGTGGAGAAGATAGTAGTACCCGTTGCCTAATGGCGCAAAGAGCATAGGATCATCGGCATTTTCAAGCCTGAAATATTTGGCAGGGGCAACTATTTTAAAACCTTGCAGAGAAATTCTGTGTTTCTTTTCCACTTCCTTAACTGCGCTTACCGCTTCAGCAGGTAGATCTCCTTTAAAAAATTTGGTGTCGAGAAAGCGGAGCCTAAAATCTACACAGATCTTTTTAATCTGGTTTTCATGAAAGATCTTTTCAGTTTGCAGTAAATCGAATACCAATGGGTTTGAAATTGATTCTTCGGCGCTCCCTTCAGCAATTTTACGCAGGATCTCTTCTTCTGAATTTTCCTCTCTTTTCAGGATCTTCTTTACTTCCTCCAGCACTTCCTGTTCTTTCATCTCCTTCCGGCGCAGCAGCTCCATCTCCCTCTGAAGGTTTGTTCTCTCTAGCAGCATTTTCTTTTCCGTTTAGCAGCTAAAAATAGCGAATAACAGCAAAACATGCAAAAAATCGCATTTTTGGCTATGTTTTAAGGAATCCTACTGTTAAATTTAAGAGGTGATGGTTAAATTCATTTTAAACCTGCAGTTCTATTTATCCATTAGTAATAGATGCGCTAAATTGAGGATAACGAACTTTAAAACCCTCAAAAAATGAAAATTTTTAGACACTTTTTAAGCCTGAGTATCCTGGCAGGAATCCTCCTGGTTGGTTGCGGGCCCAAAGTAGATACCAACAAAAGAACGGCAAAGAGCTTAAACAGTTATGAGAGCTATGCCTTCTTACCCAACCAGGATACTATACAAACTTCTGTTTATGACAATGCGCAGGTGAATGAAATAGTTATAGATGAAATTCGGCAGAATATGCAGGACCTAAATTACAGGCTAGATCGCAATCAACCCGATCTCCTGGTGTATTATCACCTAATGTTAGACGAAGAAATGGCGGTGAATGCAAATCCTGTTTACACCAACTACAGTTATTACCGTCCCGGATTTTACGTAGGGCCATACTATAGAAATTATGCTTATAATAACTATTTCACCGTTCCCAGAATTGCAGGAAATAGTGTACAGCAAGTACCATATAAAGAAGGTACCATAGTGATTGACCTTATTGACCGTCGTACCAATGAGATTGTATGGAGAGGAAAAGCCGAAGATGTTGTTTCTCCCGCCAATCTTAGTGAAGAATTAAGGACTTACGTAAATGCCATTTTTGACAGGTTACCAAAGTAAACCTTGAGTAAACCTGAATGCTGATTGGAAACAGTATTTAAAAAATTGCAAAGAAAAAGGCTGTTCCCCGAACAGCCTTTTTTCTTTATCTGGGCTAAAGCCCTGCTTTTATCTAAGCTCTGCACCCAATTGCTTTTCAAGGTTTTGTTGCAGCTTGCCCATTATTTTATCAATTTGTTTATCGGTAAGGGTTTTTCTTTCATCCTGCAGGATAAAACTCACTGCATAACTCTTCTTTCCTTCCGGAAGGTTAGCCCCTTCGTACACGTCAAAAAGATTTACTTCCTTAAGAAGGTCTTTTTCAGTTTTAAAGGCTATGTCGTAGATCTGTTCAAATTTCACAGCGTCATCAAGCAAGAGGGCAAAATCTCTTCTCACCGCCTGAAACTTGGAAATATCCCTGAATTTGTTCTGTTGGTCTTTAGAAGTTTCTACCACCATATCCCAGTTGAAATCGGCATAAAGCACTTCCTGGTTTATGTCGAAATTTTTGAGGATCTTTCTTTTGATCACTCCAAATTCTACCAGTCTCACATTATTAAAGCTGAAAGAAATTCCTTCAGAAAAAACGTCATTTTTGACAGGTGAGGTTTTAAGGTCTCTTATACCCAGTCTTTCCAAAACTGAAGTCACTATTCCTTTAAGGTAGAAAAATTCCCCTTTTTGAACAGCATTGGTCCAGGTTTCTCTGTTCCTGTTACCCGAAATGAAGATAGAAAGGTGTTTCTTTTCTTCCCGGCCGCTGTTGTAGTTGTGATAGGTCTTTCCGAATTCAAAGAACTTAAGATCGGCTCTTTTGCGGTTCAGGTTGTAGCTCACTGCCTCAAGGCCCGAGAACAATAACGACTGCCGCAGCACAGAAAGATCCTGGCTAAGCGGGTTAAGCATTTTTACCACATGTTCTTCCTTCAACTGCTCACTAAGGCCCAGGTGGGAAGGAGTAGTAAGTGAATTGGCCATGGTTTCAAAGAATCCCTGCCCTACAAGCTGTCCGGCAATTAAATTCTGAAGTTTATAATCTTCAAACCTCGTGGAATTGGCGACAGAGGCATTGATCTTATCTCCAAATTCAATATTGTTGTAACCATAAACCCTTAGGATCTCTTCAATAACATCGGCCTCTCGTTTTACGTCTACACGGTATGGCGGTATGGTAAGGCCCATTCCGGTTTCGGTAACGTTGTTCACTCGTATTTCGAGCGAAGCAAGAATAGATTTGATGGTTTCTTTAGACAGGTTTTGCCCAACAAGAGAATTGATCTTTTCAAAAGTGAGGAAAACAGGGAAGTCTTCAACCTTTTTTGGGTAGTAGTCGTCAATATCACTTGAAACACTTCCTCCGGCCAGCTCCTGAATGAGCAATACTGCACGTTTAAGAGCATATTCGGTTATGTTGGGATCAATACCTCTTTCATATCTAAAGGAAGCATCGGTATTTAAACCATGGCGTTTGGCTGTTTTTCGAACAGTTACAGGATTGAAATAGGCACTCTCAATAAAGAGATTGTTGGTTCCCGATGTTACCCCACTGCTAATTCCGCCAAACACACCGGCTATAGCCAGTGGCTTTTCGGCATCACATATCATAAGGTCTTCTTCATGCAGCTCTCTTTCAACTTCATCTAGCGTAGTGAATTTTGTTCCTGCCTCTAATGTCTGCACAATGATCTCATTTCCTGAGATCCTGTCGGCATCAAAAGCGTGCAGGGGCTGGCCTAGCTCATGCATCACGTAATTGGTCACATCTACAACATTGTTCTTTGGAGCGATTCCAATTGCTTTAAGCCTGTTTTGCAACCATTTTGGGGATTCTGATATTTCTACCCCTGTAATGGTCACTCCGCAATAACGGGGTGCCAGTTCGGGCTTGACAATTTTCACCGGAATCCTTCGGCTGCGGCTGTCAATATGAAAACTACTTACCGAAGGGGTAATTAGCTCCTGGGGTTCTCCCTGTTGTTGTAGCCCCGCTTTAAGATCGCGCGCTACTCCCCAGTGGCTCATAGCGTCGGCACGGTTTGGAGTTAAACCTATTTCGAACACATGGTCGTCTTCAACTTCAAAAAGACTGGCTGCCGGGGTGCCCACTTCAATACTGGAATCGAGTACCATTATGCCGTCATGGCTTTGTCCCAGACCCAGTTCATCTTCGGCACAAATCATCCCGTGACTGCTTTCGCCTCTTATTTTACTTTTCTTGATTTCCCAGGGAGAACCTTTTTCATCGTAAAGGGTAGTGCCTACTGTTGCCACCGGTACTTTTTGTCCTGCTGCTACATTAGGTGCCCCACAAACAATTTGAACCGGTTCGCCATTACCCAAATCTACAGTGGTAACTTTAAGCCTGTCGGCGTTGGGATGGGGTTCGCAGGTAAGTACTTCTCCTACCACTATGCCCCTAAGGCTCCCTTTTACACTTTGAAATTCATGAATACCTTCTACTTCAAGGCCCAGATCTGTGAGCAGTTCTCCTGTTTCTTCAGGATTACGATTAACTTTTATGAATTGTCTAAGCCAGTTATATGAAATCTTCATTGAACAAATTTTTCGAGCTGCAAAGATAGTATTACCATTGATTTTGACATAATAAAAAAGGGAAGAGCAGCAATGTCAACTATAAAAGACTAATTTCTGAAAAACAAAGCTGTTTCAGGATTGCTGTAACGCCCTGAAGTATTCATCTAAAAGAAGATAAATTTATGTTTAACTGATGTAATTCCAGATATTCTTCTCCTTTATAAGCTGAGAGTAGGTGTAATTAACGATCTTATTCTTCTCAAGTTCCAGGCCTGGATCTTCTTTTAGAAGTTGCAATGCGTAATGCCGGGCAGTTTTGAGGATATCATTATCCTTTACAATATCTGCGATCTTTAAGTTGAGCACACCACTTTGCTGGGTTCCCATAAGATCGCCCGGGCCGCGGAGTTTGAGATCTACTTCAGCAATTTCAAATCCGTCGGCAGTGCGTACCATGGTTTCAAGGCGGGTCTTGCTGTCGTTAGAAAGTTTATGACCGGTCATAAGGATACAAAAACTCTGTTCGGCACCACGGCCCACGCGGCCTCTTAGCTGGTGTAGCTGGGAAAGTCCAAACCGCTCTGCACTTTCTATGATCATCACACTGGCATTGGGCACATTTACACCCACTTCAATTACTGTAGTGGCTACCATGATCTGCGTTTCGCCTTTTACAAACCTGTCCATTTCATAATCTTTATCGGCAGGTTTCATTTGCCCGTGTAAAATGGAGATCTGGAACTCGGGCATGGGAAATTCGCGGGCTATACTTTCATAACCGTCCATAAGATCTTTGTAATCCATGGTTTCCGATTCCTGGATGAGCGGATACACAATATAAATTTGTCTTCCTTTTCTAATTTCATCCCGAATAAAAGCAAAAACCTTCAGCCTGTTGCTGTCATAGCGGTGTACAGTCTTGATTACTTTCCTGCCTGGGGGCAATTCGTCAATTACAGAAATATCAAGGTCTCCATAGAGGCTCATCGCGAGCGTTCGCGGTATTGGGGTGGCGGTCATTACCAGCACGTGGGGCGGCAGGTGGTTCTTTTTCCAGAGCCTTGCTCTTTGTGCAACACCAAACCTATGCTGCTCATCAATAATGGCCAGGCCTAGATTTTGAAATTGAACTTTTTCCTCGAGCAGCGCATGGGTGCCAATAAGTAGATGTAATTCTCCACTTTCTAAAGCGGCATGGATTTCTTTTCTTTCTGAAGTCTTTGTTGAACCGGTGAGTAGTTTAACCTTGATCCCCAGATTAGTAACAAGTTCTGATATCCCGTTAAAATGCTGGGTAGCCAGAATTTCGGTGGGGGCCATTAAGCAGGCCTGGAATCCATTATCCAGTGCCAGCAGCACGCTCATCAAAGCGACAATTGTTTTTCCCGATCCCACATCTCCCTGCAGCAAACGGTTCATTTGGGCACCGGTGCCCAGGTCTTTTCGAATCTCTTTGATTACTCTTTTTTGTGCGTTGGTGAGTTCAAAAGGAAGGTGCTTTTCATAAAACTCGCTGAAATGGGAACCCACTTCTTCAAAAGGAAAACCTTTGATCTTTTTCTTCCTTATCAGGTTCTTGATCAACAGCTGAATTTGTATGTAAAAAAGCTCTTCAAACTTTAAACGGAACTGTGCCTTTGCCAGTAATTCCTGGCTCTTCGGAAAATGAGCATTAAAAAGTGCCTCGGCTTTGGGTAATAAATGAAGTTCCTCTATAATGTCCTGCGGAAGTGGATCAACAAATTTATTGCCGCTCTCCAAAAAAAGTTGCTGTACGCAGCGGCTAAAAACCCTGTTGGTAATGCCCGATTTTCCTAATCTTTCTGTAGAAGGGTACACAGGTTGCATGGCGGTGCGCAGGTTCTTTTTATAATCTTCAACCAGCTCCATCTCGGGGTGTGGCATGCTAAAAAGGCCATTGTACCAGGAAGTTTTTCCAAAGATCACATAGGGAGTGTTGAGCTTCAGGTTTTCACGAATCCATTTTTGACCGCGAAACCATACCAGCTCCATCTTTCCGCTGTCATCAACAAAATCGGCTACCAGGCGTTTTCCTTTCTTTTGTTCCACTGTTCGCAGGTGTACGATTTTTCCCACGATTTGCACTTCCGAAGAATTCCTTTCCAGCTGGGCAATTTTGTAAAATCGGGTTTTATCGAGGTAGCGGTTTGGAAAAAAGTTAAGCAAGTCACCATAAGTGTTCACCCCAATCTCCTTCCGCAGAATTTCGGCCCGGTTTGGGCCTATGCCTTTTAGATAGTCAATGGGAGTATGCAGCAGTGGTGGATTCATGGAAACGAAGATAAAAAAAAGCCTTTTAGGAAGGTAAGTTTTTACAGGTTTGAGCAGGTAGTGTATATTTGAACAATGAAAAGCTCCTTTTTACTTGTTCTGGCGATATTAATTAGCACTGCGACCTGCGCACAGCATTCGGCGGCAGTAGATTTCAAAAAACTCAATGCCGAAATAAGTATTTACCCCTCAAAAAAGGCAGTTTCGGGAAAAATTATGTTCAAATTTGACATTTTAGAGGCTGTAGATTCGATCTTTATTGATGCCCGAAAAATGGCATTTTCGGATGTGCTTCTGAATGGTAAAAAAGTTAACTTCGGAAGTGATCAAAATAAATTCTGGATCACCGGAAATTTTTCTCCCGCACAAGATCAGCAACTTCAGCTGAAGTATTCGGCTACACCCGGTCAAACCCTTTATTTTATTTCGAAGAAACCCGAAGCAGCAGGGCAGCAGGATTACCAGGTATGGACGCAGGGCCAGGGAAAATACACTTCTAACTGGCTACCAAGCTTTGATGATACTTCAGAAAAACTGGAATTTGACCTCACGTACATCTATCCTTCCGGGAAAATGCTGATCTCTAATGGAAGTTTAGTGGCTTCAGAAAAGATCAATGACACGCTTACGCGCTGGGAATTTGATATGATGAACCCAATGAGCAGCTATCTTGTTGCGATGGCAGCTGGAGATTTTAAAGAGGTGAGGCATATTGAAAATGATATTCCCATGATCTTTTATTATCCCGAAGGCATGGAAGAGAGGGTGGAGCCCACCTACAGGCATACCGGTTTTATGATGGATTTTTTTCAGAAGGAAACCGGCGTGGCATATCCATGGCAGAATTACAAACAGATTCCTGTCCGTGATTTTTTATACTCCGGAATGGAGAACACCGGTACAACCATTTTTTCAGACATTTTTCTTGTAGATTCTATAGGCTATCACGACCAGAATTATGTGAATGTGAATGCTCATGAGCTGGCCCATCAATGGTTTGGAAATCTTGTAACGGCTGCTTTTCATGAAGATCACTGGCTGCAGGAAGGTTTTGCGACCTATTATGCTTTACTTGCCGAAAAGGAAATTTTTGGGGAAGACTACTATTACCGGAAACTCTTTAAAACCGCTGAAGAGCTAAAGGAATTAAGTGACAGGGGCAAGGGGGAAGCCGTAGCTGCCAAAAATGGCAGTTCTCTTACATATTACCAGAAAGGGGCGTGGGCTTTGCACATTTTGAACGAGAAAATAGGAAAGACTGCTTTTGACACGGGGGTAAAGAATTTTCTTGAAAAGCATAAATATTCAACCGCCACCACTCAAGATCTCATAGATGAAATGGAAGCTGCCAGTGGGCAGGACCTTTCGGGTTTTGTAAATGACTGGCTGAAGCAATCGGCTTTCCAGGGAACACAGGCGCTGGAATCTTTGAGAAAATCTCCTTTTATTCAGAAGTACCTTGCATTGGCTGCGGTCAAACCACTACCTGTTTCAGAAAAAAGGAATTTGTTACTGCAGGTACTCAGTTTTCCGGTAAACGATTATCTGGGGCAGGAAGCGGTACTGCAGCTGGCTCTGGAAGATACTACGCTGGTAAGTGACCTTTATAAAAAGGCATTTTCAAGCGGAAATCTTTATACCAGGCAGGCCATAGCTTTTACATTACAAAACGTGCCACAGCAACTAAAACCGGAATATGAATCTCTGCTGAATGATGCGTCTTACCTCACCCAGGAAATGACGCTCTACAACCTGTGGATGTCTTTTCCCGAAGACAGAGCGGCTTACCTGCGAAAAATGGCAAATACAGAAGGCTTTCTTGACAAGAACATCAGGACCCTTTGGCTAACGCTGGCCCTCGCTACTCCGGGATTTGAAATGGCTTCTAAAAACAAATATATTGAAGAACTGAGAAGTTATACGGCTCCTCATTCCCGTTTCCAGGTGCGGGAAAGAGCGTTTGGTTTCCTGTACCAGTTAAATGCTTTTGATGAGCAGAGTTTAGCCAACCTCAAAGATGCCACCACTCACCCAAACTACAGGTTCAGGGAATTTGCCAAAGAGCTGCTCAAAACTTTACAGGAAGCAGAAGGTCTGTAGTTTATAGTCTGTAGTTTATAGTCTGTAGTTGGTATTCTGTAGACCTTAAACCTTAAACCTTAAACCTTGAACTTTGAACCTTGAACTAATTTTTTGGCGGAGTGATCATGATATGAGCGCGATGGGTACCGGGATCCATGATCCAGGGCATACCCGGGGCGAATGGTTTTTCGGGTAGTCCTGTAGATTCGGCTGTGGCATAGGGAATATAGATCACATACCTGAAGTGCCCGTCGGTGAGCTCTCCGGTTGCCGCATTGTAGTTTTCTTCACTACCGGTAAGGATCGTGGTCATTGCCGGGGAATCGGTTAAAGACAGGGAACCGGCTTCAGCTTCTCTTTTTCTTGTTTCCCGCTTTTCCATTTCCCCTGTTCCCTGGGCAGCAAGTTCCCTGCCGCGGGCCATAAATGGTTCCAGTTTGTTGGAATAACAAGACACATTAATTCCATTTTGAGCTGGGTCATCGGCCAGGCATACCAGGTGATTTGTGCCCTCACGTAAAACGATCATTTCTCCCTGTTCATTAAAGCCATAGACCATTGCACCGTCACGAAGTTCTTCGGGTGCTGCAAGCGTTGCAGTCTTTATCTGGATCTCTGCCGGCAGCACTTTTGTCTGCGCATTTAAAATGGATGTGAAAAGCAGGGATAGAATGAACAGGAAAGATTTCATAACTCATGTTTTGAAAATGAAGAACTTAAAGATAACAAAAAGAAGTAAAGCCCCCTGCCAACTTTCGGGAAAAGAGGAATAAGTTACAGTCTTAAAATGCTGTAATAAATAGATTTTTAGTAATCAGGGTATCCTATGAATGAAGATTTCAAAAAAAAATAGATAGTTAAGAAGCAGTTAAGAAAAACTGCTTTAAAATTATTCAAAGAAGTTTTGATAATCTCTGGAGCCAGTCTGGAGATTGTTAATTTCTTTAATATTTTTTCTAATCTTCAATCGCTGCTTTCGGTTATTTATCAGTAGGAGGATAAGTAATAAAATAACTATTCCGGCAATACCAGTAAGAAAGTATTCCATAATTGTTTCTAAGTTATGACTGTAAAGCTAACTTAAAAAATGCATAAAGCCTTCATGGAAATTCTTAAAATATTGTTATTCAGCCCTATTAATTCCAGTCCAGCAATCTTTGCTCGCCATCAATTTTTTTAATATCGGTGATATCCTGAGACATTTCAATAACCCCTCGATATGTTTTTTGAGCGTCACGTACCGCAAAGTACCTAATGTAAATTAGCCTGCCTTTAAAGTTTATCCAGAAGGAGGCTTCATTTTTATTCCCTTTTTTAAACTCTTCCAGAATTTTTAATACCGTACCTACACTTTTTGGAGGGTGGCAAAATTTTACTTCCCTGCCTATAATTCCGGCGCTTCGCGGAAATACACGTTCTTCACCACGATTATAAAAGATCACTTTATCATTTTCATCAACATAAGTAAGATCGAGAGGCATGGTCTTTAACAGCAGGTTCACCTGGTCTACGGTCATATAGCCCTCGTCATAATGGGAGGCGTTTTCAGTATCAAAAGAAAGTTCCCTTTTGGTATGGTCCTGTGAGGGGTGAATGTATTCCTCTTCCTCTGTTTCAGGATATTTTGGAGGATGGGAGGGAAGCATCCATCCAATTTCTTCTTCACCTTTCCGCACGTTTTTCCAGTCTTCTTCGGTAAGTAAGCTGAGAGCGTTCGGGAAAAGCACATTTTCTTCAACCAGCAGGAGCCTGAAAATACTGCTTACCAGATACTGCGCATCCCGGGAAACTTCAGCAAATTCCCTGGCTTCAATCTTTTTTCTAAGCAGCCGGAATTGCTCTCGAATAGTGTCGTGAAAAGACCACATATTTTTGGAAGGCCCTGTCCAGCCTTTTTGTTCAAGTACCGGGAAAAGCTGATTCTCTTTCCGCTCAAAACGCCGCTTTATCTGCTGAAGCTGATTAAAGATGTTGTAGAATTTCTGACCTTCGGCTTCGGAACTTGTGTCCATTAGCTCCTGACCTAACTTCTGTATCAATTCTTTTTCTTCGGAATATATAGTAACGGGATGCCCCTTTGGTAATGCTGAAATTTCTGTGCTTGCGCTCATGATCCATCAATTTTCAGCAAAGAAAACGGATAAAATTGTCCTGATTTATGACCCAGGTCACATGAAGAATTTATTCCGAAGATTTCGTCATGAAGTTTCATGATTTTAATGAGTCAGGTAAACACAAGAGGCGTCAAAAATGCCATTTTTGACGCCTCTTGTGTTCTGATCTTACCTGGATCTTGGTTTAAAACTCTAAAAAGCCAAGGCTGAGATTAGAGCAATTTCTTGATGTCTTTTTCCAGGCTCGAGGGTTTTGTGGTGGGCGCAAATCTTTTGACAGGTTTGCCGTCGCGATCAATCAGGAATTTTGTGAAGTTCCATTTGATCTTGCTGCCCAAGATGCTTCCGAGTTCTTTCTTGAGGTACTTGAAAAGAGGATGTGCATTGTCGCCGTTCACATCTATTTTAGAGAACATTGGGAAAGTGACCCCGTAATTCACCACACAGCCTTCAGCAATCGATTTTCGTCGCCCGGTTCCTGTTTTCCGAATTGATTGCAGGGAAAGCCAAGAATTTCGAGCCCTTGATCCCGGTAATTCTTATAGAACGCTTCAAGACCTTCAAATTGCGGGGTAAGGCCGCATTCTGAGGCAGTATTTACTATCAGTACCACTTTTCCTTTATACTGTTCCATGAAAACATCATTAGCCTGTAAATCTTTTGCGGTGAAATTGTAAAACTGACTCATAAAAATACCTTTTTGTAAAGGTAAGAGATTTAGCCTTAGCTAAAAAAGACTGTGAAACCCTTTCGTATAAAGATCAACATGTTGTGAATGCGTAAAGCAACAAATCAGGGCATTCTTTAGTAGATTTTGGCAGGAACCTATTGAGTAGAGTAGAAATGATTATAAAAAACGAAACCCGATAGTTTGAATTTCTTCAGGGACAATCGGGAATAAGATAATACAAATATAATCTATATTGTTTTTAACAATTAGGTTATAGTCTCTCCAACAACGCTTCCTATTGATTTAATAGGCAATCAGGTATGCCCGTTCAACTATTTTATGAGATATTATTTCTCCCCGGAATAAGATGACCAGAATCATATTTTCTTTTCAAAAATGACATTTTCTTTGCCACATAATTCTGCCGGGTGGAACAATCTGCTGCGGCTACTATTTATTGGAGAAAGCTCATGAACAAGAATTCAGGAAAAATGGAATTAATGGCACCTGCGGGAAATTTTGAATCCCTTCAGGCTGCTTTAGATAACGGTGCAGATGCTATTTATTTTGGCGTAGATCAACTCAACATGAGGGCCAGGGCTTCTATAAATTTCACCATGGACGATCTACCCGAGATCGTGAAAAGATGTGAAGAGAAAGGCGTGCGCAGCTATCTTACCTTAAATACCATTGTTTATGATCATGACCTTTCCCTGATTAAAAACCTGCTTTCCGCAGCAAAATCGGCGGGAATTACGGCCGTGATTGCCAGTGACCAGGCAGTGATCTCTTCGGCTCGAAGTATGGGTATTGATGTGCATATTTCAACGCAACTCAATATTACTAATATTGAAACCGTAAAGTTTTACAGTCTTTTTGCTGAAACTATGGTGCTTTCGCGGGAACTGAGTTTGAGACAGGTTAAGAAGATCACCGAAGAGATCCAAAAAGAGCAAATTAAAGGCCCTTCCGGGGAACTCGTAAAGGTGGAGATCTTTGGGCATGGTGCATTATGTATGGCTGTTTCGGGGAAGTGTTATTTGAGCCTGCATTCGCATAACTCTTCAGCCAATCGCGGCGCTTGTAAGCAAAACTGCCGGAAGAAATACACGGTTATTGATCAGGAATCTGGTTTTGAAATTGAGATCGATAATGAATATATGATGTCTCCAAAAGACTTGTGTACTATCAACTTTTTGGATGAAGTGAAAGATTCTGGGGTGCAGATTCTTAAGATTGAAGGCCGGGGCCGGGCTCCGGAATATGTGGCTACAGTAACAAAAGCTTATCGTGAAGCCATAGATTCGTTGAATGACGATACTTTTTCCGAAGAAAAGGTGGCAGATTGGATGGAGCGGCTAAGTACCGTTTACAACCGCGGATTTTGGAGCGGGTATTACCTGGGCCAAAAAATGGGGGAATGGAGCAAAACTTCAGGTTCACAGGCTACACAAAAGAAAGTGTATGTGGGCAAGGGAGTACATTACTTTCCAAAAGCCGGAATTGCCGAGTTCAAAATTGAAGCTTACGACATTAAAAAAGGAGACAAAATACTGGTTACGGGACCCAGTACCGGTGCACAGGAATTTGAGCTGGAAGAAATGTTTGTGAACGATCTGCTTTCAGAAAAAGCCGGAAAAGGTGACAGCTGTACTATTAAAGTTCCATTTAGGGTGAGGCTTTCAGATAAGCTCTATAAAATGGTAGAGGCTTAATGGTTATAGTCACACTGCAACGGAATAAGTGCATTGGCTGCAATTACTGTGTAGAACTTGCGCCGGGGCAATTCCAGATGTCCAAAAAAGATGGAAAAAGCGTCCTGCTGAAGTCGAATGACCGCAAAGGTTTCCATACACTGAAATCTGCAGATCATTCTATTCAGGAACCTTGCGAGGCAGCTGCAAAAGCCTGCCCAGTAAAGATTATTTCAGTAAAAGAGAGATAAGAAAAAAGGCTGTCTAAAAAGTCATTTTACGCTACCCTGATATTATTTAGGGATAAGGTTCAATAACTTTAGAGACAGCCTTATATGCTTCTTCAGAAGTAAATTACTTCAGAATAAATCAACCGGTATTTTTTAGTCCGCTGGCAAGTGCAGTGGTAATCTGTAACAGATGCGTTACCAGTTTATCATCTTTTGTGCTTCCTTTTGTTTTTCTCCATTCCTCTAGGTTCTTTATTTGCAGGCGGTGAAGGGAAATTAAAGCATCATTACGACGGTTAAGGTTGTCTAAGAGACTTTGCCTTCTTTGTTGCCTGCTTCGGTCAAACATGGCTTCAATCTCCTGCAGGCCATTAGTGTGTTCAGCCTTAATTGTATCGGTGAGCTCGGTTCTTACGCGCTCATCTTTTACAAGAGAGGCATAAGCTTCCATTACTTCGGGTTCGGCGTTCATAATGTTAGTTTCTACCTGTATCAATATGTACCTCAGGAAAGGCCATTCCTGTGAAACTTCTCTTAGCTGCCGGTAGTAATCTGGATTATCAGATTTCAATTTTTGTAAAGCATAGCCTATTCCAAACCAGCCGGTAATGTTGAACCTGGACTGGTTCCAGCTAAACACCCACGGGATTGCCCGTAAGTCATTGAGCGTTCTTGTACCGGTACGTCTTGCAGGACGGGAACCAATTTTGCTCAATTCCAGTACATCTATTGGAGTAGCCTCCCCATAGAAATTGAGGAATGCCGGGTGGGCGATAAGCTCCTGATATCTCTCTTTGGAATATTCGGCCAGCTGCCTCAAAGCATCAATTGGATAGTTCTTCTTTTTGGCCGGGTACATCCTGTTGCCTGTTTGCAGCGCAGATCCAGACAACAACATTTCAAGGTTGTAGGTGGCTGTAAGCAAATTGGCGAACTGCTGTGCGATGGTCTCTCCCTGTACAGTAAGTTTCATTTCACCGCTCATACTTCCTGAGGGCATACTTTCAAGGAAACGGTGGTATTTACCGCCCCCCCTGCTTATTGTCCCTCCAATACCATGGAAGAACCGTAGTTCTTTACCAAGCCTGTCTGCTGTTTCGGTGAGGGTTTTCTCGGCACGATAAATATTCCATCGGCTGGCAATGATACCTCCGTCTTTGTTACTGTCACTGTACCCCAGCATTACTTCCTGTGGACTTTCACTGTGGTTGGAATAAGCCGGATGGGTGAGGAAGCTTTCCAAAATTTCTCCGGAAGCTTTTAGGTCATCTATGGTCTCAAATAACGGAACCACCTGAAAGGTCTTCCTGTCAATACCAACTTCCCTAAAGAATAGGTAAACTACCAGAAGGTCGCTCAATTGCCGTGTCATACTTACAATAAAGGAGCCCACTCCGTGCGGCCCATATTTATCGGTATGTTTTTTAACCACTTTATAGCTGTCCAGCACCTGGTCTGCTTCTGGTCCAAAAGACCGTCCTGTAATAGCAAACGGCCGCTCATGCTGTAGTTCTTCAGAAATGAATTTTATACGTTCTTCTTCAGTCCAGCTGCGGTAATCGGTAAGATCAGGAAATGCCACTCGCAGTATCTGTTCCATTGCCTTGTCGTGAAATTCGCTGTTTTGTCTTATGTCAAGTCTTGCGAGGTGAAAACCAAAGCATTCTACCATGCGCTGCACGGGGAATAGCAAATCATCAACAATACGTTTTGCACCAATTTCCAGGAGGCTGTCTTTAAGCAGTGCCAGGTCTTTCATAAGATCTTCGGGGCGCCTGTAGCTGTTTTGAAGGTCATCATCTATCCTGGTGTGCTCCAGCTTGAGGGCAATAAGGCTCACAAATTGTCGCCATGGCTCGTGCGGATTACGTTCAAGGGCTTTGGTGCCTTCTTCTGCCAGGCTTTGAGCCATTTCTTCAATGGCCTGCTGTAAAGGTTTGGAAGCTTTATTGGTGATCCCTGAGAAGCTCATGCCTGCGGCGAGATGCTCCAGTTGCTCGTGCACCAGAAGAAGAGCCGATTTACGGTGTTCTGTCAGGGTAGATTTTGTAACAGAGGCGGTCACATAAGGATGGCCATCACGGTCTCCACCTACCCAGGTTCCAAATTGCAGGCCGGGAAAGCGAAGCGTTTCAGGATTAAAGCCCATGTTGCTCCAGCTTTGCTTAAGCTGAATATCACTCTTTTTTAATACCTGTGGAAAAACTTTGCTGAAGTAGTGCATTACATTACTTCTTTCCATTTCTACAGTGGGCTTTTTGAGGTACACCTCGCCGGTGCGCCACCATCTTTCCAGAAGGGTTTTAATATCCTGGGCTATAATGCTCCTTTCGGTAAAAGAATAGGAAGTGTTTTCCAGTTTTATGAGGTTGAGGTATATTTCCCTGTGCAGCTCAAGAATGGAAATCCTTTTAGTTTCTGTAGGATGTGCCGTAAGAACCGGAATTAATTTCACCTTGGTGATGATCTCCTGCATTTGATGTTCACTAAGGCCCTGGGACTTCCAGCGTTGAAAGGTCTCGCTCCAGGAACCGCGAATAGATTCCATCCCGTTGCTGTCGGTTAGTTTTCGGCGGTATTGTACTGCGGCATTTTCTTCTACCAGGTTCATGAGTTGGAGATAGATGCTAAGCACCTGGATCTGCTTTTCTTCGAGCGCAAGATTACTGGAAAAAGCATCCTTGAGATCCTCATGTCTGGTCAATAAGCTGGCAAGTTCATGCTCTCCCAGATCCTTGAGGACCTGCTGGAAGCAATCTGTAAGAAATTGCATGTCCTGCTCAATTTTAGTAAATACTTTCGTATTAGGGGTATTGTTCATTTTCATAGGGTTTTTGAGTACTCTATTTGAACTCCCAATTTAGGAAATTGTTAACGATTTTTGGCCTTTTTGGTCGACAAAAATTTCCTTTGCTGCCTTTATTTACAGGCTTTTTCGGAATAATGGCAGTGACCACAATTGCGAAAACGTTATAGGTGTTTCCGTTAATTTTGTTACCTTTTAAATAGATAAAAAAGACTTTCTATGAAGACCGAAACATATCATTTTAAAGATGACGGATCAATTCCGAATAATAAATTTCCTGTCATTATATATAAAGGTGTTTTTTCAGCAAGAGGAGATGAAGCAGCACAGTGGCTTGAAAAGAAATTTGCTGAAAACAACTGGAAAAATTCGTGGAGAAACGGAGTTTTCGATTATCACCATTACCACAGTAACACTCATGAAGTCCTGGGAGTGTATTCGGGAAAAGCTTTGCTGCAACTGGGGGGCGAAAAAGGGCAAAAACTGAAGGTGTTTGCCGGAGATGTGATTATAATTCCTGCCGGGGTAGCTCATAAGAATCTTGGAAGCAATGATTTTTCAGTAGTGGGTGCCTATCCCGAAGGAAGGTCGCACGACATGAACGTAGGGAAACAAGAGGAACGCCCACAGGCAGATGAAAATATTGCAAAAGTGCCAATTCCGAAGTTTGACCCCATAGAAGGAAGGGAAGGTGCATTAATAAAAATTTGGGACACACCTAAATAATTCTTTTTTATTGATTCTGAGATGAATATGACGTGCTTTAGAATTCATTTTGCCGCATCACACGAAATAATTACGACTAAAACGATTGAAGCAACAATTTTTTAATACTAATTTAACCTTTTGATATGCTGATACTTAGGGTTTAAGATTTACTTTCGTTCAGATCAAATTACGTAAGTATTTAAGAGCGCTATATATGAATAATTTTCTTTTTGTTGCTTCAGAGAATGATGCCATTGCCAACTGTAAAGTAGGAGGGGTAGGAGATGTTATTCGCGACGTTCCAAAACAGATTTCAGAGCGTGGAGATCGGGTGCACGTTGTGGTTCCATCTTATTCCAGGCTCCACGAAAGTGGAACTTTTAAGGCCTCACTTCAGCTAAATTTACGCGGAATATCTTATACCGCACAACTCTATGAGGTGCCGGCCAAAGAAGAAGATAAGAACATTAGCCACTATGTAATTCACCACCCCGAAATAGAAATGGGAAACCTTGGGGGCATTTACCATCATGATCCCTTTGAGCCCTTTTACAGTGACGTTATTAAATATACCATCTTTTGTACAGCGGTTGCCGAAGCAATTAAACAAAAGCACTTCGGAAAGCTTGATATTGTGCACTTGCACGACTGGCATTCCAGTTTATTGTTGTTCCTAAAAAATTATCATCCGCAGTATTCCTGTCTTAAGAAGAACAGGTTTGTTTACTGTATACACAACCTGGCATTACAGGGAATTCGGCCGTTTGAAAATAATTATTCTTCCCTGCAAAACTGGTTTCCGCAACTCGAAATAGATCGTGAAGCTTTGAAAGATCCAAGGTATGCCGATTGTTTTAACCTTATGGCTATTGGAATAAGATATGCCGATGCTGTACATACCGTTTCACCTTCCTACAAGCAGGATGTGCTTTTGCCCAGCGCTGCTCCCGAATTTATTGGTGGTGAAGGCTTAGAAAATGATTTAAGACAGGCCGACCGCGAAGGTCGTTTTCACGGTATTCTCAATGGATCAGATTATCGTCCTGAAACCCTGGTGAAAAAAAACCGGTTGTTCCCCAATATTGCTACTGCCATCTTTAAACAACTTCAGAAGGAACAGGACAGGGAAAAAGCAGCTTTTTTGGCACATACAGGAGAGAAGATCGTTCCTTTTCTGAAGAAAAAACCAAACTTTATAAGTGCCAGTGTGGCGAGGCTTACTGAACAAAAGTTCTATTTCTTTAAGCGCTCTCCCGAAGCTCTTTTGGAAATTCTTGACAGGCTGGAAGAAGTCAATGGTATTTATGTACTTCTTGGTACCGGAGCGGCCGATTATGAGCAGCTGTTGCGGGATATAAGTTATAAAAGAAAGAATTTCATTTTTATCAATGCCCAGTGCGAGCAGGTGGTGAATTCTATCTATAGAGATTCTGACCTTTATTTTATGCCAAGCCTTTTTGAACCTTGCGGGATTAGCCAAATGCTTGCCATGAGAAATGGGCAGCCCTGCCTGGTGCACCATACCGGCGGACTTAAAGATACGGTACAGCACGTGCACACAGGTTTCGCCTTTGATGGCAAAACCTACGATGAAAAAGTCTATAACATGGTAGAAAGTTTTAAAGAAGCTCTTTACTTCTTTGAAAATGATAAGACTGTGTGGAAACAGATAGGCCTCAACGCCCGTAGAATGCGATTTACCTGGAAGAAATCTGTAGATGAATACTATAAACTTCTTTACACATTCAATCCTGCCGACGTAAGGGTAGCCTGATGAAAATTTTGGGCTAAAAACCTTTTCAGTTTAGGGTTTTATAATTTTTCCTGATAATTTCAGAAAAGCAGTTTTCTTTTCCTGAGTTTATCAGGAATTTTTTATTGCTGTGGAGCAAATTTCAGGTTTTAAAAAAGGATTGTGAAAATGCCATTTTTGGAACCTTAGCATAATTCAGCTTAAATTTTAGGAACTGGTTTTCAGTAGATTTCACTAAAACATGAACTCATATTTTATATTTAGTATTTTTTCTTCCTCCGAAAACCTTATAGGTATTTTAATGCCTCAATCTTTTTCTATTAATTTTTGTTAGTACCCAGAAAAGTATATTTTTGCCGCCTCTTATGACGAGCACAAAACAAATATCCGTTTCACCGGTTACTCCGCCCTGAGATAATTTTCCTTCTCACTTTCCTCCCTTTTTGACATGGGGAGTCCTTTTCTATTATTAATTTTTTTGACAACATTTAGATGAAAAAGATCTTCAACCTGTTTGATTTTTCACAAAAAGTAGATTACAAAATTGAAATTCTTGCGGGTCTCACTGTAGCACTCGCGCTTATCCCCGAAGCTGTTGCTTTTGCGATGATAGCCGGACTTTCTCCTTTAACAGGGCTTTACGCAGCTTTTGTTATGGGGCTGGTAACTTCTATTTTGGGTGGTCGCCCCGGAATGATCTCTGGTGCCACAGGAGCAGTTGCCGTTGTAATTGCTGCTCTGGCCGTATCGCACGGGGTAGAATATGTTTTTGCTACCGTAGTTTTAGCCGGAATTCTGCAAATTCTGGCAGGAGTTCTAAAGCTTGGAAAACTAATCAGGATGGTGCCGCATTCGGTGATATTCGGGTTTGTGAATGGCCTGGCCATTATCATCTTCACCTCTCAGTTAGACCAGTTCAAGACAGTTAACGAAGCAGGAGAACTTGTTTGGATGACTGGCGAAAGTTTGTACATCTTGCTGGCACTTGTACTACTTACCATGGTTATCATCTGGGGATTACCAAAGCTTACAAAGGTATTTCCATCTTCGCTTGCCGCAATTCTGGCAATTTTTGGCATTGTGGCACTTCTGGGAATTGACACCAAAACCGTGGGAGATATCGCATCGATAAAAGGAGGGTTCCCACCGTTTCACATTCCAATGGTGCCGTTTACATGGGAGGCTATCGTTCTTATCTTTCCTTATGCAGCAATAATGGCTGGGGTAGGACTTATTGAAAGCCTGTTGACTCTTAACATTGTTGATGAGATCACCGAAACCCGCGGCAGTGGAAATAAAGAGTGTGTGGCTCAGGGTACTGCCAATATTTTATCGGGCTTCTTTTCTGGAATGGGAGGTTGCGCCATGATTGGTCAAAGCCTTATCAACGTTTCTTCGGGTGCAAGAGCACGACTTTCAGGAATTATTGCAGCGGTAATGCTACTTGTCTTTGTGATGTTTGCCGCAGATGTTATTGAGCTTCTTCCTATGGCAGCGCTTACCGGCGTAATGATCATGGTTTCGATAGGTACTTTTGAGTGGGCAAGTTTGAGAACTTTCCGTAGAATGCCCAAAAGTGATGTGCTGGTAATGGTGCTGGTAACTTTTGTGACGGTAGTACTTCACAATCTCGCACTGGCAGTGCTGGTGGGAGTAATTATTTCGGCCCTGGTCTTTGCCTGGGACAATGCTAAGAGAATCCGTGCCCGTAAATATATGGACGATAAAGGCGTGAAACACTACGAGATTTACGGACCGCTTTTCTTCGGAAGTGTGGCTGCTTTCAATGAGAAGTTTGATGTGCTTGGAGATCCTGAGGAAGTGATTATCGATTTTTCTGAAAGCCGGGTGGTAGATATGTCGGGGATTGAAGCTTTAAACAAGCTTACCGAACGTTACCTGAAACAGGGTAAAAAACTGCATCTTAGGTATTTGAGTCGGGACTGCCGGCAACTTCTAAGAAATGCCGATGAGATCATAGAGGTAAATATTCTTGAAGATCCCACCTATAAAGTGGCTGTAGAAAGGTAAAATATTTTCAATTTCTCTCTCTCTCTCTCTCTCTCTCTCTCTCTCTCTCTCTCTCTCTCCCTAATATAGAGGCGCTTTCATCATTCAATTCAGAAAGTTAACAAGCGCAATTTTATACAAGTTTAGAAGCAGGATAGCAGTGTTTATCATACTAATTCCTCTGAGGCTAGCCTCAGAGGAATTAGTATGATAAAGTTCAATTTACAATCCCATATAAAAATCCACTCTTTCATTAATCCAAACTTGATTTCAGGTTTAATCAAATTTTGAAAATAGACTAATGCTTCCAAAAATTCGTATGATCTAAAGGAGTAAATAATTTAAGCGTGACCTTATTTTAGGTTCTAAAATGCTTCTTTATTTTACTCTTAGTTGCTCATTTCAGGATTCAGTTTATAGATATAGGACCATCTTTGCTTAATCGTATCAAACCATAAATTCCATAATTCACGTGCTTTTTCTTCTCCTACCGCATCTGTGTAAATTTTTGCCGGACTATCTTTTTTGATGTCAATGTCAGCGTATCCCATATAAGGTTCAACCACCATGAAATTTGGTGTATCGGGTGCTCCTAGTTGAAAATTGAACCAAAGGCCACGGGGCAAACCTTCCTTCTCCTTTATAGCATTAGTCACCTCACTTATAACTTTTTTAAAAGTACTTTCATTATGTACTTTGTAGTAGGTTACCCATATATACTTTATGTTCTCGGGAGTACTTCTGCTAACCTCTGGTAGTGTGCTGGCTACTCTGGTATTTACTTTTTCGATGTGAGGCAGAATATGATTTAACAGGGCTATGTAGCATTCGTTATCTACCTTATCTTTTTTTTCCATTTCCGCCCAACTTGAATTTCTGCCAGTCATGATATAAACCCTTCCTTCTCCCTGCTGCCTGAACCACATACTCCATTTCTCCTTCCCATTATGTTTGAGATAACAATCTTTCCATTTTTTCACCCCTTCTATAAACCGGGAATTGTGTCCCTGTTTAACTGTGATTTCTGTAGTATGCAGAATTTCACTTCCTCCATTCTGTGCAAACAGCACATCCATTCCCATTGTTGCAATAAGAGCTATTGCAATAAAAATTTTAATTGTTCTCATGATTTTTTGTTTAAGGATTAATAATCAGTTTTAATAGTCTTAAGTAACTGATTATCATGGGTAATGGAAATCGATGTAGGACTAAGGCATCAAATTGCTGTCCGAAAAGGGAAGATTAATAAACGAAGGGATTATATGGTTTGTAGCCGCTTAAGCAGCTCCTCTTTTGAAGGTTTACTAACAGGAATAACTTTTCTGCCTATAACTATATGGCTGGTGGCTACTTCCTTGACCTGGGAGATATTGATGATATAGGAGCGGTGAACCCGAAGGAAATGCTTTGAGGGAAGTTTTATATCCATTTCCTTTAGGGTAATTACCACTAAATACTCTTTGTTTTTTGTAAAGATGCGGCAGTAGTTGCGTTCGGCTTCAATAAAAAGAATGTCCTCAATGCACACTTTAACCATTGAATTCAAATGCCGTACAAAGATGCAATCGCTCAAAACAAAACTTTCATCTCTTTGATATACTGGATTTTTACTTTCTTCATTTTTGTAAATTGTCTGGCTGATGGTCAATTCAATAGCCCGCTGGAGATCCAGCTTCTTAAATGGTTTTGCAATAAAGCCGTAAGGGTGGGTATCTTTAGCACTGTTAAAGTGGGCATCATCAACATTGGCTGTGAGGTAGATCACTGGAATGTCCTGCTTCTTTTGTATAAGACGTGCAGTTGCTATGCCGTCTAAATGGCCTTTTAAATTGATGTCCATCAAAATGATATCGGGCGGGTTATCGTTTACATGTATAAGCGCTTCCTCCCCGCGTGGTATAATCCCCATCACCTCATACCCCAGCTCGCTAAGTTGGAGAGAAATATTTGCGGCGATGACCATTTCATCTTCCACGATCAATAATTTAATTTTTTCGCTCATTATGCACTTTTCTGAATACTAAAATCAAACGCTACCCGGGTTCCCAAATCACTATATTCCTGCATTTTACCATTTAGTTGCCGCGTAAGTAATTGTATTAATTGTGAACCAAATCCGGTGCCTTTAGGAGCAACTCCTGCAGTCTTACCTATTCCGTTATCTCTCACTTCGAGCTTTAAATTATAATTGCTGTCCTTTTCAAGACTAATATTAATAACCCCCCGTTGATCTTGTGGAAAGGCATATTTGAGTGCGTTGGTAAGCAGCTCATTGACAATTAAGCCAATAGGAACTGCAGTATCAACATCCAGTTCGAGGTTGTCCATTGCACATTCAATTTTGATGCGGTCTTCAGCATTAAAGGAATCCAGGATTCCTTCACTCAGGTTTATGAAGTAATCTTTCATTTCAATACTACCAAGATTTGTCCCCTGATATAATTTTTGATGAATGATCCCCATAGACTGCACCCGGTTTTGACTGGCAATCATGGCTTCCTTAGTGGCAGGGTCTTCTATTTGAGCTGACTGCAGGGAGATTAGGCTTTTTACCATTTCCAGATTATTCTTTACGCGATGGTGTATTTCTTTTAGGAGCAGCTCGTTCTCTGCGTTACGTTTATCCAACAATACATTTTTATGGGCCAACTCATCATTTAGTGCTTTTAGCCGCTTATTACGGCTTTTTTTAAGCCTGAAGTTATGATATAATAGCCCCAGTACTAAAGCCGCAATAAGCAGGATAGTAAGATAAATAGTTTGTTGTTGTTGTTTAGCACTTAGCAGTTCGGCCTGGTCTAAAATATCTTCCTGTAATTCATTCTCACGAAGACTCCTTTCGTTTCTTTCTACTTCAATGATATCATTAGCCTCAGACCATGCAATGTAGTATTCAAGAGCTTTTTTGTAATCGCCCTTCTGTTCATGCGCACTGTATAATTTGTTGAGAAAATATGCAGTATTTGCTTTTGTATTAATTGCTATCGATGAATTTCTGGCTTTTTCATAATAGTCAATTGCTTCATTATAATTGTCTTCAGCCATGTATATGTCTCCTATCCGGGAATGTGCAAATTGGTAAACATCAATGGTAGTGAGATTATATTCTTCTAATAACTGGATGGTCTTGTTTAAATAATCTTTTGCTTCTTCATATTTTTCCCTCCTAATGAGGTTGTTGCCCATTGAATAATAGTACCAGGTGTGATGGAAGGGATTACCAACCTCAGGCAGGAGCTTTCCCATTTTTTGTACGTAATAGTCACTTGAATCAAGATTGGATTCGGAATAATGGTAGGATAAAAGTTTATACGCAACAGCAAGGGCCTCATTTCTTTCAGGATAAATTGAGGTCTGATATCCTATCATGCTCTTTCTTAAATATTGAAAAGCTTTTTCCTGCTCTTCTGGTAAACCATATTGAGAAAGAAATCTGCCTTTGTCTTTCAATATTTTAAGCTGAATTTCAGGCCGTTTATCATTCTCCAGGAGGTTCAATGCTTTCACGAAAAGCTCCAGTCCCTCTTTTGGTTCTCCTCTTATAATTTTAATTAAAGCCCAATTGATTAACAGGTCATATCCCAACACTTTATCTTTCTTGCTTTCCGGAATATTTTCATAATAAGACCAACCTATAGGTGCCAGAGAATCTACCACATTAAAATTGTGCGACCTATTAGCTCTGTCTGTAATATCACGATATAAATTAGCCAAACGTTCATATTGTCGAGGTTTGCTGTTCTGGAGTAGTTGCGCGGCCTTATCAAAATAATAAACAGTACTGTCCCGGTTAAAGTGGGGCATTTGTTTAAACCATAATGCCTTGTCCTGGTAAGTTCTACTTAATGCAGCAACTTCATTAGGGGAGAGTTTTTGGGAAACTCTTAATTCAGAAATCCTTATTTCACCTTTTGTGGTTTGGAGACTTTGGGGAAGTGCACTCATATATAAGAGCAAAGCAGTAAACCATATATAAGATCTAATAATCAAGTTTATCATTGCTTTGCCTGTTAAATTGATTAATCAATATTCATAAGGCTCTAATTTTATTGCTTTTGGCACCAAAAACTGAAGCCGTAATAACCGTAATAATTGATATGGTTTATTTTATAAGTAGGCATTGGATAATTTTGGAGAGTAAATATTATAGTAAATGGAAATATACGACAATCTTTAATGAAAAAAGACGTTTATTTTATATAAGTTATTGAAATACAGAGTATTTAATTGTTTGGAGCCAGTAGTTGGTAATAAAATTGATTTTTTTAGAAATAGGTTCCCAATATAATAAGATTCACTTCTTTTTCAGGCATTCCAACTTATAGCCCTGGCCGAATCTTAAGAAATTCAGCATCATTTACTTCTATTCTGAAATAAGCTTGTCAAAAATTCACTTTTTACCAGATTTAATTCCTAAATTAAAATCAAAAGTAATTTTTGATATGAAATCCAGAGATGTAGAAGATTTAGAGTTCGATCCTCTTCCCTCGATAATGAATAAAGCGCTTCGCGTAAACCTCAATGAAAATATCTACGGCACCTTTGCCGAAATTGGTGCGGGGCAGGAGACCGTGCGTAATTTTTTTAGAGCGGGTGGCGCATCGGGTACCATTGCGAAGACTATGAGTGCCTATGATAAGGATTTTAGCGACGCGATATACGGCATTGAATCTGATGCGCGCTATGTGACCGAGGCAAGATTAAAAAGTATGCTCAGGTATGAGACCAATCTTCTTGAACAAAGAATTTTGAGGGAGAAACATCCCGATAAACTCTTCTTTAGTTATGCCAATACAGTTGCTACTATAGATTTTGCCAAGAAATATAAAGGCCACGGCTGGTTGGGGATTAGATTTCAGACTAAGCCAGAAGAAGAATTCAGTGAGATTATTATTCATGTTCAGTTTCATGAGAATAATGCCGGGCTACAGCAAATCACGCTGGGCACTATGGGCACAAATTTGATCTACGGTGCCTTTTATCAGTATGATAAGCCTAAGGTGCTTTTGCAACATTTGTATGATCATCTCAACAATGACCAGGTAGAGATTGACATGATCAATTTTACAGGGCCTGTTTTCAAAGATGTTGACAATCGCCTTATGAGTCTGCAGCTGGTAAAGAATGGGATGACCCAGGCCGTTATGTTCGCTTCAACCGGAAACAACGTACTTCCGGCCAATGAACTTTACAAAAAGAATATCCTCACTCTTAGAGGTAGCTTCAGGCCTGTTACCAAAGTGAATATGAACATGTTTGAACAATCCCTCAAATTGTTTCTGAATGAAAAAAAGGTGAGTGAGGAAAAAACTGAAGTCATTTTTGAAATCACTCTTTCCAACCTTAGGTCTGAAGGAGATATTGATGAAAAGGATTTTCTGGATAGGGCCGATTTGCTGGGGTCTTTAGGACAAATGGTAATGATCTCTAATTTTCAGGAATACTATAAAGTTGTAGAGTATTTCTCTCAATACACGGCCGAAAGAATGGGGCTCACCATGGGAATAAATACATTTTTGGCACTGTTTGACGAAAAATACTACCGGCACCTTAGCGGAGGGATTCTCGAAGCTTTCGGAAAATTGTTCTTCCGCGATCTGAAGATCTACCTGCACCCGTTAAAAGATCCCGAAACAGGTGAGATCATTACCAGTAACAACCTTAAAGTACATCCACGAATGAAGGAGTTGTTCAAGTTCTTCAAAGACAATGGCAGGGTGGTGGATATTACAGACTACGATCCCGAAATCCTCGATATCTATTCCAGGGAAGTACATCAAATGATTGTAGACGGGGAACCGGGCTGGGAAGAGATGTTACCGCCAAAGACCACAGCGATGATCAAGGAAAAACGACTCTTTATGGCGCAGGAGTAAATCTACAGCCTGTCAAAAATGTCATTTTTGACATCCTTTTCTTCAGAAGAAATTTCAGGATCAGCAGAGATGGTTTCACCTAAAAAGTCCTAAAGTTATCTTATAACTTAGTTTTTTGTGTCAGCATATTTCAATTTTTTCTTATTTTTTGGAAAAAGCAGCTATGAAAAAACACAATAGATCTATAGAGAGTTATTTTGAGTCAATAGGTGCCGGAGCCAGTGATGTTGGCCTGAGTAAAGAAGACATAAAAAAGGCCTTTTTACATAAACTTTTCTATCATCTTGGAAGAGTACCTGCCTTAACAACTCCTAACGACCTTTATACTGCTATGGCCCTAACCATACGTGACAGGGCGCTGCGGAAGTTTGTAAGGTCAATCGAAGAGTTCACCCAACAAGATGCGCGCGGCGTCGCTTATTTATCAGCCGAATATCTCCCCGGGCCTCACCTGGGAAATAACTTACTCAATCTTCACATTGTAGAGGAAACAAAAGAAGCTTTAGCCGAACTCGATCTTGATCTTGATGAGATCCTGGATCAGGAAGGGGAACCTGGATTGGGTAATGGCGGCCTGGGCAGGCTGGCATCCTGCTTTATGGATTCCCTGGCAACCCTTGGGATACCTTCTATTGGGTACGGTATTAGGTATGAATTCGGAATTTTTAAGCAGGAGATCAAGGAAGGTTGGCAAATGGAAACTACAGATAAGTGGCTTCATAGTGGCAACCCCTGGGAAATTGTGCGTCCCGAAATTTCTTATGTTGTAAAATTTGGTGGCAGAACCGAGCACCGCACCAATGGGCAGAACCGATATGAAGTAGACTGGTTGCCCGACTCTGAGATCAAAGGTACTGCCTACGATACCCCCATTTTAGGTTATCAAAGTAACGGCATCATCATGCGTCTTTGGAAGGCTGAAGCTGTAGAATCCTTTGATTTTTCTGTCTACAACATAGGCGATTACTATCGTGCGGTAGAGAAGAAGCTGCGTTCTGAGAATATTACCAAAGTACTTTATCCTAACGATGAAAATCTTTCAGGAAAAGAATTGAGGCTTAAACAACAGTATTTCTTTGTATCCTGTTCTTTGCAGGATATGATAAGACTTCATACAATGCAAGGTAGAAAACTGAAGAAGTTTCATGAGAAATTTGCTATTCAGCTTAATGATACCCACCCTTCAATTGCGGTGGCCGAGCTAATGCGTTTGTTGGTAGATGAGCATGAGATCGAATGGGATGAGGCCTGGGACATCACCCGGCAAACCTTTGCTTATACCAATCACACCCTGCTGCCCGAGGCTCTTGAAAAGTGGACGGTTTCCCTCCTCGGAAGAATACTGCCACGGCACCTGGAAATCATTTACGAGATAAACAGCCGCTTTTTAGAAGAATTGAGAGATAAGGGTTATAGTGGTGACCAAATTGCCCGTATGTCTCTTATAGATGAGCAGGGAGAGCCTTCAGTGAGAATGGCCCACCTCGCAACAGTAGGAAGTTTTAAAGTGAACGGTGTTTCTGAACTGCACTCCCGGCTTTTAAAGTCACAGGTGCTGAATGATTTTGCCGATTTATGGCCCGGTAAGTTTACTAATGTTACCAATGGGGTGGCACATCGCCGGTTTGTGGCAGTGAGCAATCCAGGTTTAGCCAATCTTATTTCAGAAAAAATCGGCTTCGGGTGGCTAACAAATCTCAGCAGTCTTAGCGAACTGGAGAAATTTGCCAAAGACGAAAAGTTTCAGCAGCGATGGAGAGATGTAAAACTTCAGAATAAAACAGCTTTAACCCGGTTTATTGAAGAGCAAACCGGGGTGAAGGTAGATCCTGATATGCTCTTTGATGTGCAGGTGAAAAGGATCCATGAGTACAAAAGGCAGCACCTCATGGTGTTGCATATCATTGATCTCTACCTGCGGATCAAAGATGGAAAAACAGAAAATATAGCCCCTTCTACTTTTATTTTTGCCGGAAAAGCGGCACCCGGCTACTTTCTTGCAAAACTGATAATACGTCTTATCACAGCTGTGGCTGATCTTGTGAATGACGATGAAGAGGTGAACAAGCTTATTAAAGTGGTATTTCTGCCCAATTTCAATGTCAAACAGGCCCAGAGAGTCTATCCCGCTGCCGATCTTTCGGAACAGATCTCGATGGCAGGTAAAGAAGCTTCGGGTACAGGAAATATGAAGTTTGCGCTTAACGGGGCGTTAACCATAGGAACTCTTGATGGGGCAAATGTAGAGATACGGGAAGAAGTGGGGGATGAGAATTTCTTTTTGTTTGGTCAAACTACCGAAGAGATACAGCAAACCAGGCGTGAAGGTTACCGGCCTTATCAGTATTATGAAGAAAATGAAAAAATAAAAAGGGTTCTGGACTTTTTGGTGTCGGGAGAACTTGCGAATGGCGATAAAGACCTGTTTAAACCTCTTTATCATAATTTACTCCAACAGGATCCTTATCAGCTTTTAAAGGATTTTGATTCGTATTGTGCTAAAAAAGAGGAAGTTTTTAAAGTTTGGAACGATCAGGAAGAATGGACTAAAAAATCTATTCTGAATGTGGCCAGAATGGGTAAATTCTCTTCAGACCGTTCTATTCAGGATTACTGTGATAGAATATGGCAGGTAAAACCAGTTAAGATCCAGGAATAATTTCAGCAGAAAAAGAAGGGGTCGAATTATTATTCAGTCCATAGTTTTCCCACAAAATAAGTCCGTGCTTTCCCTGCGACTTCAACCCTTTCTTTTTTATCTCTGCACAAGAGTTGGCCACCGCGTTCAGACAATTGCATGGCTGTCATTTCATTTTTGCCAAGTACTTCACTCCAGTAGGGGGTGAGGGAACAATGTGCAGAACCCGTCACAGGATCTTCAAATACCGAAGCTCTCGGGGTGAAGAACCGGGAAACAAAATCACACTGGCTGCCTTTTGCAGTGACAATGACGCCACCGGTACCCAACTCGAGTTGATCAAAGTAAGCACGATCAATCTTAATATCTTTTACTTCCTGTTCGCTGTTGTAAACTAAAACGTAATCGCGAGCTTTCAGAATTTCCTGTGGCTGTATGTTAAGGGAATCTTTGAGAAGCTGAGGTAAGGTGGTGGAGGCAGGTTTTCTTGCCGGGAGGTCTAGCACATAAAGATCACCGGTTACCTTTACCGTAAGGGTGCCGTTAGAGGTCTCAAAAATGATACTTTGCCCCGGGTATTTCCTGATTTCTTTTAAGGCATGTGCAGTAGCCAGTGTGGCATGACCACAAAGATCCATTTCCATTTCGGGGGTAAACCATCTAAGGTGGAAGGTATAGCCTAAATCTACGAAAAAAGCCGTTTCGGCAACTGCATTTTCCCTGGCGATTTTCAGAAGGAGATCATCGGGAAGCCACTCAGATAAAGGTACTACACAGGCCGGATTTCCACTAAAAAGTCCGTTTGTAAAAGCATTGATTTGATAAACGTGTAATTGCATGATTAAAAATAACAATTAACCGGCAGGGATTCTGCTTTTCAAATAGTATTTTCTTTACTCCACCGCTATACCTTCCAAAAAGGGCAAAAAATCACAGTGTTTTCATTATTTCAGAAAAGATCTTATACGACTTCAGCCTGTCGTTGTGATCAAAAATGTGAGAAGCGACCATCACTTCGTTTACTCCTGTTTCTTTAAGGAACTTTGAGGTTTGCTCTTTCACTGTTTCTTTACTTCCAATAAAGGCATATTTCAGCATTCTCTGGAAAGCAGGATTTGCGGCGAGGTCTCTCAATTCGCTGTTCATTTTGACCGGAGGCTGCATATAATCTATATTTCCCGTCATTACGCCCAGCATCATTTTGATGAGGGTAGTCGAAATATTTTCGGCTTCTTCATCGGTGTCGGCTGCAATCACATTAATGCAGGCAATAGTGTAAGGCTTATCGAGGTATTTTGAAGGCTGAAACTTGTTATAATAGATATTCAGCGCTTCAAAAAGTTGTGCCGGCGCAAAATGGCTGGCAAAGGCATAAGGCAGGCCTTTTTCTGCGGCCACGTGTGCACTGTCGGTACTCGAACCCAGTACGTAAATAGGAACATCAACTCCTTCGGCCACTGCAGCGCGCACCTGGGATTTGGCGTTCTCTGCTGAAAAATACTGCTGAATCTCGCTTATCTCTTCCGGGAATTTATAAACCGCCTGCATCCGGTCACTCCTTATGGCATGTGCGGTGACCTGATCTGTACCCGGGGCTCTTCCCAGGCCAAGATCAATCCTGTTTGGGTAAAGGGAGCCAAGCGTTCCAAATTGTTCAGAAACTATAAGAGGAGAGTGGTTTGGCAACATGATTCCGCCGCTGCCCACTCTTATTTTTTTGGTGCCTCCGGCGATATGGCCAATAAGCACAGAAGTTGCCGAACTGGCTATACTTACCATGTTGTGGTGTTCTGCCAGCCAAAACCGTGTATAGCCCATGTCTTCAGCTTTTTGGGCAAGATCAAGGCTGTCTTTAAAAGTTTGTTCAATAGAGGAACCGGCACCCACACTGGCGAGTTCTAGTATAGAATATGGAATAGAAGTAGTATTGTGAGACATAGCAAAATTCAGTTTTAATCAAAGATCGGGATAATACGAAGAATAAGAGAGAATGAAAAATAGCTTTTTTTGATGCTTCAATCGAGATTACCTTATTCGGTAAAAAATCAGATACAAGAAGGAGTTCAAAAGCTTTTTCTGAAGTTCTAAAAAAGTGCTTTTTCGATCTTCTTTACCTGAATTACTTCGGAATAAATTCAGTTCATAACAAAATGCGCTAATAGCTTTCCTTCCGAAGCACTTCTAATGGCGGACTTTTAATTACGCTTATGCTGTTGGTGAGCCCAATAAATATAACCAGTAGGGTAATTGCCGGAAAGAGCACCAAAAATGGAAAAATAGAAGGCGTAAAAACACTGTCAAATAACAGCCAGGCGAGCAACTGACTGCTTAACAGGGAAAGCAGGATGCCCGATAATGTTCCCAGCGCTCCTAAATAAAAATATTCCAGGGCAAGAATTTTTAGAATTTGAAAACTCCGGGCGCCAATAGTGCGCAGCAAGACACTTTCTCTTATTCGCTGAAATTTGCTGGTGCGAACGGCCCCAAGAAGCACAATGATACCGGTAAAAATGCTGAAAAAAGCCATGAAATTAATGAGCCATGCAATTTTATTCAGGAGATCTTCTACGACCGAAATGATTTGCCTGAGATCAAGAATAGAGATATTAGGGAAGGAACTCACCAGTTGCTGTTGTAATGCTGCACTGGCATTATCATTGGGGACTTTTGTAGTGATCACCCGGAATTGTGGCGCATCTTCCAATACTCCCCGCGGGAAGACTATGGTGAAATTTGGTTCCATCTGGCTCCAGTCAACCGCCCTCATACTCTTCACTTCGGTATTCATCATTACTCCCTGTACGTTGAAGGAAATTTTATCTCCAATTATCACCTGTGCATCTTCAGCAAAATTATCACTTATTGAAATAGGGATGAGGTTAGTATCATCAACCTGGCGAATCCATTCTCCGGTGGTAAGGGTTTCAGAATTTTTGAGGGAGTCAGTATAAGTCACCCTGAATTCATGATTAAGCACCCAACGGTTAATCCCCGAGGTAGAATCTTCCCTTATCTGGTTTACGGTTCTTCCTTTAATGCTCTGTATGCGCATAGTAACAATGGGAATATCATTAAGTACCGGGCTCCCGCTATTCTTAATAGTTTGCGTCACCGCCTTTGCCTGCTCCGTCTGCACATCCAGCAAGATCATATTTGGGCTGTTCTTTTGAGCATCTAAAGAAGCCTGTGCAAGTAAAACATCTTTGGAAAAATAGAGTGTGCTAATTAAAAAGGTTCCTACCCCAATAGCCAGTACCAGGGTCAAAGTCTGGTTTTGAGGCCTGAATAGATTCTGAAGGCTCTGCCTTGCCGGAAAGCCCCAGGCAGCAGGGAAATTTTTCCTGATTAGCTTCATGAATAGTGTGGCAATGCCCGCAAGTATTGAGAAGGTCACAACAATTCCCAGCACAAAGGCCAAAGAATATTTCCAGTTTTGCAGCAGCCAGTAAGAGAAAAGAAGGATAAAAAGAAAAATGCCTGCCAATACAGCAAGTTTTGCTTTTCCTTTTTTAGGGTTGCTCTCAGATTGTACTCTTAGGGCCTGTAAAGGGGAGACGTACAGCGTGCCAATAAGCGGAATTAAAGCAAACAAAACTGCCATAAACAGCCCCAGCAAAATTCCTAAAATGATAATTTGAAGTTTAAAACTAACCTGGATGTTTACCGGTAAAAGACCTTCGAGCAGTAAAGGAAATAGCTGCTGTAAAAGCAAACCTGCAATAGTGCCTATAATTCCACCAAGAACGCCCATAGCCGCAATTTGGAGAAGGTATATCATAAAAGACTGCCTTTTTGTTGCTCCCAGGCATTTTAAGATTGCAACCGATTTCAATTTACCTTTAATGTAAATATTTATTGCACTTGCAATCCCTACGCACCCAAGAAGTAAGGCTATAAAGGCTACGAGGTTGAGAAATTTCCCAAAGTTGTCGTAACGCCTGCCAAGTCTTTCACTGGTAGCGGTGTGGGTGTCAAGATCGGCTTCCAGTTTGTCCAGTTGCGGGTCCAGTACTTCGTCCAGCTGTTCAAGATCTGTATTTGCTGCTGCAGTGAAATAATAATCGTAAGAGATACGGCTCCCGGTTTGAATCAGGCCTGTTTCTTCGATAAGATGGTGTGGAATAACAACAGGTGGGGCAACAGAGCTAAAGAATGAATTGCTGCCGGGAATAGATGTTAAAGCTCCGGCAATAGGCAGGGTTACTTTTCCTATTTTAATGCTGTCGCCTGGGCTTAGGTTGAACTGGCGCATTGCAGTGGCATCAACCAAAGCGCCGCCGGTTTGCTGATAGGTCTTTCCTGCCGTAGCAGGGCGGGTTTCCAGCTCTCCATAAAAAGGGAAATCGCCTTCAATTCCTCTTACCTGCACCAGCCTGGTTGTGCCATTTCGGGGAAAGGCAGCCATCGAGGTAAAACTTATTTCCCTGGCAGGGGCACCTCCTAAAGAATCAATGATAGAGAGTACTTCAGGAGTGGGAGCCTGGTCAAGGTCAATTTTATAATCGGCACCCATCATGGCTTTAGATTGCAGTGCGATATTGTCTTTAAGGCTTTCTCCAAAAGATTGTATAGAAACCACGGCAGCAATCCCCAAAATAATCGAGGCCATGAAAAGGCTCAGTTTGCGGCCACTTGCTTTTCCGTCGCGCCAGGCCATTTTTATTAGCCAGTAGAAGCTCCCGGTGTTAGTGCTGCTCATGAGTCTCTACAATTTTTCCACCTTTGAGGTGCAGAATACGCTGTGTCATTTTTGCGAGCTCAAGGTCGTGCGTGACGATGATCAACGTGGTTCCTGCCTGTTTGTTGAGCTCAAACAAGAGTTCAATAATTTTTTCTCCTGTTTCGGCATCAAGATTTCCTGTGGGTTCATCGGCGAAGAGGATGGTGGGCCGGTTCGAAAAAGCCCTGGCTACTGCTACCCGCTGTTGTTCCCCGCCCGAAAGCTGTGAAGGATAATGATCAAATCGGCCGCCCAGGCCAACTTTTTCGAGTAAATCTTTTCCAACTTCCGAAGCATTTCTGGCACCCTGTAGCTCAAGCGGAACAGCAACATTCTCTAAAGCCGTTAAAGTGGGAAGTAATTGAAAATCCTGAAAGACAAAGCCGACCTTTTGATTGCGGAGTACTGCCCGCTCATCTTCTGAAAGCGCAGTCAACCCGGTGCCGCAGAGTTCAATACTGCCGCTATCGGGCTTATCCAGCCCCGCACAAAGCCCCAACAAGGTGGTTTTACCGCTGCCCGAAGGCCCCACAATCGCAAAGGTTTCTTTCTCTTCAACATCAAAACTTATGTCGTGGAGCACGGTAAGCAACCTTGAGCCGCTCGAAAAGCTTTTCTTCAGGTTGTGCACGTTCAATATTTTTGTCATCTTTAGTTCGCTTTCAAAAAAAGCAAAATAAGAAATGATTTTCACTTCAAGCCTGTAGCCATGAGAAACCTGTTGTTTTTGCTATTTTTGACACTGCTGTTATTTTCTTCCTGTAAACAAACCGAAAAAGAAGCGCATGAGGCTGAAAAAAATGTTGCTTCGGAAGTTGAAAATGAAACTGAAGATACTGATGCTCCTGAAGATGCTGGAGACACTGGTACTATCCTGTTTTTTGGGGACAGCCTTACCGCAGCTATGGGTCTTGATCCTGCTGAAGGTTATCCGGCAGAAATTCAGAAGATCATCGATTCCCTGGGGCTTAATTACAGGGTGGTAAATGCCGGACTTAGTGGGGAAACCACCGCGGCCGGAAAAAACAGGATCAACTGGGTGCTTAACCAGGAGGTTGATGTTTTTGTACTGGCTCTGGGCGCTAACGATGGCCTTCGCGGAATTGCAGTAGAGGAGACCCGGAAGAACCTGCAGGCCATTATTGATATGGTGCGGCAAAAAAATCCTGATGTGGAGATCATCCTGGCCGGAATGCAGATTCCGCCGAATTTAGGAACAGAATACACTACAGATTTTAAGGAACTCTTCCCCGAACTGGCCCGGCAAAACAATATTCATCTTATTCCTTTTTTACTGGAAGGAGTGGCAGGTGATCCAGAGCTTAACCAGCAGGATGGGATTCATCCAACAGCCGAAGGTTATGATATTGTAGCTATGAACGTGTGGGAAGTTCTTGAACCTGTAATTACAGAAAAAGATTAGGTGTCAAAAATGGCATTTTTGACAGGTCTTTCACAATGTGTTATTAGTTGTAGTGCTTTTATTTTTCAGTCCCATATTCCCGGGCGGGTAACTTTCATTGCTCTTAAGTACGAAAGAAATTGTCCTGCGTGAACAGATTCATGATAACCTATTCTCAATAAATATTTTCCCAGGATTTTCATTTCTCCATTTCCGGGATGAACAATGTGGGTTTCACTTAATTCGGGATCAGAAAATTTTTGAATACTTTCTAAAAATGCTTTTCTATAGGGTTCGGCAAATTCCAGTTCGTCAGAAACACTAACAAAAGGTCTATTTTCACAGGGTGTTTTATAATTCAACATACTCCCATTGTTGATTATAATATTCCATCCATAATCAGCTTCTAAAACGTGCCTGATCATTTCAATTGCAGTCATTGCTTTTTCGTCAGGTTTCCAATTGTAATAGTTTTTAGGAAGTGCTTTCCAAATCTTTATACTTCTTTGCCTTATTTCTGAAAGATTTAAAATGATAAGTTCCGATTGGGTCATTTTCTTAAATTTTAAAAACTCGAATAACGCAAGTTGCGGCTTGGGAATACAAGTTTATCAGTTAAATACTGTTTTTAAAAGGTAGTCAAAAGTGCCATTTTCAAGAAGTAATCCACAATTTGTGTTATTTACTATAGCCAGTTTTTTCAATAATTTTCTTGATCTCTTTTTTATTTGGTAGCCATAGCCATAGTCCGATAATTCCTGTAAATATTGACATTTTGAAGTTGTCATTATTTTTCTTTTTAGAAACAGGTATATATTTTCGCTCAAAAGATCTGAAACGATATGAATAGATTAACTGGTAAATACTTAGGATAATTCCACCGAAAAATATTGCTGTGAACCAAAGGGTTATTAGGCCACTGTCCGTTATTTGGTTTTTTAGGATAAAAATAAAACCACCTATTAAAATTATTCCGATAAATCCAAGATAAAGTGCAGTTAAAACTATTAATCCGATCCTAAATCTTCTAATATCGGATCTAAATTTGTCTGGATGTAGAACTGCAAAATACACTTAATAAGATTTTACAATAACTTTTTAAATTGCCCACAACGGTCTTGGTTACGGCAAGTGGCGTGGAGTAGGGACGCGTCCTTGTCGGCTTAGTTGGTTTTTAATTGGTCTCTAAAATAGCACTTTTCACTATAATGCCCGCTATTTGCTCGTAACCGATGTTGTGCGCTGGCATTCTTCTAAATTTTTATTCTTTTTCAGTTTCTTTATCGTAAATCGAAAATGAGATTTCTTCCATACAGTTTTGACAATCTATCATTCTTAATTTATAATCTGATAGGTCAATATTAAATAAATGATCTGAGTCCCTGTGGACGGAAATGTTTCTACCATCTAAATTTATAAAGTTCATTTGATCAATTTGATAGAGATTTTTATCTACTTGAATTATTTTTATGAAAATTTGTTTATTATCACTCAAACGGGATACAGAATCGAAAATATTTCTCATACTTGGGATTATTTCCAAGTGAAAATTTAAGGAATCTATTTTTCTAGAATATTTTATTATGTGTTTATTGTCAGATATTTTCATCTGAACTTGGTAGTTTTCATTTTCAGTAAATGAATCATATTTGTCTGATTCTTGATTCTGTGCAGAGGAGTTACTCCAAAAAATCATCCTAAGAAATATAAAGAAAATACTTTTCATCTTTTAGCAGGATTTTTTTTGCTTGCGCACAACTTCCGAATAAAAATAAAAAACTATAAAGAATATTCAGGATTGATGTGACTCAGGATGTTGGCCTTTGTCTATTTTTTCTTCGGCCCATTCTTTTTCTTCTTCATCGGGTTCTTCGGTTTCACCATTGCCATTTTTCTCTACGTTTTCAGGTTGATAGACAAGTTTAATGAACATAGGGAAGTGGTCTGATCCCATTTTTTCCAGTCTTTTTAAGCTGAGCAGCAGAAAATCGCTGCTGTGGAAAACATGGTCCAGAGGCCACCTGAAAACGGGATATTGTGCATGAAATGTATTGTAAAAGCCACGACCAATACGCGGATCAAGTAGTCCGCTTAAACGAAGGAAAAGTTTCGTGGTCCTTGACCAGGCCACGTCATTAAGATCTCCAAACACGAGCGTAGCATTTTTACCATCTATTTCTCTTCCTACCAGCAGTAGCTCTGCATCGCGATTTGTGGAAGTATCATCTTCTGAAGGGCTTGGAGGCTTGGGGTGAAGGCAGTGAATATTTACCTTTTCTCCCGATCTTAGTTTTACCTTACCGTGAATTGAAGGAATTTCTTCTGAAATGATATATTTAACATGAATATCCTCCAGCTCAAGTTTTGAGTAGAGGTGCATTCCGTAGAGGTTTTTAAGCGGAATCTTTACCGTATAGGAATATTCTTCTTCTATGCGACTTAGCTCTTTTTCCCATGTTTCATCACTTTCGAGGGTAAGAACAAGGTCGGGGTTCTCCCGAATTATGAGTTTAACGAGCTTATCGTATTTAGTATTGGTTGTAAGTACATTGCTCACAAGTATTGACACCTGTCTTTCTACCTCCTTTCCCCGGTATACTTTTACCTGTTTTGAAGCCAGGTAAGTGTAGGGATAGATCTTTGTTGCCTGGTAGATAAAGCTTAATCCTACCACCACGGTTATGATCGTCTCCCATATCGAACTAAAGTCGAAAGCTACGGCATTGTAGATCATCACCGCAAGGATAAGAACACTTATCTGCAATCTGGGAAAATCGAAATCTCTAATCCACCACTGGTCAAACCGGCTTATTGAGGCCGCTGTGGGAAACAGGATAATAAAACTGAGGATGTAAGCAGTTACTTCTGCAATATTCATATTCTTGTTTAAGATGGCTGCTTCAAATATACTGTTTTGAGTTTATTTGAAAACCTGCACAGTTCTTTTATTGCTGAATTCTTTTAAACTCAAGCTGCTAAGGGTGCAGCAGCGGGAAGTATTGAAATAAATAAATTCAAACGTTTTCGTTTTTTTTAGTGAATTACGGTTTTCCGTAATAGAACCTGAATTGTTTGTCTTAATTTTGGGGCAAAGAAAGTCATTAAAGTGGGTTTACCTGTTCAAAGAGCGATGTTTCAGAAGGTACTTGTAGCAGAAGATATTGACAGTATTAACCTGGCAGTTGCCGGATTACTGAATGATCTTGGAATATGCACGGTAGAACATGCCCAATATTGCGATGAAGCATGGTTGCTTTTTAAAAAGGCAAAAAGGGAAGGGAGTCCATTTGATCTTCTTATTTGTGACCTGTCTTTCAGGCCCGATCATCGTCCTGAGAAATTAAGGTCGGGTAAAGAGTTGATTTCAGCGGTTAAAGAAGAAGACCCCGATTTAAAGGTGTTGGTAAACACTATTGAAGATAATCCACAAACTGTTCGCACCCTTTGGGAATCGGGTAATATTGATGGATATGTCTCTAAAGACCGGCATGGAATGCGCGACCTCAGGGAGGCAATTCAGGCGGTCAACAAAGGTGATAAGTACAATTCTTTGCGCATTGAAAGACTTTTGAGAGACGACACTATTTTAATTCTGGGAGACTGGGAGATGGAACTTTTAAGGTCTATTGCTACAGGCTACACGCAGGATGAAATAGAGGGAGATTTTAAAACAAGGGGAATAACACCAAACAGCAGGAGTTCTATAGAAAAAAGACTAAAAGAGCTTCGCGAAGATTTTGGAGCCAATACAACCCCGCATTTAGTGGGTATATTGAAAGATCTTAAATTGATCTAACTAGATAAAGAAAGGCCGTCATTTTCTGCCATGCTTCCGGGAATGTAGGGTAACCGGAATGCTCGTAGAGAAGGCGGCTTCTTTTTTGACTTGTTTTTGCTCTCAACTCTTATTGAAGTATCTCCATAGGATATGATTTCGTCTGGTTTAGTACAGAAAACAGGCATACTCCCAATCATTGCAACCAATCTTTAAAATCTTTCACGCGTTCCCGGCTTACTATGATCTGTTCCCCATTGTAATCCTTCAGTTTTACTTCAAGCCGCATATTTGAATAGGTGAGTATGTCTTCAATAGCCTCCATTGCGATTATGAATTTTCGACTCACCCTGAAGAATTTTTCAGGATCTAATTCAGGTTCCAGCTTGTCCAGGCTGCCATTCAGCAGGTAGCTTCTGTTTCCGGAAGTATGGAGGTAGCTGGCTTTATTTTCGGAATAAAAACAAACAACTTCTGAAACATCTATGAGTTTTAAATGCTGCCCCACCTGTATGGAGAAGCGCTTCTTAAAACCTGAACCGGGGATGTTTAGCAGAGATTTAAGCTCATTAAAACTTACATTAACATCCCTTTTTTGATGGTTGTTTTGAAACTTTTTAACCGCGGCTGCCAGCTCTTCGTCATCTATAGGCTTCAGGAGGTAATCTATACTATTTAGCTTGAAAGCCTGTAGTGCATATTCGTCATAGGCAGTGGTGAATATTATTGGACTTTTAATTTCAATATCTTCAAAGATTTCAAAGGAAAGCCCATCGCTCAACTGGATGTCCAAAAAGATTAAATCGGGGTGCTGGTTTTTTAAAAACCAATCGCGGGCTTCCTCAACAGAATGCAGGGTGGTTCTTACTTTTACTCCCAGGCTCTCCAACATGCGCTGCAACCTTCGCGCAGATGGTTTTTCGTCTTCAACAATAACTGCTTGTATCATCTATAAAAATTTATTCCCAGGTGTTTCTTTGTTCTTTATCCATAATTTCCCTGATTTTTCGCTCTTCCCAGTTCTTTCCGAAGAAAACATCGGGACCAAAAACATTACACCAATGAAAAAATAGTCCAATTCCCCAAAAGAAGGCAGTGAAGTAATTACCCAGATCCTGCATGCCTTCAATTAAGCCTCTTCCTCTTGTATTCACTGCAATAATGGCAATATTAATAAACAGGTACACCAGCATGTGCACATAAAATCCTTTAATTTTTTTCACCCTTTTTTTAGCGAGTTGATACTGAAAGGATTTATCATTTGTTTCCATTAGTTCCAGGTTTTTGTGCATTGTTTTTCTTTTTCCATCAATTCCTGTATTTTTCGTTCTTCCCAGTTGGCACCGTAACCAAAGACCGAGAAGCCATGAATTACAAGTCCAAGACCCCAGCCTGCCATTGGAAACCAGAACCACTGGAAGTCCCAATAAGTATAGTAGTTAACTAAAACGAGCCCAGGGATCACGAGACAGTAAGAGATTAAATTGCCGTAGAATTCCTTAATCTCTTTTACTCGTCGCTTAGCTTTAAAATATGCATTGTTTTCTGATATATTTTCTGTTTTCATGATGTTGATTTGTTTGGTGAGTATCGGAATTTTTACTGAAAATTTCTCTGAGTCTTTAATAATCTGGACTTCCCGTCGGGTTACAAGACCATACCGGCTAACGATGTTTTGTAGCCCTACTCCCGCACGTTTTTGTAAAACTTCTTTTTCCTGAAGGTTGTTCTCCAGCACCAGGTAACCGTCTTCTTCAAATATTTTAATGCGCAGAGGTTTGTTTTCACTCACTACGTTGTGTTTTATAGTATTTTCCAGCAACAATTGTAATGATAAAGGAACAACTTTGGCTTCCGGGGTTGAAAGTTGCCCGGGAACCTCAAAATAAATGCTGTTTTCAAACCTCATTTTTAAAAGGTTTATATAGGTCACCGCAAATTTAATTTCCTCCTCAAGGTCTACCAGCTCCTTGTCTTTTTGCTCCAGTACATACCTGTAAATCTTGGAAAGACCGGTAGTGAATTTTTGAGCCTGCTCCGGATTTTCTTCAATAAGGGAAGTAAGTACGTTAAGACTATTGAATAAAAAATGCGGATCAATTTGATTCTTAAGGCTCTCAAATTTCGCTGAAGCATTCCCTGCAATAATTTTTTGTTCTGTAACTCTTTTATCCTGGAGTGCTTTATAAAAATACACCAGATGAAAAATAAGCGATATAAAGGCGGTTAAGAATAAGGGAAAAAGATAATAGCTCAGCTTTTCATTGGCTAAGAAATGCTGTACCGTGAAGCCCTGGAAAAGCGTCTCATCTATAAGCCTGCAAAGAAAGAAGCCTATCATTGTAAGCACAATAGAGCCCACAGCTGCCAAAATAATCGTCATTAAATTCGCTCCCTGCCATCCAATCTTCCTGGCAAAAAGGTTGAAGTATGTGGAGTTTAGGGCGGTGAGAACGAAAGAATAAAAAAAGTATGTTCCCCATACACTCCAGTCCATTATGTTTTTCCAACTGTGTGCACCAAAAAGGCTATTTATGAGAACGAGTCCTGCACAAATAATAATTGAGATCTTTATGATTTTGAGGATTTCTTTCACTTTTTTAGTATTTAGATGAGCTAATTTCGGTTTCTTTTCCGGTTTTTTAAATATATTTTTTTTGGGGTACTGTTAAAGACTACTTGTTGTTACATGTCTGTTCAATGAGCTTTTTCATTCTTTCTTCCCCCCATGCGGGAGCCACTGTGGGAGCGTGATCTTCTTCTGCAAAGAGCTCAAGCCCTGCTTCTAAAGTAGGACAATATTTTTTGGGGTCTTCACCATAGTAGGCTGCAGTGCCCATATCCCATTCAGTTTTTGAGAGAAATAACCGGGGGTTGTCTGGGGCTAATTTAGAAGCTTCAGAATAAATTCCTGAAATCACAGGCGCCAGTTTCATTCCGTAGGTTGAAGGGTCTATGGTTAGCCTTGAAGTATGTAACATGGCCTGGAGGATCATGATCTCTATTTTATCGGCATTGCGGTTTTTTGCTTTATCCAGTAAATTCTGGGCTTCTGTAAGCATTTGTTCTTTTTGAGCTCTGTTGGTCACAGGGAAGCTTTCCACGATCTTAATTTGTGATGCATAATAATACGGAAGCCAATTTTCTGCTTCGGCGCCGGCAATACGTTCAAAAAGATTGGCAGCCTCTTCGGGTTTTTGATCTTCCCATAACTCCAGGGCTCTGGTCATTTCTTGCTCATATTGTGTCTGGGCGTTTAAACCAATAGCAGTAAAAAGGGAGAGGGCGATAGTGATGATAAATGCTTGCATAATGAGGTGGTTTTACGGTTAATACTAAAATCTATTTCGAAATTGCAGTTTTTTTGTTCAAGCCTGAATTCATTTTTACTGAACTGTAATATTTTAATGATGAACCGAAATCTTTAGAGATTATCCAGTTGATTTTTGCTTTTATTACTGCTGATGGTCCAGAAGAACCCGACAAAGAAGAACCTGTCGGCTGCCGGGGTAATTGCCTGCCTCTCAAAAATGCCATTTTCGTCAGCCGTTTTTGCGTAATCATAGTTAAAGACGTTCCTGCTACCCAAAACATTGGAGACAGAGAAATAAATGATCTTTTGCTGACTAAGTAGATATGCCCAGTTAAAGCTGAGGCTATTGTAGTTTTTCGTTTTTCTATTCATAAATCCTGGAGTATTGGGATCTTCATAAGGCCTTCCCGAAGCGAAGGTATAGGTGAAACCCGCCTGACTCCTTAATTCCTCAATCCAGAATTTTGTCACCAGGCTTGCTGTGTGGTTGGCGACAAATTGAGGAGTGGTCTTTACCGGGTAATTTCTAAAATTCCGTTGTGAATCAATGAAACTGTAAGAGATCCAATATTGCAGGTTTTCGACACTTTTATCATCCCTAAAAAAGAAATCAGCACCACGGGCGTAACCGTATCCTTCATTGGTATAAGCACTATTATAGCCGGGTTCGGGCGTATTGAACTTAACGAGATCATTGTATTCTTTGTGATATGCTTCTGCCCGTAAAATGTAACCGGGGCGCGTCCATTGATAATTCAAAATGTAATGGGTAGCGGTTTCAGGCTCCAGGGTTTGATCAAATTTTAGTAAATCAGTTTCAGGCTGTTGCAGGTATTGTCCGTAGGCCAGGGAAAGTTGCCCGTCATTTCCGGTTTTCATAGCCATTGAAAGTCGTGGTAACCAGTAAAACTGTTTTTTTAAATCCAGATAAGTACTTCGGAAACCCATTTTGAGCGCAAATTTTTTACTGAATATAAAATCGGCTTCAGCAAATCCTGCTGAAACTTCGGGTTTAATCTGAAGCTCTTCAGGATTTTCAGAAGCAATAAAATCTTCAGAAAAATTTTTATAGATATACTCTCCTCCGAAGTGAAGTTTGATATGATTGTTGAACCTTTTGCTCATTTTCAGTTTTAAATTGGCAGCCAATTCCCGATTTTCAATTTGGGTGAGGTCTATATCAAATTTGTTGCGGCTGTATGAGGCGCTTATTCCGGGGTTAAAACTCCAGCCATTCCCAAGAGCCGATTTATAGGAAAGGTTGGTATAGAGGTTTTCATTTTTCAGGCTAAAGTTTACCGGCTGGGGTTGGTCAATCTCGGGTTGAAGTACTTCGAGGTTGGTAAGCTCATAAGCAGTATACCACTTAAAAATGCCATTTTTGCTATGCTTTCTGTAAACACTTTCACTGCTAAAACTCTGGTATGGTTTTTTAAATTTTGCCTGCTCATTATTGGGCACCAATTTAAGATAAGGGGAAAGGTTGATGTAACCTGTATTTAAAGAGAGGGAAGATTTTTGCCATTTTTGAGTGTGCCCCAGCCCGCCACCCACACTCATGAGCGAAATATTGGTTTCAGTTTGGTCTGGTTCGGCAATAGTATTCAGGAGTAAAACCCCTGAGAGTGCCTGTCCATATTCGGCTGAATAGCCACCTGTAGAAAAAGTTATTCCGTCGAAAAGAAAAGGGGAGTATCTCCCGCGACTGGGCAGGTTATTAGCAGAAGAAGTATAAGGTTGGAATACCCTGAGCCCATCAATAAAGACTGCGGTTTCTCCGGCTGTACCTCCTCTTACAAAAAGACGGCCATCTTCTCCTACCGGCTGAGTGCCGGGAAGGGTTTGTAAAGCGGCCATAAGATCTCCTGCCACCCCTGCCGTGGTAACTACATCAAGAGGTTTTAACACAGTGACTTTAGAGTTGTCTCCCGCAGAAAATGTGCCTGCGCTAAGAGTAACAGCATCAAGAGCCGTAACATCTTCCCTTAGCTTTATAAACAGGTGCTGCGCAGTGTTTACCTGTATCTTTTTGCGTGCGGTTTCAAAAGAAATGTAGGAGATCACGAGGATTTGTTCCCCCCGGTTTTTAGTAGAAAAAGAGAATTCTCCAAAAGAGTTTGTAGTGGCGCCATCATAGGTTCCTTCCAGGTAAACGTTGGCACCGGCAATTGGCTGCTCGTTCCGGTCGGTTACTTTTCCGGAAATTTGATTCTGGGCCTGTAGCGATAATGTAAGGAACAATCCCACCAATGTAAATACCGACTTCATCTTATTAGTTTTTGTAAAGATGAACAGCTTACAATGTTTGCAGAACTAAATTCTACTGAATGGAAGGATTTTAAAGATGAAGTGTGTTTTCAGAGGAAAGTAGTTTTTCTGGGTAGAGTTAGAGCAAAAACCAGAAGATGAAAATTATAGTTCCAAGACTAATAATTCCGGTGAAGATCAATTGACCTTTTAGAAATAGCCAATCCCAGTTAATTTGCGCAAGATATGCCTCAAGGAAAACTTTTTTGTATAATCGTTTTTCTCTTAATCTCATAATTGTGGTATTTGGTCATAGCTATAGAAGCAATACCAATTCCATTTTGAAGAAGCAAGAAGAATAAATACTATGAAATACCTAAAGCTATATGTGGCGAAGAGGTTTAAACGCCTTATTTACAATAGGTTGTGTTTTGTGTAAGTGGTTTCATACAACCCTGTCGATATGTAAATTTCTCCATATAATAATGGCTGAATATGGGGATTTAGCCAATAGATTAACAAAAAATGATGAATTTTTCCACAGAAAGGTGTAGACTAGATAAGAACTAAATTTCTTTGCGTTATTCGTTCATGGGCTTGAACACAAAAAAAGAGGCTCCTTTCGAAGCCTCTTGATTGTCAATCTCTAATTGGATTAGAGAGATTTGAGTTCTTTTAATTCTGGTTATTTTCTTCTGATAATCGCAGGCACCTTATCAAGGTACATTCTCTGGTAGTAAGGTTCAAACATTTCTCCGTCTCCTACAATTTTCAGAGTGCTTTCTGATCTTTTTTGTTGGGCAGAAGCTGCGGCGGCTGGTGAGATTCCCTGTATATGGTTTAAAGCTGCCTGTAAAAATGGTTCATCGGGACTTCCCAGTGTACCAAGATTATTAATGTCTTCCCTCATTTCTACATCAGGCTTCAAGCCGTTAAAGTAATCGGATTTTCCATTGGCGTTGGCCGATTTTAGTACAAGCGGTTGTAGGGCATAGGTATGGTTCTTATTTACTTCGGTATCTTTGGAAAAGTCTTCACTGTCATACAAGGTTACCGAAGCCTGAAATTTACCAGTTGTTGTTTCGCCTATCTGTACTACCTCAATGTAAGGTTCAAGTCCGTTGATGATAAGTTCGCTGGCCGAAGCTGTACTCGCTGTAGTTAAAACATACACTTTTGAAAGGTTAAGACTGTTTATGGTCTCACCGGTTCTTATTTTGCTGTCAAATAGATTCAGCAATCTCTCGGGAGCATTTTCTTCAAAATATTTCTGGTAAGTCTCATTCCACATTTCCTGCATAAATACTTCTCCTTCAAATTGACCGGTGATCATGCTGGCAAGATCTACGGCAGATTCTACATCTCCACCGCCATTGTACCTAAGATCAAGAATGAGTTCATCAACGCCCTGGCTTTTAAGTTCGCCAAAAGCCTGGTTCAATTCGTCATCAAAGTTCCCAATAAAGCTGTTATACATTAGGTATCCCACCTGTATCCCGTCTACTTCAAGAGTTTTCACCACTTGAACCGGGTTTGCAGTGTATGAGGAATGATCAAGAGTAACAGTTTCGTCTGTAAGTACCAGCGTGTTATTTTCCACTTTTCCAATGTTAATGGTAAGGGAGTTTGAATCGAGTAGAGACTCTAGATTGTTTAAGGTGATTTTTTCTCCGTTTATTTCTGTGAAAATAGTTCCGCGGGTAAGACCGGCTTCGGCGGCAGGAGTATTAGGAATAACATACTGAAGAAATCCGAAGAGGTAATTGGTACCGGTAATTCTACCCAAACCAAAATCCATTCCGGCTGTACTGCTGCTTACGCCATTAAATTGATCTTCAAGCGCCTTATAGTCATCTGTAATAAAGCTGAATTTATCGCTGGAAGACTTAAGACTCTCAAAAAGGGATTCCGGAGTGCTGAAGCCAGCGAGATAATCAAGTTTTTCATCTTCAGAATTAAAATAATTATCGGCCAGAACATCAACATCTGCTTTATAAAGGTAGATCTCGTTCATTCCCGAATAGATGAAGTCTTCGACTTCCAGCTCCTGTGCCACCACATTTTCCTCCGGATTCTTCGATGTAGGTTCTTTTTCAAGAACTTCATCGTCTTTAGAACAGGATGTGAAAATGAAGGCAAACGCGGCAAATAGTAAGGTGAAGTTTTTAATCTTCATATAGATGTGAGTTTTAGTAGTTAGGTAGATACTTAAAAAGCTGTGTGTTTACTTTAAAGCAGCAACCGTGCCAGAATAAGTTAAATGGTGTAGGCTAAGATCATTACGGGCTTGAAAGGGCAAATGCTTCTGAAATATTCAGGAGTAACACCTTACAAATTTACCTAAACCAGGTAAATTTTTCTTTCCGAATTCAAAATAATTTCTTCCGAAGTAACCAGTGAAAAATTAGGTGTCAAAAATGCCATTTTTGAGAGGTAATTTCAGAAATATTCAGTTTAAATCATTCTTTTTTTGCTCTTCCTGTTCTCTTTTGTGTACCTGCTTTCTAAGCTTGATCACTGTACACAGCAACAGCAATTAAAACTACTCCTGAAATAATGGCAAAACCCCATGCGGTACCCGACATAATTATTTTTTCTAAAATAGTAAAATCATTTTAGATACTATTTCTCACATAAAAATAAATAAGGCCCGTAACTATGGACAGGGAAAAGCTTAGCAGGGTGCCAATAAGTACGTATTCGGTAAGTTTCCTGTCTTTAGCACGGGTAAGGTCGCTAAAACGTAAAATTGATTTGGCTGCAATGAGCCAGCCAATTGCCGGCCATTGCTGGATGACGATAAATGTAAAGACCAGCAGGCGTTCAAGTATTCCAATATATTTACCGGCCTGGGGCAGGGATTCATTTTCTTTGTCTTCAGGCAAAACCCAGCGATTCATTAACAGCCTCATTATGATTGCAGCCACGGGACCAAGAAATACTATGCAGGTAATGAAAAGCAGTACCACAGGCTGAAGGAATTCCCCCGGTTCTATGGTAAATGCGTGGTAGCTGTAGGTTACTGCAGCAATAACCAAAATATGTGCTACCTGATCAAAAATGAACAGTTTTCCTTTGTGGTAATGCTCCTCAAGATGTAGCTTAAGCAGGTCTATAAAATAGTGAGTGACCACAATTATAAGCATGCCCAGCCAATAAGTGAAGTTGAAGCCCAGCAGCGCCAGCATTACAAAGAAGTGAATGGCAATATGAGCGTAGAGTAGAGGAGAACGATGTTTTTTTTGCCTTTTTTGAGCCACCCAGCTGTCAGGTTGTAACAGGAAATCACCCAGGAGGTGAGCCAAAAGCAATTTTAAAGCAAGTGCTGTCATGGGCGATCAAATTTTTTACGATAAAAGTTTTCAAGCTGCATTATTTCGTCAAACCCACCCCGTTTCAAGGCTTCACTTAAACTACTTTGGGATTTGTTTAATTGTTGAGCCAATTCCGTCTGACTCTTTTCCGGGAATTTAAGAAAAACAGTAATGGTTTTGGCTACCGTAGCACTCCAGTTGTTCATAGTGAGCAGGGCCAGGGAAAAGAGCAGGTTGAAAGTTTCGTCTTTTTCCTGATCTCCTGTACGAATTCCCAGATGTTGCTTTTTTAGATTTTCAAAGCATTCTCCCGAACGAATAAATGCTGAGCCGTTAGATTCACTAATTTTCCTGGCCTTATACTCCTGCTCTCCAATTCCAATTGCCATTCTTACATCAAGCCCCGAAAGTTGCTTAATTCCCGCTTTGATCTGGAAAGCAGCATAAAGGGCTTCTTCAGGATCTAAAATAAGTTGGAAACTATCGCCTCTGGTAATTTCCCATTCCTGAGGTTCCTGGCCGTACTGCTCCAGTATTTCCTTAAGAACAGGAAGCCAGTGTGCTGCCGGCTCGGCTCTTGAATTTACAATATCTCCTGTGATTACTGCTTTCATAGTTTAAATATCGGGTTAATATCCGATATATGCAAATATAGGCTTATAACCCGATAATTTATATTATCGGAATTAAAGCCGATAATATTCCTAAATGTGCTGAAAGAGGAAACTATTTCTTTTACTTCAGGTTCTGTTAGAACAATATATTTTTCTGAAGTAACAAAAGCGGTACACCTCAAGATCTTTGACTAATATAAAAAGCGTCTGAAGGATACAAACACTTCTTCAGAAAGAAAATAAGAGTATTAAACTCCCTGATAGAAGCCCGGCAATAGTCGGGTTTTTTTATGCACAATTCTTTCGATCTATAGCTGGATTCCCGGGGCTGCATGATAAATATCATTATTTAAACCTTAGAGAGTGAGTATCTTTAATATGCTGGTTAATAAATGTTTTAAGCTGAAAATGACGGAAACCAGTCACAGCTCTCTTTAGAAAGACCTGGAAGACTGAAAGAATTTCAGAGTCTTTATAATAGTAAGTTGGGAAGCCTTCCAATTGCAAGTTCCAGAGGATTAATCCTCTTGATATAAAGCTTTAGTAGTTAATTTCTAAATCTACTGTTATGCAATTCAAAAAGAACCCAAAAGCAGATCTTGGAAGAAGGAGCATGATTTTTTTCCAGGTGGGACTTATAATAATGCTCGGCCTCACTTATTATGGTTTGGAATGGAGATCTTATGGCAGTGAAGATGTTGACCTTCAGGAAGTGCAGGTGACCGATTTTGACCAGGAAGATATTCCAATTACACAACTCAACACCCCTCCACCGCCTCCGCCACCTCCACCCCCGCCAATGCCCGAAGTGATAGAAGTTGTAGAAGATAAAATGGAGGTTGAGGAAACAGAGATACGCTCTACCGAAACCAGCCAGGAAGATAAGATAGAGAAGATCATTGAGGTAGAAGAAGTGGCCTATGAAGAGGAAGAAGAAGAGATTGAAAAAGTGCCTTTTATGGTCGTTCAACAAATACCAACTTACCCGGGTTGTGAAGGTATTAAGGACAAGGATGAGCAGAAAAAGTGTATGTCTCAAAAGATCGATGCCCATGTAAGGAAGCATTTCAATGTTCGGATTAGTGAAGAACTGGGGCTCACCGGCATGAACAGGATTTATGTTGTCTTTAAGATCAATGAAAAAGGAGATGTTGCCGATATTAGGGCACGAGGGCCCAATAAGAGGCTGGAAGAGGAAGCAGCACGTGTTGTGAGGTTGTTACCTAAAATGATTCCCGGCAGGCAAAGGGAAAAACCGGTATCAGTAGAATACTCCCTGCCAATAATGTACGAAGTACGGGACCAAATTTAAATCTAAAAAATATGACCAAAAAACCCCTTCAAGGTTCTCACTTTGAAGGGGTTTTATATTAACAGCAATGATTACAGCTAATTTGGCTGAACATTAACGCGAGATTAAAGCCTGTTAAATTGCAGCTTTCTTTTCTTCTTTTTTATAGGCATCTGAATGAACATTGGCAACAGCTCTTCCCGATGGATCGTTCATATTCCTGAATGATTCATCCCACTCTAAAGCTGTAGGCGTACTACAGGCTACAGATGGTACCGATGGTACTGAGAGGGCAGCGGCATCACTCGGGAAATGCTCAGTGAAAATTGAGCGGTAAAAGAACTCTTCCTTGCTCTTTGGCGGTTGCACCGGGAACCTGAAATGGGCATTCTTAAGTTGCTCATCACTTACCTGTGTATTCACCATCTCCTTAAGCGTATCAATCCAGCTGTACCCAACTCCGTCAGAGAATTGTTCTTTTTGCCTCCAGGCCACACTTTCGGGAAGATAGTCTTCAAAAGCTTTTCGCAGCACCCATTTTTCCATGCGTTCACCATTGATCATTTTGTCCTGAGGGTTGATGCGCATGGCAACATCCATAAATTCTTTATCAAGAAAGGGCACTCTCCCTTCAATACCCCAGGCACAAAGCGATTTATTAGCCCTAAGACAATCGTACTGGTGTAGTTTATCCAGTTTTCTCACGGTTTCTTCATGAAACTCTTTGGCATTGGGAGCCTTGTGAAAATACAGGTAACCCCCAAAAATCTCGTCTGCACCTTCTCCCGAAAGTACCATTTTAATCCCCATAGCTTTAATAGCCCTGGCCATTAGATACATAGGCGTGGAAGCCCTTATCGTGGTCACATCATAAGTTTCCAGTTGATAAACCACGTCTTTAATGGCATCAATACCTTCCTGAATGGTAAATTCTATTTCGTGGTGAACCGTATCCAGGTGCTCTGCCACTTTTTTGGCCGCAGCAAGATCGGGTGAACCTTCAAGACCAATGGCGAAGGAGTGAAGTCGCGGCCACCAGGCAGCATCGGCATCGTCACTCTCAATTCGTTTATCTGAATATTTTTTTGCTAAAGCTGAAGTGATCGAAGAATCAAGCCCCCCGGAAAGAAGCACCCCGTAAGGAACATCACTCATCAATTGCCGGTGTACGGCAGCCTCAAGGGCCTTCCGCAGTTCAGCGATGCTGGTTTCGTTGTTCTTTACGTTCTCATAATCCATCCAGTCTCTTTGATACCAGCGTTGAAAACCTTCTTCTTCACTTGATAAATAATGTCCCGGAGGAAATAATTCTATCTTGGTGCAATGGCCTTCCAGTGCCTTTAGTTCTGAAGCCACGTAAAAAGTTCCGTTGGCATCCCAACCTATGTAAAGAGGGATAATACCCATGTGGTCGCGTGCAATTAAGTACTCATCTCTCTCGGCATCATAAATGGCAAAGCCGAAGATCCCATTCATTTCGTCAAGGAACTTTGCACCTTTATCCCGGTAAAGCGGAAGGATCACTTCACAATCAGATTCTGTCTGGAAATTATAAGCTCCTTCAAACTGCTTACGCAGCTCCCTGTGATTATAAATTTCACCATTGGCAGCAAGCACAAGATTTTGGTCTTCACTTATTAAAGGTTGTTTTCCAGAAGTAGGGTCAACTATAGCCAGTCTTTCATGGGCCAAAATAGCTTTTTCGTTACTGTAGATCCCGCTCCAATCGGGCCCGCGGTGACGCAGGCATTTCGCCATACTTAAAAGGCGGGGCCTTAAAGATTCAGATGATTCTTTTAATTCGAAAGCACATACAATTCCACACACAATAATCTAATTTTAAATTTGTATACGATGAGTCACAAATATCTAATAAAAATTTAGTAAGACTAATATTTAGAACAATAATTTTCTTTGAATTAGTTAAAATTATTATGGAAAAACCAAATTATTACTGAAGAAAGAAACTCTAAAATGCCATTTTTGAGGGGTCTAACCTGAAGGAGATTAGGTGAATTAAAACCAGGAGTAGATTTGAGTGGTCCGGAAGCCCGAATCTTAAACACAAATTCTGAAAATATATAGAAATATTCATTGTGTTGAAGTTCAGGTGTTAAAGAAATAGTTTTTCAATTTGTGAATATCTATTACTGAATTCTTTTAGGAACACCTGTCTAAAATGATATTTTTGGCACCCTAAAAAAATGAACTATGAGCGTTATTTGGTATGAATGTAAGGTGAAATACAGAAAAACACATGAGACGGGAGAGCAGAAGGTGACAACCGATACTTACCTGCTTGATGCGGTTTCTTATACAGAGGCCGAATCTCGAATCACAGAGGAGATGAAAACCTTTACCAACGAAGACTTCAGGATCATGAACATCAAAGTGGCGAATTTTTCGGAAGTTCATCCTTTTGAAAATTCTGACAGATGGTTCAAATCAAAAGTTTCCCTGATAGCACTCGATGAGGAGAGCGGGAAGGAAAGAAAAACGAATATTTATCTGCTTGTCCAGGCCAACGACATAAAAGAGGCTTTTGAGAACACTACTACGGCAATGGCCGATACTATGGGAGATTACACCATTCCCGCAATTACCGAATCTCCAATCTTGGATGTTTTCCCATACTTTACAGGGGAAGAAGAGCAGTTAGAAAAATTTGGTGTTGAGACTTCAAATACTTCGGAAGACGATGTTGCCGAAGAAATTTCAGAAGAAGTTTCAGAAGAATCAGAAGCGGTTTAACTTCAGTCATAACAGGCTTCCAAAAATGGCAAAAGAGGCTGTCTGAAAAGGCAGCCTCTTTTTTGTATAAAAAGTTATAGCTGCTTATTTTTAGGCTATGAGCAGAAA
>NZ_JAPJDA010000080.1 GCF_026241755.1 Salinimicrobium profundisediminis
GGTTTCCATTTGCCTGATTTTGTAATCCCTCCACCGGGTATGATACAATGCAGATGGGGGTGCAGGGAGAGGTCTTGCCCAGATTTTTTGGCTTCTTCCCAATATTGATCCAGTTCTTCAAGCTGGAAGTCTGCAAACTCTCTCCCTGTTTCCTTTACCCTATCTTCTATATAATTAAAACGCCGGATAAATTTTTCGTTGGTCTCATGGATTGCTTCTTCTGGATTAAGGCCTAAAAATCTTGCAACATTGACAAAAGCAAATAAAATATCGCCATATTCTAATTTCATCTTTTCACTGCTTAACTCTTTTTCTGCCTCAAACTCACGAATTTCTTCCTTAACCTTTTCCCAGGCAGCATCCGCTTCATCCCAATCAAATCCAACAGATGCAGCCTTTTTCTGCAGCTCCTCTGCTCTCATTAGTCCCGGGAAAGAGCGAGGAACAGAATCAAGGAGAGATGTTTTTTCTTCCTTGCCTGCCTTCTCTTCCTTTTTGATTTCCTGCCAATTCTTAACGACCTCTTCTGCATCCTCCGCTTGTCCTTCACCAAATACGTGCGGATGTCTTCGGATCATCTTTTCTGATATACCCTCAATGACATCTGTGATAGAGAAAAAGCCTTCATCTTCACCAATTTGGGCATGAAGCATAATCTGCAGCAGCAGATCGCCAAGCTCTTCAATCATATTATCAATATCATCATTGTTGATTGCATCGATCAGTTCATATGCTTCTTCAATGACATATTTTCTTAGTGATTCATGGGTTTGTTTCCGATCCCAAGGACAGCCATCCGGTCCGCGCAAAATGGCAATGATCTCTTTTAACTTAGCAAAGTCTTTATAAAGAATGGTTTCATCCTGGACAGGCGGTACATAAAGAGAAGTTAGATTATTCAGCTCTACCTCACGATCAAGTTCAACCAATTCTACTTTTTTGATGTTTTCCTGACTGCTTCCGGCAGCTGTCACAATAAAAACCGGATAATCATGCGGCAGCCTTTCCATTAACTCCAGCTTTACATCTGAGGCAACAAATTGATCATATACCTGGCCAATGATGATATGCTGGCGCAGCTGTGCTTCCTCAACCGAAAAATCAGTTCCGTCAAGAACCTGAAATCCTTCTACCGGATCAATTCGCAGAGCTTGAAAAAGGGCATCCAAAAAGCTCTGGCCTCCGCCAACTTCTAGTTGTATTCCACTTTGTTCTGCCCGTTCGATCAGAAGCTGTACCGTTCTTTCAGCAACGAGCGGATGACCAGGCACGGCATATGTAACATCTTCACTCTGTGCAGCATTCAGGAGCACATTCGTAATTTCTTCATAAACAGCCTCAAAGGTATCATACTTCTCATACACTTCATCAAAGGATTGGAAATGAGCCCCTTCCTTTATTAGCTCCTCCACAACTGGATGCTCCTTTGTCCGCAAATAAAGATTTTCAGTGTTTTGTATCGTTTTGTAGACGCCTAAAGGAAGCTGATTTAAATCGCCTGCACCTAATCCAATTATCTTAATTTTGTTCATTTTTTCGTCATCCTCGTTTTATTTTTGGGAAGCAGCAGTAAAAGCTTACTGCCTAAAGGAAGCATATACAGTTCCTCCTCAGTAAAGACCTGGCTTCTCAGCACCACTATCAAGTAAATAAATCCGCCAAAAAAAACAGCACTTATAGCTTGAAAACTCGATGCCATTCTTTCATAGCCAACCCCATAAAAGAAATCGGTAAGCAGCAAATACCCTTTTAACACAATATACATACAAACCGCTCCCTTTAAAATGGGAGTGATAAATTCCAACTGAACAATTTTAATATGTAATTGAAATTTTAACTTAATCAGCAAGGCTATGACAACAAGAAGCAAAGCAATGCATGACGCAATGGCAGCGCCGCTTAAGCCCGCAAGAGGGATGAACAGTATATTTAAACAATATTTTATAATAAAGCCGCCTAAAATAACAAAAGCAGGATAAAAGGTAAATCCTAAACCTTGTAATACCGCTGATGCAGTCATAATGATCGAGCTTAAGAAAATCAGGATACTTAAAATCTGCAGTACATTAGAACCAGCAGCATTTTCGAATAGCATCGTATTCGTTGGTTTTATAATGGCTATTAGCCCAACCATCGCCCCAGCTCCAGCAAAGATGGCAACGCGAAAGGCCAGCTGAATC
>NZ_JAPJDA010000081.1 GCF_026241755.1 Salinimicrobium profundisediminis
CATGCTTTTTGCGGAGTTCAGCTTTCTTATCAGTTGCTGGCTGAAAATCGTGAATATCAATGAAGTTGCGGATTGCTGTGCCGTCCACTCCTGTCTGCTTTTTCACATAGTCTTTAATGCGCTGATCAACGGTAATGACTTTACGTGTTGAGCTATACGCCTTTTTTTCCATTTCCTGCAATAGCTTTGCCTCTTCGCTGCCTTCCACAACAGAACCGGAGCTGACCGCTTCAAAAGCCATATAGCCATGAACAGTAGAAACCGTCGGAATCCCAGATTCCAATGATGCAAACGTAGCAAACGCGTCTTGGGCATTGATAATATCGTAGTTTTTCGATTTATTTTCTACAATCAGTTTGTGAAGCATGTTTTGGCGTGCTTTTCGGCTCCAAATGATGCCTTTGCCTTTTTTCACTTTGTTTAACACAAAGCTGGGTCCGCGTGCATAAAATTTCTTTTGCCAGCCTGGCGCGTCACTGATGGAAAGAACATCGACTTCATGTCCTCTTGCTTCAAGGCCTGCTTTTAATGTTGTTACATGTGTCGATAATCCCCCAGCATGAGGGTAATCGAAGACAGTCGTAATTAGGATTTTCATAATGCCCTCTCCCTTGCGTTATTTCAAAAATCGTTCCTTCATCATGTCAATATTTTCAAGAGCATCCCTGCGCATGCCCTGTGCATTTGTTTCAATCATTGCCTTCAGTTCTGCATGATTGGCAAGAACCTTTTTGCTGTTATCTACAAGTTTTGCAGCATCCAATGTTTCAAGCGGAAAAGAGTATGTCCACATGCCAGAACGCTTTAACAAGCTTTCCACCTTTTTATCATAGCTGATCCCGATATGCGGAACAGCAACAAGAGCGGAGAAGATAAGTGAATGCAGACGCAGCCCGATTGTAAGCTCGCAATTACTGATAAAGTTTAAGTATTGATTTGGCAAAAAGTCTGGTCCTAATACATAGCAGCGGTCGCTATGCTTCATATGCTCCAGTACAAAATTGGAAGCTTTCACATCATGATGACCTTCCATCGGCACAAATACCGGTGTGATGCCTTCTTCCTCAATCAGCTGATCAAGTGCAAGGCCGATTTGTTTGTAATGGTCTGTATGCTGGAACCATGGACGGACAGAGACAGCAACAAGCTTTTCATCTCCCTTTAATGGAAGAGAATCGATGCAGGCTGTATCCTCCTTTTTCTGAAACGCAAACACGATATCAGCTGTCACGACTGATTCAGGACGATTCACACCGAGCTTATGCAAAAGATCCTTAGAGTGCTGGTCACGAACCGTAATAAAGTTTGCCATATTGGCAAATACTTTCATTAATATTTTCCCCCAAGTTGAGTTCACGGGACCAATACCTTGCGAGAAGAACATTACTTTAGTGCCGCAAAGCTTGGCAAGAAACACAATTAATAAATAATAAGGAAGGGGGCCGAACAAAAACTTCGTTGGATACGTATCTTGAAGAAGACCGCCGCCGCCGCTGATTAGTAAGTCAGCTTCGCGGAGCGCTTTCACTTTTCCTTTAAAATCATGGCGCCATCCTCTATAAACGCTTTTAACACTATACGTTTCAGCCGTTTTTTTCGGAGATAGAGAGAAGACGGTTAAATCAGGGTGGTCAAGCTCATCCTTTAAATTATCAACAATTGATTCAAGAATCGCTTCATCACCTGTGTTGCCAAGTCCATAAAATCCAGAGATCACTATTTTCAAAGAAGTATTTCCTCCTTGTGTCATTTTATCCATGCGGAAAAAGCTTTCCTTTACCTTCATTCTAATTTTTTCCTTATTTATTAAGTTAGAATGCTTGTTAGTATAAAAAAGCTAAACTTTATTTTAACATTAGCATGGTGGACATTCAATGTAATTGGTGCAACGTTTGGTTGAATTTGTTATACTATGTTAGGATTATGTCGAACTTCGGCATAGCTTCGCTGTTTTTTTGCTGGAATGCAGGCATGATGTACATTCTGCGTATTGCAGCACGCAAAAACTATAGCAGGCTGAGAGTGATTTGGAACTAAGTCCACCTTCACTTGTGTCGAACTATGACATGTTTTACTATGTTCATTAGCTAACAAAATTAATTCATAAAATGAAGAAATTTACATATTAAAGAGATGTCCTTATAAAAGGAGAAAATATGTGTTGTAGGAT
>NZ_JAPJDA010000082.1 GCF_026241755.1 Salinimicrobium profundisediminis
TATCTTCCAGCAGAACAGAAAGATCCTCTTCATCGACATTATTCTCTGCAGTTATTGCTCCGATCACAATTCCCGCTGCCCCAATATCTATGCATGCTTTAATGTCTGATTTCATGATTGCTACATCCTGCTGTGTGTATGTAAAACTCCTGCTATGCGGACGGATCATCACACTGACAGGAATCGAAACAGCATGGCAAACCGCCTCAATCAAGCCATAGCTCGGGGTAAGCCCGCCTTCTCCAACAGCTGTAATTAACTCAATTCGATCTGCTCTTGCTTTTTCTGCTAGTATTGCATCGTTTAGCGTATCCGCAATGACTTCTATCAACATATGTTTTATAACTCCTTTAATTGAAAAACTTCATGGATCGTGCCTACTTCATGGCCTGAATCATTTTTCACTGAATTGGGCTTAAGTGCCCTTAAATTCCGAATGGTTTCTTTATTGCTATAGTCAATCTGCTCTAAGATAGAAGCAACAATATTTGGCCACACTTCTTCGGATCCATTGATCACCTTTAAAGCAAAGCCAAGGCGCTCTTTTCTTAACCCAAAGCAGTATACACCCTGTGCTCCCCCTTTAGCAAAGATATTATCGTCCCGAAGCAGAATAGAGCAAATAAAATGATGTGAAGCAATGATATTTGGCTCCTTGTTCATGATTGCTCCAAGCTTTTGAACAGCTGATCTTAATGCGGAATCTTTAATCATATCTGGACATGCCAGTTTTAAGTAAGTTAAAGCCATATTTTCCAGAGGGATTGCCAATACAGGAACACCACAGCCATCCGTCCCTGCCTTGATTAGGTCAAGAGGAATTTCTGACAGCTCAGAAAAAATGTCATTGATTTGCTTCTGCAGCGGGTGCTCCTGTCTCCAATAGCCGCTTACCTCATATCCTAATTCCCTGCAGACAGCGGCAAAGCCGATATGCTTGCCTGCACAATTATGATAGAGACGCCGTTTTTCTTTGCCTTCTCGAAGCATTTCCTCATAAGGTCCCTTATTTAATGGATAGGACGGGGGACAGAGCAGTTCTTCTTCACGAACAGGCAATTTATTCAGCAATGACTCCAGTGCTGCAATATGGTAATGCTCTCCGCGCTGAGAAGCGCCAAACAGCGCGGCCTCTTCATCCGTTACTCCATATTTTTCAATGATATCTGTTAGCAATAAAGGCAGTGCTTGAATCGGTTTAGCCGCTGATCGAAAGAAAACATCCTGCTTGATATCTCCAAATTGCCGGACTGTTTCTTTCTTGTCGTTCACACCTGCAATAATCCCAAAATGGACATTTTCAACACTTCCATTTCTTCTTTCTTCAATGATGGCATGATGCATGAAGATTCCCCATTTCTGCTGTTTATTACCTATCATACTATATTGCCCGATATATTTTCTAAATAGCTTTTTCAAGCATTTATTACTTAGTGTAAACGAACTGTTGTCAAACTATAAGTTGTTCGAACAACCTAGAAAGAAGTTATGTCAAAAATATAGAATAAAATTCTAAATATTATAAAAATAGTATAAAATAATATAAAAAGAGTTTCGGGGGTTTTGTATGGGGAGATGGAAAATGAATTTATTAATAGTTGGTGTCTTTTTGCTTATATTCGCCATTGTTACAGTAACACGTACCTTTATGACAGAGTCAAGGCAGCCTGAACCAAATAAAGCTGAAGTAGCGCTTGATGAAGACAAAGCTATACGTCATTTTTCGGAAGCGCTTACCTTCAAAACCATTTCCTATCAGGATCGAACTGCCTTTGATTATCCAGAGTTTGAGCGCTTTATTGAATTTTTAGAAGACACATATCCGGCTGTTCATCAGCAGCTTGAGGTAGAGAAAGTAAACGATTATGCGCTAATTTACAAATGGTCTGGAAGCGAATCCGGCAAAAAACCAATTGGTTTAACCAGTCATTATGATGTGGCCCCTGTTCTTGAAGGAACCGAAGCAAACTGGGAGCAAGGTCCATTTAGCGGTACTGTTACCGACGGAGAAATTTGGGGACGCGGCACCTTGGACGATAAAATTGGGGTAATTGGAATTCTTGAAGCTGCAGAACATCTTTTAGAGGAGGGCTATGCACCGAAAAGAGATGTGTATTTTATGTTTGGTTTTGATGAAGAAATAGGTGGAGATGAAGGAGCGGC
>NZ_JAPJDA010000083.1 GCF_026241755.1 Salinimicrobium profundisediminis
AGTCAAACTAGTCTTATTATCATTCTTTATCGCAACTTTAATAGGAGCTGTTTTTGGCGTAGTGGGCTTGCTTACTGGCAAACTTAAAAGAGGGAATCCGATTCCTTTTGGTCCTTTTATCGGGATTGGTGCTTTAGCAGCTTATTTTTTTGGCAATGACATTATCACCTGGTATTTGCATTCACTATTATAAGGAGTTTTGAAAATGGCCTTTCGTTTGAAGCTGGGAAAACAATCAAATATTAGCCTGATCATTAAGGATCATGTTATTCGTTTAGCTGAAGTAAAGTCACATGGAGATCTGCACATCCAGCGTTTAGAAGAACGGTTTATTCCTAGCGGATTGATTAAGGAAGGCAGAATTCAGGATAGTGAAACATTAATAGCCATTTTAGAAGAATGTGTGAATGAATGGAAGCTAAAAAACAAGCAAGTAACCTTTTTAGTGCCAGATCCATTCATTGTCATGAGGAAAATAGCAATTCCTGCCGATGTGCATGAAGATGAACTGAAGGGCTATTTATTTATGGAAATTGGTGCAACGATTCACCTTCCGTTTGAGGATCCAATATTTGATTATTATTCTTTGCCTCAGCAGAACAATGAGCGCAAGGAAGTACTGCTTTTTGCCGCACCTGAAGGTGTAGTGGCTGAGTATACAGATATTCTGGAAGAGGTAAAGCTAAAGCCGGCAGCAGCTGACTTATCAGCACTTTCTCTTTATAGACTGTACCATAAGCTCGATATGGCAAATGCGAATGAAAACTTGATGCTCGTTCAATATGATCTTACAACGGTAAATGTCAGTATATTTGAAAATCATATTCCGATCATTATGCGGCATTTAAAGCTGGATATTGATGCATCACAATGGGATACGGTCAGGTCTGAGAACGGCGGCAGAAAGCTTCATTATTCAGGATCTGCAAATGATGTGGGCAGTTCGCTAATGGATAGCTATAAAGAAATCGATCGGGTTCAGGATTATTATCAATTTTCACTGACGCAAGGCAAAAAGAAGATTACGAAGATCGTTGTCGACGGTGATCATCCTTATCTTGACGAGATTTTTAAAGAAATGAAGAATCGCTATTCTGTACCTGTTTTAACATTGAAAAATGATGTGATAGATTCGGGGCAAGATGCTGAGCTTCCATCATTTTATTTGAATATCGGATTAGCTTTAAAAGAGGTGTAGAAGATGTTAGTCGATATTAATCTGCTTCCGCAAAAAGAGAAAAAAACAAAAGCTTCTTATATCGTTCTTCTAGCTTCTATATTGATTGTGTTGATTATAGCTGCGATTTTCTTTTTTATCATTCAGGACCGGAAGCAGTCTATTGCGAATACTGAGCAGCAGCTGGCGCAAACATCAGAGCTGTTGGAGGCAAAACGGGCAAAGCTGGAAAACTATCAGTCCTCCAATTCTGTAACAGACTTACAAAATGCAATAACTTGGGCAGATCAGCAGCCTTATAATGTAGTTTATATGCTGCAGGAGCTGACAAAACTTCTGCCTGAACGGGGTTTTATCAGCGAGTTTGAAATGAATGAAGATCATGCAGTCAATCAGCAGGTTCAATTTGATACAAAATCAGAAGCTGCATACTATTTAAGCTTGCTGACATCTGTACAGTGGATAGAGGAAGCTGTGCTTACGGAAGCACAAACAGCTGACTTAACCGATCAAGAAACTGAATCTGCAGTTAGCGATGATATTGTTCCAAGGTATATTGCCAATTACGAGATGAGAATCAATGTGCCTGCATTAAAAGAGGCTGCTCAGACAGAAAATGATGAGCAAGATCGTGTCCAGGATGAAGGAGGCACTTCACCATGAATGTACAGCTTTCAAAAAAACAGCTTGGCTTTGGCTTCCTGGGAATTGTTTTAATCGGTATTCTCACTTTCGGGCTTTATTACTTATTTATTTTGCCGCTGAACGATCAGATTGACCGTAAGAACACAGAACTCGATATGGCAAGACAGGAACTTGATATTATTGATAATACGTTAACTCAAAATAGTGAGCAGACCGTTTTAAATACGATGGAACTGCAAAAAGAAGTGCCTGTTAAGCGTCTTTTAGATCAGCTTCTTTTAAATGTGGAAAAGGCTGAAATTGTTTCGGATGCAACTATTAATGAAATACAGCTTAATG
>NZ_JAPJDA010000084.1 GCF_026241755.1 Salinimicrobium profundisediminis
TTCAATAGCTTGCTTGCTGGTCATATCAACGCCTGCTTTTTTCAGAACCTCAATAGGATAATCAGAGCTTCCAGCTTTTAAGAATTCGACATAGCGATCGACTGCCGGCTGTCCCTCTTCTAAAATTTGCTTGCTTAGTGCTGTAGCGGCACTATAGCCTGTAGCATATTGATAAACATAATAGTTGTAATAGAAATGAGGAATTCTAGACCATTCAAGACCAATCTCTTCGTCAATAATGATATCTTCTTCCCCGAAATATTTTTTATTTAATTCATAATAAGCTTCAGTCAATGATTCTGCTGTTAATGCTTCATTGTTTTGAGCCTTCTCATGAATTAAATGTTCAAATTCGGCAAACATCGTTTGACGGAAAACAGTACCTCTGAATCCTTCAAGGAAATGATTTAGGAGATACAGACGCTTCTTGTCATCATCAATTGTCTTAAGCAAGTAATCATTTAAAAGAGCTTCATTGCATGTGGATGCAACCTCAGCAACAAAAATTGAATAATTTCCGTATGGATATGGCTGGTTTTTTCTTGTGTAATAACTGTGTACAGAATGACCAAATTCATGAGCTAGAGTAAACAGATTATTTACATTATCCTGCCAGTTCATTAGTATATATGGATTTGTCCCATAAGTTCCTGATGAATAAGCACCGCTTCTTTTCCCTTTATTCTCGTGTACATCCACCCAGCGGTTTTCAAAGCCCTCTTTGAGCACATTTAAATAGTCTTCTCCTAATGGTGCAAGCCCCTTTAAGATATGCTCCTTCGCCTCATCATATGAAACCTCCATCTTTACATCCTTTACTAGAGGTGTATAGAGATCATACATATGCAATTCCTCTAATCCAAGGACTTTCTTGCGCAGTTTTACATAGCGGTGCAACAGGTGAAGGTTATCATTGATTGTGCTGACTAAGTTATCATAAACACTCTCTGGGATATTATTATTGGCAAGTGCTGCTTGTCTTGCTGATTCATATTTCCTGATTTGAGCATTAAAGTTATGATTTTTCACATTTCCGCTTAAAGTACTTGCAAAGGTATTTTTAAACTGTCCATATGTGCCGTATACTGCCTTAAATGCATCATGGCGCACCCGTTGGTCATCACTCTCTAAGAAGCGCACGTAACGGCCATGTGTGACCTCCACCTCATTGCCGTTTTCATCTTTAATAGCCGGGAATTCAAGATCGGCATTATTCAGTGCTCCAAATGTATTGCTGGATGCCCCAAGCACTTCTGACGCTTGGGCAAGCAAAGCCTCCTGCTCGGCTGATAACACATGTGGACGCTGTAAATTAATTTCATCAAGAGCTTGCTTATAAAGCTTGAGCTCTTCTTTTTCCTCTAAAAAGCCCTCTACCTTTTTTTCTTCAATGGCAAGAAGTTCTGGCACAACATAAGCCAGTGCAGCGCCTGCTTTCGAGTATACAGTTTTAATTCTGTCTTCCATTCCCTGATACTTCGAATTAGTTGTATCCTGATCATATTTCATATGAGCATATGTATAGAGCTTGCTTAATCTTGAAAGCAAATGATCTTGATACTGAAGCGCTTCATATAATACGTCTGCACTTTCACCAAGCTTACCTTCATACTTGGATGCTTCAGGTATTAAAGCTTCAACTGCTTTAAATTCCTTTTCCCAAACCTCATCTGTCTCAAAAATATCTTCTAGCCTCCAAGTATCTTCAACTGCGATTTCACTTCTGGCCGGCAATTTTTGCACAGCGGCAGTTTCATTTGTCATTGTATTGTCCCCTCCAGTAAATAATGCGATAAATAGTAATGGTAATTTTAACAATAGCACTATAGGTTACTTCTCCTTTACTGCGAAAATTCCTGCTATTTTCCGATATTTTTATCAGCGTCTCATCCTATTCTGTGCTAAAAGACTGTATTTCATTTATTAAATTGGTTTTGACTGGCCTGTTTCATTATATATTTTCCAAATCGCTTGTTTAAAGATTGATCATATTGCACTTGTTCATTTTGGCTATAAGGAAATATAAGTTTATTAGAAACAAAATATCCTCCCTGGTCTGTTTTGGAGATTATATATAATATAAAGGCCTGCCTAAAGGAAGAAGATATAACTTCAAGATAGATGATGTAGCTGCCATTAAACGGGA
>NZ_JAPJDA010000085.1:0-1627 GCF_026241755.1 Salinimicrobium profundisediminis
GTTTTAGGTAAAAGGATCGCGGTTCTCAAATATTAATTATGCTGACCGATTAATATGTCAGTTTATAACAAACCCGAACGTTTAGCAGATATCATCTTTATTATCTGTTTAAATGTTTGGGTTTTTTTATCACTCTAAAATACTATTGCAGAAACAGTGACTTTAAATCTAAAATCGGTAGGACCCTCTATGACTATTAAGGAGCACTGCTTCCTTCAGAACTGAACGAAGATCAATGATTTTTTAACATAATATGTGTACAGGGGTATTTTCCGAACGATAAAGATAAAAATCATTGAATTATATGTCTTTTGTGTTAAAATGATATTGAAAAATTGGATATGTTTAAAAATCGCAGTAACTGACGACAATGCGGAATGAACCGCTGGGGAGCTGCGTCTATGTATAGCCGGTCGTCTGGGCAGAGAGAGGGATTTCCTTGTCTCTTTTCTTATTAATTGGAGGGATATACATGGAGAAGAAAGTGATTTTAGATGGAAATGCAGTTGCTGCAAGTGTAAAGGAAAGTTTAAAAGAAAGAATAAACCTTTTAGCACAGGAAGGAATTACACCGTGCTTAGCTACGATCCTCGTTGGGGATGACCCATCTTCAGAAACCTATGTAAGAATGAAGGGCAATGCATGTGAAAAGTTAGGGATTATTTCTAAACGAATTCATCTCCCAAAAGAAACAACTACAGAAGAACTGCTTGAAACAATCACCGAACTGAATGAAGATGAAAAGGTTCACGGCATTCTTCTTCAGCACCCTGTGCCAGAGCAAATAGATGAACGAAAAGCTTTTGAGACAATTGCAATTGAGAAGGACGTTGATGGAGTAACAAGCCTTGGATATGGACAAACAGCATTTGGATTTGGTGTCTATCCTTCCTGTACCCCAGCCGCCATATTAGAGATAATGGATTTCTATAATATTGATGCTTCAGGGAAGCATGCAGTCGTTGTTGGAAGAAGTCCCATCCTTGGAAAGCCTGTTTCTGCACTCCTATTAAATAGAAATGCAACAGTCACCACTTGTCATTCTTACACATCAAATCTTGAACAGTTTGTTAAACAAGCAGATATTGTTGTGGCTGCTGTAGGGAAACCTAATTTTATTCAGGGTGAATGGATTAAAGAGGGTGCAGTGGTATTGGATGCTGGTTATAATAAAGGAAATATTGGAGATGCAGACTATGAAAGCTGTGCTGAAAAAGCATCAGCTATTACGCCGGTTCCTGGCGGTGTCGGGCCTGTCACCATTTCGATGCTGCTTAAACATACAGTAATTTCAGCTGAAAGTTATATGTCGAAAAAGAGTGCAACTTTATAATTTTGATTTGAAACCTAAGTATAACGATGAATTAATCTGCTTTTGAGATAATCTGCCAGGGTTATGCAGTACCCGAACTAACAATTAATTTGACATATCGGTTTAAATCGCTTATTATTAAGCTAACGCTGTAATGTTCGTTATATATATTTTATGGATAAGTGGTCGTAACTGCAATGAAATGTAGGCGATTTTACTCCTCATTTCGAGTGGCTGCGATCTTTTTATGTTTAAGCTTATATAATCAAGACTTATAGTGAACACATTTTTGGAGGTATTATCATGAACACAGGT
>NZ_JAPJDA010000085.1:1637-2140 GCF_026241755.1 Salinimicrobium profundisediminis
GTTCGGTGTAAAGGATAGTAAGATTAGCTTTTCGTCTTGATGATCACTGAGTGCAAGGATAGTACCAAATTGTGTGCAAAGCACACAGCAGGAGGAAACATAATGGAACAAGGTAAAGTAAAATGGTTTAACGCAGAAAAAGGTTTTGGTTTCATCGAAACTTCTGAAGGTCAAGACGTATTCGTTCACTTTTCAGCTATCCAATCTGAAGGTTTCAAAACTTTAGAAGAAGGTCAAGACGTAACTTTCGAAATCGTTGAAGGTAACCGTGGACCTCAAGCTGCTAACGTTACAAAAGCATAATTATTGCTAACATGAGGTGATGCATGAAAGCCATGCATCGCCTTTTTATTGCACTTTGAGAACATAAAATGATCAGCTGAGAGAATACCAACACAGTGCTGATTTTTAGGTTAAGTATAAGTGCAAGCCTCTGGCATCGCCTTTCAGGCTCGCCAATCGGCAAGTTTTCTATAATAAGATCTTTGACATAATATTTTGTC
>NZ_JAPJDA010000086.1 GCF_026241755.1 Salinimicrobium profundisediminis
ACGACGAAACTTTTAAAATTTTAACATTACCGACAACTAAAAAAGGTGAAGCAAAAGTTTTGCCTGGTTATGGAGTAAAGATAAATAGAATTTATTATTGGTCTCCTGTTTTTAGGAATGGGTTAGTTGAGAACAGTAAAGTTTTTGTTAGATACGATCCATTTAATATGGGAATAGCATATGCCTTCGTGAACAAAAGGTGGGTAGAACTTCAGTCAGAAAAATATAACATTTTAAAGAGCCGTTCAGAAAAAGAAGTTAATATTGCATTTGAAGAATTAAAAAGAAGAGCAAAGCTGAGTGAAAAGAAACAAGATGTAACTATTAAGATGTTAACAGATTTTATAAACTCTATTGAAAGCGAAGAGTTGTTGTTAATACAACGACTTAAGGATAAAGCGCTGAGAAACCTTTATGTTATTGAGGGTGGGAAAACATCACCAGAAAGAATTGAACAGAAATCTACATCAAACGAGTCAATCGATAATGATAACATTAAGTTAGTTGTTAATAATCAGAGTAAGGAGCTTGTAAATAAACAGAAGAAAAAAGTCGATATCTCAGAGCTAAAATTTGAGTCATATGAAGGGTTGTGAATAGATGGATAAGTTCCCCATGGAGTTACTTGATGAGCCGCCAGTTGAACGTATACACTATTTTAATGATTATACTGTTGCTCATCCTTTTTTTCTGGTGGCTTACAAAACCCTATTACAAAGAATCCACAATCCTTCTATTAAAAGCATTTTTTTGGTATACGGACCAAGTGGTGTTGGAAAATCAACATTGATTAAGAAAGTTGCTGAGAAAATAATAAATGATTTAATGGATCAAATCATTAGTAACCCTGGATTTATTCCTGTTACGGGAATAGAAGCTAGAGCACCAGATAAAGGCTACTATGATTGGAGAGATCATTATATTCGGTCTCTGTTAGCATTAAAGGAACCACTAGTTGAACATAAAGTAGATATAAAGAAGAAGCCTGATATAGAGATTAAAGTAAATGATGTAAACAGGAAATTAAGAAGTTCCTTAGAAACAGCATTAAAATATAGAGAGACTTTAGCATTTTTCATTGATGAAGCACAACATATCTCTTTTAATTCATCTTCTAAATCATCAAATAATCAAATGAACATGATAAAGTCACTAGCTTCAACCACAAAGACACCACATATTTTATTTGGTACATATGAAATTTTAGATTTTAGAGACTCGCTAGGACAATTATCAAGGCGGGGGCTAGATATCCATCTTAGAAGATATGATATTCAAAAGAGTAATGAGCAAAAGATGTTTATACAAACTTTGTGGAATATTCAAAGGCAAATCCCCATTCAAATTGAGCCAGAGTTAATAGAGCATTGGGAATATTTTTATCAAGTAAGTTTAGGATGTATAGGGATTCTTAAAGATTTGATATCAACCACTTTAGAATATAAACTACTTGAAAATCCGGATGCTAGTGAGTTGACACTTGGGGATTTTAAAGAGTATGCATTGACTCCAAACCAAGCCTTTAAATTGGCACAAGAGGCGCTTGATGGAGAAGCTAATGTTAAAGTTAATAACAGGAGTAGAGATGATGTGTTAAATTTGCTACTAGGCAATAATAGCAATACTGATGAAGAAGAAGAAATTGCAACTGATGAAGAAAAAGTACAAGAGAACAAAACTAAAAAGAAACGCAAAGTTGGGGAAAGAAATCCAAAAAGGGATGCTGTTGGTGAGTAGGAGGTTAAAGGAATATGTTAATACAACATAAATTATTTGAAAGTCGCAGTACCCTTTATAATTTAAAGCCTATCGGTATAAATACAGATGAGATAGAGAGCTTAACAAGTTACGTAACTAGATTGAGTACAGCACATAATGTTACTCTAGGTGTACTTTTTAATGAGCTAATATATCCAATTTTAAGAAAAGAGAGCCGACCAAGGGATGGGGTTACAGTAAAAAGGTCGGCTGCTTATAATAACTTCCATCAAAGTGCAATTGAACTGACTACAGCGTTACATAATTTAACTCATATTAAAAACCTAGAATTGTTAACTACAATTGGTTTTAACAACTTCTTTTCAAGTAATGAGATTAGAGGTCAGAAATTCTGGTGTCCGATTTGTTATGAAGAG
>NZ_JAPJDA010000087.1 GCF_026241755.1 Salinimicrobium profundisediminis
AATATTTTGTCTCCTTGCCCAATACTCAGAAATCGGCGAAGATTCCCCTAAGCTTGAATAAGTCCAGATCTCTTCCTCTACTGCATAATGATTCTGTATATCTTCTTCTGTATCTTCAAAATTCTTATACACGACATACATGCTGATTGTGGCCTCTGTACTTCTTTTTGTGTTCGTTTGTTCCTGCAGGGATTCTTTTCTTCCGCCAAACAGCTTATCGAATAAACCCATTTTATCCCTCCTATTAATAAAGTTGAACTTAGTTGCACTTATCCTTCCTGAATGTATAAAAATAACCTCATAGAAAATTTTATCCCATGAGGTTATGGAAGATCAAAGGTTAACCGGTCAATCTTGTATATACGTTTTTGGCCATCGTGATATCAGCGGTTCCATGAATGATGGCGCGCCCATCCTTGAATAATATTACGCGATAAGGCTCATACTGAAATGAAAGTAAATGTGTATTAGCCAGCATATTTGTGGTCTGCTGTTCCCATTGCTTTGACAAATATTTGAGATCCAGTGTTCTCGGTACCGGAGGACGGATATGAACAGCATCCCTCCCGCATAAAATATCAGCTTTCGTTTGTTTCTCCATGGTTAAAAAAGGATGAAGTCTCTCTATTCCACAGCATGGACAATCAAGGTTCTTCAGTTTTTCGACATTCATCTCTGCATGCTCCATTTTCCAAATATCAAAAGACCGTAAAGTCGATGTTACATCTTCACCGCTTAGGATCTGCATGGCTTGTGCAACTTGCATAGAAGCAACCCACTGGACAATTGGACTAATTACTCCTTCTGTATCGCACGTTACATTTTGCGATGGAATATAGTCAACCAGACAATGAAAGCATGGTCCCTTTCCAGACAAGACCGGATAAGTCATTCCATAGCTGCCGACACAAGCGCCAAAGACAAATGGGATATTATGTTTCATGGCAGCATCATTAATCACTAATCTCGTTTCAAAATTATCTGTTGCATCCATTAGAATGGATGCTCCTTCCGCCAATTCCTCCACATTTTGAAAATAAATATCCATTACATACTCTTTTATGATTGTTTGACTGTTTATGGATTGAAGACGCTGTTTTGCAGCTACTGCTTTAGGCAGTTTCTGCTTTGCATCTTCCTCTGTGTACAGCTGCTGTCTTTGCAGATTGCTCCATTCTACATAATCACGATCTGCTATAATCAATTTCCCAACACCAGCACGTACAAGCATTTCCGAGATCGCAGAACCTAAAGCACCCATTCCAAACACAACTATTGTGCTCTCTTCTATTTTCTTCTGTCCTTTTTTGCCGATGAATAATTCCTGTTTCAAGTAACGGCTGTTCAAGATGTGATCATCCCTGTCATCGGACTGCTTGCAACACCATAGTTTTTTTGGGGAATTCTGCCTGCTTCATACCCTAATCTTCCTGCTTCTACTGCCATTTTCATTGCCAATGCCATTTTTACAGGATCCTCCGCCCCTGAAACAGCTGTGTTTAATAAGACAGCATCCGCTCCGAGCTCCATGGCATATGCAGCATCCTTCGGTGAACCAATTCCAGCATCAACAATAACAGGTACATTACTTTGTTCAATGATAAACTGGAGATTTAATGGATTGATAATTCCTCTCCCTGATCCAATTGGAGATGCACCGGGCATAATGCCATGAACACCAAGCTGTTCAAGCCGTTTTGCCAGAACGACATCATCTGATGTATAAGGAAGAACGATGAAGCCTTCCTCCAGTAATAACTCAGAAGCTTTCAGCGTTTCAACAGGGTCTGGCAGCAGCGAACGATCACAGCCAATCACTTCTACTTTTATCATGTCACATAATCCTGATGCTTTAGCCAATTTTGCAATTCTAACCGCCTCTTCCGCTGTTTTTGCACCTGCTGTATTAGGCAATAATGTATATCTCTTTAAATCAAGCTGCTCTAAAAAATTAGGCTGTGTTTCCTCAAAAATATTCATTCTTCTTACTGCAAATGTAAGAATTTCACTTTCAGAGACGTCTACTGCCTTCTTTTGTACCTCAAAAGATGGATATTTTCCTGTTCCCAGCAGCAACCTGGACTGATACGTACGATCTGCAATTCTTAAC
>NZ_JAPJDA010000088.1 GCF_026241755.1 Salinimicrobium profundisediminis
CTTCTTCTGCAGATACTGCAGGTGCTACAACAGATACTGCTACTGCCGCTGTCGTTCCAGCTGCTAAAAACTTGGATAATTGCTTGTTCATTCGTTTCTTTTCCTCCTAAGATGGCTATCTATTAAAATGGTACAGATCAGAGTCTGCCCTGCATTTAAGGCGCAAATATCCTTGAATGTAATCTTATAGTAGCAAATTTAATTAATTTGAAATACAGGTAAATTACGCCAGATTTGTTGATTTTTAAAGCGCTGTATTGTATTGGTTTTCAGCAGGTCGGATGCACGGTTCGCAATTGCTGTTTTTTTAAACAGTAGAACCCTATTTTTCTATTAAAAATCGTTAAAATATCACCGTTTATACTAAATTCTACTAAGAAATCAATCTTTAACGTCGTGTAATTGACTCTTTATCCTGGATATCCGCCAAACCCAACTTACAAAGACGCAAACAAAAAAGAGATAACACCCAACAAGGGCATTATCTCTTTCATATGGTTTATTTTAAAATAAGCTTGTATGGTTGGCTGCTGGCTCCGCCTTGAACGTCTTCAACTTTGATGTAGTATGTTCCTTTTTTCAGGTTTAACGGTAGGGATTCTGCATCGCCTTTGCCATAGTAGTCGGCTGTGGCAACAGATTGGCCTTTTGCGTTGTAAACCGTCACTTTTCCATCAAGGTCTGAAGGAAGTTCAAGAGATAGTGTTAGTTTGCTGTTTTTGCTTAAAGATAGTTTGTAATAATCTGTGTCAGGCTTGTTGGCTGTCATATTCATGTATCCATATGCATAGTAGCGGTCTTTCGCTGGGCGATTTAGCGCTATCGGCTTGGATGGAATATTATTTTTGACTACAGATGTACTGTCTTCATCTTTTTGTTTGACTTCATCAATATTAAATACGTAAGGAACCACTGGTGAGTTTGTTCCTGTATAATCAGCTGTCAGGAAGAAGTAGCCTGCATTCTTTTTGGAACGGAAGCTGATGCGTTCTTCTTCGTTGTACATTGCGCTGTCAACGAGAGTCATATTCGCCTGTTCCTCTAAATCCATCTTTCCATTTCCGTTCGTGTCTTCAATGACCGCAAGAATTGGATCAATATCAGACTTGTGGATTGTAGGAACATTTTTATATTTCGCTGGGATCGTACCTGGTTTCACACTCACGTTATATACGCTTTCTTTTCCAGGTTTAAAATAATACATATCGATGTCACCAACCGAAGCATAGTTCCCAGTAATTGCTTTAGTTGTTACCTTTACTGCATCTTCAAATGTATCATTTGTCTCAAACTGATCAGCCACGTTTTTCACTAGTGGTTTGACAGTAAAGCGGTAAGGATCAAATTTTGCTCTGTAATTTTGATCAATTGCAACAAAGTAATACGTTTCTCCTGCTTGTAACCCTACAGAGAACTGATCATTAATACTCATAGATGTCAAAGAGAACGATGCATTAGAATATACATACGTGAACCCTTGTGACTCTTTATCATATTTCACAATGTCCATTCCAGTTGGCGCATAACCATTCGTTGTGTCCATTTTCACGTCAAAAAGACCGCTTTGTTCAGGTGTAAAGGCATACCAATCTTCATCACCCATTGTCTGCAAGTAACCTGTATTCGCTTCGTTCTCTGCAAACGGAATGGCTGCATCCATAATCATTTGTGAATACTCATCAACCTCTGCCTCTTCTTCACTAGCAATTTTATAGGAAGATGATAACGCTTTTGAACGGAGCTCTTTCTTGGCTTCCTCAAAGCCTGCAAAGTCTCCTTCAAACAGCATATCTTCTGGAGACATGCCAATTAAGTCCGGAATGCCATCTTCATCAGCTGTTACATCCTGAATATCAAGCGAAAGCTCGTATGGAGTTTGGGAAGAGAAGCTGCGATTCAAGTCCATTTCCATTCCGCCGCCTAATAAAATCATGATCGGATCAAAATAATAAGATTTATTCGTTACTTCAGCAACAAACTCCTGGCCAGGATAAGCACTGAACGACAATGTTTCACCTTTGCCAAAGCCGTTGTCCATAGCTGAATCCATCTCATACTGATACTCTTCTCCGTCCATATTTTCAATGG
>NZ_JAPJDA010000089.1 GCF_026241755.1 Salinimicrobium profundisediminis
GTCTTTTGTGCAATCAGATCAAATTTGGAATCTAGTACTATCCTGTAATAAATGCAACACTTCAAAAAGTGACAAACTGCCAAAAAGAGATTATCTTGAATTCATTATTGAGCGGAATCATGAGCTGAATGACAAGAAAGAAGATCAAGTGGTAACAAACTGGATGGAGAATTATAAATCGAAAAAAATGATCATGCTTTATGATTATTCGATTAAGAATGGATTTGATACGATTTGGACTCCATCATAATAAGTAAATACCCAGAACCAATACAATAAAATGGACTATTAGGAGCAGGAAATATGATAAGAAATGTATGGAGTGACCGGAATGAAAGCTTGCCAGCGTTAACACCTAAAAAGGTGCAGGAAGCAGAAGTTAAACTAGGAGTAAAATTGCCGAAATCTTATATTGAACTATGCAGCATTCAAAATGGCGGCTATCTGGAGTATGATGCCTTTCCGACACTTGTTCCAACAAGCTGGGCTGACGATCATGTTTCAGTTGATCACATTAGAGGCGTTAATGAAGATGGGATTCTGGACAACCAATACTATATAGACGAATGGGGACTTCCAAATCATATCGTTCTGTTATGCGGAGACGGCCATTCATGGGTTGCGCTGGATTATAGAGAAACAAAAGAAAATCCACCAATTATATACGTAGATGCAGAATACACAGATGAAATATTTATACTTGAACTCGCCTCTGATTTTGAATCATTGATTAATGGTTTATTTATTTATGAAGACAATGAGTAAATACAAAAAGAGGCTGGGACAAAACGAAATTAATATTTCTAAAACACGAATATTCAATATCTTAGTTTCGGTATTTAATCAAGACCGTTCCATTGCGCTGCGGACCCTCGCTTTCCGCGGGGAGCAAGCTGAGCCTCCTCGTCACTTCGTTCCTGCGGGGTCTCACCCTTTGCTCTGCAGCCCGCAGGAGTCGAGGGCCCTCCGCTCCATTTCACTCATGTAAATAAAATATATTTTATAATTATAAATAAAAAAACGAATGATTAGAAAGATGACCTTCCTTACCATTCGGTCCAATAGGTGTGTTAGTTACTTATGTCCCAGCCTCTTACTTCTTTTTTCAATAAGCGCGCCATATTGTTGAAGACCGTTATTGAACTAAAGCACCCGTTCGTATTATAAGGTCAGCCAGAGAAACCTGGTTGACTATTTTTTATTCAATTTATAGATTGATAGTAGCCGGGGTAGAACGGAAGCACCCGTGGGACTTGATCCCGACAACTAAACTGTTCGCCCTCTACTTGTTAACACATGATTAGGCTGGTTGGGACATGATGATCCCGTATAACAAGCGAAGATATGAATGACAAGCTAGATAGAGGTTACCGGTCAATCCACTACACTAGGAGGAGATAATTTATGAATCCAGTTGTTGGTCTGGATGTAGCTAAAGGTGAAAGTCAGGTTCAAATGTTCTTGGATAAAAAAATACCCTATAAAAACAGTGTGAAAGTTGAACATACGGTGGATGGTTTAAAAGAGTTATACTCTTATTTACTAGATTTAGAGCATCAAACAGGGATGAAACCACCAGTTGTCTTGGAATCAACGGGTCACTATCATGCCCCAGTTGTACAGTTTTTAGAAGCAAGAGAGTACATTGTCATTATCGTAAATCCATTGGTATCTTACCGAGCAAAAAGTTCTAGTTTAAGAAAAACCAAAACAGATGCCATTGATGCTTATCACTTAGGCGAACTGTATTACAAAGAGGATTTAGAGCCGCAGAAAAAGCGTGGTGTTCAGTTATTAAACCTTCGGTATCTGACAAGACAACATGAAAATATGACGGGAATTATGGTTCAAACAAAGCTTCAATTTCAATCTGTGTTAGATCAAGTATTTCCAGAGTATAAAGGCGTTTTTGGCGATCTGTATGCCGAGAACTTTACAAACTTTCCCTACCTCGGAGACTGTCTTAAAAGCTTGTGTGGAGGAAATTGCACAATTTATTGATAGGCATTGTAAAGCACGATCGTTTAATTGGGCGCTTGAAAAAGCAGAGGGATTAATCGCAGCCGCAGAACGCAACCCATATCAG
>NZ_JAPJDA010000008.1 GCF_026241755.1 Salinimicrobium profundisediminis
TACTTGAGCTCACGCTCAAAGATTACTATTTTTTTCACGCGAGGCAAGCCTCGGGGTATTTACCCTCCAAGAATAAATTTATTGTTGCGGCTATTCTTCTTCGCCGCCTGTATCATTTGGAGTCTTTTCGGTTTCTGAGCTTTCTTCGGAAGCATTTTCGTCTCCTTTAGAAAAGTTTATAATCCCTTTGCTCACCAACAGGTTATACCACTGAATGATCTTCTTAATATCGCTGATATAAACGCGGTCTTCGTCATAATCGGGCAGCACTTCGCTGAAGTATTCTTCCAGTTTGGCCTTAGATTCTTTATGACTTATAGCCTCTCCCCCATTTTCTTTATCATAGATCTTCTGAAATACCTCACGTAGAGGAACTTCTTCGCTGTAGGTATATATGGCAATCTCACTGAGAAGGCTCACATTGTGGCGCATGTTCACAGAGATTTTTTTTCCGTCTAACATAGATTCGGCTACAAATCCGCCCCGGGTTTGAGCCTTAAGTTCATACAATCCCGGTTTTCCCGAAATTGATAACACTTTATCTAACTTCATATTTATTTAAATTTTGGATCGCAAATATCTTACCTCCTGCCTAGAAATCAAAAATAATTAACGGCCTTTTTTTAATTCAGCAAACTTCATGCGGTAATCTACCTGTATCTTCCCTTTAGAGATATTGGTCAATTTGCCTTTTATAAGCCTCTTTTTGAGACTACTTAGCTTATCTGTGAACAGGATTCCTTCGATATGATCGTATTCATGCTGAATCACACGCGCAGCAAGCCCTTTATAGCTTTGGGTGTGCTTGTTAAAGTCTTCATCAAAATACTCGATAGTTATCTCAGGTTTTCTAAAGACATCTTCCCTAACATCAGGAATGCTGAGACAACCTTCATTAAAAGCCCATTCATCTCCTTTTTCCTCAAGGATTTTTGCATTGATGAACACTTTTTTAAGAGAAGCCAGTTCTTTTCTCTCTTCTTCAGAAAGATCTTCATCTTCGGCAAACGGGGAAGTATCTATCATAAATATACGAATAGGAAGCCCCACCTGTGGTGCAGCCAACCCTACGCCATAGGCGCCGTACATTGTCTCCCACATGTTTTCAATCAATTCTTTTAGTTTAGGATAATCGGCAGAAATATCTTTCGCTTTCTTTCTTAACACCGGATCTCCGTAAGCGGTTATTGGAAGTATCATGTTATTGTCTAAGGTATAATGTATATTGTATAATGTAACTCTATCGTTTTTCTGTGCCTCAGGATCTCTCCTGCGACTTAACAGCAGTCTTTCTCGAAGCAATAAAAATTGCAGTCAATTGCCTTGCCTCCTCTAAAACAAGCTCATATGTTCCTTCCGTTAGAATATTCTCCTCTACGAGAAATTCAATCCAAAAAATACACTCATCAGCTTCTTCTATTACTATGCTTAATTTAGAAATAAAAGATCGTTTTGTTTGCCCCAAATTGGCTGCACGATAATTTGCAGCCACAGAGGTTGATGCCCTTATCAATTGCTTCTGTACATGATCCTGCAGAACTCCTTTAGGAAAAGAAAGAGCCAGTTTAACACATTTATGTGCAAAATTATTAGAACGTTTTCTAAGGTCTCTTTCCATATCAACTCTAAATTAATTCTTATCTCTTATCCCTTATTCCTTACCCCTTAATCATTTATAAAGGTAGCTTTGCAAAATAATTGTCGCGCTTATTTCGTCTACAAGGGCTTTGTTTTGCCTTTGCTTCTTTTTAAGTCCGCTGTCAATCATTGACTGGAAAGCCATTTTGGAGGTAAAACGTTCGTCTACTCTTTCGAGCTTCATTTCGGGAAAAATTTCCCTGAACTTTTTCAGGAATTCCTGGATATTAACTTCGCTTTGCGAGGCCGTACTGTCCATTTGTTTTGGTTCACCCAGCAAAATAAGCTCAACATTTTCTTCGGAAAAATATTTTTTCAGAAAAGTCAAAAGTTCAGCTGTGGGAACAGTGGTGAGTCCCGAGGCTATAATTTTTAGCTCATCAGAAACCGCAACCCCCGTGCGTTTGGTACCATAATCAAGTGCGAGTATCCTTCCCATAATTCAGCTGCAAAGATACGTCTTAATTCGAGAACCCAAAAACAAGTCAATACCCGCCACACAGCTAAAGGCTTCGGCTAATTCAAGTTAAATGTATTACCTTCGCACCGCTAAAAGCCGGCACAAAAAAAGCCTTTCAAAAATGCCATTTTTGACAGATATTTCTACCGGAATTTGATTCCGGATTGTGCAAATGATTTAAAACAGGAAAAATACTGAGCATGGAACATTTAAAAGACATCATAGAAAAAGCCTGGGACAACAGGGAACTTCTAAATACATCTGAAACTACCAACGCCATAAGAGAGGTAATTGAACTTTTGGACAACGGGAAACTACGTGTTGCCGAACCCACAGCCGAAGGATGGCAGGTAAACGAATGGGTGAAGAAAGCTGTAGTGCTGTATTTCCCTATTCAGAAAATGGAGACTTTAGAAGCAGGCATCTTTGAATATCACGATAAAATCCCCCTTAAAAAAGGATATAAGGAAAAAGGGATACGAGTGGTGCCAAACGCAGTAGCCCGCCATGGAGCATACATTTCAAGCGGTGTGATCATGATGCCAAGCTATGTGAATATTGGAGCTTATGTTGATGAAGGCACTATGGTTGACACCTGGGCAACAGTAGGTAGCTGTGCCCAAATTGGAAAAAACGTACATTTGAGTGGCGGCGTTGGTATTGGAGGCGTTCTTGAACCATTACAGGCCGCACCGGTAATTATCGAAGATAATGCCTTTTTAGGATCCAGAAGTATCGTGGTTGAAGGTGTAAAGGTCGAAAAAGAAGCTGTTTTGGGTGCCAATGTAGTTCTTACCGCCTCTACAAAAATTATTGATGTTACCGGCGATGAACCTGTAGAGATGAAAGGTATTGTACCTGCCCGTTCGGTGGTAATACCCGGAAGCTACACAAAAAAGTTCCCTGCAGGAGAATACCAGGTGCCATGTGCCCTGATCATTGGGAAAAGAAAAGAAAGCACCAACAAAAAAACTTCTCTTAACGATGCACTAAGAGAACACAATGTGGCTGTATAGCTCACTTTTTCATTCTGTTGGAAAGAACATATTCGGTCTGTGTAAGTAAAGGAATTCTCTCCTTTGGAGGGATTAGTTAAATGAAGGTATTGATCATACAGCAAAAAATGATTGGGGATGTACTTACATCCTCAATCTTATTTGAAGCCCTTCACAAGAAGTTCCCAAAAGCAGAACTTCATTACCTCATTCAGCCTCACACTTTACCGGTTGTTGAGAACAATCCTTTTATTGACAAATTCATTATTTATAATTCGGGGCTTAATAAGAACCCCTTCAGGTTTCTGCAGTTTGTTAATCGCATCAGGCAAGAAGAATACACCCATGTCATCGATATATATTCCAAGATAAGTACAGGAATAATTTCCTTATTATCGGGAGCTAGCTGCAGGCTGAGTTATCATAAGAAATATACCAGTCCTTTTTACTCACAAACCTTTCAGAATATAAAAAATCCGTCTACCTGTGCCGGGCTGGCTATAGAAAACAGAATGCAGTTTTTACAGGCCTTTCATACGGATTTTCCTATGCATTCCCGTCCAAAAATATACCTGGAAAAGCTTCAGAAAGAAAAAGCCGCTACTCATCTTGAACAAGGCGGAATTTGTCATAGTAATCCTCTTATTATGTGTGGGATTTTAGGAAGCTCCGGCAACAAGAGCTATCCTCCTGCTTATATGTCCAAACTTCTCGATACCGTGGCTAACCAGGTAAAGGATAGTCAGATTTTATTTAATTATTCACCATCACAGGAAAAAGAAGCTATTGCTATCTATAACCTATGCTCTGAAACCACCAGGTCCAGGATATTTTTCAACCTATACGCCAGGGAACTGGCAGATTATATTTCAAATTGTGCCAACTGTGATATTTTCATAGGAAATGAAGGTGGAGCAGCTAATATTGCCAAAGCACTGGCAGTCCCTACTTTTTCTATACATTCCCCTTCTATAAAAAAGAATTACTGGGGAATTTACTGTGATGACAGAGATAAAGTTTCTGTTCATCTGGAAGACTATGAGCCCAGCCTTTTTCAGAATAAAAAAGAAAAGGAAATTAGGGCAAAAAACCTGAAATACTATAAAGTGTTTAGACCTGAATTAATTCAACCAAAGCTGGAATCCTTTCTTAAAAACCTCGACCTATGAATTATCGCTTCCTAATCTACATTAGCTATTCATACGCATTCCCTATTGGAGAGCCACTGGAGAAAGAAATTTTAGCACGTGGATATGAGGTAAAATGGTTTGCCGACCGGGAAGAGACCCGAGAAAAAATCAGCAGTGAAAAACAAGCACTTGATAACATTAAAGAGGTTATGGATTATCAACCTCACGTGGTTCTAAGTATCACTAATACCATTGCCGATTTTATTCCAGGGCTAAAAGTTCAGGTGTTTCATGGCTTTGAAACCAGCAAAAGAAACTTTAAAAAAGGACATTTCAGGATAAGAGGTTTCTTTGATCTTTACTGTACACACGGGCCTTCAACCACTCAAATATTTTTAGAACTGCAAAAAAAACACAAACACTTCGAGGTACGCGAGACAGGTTGGCCCAAACTGGATCCTCTTTTTCCTGTACATGATGAACCCAGGGAAAAACCGTGTATTCTGGTTGCCTCAACATTTACCGAACGACTTAGCCTCGCCTATAATGATGATGTGGTCAAAGAAATTACGCGACTTTCAAAAAGGGGAGAATGGGAGTTTAAGGTAGTACTGCATCCAAAATTGCCTGAAGAAATCGTTAATAAATTTCGGGAAATTCAGAATGAAAATCTCACCTATTATGAAACCACTAACCTAATTCCTCTTTTTAAGGAAGCAGATGTGTTGCTTGCAGATTCTACCTCGGTTATTACAGAGTTCTTACTGCAGGAAAAACCGGTGGTTACCTTTAGAAATTCTAAACCCGGACCACAGCTCATTAATGTTACTGAAGTAAGGGATGTGGAAGTTGCACTTACCGAAGCTCTCGACCCACAAGTACAACTTCTGGAAAACATCAAGGAATTTAATCAGAGAGTGCATCCGTATAAGGATGGAATATCCAGCAAAAGACTAATTGATGCTTGCCTGGAATTTCTTCACGCAGACAAAACAGAACTTAAGCCGAAACCCTGGAACCTTATAAGGAAATTTAAAGAACGAAGAAAGCTTAGTTATTTTCCACTTAAAACATATCGGAGACCCCCAACCATTAAATAACACCAACTAATTATACTTTTTTTACTATTATTGTGATTTTCATGATTTTAGTATACCTATAACCATGATCTATAAAGATTATCCATAATTTTGGTATTATTTATTTCTCAAAATTAACTTCCTGAAATAAAAATCTCTGATTAAACTCTTACTGAATGACAAAACCTGTAGAAAATATTCAAGTTGATGCCGTTATCACGTGGGTGAATGGAAATGATAGAAATTGGCAGGAAAAGATTAATACTTATTCTGAATCTAAAATTAATTTCTCTTCTAAAAACCACCTTAAAAGATATAATTCAATTGGAGAAATAGACATTGCAATTAAATCGATAATTAAATTTGCTCCTTTTATTAAGAATATTTTCCTGGTAACCGATAATCAGTCGCCTGAGTCCTTTGATTCCCTGCAATCACTTGCTCTAAAGAATGGAGTAAACCTTGAACTTGTTGATCACAAAGTTATTTTTAGGGGTTTTGAAGAATATCTACCCACTTTCAACTCGTGCTCCATTATCTCTATGTTATTTAAGATACCCAACTTATCTGAGCACTTTATTATTTTCAATGATGATACTTTCATAATGAAAGAAACATCAGTAGATGATTTTTTTATTGATGGAGAACCCATTATAAGAGGTGAATGGCAACAGTTTAATGAGAACAGGGTATTAAGAAAAAAATACCATGCTGTGTTGAATCTTTTGAACATTCCCATAAAGAAGAAAAATACGGGGTTTAAGAGATTACAACAAAATAGCGCCAGATTAGCTCAAATGGATAAGTATGTTAGACGTTTCCACACTCCGGTTAGTGTTAGAAAGTCAACTCTTGTTAACTTTTTTAAACAAGATTCTGTATTAAGAGAAAACATCCAGCACAGGTTTAGAAATGAAAATCAATTTATTTTATCTTCCTTATCTGAGCATCTGGAAATTCAAAATGATACTTATCATTATCGGAATTATTCACAACTAACATATTTTAGATCATACAAAAATCTATGGTTGACCAAGTTAAAGCTGAAGTGGTATAAAAAAGATCAGAGAAAACTTTTCGTCACCTTCCAAAGTTTGGATATGGCAAACGATAAAATATTAGATTATATTTTGAATTGGATAGAAAAACAACTTAACAATAACTAAAAAGTTCCTATTTTAAAGCTGCAAAGCGAAAGCCAAAGAAACTTTATTCCCCCCAGCACCAGCCAGGAGAACCTGCAATTCCTTTTTTTGCCAAAATAGGCTGTAAATATTCATTTATTTCCTTCGATCTCTGCTGAATCAATTCAAAGGTTAACCGCCATATTTCGGGCTGCCCTGTAATTTCCTGTTGCGTGTATATATTCACAAATTCTGTTTTAAGATGGGTGATAAAGTTGACAATTTAAATGTTCAACTAAAACTATGAAAAAATTTGTCTTTACAAAAGACAATGAAATATTTCGGAAATTAGAAACATTCGTTTAGCTATTATTTAGCTAATTAATACTTCCGAATTTGAATTAATTTATATACACCTCCAATTTTACAATTTTAAAAAAAATTTTCAAAATTGAGGCAAAACCCCTATATCATAAGGCATACGTTACAAAATATACATTCACAAACAGCAAAACATTCATAATTCCATAAATAATTATTAATATTTTGTTTGGAATTAATACGCAAAAATATAACTTAGCAGAAGTTATCGAAGAATAAATTCTTTCGTTTACTATTTAATTTCTGTTGAACTTCTTAAAACTAACCAAAAACAACCCTACCAGACTTATGAAAAAAATCGTAATAACCACTTATTTTCTACTTTTCTCCATCATTATGTTGGGACAAACTACAGTAGAAGTAAGCGGAAAAGTCGTAGACAATGATTCAGGAATCCCCATTCCAGGTGTCAACATCATTGAAAAAGGTACTACTAATGGCACCATGACAGATTTTGATGGGAATTTTGTCCTTGAGGCTCCCGCCAACGCAACTTTAGTAATTTCATACTTAGGCTACACCACTCAGGAAATTAATATTAACAACAAAAGCGAAATCGATATCGCGCTCCAGCAAGGTGCCGCTGCTTTAGATGAAGTTGTAGTGGTGGGTTATGGCACCCAGAAAAAGGTAAATCTTACCGGATCTGTTGCTTCTGTAGACGGAGATATGCTTGAAAGCAGAGCTATAACGAGCGTTTCTGCAGGCCTTTCGGGTCTTCTGCCGGGAGTCTCTGTAAGGCAATCTTCAGGAATGCCAGGAGCTGATGGCGGGACTATAAGAATTCGTGGAACAGGCACCTTAAACCAGGCCTCCCCAATGGTTTTGATTGATGGGGTGGAAGGCTCCTTAAATGATGTACAAAGCAATGATATTGCGAGTATTTCGGTATTAAAAGACGCAGCCTCAGCGGCTATTTACGGGTCAAAAGCTGCGAATGGAGTGATTTTGATAACCACAAAAACCGGTAAATATGGTGAGCCCACCGTCAATTTTTCAAGTGATATTGGTTGGCAGTCTCCAACTAAACTTCCAGATTATTTAGGATCTTATGATTATGCCACTCTTTACAATGAAGCGTTAGAAAATAGCGGAAAAGCAGCAAAATTCAGTGAAGAAGATTTGGAATTATTCCGTAATGGTTCAGATCCTTTCGGACATCCAGATACAGATTGGCAAGACCTGCTCTATCAAGGCTCAGGATTTGTAATGACCAATAACTTTGGAATATCCGGAGGTTCAGATTTCACTAGATATCGGGCATCAATAAATCATCAAAAACAAGAAGGTATAATTAAACATACTGGAAAGAACGAATATAACGGGAGGCTTAATTTAACTCTTACCCCCAAGAAATGGCTTACTACAAATATGAATCTATCCTACACTCAGATGGATCGTGAACAACCAAATAATGCGTATGTAGGAGGTGGTATAGACCAAATAATAAGACAAGCTAATAGAATTGCCCCCTGGATTCCTTATAAAAATGAAGATGGAACTTACGGTACAATTTCAGATGGTAACCCAATAGCCTGGCTGGATATGGGCCCACAAATAAATTACCTTAGAAAAACATTTGTAGGTATTGGATCAGTTCAAGTTGATTTAATGAAAGGCCTTAATGTAAAAGCGTTAGTTTCTCATAGAAATGTTGAATCTGATAATTCAGAAATGAATAAAGAGATTCAATACAACCCTTCGAAATATCACGGGCCTACAAAATTACTTGAAGATTTAAGCTCGAGCACACGAAACACATTAGATTTAACAGCCAATTATTTTAGTACGCTAAATGAAGTACATAATGTAGCGGTATTAGCTGGTTATCATGCCGAATCTTTTAATTATAAAAGAACTACCGCCTACCGTGAAAACTTCCCAAGTACCGAACTCCCCAATTTAGATGCAGGGTCTACCAATGGAATGAAGAACTCAGGCTATACAAGAGATTTAAATATGGTATCATGGTTTGGCCGAATAAATTATGATTTTGATGGACGTTACTTACTTGAGGCTAATGTACGCGCTGATGCTTCCTCCAGATTTGCTGAAGACAACAGAGTGGGAGTTTTCCCCTCCTTTTCGGCAGGATGGAGAATTTCAGAAGAAGCATTTTTTGAAAACGCCAAAAGCATATTTAATGATTTAAAACTTAGAGCCTCATGGGGCCAGCTGGGTAACCAGGATGCCTTAGATGACTATTACCCAACAATTCCTACCTTAGGATTAGGTGCCGACTACCCATTTAATAGCACCATAACTCCTGGTGCTGCCGTGATAAATGCAAAAAACGAAGCCTTGATCTGGGAAAAAACTACCAGTTATGGTTTAGGGCTTGACACACGAATATTTAACAGGCTAGATCTAACTGTAGATGTGTATAAAAAACTTACCGAAGGTATTATTATGCAAGTGCCGGCGCCTAATGAATTTGCTTTAAATAACTTCTTCGATAACGTTGGAAAACTTGACAATAAAGGGATAGAAGCTACCCTGAATTACAGGGATACATTTGGAGACCTTGATTTTGGCTTTGGAGCAAACCTGGCCTACAATAAAAATGAATTGGTTCAACTGGCAGGAACCGATCAAATTATTAGTGGACGCCAAATTCGCCAATTAGGAAAATCTCTGGATGCCTGGTACGGCTATAAAACAGATGGTTTACACCAAAGTCAGGCAGGTATTGATAATTATCCCACCAATACAATATATGGCAACCAGATAAAGCCAGGTGATTTAAGATATGTTGACACCAATGGAGATGGCGAAGTAAATGCCGATGACCGGGTGCTATTAGGTAACTCTACACCAAATTTCAATTTTGGTTTTAATTTAAACTTGGGATATAAAAACTTTGATTTATTAGCCCTCTTCCAAGGTGCAACAGGTGCTTATGGCTATATGGATTTTGATGCTATTGGAGCCGTTAACGGCGATGCCCAAAAACCATCTGCCATTTGGTTAGATAGATGGACACCAACTAATACCAACACTAGTGTACCACGACTCGTAGATGGAATATATGGCCCTAGTATGCCACAAAACTCAACAACAAGTTACTGGTTGAGGAGCACAGATTATTTGAGGATGAAAAACCTTCAAATTGGATATAACATTCCCCAAAATATTTTAGAAAGCTGGAATATCTCACGCCTTAGAGTGTATTACAGTGCCCAAAATCTCTTTACAGTTACAAATTATCTCAAAGGATGGGATCCAGAAGCACCATCAGGACGTGGTAGCAGCTATCCAGTCGTAATGACTAATTCGGTAGGATTGAACTTAACTTTTTAATTTAAAAAATATGAGAAAAATAATATACTTACTGGGAATAGTAGTTACGTTAAGTGCTTGTGACGATTCATTTTTAGAAACAGCACCAAATGACGCTCTCTCCCCTTCCACTTTCTGGAAAAATGAAAAAGATTTAGAGCTGGCACTCACGGGAATATATAATGGATTTGAAAGTGGAGGTTCCCTGATGTACCGTGATGCAGGCTCAGATAACGCATATAATAATTTCCCATGGGAAGGCTGGACCAATATAGGTAATGGAAATGTTTCTGCAGCAGACCCGGGGGCTTCATATTATAATTTTGGAACCATAAACCGAAGTAATGAATTTCTTGAAAATGTAGATAAAGCAACTGAAGTCTCAGAAGAAAAAAGGGCCATTTATAAAGCTCAGGTACGTTTTATTAGAGCATATAATTACTATGTACTTACTACGAATTATGGCGATGTACCTTTGATTACCGAAAACTTTGCCACTCCCGAAGAAGCTAAAGTTCCACGAGATTCCCGGGAGATCATCCGCAAATTTATTGAAGACGAATTAAAGGATGTAATTGGAGTACTCCCAGAATCTTATCCCGGAGGAGAATATGGTAAAGCTACAAAGGGCGCAGCTCAAGCATTGCTTATGAGATATTACCTCTACTTTAAAGAGTACAGCAAAGCTTTGACAACTGCTAAAGAGATATCTGGCTATTCATTAAACCCAACTTTTGAAGGTCTTTTTGATCCGGCAAATGAACAAAACAGCGAAGTGATTTTATCGGTACAGCACACTGCAGACTTTTATGCTATGGATTTTACTCCGTTTTTACCCAATGGACTTGGGGGCTGGTCTTCAGTAGTTCCTACACAATCATTAGTAGATGCCTTTGAAATGACTGACGGGAAAACCATCGAAGAAGCCAGGGAAACAGGAGAGTATGATCCCTCCAATCCATATAAAAACAGGGATCCAAGATTGAGAGCAACGATTGTTTATCCAGGTCAGGTTTTTGCAAACCAGGTGTACCTATCTATAGAAGAAGGCAGTAATGACTACTACAGCACAGCCGACAATGCTTCTAAAACTGGTTATAATTTTAAAAAGTATACAACTTTTATGGATTTAGATCCAGGTTCACCGTATTGGAATATGGGTAATGATATTTATATTTTTAGATATGCCGAAGTGCTTTTAACCATTGCTGAAGCGAAGGTAGAGTTAGGACAAATAGACAATGAACTATATGAAGCCATAGATAAAGTACGGTTAAGAGCAAATATGCCTGCAGTAGACAGAGCTAAATATTCATCTCAAGAAAGTTTAAGAAAATTGGTGAGAAATGAACGTCGCGTGGAATTTGCTATGGAAGGATTACGTAGAGATGATATCATACGCTGGGAAATTGCCGGTGATGTTCTTAATGGAGATTTAATCGGTGTGAAAAGAGGAACAGTTCTCGAATCCACACAACCAAATGGGGACCATAATGTATCTTTGAACCTCCCTGCAAACTTAATTGAGAACCGTCAATTTCAAGCTCCTAAAAACTATCTCTTACCTATTCCACAGGGGGCAATTGATAAAAATCCTAATTTAAAACCGAATAATACAGGATATTAAAACTTGTCATTTATTTAAATATTTAGAAGAAACAAAATATACACTATTTAACTATTTGAATTTTAGCCTCTATTGTAATGCCCTGCTGAAATTTCCGCAGGGCTTTTACTATATTTTTGTTTCTGTTGCTCAGATCCTTTATCAGGCTGTAGCTAATTGTATAACTCCTCCCCCGATTTTCATGAAAAAATTAACTCTAACCTTTATTGTTGCATTACTCCACTTCTGTGTTCTTGCCCAAAATTCCATAAATATCATTCCTGCACCCCAACAGTGGAATCCCACGGGAAGTCAAATACACTTTAAAGCAATACATGTAAAATTCCCTTCTAATATTAATGATAAAGAACAAATACTGTTAAACAGATTTAAACTTGAACTGATAGATCTTGGAATTCCCCTTATAGATGCTCCGGGTGATTCTGTTCTAAATTTGGAATTTGACACAGCGTATTTTGATATTAATGCTCAAAAGGATGCTTACCACATAAAACTGGGTATGAATACCGCTATAAAAGCCGACTCATACAATGGCCTGGTTCACGCCACCAGAACATTGCTGCAGTTATTCTCTCAGGCTAACCAAAATGGTAAACTTTCAGCCGGCACAATTATCGACTTCCCAACTTACGAAAAACGTATGTTGATGATTGATGTGGCCCGCAAGTTTTTTACTGTAGATGAATTGAAGGATTTTATTAGGATTATGGCCTGGGTAAAGATGAATGAACTTCATTTACATCTTAGTGATAATTCCTGGGGAGGTTACAGTGCATACCGCCTGGAAAGCAAAAAATATCCCGAACTCACAGCAAAAGATGGCTATTATAGCTGGGAAGAGATTGAGGAACTTCAGGATTTTGCAGCCTCTTACGGTATTACGATTACACCAGAGATAGATTCCCCTGGGCATTCCCTGGCCTTTACAAATATACGACCCGATCTTAAGAGCCCTTGGCTAAGTCCAAATTACCTGGATATTACTAATGAAGATACGTACGAATTTATGGAAGAAATCCTGGCAGAAGTTATTCCTCATTTTAACGCTCCCGATTTTCATCTAGGTACAGATGAGTATCGTATTAACAGCATAAAAGACGACTCCCTCAAATTTAAAATTGGAGACACATTCCTAAAATATATAAATCACTTTAATACAGTTGTCAAAAAACACGGAAAAAATGCCCGAATCTGGTCCGGATTTGAAAATATGCCAGGTAACACAACAATAGACAATGATGTGATCATAGACATGTGGGAAACCAGTGCTGCCAAAGATAAATCCCAGGAAGGATATAGTTTAATTAATTCTTCCCACTATTTCTCCTACATAGTTCCCGGAGCTCCTTATTACGGGGTGAACAATAAATTTATTTATGAAGAATGGAGCCCTCTCATCTTTAGTAATAAAAAGGAACAAAACCTGTCGCAAGGTGATCAAAATCTCCTGGGAAGTAAATTACATATCTGGAATGACTTTGGCCCCACAGGATACAATATTTCTGAAATTGCACGACTCGTGCTGCCATCCATATTTGTTTTTTCTGAAAAAATGTGGGGGACAAAAGCCTACGACTCGGTAGAAGAATTTAATAGTAAAGCAACAGCTTTAATAAAAATTCCGAACACTTCGATCCTGTCACGGTATTTCACGAATGAAAATATCATACTCAGCAAAAATAAAATTGATTTATCCGGAAGTTCAAAAAAAGAGACTTGCACAACATTAAAGAATTTAGAATATCCCTGGTCTGCAGAAATTACCCTTAAAAGAACAAGCTCCTCTCCCGGTAAAGAAGCACTGTTATCTTCACAATTGGCCACAGTTTATACAGATTTGGAATATACTTTTAAGGAAAATGACACCTCATACACAAAAAGAGGTATTGCCATTGTTCGGGCAAATCAAACAGAAGGAGATACCCCGCTAACCTCTCATAAACCAAATGTGATAATTTTTGAACATAATATTCCTATCGACAAAACAACTCATTTGAGAATATTGGGTGAAAAAGGCAAAACCACTTTATACGCTGATGGAAAATTAATTGGAAGTAAGAATATCCAAACCTTGATTCCTTTAGAATTCTTTGGCTCCTCAGTAGAATCAGTCTTTCAGGGTGTCATCCAAAATATTAAAGTAAAACAGCTTGAAGAAAAAAGACCTTTTTGACCACCCATTGGGTCTCTAAAATGAATTGGAGTCATTAATTTCAATTTCTTCTGAATAATCTAATAATCGTCTTTACAATGAAAAAATTCCAGCTTTTAGTAATCGTTCTATTAAATATTCTCCTGATTTCCTGTGAAAATAAGGAGTCTTCTAAAGAAGCATCGGTACAGTATACACAACGCATTCCCGCAGGAGAAAATTCATGGATTTCCCACAATGAACAGCACGATCATCAAACTATAACAAAAGAAGGAATCCGAAACTGGAACGGCAGCGAACCTCTAAAGACCTACTTCAGGATTTCAGGGCAAGGCGAACTAAGTGTGGGCTTACACTTAAAGACCTCTTCTGAAAAAGTTATTTTAAAGGCTACTTTAAATGGTATAAGTAAGAAAATACCTCTCAAAAATGACATTTTTGGTGATGTTTACCTGGGAGAGTATCCAATCAACCAGTCTGGATACCAGGAACTTATTTTGGAAATATTACAGCCAGATCCAGATGTTTCTGTGGATATAAATGAAGTCTTATTAGCCGGAAATGCTGCAGAAGGCGATGTGAATTTTGTAATAGACAATTTCCATTTTGGGCGTCGGGGTCCCTCTGTACACCTCCGCTACCCTATTCCGGAGAAAAGTGAAAAAACACTATATTTTTATAACGAAATAGAAGTCCCCGAAGGCGAAGATGTAATTGGCTCCTATTATATGGCAAACGGATTTTCTCACGGCTATTTTGGCATACAGGTAAATTCTGAGAGCGAACGCCGCATTCTTTTCTCGGTATGGAGCCCTTACGACACGCAAGATCCTGCTGAGATCCCCGAAGACCAGAAAATCGTATTACTTAAAAAAGGCGACGGAGTGAATACGGGCGAATTCGGCAACGAAGGTTCAGGCGGGCAAAGTTTTAAACGCTATATGTGGAAAGCAGGAACAACCTACCGTTTCCTATTAAAAGGCGAACCTGCCGGTCCCGATCATACTGTCTATACCGCCTATTTTTACACACCTGAAAAAGACCAGTGGGAGCTTATCGCCAGTTTTAAAAGACCCAAGGCAAGTAATTACCTTGGTAATTTATATTCTTTCTTAGAAAATTTTGTGCCTGCCACCGGTGATACTGCTCGAAAAGCTCATTATAAAAACCAGTGGATCTATGATAAAGACAAGGGCTGGATAGAACTCACCAAGGCTATCTTTACAGCCGATGCCACGGCTAACCAAAAAGACCGGCTGGATTATGCAGGTGGTGAAATCGATGAAGGTTATTATTTGAAGAACTGTGGATTTTTCAACGATTTTACTCAAGTTGAAACAGAGTTTAGCCGCAAGGAAAATGGTTCTGCTCCTCAAATAAAATTTGAAAATCTTCCGTAGATCCTAATCAACATCTTTCCTTTAAATAATTAAATTTTTAGTAGCTATCACAACAAAAGGTAAATTATTCGATTACGAATTTATCTAATAATGAATTATATAACTCAAAATTAAAAGCTTATACTTTCGAGACTGAAAAATTTGGCTTTATACTAAATTGTAAATCGTATTCTAAAAACTGAATAACCTGTATTTAACCTTCTTAACACAATTACTATGACGCCTAAACCCCTAATTCTACTGCTTGCACTCTGTTTCTCATTGTTTTCAAGTGCCCAGGACTCCCTGTTGGCTCCTACTCCCCCCATGGGATTTATGACCTGGAATTATTTTGGAGATGATATTAATGAACAAGACATCAAATCTATGGCCGATGCTATGGTAGAGGAAGGTCTTGTAGAGCTGGGTTATGAGTACATTTTTATTGATGACGGCTGGCAGGGAGGTCGCGATAAAAGAAACAATATAATTCCCGATCCTGAAAAATTTCCTTCAGGAATTAAAGCTCTGGCAAAATACCTTCACAGCAAGGGAATGAAACTTGGTATCTATTCCGATGCGGCACAACTTACCTGTGCCGGGTACACAGCCAGTCTGGGGTTTGAAGAACAAGACGCCAAAACTTTTGCATCCTGGGATGTAGACTATTTAAAATACGACTACTGTGGTGCCCCAACCGATAGAAAAACTGCAGAGAAAAGGTACTCTAAAATGGCTGATGCTTTGCAAAATTCTGGGCGGCAGATCGTGTTTTCTGTATGTGAATGGGGACAGCGGGAGCCTTGGCTATGGGCTAAAGAGGCTGGCGGACAGTTGTGGCGAACCACTTATGATATTCGGGATAAATGGAGTGCAAACGCTCCCGAAGGCACCAACCTTCATGAAGAAAGTATTGGTTATGGAATACTTGATATTCTGGAAATCAATGCCGAACTGGATGAATATGCCGGTCCGGGAGGATGGAATGACCCAGATATGCTTGTGGTGGGGCTTCATGGCAAAAGTGGCCCTTCTGGAGATCAGGGTGGTCATGGTGCCACAAATACCGAATATCAAAGCCAAATGAGTTTGTGGTCTCTTATAGCTGCCCCATTGATGATAAGCAATGACGTGAGAAATATGGATGAAGAAACCCGGAGAATTCTAACTAATAAAGATATAATTGCCATAGATCAGGATCCATTGGGCAAACAGGGCAAAAGAGTAATTAATAAAGACAACTGGCAGGTTTTCGTGAAACCTTTAACCGATGGAAATTATGCGGTTGGTATCTTAAATACTTCTGAAAAAAAACAAAGATTTAAAGAAAACCTGAGCAGTTTAGGTCTGGACGGAAAATATAAACTGCTGGATGTATGGAGCAAAAAAGATTACAGAAAAACTGACAAATTAAATTTCCAAGTTCAATCCCACGAAACATTAGTGTTTAAACTGAGTCGATAACACTTTTTTAATATCACTGGTTTAAGTTACCACCTCAACTTATATTTCTTTTACAGAAGTCTAAATTCTTGTTATGAACATCATCAAGTCAGTTTTTTTGGTATTTGCATTTTTCTTCCTGGATGCTCCAATGTGGGCTCAAAATCCTGTAGATCAAAATTTTTCCGATAAAATAACAGGACAGGATGAATTTCCAGAGACTTACTCTGAAATATCGAACCCCATTCCTACTCCGGTGCATTTGTGGCAGAATAAGCGTCAAAATGTAATAGGCTGGGGAAACACTGATACTCGCTACAAAAAAGAGGAACCAGCCAGGGTCGGGGATATTTCCAATAAGGTTGAGATGACCGGCTGGAAGGGTGAGCGGGTATCTGCCCAATTCGTGGTTTCGGCAGTTAAATCTCCTTTAGAACTTTCCTTTGAAGTGAGCGATTTAGTGCATAACAGTAATAAAAAGTGGAGAATAGAACAGAGAACTATTTCTACAGGGTTTGTGCGCTATGTAATGACCGATGAACTCAATAAAGATAAAAAAGGAGCATGCGGTCACCGAAACGCTAAAGATTTTGATTCTACCCTTGTGGCCGACCCTATAGATCATCTCACTAAAAGCCTTTTAATTCCTAAAAATTCGACCCGTCCCGGATGGGTGAAAATATGGATCCCTCAAAATGCTTTTCCCGGAAGCTATACAGGAACCTTAAAAGTACTGGATGGCAAAAAAGTCATAAAAAAACTGAGAATTGAGATTAACGTCAAAGACCGAAAAATACCAACCCCTCAAAAATGGCGTTTTCACCTCGATCTTTGGCAAAACCCTTACGCTGCTGCACGTTACTATCAAACCGAACTGTGGAGTAAGGCTCATTTTGAAGCTATGGAAAAAGATATTCAGCATTACGCCAATGCCGGAGGAAAATCTATTACTGCCTCTATTATGAATAAACCCTGGAACGGACAAACCTATGACCCCTTTCAATCTATGGTGACCTGGAAGCGGAAAATAAATGGGCAATGGGAATTTGGCTTTACCGCTTTTGATAAGTGGGTAGAGTTCATAATAAAAATGGGCGTAGATAAACAAATTAACTGCTATTCCATGGTGCCATGGCGGTTATCCTTTGAATATTTTGATGAAGCCAGTAATTCTATGAAAATTGTAGAAACGGAACCCGGGGAAAAAGAATATGAAGAAATGTGGGGCGCAATGCTCACCTCATTTGCCGCCCATCTCAAAGAAAAAGGCTGGTTTCACAAAACCTATATTTCTATGGACGAGCGCCCTATGGAAGTGATGCAGGAAACCATAAAGGTCATTAAAGCAGCCGATGCAAATTTCAAGATTTCATTTGCAGGTGGAAACCATCCAGAATTATATGAAGAAATTGATGACTACTGTCTTTCTATGGAAGAGTCATTTCCCCAGGAAGTTAAGGAGGAGCGTAAAAACAATAGCAAGATTAGTACTTTTTATACCAGTTGTGCACATGCTGCTCCCAACAGTTTTACTTTTAGTCCGCCGGCCGAGAGCGAATGGTATGGCTGGTATGCAGCTTCACAAGGTCTTGATGGATACCTGCGTTGGGCTTATGCCAGCTGGGTTAAAGAACCTTTACTAGACAGCAGGTTTACTACCTGGGCTGCGGGAGACACCTATTTTGTTTATCCCGGTGGAAGGACTTCCATAAGATTTGAAAAACTCCTTGCAGGCATTCAGGCGTATGAAAAAATTCTGATTTTGAAAGAAGAATTCAGAAATACCAATAATCAAAAGGCTCTAAAAGAATTGGAGGAAATCCTGCATCTTTTCAGTAATAACAACTTTGACCAAACCACTGCTTCCGAAGTAATAGAGAAAGCAAAGCTTGTAATCAATTCCTTTTAGAAGGCCTGATGTACCCAAAAAAGCTTGTCAAAAATGGCATTTTTCACCTGAAGAATTCCTCTACATAACCTCCATAACCTTCAAATTTTGTGGAGGATTAAGCCTATATATTCTCCTGTTCAGCCAGTAAATAAAGGCTGATCTTGACCATGAGCGGAATTGTGTCCTATTCCTTGAGACACTTAGAAGATGCGGATTCAATATTCATTAATAAGTAGCTCCTTTTTTTTTTTAAACATAAAGAAGCCTGCCAGATTTAGGTAAGGTCAAAATCTGACAGGCTGCACTACTGCTCAACCAAAAATTTACAGCGGCTTAATAATATAGCTGTAACTGTAATTTTTAAAGGGCATACGGTATTTTTCTAAGGCTAAACTTCCCCAGCTGTTAATACCAGCAACACCCATTTGTTTTAAATCAATATCCAGGTAGGTATGTTCCCCTTTTTTCAAGAGTCTGGAATTTTCCTGTCCTTTTTCTGAAGAAGGATACAGTTGTTCCTTAGAGTAAGGTAAAGCCGAAACATTTAGCAGGTCTTCAGTAAAACCTACTTTAATACCTGTATTACGTCCATTTGAGATCTCGGCCCAACGCACATCTGTTTTATTGCCAGATTCCTGTGGCCTTATATAAGGATGGTATTGCTCTTCTACACTTCCTTTGTAGATGCCAACCATGGCGCTAAATTTTCGGTCTTCATAACTCTCCCATGGGCCACGACCATACCATTTAAAAGTGTCAAATTTCTTCGGAAGCAATAACTCATTCCCGAATTTTAACAACATTTCATGATTTCCTTTCACGGCTTCAAAATTATTATCCACCTTGAGTACGCCATCATCGAAGATGGTAGTAACCTGGGTCAATTTGGCATCTCCCTGTAACACGTCATAAATAACTTTAACCTGAGTGGCACCTTCTGCATTTTTACCATGCGTAAACTCTACAACTTCAAGTTCAGGCTGCTTTAGATAATCAAGCTTCCTGTTTAGTCCGCCACCAAAGTCGTTATCAACCAGGGGTCTAAAAAGGCTTAATTGCGGACCTTTTTCTATCAGAACATCCCTTTTGTATTTATAATCTGAAAACCTTCCGGTTGTTTTATTAAAACTAATTGAAAAAGAACCTTTTGAAAAGCTTACCAGGTCACCTTTTTCTTCAACTTTAAAATCTACAGCTTCTAAAACCTGGTTTTCAGAAACAGGAGGAGTAACAGCAAACTCGGCTTCGGCTAAAAGAGTACCGGGGGCTACAAAACCTTCTTCCTGAGCAAGTATACCGGTAAAATGCAACCTGTATTCTGCTGTCGTATCTGTAGGCACACTAAAAGGAAGCTCTACTGCAACTGTATTTCTTGGAGCTATAGAAAAACTTCCTAATTTTTCAGATTTTACCACTTCTCCATTTTTGAGTAATTCTACAGAGAATTCATAATTAGAAAGATCCCGGAAGAAATATTTATTGAAGATCTCTACTTTCTCTTTATCTTCAGTTAAACTGAAACCTACTTCCTGGTATACCTTGCGCACCTCATACGCGTGTGGATTCCAGCTACGATCGGGCATAATAACTCCATTTATTAAAAAGTTGTTATCACTTGGAGTACCTTCAGGCCCCCAGTCGCCGCCATAGCCAAACACCTTTTTTCCATCTACCTCTTTGTAAATTCCCTGGTCTACCCAATCCCAAATATATCCTCCCTGTAGTTGAGGGTATTTTTCTATAACCTCCCAGTACTCTTTAAAGTTACCAAGGCTATTTCCCATTGCGTGAGCATATTCACTCATAATGTATGGGCGATCGGGGTTGCTTTGTGCCCAACGCTCCATAGACGCCGGGTGAGGGTATTGAGGTACAATGATATCGGTATTCCACTCGGTAGTAGAACGTTCGTATTGCACCGGCCTGGTAGGATCAAAGCCTTTAAGCCAGTTATAGGCTTTATAAAAATTATACCCATTCCCTGCCTCGTTTCCAAGGCTCCAGGCAACAATCGAAGGATGGTTTTTATCCCGCTCTACCATTCTTTTGATTCGCAACATGTGGGCATGCTCCCATTCAGGATCGTTACCTAAAGTGCTTTCAGGTTCGTAATACATCCCGTGGGATTCAATATTGGCTTCATCAATAACATAAAATCCGTATTTGTCGCACAACTCGTACCAGTAAGGATCATTTGGATAATGAGAAAGTCTCACCGCATTCATGTTGAGCTCTTTCATAATACGAATGTCTTCGCGCATCTGCTCCCGTGTCATTACATGAGCAGTTTCTGGGTGAGATTCGTGGCGGTTTACGCCTTTAAACCAAACAGATTTACCGTTGACTAAAAACTGATATCCGTCTATTTCATAAGATTTAAAACCAACATTGGTGTGAATCACCTCCTTCACCTTTCCTTCGGAATCTAAAAGTGTTAATTCGAGAGTATACAAATTTGGTGTTTCAGCCGACCAATGGTGTACATTCGGAATTAATTCTTTGAACTGAAGCACTGTTTTTCCAAGCTTCCGCTTAAGACCAATTGTCTTTTGTTCAGCTTTATAAATTTCATTGTGAGAAGCGTCAAAAAGTTTAACTACTACTGTATTTTCTCCCTGATCTTCATCAGTATGGTTCCAAAGCTCCAGGTCTACTGAAAACTCTCCGTCAGTATAATTATTGGTTAATCCACTTTTAACAAAGAGGTCGTAAAAATGCACTTTTGGACGGGCGTATAAATAGACATTTCTTTGAATCCCACTAATGCGCCAAAAATCTTGCGCCTCCAGGTAACTGCCGTCACTCCAGCGACGCACTTCTATAGTAATCTGGTTCTTACCAGGTTTAACAAAATTGGTAAGTTCATATTCAGATTCCAGTTTACTATCTTCACCTAAGCCCACATACTCGCCATTGACATAGAGTCTAAAAGCCGATTTTACAGCTCCCAAATGGATAAATACCGGCATATCACTCCAGTTTTCAGGGAGTTCTATCTCCCTGCGGTAAATACCTGCAGGATTTTTTTCATTTTCAATAAAAGGCGGATTTGGATTCTTAACGGCAAATTCAAAAGGGTGGTTCACATAGATTGGTGTTCCATAGCCATTAAATTCCCAGTTTGCCGGCACCTTAAAATCGTCCCAGCCCGAATCGTCAAAATCTACAGCCTCAAAATTATCGGGAAGATTATTATAATGTTCGGTCCAAAAAAATTTCCAGGTTCCGTTTAGGTCAAGAAAACGGTTAGAAGCTTCTTTGTTCCTCTCTTGGGCTAATTCTTTGTTTTCATAAGGAAAATAAGCAGCACGCATAGGGAGCCTGTTTTCTGCCTGCACATTTGGGTTCTCAAATATTGGATCGGGTTTACGATCTTGTGCAATCACAAGTTGGAATACTGAAAAAAAAGCCAGTATTACTGTTGAGGTACTTCTAAATAAACGCATGGACATAGAGGTTAATTTTGATTTAATTAGGGGTTAGCTTCGGAAAAAATATTCAGTTGAAATGACATTTTTGGAACCTCCGGGTATTTTCCATTCCAGCTGAAGTTTTTGTTTCTTCCCACATCATCATACCACAAACCAACAACCAAAATAAATATAAAATTAGGATGCACTTCTTATAAAGTTCCTGTCCTGTACCAGGACAGGAACTATTACAAGGGATACACGAAAGTACATACTAAGGAGGTAAAAACACATCTGGTTACAGAAAGACTTTCATTTAAAATTTAGGAAACTTAACAGCTCCTATTCAACAGATAATTGCTTGCTGTTTGCTTTTCTATCTAAATTTCTTACTCCGGTAGTACCTCCGCCTTCTAAAGTTAAATTCACAGGTTTGTTAGTTTTCCAGGCCCCACGAGTAAAATCTGGTACTTCAATAGAATTAGATTTATTGGCAATAGACCATTCACTCAATGAAGTTATACTACTCCAGGCAGCGGCATCATAAACATCCATATCCATGGGAAGTCCATTTCTAAGACAGTCAATCAACCTCCAGTCCATCATAAAATCCATCCCCCCATGGCCGCCAACTTTTTTAGCCATTTCTCCAACTTTACGTACAATTTCGGGAGTATATTTCTCTTCAAGTTCTTTCATTTTATCTGCATCGGCGATCTCATGACCAAAAGCAATGTGCTGTAAAGGCCATTTTTGGGCGAAACACTTGGTACCGCTTAACATATGAATACGGGAATAAGGTCGGGGTGAACTAATATCATGCTGAATCATGATGGTACGACCCTTATTAGTTTTGATAAGCTGGATGTCCATATTTCCCCTCATATTGGCTCCCACAAATTGTTTTAAATCGGGGTTTTTTTCAGCTTCTTCTTCAATTCTTTTGCTCAGGGTAAAATCGTCACTCATTATAGAGGTAAGAAAGTCCATCTTATCTCCTCTATTAATATCCATAGCCTGACAAATTGGACCTAAACCATGAGTAGGATATACGTTGGCATGACGTTTATTTTCCTTGAGTCGCCAGTAATTATCATAAGCACCATCGGTCATTTTATCATCCTGAGGCCGGTTAAAGTGCCAGTAATCAAGATCGTGGATATACGCCCCTTCCCCATGTACAAGATCTCCAAAAACACCCTGCCTTGCCATGTTAAGGGTCATTAACTCAAAAAAGTCATAGCAGCAATTTTCAAGAATCACACAATGTTTGCGGGTTCTTTCAGAAGTTTCAACAATTTGCCAGCATTCCTCCAGGGTACGTGCAGTAGAAACTTCAACAGCCGTATGCTTACCGTTTTCCATAGCTTCAAGAGCAATGGGTATGTGCCATTCCCAGGAAGTAACAATATACACCAGGTCAATATTATCACTTTGGCACATCTCTATATACCCCTTTTCACCATTTACGTATTCAGCTGCTTTTGGTAATCCGGCTTTCTTCAGTATTTCCTGTCCTCCATCAACAGCAGCCTGCCGGGTATCACAAAGCGCTGTAATTTCTACACCTTCAATAAAAGTCATTCTCTCTACAGCCCCTGCCCCACGATCTCCAATCCCCACAATCCCTATCCGAACAGTATCAAGTGCAGGTGCAGCATAACCCGACATATTAAAATTCATAGCCGGCCGCCTGCTTGCAGCAGCTTTAATTTGCGATAATTTCTCCTCGCTGGCACAGGATTTTAAAAATGCCCCGGTAGCAATAGCGCCCGATCCAAGGGCCATATTTCTTAAAAACGATCTGCGATCTGCACTCATAATAGATATTTTTATTTATTGTTGATTTTTTCTTTGCTGAAGAATGGTTAATTAATGATGAAACCTGATTCTCAAAAATATAAAAAAGTATTAAAATATTCGATAATGAAAGTTAAAATTTCATTTTAGTAAGAAAATTAAAAGAATAAAAATTTCGTTATCTTATTTAAAACTTAAAAATCAATTTTATTCCCTGAAGGCTTTAAAGTTTTAATACATTCTATTAGTCCATTTTGTAAGGTGTCAAAAATGACATTTTAGGAGTCTCTATTTACGCTTGCTGTTTAATCTACTCCAATTTGAAAAGTGGAAGCCGGCAACTGCTCACTGTTCATAAGGTTTCCTGAAGAATAGGGAAGCCAGCCATAGTATATCATTTCAGGCTTTTGAGAGGTTTTTATAATGATTCTGGTCCCGTCGATTATACCCGGTACAGGATGTTTTCCGTTTAAAGAAAAACCTTGAACGGCTTCTTCCCCTGGCGTTTTTAAGCCTCCTGCGGTGTGTGCAAAATTGATGATCACTTTCCCCTGAGAATAGGACGCCCCTATAGGTAAAGGACCAGAAACTTCAATATTCTTGTTATAATCATTGCGCAATGCCCACCGCGCCAACCTTTCACCTATCACTTTTTTGTTGCGTGGATGTACATCATTTTTGTTACCCACATCACTACTTACCGCCATGCCAGCATGTTTTATTTCCTGTAACAGAAGCCGTTGCAGATTGCGAAACAGTGGCCAATACTGCGACTTATAATTGGTAGTATCTATAGAAGAAAGCTGTACCCAATAAAAAGGCAGGGAGTTTTGATGCCATTTTTCCCGATAACTTTTAATCAGTAATTTCTGTAATTGGGGGTACTCTAAAACTCGTGGTAACTCCTGAGCATTACTTTCTCCCTGATACCATAAAACGCCTTTTATGGGCATATTTACAATAGGCTTGACTCCAGATTCATAGATAAATCCGGGTTTGTAAGCGTGATTGGCCCCTGTTTGGTTACTATACAAAGCAACTCCTCCAACATTTTGCTCTCCTCTTTCTCTAACCCAAACGGGTAATTCGTCATTTTCGAGCCAATTCCCAGAAATTTTATTTCGAAACTTTCGGTCTTTTAAAAGCGTTTCTTCGGAAATGAAGGCTTCGATTGGAGCACCACCAACAGCTAGATTTATGAGGCCTACCGGAATGTTTTCATGTTGAAGTATTTCTTTTCCGAAGTAATAGCCTACAGCACTTAATTTCGCCACCTGCGGCAGTGCACTCTCCTCCCAGCTACCCCTAAAAAAACCGGCAGGATGCAGTTTTTCAAGATCTTCTTCAGAGTATTTTTCACCATAAATACCTTTACCAACATATTGTGGATTATAAAAGCGAAGTGCAGAACCAGCGAGCTGTTCCTTTTCGGTTTCATAATGCATCTCCTGCCCCAGCGACCATTCCATATTTGACTGACCCGCTAACAGCCACACATCTCCAATGAGAATATTCGAATACTCCAAAGAATCGGTTTTGGTGTAAACCGATAAAACCCGGGGGACGGCATTGCCCGGCAAGGCTGAAAAAGAGACCTGCCAGGATGAATCGGCACTGGTTTCTACTTCTTTCACTTCTGAAGAAAATTTGACCTGTACAATTTCTCCAGGGAGGTATTCCCCCCATATAACAATGGGCATGTCTCGTTGCAACACCATATTATCTGAAAAGATATATGGCATGGTAACCTGGGAATACCCAGTTAAATGGAGAGCCAAAAATGTCAATATTGTGTACCATTTTTGAAATAAAAATTTACTCTTGATCATCATATAGCTTCAGGATATTATAAAAAAACTCCTGTTCATTGAAAGTTGAAAATTTCGCTGAACAGGAGTTTTTAGACTCACATCAAACAAGTGTAGGGTTATTGTTGTTTACCTTCTGTTAAATTTTGCTCCTCTTCAAATACATGAGTGGCATAGTTATAACCAAGCGCCTCATAACGCTCTTTCATTACCTCCAGTCTTGACAGGAAGCCTTCCCAATCTTTTTTCGCAGAGGGTGTCCAGTTCACTTCAGATAAAGCTGTGAGCCGGGGTAAAACCATGTATTCTACATGATCGGTTGTTTTTATATATTCTGTCCACAAATTTGCCTGAGCTCCTAAAATATGCTTTGCTTGCTCTTCTGAGAGTTCTTCTGGCACAGGGTTGAAAGAATAAACTTTTTCAACAGGCACAAAACCACCTATTCCCAGGGGTTCATCTTCATTTTTGGACTGATAATAATCAAAATACAGGTGATCGTTAGGGGTCATTACTACATCGTGACCCTGTTTAGCCGCTTCTATACCACCTTTAGAGCCTCTCCAGGACATTACTGTGGCATTAGGTGCCAAACCACCTTCAAGGATCTCGTCCCAACCTATAATTTGCCGACCATTTTCATTAAGAAACTTTTCGATTCGTTGTATAAAATAACTCTGTAATTCATGTTCATCCTTCAAACCTTCACGTTTGATCACCGCCTGTGCCTGTGCACTCTCTTCCCACTCCTTTTTAGGAGCTTCATCTCCCCCAATATGTATATATTCACTCGGGAACAACTCCATCACCTCTGTAAGCACATCTTCCAGGAACTCAAAAGTTTCTTCTTTAGGAGCAAAAATTGTAGGAAAAACACCCCATTTAGTTTCCACTTCATAAGGTCCTGTACCATTCCCTAACTCCGGGTATGCAGCTAAAGCGGCTGTAGCATGGCCGGGCATTTCAATTTCTGGAATTATCGTAATGTGCCTGGCTGCAGCGTAAGCCACTATTTCTTTCACCTCCTCCTGGGTATAAAAACCTCCATATTCTTTTCCGTCATTTTCATCCCAGTTCTTTTCAACCATAGTCCCTTTTCTTACCGAACCTATTTCAGTAAGTTTCGGATATTTTTTAATCTCAATACGCCAGCCCTGATCTTCGGTTAAATGCCAGTGAAAACGGTTCATTTTATGTAGCGCGAGTAAATCGACATACTTTTTTATAAATTCTACCGGGAACATGTGACGACCCACATCCAGGTGCATTCCGCGATAAGAGAATTGAGGAGCATCTTCTATTTCAACAGCGGGGATAGTCAAACTTTCAACTTGTCCTACTTCAGCTGATGGAGGCATCAACAAGCGTAAAGACTGAATTCCGTAAAAAACCCCTTGTGGTGTTTTTCCGGAAATTTCTATTTGATCAAAGCTAACCTTCAGCCTGTAACCTTCTTCTTCCTGAATTTCAGAATCAAGTTTGAGAACAATGACATGATCATTTTTTTCTGTAGAAGTTGTAGTTTCTATCTTAAACCCTGAAGCTGTAGAAAGCATCTCAGCCAGGAAAGCAGCCTCTTTAGATAGCGTATCTTCTGTAACAATGTGTGTGTTGTCATCTACTAAAAACCTGCCCTTCGCGGTGTTCATATTAACAGGAAGTGGTATTATGGCATAGTCTTCAGGAGTATTTTCAACGTCTTTAAACTCCGTGTATGATTTCCCTGTTTCACAAGAGCTAATCATAATTAGTAAAAGTAGAAATGGTAAAATATTTTTCATATCAATAAATTTAGAAACGATTTAATCGGCAAAAATTGAATTCTATAATAATTTATTCTTTGTTAATACTGTCTTCACCATTAGTCAGCCATTCCAAAGAAAAGCTGGTAAAAGAGTTCTCTTTATAATCATCTTTTTCAAAAAAGACTCCTATTTCACCATTTTCAAGTATTGTCATCGACGAATATGCCGCACCACCTGTATAAATAGTTTTCCCTTCACTCCAGGTTTCACCTTCATCATAACTAATTCTAACCGTTAAATTCTTACGAGCTTTTGCATCGTTGGAATTGGAAAATAAAAGCCTGTTTTTATCGTCTCCATCCTCAACAGAAGTATAACGGAGAATACTGGCATTGTTTCCAGGATCCACAAGGATTTCTTCGGTTTTTGTATTCCAAGTTTTTCCTTTATCTTCCGAAATATGTACATAACGGTGACCTTCCCCTGTATTCACACGGGAGTTGATCATATAATCTCCATTACTTAGCTGTATTACTTTAGACTCATCGGCCGGTGTTACAGGAGAGTCGATAAGGAACCAGGTGTCTCCATGATCGTCGCTGGCAAATAAATAAACGCCTTCTTTTAATCTTACAAGAGTGTGCAATAACCTTCCTTCTGAAGTTTGAATACCCCTGCCCGAAGTAATAAACTTAAAATCGTTGTGCCATTCTTCTTTGGAGATCTGAGCAGTGATATCTTTGGGGCTGGTCCAGGTTTTCCCATTGTCGCTACTTTTCATAACATGCAAGTAGTACACATCCTTTTCTTTATCCAGGTCCATATAATTGTAGAACAGGAAAACCTCCCCGGTTTGTTCATCGACAATCATTGAAGGGTCTGAAGCTGACCGGCCTTCGGGAAAATCTATGACGGTTTCTTTAGTGGTCCAGGTCTTACCGTTATCGGCACTTCTACGCTGCACAATATTTATATTCCCACTACCACGAAGGTCTGCACAGGAAGGAACCCGTTCATCAATAGCGGCAATTAAATCTCCATTTGGAGCTGTCACCAATGCCGGAATACGATAACAGGAAATATCCGGATTGTTTTCTGCACTAAAAAGATTGTGAAACACCAAATCCTTAGATATATTTTCTTGTGACGGCTTGGGTGTTTTAGAGGAAGTGAACGAATTGCAGGCACTAAGAGCAGCAAAAGTCAAAATAAGCAGAGGCTTTTTCATTATAGGCGATTTATATATGTAGGGTATAGAATTTAAAATTTATGACACCAACCCTCCTTATGGAGATGCAATTAAAACCTGAAAATTTTGCCTGAGATAACCTTCAGAAACTCAAAGATAGCATTTAACTCAAAAATTCCGTTAAATTTGAAAACAATTTCTTTTGTATCCTTTTTATTTTAACTTTCGAATTACTTGTAGATAGAAACTATTATCTTTATTAAAGATTTAAACAAAAGTTTTAGTGAATTTCTTTTAGTGCAAAAACTGAAAGAAGTACTTAAAAATATAAAGACTCAGAAGGACTTGATTAACAGTTTAGCAAGGTTAACAAAACTTATAAAAATAAAATAATAGCCTGAAGTATCTCCAAATACCAAACAACACCCTCAGCCAATTTTTGAATTTCATTTATAGTCTACATCGCGAATGAACCATAGCAGATTACTTTCAACTTACAACCTTCACCTCATGAAGGAGAGAACCAGGTTTATTTTTAGTCAGGGAGCAATATTCTTTTTACTTGTTTTAATATCACAACAGGTTTTGGCTCAAGAGACGGTTTTAATTCCGAAACCTCAGAAAATAAACCAAAAAACCAGCCATAGTTTTAATCTTAATAATTCCAGGGTCTGGACCAATGAAACGGCTCATAATAATTTTACATTAGAACAATTAAAAAAAGTATTTTCAGAAAAAGCACAGGCAAAATTATCGACTGTAAAAACAGCCAAAAAAGCTGATATCATTCTCTATTCTGCAAGTGAAGGGGCTGTTTCCATTCCAAAAAATTTACTTCCTTCTTCCGAAGTTCTTCAGAAGATCGGCCCACAGGGCTACTGGCTCAAAATAGATGATAAAATCCGCATAATTGCCAATACCTCTCAGGGGCTTTTCTATGGGGTTCAAACCTTGAAACAACTTCTCAAAACATCAGAAGAAAATGCCCTTTTTGAAACTGAAATTATAGATTGGCCTGCCCTTGAATATCGAGGCTGGATGGATGATATTAGCCGCGGCCCCATCCCTACTTTAGACTATGTAAAGAGTGTGATCAAAACGCTTTCAGAATATAAACTGAATTTTATAAACCTGTACACCGAGCACACCCTTCGCAATGAAAAATTTGCCGATATCGCACCTCCTGATGCCTTTACCCCAGCAGAAATTACTGAATTAGAGAAATTTGCCGCTCCATATCACGTCTCCATTATAGGCAATCAACAGGCATTCGGACATATGGAAGAGATCCTGAAAATTCCCTTTTACAATAATATTGCCGACACTAAATGGAATTTGAATCCGGGTAGTCCTGCAACTTACAAGTTTCTTGAAACCTACTTAGGCGATGCTGCCCAAGCCTATGAACATCCTTTTTTCAATATTGGAGCCGATGAAACAGACGGACTGGGTTCAGGGAAAGCAAAAGATTTGGTTGATTCTTTAGGAATGGAAGCCGTTTATGCTATGCATATTAATAAACTGGACGGGATTTTGAAAAAGTACGGTAAACGCACTATGATGTGGGGAGACATTGCGGTAAACCATCAGGAAATTATTGAACAGCTCCCAAAAGATCTCATTATCCTCTCCTGGGGCTATGACCCGCGAGACAGTTTTGATGAAGCTATTGTACCTTTTAAGGAGTCAGGTTTTGATTTCATGGTAGCTCCAGGGGTGAGAAGCTGGAGCGAGATCTATCCCAACCTGGATGTCGCGGTTAAAAACATCGCTAACTACGTGCGCGACGGGAAAGAATATGGTGCCATGGGAATGATAAATACAGCCTGGGATGATGATGGCGAAACCTTGTTTAATGCTAACTGGCACGGAATGATTTGGGGAGCAGAAATGTCCTGGAACCCTATTTCCAGCCAGGAAGAAGAGCAGGCCAGCCGGGAAAGACAGAACCGGCGTGAAATATTTGAAAAGGGAGTAGATCAATTCTTCTTTGGGGTCACCGGGAAGTCAAGTGTAATGAAAAGCCTTAATAAATTTGCACAGCTAAGAGAAATCCCCGTGTTTTCAAGTATGGCAAATGCCTCTACCTGGAGCAGTATTTACGAGTTTTATCCCGAAGAAGAAACAGCATCAATTGCGGCTGCGAACCAGAAGATGCTCAAAGAAGCGAATAAGTTAATGCTTGAACTGCAGGAAAAAACCCGGCAGGTAAATACCAATAAAACAGCAGTTAGGGTTGCAGCTTTGGCAGCACAACGTGCCGCTTACACTGCCAAAAAGAACCTGTTTATATTAGAATTACAGAAACTTTATAACAACAAAGAAGGGGTTAACCTTAAGCTAATAAAACAAAAAAGGGAGGAATTACTAGACGAACTTCACCTGCTAAAAATAGCATATGTACAGGCCTGGCAAGAGGAAAACAGAGCTTACTGGCTCGATGAAAACCTGAAAAAATACGATGCACAGGCGCAGGATTTGTTAGACATAGAAACTCATGTTTTTATAAAAGCGGGGCAGGCCATTCAACCTGGCGAAATGAAAATAGAATTAAACAGCCTCTTCCCTCTAACTAAATTGCACTACAGCCTTGATGGTAGTGAACCCACGAAAGACTCCCCCGTCTTTAATGGAAATCTGAGTATAAATTCTAACACCCTGGTACAGGCAAGAGGATATAATGATGGTAAAGCCGGAGAAATCTCTTCAAGATTCTTCAATGTTCATAAAGCGCTGGGTGTTACTCCAAAAATAAAGGGCAGTTACAGCACCGCCAACCCTGCCTATACAGCTGGAGGTCCAACTGGCTTAACCGACGGACTCAAAGGTTCCGAAAATTTTGCAGATGGCCGCTGGCAGGGTTATGCCGGCCAGGATGTAGAAGTGGTACTCGATTTGGGTGCCCCAACTGAAGTAAATGAAATTTCAGCCGACTTTTATCAGCGTTTAATTTCATGGATTATGCTGCCAAAAAATGTAGAATTTCACGCGTCTAAAGACGGAAAAAATTACCAAAAAGTAGCTCAGGCAAATAGTCCTTTAGATGAAAAAGATCAGGGTTTAATAATTCAGGAGTTTTCTTCTGGGCCTTTAAAACTAAAGACAAGATTTCTCAAAGTAAAAATAAATTCCCAGGGAATGTTACCCGAATGGCATACAGGAGCCGGCAAACCAGGCTTCATTTTTATAGATGAGATTGTGGTTAAATAATTAAGAAAATCAATAAATCAGCTGTCTTGAAATTCATGGGAAATGATTCTAGATTTTATGACAGCCTAATTTATTGTTACAGGTATATCTTCCATCTGCTGAGTCCTTCAGCAGAAAAAAATGAACTATTCTGAGATTAGATCATAAAAAAATGAGGCTCACTTACTCGACCTTAATTTTGCTAACAGGTATACCCTCTGCTCTAGCTTCAATAGTTACAGGAGCTTTAAATTCTTTTGTTCTTAAAAGGATCGTGGCAATACCGGCTTCGGCTTTAACCGGATTTTCGCCAATGAGTTCGGCATTTTCTCCGGAAGTGATCTCAAAAGTCACCGGCAAACTGGCGTTGTGAACCAGGGTTCCGTTTTCATCCAGGAGTTTGGCATAGACAAAAACTACATCTGAAGTCTCCCGTGCAATCTCCTTTCCCGAAATATCTACCGAAAGTGCCATTTTTGACACCTCGCCCGGCGTGCGTACCAAATGTGTGGCGACTTCTTTCCCGTCAATGAATCCAACTGCTTTTAATTCCCCCGGAACAAATTCAGGAATCGAAAAAGTGTATGGCGGATACCACAGTTCATCTGAAAAGGACGTGCGTGTCGGTTTCTTTTTCTCAATAAGTTCGCCGTTCAGGTATAAAGCCACTTCTTCAGCATTGCTGTATACAGTGATATCTGGGGCGGAATTAGGCTGCCAGTAGTTGGCGATATACACCATAGGTTCTGAAAAATTCCCCTGATATGGCGGCTTCTGACTCTTATAAAAGTAGTAACTGAATTTTGGGATCCTGAAAATATCTGAAATCCCTGAAGCTTCAAGATCATTGGCATATCCGCGGTTATAATCGAACATGAGCCAGTTGGACATTCCAATGGTTTGTTCGCCCTTTAAGTTTGAATTTGTGGCTTCCTGAAAATTCAATGCCTGCTGTAAAAGCATTTTTTCACCGGCAGCTCTAAGCTGTCTGCTGGTACGCTCTTCTTCCTTAAGATCGCCAAAAGCCTTCTGGTTAAAACCGGCATTTTGCGCGTAATATTCCCAGTCGCCATATTCAGCAATTAGAATCGGGCGATTGGGTGTGTTATAATCATTCCAGTAGTTAGGCGGCTGTGCATGTTGCCGCGCCGGAATAAACAGGTCATAAGCCGGATGATCTATCCAGCCGGCACTAAAAGTATTGTCATAAGGCAGTTCGGCTTTAAGGATTTCATTGGCTTCCACCATAAATGCTTCAGTCATTCCCGATTCATTCAAAGAATTTTCCCAAAAAATGACGCTGGGATGATTGCGATCGCGACAAACCATATCCTTTACATTCTGCAGCGCATTTTCAGCAAATGTTCCTTCCTCAAAATACTGCCAGCCGGGAATGGCATTCATCACCAACAAGCCCAGCTCATCACAGGCTTTCAAAAAAGCCGTGGCATGTGGATAATGTGAAAGCCGCACGAAGTTGAAACCTGCCTGTTTAATTTTGTAGGCATCGCGATAATTGGCTTCATTAGAAATGGCGTAACCAACGTAAGGATATTCCTGGTGGCGGTTGGTGCCATTAATGAACAATTCCTGGCCGTTGAGATAAAATGCGTTTCCGGTAAGTTCGATCTTCCTAATCCCGGTGGTGATGGCCTGCCGGTCTATAACTTCTTCGCCTTCCAGAACTTCAACTTCCAGTTCGTATAAATTCGGATGAGAAGGGCTCCAAAGCTTCGGATTTTCTACGGAAACTTCAGCGGTAAAATGTTCATCCCCGCCGGAAGCCAGTTTTTTATAAGGTGTCAAAAATGTCATTTTCACGCCTTCTTCCGAAGTAAAAATGGCACGCACTTTCAGTTCTTTTTCAGCTTCAGCATCATTGACAACATGCACTTTTACAAATCCGGAAGCTTTTTCCGAAGAAACGCTATCGAAATGCACTAAAATTCCGCCGCCGTTCACCTCTTTTGCATAAACGGGATCTGAAATATGTACCAGATTGGTCTTTATGAGCTGCACATTGCGATAAATGCCGCCATAAAGGTTAAAATCGAGATCGGCCAGCGGTTTTCCGGGAGGAATGGTGGCGTCATCAACATTAATGACCTCTACCTGTATGATGTTTTGGGAATTATTCTTCAAAAAAGGCGTTGCGTCGACAGTAAAAGGAAGATAACCGCCTTTGTGCGTCTTTACCAGAGAATCGTTGATGCTCACGCGCGCCTCCTGCATTATGCCTTCAAAATGGAAAAACCACTTCTCATTTTTGACCTTTTCAACAGGAAAATCTTTGCTGTAAAGCGATTTTCCCTGCCACTGGTCATTCACCACCAAAGGCTCGATCTTTACAGAATGAGGCAAAACCACTTCTTCTACAGGTCTTTCTGTTAAACCTGAAGGATCTTCGCGGTAAAATTTCCAGTTGTTGTTAAAGTTGATGACCTGTCGGGGAAGCTTCTGCTGTGCCCCTACTTTTTTGGAAGGAGGTAGGGACTCGCAACCAAAAAAAGTAAGGGATAAACAGACTAAAATGATAGCTTTTAACTGTTGTTTCATACAGCAGTTTATAAATGTAAATATTACCATTATTTTTGAAATTAAAAAGACTTTTTAGAAAAAATTTCTTCTGAAGAATTTCCTATAGCACGCCGAAGTCGCTTCCGCCTTTTATGAGGTCGCTGTAGCGTTTGTGGTCAAATTTATAGAGAAATGCACCGCGTTTTGAGGAAGATTTATCTTTTTCATCAAGTTTTACAAGCACATTATGAGAGAAAACTTTTTTGCGGAAGTTGCGGGTATCGAGCTCCCTTTGAAAAATAGCCTCGTACACACTCTGAAGCTGCGGGATTGTAAATTTTTCGGAAAGTAATTCAAACCCCAATGGTTGGTACCGGGCTTTATTTTTGAGTTTTTCAAGAGCGTCGGCAACCATTTGTTCATGATCGAGCACCAAAGGAGGTAGATCGTTCACATCATGCCACACCGCTCCATGTTCTTTTACCAGCTCTTTATCGTATTCATTGAGCCTGATGAGGGCATATTGCCCTACCGAGATACACCTGTAGCCGGGATCTCTGTCTACAGCGCCATACACCTTCAGCTCTTCCATGTAGACCTCTTTGAGTCCTGTGATCTCCTCGAGCACCCTTTCGGCAGCAGCCGAAACGTCTTCATCAAGCTTCACAAAACTTCCAATGAGCGACCACTGCCCTTCTAAAGGCGAAACCCTTCTTTTAAACAACAACAGCTTTAAACTTCCGGCGTCAAACCCAAAGATGATACAATCTGTCGCCACCAACATCTTCTCGCTTTGCTCATAGAACTTTCTCGTGACAGCCGGCAGCCCCTCTTTTTCTTCGTACATTAACAGTGATATTACTTACTACAAAAAAACCATTTTTTTTCGGATTAAAAAATGATTGTACGATATACAATTATTAACTTTGAGAAAATTAAATTTTCAGCATTGTGAAAAATATAACGGAAGATACCGTACCAGAACCTTTCAGAAATTTTAAAAAAAAATTCACGGTATATGCCCCCGGCAGGATCAATCTTATTGGTGAGCATACAGACTATAACAATGGTTTTGTGCTGCCTACAGCAATAGATAAGACCATTAAGCTGCACTTTAGAGCCAACCACACTCCCTACACCTGCAACGTGTACAGCAAAACTTACCAGAAATACTTAAAATTTGATCTCCGGCAAATCTCCAGAAGTGATGAAGAGTGGGAGAATTACATTTTAGGGGTGGTCAACGAAATACAGAAACTTGGGGAATATCCCGAAGGTTTTGATTGCATTATTGAAAGTGATCTACCCGTGGGTGCCGGCATAAGTTCTTCTGCTGCGCTGGAATGCGGAGTAGCCTTTGGCCTGAACGAACTCTTTCACCTCGATCTTTCCCGCCAGGCCATAGCCGAACTTTCGAGGAATGCCGAACACAATTATGTGGGCACAAAATGCGGGATTATGGATCAATATTCTTCGATTCTAAGTAAAGAGGGACATCTCATTTTGCTTGACTGCCGCAATCTTGAAGCTACTTATATTCCGGCCGATTTTGAAGGTCACAAACTGCTGCTTTTAAATACTGGAGTTTCACACAGCCTTGCCTCGAGCGAGTACAACACCCGCAGAAAAGAATGTGAGGAGGCCGTGAAATTTATAAACCAAAGATACCCCGAAGTTGCCTCGCTAAGAGACGTTAACCTGGCACGCCTGGCCGAATTTAAAGACACCCTGCCCGAGCTGCTTTACACCCGGGCCCATTATGTGGTTTCAGAAAATGAAAGAGTGCTTAAAGCCGTAGAAGCTATGAAGCAAAAAGACCTCGAACAATTTGGGCTGCTCATGTACCAGTCTCACAAGGGCTTGCGCGACGAATACCAGGTGAGCTGTAAAGAACTGGATTTTCTGGTAGATCTCACTACCGAATATGCTCCGGTTAAAGGTGCGAGGATGATGGGCGGCGGCTTTGGTGGCTGCACCATTAATTTAATTGAAGAAAACGCTATTGAAGAGTTTATAAAAATTGCTTCGGAAGCATATCAAAAGGAATTCAACATCACTCCTGAAGCTATAGTCGTATCACCCGAACAGGGTACCTACCTCATCAAAAATTAATATTCATGTCTGAAGATTTCAATACTCATCCTCACAAAAGGTATAATATTCTAACAGGAGAATGGATCCTGGTGTCTCCCCACCGCACCAAAAGGCCCTGGCAGGGGCGACTTGAAAAAGTGGCTGAAGAAAAAAGGCCTTCTTATGACGCCGACTGCTTTCTTTGCCCCGGAAATAAAAGGGCTAGCGGAGACACGAATCCAGAGTATGTTGAGCCATATACTTTTAGAAACGACTTTTCTGCATTATTGCCGGGAGGCCCACAGGAAGACTTTGAAGATGGATTGTTAAAGGCAAGTTCTGAAACAGGCCTTTGCCGGGTAGTTTGTTTTTCCCCCGATCATTCCCTCACGCTGCCCGTAATGGAGACAGAAGATATCATTAAGGTTGTACAAAAATGGAAAGAAGAATATGCCGATTTGGGTAACATGGAAGATATTAATCACGTTATGATCTTCGAGAACAAAGGCGACATGATGGGGTGTAGCAATCCGCACCCACACGGGCAAATATGGGCACAGCTTTCTGTTCCGGTAGAAGTACAAAAAAAGACCGAACATCAGAAAAAATACTGGGAACGCAATAAGAGAAGCCTTTTAGGAGATTACCTTGAGCAGGAATTAAAATTAGAAGAAAGGATCGTCATTAAAAATGAACATTTTGTTGCCCTTGTGCCCTACTGGGCAATTTGGCCTTACGAAACCATGATCATCCCGCGGCGGCAAATGCAACATATTGGCCAGCTTACTGCGGAAGAGGAAAAAGCTTATGCAGAGATCCTGAAACAGCTCACCATAAAATACGACAACCTGTTTCAAACCTCTTTCCCCTATTCTTCGGGAATCCATCAACAGCCCACAAACAACAGCGATTATCCCGAATGGCATTTCCACATGTCTTTCTATCCCCCGCTGTTAAGGTCTAAAACAGTGAAGAAATTCATGGTGGGATATGAGCTTTTTGCCAGCCCGCAGAGGGACATCACTGCTGAACAGGCTGCAGAAACTCTTAGGGAACTTCCAGACCAACATTACACGCTGGAATAAGGTGTCAAAAATGCCATTTTTGAAACCCTCTTCAGCTTTATTCATATAAATTTCTGAAGCCGTCCAAATAAAAAAAGACCATCATTTGACGGTCTTTTTTTATTAAAAACTTCCGAAGAGATCTACCAGAAAATTGCGTACAACATTGTTACGATCAATAAGATCGCAAAAGCACCAATATTAAAGGCCGGCCCTGTCTTAAAGAGGCTTTTGCTAATAATTATCGCTTTTGGATGCGTTGCACCTTTATTCTCAACATAGCTAAACAACATCATAATCGCCATGGTAAGTATCCAGGTGATAAACATTTGGTGCATAAATGGCAATTCCACGAAAATCGGACTATCAATCCATCCTGAAGGACCTACTTTAAAATAGAGGGCGATAGGAATAGAAGCCAGCACCCCAAAAATAGCTGCATTGTTGGTCGTTTTTTTCCAGAACAAGCCCAGCATGAACACGGCCAGGATTCCCGGGCTAACCACCCCTGTGTACTCCTGAATATATTGAAAAACCTGTCCTAAACTTCTAAGTTGTGGCGCCAGTAACACAGCAATGACAAGGGCAAGGGTAGCTGAAAGCCTTCCTACAGTTACGAGTCGTTTTTCAGAAGCTCCTTTTTGTATGTAAGGTTTATAGATATCCATCGTAAAGATAGTTGCAGTCGAGTTAAGCATAGAGGCAATTGAAGAAACTATGGCCGCCGCAAGAGCTGCCAATACAAGCCCTTTTAATCCAATTGGCACGAATTCTTTAATCAGCCACGGGAAAGCGTTGTCATTAATGATCCTGCCACCTTCAGCAACAAAAGAAGGATCTGTAAATTCTGGTCCAAAAGCTCCGCCGGGGCCGGTGTTCATCACATAAGCGATGATTCCCGGTACAACCACGATCAACGGAATTAAAAGTTTCAGAAACCCTGCAAGAATAATCCCTTTTTGAGACTCCCGCAAACTCTTGGCGGCAAGGGTCCTTTGAATAATATACTGGTTAAAGCCCCAGTAGTAAAGGTTTGCTACCCACATCCCTCCAAGAAGAACGGCCAAACCAGGAAGATCCCACCAGGCATCTTTTCCGCCAGGGGTAATGATCTCTCCTTTTTCAAGGATCATAGAGAATTTTTCGGGCACCTGTTCGTATATGGTGACAATTCCCGAAATAATTCCGCCATCTTCAGAAACATGAGAAAGACCTATATAAGTAGTGATCAAACCACCCACGATCAAAAGAACCACCTGTACAACATCTGTCCAGGCCACGGCAGCGAGTCCGCCATACAAAGAGTAGGCAGCTGCAAACAGCGCAAGTCCTATAATAGAATACAGGAAGATAGATCCATCTCCCGAACCTACAATAGTATCTAAAGCAGTAGCACCCAGGTAGAGAACCGATGTAAGGTTAACAAATATAAAAAGTGCGATCCAGAAGACCGCAAGGATTGTTTTTAGGTTCGTACTGTACCTTACCTCAATAAATTCAGGAATGGTGTACAGCCCCTTTTCAATAAAAATGGGAAGAAAGTATTTCCCCACAATAATAAGCGTAATAGCCGCCATCCACTCGTATGAAGCAATAGCCAGCCCAATCGCAAAACCGGAACCCGACATTCCAATAAATTGTTCTGCGGAAATGTTGGCCGCAATAAGCGAAGTACCAATAGCCCACCACGGAAGCGACTTACTTGCCAGGAAGTAATCTTCTGAAGTTTTTCCTTTGCCACGGGAGACCCATAGTCCTATCCCAATGATCATCAATGCATAGCAGGCAAAAATTATCTTATCGAGTAATGCAAATTCCATAAAACCAAAAATTAAGGAGAATTAGTGATCGCAGGCCACCACCACGCAGGTCGGGGCCTACTAAAATTTTGTTAAATATAAGAGATTAGCAAAAATAAAGGTAAGTTATACAGTTAAAGTTATGAACCGGTTATAAACTTCCATTTGGTGGTATTCTCATAAGTTTCTCCCGGACTTAATCTTACAGATGGAAAATGGGAATGATGCGGGGCATCTGGAAATTTTTGGGTCTCAAGACAAACTGCAGCACGTTCAGATCCCACCTCTGTAGAATATTCCCAATCTGTAGGCAGATCTTCGGGAACATAGACCACCACAGCCGGCTGATTGGTTTCCACCTCCAGTTTTATTCCCGATTTGTCTCCTTTCAGAAAGATCTTTTCTGCATTTTCGTTCAATTGATACACGGTATCTAACGGCACCTCTCCTATTAATGCTACCTCTCTGAAATCAAATTCGGTACCCGTCACACCGGTCATCTTTCCTGTGGGCACCAGTTGCGCATCGGGCTCGAGAAATGCATCTGCAGGGATTTGGAGCCGGTGGCCATTCACATCTCCACGACCATTCAGGTTAAAATATGCGTGGTTGGTAATATTCACCACAGTGCCTTTATCTGTTGTGGCCGAATACGCTATACTTACCTCATTTTCTTCTGTAAGCGTGTATTTAACCCGAACTGTGAGATTTCCGGGGTAGCCCTCTTCCCCATCAGGAGAAAAATATTCCAGCACCACGTATGGATTATGCTCTTCTCCCTGTTCTATGAGTTTCCAGAATTTATAAGAAAATCCGAAGTTACCTCCGTGAAGGTGAACGCCATTCTTTTCGTGAAGTTTATAGGTTTTTCCATCAAGGGTGAATTGCCCTTTCGAGATTCTGCCGGCATAGCGACCCACTGTCGCTCCAAAGTATTTCCCTTGCTGGTGGTAGGCCTCAGAGAGGTAATCTTCCGGGCGGGAAGGCCCTACAATAACATTTGTACCATTTATTTTTAAACTGAAGATCGTAGCTCCAAAATTGAGGATTTCCAGTTCTGTTCCTGTTTGATTTTTAAGCCTTAAGAGCATTAACTCTTCGGCCGTGTCTTTTGTTTTCAAGCTTTTTTATTATTAACCCATTCTACAACCAGTTCTTCAAGTATATTCAATGGAACAGATCCGTTGGTAAGGACTACCTCATGAAACTCCCGAATATCAAAATCTTCTTCCAGCTCCTTCTTCGCATATTCCCGCAATTCCAGGATCTTGTTCATTCCAATTTTATAGGCAGTAGCCTGCCCCGGCATTACTATGTGCCGCTCTACCATTTTTACCGCATCACTTTCGGCGTTGGGGGAATTTTGAACATAATAATCTATAGCCTCATCACGTGTCCATTTTTTAGAATGAATTCCGGTGTCAACAACCAGTCTGATAGATCTCCAGAGTTCCATAGCCAGTCTTCCGAAGTCGGAATAAGGATCTTCGTAGAAACCTATTTCTTTCGGCACCAATTCACTGTAAAGGCCCCAGCCTTCAACGTAGGCTCCATAACCTCCCAATTTCCTGAACATCGGCAAACTGTCCAGTTCCTGGGCAATGGCAAGCTGCATGTGGTGCCCGGGTATGCCCTCGTGATAGGCAAGCGCTTCCAGCTGATAGGTGGGCATAGCCTCCATATCATATAGATTGGCGTAATAAGTTCCCGGGCGGGAACCGTCTATTGCCGGCTGCTGATAAAATGCCTTCCCTGCACTTTTCTCCCTGAAAGGTTCAACGGCCTTCACCACAATATCTGCTTCGGGTTGCGTTAAAAACAGCTCGTCGAGATGCCCTTTCATTTTATTAATGGCCGCTTTGGCTTCGGCTAAATACTGCTGCCTGCCTTCTTCTGAATTTTCATAGTAAAACTGGTCATCCTCACGCATAAACTGGAAAAAATCCTTCAGGCTGCCGTCAAAACCCACCTGCTTCATAATATCTTCCATTTCTTTATGAATACGCGCCACCTCACTAAGGCCAATTTCGTGAATCTCTTCAGCAGATAAATCGGTAGTGGTAGTCCTTTTCAATGCATTCTCATAAAAGGCTTTTCCCTTCGGAAATTTCCACGCACCATGATCGGCTGTAGCGCGCTGTTGCTGATCCTTTAGCTTTGCAATCAGGTTTTCGTAAGCCGGTTTAACTGAAGTGAGCAGGGCTTCCTGAGCCTCCAGGATCAATTTATCTTTTTGAGCATCTGGAACCTCCAGCTTTTCCACTTTACTGCGAAAATCTTCTAAAAGTGTACTTGCTTCAGCCGATTTCTCAAAAGGGCGACCCTGCAATAGGTTTTGGGAAGCCTCCACCGTTTGGGCAAACACAAAGGCCGGCGGCATAATCTGGTTCATTTCCCGTAGTTCGAGCCCTTTTATAACATCGTCTATTACTGCAGGTATCTTGTTGAGCCGGGCAATGTAGGCTTTTGCATCACTAACCGAATCTATCTTATGCATATTGATCAAAAATGCCGGTAACTGCGCATGGACGCCAAACATTTGATTCACCGGGTAGTTGTAGAGCCTAAAATCGTAATCTTCAATCTCGTTTTCCAGTTGTTGACGGTAAAGCTTATAGCTAAGTGCCGCCTGCCCTTCAAGAGCTTCAGGATTTATTTCATCTTTCAGAAAATCGAGCCTTTGCCTTGCCTTTTTAAGATCATCGGCGTAGCGCAAGTGCGAAAAATCGTCCCAGGAATCATAATTTGTTTTTATTCCGAGGCGGGTTTGCAGCATGGGAGAATCGGCAAGATCTTTCTGAAATTCCTCCTCAAAAAAGAGATTTAATTGTGCTGTTTCCTGCTGAATTTCTTCCGAAGTGATCTCTGTTTCTTCTGAAGCATTCCTGCAGGCAGAAAAGGCCAGAATAATGACAGGTAAAAGCAGGGTTTTGATGATTTTGATCTTCATGGGCACTATAATTTGATCCTGAAAATTGAATGTTGAAAATAGTAAATAAACTGCAATCCTGCAGCGGCACAGTCAAAGAAAAAGAGATGTCAAAAATGGCATTTTTGACACCTCAGTATTCTATTCCAGCACCGAGAAAATAATCTGGGAATCGTGGAAGACTTTGTGTTCCTGCTTTTGAAAATCCTCTTCTTCGGCTTCAAAAATATTGTCTACGTAGGTCTGCGGATTAAGGTCGATTAACGGAAACCAGCTGCTTTGCACCTGAATTTGCAATTTATGACCTTTTTTGAAGGTGTGGTGCACATCCTGAAGTTGCAGGTTTACTTGCGTCTTCTTGTTAGGTTCAAAAGGTTCAGGATTGGAGAAACTGTTTCTAAACCTGCCTCTTATAACTTCGCTGCGAACCATCATGTGGTAATTGCTCATAGAGAGATAATCCTGTGTTTCTTCGAAATCTTCGGCATCGGGCGGAAAAACATCAACAACTTTCACAATCCAATCAGCTGCTGTTCCTGTAGTCGCCACCTGCAATTTTGCCAGCACTTCTCCGGCCAAAGTGAAGTCTTCCTCTAAAACTTCAGTTTCATAAACCAGCACATCGGGCCTGCGTGCTGCAAAACGCTGATCATCGGTCATGTACTTCCGCGGAGTAAAGACCATTTTGATATCTTCAGAATAAGGCACCGGTTTATTGGGGTCGCTAATGAATGTTTCGGCACCAGAGGCAACAGCAGGAACAGCTACAGGCCCTGCAATTAGCTGCTGATCATCACCCAGGTAAAAGGCCTTCTTTTTTGCCATTTTTGGAGGCCAGGCTTCATAGGTTTTCCATTCCATCAAGCCAGTATCGAACATGTAAGCTTCAGGAAGCGCAAGATGTTCATCAGCCTCTCCTTTTAAAAAGTGGTTAAAAAAGAGGGTCTCCACTTCCTTTTGATAATTTTCAGAAATATTATCGCCAAAATACACATTACCAATAGCCTGCCGATCTTTTTTACGAGCCCAGTCACCGTGGCTCCAGGGCCCCATTACAAGCATATTATAAGTATCGCCGTTCTTCTCTATGGTCTCATAAATATTGAACGGCCCGTAAAGATCTTCGGCATCAAATAAGCCGCCAACAACCATTACTGCAGGTTTAATATCCTTTAAATGTTGTACAATTCCGCGTTTTTGCCAAAACTCGTCGTAATTAGGGTGCTCCTTAAGCTGTTGCCAGAAAACATTGTCTTCTCCGTAATATTTATCGAGATTTTTAAGAGGCCCCGCATCGAGGAAAAACTGGTATTGATCTTTGGTATTGAGCTCGGGAAAAGAATACCAGGCAGTATCGCTGGGGGTGCTTTTTTCATATCCAAAAACAGCCGTAGCCCGCCAGTAGCTCAACATATAGGCACCATTGTGGTGAAAATCATCAAAAAAGAAATCCCCGATAGAAGCCTGTGGCGAAACCGCTTTTATCGCCGGATGATTGGCCAAAAGGGAATAAGTGGTGTAAAAACCGGGATAGGAAATACCCCAGAGACCCACGCGTCCGTTGTTGTTCTTTACATTCTTCACCAGCCATTCTACAGTGTCATAAGTATCGCTGGCTTCATCAAACTGTTTTCCTTTTTTCTTCGGAATAAAAGCCCGCATATTGTCGTACACGCCTTCGCTCATCCACCTGCCGCGCACATCCTGGTATACGAAAATATTCCCCTGTTTCATCAAATATTCGTTGGGGCCTAACTGTGACCGGAACTGCCCTTTTCCATACGGCCTTGAGCTATATGGTGTGCGGGTCATAAGAATTGGATACTCCTTTGAAGTATCTTTTGGGGAAAAGATGGTGGTATGAAGCTTTGTACCATCTCTCATAGGAATGACCACCTCCTTTTTGGTGTAGTGGTCTTTGACTTCATATTGGGTTGCGGTTTGTGCTAATCCATGGCTGCTAACCAGCACAAACAGCACCGGCAGGAAATAAATTTTGAAAAATTTCATCTGTAAGCTAAGTTTTGAAGTCCCTAAAGATAGAAATTCCTTTCAAAAACCTGCTGCCGGTAAACTTTACTGGGCGTTAAATTCTTCTACACCTTCATTTAACCAGCTTGCAAACTCTTCTGAATTTGGCGTATATCCAACCGGTTGATTGAGCATGTTCATGTTGTGATCGAGCAAAACATAGAACGGCTGGGAGTTATTCCGGAAGTTAAGTGTTTGAAAAGTAGCCCATTTGTCTCCTATGGTTTCTATTTTCTTAATGCCTCCTGTAGGCTTCTGATAGTTAAACTTTTGATCTTCGGGCAGCTCTTTGCGGTCATCTACATAAAGGGAAATGAGCACAAATTCATCCTGCATAAGATCAAAAACCTGGGGGTCACTCCAAACCTGCTCCTCCATTTTTCGGCAGTTCACACAGGCCCAGCCGGTAAAATCGAGAAGTATGGGTTTATTTTCAGCTTTTGCCGCCGCAACGCCTTCATCAAAATCTTTGTAAGCTTTTAAACCTAAAGGCCCTTCGGTTTCTTTTTCGTAGACGCTGTAAAATAAAGGTGGCGGGAAACCGCTAAGCAACTTAAGGTTGGCTGCAGGCGTGTTGGTGAGGCCGGGCACGAGGTAGACCACAAAAGCGAGGGTTGCAATACCCAGCAGCAATCTTCCCTTACCCAATTTCGATTTTGGCCCATCATGAGGAAAGCGCAGCACTCCAAAGAGATAGAGCAGTAAACCGATGCCTACAACGATCCAGATGCCAATGAAAATTTCCCTTTTTAGAAGCCCCCAGTGTTGCACCAGGTCGGCATTGGAAAGGAACTTGAATGCAAGTGCCAGTTCGATGAAACCGAGCACAACTTTTACTGAATTTAACCAGCCACCGCTTTTTGGCAGCGAATTGAGCCAGTTGGGAAAAAGTGCAAACAATGCAAACGGAAGCGCCAGGGCCAGCCCAAAGCCTCCCATCCCGAAAGATAACTGGATTGCACCACCATCGGTAGTAAGGGAACTTCCCAGCAGAGATCCTAAAATGGGTCCTGTACAGGAGAAAGATACCAGCGCCAGGGTAAGCGCCATAAAGAAAACACCTATAACCCCTCCAAAGCTGGAAGCCTTGTCGTCCATTTTGTTGCTCCAGGAACTGGGCAGGGTGATCTCGTAATACCCAAAAAATGAAAAAGCAAAAAATATAAAGATCACAAAGAAAATAATGTTCAATGTGGTGTTGGTAGAAATGTTGTTGAGGATGCCGGGGTCAAGCGAATCGAGCAGGTGGAACGGCAAACTGAGCAATAGGTAAATAAGGAAAATAAATACGCCATACATGATTGCATTAACAAGTCCTTTTCTGCGGGTTTTTGCACCTTTGGTAAAGAAGGAAACGGTCAACGGAATCATAGGAAACACACAGGGCGTGAGCAATGCGATAAGGCCACCAATGAAACCCAGGAAAAAAATAGTGGTGTAATTATGCCCTTTTTCATCAGCAATATCTACTCCGCCCACACCTTTTACATCAATATGCAAAGCTTCGGTAAGCCGCTGATCTTTATCTGAAACCTCAAGATCTGTAAAACCTTCTTCTACCTGATTCTCTCCTATGTTGAAAGTAAACCGCTCTGTTTCGGGCGGAAGACATTTTTCATCGTCACAAACCGAAAAGTAAACTTCCGCAGTGATCAACAGATCAGTTGAGTCCAGCACTTTGATCTTTTGTTTGAAAACAGCTTCCCCTTCAAAGTACGTAATGTCGGCTTCAAACACCGCATCATATAGCGCAGGAACATCGGGCTCAACGGTAGGCCCCACGAGCTCATATTTTCCGGGAGCTTCAGAAAAAGTAAAAGCTGTAGGAATAGGTGCAATGTCAATCTTCACTTCCTCTTGGGAATAGAGGTGCCAGCCGGGTTCCAAAAATGCCGAAAATACGAGCTGGTATATTGAATCGTTCTCCTGCTCTACCCTGGCCTCCCATTCAATAGGGTCTTCCATGCCCTGCCCCAGGTTATTGGGGTCAAAGATCTGGGCTTCAGCATTAAAAAAACTTAAAAAGAAAACAATTAAAAGAATCGGTAATCTCATGGTGTGTAACTTAATCTCAGAATTTCCTGTGTACTGTCTTCAACAGCAAAGCGTGCATCGGCACGGTAGTTTATTACCCAAACAATTTCCTGCCCCGAACACAGCAACCAGCAATTTTCTTTTTGTGGCAAAGATAACTTCTCATCTTTGAAAAACTTGCTTATTTTTTTCTTCCCTTTCATCCCAAACGGATAAAAATAATCGCCCTGCTGCCACTTTCTTACAGTGAGGGGAAATTGCAGCTTGTCCCGATCAAGAAAGATGACGCTAGCATCGCTTTTTTCGAGCTCTTCTGCCGGTTCAAACTGAAAAGTACCCATGGGCAGCATCACCACTTCTTCATCTTCTTTGATGGTATAGATCTTATCTTCCAGCGGGGAAACAACGGTGAGCAGTAAATCTTCCCGCCCCCTTATAAGCCTGTGGGTTTTTGAGTAGACGATTTTTCCGGGTTGTGACTCCAGCAGGCCGTGCACATCCTCCCATTCGGTAAAGCCAAAAGACTTAAAAAGTTCGTACATCACAGCTTTTGTACTGGGAAGGGCCTGCAGCAATTTAACCTTAAAAGAATACCCATACTCTTCCTGCTTTGCCACCTTCGGAAAAATCACCGAAACATAATCTTCAATAAGCTGGGAACTTTGTTGCAGATGACTTCGGGTTTTTGCGAAACTCTCCAATAACTGCGGATTCATTTCCAGCAACGTAGGGATCACCTCCAGCCGAACTTTGTTCCTGAAGTATTTGGTAGATGCATTGCTGCTGTCTTCACGCCACTGAAGCTCCTGCCCACGGGCATATTTTTCTATTTCCTCCCGCGAGAAAGGCAACAACGGCCGAATAACACAATCATTAACATCTGGAATTCCTGTGAGGCCTTCCAGCCCTGTTCCTCTTATAAGGTTGATGAGAACAGTTTCAAGATTGTCATTGGCGTGATGGGCTGTGAAAATATAGTCAAACTGCAATGTTTCGCGCAGCTCCCTAAACCAATTGTACCTTAGCTCCCTTGCCGCCATTTGAATGGAAATTTTCTTCCCGGCAGCATAAGCTTCAGTTTCAAAACCTTCAATAAAAATTTCAGTTTCCAACGCATCTGCAAGTTCCAGAACAAAAGATTCGTCGCCTTCGCTCTCTTCTCCCCGCAGGTTAAAATTACAGTGGGCAAGAGCTATGTCAAGACCTGCCTGCCGGCACAAATGGGCCAGCACCACACTGTCTACACCGCCACTCACGGCAAGAAGTATCTTGCGTGTAAGGGTTTTAGAAAACTGTTCCTCAAGGTGTTTTTTGAACTTTGACAGCATAGGCTCAAAGATATCAAAATGGATGGGTTGCAATACTCTTTTTTCTGAAGAATTCCCTTTAATCGTGCTCCTCCAGCACCTTTTTTAATGCTGCCGCTTTTACCAGGCATTCTTCATATTCATTTTCGGGGATAGAACGCGACGTGATGGCGCTACCTACCGAAAAAGACACGTATTTAGAAGCCTGATTATATAAAATACTGCGGATAACCACGTTAAAATCAAAATCGCCTGCAGGATCAAAATATCCTACCGCCCCGCTATACAGGCCACGCCTCGTTTCTTCCAGCTCTTCAATGATCTCCATGGCCGAGATCTTGGGAGCACCCGTCATACTCCCCATAGGAAAAGTAGTGCGCAGCACCTCAACTGCAGGTATACCTTCCTCCAGCCTTGCTTTTACAGTAGATATCATTTGGTGCACCTGCCTAAAGCTGTACACCCTGCAAAGTTCGGTTACCTCAACACTGCCTTTTTTTGCTGTTTTTGAAAGGTCATTGCGAACCAGATCTACAATCATGATATTTTCTGACCTTTCTTTAGGATCTCTTTCAAGCTGCAGGGCAAGTTCTTTATCTTTTTCGGGATCAAAAAGGGCTCTGGGCGCAGTTCCTTTTATGGGCTGGGAAATTAATTGGTCACCTTTCTTCTGAAGGTATCTTTCGGGGGAAGCTGATAGCAAATAATGATCGTTATTTCTGAAAAATGTGGCAAAAGGAGGTTTGGAAATATCATTTAAGGCTGAAAATTTCAGAAATGGATCAAAAATGGCACTTTCAGCATAGAATTCCTGACAAAAATTGGCTTCATAGATATCTCCCCGCTGAATATGCCCCAACATTTCCTGAACTTTCAGGAAATAAGCCTCTTTTGAGATTCGGGGACTTAGCCTGATCTCATTTTTCACCACCGGAAAAATTCCCTCCTGAAAATGCCCTTTTTGAAGGATCTGTTCCAGGTCTTCTTCCAGCTCATCATCTACTAACCCGAGATAATTCAACTCGAGTTCATTTGCTTTCAGAGTAATGATCTTCTTCGGCTGAAAAAAGAACAATTCAGGAAAAAAAAGCCAGTCGTGGTTGTTGCTCTTCAGGTGTTCCACGTCATTTTTGAGATCATAAGTGAGATATCCAAAAATCCAGTCGGCAGTGGTTTCCTGGTATTCCTTAAGCTTGTCAAAAGCTTCCGAAGCATCGGTTTGAATGGCTGTAAAGGCATCTACGGCGAGTAAAGCCTCAAAATTCGAGTAGCCGTCTTTATGTTCATTGCTGTCTAACCACACCACTTCATTGTACTGGCGGGCCCAGTGCAACAGCGCCTTTTTAATGGGAAAATCTTTGTCAAATTTGACCTTTTTGGATATCCTCACTCCGCTGCTTCCTTAATATTTTGAGAAAAAGAAGTGATCACATCAATGATGCCCAGGTCGAAAATCTCATTGACCACAACGCCTTTTTCGGAATCAAAATTTTCGTAGAACTGCGGCAGGCTGAAGCTCTCTACCACTTCACCTCCAAAACGCGGAAACTGGTTCTTGCAGTATTCTAAAGCCGAGGCACCACCGCGCTTGCCCGGTGAGGTACTCATTAAAAGTATCTTCTTGCCGCCGAGAAAATTCTTTTCAACCCGTGACAGCCAGTCGATAATATTCTTGAAAAACCCTGAAACATTGGAGTTGTACTCATTCACTGCTATAATTAGAGCAGGAGCCTCAACAATTTTCTTATAAATAAACTTGACGTTTTCGGGGAAGCCTTCTTTTTCCTTTACAATGCTGTAAAGAGGAATATCCAGCTTGTTAAGCTCGAGCACCTCTACCTGATGATCTGAAATTCGCCGGGTTACATTGAGAATTAACTGGTGATTGATAGATGTTGGGCTGCTGGAGCCGGCAAAAGCCAGGATCTTTGTCATAGTAGTAAAATTAGCAGTCAAAAATACAAAATAGGCCGGGAAGAAATAAAGATAGCCTTAGCTTAAACAAAACCCATAGGCTTTCAATAAATTAAGTTTAACTTTGCCCCTTAAATTTTACTGCGTGACTTTTCAGGACCTCAACCTTACTACTCCCTTATTAAATGCACTTGAAGATCAAAAGATCTCTACTCCTACGCCTATCCAGGAGCAATCTTTACCTGTAATTCTCTCGGGAAGGGATATGGTGGGAATTGCCCAGACAGGTACGGGAAAAACCCTTGCATACCTTCTTCCCCTTTTAAAGACCCTAAAATATTCTGAACAAAAGAACCCGAGGATCCTCATTCTGGTACCCACGCGGGAACTTGTGGTGCAGGTAGCAGAAGAACTTGAAAAGCTTACCAAGTACATAAACACGCGCATTCTTGGTATTTACGGTGGCACCAACATCAATACTCAAAAACAACTGGTAGCTCAGGGATTGGATATTTTGGTCGCCACACCGGGTAGACTTTATGATCTTGCCATTAACCGCGACCTGCAGTTAAAATCTGTTCAAAAGCTGGTGATAGATGAAGTTGATGTGATGCTTGATTTGGGCTTTAGGTTCCAGCTGACGAATATTTTAGAGCTGCTCCCGGCCAACAGGCAAAACATTATGTTCTCGGCCACCATGACGGCCGATGTAGAGAAACTGATTCAGGAAAACTTTAAAAATCCCGAAACTGTATCGGTAGCCGCCAGTGGTGCCCCGCTGGAAAACATCAACCAGGAAGGCTTTGAAGTCCCAAACTTTTACACCAAGGTGAATCTGCTGAAACACCTGCTGGCCGATAAAGAAACTTTCCACAAGGTGCTCATTTTTGCTGGGAACAAAAGAATAGCCGATCGGCTTTTTCAAAACCTCGATCCTCTTTTCCCCGAAGAATGTACCGTGATCCATTCCAACAAGACCCAGAACTACCGTTTGAGGAGCATAAGGCAGTTTGGAGACGGATTTTGCCGCATACTCGTAGCTACAGACGTTATGGCACGAGGTCTCGATATTGAACAGGTGAGCCACGTCATTAACTTTGATACTCCTGCCTACCCCGAAAATTACATACACCGCATTGGCCGTACAGGAAGGGCCGAAAAAGAAGGACACGCCATACTTTTCACAACTCCTTCGGAAACAGAAGATCTTGAGAAGATAGAATCTTTGATGGACCTGAAGATCTCTTTTCAACCTTTGCCCGATGCTGTGGAAGTATCTACAGAACTTATTCCGGAAGAACAGCCTAAATCTGATGAAATTTACAATCCGAATAAATCTTCAGATGAAGATCAACCGGGCCCTGCTTTTCACGACAAAAAGGATAAGAACAAAAAAGTGAACTTAGGCGGATCCTATCGCCGGGAGATCAAGAAAAAGTACAAAAAGCCAAAGACCCGCGGCGACAAAAACTACAACCGTAAGAAGAAAAAATAGACCCGATTCTACATTTTTAATGGTCCTGTTTTAAGATAAGATTTTCTTAATAATTAGTTAAGCCACTGTAAGATTATCCAGGGAAGATCTCCGGATACCCTGCACCTTTAATCCAAAAAATTTGACGTTTATCTTCTTTAAGAGAGGACATTTAACTTATTGTAAACTACCAAGTAACATGCTACACCTCCCCTATTGATGCAGATTTTTACAAACTGAGCAAATAAATTGAAAATTTTTCTGTGAGAAAACACAGTAGGTACGCAGCTTCCGGGAATGTGTAAGATATTTTTTGTAAAAATCTGGTATTGTGATGGTTGAGTTATTAAAAATTTATCCTAATTTTAACTTACTCCCCCTAATAGCCTAATATCGGAATGAGCAGAACGAAAGAACTGCTGTCTAATATTTTTTAGATGCAAAAAACTACTTTTATGCCAGATGAAATTTCTACTGGTGCTGCGCACAGCCTCTCCAGTGCTTTTAATGGGCGTGATAATCAGGAATTTCTTCTGTTTATTTTTTCTGCGGAAGATCTTTCCATTGAGGCAGTAAATTACCGGTTTCTGCAATACTTCAAAGACAGTTCTCCTGTTAAAGAAGACAGCGACAACTTTTACCGGGAAAAGATCCATCCTGAAGATTACCCGTTTTTTTTACAGCTTCTGAAAAAATCTCACCCCCCTTCAAATCCCCAAGAAGGAACAAAGATAATACGGGTAAAATCTGCTTTTGGACACTGGAAAAGTTTTCAATTTGAATTTCGCAAGTATGACGGCTTTAAGGGTCGCAAGGAAAGTTTTATTCTTACCCTTGCCAAACCTGTAGATAATTCCAGCGTTAAGGGAAGAAAAAAACTGGGGCTCGAAAAAGAACAACTGCTGCAGGAAAGCCTTAACCGCTATAGGGTCCTGGTAAATTCATTAGATCAGGGATTTGGAGTGGTTGAAATGATCTTTGACCTGGAAAAGCATCCTATTGATTATCTTTTTGTTGAAGTCAATCCGGCGTTTGAAAAACATACCGGTTTGAGAAACCCGCTGGGCCAAACTATGAGGGAATTTTATCGCGATCATGAGAGCCACTGGTTTAATACTCTTGGGGAAGTTGCTTTTACAGGAAAAGCTGTACGCTTTGAAGATTACGCTGTTGCACATAACCGGTGGTTTGATGTCTACGCCTTCCCCATAGGAAGTTCAAAAAGCAGAAAAGTAGCCTGCCTTTTCTCAGACATTACCCCACGTAAAGAAGCCGAAGAAAAGCTGCAAAGATTAAACGAGGATCTTGAACTAAAGGTAAAAAGCCGCACACATGAGCTGGAGGAAAATAATGAACTGCTCCAAATGGTTTTTGATACAGTAAAACAGGGCATCTTTGTAATGAAACCGCTTTTTGGAGAGAATTATGACATTGTAGATTTTACCCATGTAAGAGTAAATAAGATCATTAACCGCTACTACAACCAACCTCAAATGGTAGGGCGCAGTTTTCTAAAGTATAATCCTGGCGCAACCGAAAAAGGGGTCTTTGAGGCCCTGAAGCAAACGATGCTGACAGGAGAATCTACCGATTTTGAAATCCAAGTTGATCGTAACGGTAAAAATAACTGGTTCCAAATTTCGGGGAGGCGTCAAAAAGGCCTTCTCATCTGTTCCCTTGAAAATATTACAAGGAATAAATTAAAGGCTCAAAAATTAAAGGAAAACAGCAGGTTTAAAAAGCAACTGGTAGAAACTTCACCAGACGTGATAATGATCTTCAACCTGTATACCGAGAAAATAAGATACATCAACAGAGATATATCGGCTGAAGAAGGTATGACTGTGGAGAAAATTGAGGGTATGTCATTACCTGATATCTTCCCGTTAATCCACCCTCAGGACCGGCAGAAAACCCTGGGCTTTCACAGCGGACTTTTAAGAAGCTCTGATGATGATGTGCTAGAAGTAGAGTTCAGGTTAAAAGCACATGAAAAACAATGGGAATGTTATAATGCCCGGGGCAAGGTGTTCATGAGAAATGAAAAAGGAAATGTAGTGGAGTACATTGTTCTCCTCAGAAATGTTCAGGCCCAAAAAATGACACAGCAGGCCTTAATAACTGCCGAGAAACTTTCTATTAAAGGAGAAATAGCGAGAACCCTGGCCCACGAGTTGAGAAACCCACTGGCCAGCATCAACATGTCTGTAGACATACTGGAAAAACTTGGCGGTGAATCGCATACAAAGAACTACACTGACATTATAAAGAGGAGCACCTCGACCTTAAATAATTTGGTGACCGATCTTTTAACGGCATCAAATTACTCGAAGCCTAAAATGAAAAAGTGCTGTTTGGCAAGAACCACAAACAAAGCTTTAAGTCATGCCAAAGATCGTATTTACCTTACAGGGGTTAGTGTATACAAAAAATACCGCGGCACCTACTTTATAAATGCCGACGAGGAGAAGCTTCAAATTGCAATACTGAATATTATTGTTAATGCCAGTGAAGCAATGGTGCCAAATGAGGGTAAACTGACTCTTAGTATTAAGAAAAGAAAAAACACTTACTCCCTTACCATTACAGATAACGGCTGTGGGATGGTGAAGGAACAGCTGGACAGGCTCTTTGAATCTTTTTACACACGAAAACCCGGCGGCATGGGAATTGGACTATGTTCGGTCAAGAACATCCTTGATGATCATGATGCGACAATTGAAGTGCAAAGCGTTCCCAATGAAGGAACCACATTTATACTTACTTTTCCTGTTCATGAAGACGTTAAAAAAGGAAAATAAGCAGGTGAAGTTCAAAAAAAGCGATTATTGTGTATCTTCGGCAATTGTAAAAGAGGGGGATTTCTTTATAAATTCCACAAAGAAAATCATTACAAAAGTTGATCGCAATATATGGGGATAATTGATTCCATAGGGAATCTGGTGATGAAGAGCCGGATCGAAGACTTAGAAAATTCCATTAATAATCCTCATGAGACCCAGCAACGGGTCCTGCAGCAACTTCTGGAAACGACTAAGAACACCTATTACGGAAGGAAATTCCACTTTAAAGATATTCATAATTACCGCCAGTTTGTTGAACAGGTACCGCTTAATAATTACGAAGACCTCCATCCTTATATAGAATTGATCCTAAAAGGGGAAACTAACGTACTTTGGCCTACCCCAATAAAATGGTTCGCCAAATCATCGGGAACCACGGGAGCCACCAGCAAAATGATCCCTGTTTCTACAGAAGGATTAGAGCAGTGTCATTACCAGGGAGGTCGGGATATGCTGGCCTTATACATTCACAACTATCCCGATGCCAGGTTGTTTTCCGGAAAAAACCTGTCAATTGGCGGTAGCCAGGAAGGGAAACAGTCCAGCAACAACAGTCATTATATTGCCAATATCTCGGCCATTGTGATGAAAAACCTTCCATTTTGGGCCCAGTTTGGAAGAACTCCGGGGCTGGAGGTCACTATGATGAATAACTGGGAAGAGAAGATCAAAAAGATCGCTGAAATAACTTCTCACCAACGGGTTACCAGCCTTGCCGGTTCCCCCATGTGGATGTTATTACTGCTCCAGCACATTATCAAAGAGAAAAACATTACCTACATCCAGGATGTATGGCCCGATCTTGAGGTATTTTTTCACGGATCTGTTTCTTTTGCACCATACAGGCCCCTTTTTGAGGAGCTCGACAAAGATAAAAGCCTTAGGTACCTTGAGATCTTTAATGCTACTGAAGGATTTTTTGCACTTCAGGATCAAAAAGATGATCCTTCCCTCCTGCTGATGCTCAACTACGGAATTTTCTATGAGTTTATTCCTGAAAAAGAATTCCTTTCAGAAAACCCGAAGGTAATTCCCCTGAGTGAAGTCGAATTAGGGAAAAATTATTCGATGGTGATAAGTACAAACTCAGGTTTGTGGCGTTATAAAATTGGTGATACAATAAAATTCACCAGCACCAGCCCGTACCGTTTTACCATAAGCGGCCGTACCAAGCACTGTATCAATGTTTTTGGAGAAGATCTTTTTGCTGAACATGCCGAAAAAGCCATTTCACAGGCCTGCCGGGAAACAAGCGCGATTCTCCGCGATTTTACCGCAGCGCCCTATTTTTACGACCGGCGTAAAAAAGGATATCACGAATGGATCATAGAGTTTGTGAGATCTCCCGCAAATATGGAGAATTTTACAGATGTGCTGGACAGGGAATTGGGCAGGTACAATGATGATTATGCTTCAAAGCGGAAGAATGACATCGCCATTGAACGGCCTGTAGTGCGTGAAATGCCCGAAGGTACTTTCTATGAATGGCTAAAACGTAAAAATAAACTGGGTGGGCAGCATAAGGTACCACGCCTCTCCAACAGCCGCGAATTTGTAGAAGAACTTCTCAACATAAGAAGCTCCCTGCAGCAGGAGATTTAATCTTCGGCCAGTAACTGATCAAGCAGCCCTTTAAAACCCGAATCGTTCCAGTTTGCCGATCCTTTTTTGTTTACTGCTATTTTGCCTTTTTTAGAGATCACTATGGTGGTAGGTAAACTGCGTGACTGCAGCTTTTGAGGAGCCATATCAAGAGGCTGATAAACGGGGAGCCTGTAGTGGTTTTTATTTAAGAACTGTTGTAGTTTGGCTGCCTCTTCAGTAGAAACAAAATAGAAATCAACCTTGTCGCCATACTGGTCATACAATTTCTGAAAAGAAGGCATTTCAGCAATACATGGAGGGCACCAGGTTGCCCACAAATTCACCACGGCCACTTTCCCGATACTGCTTTTGAAATTTACCGGCTCTCCATTTAGATCAACGAGGTTCCAATTGTAATTCTCAAGCGTATCGCGCTCATCTTCGGCAATTTTAGAAGGGCTAAACGAGATCATGCGGTTAAGACCCACCTGTATAGGTTTACGAGTTTGGGGAACCAGCAACAAAATGATGAGAATAATGAACAGGATATTAGACCAGTTCTTCTTTAAAAATTCCATTTGGTAAATTCTGATGCATAAAAGTAAGCCGAATTATTTACCTGTCAAAAATGGCATTTTTGAAGCCCCTTGTTTTTTAAGATTATTAGTATCTTGAAGACCGAACAAAAAAAATGATAATTGAAAATGATCCCCACTAAGAAAATAAGTCTTGGATTAATAACAGCCGCGATTATATCGGCTTGTGGCCCGGGTAGTTCTACTGCTCCTGCCACTCCCACCAATTCTGATGAAACAGTACAAAAAACTACTATGAAAAACGATCTTTTACAAGAGTGGACCGGGCCCTATGGCGGGGTGCCCCGGTTTGATGAAATGAAGCTGGAAGATCTTAAACCTGCACTGGAACAGGGAATGGCTTCCCACCTGCAGGAAGTGCTTATGATCTCTGCCAATCCTGCGCCACCAACCTTTGAAAATACCATTTTGGCCATGCAGCAGTCGGGTGAAGCCCTGGACAGGGCCTTTACCTACTACGGAGTTTGGAGCAGCAATATGTCTTCACCTGAATTCAGGGAAATTCAGCAGGAACTGGCACCAAAGATCTCTGAATACTCTTCAAAAATATCCCAAAATAAAGAGCTTTTTGAAAGAATAAAAGCTGTGTATGAGCAGTCGCAGGTAGATCCTCTCCCAGCTCAACAGCAACGTGCGGTACAACTTATGTACGAGGATTTTGCTATGGAAGGCGCAGATCTTAACGAAGCCGACAAAGAGAGATATGCTCAAATCAACAAAGAACTTTCGCGTCTTTACACGCAGTTTAGCAACAATGTTTTAGCCGAAGAAGAAAACTACGTGGTTTATCTTGAAGAAGATCAGCTAAGCGGCCTGCCCGAATCTTTTGTCAAAGCAGCGGCCAAAGCAGCAACCGATCGGGGTAAAGAAGGTAAATATGCCGTACTTAACACCCGCTCTTCTATGGATCCTTTCCTCACCTATTCTGATGAAAGAGAGCTTAGAAAGAAGGTGTGGGACAATTACTATTCCCGTGGTGACAACAATGACGAATATGACAACAAGCAAATTATCAAGGAAATCCTGAAGTTACGCGATGAGCGTGTAGAACTGCTCGGTTTTGAAAATTATGCCCAATGGAGGTTGCAAGACCGCATGGCAAAAACTCCCGAAAGAGCCATGGAGCTTATGGAGGCAGTTTGGCCGGCAGCCCTGGCTCGTGTAGAAGAAGAAGTGGCCGATATGCAGGCAGTGGCCGAAGCTGAAGGAAAAGATATCGTAATAGCCCCGTGGGATTATCGTTATTACGCCGAAAAGGTGAGACAGGAAAAATACGATCTCGAATCGGATGAAGTTAAGCAATACCTCCAGCTCAATAAATTGACAGAAGCGCTCTTCTTTACAGCCGACAGAGTTTTCAATTATAAATTCACCCCTGTACCAAAAGGTACCGTTCCTGTATTTCATGAAGACGTAAAGGTGTGGGAAGTGACCAATAAAGATACCGGTAAACATATTGGCCTCTGGTATCTTGATCCATACGCGCGAAGAGGGAAAAGATCTGGTGCATGGGCTTCTCAATATCGCAGCCATGCCGAAATGGAAGGAAAGGAAGAAACTGTTCTTGCCTCCAACAACTCGAATTTTGTAAAACCTGCGCCGGGAGAACCATCGCTCATTTCGTGGGATGATGCTACCACTTTTTTCCACGAGTTTGGTCATGCCCTGCATTTCTTTTCTTCAGAAGTAAAATATCCTATTTTAAACAGTGGAGTGAGAGATTATACCGAATTCCAGTCTCAGCTGCTGGAAAAATGGTTGTCTACCGATGAAGTGATCAATCGCTTTTTGGTGCATCACGAGACAGGAGAACCTATCCCGCAGGAACTGGTGGAAAAGATCAAAAAAGCTTCCACTTTTAATCAGGGATTTGCAACCACCGAATTCCTTGCTTCTGCTTTGATGGATATGAAGTTGCACACCACAGATCCTTCAGAAATTGATATGGATACTTTCGAAAAAGAGACTCTTGATGAACTCAATATGCCTTCTGAAATTGTAATGAGGCACCGTACGCCCCATTTTGGGCACGTATTCTCGGGCGAAGGTTATGCTACCGGTTATTACGGCTACCTGTGGGCTGATGTTTTAACTTCGGATGCTGCGGAAGCTTTTAGAGAAGCACCGGGCGGATTCTATGATGAAAATGTAGCTGCAAAACTGGTGAAGTATTTATTCGCACCACGTAATGCAATGGATCCGGCTGAAGCTTATCAGCTCTTTAGAGGAAGAGATGCAAATATTGATGCGCTAATGAGAGACAGGGGCTTCCCTGTTCCTTCAACTAAAGAATAGCAACAGGATTTTTCTTAAAAACAAAATAGGCCGGAAATGATTCCGGCCTATTTTATTATAGCAATTCGCTAAAATGATCTTTGAGTGCTTTTTGAGCCGCGTGAAAGCCGCACATACCATGAACGCCACCACCAGGAGGCGTAGATGAAGAACAAATGTACACCCGTGGATCTGGCGTAGCATAAGGAGATATTTTGGCCACAGGCCTCGTGAATAGCTGTGTTATATCCTGTCGTCCTCCATTGATATCCCCTCCCACGAGATTAGGATCAAACTGTTCGAGTGCCACTGTGTTCATCGCCGATCTTTCCAGGATAGTATCTTTAAAACCCGGAGCAGCACGTTCAATTTGATTTTCTATGATCTCTGTATAATCGGTGGTATCGCCGTTGGGGACGTGAATATACGCCCAGGCCGTGTGCTTACCTTCGGGCGCCCGCGTGGAATCAAAAGGGGTATGTTGGGCAACAAGCACATAAGGAGTATCGGTCATTTTTTTGTCGTGAATGCCTTTTTCAGACTCTTCAATTTCCTTCTGAGAAAATCCTAGATGTATAGTTGCGGCTTTTCGGCATTTTTCACTGGTAAAAGGAATAGGTTCACTAAGCGCCCAGTCCATTTTGAAAACACCGGCACCATATTTATAAGCCTCCAGCCGCTTGCGGTAAAGAGAATTAAAATTAAGCCCCTTGATCTTCAGCAGCTGTTTTGGGGTAAGATCAAAGAGATAAGAATACGCATTGGGCAGGTCGCGAATATCGTTTACCAACTGGTCACAGTAGATCTCACCGCCCAGAGATTTATAGTGCTGTACTAGGGCATCAAAGAAATTCCCAGCTCCTCCTTTTGGAAAAGGCCAGTTATATTTATGCGCACTGGTGGTGAGCACCAGTCCAAAAGAAGCCGAGATCAAAGTGTTTAGAGGAAGTGTGGAATGAGCGGCCGAGCCGTAAAAAAACATCTTCGTTTTCTCATTTTTAAAGTATTTATCCGCAATCATTTTTGCTGAAGGCAAAGCTTTGAGTCCGAACTTCATAAATTGCAAAGGATGATCGGGAATGCCCAGTGGCCCCAACAGGTCTTCATTGAGCTTATCCCAATTCTCCAACAAAGGATTGATAAGGTTGAGATAGGCATCCTGATCTTCTCCCAACTGTGCGGCCGTGGCTTGAATATCTTTGTAGCAGGCATAAGCTGTACCATCATCAAAAGGATGAGCATAGGCAACTTCGGGAAAGACCCACTCCAGGCCGTACTGCTGCAGGGGCAGATTCCGGAAGAAAGGAGAGGCCAGCCCCAGGGGCATAATAGCCGAACCTACATCGTGCTTAAAGCCCGGGAGGGTTAACTCCTTTGTTTTAGTGGCACCACCGGGTACCGCTGCCTGCTCAAAAATGGCAGTTTTTAATCCTTTTTGCTGTAATCTTATGGCTGCAGCTATGCCATTGCTTCCGCAACCAATAATTATGGCATCATATTTTTTAGACATTATGGTAAATCTTTTTCCAGGTCGAGGCTGTTGAGATACTCTTCAAAGGTGATTTCACCATTCTTCTCTCCAACCATATCATGAGTAGTTACAAATTTGAAGTAATGAAGTTTAGCCGAAATATCATCATCTACCATTTCGGGAAGAAACATCCCCCATTCAGCGATCTTTTCGGGAACGGGGATCACCTTCCCTCCCACTTTTTCGGCAACCATATCGGCCATTTCCCTGCGGGTATGTATCAAAGGACCTCCCACTTCTTTTAATTCGGGCCCTTCCTGTAAATATTTCACCACAACTTTAGCCAAATCTTTTTGATGGATACTGTTGGTTTTAGCCTCCCCATCACCTACAATGGGAATGACTTTTCTTTTGGCCATTATGGCAAGGTCATGGAGACCCGAATAAAACCCAACCGGTCTTATAATGGTATGATCAAGGCCAGAAGCTTCGAGCGCATCTTCAAACATCTTGTGAGATTTGGCCACTTCATATTCCAGCGCTTTTTCGGCACCTTTAATAGAAACATAAATAAATCGTTTGACACCATTTTTAATGGCATCATCAAGAATATTGGAATTTGCGTAAAAATCATTCTCCACGAATGATTTGCCCCGGTTGGTAAATAAACTAACACTTTTCCCCAGGGTAGAGATCACTATAGAAACATCTTTTGTAATGTCTTTAATCACATCATTACCTTCACTGGCATCGGCTTTCCAAATATCATTCGTATAAGGAGAGACCTCTTCGGCCCCATCTTCAGAATGTACCAGTGCTCTAACATCTTTCCCCTGTTGGTGTAGTAATTTAAGGACTTCAAGCCCCAGGGCACCGGAAGCTCCGGCTAATAGAATTTTCTCCTCCATGACTATAAGCTTTCTTCCTGAAATTACAGGAAATAATCTGAAGAAGGTCCGGAATTTAAAGGATTAACAAAAAATTAGAGCGTTACCCTGCTCGCTTTCTCCCGCTCCATTTCACGCCTGCAAAATACTTTTAGTTGTTCTTTTGCTTTAATAAGTGATAGTTTCTTGCGATGTACACAGGTCACCCGCTCGGGTTTTTTGGAATTGATCAATTTAGAAAGGGTAGCTTTTTCTGAAGAATTCAACAAATCAAGATGAGGCTTCATCAATTTGTAGATAGTAATGGCATCCATAATTGATTTTTTTCTAGCAACTGCTAATAGGTTGTTCCTAAAGGTAATAAAAATTAGGAACATGAGGAAGCACACGCTACAGAGATGCTTCTAAAGAAATAAGAAAAAGAATAATGGTAAGGAAAAATCAGGCACAGAAAACATCACCCTCAAAAGAAGGACCTCTTACACCTTTGTAAATTTTCTATTATCCTGCAATTTCCAAAATGACTAAAACTATGGCGAAAATGGCGATCAAAAAGATCATTCCAAGTACTATAGCAATTATCACCTTTTGGGTAGTAGAAAACTCGACGGTGTAATTATTCCAGATGTTTGTTAGTGCGCTCATAGGTAACGGAGTTTTATAATTCCAAATACAACCTACACATAACTTACTGTGCTTCTTAAATTTACAACAAAAAATTTGCTTTAACAACTAAATATTAAGAAGACGCCAGGTTTAAATATCAGGGATAATTCTCTATCTTTTCCAGGTGCTGTTTTTGAGCTTAAAAGGAATTATTAAAGTTTTAGCATAAAATAGCATCTGCCTGCCGTATTTTTGTAGCACATGAATCAAAAAAGGAAATATACCGAAGGAGGGATCTTTACGTCCCTTTTCCACCTCGCCGTTCCTATAATCCTGGCAAACATACTCCAAACCGCTTACCAGCTAATCGATACCTTTTGGCTGGGTAGACTGGGTGCCAATGCTGTTGCTGCAGTAAGCATCAGTTTCCCCCTGTTATTCCTGGTGTTGTCTCTGGGCTCGGGCTTAACCTTGGCGGGAACCGTGCTGGTCTCTCAATATTATGGTGCCGAAGATCAAAAAAGAGTAGATTTTAATTCATCGCAGACCATTTCCCTTATCTTTTTTATATCTCTATTCCTTTCGGTGTTGAGCTATTTTGCAGCTGCACCGCTCATGAAACTCATTGGTGCAGGCCCTGAAATCCTGGAAGATTCAGTGAGTTACTTTCAGGTCTCATCCATTGGATTTGTGTTTCTCTTTATGTTCTTTTCCTTCCAGTCGCTCATGCGCGGGATAGGAAATGTGATGCTGCCCGTTTATATCGTACTATTTACCGTATTCCTGAACCTTATCCTGGACCCGCTATTTATCTATGGATACGGTCCCATACCCGGATATGGGGTAGCTGGGGCGGCAGTTGCAAGTATTATTACCCAGGCACTTTCAGCAGTCATAGGCCTGTGGATCCTTTTTAGAGGCAGGAGCGGAATCAGGATTCATTTTAACCAGATGAGACCTCATATTTCTACCTTAAAACGGATTGTCAATCTTGGAATTCCTGCCAGTATAGAACAATCTACCAGGGCCCTGGGAATGACCTTTATGGTAGTGCTTGTAACGGGCTTTGGAAGTGAAGTGGTGGCAGCCTACGGGATTGGCGCCCGAATTTTAAGCTTTATCATTATCCCGGCACTGGGGCTCGCCATTGCCACCACCTCTCTCGTAGGACAAAACATTGGGGCCATAAAAATTAAACGGGCAGAGCAGGTTGCAAACTTAAGTAGCAAAATCGCCTTTTTTGGCCTAACAGGCATGGGAGTTCTCATGTACTTCTTTGCTGTTCCCATCACAGCTTTCTTTATTCCAAATGACCCTGAAGTAATTAATGATGCCGCATATTTCATAAAGATTATGGCACCCAGTTTCGGACTTTTAGGCGTACAGCAGGTTTTAAACGGGGTTTTTAATGGTGCAGGATTCACCAAAGCCTCAATGCTCATTTCAATCCTCAATCTCTGGATCATCAGGTTTCCTGTGGCTTTTATGCTTTCGCACAAAACCAACCTTAGCTACGAAGGGATCTGGTGGGCGTTTCCAATTTCGAACCTCATTGCTGCCCTTGCCGCTTTTATTTACTTTAAACGGGGTTACTGGAAACTGAGACTGTATAAGAAGAGAAATTAACAGCAGCCCCGATTCACAAGAGCTTAACAATTATATTTTTTTGCTGTTAAAAGTCTTTTGGTTCCGTTCCAAAAATGAGAATTTAGAGTTATAATCAACTTAAAATCAGCAAACATGGCACAGTCAGATTCTAAGACCACAAAAGATCATAACACCATTAAAAACTGGACCGAAGAAAGAGACGGAAAACCTGCAGTGGTAGAAAGTGCAACCAACAGTAGTGAAGGCGGGGGTTTACTCCGCATCAATTTCCCCGGTTATGCAGAAGATAATCTCAAAAATATCTCGTGGGAAGAGTTCTTCAGGATATTCGACGAAAATGATTTACAATTCCTTTACCAGGAAAAAACCAAAGATGGTGGAGAAAGTAAGTTTTTCAAATTCGTGAGCGACAATTAATAAAAAACTCTGGAAAAGGTCAAAGAGAAAAACCTATTCAGAATTGGATAATTCAGGAACTCAGAAAACCATTTTTTTCTACTGAAGAGAACTTCTGAAGACTTTTACTTCTTAATATAGCACCAATAAGCTAAATTTGATTTTCAATTTTCCTGCTAAGGAATAAGTTACATTTCATGTACAAAATAAAGAACGATCAATTAAGCATAGGTGTACGAAAAACCGGTGCTGAACTCTGCAGCCTGAAAAAGACCGGAAGTGAACTTGAATATCTCTGGCAGGGAACACCCGAAATTTGGGGCGGGCAGGCCCCAAACCTTTTTCCTGTTGTTGGAGGTCTAAAAGAAGATACCTACTTCTTTGAAGGCAGGAAATATTCTTTGCCAAGGCATGGCTTTCTTAGGCTCAATAAAAATTTCAGACTTAAAGAACAGCATGAAAAGCAGCTGGTTTTTGAGCTAAGCTATTCCGAAGAAACCCTGAAAGTATATCCGTTCAAATTTACTTTCGAAATAAGTTTTACCCTCAAAAAAAATAATGTATGTGTTTCTCATCGGGTTCTTAATCTTGATTTGAAGCCGCTCTACTTTTCCCTTGGCGGGCATCCTGCTTTTAATGTCCCGCTCTATGAGGATGAATCTCTGGAAGATTATTTTCTTGAGTTTGATTGTGATATGGACCTTCACAGCTATACCCTCACTAATAAAGGTTTAATCAAAGAGCAGACAGTTGAAGTGCTCAAAAATGATAAAAAGATCCAGCTTCATAAAAACCTTTTTGACCGGGATGCTCTAATTTTTAAAAATATTCCCTCAAAAAGAATCAGCTTAAAAAATAAGTCCGGCAAAAATATTCTTACTGTTGAATATGAAGATTTCAGGCACCTGGGAATATGGGCAAAACCGGCAGCACCTTTTGTTTGCCTGGAACCCTGGCTGGGTTATGCCGATGTTGAAAATACCGATCAGGATTTAAAAAAGAAAGAAGGCATTAACAAATTAATGCCTTCTCAGGAATTTAAAGCTTCTTATTCTATTCAAATAGAATAAAAGGACAAATTATTAATTAGCTTCTGGTCTTCTTTTTGGCGGCTTTAGCGGCACGCTTTTCTTTCAGGCTTAGAACGGGTTCTTTCTTAGCTGAATTCTTTGAAGGCGATTTTTCTTTAGGCATCTTTTTACATATTTAATTTAGTATAAATGTAGTGAAAGAGATGAATCGAAATCAAGCAATTAAAACTTTTTTAATCAGCAGCATATAAAAAAATGATCTCCCAAAAATGGCATTTTTGAGAGATCATTTTGAAAGTTTTGTAAGCTGAATCTATGAATGAATCGGCCTGTTATCGGTAGCTGCAAGGGCAGCTTCTTTAACGGCTTCAGCATAGGTTGGGTGGGCGTGGCTCATTCTTGAAATATCTTCGGCCGAGGCACGAAACTCCATAGCAGTCACAGCTTCAGCAATAAGATCGGCTACCCGGGCTCCTATCATGTGTACGCCAAGTACCTCATCTGTAGCTTCGTCGGAAAGTATCTTCACCATTCCGTCGATATCTCCACTGGCCCTTGATCTTCCCAGGGCACGCATAGGGAATTTTCCTTCCTTATATTTTACGCCTTCTTCTTTTAGTTGTTCTTCGGTCTTACCAACGGCAGCAACTTCAGGCCATGTATAAACCACACCCGGAATTAAGTTGTAATCGATGTGCGGCTTTTGTCCGGCGATAACTTCAGCAACAAGAGTTCCTTCTTCCGAAGCTTTGTGCGCCAGCATTGGGCCTTTGATCACATCGCCTATGGCATAAATGTTCTTTGCTGAAGTTTGTAGCCGGGCATTCACCTCTACCCTTCCGCGGTCGTCAATTTTCACTCCCGCAGCTTCAGCATTAAGTCCTTCGGTATAAGGTTTACGGCCTACAGAAACCAGGCAGTAATCCCCTTTAAATTCTACTTCTTTATCTTTTTTATCCTTGGCTTTAACCACGACTTCATCCCCATTACGCTCTACAGAATTCACCTGGTGCGAAACATAGAACTTCATTCCCTGCTTTTTAAGGCTCCTGGTCAATTCTTTGGCAAGGGCAGCATCCATTGTAGGAATAATACTGTCCATATACTCCACCACCGAAACTTTTGCACCAAGCCTCATATATACCTGCCCAAGTTCCAGACCTATCACTCCGCCACCAATCACTATAAGGTGTTCGGGGATTTCTTTAAGTTCAAGAGCTTCAGTAGAAGTGATGATCTTCTCTTTGTCAAGCTTTATAAATGGAAGGTTGGCAGGCTTTGAACCTGTTGCAATAATGCTGTTTTTTGCTTCAAGAACTTCAGTTTCGCCATCAGATTTTTTGATGTTGATATGAGTTTCATCTTTAAAAGACCCCACACCTTCAAAAACGTCGATATTGTTCTTGTTCATAAGAAACTTTATCCCGTCTACCGTTTGGTTCACCACAGAAAGTTTTCTCTCGATCATTTTTTCCAGGTTCACTTTTACTTCCCCAGGAATTTCAATCCCGTGCTCTTCAAAATGCTTCACGGCATCATCGTAGTGATGTGAAGAATCGAGTAGCGCCTTGCTGGGAATACATCCCACGTTTAAACAGGTGCCTCCAAGACTGGAATACTTTTCTATAAGTGCGGTTTTCATCCCCAATTGCGCGCAACGAATGGCAGCGACATATCCTCCCGGGCCTGAACCTATAACAGCAACATCATATTTGCTCATAAGTAAGTTTTTTGTTGAGTTTTTACAAGAATAACAAAAGTACGACTATTAATGACAAATGAAAAGACTGGATTGTTTTGGGAGATATTAGATGTGAGATATTAGATATTAGATATGAGATATGAGATATTAGATATGAGATGTGAGATAAAGAAAATTTGGCTCCTGAACCTTAAACGTTGAACCTTGAACGTTGAACCTTGAACGTTGAACCTTGAACGTTGAACCTTAAACACTTAACTCGGTGGTGTTTTTAACGGGACTTATAACAAAAGTACTTTGGGTACTGCCAATGTGTTGCAGCGTGGTGAGCTTGTTGAGCATAAACTCCCGGTAAGCCTCCATATCCTTCACCATTACTTTCAGAATATAGTCATATTCACCGCTCACGTGAAAAACCTCCAGCACCTCGGGCAGTTTGGTAACCTGGCTTTCAAAGCCGGTAACATTCCCTTTGGTATGCTGCACCAGTTTGATGTGGCAAAAAGCTGTAAAGGAACGCTCCACTTTTTCGGGTCTTACAAGGGCTACGTATTTGGAAATTACCCCGGCACGTTCCAGTTTCCTTATCCGTTCATAAACAGCAGTAACTGAAAGCCCCAGTTTTCCGGCCAGTTCTTTGTTGGTCTTTTTTGAGTTCTCCTGCAGTAAAGCCAGCAGTTTTTTATCGGTGGGATCGCTAATCATTCCGTAATTTTTTCCTGAAATAATGTATATAAACAAATATATCTGAAATATTATCTAAAAATGTCATTTTTGGCAGATAAATATTCTGTGCAGGAGCATCATCGTTGATTTTATTTCTGAAATTTCTTTTCTTTGGATAGAATAAAAATATAAACATCATGAAATTTAAACCGGCAGATAAGATACAGGACCTGCAGTACTTTGGAGAATTTGGAGGGGTAAACCCGAGTATTTCCGATTCTTCTACTTACACCTTCCTTTCAGCAAAGACAATGTTTGACACCTTTGAAGGTAACGCCGAAGGTTGTTATTTATATTCCCGTCACTCCTCCCCTTCCAATTTATATTTGGGCGAAGCACTTGCGGCTATGGAAGGTACCGAGGCTGCAAACGTGGCAGCTAGTGGAATGGGCGCTATCACCCCGGTTTTACTACAACTGTGCCAGGCAGGAGATCACATTATTTCCAGCCGCACCATTTACGGCGGGACCTACGCCTTCCTCAAGAACTTTGCACCCCGTTTAAACATCACTACTTCTTTTGTTGATATCACCAATTTAGAAAAGGTAGAAGCTGCAATAACCAAAGACACTAAGGTAATTTACTGTGAAGCCGTAAGTAACCCTTTATTGGAAGTAGCCGATCTTAAAGGACTTTCAGAAATAGCAAAAAAACACGGACTTAAATTCGTGGTAGACAACACTTTTTCGCCCCTGGCCATCTCTCCTGCAACCATGGGTGCCGATGTGGTGATTCACAGCCTTACCAAATTCATTAACGGCTCCAGCGATACTGTTGGGGGCGTGGTTTGCGGAACCCAGGAATTTATCAACGAACTTAGAAGTGTGAACGATGGTGCCAGTATGCTGCTGGGCCCAACGATGGATTCTATGCGGGCTGCTTCTATTCTAAAGAACCTGCGTACCCTGCACATCAGGATGAAACAACACAGTCACAATGCCCTTTTTCTTGCCGAAAAATTTGAGCAGGACGGCCTTAGAACCGTATATCCCGGTCTAAAAAGCCATCCGGGGCATGAGATGTACAAAAGCATGATGAATAAGGAGTACGGTTACGGAGGAATGTTGGTTGTAGATGCCGGTTCCCTTGATAAAGCCAATGCCCTTATGGAAATGATGCAGGAAAAAAACCTGGGCTACCTTGCAGTAAGCCTCGGGTTCTACAAAACCCTGTTTAGTGCCCCCGGAACCTCAACTTCTTCTGAAATTCCTGAAGAAGAGCAAAAAGAAATGGGACTTTCAGACGGAATCATAAGATTCTCTATTGGTCTTGACAATGATGTTGAGCGCACTTACAGGATGATGAGGGAATGCATGGAAAAAGTCGGTATCCTGAAACCTTCGGAAGCAGCAACAAACTAAATAGCGCTTTAAAATACTTCCGAAGTAAATATCTTAGGAAATAATATTTCTATATAAGGTTCCAAAAATGCCATTTTTGGAACCTTACATTTTATCAACAATTAGACTTAAAGCGAGTTTGAATCTTTATATTTGTGAGGTTTTGCCGGTGAGACAGGTGACCGCACATACGGTGACCCTCATCATATAATGACCGACATTTTTGTCACATTTTTGTTTTAAATAAATATTCATGATAGAGATTAACAGGTACATAGATCACACTATTCTTAAAGCAACAGCTACCAGTGAGGATATTGTGGAGCTATGTAAAGAAGCTAAAGAGTACAATTTTTTCTCGGTTTGCGTGAACAGCGGTTTTGTGCCTCTTGCTAAAAAAGAACTTGAAGGAACTGATGTAAAAGTTTGTACCGTGGTAGGTTTTCCTTTGGGAGCTATGTCTACTGCCGCCAAAGTATTTGAGACCCAACAAGCTCTCAAAGATGGCGCTGAAGAGGTTGACATGGTGATCAATATTGGGGAACTGAAGTCCAAAAACTTTAAACAAGTAGAAGAAGAGATCGCCGAAATTAAAAAGACCGTAGGCGATAAAGTTCTCAAAGTAATTATTGAGACTTGTTACCTCACTCCCCAGGAAATTGTTTTGGCCAGCGAAATTGCTGTAAAAGCAAAAGCCGATTTTGTAAAAACCTCTACCGGATTTGGCAATGACGGCGCCCGACTCGAAAATATTGAGTTAATGAAAAAAGCTGTTGAAGGGAAGGCAAAATTAAAAGCATCGGGAGGTATAAAGAACCTTGACACCACTTTGTCTTTCATTGAAGCAGGAGTAGAAAGAATAGGAACTTCTTCGGGAATATCAATTGTAAAGGAATTAAAAAAATGAGCATACACATTGGCGCCAAAAAAGGCGATATAGCAGAAACAGTATTATTACCAGGAGATCCATTAAGAGCAAAATGGATTGCAGAAACTTATCTTGAAGACGTAAATTGTTACAACCAGGTACGCAACATGTTTGGGTACACAGGTACTTATAAAGGACGAAAGATTTCGGTTCAGGGAACCGGGATGGGTGTACCTTCAATTTCCATTTATGCTCACGAATTGATCAATGAATTTGGTGTAAAAAACCTCATTAGAGTTGGTAGCGCCGGGTCTTATCAAAAAAGTGTGAAGCTTCGTGATATCGTTATTGCCATGGCGGCTTCATCAACTTCAGGAATTAATCAGTATAGATTTCAGGGAGCCGATTTTGCACCTACTGCAAGTTTCAGTCTCTTTCAGCAGGCTATTGAAAAAGCAAAAGAAAAGAACATCGAGGTAAAGGCAGGGAATGTACTTACCAGCGATGAATTCTACGCCGATGAATTTGAATCTTATCAAATGTGGTCTAATTTCGGGGTGCTTTGTGTAGAAATGGAATCCTCTGGCTTGTATACAATTGCAGCTAAACACGGGGTAAACGCCCTTTCTCTTCTTACCATATCTGACTCTTTGGTGACGAAAGAAAAAACCACTACCGAAGAACGCGAAAGCACTTTTAAAGGAATGGTGGAAATTGCACTTGAATTAGGATAAAATATCTCATATAAATTAAACAAAAGCGGAAATTTCAAATTGAAGTTTCCGCTTTTTTATTTTAACTGCAGATTGTTCAGAAGCTATACAAATTGTTTTTTTCTGTTCAAAAGGGTATTTTCATAGCCAAGTATTGAAGTCTCACCTTTTGACTTTTAACGAAAAATCGTAACATTACGCATTCAAAAATTTACACCCCCTTAAATGGAAGACGAAAAATTCATCAAAGACACAAAAGTTCTTGAAAATCGTGAGTTGAATATTTGGGAAGCATTGTTTCCTGTATTTGCCTTAGTTGGAATGCTGGCGTACAACGTTTTTGTTTATGGAGACGACTCCCTTAGCGGTTCCAACCAGTTCATCCTTCTATTGGGAGCAGCGGTTGCGGCCATAGTTGGAATGTTCAACAAGGTGAAGTTCGACACCATGATTGAGGAGGTGGCCAATAATATTAAATCTACCACCGGTGCAATCCTTATCCTGCTTATGGTAGGCTCTTTGGCAGGCACCTGGCTTATTAGTGGAATTATCCCCACGATGATCTACTACGGATTACAGATACTCAATCCTACCATTTTTCTGGCAGCAACCGTGGTCATTTGTTCGGTGATCTCTGTGGCCACCGGAAGTAGCTGGACCACTTCGGCGACTGTAGGGATTGCATTAATAGGAATTGCCGAAGCTCTGGGTATCTCGGTAGGAATGACTGCCGGTGCGATACTTTCGGGTGCATATTTTGGAGATAAGATGTCGCCCCTTAGTGATACCACTAACCTCGCCCCTGCCATGGCCGGGACAGATCTATTTACTCACATACGATACATGACCCTCACGACGGTACCCACCATCGCGATCACTATTATTGTTTTCATAATTCTTGGATTTACAGTAGAACCATCAGGAACTGCAGATACAAGCGCCATTCTGGCGTCTATTGACAGCGCGTTTAATATCAGCCCCTGGCTGTTTGCAGTACCTGTACTGGTAATCGTACTCATCGTCATGAAAACGTCTCCCCTCATCGCCCTGCTTCTTGGGACGCTGCTGGGTGCTGCTGCAGCATTGATCTTTCAGCCAGAGGTGGTAACTGCAGTATCTGGTTATGAGCACCTTTCGTTTGAAGCGGCTTATGTGGGACTCATGAATTCAATAACCATAGACACTTCAATCACTACAGATAACGCCCAACTCAACGATCTTTTCTCTTCGGGAGGAATGTATGGAATGCTGGGAACCATCTGGCTTATCATCTGCGCCATGGTCTTTGGTGGGATCATGGATGCCATTGGCGCTCTTGCTACTATTAGTAAAGCCCTTCTTAACCTGTTCCACACTACTTTCGGGCTTTTTGCCAGCACCGTCTTTAGCTGTATTACGCTTAACGCCACAGCATCTGACCAGTATTTGGCTATTGTGGTACCGGGAAAAATGTTTGCCAAAGCTTACCGCGATAAAGGCCTGGCACCAGAGAACCTTAGTCGGTCGTTAGAAGATTCGGGTACCGTTACCTCTGTACTTATTCCGTGGAATACCTGTGGCGCCTATCACAGCGGGGTGCTTGGAGTGCCGGTAGCTTCTTACTTTGTTTATGCTATTTTTAACTACCTGAGCCCATTCATGACCTTATTCTATGCAGCTTTCAACATTAAAATACGACAGCTCGCAGACAAAGCAACAGCTCAATAACAATAAGTTATACAACAAGAATATTTGCATTAGAAAAACCTATAACAAAATAAAAAATAAAGATTTGCGGCCTTAGTAAGGCCGCTCTTTGTTTTTATCTTTGCACTCGAATTAAATCAATAATAAAAACTTAAAATACTATGGCATTAGTAGGAAAAAAATTTCCAAACTTAGAAGTAAACGCTATGAACGATATGGGTGATACTTTTAAGATCAACGTATTCGAAGAAGCTAAAAATAACGGAAAAAAAGTTTTGCTTTTTTGGTACCCAAAAGATTTCACCTTTGTTTGCCCTACAGAACTACACGCATTTCAGGAAGCTCTTGCTGAGTTTGAAAAAAGAAATGTAATGGTAATTGGTGCTTCATGTGATACTCCAGAGGTTCACTTTGCCTGGTTAAATACTCCAAAAGACGACGGAGGAATTGAAGGTGTTACCTACCCAATCCTTGCTGACTCTAACAGGAACCTTGCTAACCAACTTGGCATCCTTGACATTACAAACGAGAGCTACAACGAAGAAACCGGTATCTACACTGTAGAAGGTGATAACGTAACTTACCGTGCTACTTACCTTATTGACGAAGAAGGAACAGTATTCCACGAAGGTATTAACCACATGCCACTTGGTAGAAACGTAAAAGAATTCATCCGTTTGATCGATGCTTACACTCACGTACAGGAAAAAGGTGAGGTATGTCCTGCAAACTGGGAAGAAGGAAAAGATGCAATGAGTGCAAACCGTAAGGGAGTAGCATCTTACCTAAGCTCTAACTAAAAAACGCATTACAATGAGAGAATTGACTGAAGATAATTTGGCGGAAGTAGTTGCCGATAATGAAACTGTAGTTGTACAGTACATGGCCGGATGGTGCGGTAACTGCAGGGTAATGAAGCCCAAGTTCAAGAAGCTTGCTGCCGAAAACGAAAATGCAACTTTTCTCCTGGTTGATGCCGAAAAGAATCCTGAATCAAGGAAAATGGCCAAAGTAGACAATTTGCCAACTTTTGCCACTTTTAAAAACGGTGCATTTGTAAACCAGGTGCAAACCAACAAATTTGAACTTTTAAAAGACCTAGTTAATGAAGTTACCAGTAATTAGACACCTGCAAAAGAACAACGATAAAGAAAAGCTTGAAAACACGCTTGAAGTTTTAGAATCGTTCTGCGACCACAGGTCGGTGAGTGAGGAAGAAATGGATGTGATTGGAGAGTTGATCAGCAACATTTGCGGTGCTCTTGAAGTTCAGAATATGATAGATGAAGGAATGCCCGAAAGAGATGCGGCAAACAACTTCATGAAAAAAGTGTTGAGTTCTATAGATAAATAGACCCGCACAATACATAGATAATAAAGGCTGTCTCTCGTTTTTGAGGCAGCCTTTTTGTTTTATGACAATTTTAGTAAAATACCATCCCCAAAATTTTAATTTTAGTAGCTCAACCTAAGAAAAGTCGATATGTCACAAATAACGCATAAAGGAAAACCTATTACTACTTATGGCCACCTGCCCGAAAAAGGGGAAAGAGCTCCGCATTTTGAATTATTAAAATCAGACCTCAGCGTTGCCACCCTTCAGGATTTTAAGGGTAAGCGGGTGATCATGAATATATTCCCAAGTATTGACACCAACGTTTGCGCCACCTCGGTAAATAACTTTAGTGAACGTGCAGCCGATCTTGAGAACGTAGTGGTACTAAATATTTCCCGCGACCTGCCATTTGCCCAGGAGCGGTTCAGGAAAGTCAATGAAATTTCTAACGGAATAAACCTTTCAGACTTCAGGGAACGCAACTTCGGAAAAGATTACGGCCTCGAGATCATAGATGGCCCTATGGAAGGATTATTGTCACGCGTAGTTATTGTGCTCGATGAGAACGGAAAGATTCTCCACACCGAACAGGTAGATAAGATTGAAGATGAGCCTAACTACCTGGAAGCTCTTAAACCCTTGTTATAATGTATAATTTCATCACCGGCCGAATCAAAGGAGGTGGTTATGCAATAAAAGGTGCGTGGCTGCTACTGCGCCATGAACCCAGTATACAGGTGCAGTTTGTTATTGCCGTGATTATGACCATTGCGGGGTTTTTCTTCGGAATTACCCCGACTGAATGGGTCATGCAAATCTTTGCCATTGGGCTGGTAATGGCCACCGAAGGTGTAAACACTGCCATTGAGAACATTGCCGACTTTGTACATGCCGATTATCACGTAAAAATAGGACGCATAAAAGACGTTGCGGCAGGAGCTGTTTTCTTTGCCGCCATAGCAGCCGTGGCCGTTGGGCTCATTATATATATCCCCTATATCTTTTATACCGTCTAGACTTATCGAATTTCATTTAAGCTGAAAGCGCAGGCAATAGATCCCTCACACCCGATACCTTCCAAAAATGGCATTTTTGAGAAACATTTTTTAGAGGGTCGGGATTAAAGCAAAACTTATTCGGTGATCTGCCGCTAACAAAACTTCTTTAAAATAGATTTTACCTTTTCTTTATATTAGCTGGCACTAATTTGTATTTTTGCGCCCAAACCTTCAGTTCTACTATGGCTAAAAGAAAAGCTGTCAAAAAATCTTCTTCAAAATCCTCTTTTTCGAAGTCCTCGTTAAGGCTTTCCCCTAAGGGAAAGGTGCTATTGGGAAGCTTTTTGATCTTTTTTGGCCTTGCGCTGTTAATTGCCTTTACCTCTTTTCTTTTTAACTGGCAGGTAGATCAAAGTACCCTTTCACAGCTAGGCAACCGTGAAGTTGAAACAAAAAACCTTCTCAGCAAGTTTGGGGCCGCTATAAGCAACTTCTTTATTTATGAAGGCTTTGGTATTGCAGCCTTTGCATTTGCTTTTCTCACTATTACCACGGGGATCTACTATTTTATGAGCCTTAACAAAAAAGCTTTGTTCCGGTTTTGGTTCTGGGGCCTTCTGGTGATGATCTGGGTTTCGGTTTTCCTGGGATTCTTTGCTGAATCTAATGCCCTGCTTGGTGGTACCGTGGGTTACGAAATAAATGATTACCTTCAGGATTACCTGGGCTTTACCGGTACAGTACTCCTGCTTTCATTCTTGTTCATCGCATACATGGTGATAAGGCTAAAAATTACTCCCGAAAAGTTGATTTCAGCTTTAAAAAGAACTAAAGAAAATATTTCAGAAGATTTCCAGACGTCTTCTTCTGTTTCTGAAGACTTCGGATCAAAAAATACTTCAGAAGCAACCAAACCGGCACCCCAACACAAACAGGCAGAACAGCCAAAGCCTGCAACGCCTGAAGCAGAAAAACCAACACCTCCACAACCCGCTCCCGAAAAAGTTGTAATCCGTTCAGAAGAAAACCCCGATGACGTGGCGATGGAAGTTGAAACGGCGCACGAGGAAGAAGAACTTGACGATAACCTGAGCCGTAAACTGGTAGAAGATTATGGCGAGTTTGACCCAACTCTTGAACTTAAGAATTACCAGTTCCCTACCATTGAACTTCTCAAAGATCACAACGCCAATGGCGGCGGTATTACCATTAACCAGGAAGAACTTGAGGAGAACAAGAACAGGATTGTTGATACCCTCAAAAATTACAAGATTGATATTGCGCAAATCAAGGCTACTGTTGGCCCTACCGTGACGCTATACGAGATCATCCCCGAGGCAGGAATAAGGATTTCGAAGATCAAGAGCCTTGAAGACGATATTGCACTTTCCCTTTCAGCTTTAGGCATCAGGATCATTGCCCCAATTCCGGGAAAGGGAACTATTGGTATTGAAGTTCCAAATAAGAATTCCACCATGGTTTCCATGAGAAGCGTAATAGCCTCCCCCCGGTTTCAAAATGCCGAAATGGAACTGCCAATGGCTTTGGGTAAAACGATCTCGAACGAGACCTTTGTGGTTGACCTTGCTAAAATGCCTCACCTGCTTATGGCAGGAGCTACAGGCCAGGGTAAATCTGTTGGGCTTAACGCTATTCTTACTTCCCTTCTTTACAGCAAGCATCCTGCAGAGGTGAAGTTTATTCTGGTAGATCCAAAAAAGGTAGAATTAACGCTCTTTAATAAAATAGAAAGACATTACCTCGCGAAGCTTCCCGATACCGACGAAGCTATAATTACAGATAACACCAAGGTGATCAATACCCTCAATTCGTTGTGTATTGAGATGGACAACCGGTACGAGTTGCTTAAAGACGCCATGGTAAGGAATATAAAAGAGTACAATGTAAAGTTCAAGGCTAGAAAACTGAACCCCGAGAACGGCCATAAATTTCTGCCTTATATTGTACTGGTGGTAGACGAATTTGCCGATCTTATTATGACGGCCGGTAAAGAAGTTGAAGCTCCAATAGCAAGACTGGCCCAGTTGGCACGGGCTATTGGTATACATTTGATCATTGCTACCCAGCGGCCTTCGGTGAACGTAATTACGGGGATCATCAAAGCAAACTTCCCTGCCCGTATAGCTTTCAGGGTAACTTCAAAGATAGATTCACGTACTATTCTCGACAGCCAGGGGGCCGATCAACTTATTGGAAAGGGAGATATGCTATTCACCCAGGGCAACACGCTACTCAGGTTACAATGTGCTTTTGTTGACACTCCCGAGGTAGATAAGATCACCGAATTCATTGGATCGCAAAAGGCTTATGCCGATGCTTATCACCTCCCCGAATACAGTGGAGAGGAAAGTGGCACATCTCTTGATATTGACGTAAGCGACCGGGACAACCTCTTCCGCGAAGCTGCCGAAGTCATAGTGATTGCACAACAGGGATCGGCATCTTTACTTCAGAGAAAATTGAAACTGGGGTATAATCGCGCAGGTAGGATCATTGATCAACTGGAGGCAGCCGGAGTCGTGGGATCCTTTGAGGGCAGCAAGGCACGACAAGTACTGGTGCAGGATCTGGAAGGCCTGAACCAGCTGTTAAATGAAGAATAGTATAACCACATAAGAAAATGAAAAAAATAATTTTAGTAGTAGCGGCAATAATGACTTTTATGGCAGGAAATGCCCAATCGTCTAAAGAAGCCAAACAATTGCTCAGCGAAGTTTCCTCGAAGGTAGAATCTTATGAAAACATAGTTATTGAGTTCAAATATGGACTTGAAAATACTGCCGAGAATGTAAAGCACGAAACCCGTGGAGATGTAAGCCTGGAAGGTGAAAAATACCTGCTCAACATTATGGGAACCACCCGGTTATTTGACGGAGCAAAATTGTACACCATCATCCCCGAAGATGAAGAAATCAACATTTCCTCTCATAATCCGGAGGACGACCAGGATATTAGTCCGTCTAAAATGCTGACCTTTTACAACAACGGGTACAAAACAGAAATGGGCCCTGTACAGGATCTTAAGGGACGTAAAATTCAGTATGTGAAGCTTACACCTATAGATTCCAACGCCGAGATTAAAGAAATCCACCTTGGCATTGACAAACAAACAAAGCACATCTATAACATGATCCAAACGCAGGACAATGGCACCAAGATCACTATTACAGTAAACAGTTTCAAGACCAATCAACCCCTGCCCCAGTCATTGTTCCAGTTCAAGGAAAGCAGGTATAAAGATTATTATATTAACCGGTTAGACTAAGTAATTGAAAATACTAGACAGGTACATACTTACCAGCTACCTAAGAACGTTCTTTTCGGTCTTTGTAATACTCATGTTCATATTTGTATTACAAACCATCTGGCTGTACATTGGGGAGCTGGCAGGTAAAGACCTCGATGCCGAGGTCATCTTTAAATTCCTGTTATACTTTAGTCCGAAGCTGGTACCGCTGGTACTGCCGCTTACCATTCTGCTTACTTCCATCATGACCTTTGGGAATTTTGCCGAAAATTATGAATTCGCAGCAATGAAATCGGCAGGAATATCTTTACAGCGGGCAATGCGGCCACTTACTTTTTTCATCTTACTGGTAAGTATTACCGCCTTTTTCTTTTCCAATAATGTGATTCCTGCTGCCGAGTATAAATCTATAAACCTGAGGAGGAACATTGCCCAGTTGAAGCCCGCAATGGCTATTTCTGAAGGAGTATTCAACGACCTGGGGCAGATCAATATTAAAGTTGAAGAAAAATCTGGAGAACGAGGCCAGTATCTTAAAGATGTCATTATTCATAAAAAGAACGAGCGCCGCCCCGGAAATTACACCGTAATAAAAGCTACGGAAGGAGAATTGGTAGGAAGCACAGGCTCAAATGTTTTAAGTTTGATCCTGAAGGATGGTAACTACTACGATGAGATTATTCCCGATTCTCCTCGCGACAGGCAGAAAAAGCCTTTTGCAAAAAGCTATTTTGAAGAGTACGTGATCAACATGGATCTTTCAGGGTTTAACGACATAGACCTTGATGAGGAGAACTACAGCAACTCCCATAATATGCTAAAGATCTCAGAACTCACCCGAACTATAGATTCTTTCTCTACTTCCTATAATGAGGACCTGGAATCTTTTTCAAGAAATATGTACAGCCGCACAGGGGTCGAAAATCTCAAGAGAGAAAACACTGCCACAGAAGATACGGTTATTGAACCCGAAAAAGGAATTCTACCACTCTATGAAACCCATGAGGCCTCGCAGATTGTTAACCTCGCGCTGGGCAATGTAAATGGTGCACTGGTTACGGTGGTTGGTAAGCGAACAGAACTATTACAGGCTTCAAAACGCCTTAATAAATTTGAGATCGCCCTACACGAGAAATATGTGCTTGGCTTTGCCTGTATTGTTCTTTTCTTTGTAGGTGCGCCACTGGGAGCCATCATTAGAAAAGGAGGAATGGGATTGCCCATGGTAATAGCCGTGCTGCTGTTCCTCACCTATCACTTTATTGGGATCTTTGCCAAGAACAGTGCCGAAGAAGGGCAGATTAGTCCATTCCTGGGAACCTGGCTTTCTACCCTTATTATGCTCCCTTTAGGAATATTTCTCACCTATAGAGCAACTACAGACCAGGGATTATTCAGCTTTAGCATTCTCTTTGAGCCTATTAAAAAGTTGCTGAAAAGAACGCACATTATGGGTCGTTCCCAAAAGGATTAATATCTTTACCGGCAATAATACTGCACATCTATGATTACTGAAACTTCCTTTCAACTACATACTATTAAAGAAGCTATTGATGACATTAGAGCCGGTAAGGTGATCATTGTTGTTGACGATGAAGATCGTGAAAATGAAGGAGATTTTCTGGCTGCTGCTTCCAAAGTAACCCCCGAAATGATCAACTTTATGGCTACTCATGGGCGGGGTCTCATTTGCGCCCCTATTACCGAGAAGCGTTGTAAAGAGCTGCAACTTGAAATGATGGTTGGCAACAGCACAGATCCTATGGAAACTGCTTTTACAATTTCTGTAGATCTTAAAGGAAAAGGAGTAACCACAGGAATTTCGGCATCAGACAGAGCAGAGACTGTAAAAGCCCTTATTGATCCCGACACCAAACCTTTCGACCTTAGCCGTCCCGGACATATTTTTCCGCTTAAAGCTAAAGAAGGAGGCGTATTAAGACGTACAGGCCATACCGAAGCTGCTATTGACTTTGCAAGGCTGGCAGGCTTTCCTCCTGCCGGGGTTATTGTAGAGATCATGAATGAAGACGGTTCTATGGCACGGCTACCGCAGCTCCTGGAGGTAGCTAAAAAATTCGACCTTAAGGTAGTGTCTATTGAAGATCTTGTAGCTTATAGGATGCAGCACGATTCTCTTATTACCAAAAAGGAAGATTTTGATATCAACACCCGCTTTGGAACATTTAGGTTAAGAGCTTACCAACAAACCACAAATAAGCAGGTGCATATTGCACTTTCCAAAGGCGCCTGGAAATCTTCAGATCCGGTACTGGTACGCATGAATTCAACGCTCGTCAATAATGACATTTTAGGCACCCTTACAAATGATGCCGACAAGAAGCTAGATTACATGTTCAAGGCAATAAACGAGGAAGGAAAAGGAGCTATTGTCTTTATTAACCAGGAAAGCCAGTCCCTCAATTTACTTAAAAGACTTGGCGAGCTTAAAGACCTTCAAAAAATGGGAGAAATGAAAGCCCCTCCCCTTGTGATGGATTCTAAAGACTTCGGAATTGGAGCCCAGATCCTTCATGATCTTGAAATCCACAAACTCCGTCTCTTATCTAATACAAAACAGACAAAACGCGTGGGAATGATAGGATACGGACTCGAAATTATCGAGTACGTAAAATATTAAATTTCAATAATAGTGTCTTCCAGTGGTCTTCTCACTTTTTTAAGGGAAGCAAAAAGATCATCTTGAGCGCGGTAACCCACAGGTAAGGCAAGTACTGCTTCAAGACCGTATTTTTCAAGCTCAAGGATCTTGTTGTATTCATGCGGTTCAAAACCTTCCATAGGGCAGGAATCGATTTTTTCTACTGCACAAACGGTTAGCAAAGTACCAAGTACAAGATAAGCCTGGTGAGTGGCCCATATTTTTACTTCGCTAACAGGCTTTTGTTCAAAATCTCCTACAAGTGATTCTTTAAAAGGATGCAGTATCTCATCAGGAGTTTTTCGCACATCCTGAACCGTCTTAAAGTAGTTTTCAATAAAAGCTTTGTTCACGGTACGTTCAATGCAAATAACCAGCACATGAGAGGCGGTGTTTACCTGCTTTTGATTATAAGAAGCTTTCATCAGCTTCTCCTGCACATCCTTATTTTGCACCATCACCAATTTAAGAGGCTGGAGCCCGTAAGAGGTAGCAGTCAGGTTAAAAGCATTTTTAAGTATTTCTATCTTCCCGGCCGGAAGTAGTCTTTCAGGATCAAATTTCTTTGCTGCGTATCGCCACTTTAGTGCATCTACACTTTCCATATCTAAAATTTTCACAAAGATACATCCCTCAAACAGAGGCTGCAAATGAAGAGTGTGGTAAGAAAAAAAGGGGAAGAGGTTTTAGAATCAGTCGCGTTTCCGCTCTCTTTTGTCACGGTATAAGTTATAGACCTTTCGAATCAAGAAAGCACTGACCAATAAAACTCCCAGGATCTCGAGTCCCAATATCAAATAAAATAACCCCATATAGTAATGTTTTGTGGAGTCTCGTTGAATCCAAAAAACCAAATGTACCTTAAAGCACTGTTAAAGGTTACCGTTATTAGCACAACCTATACAACTTATAACACAACTTTAAATACATAATTTTAGAAAATCAGGTATTTTTAAGATAAATCCTTTACAATTTTTTGCAGTTTACATTATCCGAAAAGGATTTGTTAGAGTAAATTAAAAATAAACTGAAGACCAAAAAGAAAAAACCATTAAATGGAAATTTTTGTAAAAGCTCTTCCTGTTGAAGAGATTATTGAAAGCTTATCCAAACAATTTAGAACTCCACTTAAAAAAGACGCGGGAGAACTCACCATAGAACTTCCTGAAAAGCTTGGGCAGGGTTTCATTAGAGGAACCAGTTTTGATTCGGGTGTAGGGATCATTGAATACAATGTAACCTTTTACAAGGATATGGAGATCCATTTCACTATTAACCAGACGCACCCTTTAAAGTTCATATTTTGTTCTGAAGGCAGGGTAAACCACGCCTTTGAAGAAAACGAAGACATTCATACCATAGACACCTACCAAAACGTGATCGTATCCAGTAGCGGGTACAACGGCCATGTGCTTTATTTTAAAGCCAATGAGACCTCGCATGTTTTTAGCCTGGAGATCATTCGGGCAGAATTTAATAAAAGAAAGAACTTTGGGTACAAAGATATCAGCCCACGCCTGGAGCAGCTGTTTCAAGATGACGTAGCCCAGGAGCTTTTCTTCTACCAGGGTAATTACAGCATTCAAGCTGCCGATATCGTAGAAGACATCGCTAAAAAAGATCATACCGGCTTTTTGCGTTTCATCTTTTTAGAAGGTAAAGCCTATGAAATGCTTACCAAACAAATAAGCCAGTTCATAGACGATCAGCAAAACGACAACAAATCTACCATGCTTAGAAGAAGCGATGTAGAAAAAGTCAAAAGAGCTGTAGACGTGATCAATCAGGATCTCAATAAGAATTATTCTGTTGATGAGCTGGCCAAAGAAGTAGGAACCAATGTAAATAAATTACAGGAAGGTTTCAGGTACATGTTCAACCTCACTGTGAATAAATATGTACAACAGGTAAAGCTCGAAGCTGCAAAAGAAATGCTTAGTGAATCAGATCAAAACATATCACAAATTGTTGGCCAGATTGGGCTAAACAACCGAAGCTATTTTTCAAAGATATTCAAAGAAAAATATGGTGTAAGCCCCAAGTACTTTCTAAATAACAAATTCAACGAAAGCGAACACAGCACCGAAAATGAGGAAGACGAAGATGAGAATGGTAAAAATTAGCCCGAAAGTGCATCAATGGCCTTTTCTATATCAATGCCCTTTTCAAGTACTGGTTTAAATAGATCAGGTTTTTCCTGAATTCTGGCCGGCATGGTTTTTATAGTAAAATCTTTCATGTCAAGACCAGGTTGCACTTCATGCCACTCAAGCGGTGCCGAAACCGTTGCTCCCGGTTTGGGACGGGCACAATATGGGGCAGCAAGTGTCTGCCCTTTTCTGTTCTGAAGAAAATCCAAATAGATCTTGCCTTGCCGCTTTTTAACATTGCGCTCCATTGAGGTGAGACCAGGAAGTTTCTCCTGAATAAAATAGCACAAAATCTTCGTGAAATCCCGGGCTTCATCATAAGTATATTTCGCGCCCAGCGGAACATAAATGTGGATCCCGCTTGAACCTGAAGTCTTGGGGTAGCCAGGTATTTTGGCCTTATCGAGAATTTCTTTCGCTGCCTGTGCAACTTCTATCACCTGCTCAAAAGTGTTCTTTTCTGAAGGGTCTATGTCAATAACCGTAAAATCTGGGTGAAGCAGGTTCTGCACCCTCGAGTTCCACGGATTGATCTCAATACACCCCAAATTAGCCATGTAAATAAGACTGGCTTCATTCTGGCACAGAATGTACTCCAATTCGCGGTTGTTGTGCTTTGAAAATACTTTGGCAGATTCCAGCCAGTGTGGGAAAATACCCGCTGTATCTTTCTGGTAGAATCCCTCTTCAAGGATGCCGTTGGGATGCCGGTGTAGATTCTGCGGCCTGTCCTTCAAAAATGGCAAAATCGTATCACTTATTTGCAGGTAATATTCTATGAGATCGTATTTTCTCAATCCCGACTTTGGCCAGTAAACCTTATCAAGATTGCTAATGGGCACAGATATGCCCCCAATATCCAGCGTGTTCCCTTCCTTTTTTGATGTGGGCTTATGCTTAGGGACTCCCGCAGTTTTTTCCCTGGTTATCTCCTTCGGAAGTTTATCCATCCGCAGTCCTTTAAAAGAAGGGTGTCGCATATGTCCGCTGCGGGTCCATTCAGAAAAAGTGACTTCACAGATCAATTCCGGAGTAAGCCAGGTGGGCTTTCGTCCTTTTAAGGAAGGCTTCTTCTTAAAAGGCATGGCCTTAGTAACCATCTCCTGGAATTTGTCGAAAAGTTCCTTTTTATCATCTTCACTAAAACCCGTGCCGCAGTTGCCAATATAAACCAGCTCTTCATCTCGGTGCATTCCCAAAATCAGAGATCCAAACGGCCCTCCTTTATCTGAATCTGTATACCCGCAAATCAATGCTTCCTGGCTTTCAAAAGCTTTTATCTTTAGCCATTTATCACTCCTGGAGCCTGGAAGGTACCGGGAATCAGCTTTTTTGGCAATCACACCTTCCATTCCCATTTCCACTGCCTGCTCAAAAAAGGCTTTTCCCATGCTCTCTACATGATCACAGTAATATACCTGCGGAATATCTTCTATCACTTCCTGAATTAAACTTTTTCTTTCGGAAAGTGGCAGGTGCATAACATTGTGCCCGTTAAGGTGCAACAGGTCAAAAACGTAATATCGCAATTCTCCTGAAGGTGCTTTCTGGTAATTCTGAAGTTTTTGAAAAACGGGTTTCCCACCCCCATCGAGCGCCACAATTTCCCCATCAAGCACCGCATCATGCGGAATATTCTTTAGCTGCTCATAAATTTCCCTGAATTTGGCTTTAAACGAAATACCATTCCTGGAATACAGGTCCACTTTCCCTTTTTGGATATTGGCCAAAGCGCGATATCCATCCCACTTTAATTCAAAAATCCAGTTGGCCTTATTAAAGATCTCCTTTGCTTTTGTGGCAAGCATGGGCTTGATCAATTCATTTACTTCAAGCTGTTTTACCTTCTCTTTACTGGCGTGTTCACTAAGGTTTTCGGCATCATAACTTAAATCTGTAGAAAAATCGTCAGCCTTCTTGATAAGCAACCATTGATTGTCTTTTTCACCACCTCGCCCGGTATGCACCAGTGCAAAAGTTCCTTTTATTTTGGTGCCAAAAAAGGTAATTTTAAGGTCCCCCTTTTTCAGCATTTTAAGCAGGTCTTCTTCGCCTCCGCCACCAGATGCCTCATAAGTACCTTCATCCCAAATACTCATCTCCCCTGCTCCATAATTCCCTTTAGGGATTGTTCCTTTAAAAGTGAGGTATTTTATGGGGTGGTCTTCGGTCATGATTGCCAGCCGCTTATCGGCAGGGTTCATAGATGGGCCTTTGGGTACGGCCCAGCTCTTTAGTACGCCTTCCATTTCCAGGCGCAGGTCGTAATGCAGGCGGGTTGCCCTGTGCCGCTGAATCACGAACCTAAACTTCCCTCCATTCTTTTCATAAGCAGCATCGGGTTCGGGAGTTTTCTGAAAATCTCTTTTTTTGATGTACTCGTCAAGTGCCATTAGGAAGCTTTAGTTTTCTTCTTCTTTTTATCAAGACTCGCCTTTAACTGCGCCATAAGATCGGTCGCAGGAGTGGCTTTTGACTCAAATTTTTCGGTTTTGGTTTTCTTACCGCCGCTCTTCGCTTTAATGATCTTTAAGAGTTGATCATTATAGACATCTTTATACTTTTCAAAATCGAATTCTTCAGTATATTGTTCAATGAGCGATTTGGCCATATCAATTTCCTTTTTGGAAACTTTGGTGTCGGGGAGTTTTAGTTCGGTAGGGTCGCGTATCTCATCAGCAAACCTAATCACATGCAACACGAGGGCGTCTTTGTATACCCCAACAAGGCTAAGGTTCTCTTTGGCACGCATTACAAAAGTGGCCACGCCCAGTTTGCCGGTATCCTTCAAAGCAGCTTTTAAAAGATTATATGATTTCTCCCCATCCTTTTGAGGCTCCAGGAAATACGGCTTTTTAAAGAGCACATCGGCCACATCCTTTTCTTCAATGAATTCTTCAATATCTATGGTGCGGGATTTTTTCATATTGGCCTTGTCAAAATCCTCTTTCTCCAGCACAATATAAGAGTCGTCTTTTAAGTAGCCCTTTACAATATCCTTCCACTCCACTTCTTCACCCGTCACTTCATTCACTCGTTTGTATCGTATCCTGGCGTGGTCATTCTTGTCGAGCATATCGAGATCGAGTTTCCTTTCTTCACTGCCCGAGTACATTTTAATAGGGATAGTCACTAAACCAAAACTTATTGAGCCGTTCCAGATTGACCTCATAATTTGAAGATTTTAATTGATATACTACAAGATACCCGATTTTATATTTATACCCGAAGTATTAGCATTGTCTTAACGGGCTACACCCCCGCAAGCCCTCAATGCGTTAAGATTTGAGAAAAAAACAGCTAAAGCTTTCTTAATCATTTTGTTGCAGGCTCAAAAAGAAACTAACTTAGGAATCCACGATTTTAAAACCATTGTAAAAGGCCGTAAAACAAAAGAAACAGAGATGAACAGACTGGAAAAAAAAGTAGCGATTGTAACCGGCGGAGCCACGGGAATTGGGGAAGCCATTTCTAAGAAATTTGCAGCCGAAGGCGCCGAAGTATTTGTGGTGGGTATGCCCCAAGACCCGGTAAAAGAAATGATTAATGACATCAAGAAATCAAAAGGAAAGGCCATAGGTTATTCTGCCGATATTTCTTCGGAAGAAAATGCTAAAGATGCTGTAGAAACCGCCGTTAAACACTTCGGCCGTATCGACATACTCATCAATAACGCCGGGGTTTATCCTGAAGTAAATACAATAGACCAATATTCTCCTGAAGCCTTTGACAACCTTCTGAAGAACAACCTGAGAACGGCATTTTTAATGACCAAATATGCCATCCCACATTTACAGAAGTCGCAGGGCTGCATTGTTTCAGCAGGATCGGAAGCAGGGAAAATTGGTATCCCCAGTGTCACGCCCTACGGTGGCACAAAAGGATTTATGCACGCCTTTATGAAAGGAGTCGCAGCCGAACAGGCAAAGAACGGAATTAGGGCAAACTGTGTTGCTCCCGGCCCTATCGATACCGCGTGGACGCACAAAGAAACTAGTGATATCACCAAAAAAATAGAAAAACAAATGATGAGCGCCACACCCCTTGGCCGCCGTGGCACACCCGAAGAAATTGCCAATGTGTACCTCTTCCTGGCATCCGATGAAGCTTCTTATGTCACCGGCGCCGTTTACTCAGCCGATGGAGGGATCACTATTGGAAAAGGCCCGGTTGGAGATGAAGTACCCTCTAAACTAAAGAAAGAACCTAAAGGAAATCTAAAACTAAAGCACCAAATAAACGGTGCAACAAACATGCGATAAATTATGTCTCTAAAAGCAATATTTTTAAACTGTACCCTCAAAAAATCACCCGAAACCTCCAACACTTCTGCCTTTATCAAACAGGCCGAAAGGATCTTCACCGATCTTGAGGTTGAAACCGAAGAAATAAGGGTCATAGACCACAATATAAAATTCGGAAATACTTCAAATGAAGGGGAAGGCGATGACTGGCCACAAATTCTGAAAAAAATCAAAGAGAGCGACATTATGATTCTCGCTACTCCAATCTGGAGAGGCGATCGAAGTGCTGTGGCAAAATTGGTAGCCGAAAGATTTGATGGCATTTGGAGTGAAGCCGATGAAGAGACGGGACAGTACCCTACCTTCAACAAAGTTGGCGGAGTAATGGTTGACGGTAATGAAGATGGTGCCAAAAAAGCCATTTCCAGCATTTGTTTTGACCTCTCTGAACACGGCTTTACAATTCCTGTAAACGCCTTTAGCTACTACGTAGGCAAGGCAGGCCCGGGTCCTGCTTATATCGAGGCCAAAGGCGACCGGCATTTTTTCACCAACCGCAACCTCTATCACATGGTTCACAACCTGGTGCACGTGGCAAAAGTGCTTAAAGAAAAGCCTTACCAAACCAACGTGAACGAATTAAAAAAGCAAGCTGAAAAAGTAAGCGACACCGATAAATAAATAATCACAAACCCATTCGTAAAACCAACCAATATGTTAAGCTGGCTAATACATATCATCATTGACGCCGCTGTGCTCCTAATCGCAGCAAAAATGTTTCCCAAAGTAGAACTCAAAGGCTGGAAAACTGCCCTTGTAGTCGCACTGCTTATTGGGGTTCTAAGCTTTTTCTTAAGCTGGATTCTTACTGCTGTGCTCAATATCGCCACTTTAGGAATCTTCTATTTCCTCGGATTAGGATTTATTACCAGGATCATCGCCTATGCGATCATCATTGAACTGGCCGATAAACTGAGTACAGGCTTCAAAACCCACGGTTTCATGCCTTCCTTATGGCTGGCAATAATTATAGCTGTAGTGGGCTCTCTTGTAGACTGGATCATTCTATAAAATTGAGGTCTCAAAAATGACAAATCCCGCCGAATTTTTTGGCGGGATTTTTTGTTTGTGGTTATTTGTTTGTGGTTTTATTTGGCCACGAATTCACGAATAGTTTTTTTGGGGTTGATATTATACCCGGGTTGAAACCCTGGGCTAGAAATCTACCGCCCCTACGGAGTTATTAAGTATGATTTTTGGTATCTAGTGCCTGGAATTTAGTACTAAAAAATTATTCCCTTTTCGCTCTAAGGTACTGGTTTGGCCAGGGAGTCTCAGCTTTTAATGCGGCAGCTGCTTCCAGCGGGAAGTAAGGATTCCGAAGTAATTCCCTGCCCAGCAGTATAATATCGGCCTGTTCCTGCTGCAGCACCTCTTCTGCTTCCTGAGGCGTGGTGATCAAACCTACTGCAGCCGCCATGATCCCTGATTCTTTCTTTATCTTTTCTGAAAATGGCACCTGGTATTTCTTTGCTACCGGAATGCTCACCCCGGGCACAAGTCCGCCCGAAGAACAATCTATCACATCAACTCCTTCTTCTTTAAGCCGTTTTGCAAGTTCCACCGATTCCTCTTCATTCCAGCCTCCGGCAGCCCAATCGGTCGCAGAGATCCTCACGAATAGCGGGAGATCATCTGGCCAGTTTTCTTTCACGGCACGTGTAACTTCCAGCAAGAGTCTTATGCGGTTTTCAAAAGATCCGCCGTAGTTATCGGTTCTATGGTTGCTTAACGGAGACAGAAATTGGTGCAGCAAATATCCATGAGCAGCATGAATTTCCAGCACTTTAAAACCTGCCAAAAATGCCCTTTTTGAAGCCTCTTTAAAATCGGAGATCACTTTCTCAACTCCTTCGGAATTCAATGCTTCCGGCTCCGGGTTATCATCATAAAAAGGAATTTCTGAGGGAGCAACCGGTTGCCAGCCACCTTCATTTTCAGAAAGAAACTTCCCGCCCTGCCAGGGGCTGCTGGTAGACGCTTTTCTCCCGGCATGAGCCAGCTGGATGCCCGGAACACTTCCCTGGCCCTCCAAAAATACCGTTATTTCCTTCAGTTTTTCAACGTGTTCATCCTTCCAAATCCCAAGATCATCGGGCGTGATACGGGCTTCGGGAGAAACCGCGGTAGCTTCAGAAATTACAAGTCCTGCCCCGCCGCTTGCACGGGTTCCCAGGTGTACAAGGTGCCAGTTATTGGCAAAACCGTCTTTGCTACTGTACATGCACATGGGAGAAACTCCAATTCGGTTTTTAAATGTTATAGATTTTATTTTGAGTGGCTCAAAGAGCCGGGGAGAATTACTGTTGTTCATATAAAGCTATTTTCCATCAAAAGTAGCAAAAACACTAGCGCAGGGTTAGCTGCTCTTATAGTAAATTAAGATCTATAGATCAGTCAAATTGATACGCTTCAGCAAAAGACCTTCAAAAATGCCATTTTTGAGACAATAGTTTTTAGGATAGATATTTTGCAATATCTTAGCTTGTAAGATTAAGCTATGCCTGCCAAACAAGTTTTCCCGCTGTCCAAGCTTACCGAAGCTATTGAGAATGTGATAAACAGTCATTGCAGCAAGGTGGTATGGGTAAAAGCCGAAATCGTTAAACTGAATCATTACCCCCACACCGGCCACTGCTACCCCGATCTCGTGGAGAAAAAAGACGGAAAGATCATCGCCGAACTCAGAGGTAATATCTGGAAATCTAACTTTGATCTTATCAATAACAAATTCAGAAATGTTTTAAATGAAGATCTTCGCGATGATATGACGGTTGTAGTACAGGCAACGGTCACTTTCCATTCGGTTTACGGGCTGGCGCTGAACATTCTTGACATAGACCCCGAATACACTTTGGGGGAACTGGCCAAACAACGTGCAGAGGCTATAAAAAAACTCATTGCCGAAGACATTTTTGACGCCAATAAACAACAGCCACTGCCTCAACTTCCCAAGACTATTGCAATTATCTCGGTGAACAGCAGTAAAGGTTATCAGGATTTTATCAATGTGATTGAGAACAACCCCTGGGGTTATCAGTTTCAGTATAAACTTTTTCCTGCCATTTTACAGGGAGAAAGGGCTGTGACCACCATTACTGCGCAGTTAGAGAAAATAAAGCATCATAAAAAGCTCTTTGATGCCGTGGCTATTATTAGGGGAGGTGGCGGAGAAATAGGCCTTAGCTGCTACGATAATTACCAGCTGGCAAAGAAAATCGCCCAGTTCCCGATCCCGGTTTTAACCGGCATTGGACATTCCACCAACGAGACCGTTAGTGAACTTGTGAGTTACAAGAGTTTTATTACGCCCACAAAAATAGCTGAATTCCTTCTTCAGGAGTTTCACAATTTCTCCCAGCCCCTCCGGGAAAATATTCAGAAAATAATTGCCGGCGCAAACCTGCTTTTTGAGAGGCAGGAAACACAGCTCTCGCGGGTATCCACCTCCTTCGGTTTCTTGGCGAACAGGATAGTAGACCGGGAGAAGAACAGGCTCGCCTCCTTCAGGCAGACGATTACTTCAGAAAGTAAAGCTGTCATAAAATATGAAGCTGCAAATTTAAAGAACATCACTACTTCAGTAGAACTGCTGTCTCCAAAGAACATCATGAAGCGGGGTTTCAGCATTACCCGGAAAAACGGAAAGATCGTTACCAACTCGGCTGCGGTAGCACCGGGAGATCTTGTAGAAACCGAATTCTTTGAAGGAAAAGCTTCCGCAGAAATAAAAAATACCGAAAGTAAATAATGGGAACAAAGATCACATACACCGAAGCATTTACCGAATTACAGGAGATTGTAGTGGAAATGGAGAATGCCGAAATTGGCATTGACGAGCTCGATGCGAAGGTGAAACGCGCCTCTGCCCTGCTCAAAATTTGCAGGGAAAAACTCTATAAAACCGAACAAAATGTGCTTGAAACACTCAAAGCCATAGACCCGCAATAAACTGATAAATATTTCCACACTGCGTTTTTAAAATTTTATTTGTAATTTGCTAATTGCTTTAGAAATTAAAAAAAAATATACGTATTAAAGTAAATTCTCCTCTCGATTTATCTGGTGATATAGCCGCCATAAATCAAATTTCGGTAGTTCCGCAATTACTGGAAGTTGTTTGTCGTACCACTAAAATGGGTTTTGCTGCCATTGCCAGGGTAACAGATGACCGCTGGGTGACCTGTGCCACACATGACCTTATCTCTTTTGGGCTCACACCCGGAGATGAACTGGACGTTGAAACTACTCTATGCCATGAGGTGCACCAAAACCGAAAGGCTGTGGTTATAGACAACGTGGCTAATGATACAAGCTACTGCAACCATCACACTCCAAAAATTTATGGGTTGCAGAGTTATATTTCGGTGCCGGTGTACAGGAAGAATGGTGAATTTTTTGGAACGCTTTGCGCTATTGATCCCAATCCGCAGGAGATCAATACCCCCGAAATCACCACGATGTTCCAGCTTTATGCCGAGCTTATTTCCTTTCACCTCGATGCCGTAGAAAAAATTAAGCTTAGTGAAGACAATCTAAAGGAAGAGAAGGAAATCGCCCAACTTAGAGATCAATTCATTGCCATTCTTGGGCATGATCTTAAGAACCCTATCGCTACTATGCGAATGAGTGCCGACATTCTCCTTAAAATGTCTAAAGAGGAATTCACCCTTCGCAATGCTGCCCTTATTAAGTCTACTTCTTACAGAATGCAGGCGCTTATTGAAAATATTCTCGATTTTGCCCGCGGGCAAATGGGAGAAGGCATTATTCTGGAGAAAGAGAAGCACAACCATAGCCTGGAAGAAATGCTGAAGCAGGTTATCAAGGAGATGAAAGTACTGGCTCCCGACAGGGAGATCATCTTTAGCTGCAAGCTTGATCATGAGGTGAACTGTGACAAGAACCGCATTGGGCAACTACTGTCAAACCTGCTGGGAAATGCCCATGAACATGGTAATGCCGAAGCCCTGATTAAGGTGGAGGCCAGCACAAATGACCATCACTTCAAATTAAAAGTATCAAACTCGGGAGAAAAAATTTCTGACGAAGCTTTAGCTCACCTTTTTCAGCCTTTCTACCGCGAAGGAGAAGACACCAACAAAAAAGGTTTGGGACTGGGACTTTTTATAGCTTCAGAAATTGCAAAAGCGCACCACGGAGAATTAAAAGTATCTTCAAACGAGCAGGAAACTGCTTTTGTATTAGAGATTCCGCTCGAATAGCTTCCGAAGAAAACAGCCCTTCAAAAATGCCATTTTTGAGGCTGAATATTTTTAGGCCGGCAGTAATTTCTGCTTCAGGCTGCCAGTGTGAATTAGCATACATTTTTCACTCCTCCAGCCAGCAAGATCATAAAAAACTATAAAGCTTCAACATGCTGTGTTAAGTCTTTACTAATCAGCTTGTAAGCAGGCGCAAGTCTTTTTATCTTAGGTAGGTAAAAAAATTGCTATGAGAAAAAATACGAGATCACAGGCTGTTGCAATCCCTCTTGTGGGGCAACAAAAAATTCTAATTTCATTTTTAACTCTTCTACTCTTCAGTCTTACAGCTTTGGCTCAAAAATCTACTGTAAGAACCGATGCAGGTGATGTGCAGGTGCACAAAATAGTTGAAAATCTTGATCACCCCTGGGGAATGGCATTTTTGCCAGATGGCAGGCTCCTGGTTACAGAAAGAGCAGGAACCCTCCGCATCCTGAAAGACAGTACACTTTCAGAGCCACTTATGGGCACGCCTGAAGTTTTTGCGCAGGGACAGGGCGGAATGCTGGATGTTGCCCTTCATCCAAATTTCCAGGAAAATCAATATATCTACCTCTCGTTTGCTGAACCCGGAAACAACGGCACAGCTTCTACTGCCCTTGGTAGAGGAAAACTTGAGGGAAATACAATCAAAGATTTTGAAACCATCTTCCGCATGGAGCCAAAAGTTGAAGGCCCAAATCACTTTGGAGGCCGGATTCTTTTTACTGAAGGAAATGACATTTTTCTCACCCTTGCTGAAAGATTCAAGTTCGAACCGGCTCAGGATCTTTCAAGTCACCTCGGAACCGTGGTAAGACTGGAGGATGATGGAAGTGCTTCTGAAGAGAATCCTACTTTCAAGGATGCTAACGCTCTTGCTGAAATATGGTCTTACGGACATAGAAATATTGAAAGTGCGGCGATTCATCCCGAAACCGGAGCACTTTGGGTAGCCGAAATGGGCCCCATGGGCGGCGACGAACTGCAACCTGCCAAAGCCGGAAAGAATTACGGCTGGCCGGTGGTGAGCTGGGGAGATAATTACGACGGAACTGAAATTCCAAAGCCCACTACCCGTCCCGAATTTGCAGATGCAGTAATTCACTGGACACCCACTATTTCCCCTTCTGGAATGATATTTTACGACGGAGATCTTTTCCCCGAATGGAAGAACAGCATGATGATTGGTGGCTTACTGCTGCCGGAATTGTGCGGGTAGATGTGAACGGTGATAATGCCCAGGAAGTAGAACGCATTCCCCTTACCACCAGAGTGCGTGATGTAGAACAGGGACCCGATGGCAGTATTTGGGTGCTAACAGATGAAGATAATGGGAAGATCCTGCAGCTTAAGCCTCTAAAATGAGGATTGCCACTTACAATGTAAATGGAATTAATGCCCGCCTCCCTGTTCTACTGAAATGGCTGGAGGAAACCAAGCCAGATGTGGCCTGCCTTCAGGAATTAAAAGCACCCGATGAGAAGATTCCGAAACAGGAAATAGAGAATGCCGGATATACGGCTATATGGCACGGTCAAAAACGCTGGAATGGCGTGGCCATTCTCGCTAAAAACGGACTTGAAATTGAGGAAACCGGCCGCGGCCTTGCCGGGGAACCCGAAGATGAACAAAGCAGGTATATCGAAGCTGTGATAAATGATACTACCATTGGCTGCCTCTACCTCCCAAATGGAAATCCGGCACCGGGACCAAAGCTCGACTATAAAATGCGCTGGCTTCAACGTCTCTCAAAAAGAGCAAAAGAGCTACTGGATAGTGACGTTGCTGTAGTTCTCACCGGAGATTATAATGTAATACCTACCGAAAAAGATGTTTATAAACCTGAACGATGGTTTGATGACGCCCTTTTTCGGCCCGAGGTACGGAAGGCTTTTCATGAGCTCGTGGCGCAGGGATGGACAGATGCGATCAGGAAATTATATCCCGAAGAGACCATCTATACCTTCTTTGACTACTTTAGAAATGCCTATCAAAGAAACGCCGGATTGCGCATTGACCATTTCCTGCTAAGTCCTCATCTTACCAACAAGCTCAAAGACGGCGGAGTGGACAATCATGTACGCGGCTGGGAAAAGACCAGTGATCACGCCCCGGTGTGGATCGAGCTGGAAGAGTAAAAGGTGCTTTTCTGTGCTTCAGGTTTAATTTTCTTAAAAAATATTATACTGCATACTACTGCCAGGATCAAGGCCGGGGGCATGATAAAGACCACCGGAATCACATTTACCCCTATTAAAGCCATTGCTATGATCTTGGCTACCAGTGCACTCATTAAGAAACAGAGAAATACAAGAGTAACTGCAGATATAAAATATCCCCACTTTCTATCTTTTATAAACAAATATCCTCCTACAAAGGATAATGGTAGGAGAATGGAAAGATCAAGTCCCTGCACAGTCAAACTGGTATAATGTTCCACAGATGCGGGTATAATACTGCCGTCTATTAGAGGTGCCACTATAATCTGGAGCCAGAGCAGTGCAATAGCTGAAGATAGGAATATTAGGAAACCTCCAATAAATTTCCGTGGAAGTCCCGGCTCGAATCCTGCTTTGAGAGTATCCGGATTTATATTTAGTAGTGTAAGGGCGAGGGCAAAAAAAGAAGTTGAAGTGAGAATAACATACACTATAAAAAGCCCATTATACATCCCCATGTTCATGTAAAATAGATAGGTGATGAAAAAGAACTTTACTAATCCTGCATGGAAAAGTATTTTTTTGAGACCCGGCTTTTTAAGATAAAAGGTAGAAATTAAAAGAACGGGCACCGCGATAAAGAGTATCACGTAATCATGTGCAATCCCCTGCACTGCAACTTCGCTGGACATGTGTTGGTAAAGTCCGCGGCCATAGATCTCTATTTGCTGCCCACGAATGGATTCATAAAAATAAGATTCGCCTCCAGAAGTATAAAAAATCCCGGCAGCCGCTGCAACAGCAGCAAAGATTGCGGTAATAACAGACAGAACTGAAATGATCCTGAAATTTTTCATTTTTGAAGAATATTTAAAAAATAAATTTCAGAATTCTTCAGTATAAAAATATTGATAAAAATCAGGAAATGAATAAGTTATAGCCACAAAATGAGGCTTCAAAAATGACATTTTTGAAGCCTCATGCTATAATTAATTTCTTCCTAAAAAACCTGTGAAGCAATAGCTTTAATATTTGAACTTTTACCCATTGAATAGTAATGCAAAACCGGAATTCCTGCCGCCACCAATTCTTTACTTTGTTCAATACACCACTCAATCCCTACCTGGTGAACCTCTTCATTGTTCTTGCATTTCTCAACCTCTCTGGTAAGGTCGTTGGGCATATCTACATGAAAACGATGCGGTATTAGGGTGAGCTGCTTTTTGGTGGCGATAGGCTTAAGCCCCGGTATTATTGGCACTGTGATCCCACTTTCCCTGCAACTTTTCTCAAATTCAAAAAACTTCTGGTTGTCAAAAAACATCTGGGTCACCACATATTCGGCACCGGCTTCAATTTTCGTCTTTAACCGCTGAATGTCTTTTTCGAGACTGGGGGCTTCCATGTGCTTTTCGGGATATCCTGCAACGCCTGCACAGAAGTCGGTATGATGGCCATTTTCCAAAGCTTCATCTAGGAACTGGCCCCGGTTCATAGCCGAAATTTGCTCTACCAGCTCATTGGCATAGTTGTGACCCTGGGGATCTGGTGTAAAATAGATCTCACTTTTTACAGCATCCCCTCTAAGTGCCATTACGTTCTTGATCCCGAGAAAATCGAGGTCAATCAGGAAGTTTTCGGTGTCTTCTTTCGAGAATCCCCCGCATAAAATATGGGGCACGGCATCTACTTTGTACTTACTCTGTATGGCTGCACAAATACCAACTGTACCTGGCCTTTTTCGCACCACTCTCTTTTCCAGCAGCCCCTTTGCCCGCTCGATATACACATATTCTTCGCGGTGGTAAGTCACATCAATAAAGGGTGGCTTAAACTCCATTAACGGATCTATACCATCAAAAATTGACTGAATATTTTGCCCTTTTAGAGGGGGCAGGATCTCGAAGGAAAAAAGTGTCTTATCTTTGGAAGCACTTAGGTGTTCTGTAATTTTCATTTCTTGTAATTCTTTAATTTCAGGAGATTTCGGATTTCTTTTTATTCATCGGCAATAGCAGGACGCAGCCATTTTTGAGCTTCTTCAAAGGTTATGTTTTTCCTTTCAGCAAAATCGGCTACCTGATCATTGGTGATCTTTCCAACGCCAAAGTAGCGGGCTTCGGGATGCGCAAAATAATATCCACTCACACTGGCTGCAGGCCACATGGCAAGGCTTTCTGTGAGCTTCACCCCTATTCTCTCTTCTACTTCTAAAAGTTCCCAAATGCTTGTCTTTTCCAGATGATCTGGGCAGGCAGGATATCCCGGTGCCGGCCGAATTCCTTTATAGCTCTCTTTTATCAATTCATCATTGCTCAGGTTCTCGTTGGGGGCATAACCCCAATCTTCAGTACGAATTTGCTTGTGCAGATATTCTGCAAAAGCTTCTGCAAGACGGTCAGAAAGGGCTTTAACCATGATGGAATTATACTGGTCGTGCTCTTCTTCGAATTTCTTTGCCAGCTCATCGGTTCCGAAGCCAGTGGTAACACAGAAGCTGCCAATGTAATCCTGAATCCCTGATTCTTTAGGTGCAACAAAATCGGCCAGGGCGAAATTTGGCTTCCCCTCATACTTGCTCAATTGCTGCCGAAGGGTCCTAAAAATGACATTTTTGGCACCCGCTTCTTCAGCCTTAACTTCAATATCGTCATCATTTATAGTATTTGCAGGGAAAAGTCCGTAGACCGCTTTGGCCTTCAGCAATTTATCATCCAGGATCTTAGTGAGCAGTTCGGTAGCATCTTTAAAAAGCGATGTGGCCTGTTCTCCCACCACTTCGTCTGTAAGAATAGCAGGGTACTTTCCGTGTAATTCCCAACTTCGGAAAAATGGCGACCAATCGATAAAAGGCAACAGTTTTTTAAGCTCAAAATCTTCAATCACCTGTACCCCGGGTTTTTTTGGTTTTGAAATGTCATCGGCTTTCCAGGCAATCTGATATTTGTTTTTCCGGGCTTCAGCAATGGTCAAATATTCCTTCACCTTACTTCTTTTTTTAAAATTCTTTCTGAAGGTGTCGTATTCAGCTTTTAATTGAGCTTTATAATGGTCCCGGGTTTTTTCTTTAAGCAGGTCTCCCGCCACTGTGACCGCACGGGAAGCATCATTGACGTGAACCACTGCATTGCTGTACTGAGTATCAATTTTTACTGCCGTATGCGCTTTGGAGGTTGTAGCCCCCCCAATCAACAACGGAATTTTGAATCCCTGTCGTTGCATTTCACTGGCCAAATAAGCCATTTCGTCAAGAGAGGGCGTGATGAGCCCGCTAAGACCAATGGCGTCAACATTTTCGGCTTTGGCGGTTTCGATGATCTTCTCGGGCGGCACCATTACCCCAAGGTCTATGATCTCATAGTTGTTGCAAGCCAGCACCACGCTCACGATATTTTTACCAATGTCATGGACGTCACCTTTAACTGTAGCAAGGAGGATTTTTCCAGCGCTTCCGTGCCCCCCTGCCCCCGAAGGGGGAGCGGAAGCTTCCTCCACTATTGAATGCTGAATTTTCAACTGAGCCAAAATATTTTTTAAAACCTCTTCCAGGTTTTTCTCAACATCTGAATTGCTAAACCTAATTACACTGAAACCCTGCTTATTTAGCCATTTAGTACGTTCTTCATCACTTTTCTTATTTTCTGGGCGCTGATGAATGAGTCCGTCGAGTTCAATGATGAGTCTATGCCTCAAACACAGAAAATCTGCAATGTATGGTCCGATAATATGTTGCCTTCTGAATTTATAGCCTTCCAGCTTCTTATTGCTTAAAGCCTCCCAAAGAATTTGTTCAGCAGGAGTTGCTTTTTCATTCCGCATTTCCCTCGCAAACTTTTTCATGGCAGAATACATCTGTGGATCTGCCGTTTTCCAGTACTCCTCTCCCCTCGGGGAAAGGCCGATCTCCCCCTCTGGGGGTTGGGGAGCAGCGGCCTTTTTCTCCTCCTCAATATACGGCAGCAAATGCGCCACGGCTTTTTTCATAACCCTGGCCGACTTTACTACCTGTGGAAGGAACATTTTTCCGCTTCCGAAGAGATCTCCCACCACATTCATTCCGGTCATTAAAGGTCCTTCTATGACATCTAATGTGCGGGTAGAATTGGCCCTTGCCGCCTCTACATCTTCTACAATATACTCGTCCATACCTTTTACCAGCGCATGGGTAATGCGTTCCTGCAGCGGCTTTTCTCTCCAGGAAAGATCTGTTTTACTTTCTTTTGCTGTACCCACCACGGTTTCGGCGAAGCTTAACAGGCGTTCTGTAGCATCATCCCTACGATCCAGGATCACATCTTCCACATGCTCCAGCAGATCTTTCGGAATATTATCATACACCTCCAGCAGCGCCGGATTCACAATGCCCATGTTCATTCCGGCTTTAATGGCATAATAGAGGAAAACGGAATGCATGGCCTCACGAACCGGATCATTTCCGCGGAAGGAAAAAGACACATTGCTCACTCCGCCACTTAGGCTTGCGTAAGGGAGATTTTCCTTAACCCAGCGCGTAGCTTCTATATAATCTATCGCATTGCGGCGATGCTCTTCCATACCCGTACCTACGGGAAAAATATTGAGATCGAGGATGATATCTTCGGGTGGAAAATTGGCTTTTTTAGTCAGCAGGTCGTAGGAACGCTTTGCGATTTCAATCCGTCGTTCATAATTATCGGCCTGTCCTGTTTCATCAAAGGCCATCACCACCACAGCCGCTCCATAGCGCCTGATCTTCTTTGCATGGTCAAGGAATTCTTCCTCCCCCTCTTTTAAACTTATGGAATTCACCACACATTTTCCCTGCACCACCTGAAGCCCTGCTTCTATGATTTCCCATTTGGAACTATCGATCATGATTGGGATACGGGCAATATCGGGTTCGGCGACAATGAGGTTTAAAAATTTCACCATAGCTTCTTTCCCGTCTATGAGTCCGTCGTCCATATTCACATCAAGGATCTGCGCCCCGCCTTCGACCTGATCTCGTGCAACCGAAAGCGCCTCATCATATTTTTCTTCCTTGATCAACCTCAGGAACTTTTTGGAACCTGCAACATTCGTGCGCTCACCAACGTTGATGAAGTTGGTGTCGGGAGTGACTACCAGTGGCTCCAGGCCCGAAAGTTTTAGATATCGCTCCTGCTTACCTCTCAAAAATGTGCTTTCAGGCGTACTTTTTTCTGCAATCATGATCTATTCGGTTTCAGGTTGAATGAATTCTTTCTGGAATTTTCGTGGTTGGTAATCTTTAGCTACTTCAGCAATAGCTTTAATGTGTTTTGGAGTAGTTCCGCAGCAACCTCCAAGGATATTTACGAGACCACGGGACAGATATTCCTTTATCTGCTCTGCCATTTCACGGGGGCTTTGATCGTACTCCCCAAAAGCATTAGGCAGCCCGGCATTGGGGTAAGCCGAGACTCCAAAATCGCTTTTTCGGGCCAGGACTTCCAGGTGCGGGGTGAGTTGTTTGGCCCCCAATGCACAATTAAAGCCGACGCTGAGTAAGGGAATATGAGAAATGGAAATGAGAAAAGCTTCGGCTGTTTGTCCGCTCAAAGTGCGACCAGAAGCATCGGTAATAGTCCCGCTTATCATCACCGGGATGTCCAGAGAAAGTTCTTCTTTAAGTTCTTCAATGGCGAAAAGGGCTGCTTTGGCGTTAAGGGTATCAAAAACGGTTTCCACCAGCAATACATCCACTCCGCCGTCGATTAGTGCTTTTGCCTGTTCCTTGTAGGCCGCAGATAACTCGGCAAAGGAAATGGCCCTGAATCCCGGATCATTGACATCGGGAGACATGCTGGCAGTTTTGTTTGTAGGACCAATTGCGCCGGCCACAAAACGGGGTTTTTGAGGATCTTTTTTGGTGATCTCCTGTGCCACTTCTTTTGCAATGCGGGCGGACTCATAATTGAGCTCATAAACCAGATCTTGCATCTGATAATCGGCCATGGCGATAGTGGTGCCCGAAAAGGTATTGGTCTCCACAATATCTGCTCCCGCCTCAAAGTATTTCCTATGAATTTCGGCAATAGCTGCGGGTTGAGTGATGGAGAGGAGATCATTATTCCCTTTTAGGGAAACCGGCCAGTTGGCAAAACGTTTTCCGCGGAAATCTTCTTCGGTGAATTTATATTCCTGTAACATGGTACCCATGGCACCGTCGAGGATCAATATTTTTTCTGAAAGCAGGTCTTCAATTTTTGACATTTGTTTGCGCAATAAGGCTATCAAAAAAGAAGACGGGAAAGAATTCTTATTGTTATCTATCCACGTTGCCGTGGTAGAACGTAGCACCTTCTCCAAAGGAGGGTTGCTAAGGTTTCACAGGGTCTAATCCCTCAACCTTTCTTGATAACTCGTTTAGTAAAAAATGAACTATGGCAAAGATATTTATTAATGTGGGAAATCCAAATGCGGCAGGGATAAAACACAATAGACTGCTGCCTCCAAAAAGAGCAAACAGGCTTGAAAATATTTTTTATGTATAAACGACTACTTTTAAGATTGTTAGCCTAACAACTAAAACTTCTTCTTTTAAAAAATAGATTTTCTTGTTTAATATTTAAAAAAGCTTTTTATATTTGCATCCGCTAAGGAGAAATGGCAGAGTGGTCGATTGCGGCAGTCTTGAAAACTGTTGAGGGTAACACCTCCGGGGGTTCGAATCCCTCTTTCTCCGCTGATTAAGTTCCAAATTTTAGTAAAAAGCCCGAAAACACTGAGTTTTCGGGCTTTTTCATTTTCAATAATTTCAAATTATATCATCTAAAATGAATCTATTCGGTTACAAATTCGGTTACACTTAAATTTCTATTTTTTAGTGTAACCAAAGTAGGAATTATCTTTCAAATGAAAACTTAATGCCTTACAAGCGTGCATTTTATGTTGTATATTGAAGCATTCAAATCAATAACTAAAAGATATGAAAACTTCATTTTCTTACCTTTTTTACCTGCGTAAAAACGTAACTAAGGAAAATGCCGGAACAATTTACCTCCGGGTTACTGTCAACGGAAAACGAGCAGTATCTACAACTGGTCGGGAAGTACCAATTTCAATTTGGAACACAAATGCTGGCAAAGCTCTTGGCTCCTCCTCACAAGCGAAATTAATTAATAGGTCTCTCAGCAAAGTAGAAAATGATATTTATGCTGCTTATCAAAGGCTTTTGGATAGAGGAGAATCTTTTTCTTCAAGAGATATCATTGACATCTATTTAGGAAAAGACAAGGATAAGGAAAAGGATGGAAAAATGCTTCTTGATATTTTTCAGGAACATAATGATCGTGTAAATAAGCTCATAGGAAAGGACTTTGCTGCCGGAACGGCTGAAAGATACAGAACCGCGAAAAAGCATGTTGAAGATTATATTAAGAAGGAATATAAGGCTTCGGATATTCCCGTAAAGGATGTTGATCACAAATTCATCTCAGGATTGGAATATTATTTAAAGACGGAAAGGAATTGTGCTCACAATTCAGCAATAAAATATATTACCAATTTTAAAAAGATTATCAGGATTGCCTATGCCAACGAATGGATTAGTAGAGACCCATTCAACAACTGGAAGGGAAGACTAAAAATCGTTGACCGGGAATTTCTTACAAAAGATGAACTTCAGGTCATGATAGAAAAAGAAATTAACAACGATAGATTAAGCTTGGTAAAAGATATATTCCTGTTCTGCTGTTTTACAGGACTGGCCTATGCCGATGTAAAGAAACTTTCAGAAAAAGAGGTAGTAGTGGGAATTGACGGAAACAAGTGGATAAAAATAAACCGCACAAAGACGAAAACCCGAAGTAGCATTCCAATCCTTCCTACTGCAGAAGCCATCCTGGAGAAATATTCCTCCCATCACGATGTCAATCATAAAAGGCTACTCCCAGTGTTAAGTAATCAAAAGATGAATGCGTACATCAAAGAAATCGGAGATCTTTGTGGTATTAATAAGAATCTTACATTTCATCTGGCCAGACATACTTTTGCCACAACTGTAACCTTATCCAACGGGGTACCTATAGAAAGTGTAAGTAAGATGCTTGGTCACAAAAACCTCCAGACCACTCAGCACTATGCAAAAATTTTAGATAGAAAAATCAGTGATGACATGGCTGCTTTGAGAGAAAGGTTAGGCTCCAACTTACAGACCATGAATTAATTATCTGAAGGTTTTAATATTGAGGAACCTCCCCAAAAAATAAATCTCGATCCCCTCTGAAGAGCATGAAGCTTTTTGGAAGACATCTTTTTAATGTACCTAAGCCTTTTGCTTATCTTTTTTTATACTTTTGAAAAGTGAATATTTTGGCAATCATATTATCTGTCTATTTCCTGGGGCTAAATTTCATACCCTGTGATGACACAGCTGTATCCGAAAGTCGGGATACTATCTCCGTGAGTGTGGAAGTAGACCAGGATCAGCAAGGAGATCAGCATGGAACTTCTGACGAATGTCCTCCTTTTTGCCAATGTCACTGCTGCCATGTGCATGTGGTGAGATTCGAAACAGATACCTTCGAAGTATTTGAGCCCAATATACCTTTTTTGACTCCTCTATTTGGCGAGAGTGCAGGCAAGGAAATTGCCTTTTCTCACTTCCAGCCTCCCCGTATTTAATTCAGTTTTAGGATAGCTATATCCTGTTGTCACTGGCTCCGGCCAGAGAATTTATTACAAACTGAATTAAATTATCCTGTATGATTAATAAGATCATTGATTTTTCGATCAATAATAAATTCATTATTGGTCTCTTAACAGTGGTGCTCATTGGTGCAGGGATCTGGAGCGTTTTTCAGGTTCCGGTAGATGCCCAACCAGACATCACAAATAACCAGGTGCAGGTGATCACCCAGGCACCTAATTTAGGAACTGAAGACATCGAGCAGTTCGTCACCTACCCCGTGGAAATCGCTATGAGTAATTTGCCGGGCGTTACAGAAATACGCTCAGTTTCCAGGTTCGGACTTTCCGTAGTAACTATTGTCTTTGAAGATGACATGGGTACTTATCTCCCCAGGCAGTTAGTAGGTGAAAAACTGAATGCTGTAAAAGATGAAATTCCCGAAGGTTTTGGACAACCTTCTATGGGACCTATTTCTACGGGACTGGGGGAAATTTATCAGTATACCCTCGAAGTAGAAGAGGAATTCAGGGATGACTACTCCCCTACTGAGCTGAGAACGATTCAGGATTGGATTGTACGCCGACAAATGGCCATGGTACCAGGAGTTGTTGAGGTGAATGGTGTTGGCGGAAGGATAAAGCAATATGAAGTTGCTGTAGATCCGGACGAACTAAAAGCTATTGGACTTTCCATTTCTGATGTTTTTATCGCCCTTAAAAACAACAATCAGAATACCGGTGGGGCTTATATTGAAAAGAATCATCAGGCAAACTTCATTCGGGCCGAGGGACTTGCCAGAAGTGTGGAGGATTTGAAGAAGATTGTCGTTACCACTTCCGGTGGAGTGCCTATAACCGTTTCAGATGTTGCTGATGTTCGAATAGGAAGTGCCGTTCGTTATGGAGCACTGACAAAAAATGGACAGGGAGAAGCCGTTGGCGGAATGGTCATGATGCTGAAAGGAGCCAATTCCAATGAGGTAATTGACAATGTAAAAGACAGGATTGAACAGATTCAGAAATCCCTTCCTGAAGGTATTTCCATAAAGCCATTTTTGGATAGAAGTGAACTTATTAGTGACACAACTTCCACAGTTACAAATAACCTGCTCGAAGGAGGGTTAATCGTGATCTTTGTCTTGGTGCTGCTCCTGGGGAACTGGCGGGGAGGATTAATTGTGGCTTCTACAATTCCCCTCTCCCTCCTGTTTGCTTTCATTCTTATGAACCTTTTCGACGTCTGGGCAAACCTGATGAGCCTGGGGGCAATAGATTTTGGGATCATTGTCGACGGAGCCGTAATCATTGTAGAAAGTACCGTTTTTACAATTCATCAGCACATGAAGAAAAAAGGCGAATTAAATAAATCTGAAAGAAATTCCATCGCCTCCTCTTCTGCAAAAAAGATGATGAATTCTGCCTTTTTTGGGCAGCTTATAATACTCATTGTTTTTCTGCCAATACTGGCCCTTGAAGGAGTTGAAGGGAAGATGTTCAGGCCAATGGCACTCACCTTCATTTTTGCCATGCTGGGTGCGATGATCTTGTGCTTGACTTATGTTCCTATGATCTCTGCTCTCTTTCTTAAGGAGAGTAAAAAACGTAAAAAATCCTATGGTGACAAATTTGTGGTTTGGGTTCAGGATAAATATGAACCCTTATTAAATAAATCCCTGAAAAGAGGTAAGATTATTTTGGGCATTGCCATAGCCCTATTTGCTTTGGCTGCGTTCATGTTCACAAAAATGGGAGGAGAATTTATTCCGCAGCTCGATGAAGGGGATATAGCTTTTCACATTATCCTTAAACCGGGAAGTTCTCTTGATGAAGGAATCGCAACCTCTACAAGAATAGAACAGCTTCTCCTGGACGAGTATCCGGAAATAGAACAGGTAGTCACTCGTTTCGGAGTTTCTGATGTGCCAACAGATCCTATGCCAATGGATATTGGAGACAGCTTTATTATTCTAAAGGATAAAGATGAGTGGACCTCTGCCGATTCAAAAGATGAACTTATTGCAAAGATTAAAGAAACAATAGAAATTATTCCCGGAGTTAGCTATGAATTCACCCAACCTGTCGAAATGAGGTTCAACGAACTTCTTACAGGAGTGCGGGAAGATGTTGCAGTTAAACTATATGGTGAAGATTTGGATGTCCTGGCAAGAAAAGCGCAGGAGATGGGCAATATAATTTCTACAGTAGAAGGAGTTGCCGATATGAAAGTAGAGGCTACAGCGGGTTTACCTCAAATTACAGTCAACTATAACAGGAATAAAACTGCCCAATACGGTTTACAAATCAAGGAGTTGAATTCCCTTATCCAATCCGCTTTTGCAGGCGGGGATGCAGGAGTCATTTTTGAAGGAGAAAGGCGGTTTGACCTGGTAGTACGATTACAGGAAGAGGAGAGAACAAGCATTGAAAATATTAGGAATCTCTATGTCACCCTGCCTTCAGGTAGCCAGATCCCGCTGAAAGAAGTGGCTAAAATAAGTTATCAGCCCGGCCCGATGCAGATCAGTAGAGATAACACGAACCGCCGTACTTATGTGGGAGTTAATATCCGGAATCGTGATGTAAAGTCTGTAGTGGAAGATATACAAACCAAACTGGATGCTGAGTTTGAACTACCACCCGGCTACTACATTCGCTATGGCGGAGCCTTTGAAAATTTTGAAAGAGCAAGTAAGAGACTTCAAATTGTTGTCCCTATTGCCTTGCTCCTCATCTTCATCCTGATCTATTTTGCTTTAAAATCGTTTAAACAAACCACCATGATCTACATAGCCATTCCACTTGCAGCTATTGGCGGGATATTTTCTTTATGGCTGCGGGATATGCCTTTTAGCATATCTGCCGGGGTAGGTTTCATCGTCTTATTTGGAGTGGCAGTCTTAAATGGTCTTGTACTTATTAGCAGTTTCAATGAATTAAAAGAAGAAGGTGTGAAAAATCTAAATGAAAGAATCAGTCTTGGAACAAGAAGCAGAATCCGACCTATTTTGCTTACGGCTCTTACCGATGTGCTTGGTTTCCTGCCTATGGCTATCTCCAGCTCTGCCGGAGCAGAAGTGCAACGACCGCTGGCAACTGTAGTTATAGGGGGATTGATCACTTCTACCCTGCTCACATTGTTTATTCTGCCTATTCTCTATAAATGGGTCGAATCCAGGTCAGGCAGGATGAAATTTAAACCCACAACAGGTGGTTCTTTTGCATTAATTCTTGTCCTGTTGCTTTTACCTTCCGGTTTGAATGCTCAGACAACTGAATGGTCTCCGCAGGTAAGTCAGGAGGAAGCCGTTGCCCTGGCTCTTCAGAATTACCCACTTCTAAAAAATGAAAGGTTGAGAATTAACCAGGAGCAGGCAATGAAAAGATCCGCATGGGATCTCGGGGAAACCGAAGTATTTACAGGTGGAGAAGAGCTTGGAGAAGCCGGCGGAATATACACCATGATAGGCGTTCAACAGATAGGGATAGATTTACTGGGCATACCTTCTAAAAATAAGCTCTACAATAAAAGGATCGCGCTTGCCGAAGAAGCCTATGAGCTGTCTCAACTTCAGGTGGCACAGGAGGTGAAAATTGCCTGGAGTCGGACCTTTTCAGCAAAACAGCAGTATCTGTTATTCCAGGAACTGGATTCCCTGTACAAAAAGTTAGACCAGGCAGTGAATCTTCGGTATGAGGTAGAGGCAATTTCAAGATTAGAGATGCTGACAGCCAAAAATAGGATCAGCCAAATAACAATTGATTTGCGACAGGCTGAAATGGAGTATTTGACAGCACTGCAAAAGCTGAACCTTTGGCTGGGAGGTGAAGAAGCTTATGATGTTCCGGATGATTTAAATGACCTTTGGGAGGATGAAATTTTACTTACCGGAGATCTGCCTGCGGATCATCCTCTTCTAACAATTTCTAAAAAGAAGATTGCAGTAGCAGAAGCTGCTTATGCTGCAGAAAAGGCTAATTTCCTTCCTGATTTTAGTGTTCAGTACGGACTTCAAAAAGTAAATGGAGCAACCGGTTTTTATAATTATCAGGCCGGGATATCTATTCCAATTCTTTCCGGAGCTACCCATGGTGAAGCTAAAACGGCAAAAATAGAAAAGGAAATTGCACAAAGGACTGCCGATTTTCAGAAAGACCAGATAAAATCTGATTTTGAAGTTGCCTTGAGAAACTATAAGCGATGGAAATCTTCCTGGCTGTTTTACAGGGATGAAGTCCTTCCCCTGCTGAAGGAACAACGGGAGGGTTCATTACTTGCCTTTAATGAAGGTGCCATAGAATATGTGGCTTTTATTCAGAATTTAGACAGTGCAATGGAGTCAGAGATTAAAGCAATTGAGGCTTTTGAGAATTACCTGATAGCCCTTGCAGAATTACAATTTTACCTAAAAGAAAAAAACTAAAAAAATGAAATTTCAAACAACATATATACTTCCGTTTCTCCTCCTATTGTCTTGCGGGGAAAATGCTGAAAAAGAGGGGAATCAGAAAGAAGAAGCCGGTGAACCTGCTAAAACAGAAGCCGTCAAGGAAGCTATGCTTTCACAGCAACAATTCGATGTACTGGATATGCAAATTGACAGCCTCACAACCAGGTTAATGAGCGGTTATGTACAAGCAAATGGAGAGCTGGAAGTCCCACCTCAGAGTGAAGCCACAGTTACTCCGGTAATTGGAGGTAACGTATCGTCAATAACAGTGATCGAAGGAGATGAAGTTGAGCGTGGAGATGTACTGGCATACATTGAACACCCGGAGATCATTGAGGTCCAAACGCAGTATATCAATGCCTTAAACAGTCTGAATTATCAGGAAAAAGAATTCCAAAGACAAAAGAAATTGTATGAAGCCGGAGTAGGTTCCGGGCAAATTTTCCAACGTGCCGAGGCAGAACTGGAAAGTCTTAAAGGACAGGTGGCAGGGCTTAAGGCCCAACTGCAACAATTAAATATTAATCCTGAAACTATTCGAAATGGAAATATTCAGCAAAGGATCCCGGTAAGAAGCCCCATAGATGGTGCTGTACAAGCGGTCAACATCAAAACAGGTCAATTTGTACAGTCGCAGATTGAAATGTTCCATATCATCAATACGAAAGATGTTCATGTAGACCTCATGGTCTTTGAAAAAGATGTTGCCAAAGTAGAGAAAGGACAGAAAGTATTTTTTACAATCGAATCATTACCCGGAACTGAATTAACTGCGGAAATCATTTCTGTAAGCAAGAACTTTGAACAGGAACCCAAAGCCGTGCATGTACATGCAGAAATCATCGACAGGCCAGAAAACCTAGTGCCGGGAATGTATGTAAGAGGACGAATTGCGGTCGACAACCAACAAACAACTGCATTACCCGAATCTGCCATAGTTAGAGAAGGAGGTAAATTTTATGCTTTTACGGCAGAAGAGGAAGGAGATATATGGAGCTTTAGACCTGTAGAAGTTACTACAGGCTCTGATAAAGGTGAATGGGTTGAAATAACATTATTACAAGATCTGCCGGGAGACACGAGATTTGCCCATAATAACGCGTATTATCTCATGGCTGAAATGCAGAAAGGCGAAGGCGGGCACGCCCATTGATTATGAGAGCTATAGAAATCTTTTAGAAGAAGAACAGGTAAGGCCAACCGGGATGCGTATGTCACTTTTAAGTTTTTGACACAAAAGCAAGTGGCCTTAACTTTGGCTGATATGCTCTTTTTATCGTTTTAAAATCTAATTTAGAAAGGCCTTAAAAAAAGAATTTTTCTTTTTCGATAATATTAAATTATATCATCAAAATGAATCTATTCGGTGTCAAATTCGGTTACACCTGATGTTCAATTTTTTAGTGTAACCAAAGCAAGTATTTTCTGTAAAAATAAAGCTTAACACCTTACACACGTGTGCTTTATGCTGTATATTGAAGAAGTCAAACCAATAACAACAAGATATGAAATCTTCATTCCTCATATTTTTTACCTTGAAAAATTTCTTTCTTCCTCTAAATACGAATAAGGAATTCTCTCATTCTTCTCTTAATCTGGCTAATATCATTATTGCATCTCCCAAATATGAATAAATCTGTTTCGGAATGAGATGTTCTCATTTCCTTTTCTGATATTTTTTACATATTTTTTTATTGAATCTATTCTTTCTTTACCGGATGGATGCGTAAAACTTGCAGCACCAAGTATTTCCTGTAAATAACAAAAGTTTGAATCTAAGAGATCAAAAACTTCGGGATAATTTGTTTTAATTAAATATATAGCTATTAAATCAGATAAATATTCAACTTTTTTATAATCATTAATCTTGCTCCCTTTGGGTAGTTCACTTTGTATCCCAAGAATTTGCTTTTGTTCCAGAATAGCTAAATGGGAAATTTCATGCGCAAGGACAAATATCTGGATTGGCTCATTTTCTAAATTAATTAAGCCCCTACTCACTTCAATATAATCAAAGGCTGCACCTGCGTTTATGCTTAAATCCTTTTGATCTACCTGAAAGTTGATTGGGATACTTAAATTCTCTAAATCTTCAAAAAAAGGTACTACAGTTTCAGAGTATAGCTCTCTGAGTCTTTCCTCTTTGTTTTTAATTTTTTCCCCGGGTAGATCTATTTCTTGCCTATTAAAATTTGTTGTAATGCATCCACAAAAAAAACAGGTAAGCACAAGCAATTGGATATTTTTCATTTTGAATTATAAAAAAAGGCACTTAATTAAAAGTGCCTGTTCCATTAAAAAGAGGTTTAAATAAACCTTATTCAGTAAAATAGGTGAAGGTCTTATTAACCGTCGCCAGGTTATCAAAATAGGTATATGATGAACTTACCGGATAACCGTCTTCATTATATTCATAAGAAATAACATCATCTGCCATGGTGCCAGAAATTGGATTGTTTACATTCACAGCCTGTATTCCTGCATTTATTGCAGCATAAGCTGCAGGATACAACCCTATAAACGGATTATTTTTATCATCGTAAGTTGCAACATATACCTCGCCGTATCTGTTTTCTTCTGTGACGTTTCCATTTTCTATAACAAATTTTATCTCATCTATTGCATCTTCATCGGCATGGTTGGTACGCTTTTCAGAAAGAATTTCTCCAGCTTCGTTATAGGTATAATTGTAAGTGTAAACTACAGTACCGTCCTCGGAATATACGGCTTTTACAATTTTATCATCTCCATAAGTGTATAGGGTTTCTTCCTTAGTCGCTTCCACTCTTTTAGCGATGATCTGATTCTTATCATTATATTCAAAAGTGGTAACAGAAGTTGTTACTACGCCCCAATCATCAACTTCCCGCATAATCTCTTCTACAAAATTTGCCTCATTATATGAATAGGTACTTGAAGAATTCTCTCCATAAAGGTCAGCAATGGTGTATGTTTTCAATTTAGAGCCACTACCTACTTCACCCCGAACATTCACAGTAACCGTATATTCTTTCTTTGTACCATCTTCTGCAGTTACGGTAAAAACTTTGGGTGCTCCATCTTCAAAGGTTACTGGCGCACCAGATGCAGGAGAAACAGTAGCGTTTTCAGATGTTGTAACAGTAGGAACCACAGCTGTTAAATCTGTACCAAAAGGAACATGTACATTAATGTTTGTTCCAAGGTCATAATCAACATCTTCTTCATTTAAACCTTTAAAATCGAGTGAAAAGCTTGTAATCTCTGCTAAAGAGGATTGTTGAATTGCATCATCATCACTTGAACAGGAAACAGTAAGTGCAACTGCAATAATTGATAAAAAAATAGAAATGGACTTCTTCATAATTGTGAAATTTTTGATTTTAATTTTATCTTTTAGTTATTATTGAAAAACGCAAGATAACAACGGCTTTCAAGGGGTTAATTTTTATAAATCTGGATTGTTTATTACAGCATCTCTTGGAAAAGGAATTACATAGCGCTCATCATTTTTCTTTAAGGTATAGCTCTTCCCATCATATACTTTTGTAATCTCCGGTTGAGTAGTTCTTCGCAGATCATTCCAGCGATGGCCTTCTATGGCAAATTCTCTTCTACGTTCTTCTATGATTTCCGTAATTAACTCATCAGGGGTCAGGCCAGAAACTTTAAGGGTGTAGGCCTCAAAGCCTTCGGGAGTATATCGTTGTTTCACCAACGCCAGCAAAGCTTCTTTTGCTAAATCTGGTTTTTGTAACCGGGCAAGTGCTTCGGCACGTATAAGATACATCTCAGAAGTTCTGTAGCTTACTTTAAATCTGGTCTCTTCACGTTTATTTGAACGATAGCGACCGTCAGAATTCTTACTAAAATAGAGTTCAAATCGTAGATCCTCCTCCTGATTATAAATTGATAATAGTCCATCGGAAATAGATGCATTGTTTACAAGGTCAAAAGTAGCCACAGTTTCCAGTGCCAAAATAGATTCTACAGAATTATATTCTGAAGGCATGATGTTTACATCTGAATTTAGATCCTGCAGTTCTGAACCTATAGCCAACGCTGCATCGGCATAATCTATGGCCTTTTGCCACTCCTGCCTGTAAAGGTAAACACGTGCTTTAAAAGCATGTAAGGCCCACTGAGAAAACCTGTAATTCAATCCCGGCGTTTGTTGGTCAATATTAATTAGAGTTTCCGCCTCTTCCAGGTCACTTAAGATCAATCGATAAACTTCTTCAACAGTTTCTACAGGATAATCCACTTCTGTTTCATAAATAGTAGTTACTGGTACTCCAGCATCTGTAGCTGCTGTGGACGAATTGTAAGGTTTTGCATATAAATTGATGAGTTCAAAATATTGCATGGCCCTAAGGGCATAAGCTTCCCCTACCAACTGTTCAATAGCTTCCTGATTACCTTCTATGTTAGCCTGACTATTAATAATGTGATTGGTGTAAAAAATTATGTTATAAAAGCTGGCATAAGGATAAGCCTTCATCAGCGGACTTGGATTTAAATCATTCCAAATAAAAATATCTTCGTACTGTTCTACTCCCGTAGCTTGAGAAGATAATGCTAGCTCATCACTACGGAAGGAGGTGAGGACTTTACTTGAAGTTGTTATTGAATATGCCGAAGTTAGAAAACTTCTGTAATCCTCTACCGTAGTAGGTATCACCTGCCCCACCGGTTTTATATCAAGGTAATCATCACAGGAAAGACAGCTTAATACTGTGATAATGAGAAGTAATAGTTTTTTCATAGTTGCTGTTTAAAAGGAAAGATTAAAACCTGCAGAAATAATTCTGGGAATAGGCTGTGCATATAAACTTCCGAAGGTTTCCGGATCAAAATATCCGTCGTAGTCACTGCCTAGTACAAACAAATTGCGTCCTTCAATATTAAAATTCAAACCTGAAAGATGTAAATTTTTAAGGGTCGCTGTTGGTAATGTATAGCTCAGCCTGATACTACTTATGCGTATATATGAAATATCCTTTACCCAAATATCAAGATCCTTATACGTGTTACCTACATCATATGAGTTGTACCAACTGTAAACAAGGTCTGTGTCAAATCCAGGAGAGTTGAATCCTATAAGTGCAGGTAAATCACCTGTACCTGCTTTTAGTATTTCTGTACTATAGTTATTTCCAGGTTGTGCAATTGTAGGATAATAAGCCGGCTCAGTTTTTACAGTTTGTTTGATATTAAAATTACTCAACACCCTCAATTCAAACTGTTTGTATCGAAAAGTATTTCTAAATCCACCACTAAATTTCGGCATTTCGTCGCCCACGTATGAATATAGATTTCTATGCTCCTCACGTATTAACTGGCTTCCGTCGGTTCCCTCTTCCAAATTGTAAAAATCAACGGCAGTAATTTTTTTTCCGTTCCTCCAAAAAAGCGGTAAACCATTGCTATCAAGACCTGCCGTTTTAATTGCGAATACGGCACTTACACTACGTCCCTCCAGAGAGGGTTTAAAATTTTCATCTCTAATCTCAATTTTGTCAACAATACTCTTGTTGTGAGAGATATTAAAACCACTGGTCCATGAAAAGCTGGGAGTCACAATGTTGGTGGTATTGATAGCTAATTCAAACCCTCTGTTACTTACCGTGGCCCAGTTGGTATTAATAAAATTGTAACCAGATTCTAAAGGCACTGCTTTTAATCCTATTAAATCGGTACTTTTTCTGTAGTAATAATCACCTGTAAAATAGATCCTGTTATTGAATATCCCAACATCTACACCAAGGTTGGAGGTCGTCGTTTCTTCCCATCTCAAATCGGGGTTTGGTGCATTTAATGCTCTTATGATTTCTTCACTTAATCCTGGAAGGATGGAGGTATTGTCATATTCTCCCATTACAAAAGGTGAAGTAGATTTATCAATATTCCCCTGTACTCCGTAAGAAGCTCTTAATTTCAAATCGCTGATAAATTTAACATCGTACATGAAATTTTCATTATAAGCATTCCATGAACCCGCCACAGACCATATGGGCAAATACCTGTATTTTGGGTTGACCCCAAATAAATTTGATCCGTCGTATCTCAAACTTGAAAATAAGGTATACTTCTTATTATAAGTGTAAGAGGCAGTACCAAAAAACGAAGCATAAGCATTCTCATTAAATGTTTTCCCATAAGTGTCAAACAAAGAGTTGCTTAACGCACGCTCATCTGTAATGGGTATTGTAGTTAAGGTATTAGAGTTAAAACCAAAACCTTTTGTATGGATTTCCGTAGTTTTGTTTCTTCGGAATTCTGTTCCAAGCATCACATCCAGCTCATGCAGGTCACTAAAAAAAGTTTTGTAATTCCCTGTAGTTTTCCAGTTGTATTGAAAAACATCAGCATTCCAATTTTGAATGATTCCCCCTTGAGGCATATAGTAATCATCGCCATCGGGTGTATTATATTGGGATTTTTGTCTGTATTTTCTGGTAAAATAGCTGTTTGCTCCACTAAATTTTTCAGTCTGATTAAAGTCAAACTGTAAGCCCAATTGTGTATTGAAATGAATTTCTTCATTCAATTCGTAGTCACCATTGAAAATAGATTTCAATGAATTGGCAACCAATTCATAGTCGGTATTTTCCCTCTCCTCTAAAACATTATAATTGAGATTAAGATCAGATCTTTCCACCAGGTCTGGATCATAGACATAATCTCCATCTTCGTCTATCAGTTTCAAATAAGGATTAGCATTCCTCGCATAATACGAAGGATTCGTATAAGCATCTGCCCCCGTTATATAGGAAGAGGTTTTATTCTGACTTCCAAACAAGCTCACCCCAATGTTTAGTTTATCAGTTATTTGAAATTTATCTTTTAATGTAATATTATACCGCTTTTGCCCCGTACCTTTTGTTGTTCCTTTTTCATCGTAGAGTCCAACAGAAAAATAATAATTGTTCGTATCATTACCTCCCGAAATATTTAAGCTATACTGCTGGTTAATAGCTATTTGATACAGTTCATCTTCCCAACTGGTATTAATATTTCTCAATTCATTTATGGCATCTTGAGCTCCTGAAGAAATCCCCGAAAACCCCTCTTTCTGAAATAGGGTATATTCTCCATATTTGTTAAGAATTCGTGCCACTTCTCCTCTGTCTTGCTGATATTTTAAATCTGAACGACCTGCCAGGTACAATTCAAAATCTACTTTTTGCGAAGAACTCATTAAGTTTAATTTACTTAAATCAGGTTTTTGGGTTACAAATACATTGGCATTTGGATTGATGCGCATGCTTCCTTTTTTGCCGCTTTTACTTGTAATGACAATGACTCCGTTAGCAGCCCTTGCTCCATATATGGAAGTAGCCGAGGCATCTTTTAAGACGGTTATACTTTCTATGTCATCTGGATTAAGACCCGCAATAGGATAGGACTGAAGGTTATCAATGTTATCTTTATCTCTGTAATCCTGCGGAATATCACTGCCTTCTAAAGGGATACCATCTAAAACCCATAGTGGGTCTGAAGAACCGTTTAAAGTGGCTGTTCCTCGAATAGAAACTTTTGAAGGAGCTCCAGGTGCCCCACTAGTTGGCTGCACAAGCACCCCCGACAACTGTCCCTTTAAAAGCTGGTCTACAGTGGCCACCCCGGCCTGTTGAATTTCAGAAATATCTATTTTACCATAAGCAGAAGTTACTTTACGCTTTTCTATTTTTTGGTAGCCTGTGATCATAATCTCTTCCAGACTCTCTGAACTCTCTTTTAATTTAATAATCAAATTTTTAGCAGGGTTGGTAACGTCAACTTTTTGAGTTTCAAATCCCATAAATGAGACTAGAATATATTGAGTGTCGTGAGCAACTTTAAATTCAAAATTGCCGTCAAAATCTGTAGTAGTTCCTAACATTGCACCTTCCAACACCCCTTCTTCCCGAGTCTGGTTTCCTACCAGGGATGAAGAAATATAAACTGATGCTCCCAAAACTGGCATGTTTGTAGATGCCTCTACTATTTTGCCTTTCACTATCTTCTGATGCTGAGCAGTAAGTATAGAAGGAATAAGAATCAACAGGTAAATTAATTTATTCATTTAGTTATTAAGATTATATTCAATTCTGGATATAAGGTCTCTATAGTGCGCCTTAGTCTCGCGATCTCCTCTATTTTTCCGTTTGTTTAGAAGATCAAGAACATCTTCCAGTGCCGCCCGTTTGGTAGTAGCTATATCCGAAACCCTTGGTAAATAAGAGAAGTGGATATTTTTAAAGTACAAATCACTTTCAGCGACGGTTTTTTCTTTCGTTTTTTCCAGTAATTTATTTCTATCTACAGTAAGTACGTCGACATAATTTTTTTGAGAAATCCGGTCAAACATGTCCAATGATTCCCCTTTTTTTGTTTTTTTGAAAATCGCATCAAACAGTGTATCAAATAGATATTGCTCCCTAAAAACGTCTTGATTATCTTTTTCCAGAACCTCGTTCTCAGCAATCCTCATCAGTCGTTCAGTCTTTACCAGTTTATAAATAACATTGGTTTGGTAAATTCGAAACATAGATACTGGTGAATAGTAGCGTTCGCCATCAGGAGCATCTCTTACAGCAAACACCTTATCAATAGTTTCCGGAGTAAAAAGCCACCTTTGAGGCTCCACGGCATTCTTGATCAGATAATCCAGTGCGCTTTTCTGCATCGCTGCAGGAACAGGCTCATAAGTATCTTTACCATCCCCGTACACTGTATTGTTAATATAAACCCCACCTATATTGGCCATCACATGATTATTATACAATTCCCACTGGTCTATCAAAGCTTTGTATAATTTCGCTGCCTTATAGTAATCCTGTCCTTCTTCTTCTGTCCATTCCAATATATTTGGCATGATCCGCTTGAGGTTTTTTAGCCCGTATTCGCTTGCTTTTACTGCGTTATCTCCTAAATCTTCACTTTGTGATCTTGGATCCACGATTGAACCACTCTGTTGAGGGCCATAAAAATAGTCAGGATCATCCTCATGCTCCCTAATCCACTTATTTAATTCAGGTAATTCCTGGTGAGCGTTTTCAGCATCAAGCCAACGATATCCCCAGTTTATGGCATATTTATCATACACTCCAATCTTTGGGGTAATGTCCACCACACTGTCTTCGGGCTGGGCGACATAATTGAACCTCGCATAATCCATTATGGATGGAGCTGTACCTCCCATTCGAGAAGTGAAATTTTTAGATCTTAAAGAGTCTACAGGATAACTGAAGGAAGCCCCCATATTATGTTTAAGACCAAACGTATGACCAACTTCGTGTGAGGAAACAAACCTAATAGCATCTCCCATATGCTCATCTGAAAATGTATTTGCTCTGGCCTTAGGATCTATAGGACCTGTCTGCACACGTATCCATGAATGCAATCCTTTCATCAAATTGTGCCACCAAATAATATCTGATTCGAGAATTTGACCGCTCCTGGGGTCAACAACTGAAGGCCCCATGGCATTTTGCTTTTCTGATGCTGCGTATGTAATAACAGAATACCTCACGTCATCCACATCAAAATTCTCATCCTCTTCTAAAGGCACCTTTACCTCTACCGCATTTTTGAAACCAGCCGATTCAAAAGCAGTATTCCAGTCATACACCCCCTGCATGATATATGGCACCCATTGATGTGGAGTGGACGGATCTATATAATATACAATGGGCTCCCTTGGCTCTACAAGGATCCCTCGCTTGTATTTCTCTACATCCTCAGGTTTAGGCTTCAGCTTCCATCGCGTGATTAATCCTCTGGATTCTACTTCGTGCTGATTATCTGAAAAATAATCCATTGGCGTGGTAAAATACCCAATCCGTTTATCAGAAAAACGTGGCGTCATCACTTCAGAAGGCAATAAGACAATATTCGTAGTGACTCCAATAGATAACGGTAAATCGGGGCCTCCCCCCTCACTTACTGAAGTAGTATAAAGGGATTTTACCACAATATTCTCCGGAAAAGGTTTCACCTCTTCTAAAAGAGACAAGTTGGTTTTTATACTCCCTCCTAACCCGGTATTGGCAAGAATGTCGCTGAAGCTTTTTTCTTTCCCGTTAAAAACTTTATTTACTTTAATAAAAACAGAAGTAGAGTCTGTATTTTTTGCTTCAATTTCAAATTCTTCAATAATTGACTCTCCAAAATTAGCATTAACAGAACGTGTTATTGCATCAGCTACAGGAGACTTCACGCGCGGATTTAGAGTTTTGACCCAAACCTTATTAAGCACAGTATCTTTATAAAACCGTACAAGCTTTGTTTCAAAAGTCATCCCTTTATTTAATCCATGACCATTCAATTCATAGGGAACACTTGAAACTTTGTTAACGATTAATAAATCCCGGGCCATCAAAGAATCCGGTATCTCAAAAAAATAATCTTTCTTAATATTATAGACGTTGAAAAGCCCTTTCTTAACATTACCATTCTTCAGAAACTGCTGATAGGATAACTCCCCTCCATCATCGCTTGTGGAGTCTTTTTCTTTTGTGGTGTGCTCACCTGTATTCTCATCTCCCTGCGCAAAAACCGCAAAATTACTCAAACAAAAAATTACTAAGATCACAAATGATCTATTCCTTACTGTAGACAAGGGGTTCCCCATAAATATTTAACATTAAAACGTTAAATATCCATGTATTGAAGTGTTAGTAAAAATCAAATGGAGTGAACTCAATAAAAAGTGGAGTGAATTATTAAATTAAGACAATAAAGGAAGTATGCATTTAAATTTGCCATCGATTATTTCGGTTTTGAACCTACTTTCCTGATGATGTAAATAAATATTCTTCAAGTATGTTAACCCCAGCTTGTGACTATCCTTATCGTTAAATTTCCTCGGAGTATAATTGTTAAGCACCTCAATAACTTCCTGATGTATTATAATTTCAATAATAAGGGGATTCGACTTTGTAAATTCATTGTGTTTAATGGCATTTTCCACCATGGTTTCCAAAGATAAAAAAGGAATTTTCCTGAAAAACACCAGCTCATCACCTTTATTTATAATTTCAACCTTTAAGCTATTCTTAAACCGGATTTCCTGTAAAAACACATATTGCTTTAGAAAATAAAGTTCTTTTTTTACTGTAGTAAGATTTCCCTCCCGGTTTTCTAATAGATACCGGTATACTTCTGCCAGTTTCAAAACAAACTCCTGAGACAATTCCGGTTTTGACTCTATTAACACATGTAAAGAATTTAAGCTGTTAAATAAAAAATGGGGATTCATTTTCTTCTTTAACTGGTTTAATTGCAAAACTGCATTTTCCTTCTGATATTTTTCATTAGTATTTACTAATCGCTCTTTCTCTTCCAGGACTTTAAGATTATCAACATACTCCTCTTTTAATTGAATCCTCGAAATCATTAATAGTAATATAAAAGTTAGAAAAGCTACCAGACTAATCCAGGAAAAATATTCCTGTATATTTTGAGTGGTTTCCTTCAAATTAATTTCTACAGGAAAACTTTCCACAATAATTAAAGCAGATTTCCCAATGTTTATCTGATCAAAATAACGCACCACTTCTAAACCAAGAAATTCAGAGGTAGCAGTATCTTTCAGCACATCTCCTGAAGCAGATTCTATTGATTTACGAAATGAAGGATCTTTACTGCTTAAAACATCATCAATAGATACAGCCCCAAAGAATCCATCTAATCTTTTGCCTATAAATTCTGGTTCAGGATGTAAAAGGCATACTCCTTCTTGATTGGTTACAACTGTATAACCACTGTCTCCTTTATATTTTTCAGAAAAGTATTTCCAGAAATTAAGCAAATCGATATCATACCCCACTACAATAGCTGTATCTTGATCAATTTTCTTAAAATAAAATTTCCTATTAATTACTCTTTGCGGGGTTGATATAATAGTATCAAAAAAGGTGTTATCTTCAAAGGAGTTCAAGTGCTTTGAAAAGTCTTTTAAATCTGGTTCTTTCAAAGTTTCAGAGCGATGAATTTTTTGAATTTCCCCTAATGTAACTGCATAAATAAAACTGTTGGATATAACCTCTGTAGATCTGGCCAGTTCTGTAATAAATAGTAGATTTTCTTTAATCCTGTCAAACGGAAGATCGGTAGAATCATTAATTACTTTTTCTGAATATTCCAAAAAGCTATCAAGTCTGTTAAACTCAAATGCAACAATATTTTTTTTTGTTTCTAAATTTTCCCGAAGAATTTCCTCCAGTAATTTTTCCGCTACCAGGGTGATGTTTGGGGTTATTAGAGCACTGGTAGCAAAGAATCCAGCAATGACTAGAACACTTAAATAAAAAAATTTCCGGTGCTTTCTAAACCCCTGTAGAAGATTGGTTGACATCATATTAATGGTTTAACCATTCCTTGAAAACCTGCACATTTTTAGAACTAATTAAAACAGGTTCATTATTCCCAGGGGAAGGCTGAAGGTTAACTTTTAATCTATTCTGACTGTAGCGTATTATAGACTGTATGGCATTAAGGCGAACAATGAATTTTCTGTTAACTTTAAAAAAATCCTTTTCTGACAATTTCTCATCTAGATTCGAAATTGTATCCTCATATAAATAAATTTCACCAGCCCTGGTAAACAAAAAAAGCGTTTTATTCTCGGCCATAAAGTAAGCTATTTCTTCACTGGAAATGGAAATAAATTCTTCACCTCTGGATACCAGAAACCTCGTTTTGTTTGGATTAACTTCTGGGGAAGCTTTTAATCGAATTATTAATTTTTCTAAATCCTGAGACCTCTTAAAGGATGAATTAGTATAACTCATATACTTTTCAATTGCAGTAGTGAGTTTGGCCTTATCATAAGGCTTCAGCAAATAATCAACTGCATAATACTGAAAAGACTGTATGGCATAATGATCAAACGCAGTTGTAAAAATAATAGGAGTATCAATTTTTAAAGCTTCAAATATTTCAAAACTTTCCCCATCTCCTAAATGAATATCACTAAAAATTAATTCACAGGTATTTTTACTAAACCATTCAATGGCCTGCTTCACACTTTCAAGACGTTTTTTTATAACTAAGTCGGGTCTTATTTTGAGTAATAAACCTATTAAAGATTCAGCGGCCAAATCTTCATCTTCTATAATAACAATATCCATTATTTATTTTTTTATAGGTCTTATAATGTTCTTTACCTTACTTACGGGCATTAATTATTTCTAACCTTCAAAAATTAAAGTTCCTCCCATTTGTTAGGGCAACTTGGCTGCTAAATTAAGTTCTATTTTCCATTTGTTATGCAGCTTTTCTTTGTTGTTTGAGTATCTGACAATTAGGTATTGCATTGTTTATCCCCTCACACCCCCTTTCGGTGATTGTAAAAAATAAATTATTGATGGAGTTTCCAGTAAAGATCTACCATCGCCACAAAAAACATAATCCTTTCCGCATGGGGATTTAGGCAATGTAAATAGGCCAAATTGGGTTGGGCCGTTCTACTTTTTAAAGGGCATAATAAATAGAGATAAACCTTGTGATCTTTTTTTCGTCTGGAAGTATGTTTTTTGGGCATAGTGTCTCTTTAGCCCATAATGTAGGGACAATCGTTCAATCCGTTTTTTATTGATCTTAATACCTTGCTCAGGGTCAATGTCATTTAAAGAAGAACCTCTCAGAAGCTTGTAGAAGTTTTCTAGATCTTCTCCAATAATAAGTAGATCATGTTTTCTAAACATATATTATTTAACACACTGACCTATAAATATCTAACTAATTTTATAAAAAATTTCTTTCAGTTTGCTAGCATTTTACTGTTTGTACTACAAAGAATGTGTTAAAATTGCAGCTTCAAAAATACCAGTTGCATGTACCTTTCTACCCCCTACAAAATTCTTTTACTTTTACTTGTTATCTTCAGTTTTATATCGGTTAAAGCCCAAACCATAACGGGAACTGTAATTAACCATAAAAAATCTCCTGTTTCAGATGCATATATCTATAACCTGAACAATGAAAATCACGCCCATACTTCTTCACTAGGACAATTTTCATTGCAGGCCAAAGCCGGGGATTCTATTAGGGTGAGCCATATGGGTTACAAAACCCTCACATTTATAGCCCATACAGGTAAAAATAATATTGAGATGCAGGAAAAGCTCAACCTCATCAATGAAGTCGTCCTCACCCCCAGACTTAATTCATTGGAGGTCTTCAGCAAAGTAAATATCAACATTAATCCGGTTACTTCCTCCCAGGATCTACTTCGAAAAGTTCCGGGTTTGATCATTGGGCAACATGCAGGTGGTGGAAAAGCCGAACAAATCTTCCTTCGGGGTTTTGATATTGATCACGGAACAGATATTAGTATTGGAGTAGACGGAATGCCGGTAAACCTCGTCTCCCATGCTCACGGCCAGGGTTATAGCGATTTACACTTCCTTATTCCTGAAACAATTGAAGGAGTTGCCTTTGGAAAAGGGCCTTACAATGCTGAAAAAGGCAATTTTGCAACTGCAGGTTTTGTTTCCTTTAAAACCAAAGACAGGCTTGAGAACAGCCTGATTAAAGCCGAAGCAGGACAATTTAATTCACAAAGGCTGTTGGGAATGTTCAGCGTGCTTAATAAGCAAAACCACAGCCTTTATCTTGCGTCAGAATATCTGGCAACAGACGGCCCTTTTGAGAGTCCGCAGCACTTTAACCGCATCAACCTCATGGCAAAATATGCCGCAAAAGTTGGGGCAAACAGTTCTCTAAAAGCCAGTATTTCAAATTTTTACAGTACATGGGATGCCTCGGGGCAAATTCCTGTAAGGGCGGTAGAAAGTGGCATGATCTCCAGGTTTGGCGCTATAGATGACACCGAGGGAGGCGAAACTTCACGCACCAACCTTATTGTAGAGTACGATCATCAAGTAGATGAAAAATCTTTTGTTAAGAATAATATTTACTATTCAAAATATGATTTTCTGTTGTTCTCAAACTTCACTTTCTTTCTTGAAGACCCCAAATTTGGTGACCAGATAAAACAGCAGGAAACAAGGACCATGATGGGATTAAATTCTGAATACAACAACCGGTTTAATTTTAAAAAATGGTACGGTGACCTGCAGGCGGGAATTAGTTTACGAAATGACCAAAGCGAAGAGAACGAATTGTCGCACACCTACCAGCGCCTTTCCACCCTCTCCAACTTTAGCCTGGGCGATATTAACGAGACCAATCTTGCCGCTTATATTAATGCTGAATTACACCTCGGAAAATGGACCATCAACCCCGGAATTAGGGTTGACCATTTTAATTTTAAATACTATGATCGTCTCGCTCCCAAATATGCAACGCTTTCTGAAGAAAAAAGCATTATTAGCCCAAAACTCAACTTTCTTTATAACGCCAAAAACAATTTACAGCTCTACCTGAAGGCAGGTAAAGGTTTTCATTCTAATGACACCAGGGTGGTTGTGCGAAAAGCTTCAGAAAATATTTTACCGGCAGCTTACGGCAGCGACCTGGGAATGATTTGGAAACCGGTTCCAAGAATGATGATAAATACAGCTTTTTGGTACCTTTTTCTCGAACAGGAATTCGTTTATGTAGGTGATGCCGGTATCGTGGAGCCCAGCGGCAAAACAGAACGTAAAGGAATAGACTTTAGCCTGCAGTACCAGCCCCTAAACTGGCTGTACGGGAACCTTGATGCCACTTACACCGTTGCCCGCAGCCTGGATGTTCCCGGCGACAGTAACTACATTCCCCTGGCACCAGATTTCACCCTTACAGGTGGCCTTAATGTAGACTTACCTTCGGGGATTAACACCGGAATTTCCATGCGGCACCTCTCGGCGCGCCCTGCCAATGAAGACAACAGCATAGTGGCCGAAGGCTACACGGTATTTGACTTCAATCTGGGATATAAGTTCCAAAAATGGCATTTTGGAGTGAATATTCAGAACCTCTTTGATACTGAATGGAATGAAACCCAATTCGCAACAGAATCCCGGCTTTCTTTTGAAACAGAACCTGTTAAAGAAATCCATTTTACCCCGGGAACACCATTTTTCTTGAGAGGAATCATCAGTTATACCTTTTAGTAGCTCAAAACTGAAGTTATGATAGTTCGCTTTTTTATAAGGACTGAAAAAGAAAACTACTTTAACAATAAAAATCCCATACCGTCAGCAGAGGAACGGCTTCCTATAATATGCAGCTGTCAAAACAAAGGGCCAGGGCTTCGGCTGACTACCTGCTCAAAAAAGGCATTTCTCCCGACCGGCTTTCTTATGAGGGACTGGGTGAAACCCTTCCTCTTAACAAATGTGTTGATGGCAGCGCCTGTCCCGAAGATCTTCATCAAAAAAACCGAAGAAGTGAATTTATCCTTGTCGAATTTTAATCAGAAAACCCGCGCTATCCACCAAATAATGGTTTTTAGAAAATCCCTAAGTAAAAACGGATAGCGTAAAGAAAAAACAGGCCGTTTTTTACATAAAGGAGGCTCAAAAATGTCATTTTTGAGCCTCCTTTATGTTTATCTTTTCCCTACCCCACTTTCAGGTAACTCCTTCAGTATTTCCAAAAAATACTCCACTTCATGGGAAGTAGCAGCTCTAAAATGCCCTTTTTGACACCGGTACAATTCTCCCCGTCCGGGTAATTTCTCCCCACTCCACCCTTTGCTCATTTCAGTTCTAAACATATCTAATTCATTGATTTACAAAGTTCTATGAATAACATCTTCAGTAATTATTGAAGAAGGCACGGGCTTTGTCTTCAGGAATGCAAAACAAATTTTGAACTACTATGCTAATTGAAAAAACAATGATCAATTCTAAAACAATGGAAGTCAATAATAGCTTACCCCAGGAAATTCTTAAGGGGCTCTGTTTTAATTGTGATCATAGAACTCACTGCACCTGGAAAGAAACAAGAAAACAAAATTGTGAACACTTTGAATAATAAAAATATGATTACTGCTAACAAGAATAATAAACAGAGCATGTTTAAGACTGTACAAAACCAGTTTAATAAAACTGCCGACTTAATTGATCTCAACCCAAACATCCGTAAGATCCTCGCTATTACCAACAACGAACTCATCGTGCATTTTCCTGTGAAGATGGATAACGGGAAGGTGGAAATCTTTACAGGTTACAGAGTTCAGCATAACAATGCGCTGGGCCCGTACAAAGGCGGATTGCGTTACCACCCTACGGTAGATGTAGATGCTGCAAAAGCCCTGGCTATGTGGATGACGTGGAAAACTTCTTTGGCTGGCTTACCTTACGGGGGTGCTAAAGGTGGGATTCAAATAGACCCAAGAAATTACAGCTTATCTGAGCTGGAGCGCATTACCCGAAGATTCACTTATGCATTGGGCGAAAATATTGGGCCCGAGCATGATATCCCTGCGCCCGATGTCAATACCAATGCCCAGACTATGGCGTGGATTGCCGATACTTACATGTCAACCAAATCTACATCAGAGCGATCTCAGAATCAGCATGTGGTTACCGGGAAACCTGTGGGTTCAGGGGGGCTCGAAGGTCGCGACAGGGCTACAGGCTTCGGCGTGTTCTTGTGTATCAAATTATACTTTGAGGCACTTGGAGAAACTCTTAACGGCAAAACTTTTAACGTTCAGGGGTTTGGAAACGTGGGTTACTGGGCCTCTCATTTCTTAGTTCAAGAAGGTGCCAAACTCTTGTCAGTACAGGATGCACATGCTACCATATTCAATTCTGAAGGTATTGATGTTGAAAGTTTATTTGAACACTCCAAACCCAGAAAAGGCTCTATAGAAGGATTTTCTGAAGCCAAAGAAATTGATCCTGAAGAATTCTTCGGATTAGCCTGTGACATATTGATTCCCGCAGCTTTGGGCAACCAGATTACTGAAGATAACGCCTATAAGATTCAGGCGAAATTAATTGCAGAAGGCGCCAATGGCCCTACCAATGATGAAGGTGAAAGCATTCTTCTGGAAAGGGGAATTCCTATTATTCCCGACATCTTATGTAACTCGGGAGGAGTAATAGGAAGTTACTTTGAATGGTTACAAAACCGAAATGGCGAATTGTGGCAACTGGACGAAGTGATGGAAAAACTCGAGAAGAAAATCACCCAGGTGTTTAAAAATGTTGCTGCCGAAGTTGATCAACGCCAGGTAGATTGGCGTACTGCAGCCTACATCATTGCTATAGCCCGAATTGAAATGGCTTATGTACAACGCGGAATTTTCCCATAAATGAGACAGCTATGAAATACTCGCAAATAATAATTGAAAAAAAAGAATTTGAGCTTTTAAGAAACCTGATATCAACAGAATCATATTATAAAGACAAGACCTACAAGTCTTCTCTTCATAAACTGAAAAAGGAACTGGAAGATGTAAAGATCTTACCAGATAACAAGATGCCCGGCGATGTTATACGCATCAACTCTAATGTAACTATTGAGACCCCGTGGAATGTACAGAGAACTTACCAGATTGTAGTTCCTGAACAAAGTGACATCAGGAACAATAAGATATCTGTTCTCGCCCCCATGGGCCTGGCTCTGTTTGGATATGCCCAGGGAGATGAAGTGGAATGGGAATTCCCCATGGGCATTAAAACAATAAAAATACTGGAAGTAGAACAGTCTAACACAACATTTAAACTGGAAGCGCTGTAATGAATGAAATGAAGAACCACTATAGAGACGAAGAAATATTGAAGCTCAATATGAGATCAGAATTAAAGCTGTGGCAGGAAAACATCAGCTTTATGGAGCAGGAAATCGGTTTTTATTTAAGGCTACTCCAAAAGAGTTCGTTCTTTAAAACTGAAAAGAATGTAGAAGATTTGAAGTTCCTGGTAAAGCAACTGCAGGAGATCCATGAAATGAACAGCCTCAATTCAAAAATATTGAGAGATTACAAACTAAAGGCAGAGAATATTCGGGAATGCGATGACGTGCAGTGTGAAAATCAATATGTTCAGGAACATCTGCATGTAAAGAATTCTTTTCAGAAGCATTTAAAAAAGTCTCAGATAGTTAAAGGTTTTGTATTTAAATACATACTCGAAAACATGCAGGAGGTTCAGCATTCCTGAGGCAATACTTCTGAAAATTTTTCAGAAAAATCAGCTTTTAAAACAACTCACTTGATCATGAAAAACAGGTCTGCAAAAATTAAAATCATCTTTCTGCCTTAAAGCACCTTTTCTAAAACGGGATCGTCCAAACCTATGGATGTATCCCGGTGAAAAAGGTGCACCCCGGCAAACAAGATATATAATTTTTAAACCAGGATCATGAAAAAAGGAAATTTAAAACATTCAACAATAGATTTAAAGGCTAAAAAGCAGGAAAAAATTCAGAAGAAACTCGAGGATAAGAAAATGAAAAAAAGAAAGTCGAGAGTTTAGAAGTTTAATTAGTTTTTTTGAAGGGTCTGCCGCTGGCAGACCCTTTTATTTTACTGAAAGATCTATTCAGATATATATTTTTTTCAACATCTAAAAAACTACCCCTTCAAAAATGCCGTTTTTACTTCAGCTTTTGCCGAAGGGTTTTCCGATCGATTTGAAGGATTTCTGCAGCCCTTGTTTTGTTGTTGTCTACCGAAGCCAGCACTCTCTGAATGTGTTCTCTCTCAACTTCCCTTAAAGATTTATGCACATCATTTTCAGCAGAAGGTTCGGCTAATTTTATATGTTTCGGAATTTCCTGTACGTCAATATTCTTATCACACAAGATAATTGCCCGCTGCACCACATTTTCCAGCTCCCTGATGTTGCCGGGCCAGGAATATCTCGTGAGCAACTCCATCGCTTTATCTGTAATGGTGACGAAGGGTTTTTTATATTCAACCCCGTACTTTTTGATGAAATTATGGACTAAAGGAAATATGTCTTCTTTCCTTTCCCTAAGCGGTGGCGTGAGAATATTCACCACGTTTAAACGGTAATAAAGGTCTTGCCTAAAAGTGCCTTTTTCAACCATCTGGTAAAGGTCGCTGTTGGTTGCCGCGATGATACGCAACTCTATTTTCTCTGACTTCTGCGCTCCAATCCTTCTAACTTCCTTTTCCTGTAAAACCCTTAAAAGGCTGGTTTGTACATTTGCAGGTGCCGTTCCTATTTCGTCCAAAAAAATAGTTCCGCCTGCCGCTGCCTGGAAGAATCCCTGCCGGGAATCTCCTGCCCCGGTAAAAGCGCCTTTTACATACCCGAATAATTCCGATTCCAGTAAATTTTCAGGAATAGCACCACAGTTCACAGCTATAAAAGGATTGCCTGCATAAGCGCCTTTGTAATGAATGGCACGTGCCACCAGCTCCTTGCCTGTTCCACTTTCACCCTGTATAAGTATGGTTGCCCTGTTGTTCTTTACCCGCTCAACAACATCGATCATTTCCTCAAAACTTTCCGAAGAGCCTATCATCCCGGCGTAAGCATTGGTAATCGGTTTTTCTTTTTTTTGATCAAAGGTGTCGCTTCTTTTTTCCTGAAGACTTTTCTCAATGGCCAACTTCAGTTCGGCCTGGGTGAAAGGTTTTACCAGGTAATCTAAAGCCCCCGATTGTATAGCCGATATTGCCCCGTCTACTGATGGAAATCCTGTAATGACCAGTTTTGGTATCTCCGGGTAATGTTCATCGGCATATTTTATGAGCTCAATGCCGTTCACGCCGGGCATTTGCAAATCGGTAATTAAAAGGTCTATTCGCGACGATTTCAGTATTTCTATAGCTTCTTTTACCGATATCGCCCGGTAAGTGTGAAAGTGAAGTGCACTGAGGTTGCGATGAATTAACTCGAGCATATCAAAATCATCGTCAACTATTAAAACGTTCTCTTTATGAAGTGCCATAAGTTAATTTCTAAGAGGTATACTTATTTGAAAAATTGTTCCCTGGGGCTTATTATCAAAAGCAACAATATTGCCTTTATGACTTCTAATGATACCGTGTACCACACTTAACCCCAGCCCCGAGCCATCTCCAATAGGTTTAGTGGTAAAAAAAGGTTCAAAGATCTTTGATTTCAACTCTTCTTTAATGCCCGGGCCCTCGTCTGCAATCTCTATAAAAAAGCTGGTGTCATCCTGGTAGAGTTTCACTTCTATAGCCGAACCTTTTGGAGAAAAATACAGGGCATTGATAAGGAGGTTAAAGAGTACCTGCGTTAGCTGAATTGGGTCCAGCTGTGCCTCAATCCTCTTGTCTGCCACTCTAAAATGGCATTCTACACCTGCTTTTCTAAAATTCGGTTTCAAAAGTGAAAGCGCCTGTGCAATTATAGGCTGAATTCTTATGATCTTCATTTCCTGCGGAATTTCACAGGCAAAGAACATGAGTTTTTTCACTACCTCCCGCGAATAAATGGCTCCTTTAATGATCTTGCCAATGTCCTTTTTTGTCTGCTCATTTTCGGCCCTGTCTTTTATGAGTTCGGCAAAACCCAAAATGTTACCCAAAGGCGTGTTGAGCTCGTGGGCAATCCCTGCAGTGATCTCCCCAAGAATCGCTAACCTGTCATTGCGGTGTACGGTGCGCCTTAACAGCTCTTCCTGCTCTTTTTGCTTTATTTTTTCGTAAAAAGATCCTATTTCCTGCGCCGCTTTTTCGAGTAGTTTCTGTTCTTCAGGCAGAAAAGACAGCAGGCTGAATTCAGGATCGGGATAATAGATCTTTATACTGCCCTTAACTTCATTGAAGGTATAAATTGGCGCCTGTTGCACCACGTTTTTCTTCGGAATTTCCCCGGTGCTATGTTCAAACCCGTTTAACCTTAGTTCTACAATGGCATTTTCGGGGAATCTCCAGGCCTGTTTTAGTACTTCTGAAATTTTTTGAAGCGTAGCTGCAATCTCTCCTGTATGATCTCTAATGATAGAAGATATTTCATACAAACAGCTGAGCTCTTTAATTCTCTCCTGAAGTTCTATTTTGGTTGAAATTGTGCCGGGCATCCTGAAAAAATTAAAGAGGAATGAATTATCAAATATAAAACATTTATAACGAGAAAAGGGGCTTGAAAGCAGTGCCTTCCCTCCCATTCCGCTCACAGTTTTTTGCTGATCATACTGATGACTATATCATAAATAGTTTTTTTGAATCCAGCTGCTGAAAACGAGGGGTTGATAAAATTACTCCCGCTTTTCTGAAGTAAAAAGAACTTCCTTTTTATCAATGTGCCTTCAGCAGTAATCTAAGCTCTTCCACTTCCTGCAACGTCCAAATATTTCCGAAGAAAATGACATCCAAAAATTACATTTTTGACACCTCTTTCCGAAGCATTAGAAAATGAAAACCTTAGAAACGCCGTTGCCGCTTACCTTCTGGATCAACCTGAATTTTGCCTTTGTGAAAAACTGTGTTGATAAGTAAACGCAGCACAAAATGATTGCTGCTTCTTTCTTTCTAATTTTACATTGAATAATTGATCTGATATTTTCAGGAGGGGAATCATGTGAAAATCATGAGCTGTTGCGCAACTGTCAATAATCTTTAGGTTATAAGCCAGAGTACCTTTTTCAGATCGATGACTTTGCTTTCGCATAAAAAGTAATTGTCGTGGAATTCTACAGATTGGCCCTGCTTTATTTCCTGGCCCTTATCTTCTCTTCCATTGGTTATTTTTTAGGCTTTTGTTTAATCAAAATGAATAGATTATGAGCATTTTTGAAAAGAGAATAAACTACAAACCCTTTGAATATCCCGGAGTTCTGGATTTTACTGATGCCATAAACAAGGCATTTTGGGTACATTCTGAAGTTGACTTTACAGCCGATGTACAGGATTTTCACTCCTATCTTTCAGACGGTGAAAAAGATGTGGTAAGAAAGAGTTTACTTGCTATTGCACAAATTGAAGTTGCTGTAAAATCATTTTGGGGCGACCTTTACAAGCATTTGCCAAAACCGGAATTTAACGGTCTGGGCAGTACTTTTGCCGAATGTGAATTCAGGCACTCTCAGGCGTATTCAAGGCTTCTCGAGGTTTTGGGCTACAGCAATGAATTTGCAAATGTCATTGAAGTACCGGCAATCAAAAACCGAATTAACTACCTGTCTGAAGCTTTGGAACACACCAAAGCAAAAGATCCAAAAGATTATATTTCTTCCCTCATCCTGTTTTCAATATTAATTGAAAATGTCTCTCTTTTCAGCCAGTTTGCTATCGTTTTGTCTTTTAACCGCTTTAAAGGCGTGATGAAGAACATCAGCAATATTATAGCGTGGACTTCGGTTGATGAGCAAATACACGCAAATGCCGGCATGTACATCATCAATCAAATCCGTGAAGAATTTCCCGATTATTTTGATGAGGAATTGATTCAGAATTTAACCAGCACCGTAAAGAAATCTATAGAAGTTGAAGGTGAGATCCTGGACTGGATCTTTGAAAATGGCAAACTGGAGAATATCGATAAAAAGAACCTCATGGATTTTATGAAGTTCCGCGTAGATGACAGCTTAAAAAGCATTGGTATGTCTAAGATCTACAACGTGAGCGCAGCAGATTATCAACCCATGCTGTGGTTTGAGGAAGAAGTTTTTGCCAACAGTCTTGATGATTTCTTTGCAAGACGCCCGGTAGATTACACCAAGCACGATAAAAGTATTACCGCAGCCGACCTTTTTTAATTAAGCCTGAATTCCCGAATTAAACCTGAAATCCCCATGACAACTAATGTACAAGCCCAGCCTTTAATTGGCGATGAAACTACGAACGAAAGACTTTGGTGGCTAAACGACGAGAGCCAGCAGATCCTTAACCGCGGCTATCTGCTGAAGGGTGAAACTGTGAAATCGGCCATTGAACGTATTGCCAATGCTGCAGCCAGGCGCCTGTACAAACCCGAATTAGCCGAAGCATTTATTGAAATGATCGAGCGCGGCTGGATGAGTTTAAGTTCTCCCATTTGGGCAAATATGGGCACCGAACGCGGCTTGCCTATTTCCTGCTTTAACGTGTACGTGCCCGACAATATTGAAGGCATCACCCACAAGCTTGGCGAGGTGATCATGCAAACCAAGATTGGCGGCGGAACCTCGGGGTATTTTGGGGAATTGCGTGGCCGTGGAAGTGCTGTGACCGACAATGGAAAAAGCAGCGGCGCCACCAGTTTCATGAAGCTTTTTGATACGGCTATGGACACCATTTCGCAGGGTGGCGTACGTCGTGGCGCTTTTGCTGCCTATCTTGACATTGACCACCCCGATATTAAGGAATTCCTGGAGATCAAGAATATTGGTAACCCTATCCAGAATTTGTTCAACGGGGTGTGTGTGCCCGATTACTGGATGCAGGAAATGATTGATGGCGACATGGAAAAACGGGAGATCTGGGCGAAAGTTTTGGAAAGCCGCCAGCAAAAAGGATTGCCATATATTCTGTTCAAAGACAACGTGAACAGGTTTAAGCCGCAGGTTTACAAAGACAACAACCTCACGATACACTCCAGTAACTTATGTTCTGAAATTGCTTTGCCTTCTACTGAAGATGAATCTTTCATCTGCTGTCTCTCTTCTATGAATTTGGAATTGTATGATGAGTGGAAAGACACTGAAGCGGTTAAAATGGCAGTTTATTTTCTTGATGGGGTGCTACAGGAATTCATAGCAAAGACCGAAGGTAATCACTACCTGGCTGCAGCAAACCGTTTTGCAAAGAATCACCGGGCGCTTGGTTTGGGTGCGATGGGCTGGCATTCCTATTTGCAAAAGAACAGGATCCCTTTTGAAGGCATGCGTGCAAAAGGCTTAACTCATAAGATCTTTGAAGACATAAGCACAAAAGCGACCAAAGCAAGTAAAGAGCTGGCAACGATCTACGGCGAGCCCGAAATCCTCAAGGGCTACGGACTCAGAAATACCACCTTAATGGCCATTGCGCCAACCACATCATCTTCAGCAATTTTGGGGCAAACCTCACCGGGAATTGAACCTTTTAGCAGTAACTATTTTAAAGCGGGGCTTGCAAAAGGGAATTTTATGCGGAAGAATAAGTACCTGAAAGAGCTACTTCAGGAAAAAAATCTGGATAATGAAGATACCTGGAGAAGCATCATGCTACACCACGGCAGCGTGCAGCACCTGGATAGTTTAAGCCAGGAAGAAAAAGACATTTTTAAGACCTTTAAAGAGATAAGCCAGTTAGAGATCATCCAGCAGGCATCTGTACGCCAGAAGTTCATTGATCAGGCACAGAGCTTAAACCTAAACATCCCTGCAGGGCTTCCGGTAAGAGAGGTGAACAAGCTACTGATAGAAGCCTGGAAGCTCGGCGTAAAAACATTGTACTACCAAAGAAGCCAAAGCGTTTCAAAAGAATTTGTTTCAAATATTGTGAGCTGCTCGAGTTGTGAAGCTTAATAATTTGCAGAAAAATACCTTCTGAAAATGCCATTTTTGGAAGGTATTTAAAAGCTGGATCTAAGCTTCAAATCAACACATCTTCAATTCCTCAAATTCTTAAATCAACACATCTTCAAATCATTTTTTGATTTCTAAATAACCATTATACAATATTCATTATACCTTATTCAATAAAAAATTGCCACAGATGCACAGATGATTTTTACTCTACACTCCTTCTCATCTTAAAATCTCAAATCCTCAAATCCGCACTTCTTCAAATTAACTTTGGAATTTGGTGTCTGGATTTTAAAAATACTACCGTCTAAAGCCTAACTATTTTCACGCAATCCTACAAAGTCAAAAAAGAAGAATACGAAAACATCATTTCGAAGAAGCCTTTTCTAGTAATGAAAATAGACAGGCAATAAATTTCAAATTTATTCCGCCTGAATACTTCTTTAATTTTTTAGCTTAATCCCTTTTGATCAATACTTTACTCCTTCAATTAGCTGGGATTAGATTAGAAACCGTATCTCAAAATTATTTTATTACGGTTTTCCGTAAAAGTTTTAGATAAAATTATGTTAAATTAGCACTTCTTTAAGAAGATTACCCCTACAATATCTTCCTCTTATTTTTGTGGAGAAGAACCCACATAAAAAACGGGCGATACCCGAAAAGCCTATGAGTAGGGACACTAAACCAATTTATTATTATGAAGAGAATTTTATTATCAGTTTTTGCCGTATTATTTATAGGCATGACTTTCACCAGTTGTGCTACTTTATTTGGCAAAAAATCTCACCCTCTTGCTTTAAGTTCAGAGCCAGATGGAGCTGAAGTCTATGTAAATGGATTTAAAATGGGAGTAACTCCGGTGGAATTAAATCTTAAAGCAGATAAATCTTACACAATTGAATTTAGAAAGAATGGATTTGACTCTGTGACTCGAGTGGTGAACACTAAAGTTGGTGCAGGATGGGTAGTTCTAGACGTTTTAGGTGGTGTAATTCCTGTTGTAATTGATGCAGCTACAGGTAACTGGAATAAACTGGATCAAGATGCGGTTAACGCTGCACTGGTACAGCAAAAAGAAATTGCAGGAACAAAATAAATATCGAATTATTTAAAGTAGTGAGCCTTCCATTACGGAAGGCTCTTTTGTTTATACACCAGCTTAACTTTGGTATCTGCCATCTTCATATCTTTATTGTAAATTATTGTATTTCAGAGCACAAAAAGCACAAAGCTTCCTGTTCATTACTAATTGATTACTTTTTATTTAAATCATTGAAATTTGGTGCCTGGAATTTTGGTATATATGAAGTTGATGTCATTCCGAAGTAGCTTTTTTGCGACTAAAAAATCTGTGTTTCCTTCCTTCCCAATTATACAATATTCAAATTTTCAAATCAACACATCTTCAAATTAACTTTGGAATTTGGTGCTTGGTGCTTGAAATTTATTGACTTAACCATTATACAATATTCATTATACCTTATTCAATAAAAAATTGCCACAGATGCACAGATGATTTTTACTCTCCACTCCTTTTCATCTTTAAATTTTCAAATTTTCAAATTATCTCATTTTCAAATCATTTTGTGATTTCAAAAAAACATTATACAATATTCAATATACCTTATTCAATAATGAATCAGGGTAAAACGAATTCCGCGTAAACAGGAAAATGATCAGAGCCAACTTTTCCGAGGGTTTTGAGATCGGCCAGTTGAAATTCTTTGGTGACATAAAAATGATCCAGGGGCCATCTCATGATCATGGAATTTGCGTCAAAACTGTTGTACAATCCCCGGCCAATCCGTACGTTATTTAGCTCTCCCGATTTTCCGAAGAGCCTGGCAGTTTTAGACCAGGAGACATCATTAAAATCTCCTGCTACCAGAGAAGGAATGTTTTCACCGGCTACAAAATCTCCCACTTTGAGAAGGGCAACCTCTGCTTCCCCAACATTATCGGGGTATTTGTCGCTGGGCATTGGCGCCACCGGATGCACGGCGTGAAGCATAAATTCTTTTCCTGATTTCAGCTGAACCCGCGTATGAAATGAGGGCACATTTTTATGTTTCAGATATTTTATTTGTTTTTGTTTTAGAGGCAGCTTCGAATACAGTGCCATCCCATAGGCCTCATCATTTGGCTGCTCCATAACATAAGGATAATCCTGTTTGAGGACCTCCAGTTCATCCAGCCACCATTGATTCACTTCCATAGCCAGGAAAATATCGGGATCGGCCTCTTTAACAACTTCTATCACCTTAGCAGCTTCCCGGTTGGTCATCAAAACATTGGAGAGCAACAGGCTAACTGAACTCTCTTCTGAATAATTTTCAGCTGCATCGGGTACAGCTTTATCCCCGAACCAGTAAGGATAGATGCGGATAGATTGAATGAAAATAGAAGCCAATAAACCAGCGACGAGCAGTATGGAAGGCCACTTCCATTTTTTGTTGAGTCCGGCAACGAAAATAATGCACAAGATTGCCAGGATGAGGTACTGCAATCGCGGAAAATCCAGGAGTTTCGAGTACCAGTACGGCAAATCGTGAATAAGGGAAAGCAGGCTCGCCAGGATTACAAGACTGCTTATAAACACGATAAAATAAAAGAAGATTCTTCTAAAGTTCATGGTCGGTTTAATGCGATTGATCTCATTAAGTTAGTGAAAATTAGAAAACAATCCGCATTTTCCTAAACAGGCACAGACATACCTACAACTCCAGTAACAACATCCCTGGAATTTATGCTACTTACCCAATATTCATTATACCTTATACAATAAAAAAGGCCACAGATGCACAGATAATTTTTTTACTCATAAGCCTCCTGATCATTTTCAAATCTTCAAATCTTCAAATCCACACATCTTCAAATCATTTATTAGAATCTCTAAATAAACAATATTCATTATACCTTATACAATTAAAAAGGCCACAGATGCACAAATGATTTATAACTCATATAACTCATATCCTTTTGTTTTTCATCTTCAAATCTTCAAATCCACACATCTTCAAATCATTTTTGGAGTCTTAAAGAACTACCGTCTAAAGTCTACCGACTATTTTCACACAAAGCTCACGAAGTCGAAAAGAAGAGCACAAAGAAAAGGTGCCAAAAATGTCATTTCGAATGAGCTTTTCCGCGACTGAGAAATCTATGTTTCCTGCCTTCTCAATTATACAATATTCAATATACATTATACAATAAATAAATGCCACAGATGCACAGATAATTTGTTTACTCATGTTCTTTTGTTTTCATCTTCAAATCTTCAAATCCACACATCTTCAAATCATTTATTAGAATCTCTAAATAAACAATATTCATTATACCTTATACAATTAAAAAGGCCACAGATGCACAAATGATTTTTTTACTCATACTCCTCTTAGTCATCTTCAAATCTTCAAATTATCAAATCATTCAATCTTCAAATTAACTTTGGAATTTGGTGCCTGAAATTTATTCACATACCCATTATACAATATTCATTATACCTTATACAATTAAAAAGGCCACAGATGCACAGATGATTTTTTTTACTCATACTACTCTTAGTCATCTTCAAATCTTCAATTTCTCTCATCTTCAAATTTACTATGGAATTTGGTGCTTGGTACCTGAAATTTATTCACATACCCATTATTCAATATTCATTATACCTTATACAATTAAAAGGCCACAGATGCACAGATGATTTTTTTTACTCATACTCCTCTTAGTCATCTTCAAATCTTCAAATCTTCAAATTTACTTTGGAATTGGTGCTTGAAATTTATTCACATACCCATTATTCAATAATCATTATACCTTATACAATTAAAAAACGTCTCCCGTCTAAAGTCTACCGACTATTAAAGTTTTAGTACTTACTTATTGGAATTTCTTCTTACAAACTACGGTTTTCCGCAATTTCCTTTAACAAAATATTAATAAGTTTACAGAATCTTGAGAATCTATCTGTCAACCCGCGTTGAAGAAGGATTATTCTGAGATTTACTTATAATTTTTACGGCCGGGACAAATTGGGTCCGGACTTAACGAACAAATTAAAATGAAACCATACCTATTACTCTTTTTAACTGCACTTCTCAGCCTTAATGCTTATTCCCAAATCAAATTCGAAAAAGGATATTTCATTGATAATGGCGATCAAAAAGTAGATGTCCTGATCAGGAATGTGGATTGGAGAAGTAACCCTTCTCAATTTGAATATAAGCTTTCCGCAGATGGGGCATCTAAAAATGCCTTAATAAAGTCAGTTAAGGAATTTGGTATTGCCGATGGGGCAAGATTCGTAAGGCATACGGTGAACGTGGACAGATCTAGTGGGAATATCAAGAATCTGAGCGAAGACAGAAATCCTGAATTTAAAGAAGAAGAACTTTTTTTAAAGTTGCTCGTAGAAGGGAAAGCTAATTTATATTCCCTGGAAGACGGTAATATTACCAGGTATTTTTACAGCAAGGATGATTCAGAGATCATCCAGTTGATTTATAAAAAGTACATAACCCCCGAAAAAAGTATCGCCACAAATGACGGTTTTAGACAGCAAATATGGAATAGTCTAAAATGTTCGGATCTTACAATGAAAAAGGTGGAGAACCTGGATTATAAAAAGAAGGATCTAACCAGCTTTTTTGTGGATTATAATGAATGTCATGATCAGGCCTATACGATCTACGGACAAAAACAACAAAAGGATCTGTTCAATTTAAGCGTGCGTCCGGGGTTAAATTTTTCATCTCTTTCCATAACGAATGCAAATTCAGGTTCTAAAAACACAGATTTTGATGATGAAATAAGGTTGAGACTTGGAGTTGAGGCAGAATTCATTTTGCCATTTAATAAGAACAAATGGGCAATCATTTTTGAACCCACCTATCAACATTTCAAATCGGAACAGACACAGGAAAAAGACAATGTTTCAGGAGGGGTCCTTATTTCAAAGATCGACTACCCTTCTATCGAATTGCCAGTGGGAATAAGGCATTATTTATATTTAAATGACAGCTCAAAGCTCTTTTTAAACTTTTCTTACGTAATTAATTTTGATACCAATGCCACCATGGATTTCTACAGACAGGATAACACCCTGTATTCTTCCCTGGAAATTAAAACCCAGGGAAATGTAGCCTTTGGTGCCGGATATAAATTTAAGGACACCTATAGCATTGAACTGAGATACAATACCAGCCGGGAAATACTGAGTAATTATTCTTACTGGAGTTCAGAATATAAAACCATTTCCATGATACTTGGCTATTCCTTCTTTTAAGTCAGGAGATTGCAGGCAGGATTCTCAAAAAGATTTCACACAAAGCGCACTAAGTTCAAAACAGAACACGAAGAAAAGGTGCCAAAAATGTCATTTTGAAGAAGCTTTTTCACGACTGAGAAATCTGTGTTTCCTACTTTCTCAATATTCAATATTCATTATACCTTATACAATTAAAAAGGCCACAGATGCACAGATAATTTTTTTTTACTCATACTCCTCTTAGTCATCTTCAAATTCTCAAATCATCCAATCTTCAAATTAACTTTGGAATTGATGCTTGGCGCTTGAAATTTATGAATGTCATTTTGAAGGAGCTTTATCGCAACTGAGAAATCTGTGTTCCCTACCTTCTCAATTATTCAATATTCAATATTCAATATTCATTATACCTTATACAATAAAAAAGGCCACAGATGCACAGATGACTTTTTTTACTCATACTCCTCTTAGTCATCTTCAAATCTTCAAATTCTCTCACCTTCAAATTAACTTTGGAATTTGGTGCTTGGTGCTTGAAATTTATTGAGTTACCCACTATACAATATTCATTATACCTTATTCAATAAAAAAACGTCCACCGACTATTTTCACACAAAGCTCACGAAGTCAAAAAATAAGAGCACGAAGAAAAGGTGCCAAAAATGTCATTTCGAAGGAGCTTTTTCTGCGACTGAGAAATCCGTGTTTCCTACCTTCTCAATTATTCAATATTCAATATACCTTATACAATCAAAAAGGCCACAGATGCACAGATGATTTTTTTACTCAAACCCATTTGTTTTCATCTTCAAATTTTCAAATCATTTAATCTTCAAATTAACTCTGGAATTTGGTGCTTGGCGCTTGAAATTTATGAATGTCATTTCGAAGGAGCTTTTTTTGCGACTGAGAAATCTTTGATTCCTGCCTTCTCAATTATACAATATTCATTATACAATAAAGAACGCCACAAATTCACAGTTAATTTTTACTCACTATCCCCTTCTTCTTATCTTCAAATCCTCAAATCCACACATCTTCAAATCATTTTTGGAGTCTTAAAGAACTACCGTCTCCCGTCTAAAGTCTACCGACTAATCCCACACAAAGCTCACAAAGTCAAAAAAGAAGATCACAAAGAAAAGGTGCTAAAAATGTCATTTCAAAGGAGCTTTTCTGCGACTGCGAAATCTATGTTTCCTGCCTTCTCAATTATACAATATTCAATATACATTATACAATAAATAAGTGCCACAGATGCACAGATAATTTGTTTACCCATGTCCTTTTGTTTTCATCTTCAAATCTTCAAATCCCCGATTATCCATTAACCACTAACTTTCATCGAATTACGGTTTCCCCTAACTGCTCCTTAACAAAATTTTAATAGATTTACGGAAGTATCATAAATCCTGATGTTACCCTGCTGCTGATGGTTAATGGCATCAAAAATTTTGTGGTTGTAAAGAGTTGTATAGCATTACTTTATTAAACTATGGAAGATAATAATACAAATTATTTTGTTAGAACATTAATTGTTTTTGTATGTATTGGTATTGGCACCTTAATAGCATACAATTTTTTCAAATCTGAGCCAATCGGCGAAATAAATTCTGGCCTAATTATTTTGATAACATTTTTAATAGTTCTGGTTTTGTCAGAATCCTTTGATAACTTTTCTATAGGAAGATTAATGACTTTGAACAGAAGAATTGAAAAAAAGGAAAGAAAAAATATAGAATTAGAAAGAAAAAATTCAGAATTATTAAACCAAATCATCAGTATTACCAATAATCAAAACCAGAGTCAAAATCTTACAAGCGTATATGGTGATTATTATGCTGATATGAAAAAAGGTAGTCAATCTAAAGAAATCGATCAGAATGTTGTTAAAGAATTACTCGATTCGATAGAAGATACTCCATTAATAAAGGAACAAGTTGATTTAATAAAAGAGGATCTTGATCAAAGAAAGCTACCATACGATTCTCCAACAGACGAAATTCTCATTAAATTTTTAGCGGGTACTCAAATAGCTTTACAATTTGAGGTTACGCATAATTTGATTTTCGGAAGTCAACTAACCCTCCTTAAAGAATTAAATTCCATTAAACCAGAAGGATTACCTGAAAAAGATATCCATAGCTATGTCTCAAAAGTTTTTAAACAATTTCCTAATGCCTATAAGGATTGGGGATACGAAAATTATCTTAATTTTCTTTATTCACATATTCTTATCCTAAAATCAGAACAAGGAAAAATACATATAACAAAAAGAGGAGTAGAATTCCTTGCTTGGATGATAAGAAATAGTAAAAGAGAAGATAATCCACTGTGAAAAACGCTGAATAAAAAGGCCATATGAAAAACCCTAAACCAGTCTACAATGGAGAAACATACTCTCTCTTGTAACGCCTAATTCTCCTGATGTCAGTCAAGCTCGCCCGCTCGCACTGTTTTTATACGGGACGTTGATTGAACATGAAAAAAAACGAACTATGAAACAAATATTAACAATTTTATTTTTTTTCGCTTTTTTATTTTCATTCGCACAGACAAATCCGAATCATGTATACGTTAGCGGATATTACAGAAGTAATGGGACATACGTACAGCCTCATTACCGAACAGCACCGAATAATACTAATCGAGATAATTTTTCAACAAGAGGAAATACCAATCCATACACAGGACAGGCTGGATACATTACGCGAGATAGTAATACATCTTCTACATATACCCCAAGCTCATATTCTAATTCAACTTCGACCTACCCTAATTCCACCTACAAAACAACTTCAACGAGTACATCAAATAACTCGTATAATTCAACAAATATTTATACAACTACAAGCTCTTATGGTCAGTTATGGAGAACACCCTCGCAGTTTGATGCAATTCGCCCAATTCAGAAAGGAAGTAGTGTCAATGTAATCGAATATGATAATGGATTTTATAAAGTAATATCAAAGGGTACAATTGGATATATAAATTCTATTACCATTAATGAAAATTCAAAAATGAAAGCCCTGAAAATTGGTGCAAAGGACTATTCGAACACAAAAGGAGACAAAGCTACCATAAATGAAATATTTGACATCGAGGTTTCGAAAATCTATGCCTTACCAACCAAGTATATTTCTGCAAGAGAAGCCAATTTAAGATTAGGACCAACTACAATCACTAATACATTGACTACAATTAAGCGAAATGATAAAATTAGAATTATTGATAATTCAACTTATAATTCATGGACGAAAATAATTGTTGAAGCTGATGACGGATTTTACATAGGATTTTTAAATAACAGTTTAATCTCTGCTTACAAAATAGAAAACCAAGAACAGACTGATGGTCCAACCTCAGTTGTAAAGAGCTTCCTTAAACATTTAGACCAAGAAGAATTTTATAGTGCATACTCATTAACTAATAACCCAAGTTGGAATAAAAATGGTGGATTTAGTTGGTTTTCTTCTACAGATGCATATGGCGGAATTGATTATGTAACAATTTATGAAGTTAGACTTGAAAATGCTTATGACGACCAAGCTGTTGTATTCGCAGATTATTACTCCAGCGACCCTTTACATACTTCCAGAAGATGGAAACAAATTTTGATTTTAGAATACCAATATGGCAAATGGAAAATAGTCAAAACCAAATTAGCGGAATAGTACTACACACAATAAATACTAGAAATCTCACCTAAACAGGTCCGAGATCTCCTTCCCAACATCCCCTCCCCAAAACCCCCATTCCCCAACCTCCTTCTGTAACAAATGCTACACTTGTAGGTAACAAAAGTTACTGACCACCGCCTTCTCTAAGGGTACTTTTGTCTCACAAATTTTAAGAGATGAAAAGAACAAGAACCCTATTCTTATTTCCGCTACTGTTTTTTGGACTCCTGTTACAGGCCCAGGAACCAGTTTCTATAGGAAAAGAAGAAGTCCTGCAACGAGTGCAGGAGAATAACAGCCAATTGAGGATCTCCCAACAGGAGTTCCTGGCAGCCCGGGCACAATACCGGCAGACCAACGCGGTCTTTTTACCTAACATAAGCGTCTCCCACACCGGGATGACCACCAATAATCCCCTGATGGCCTTCGGTTTCAAACTGAACCAGGAGATCGTCACCCAGGCCGATTTTGATCTGTCAAGGCTCAATAACCCCGACCGTATCGACAATTTCGCTACCAAAGTGGAAGTTCAGCAACCACTGGTGAACCTCGATGGCTTCTGGAAACGCGGTGCTGCGAAGAACAAGATGGAGGCTACCGAGCTGCAGGGCGTACGCACCGGGGACCACATGAAACTCGAAACCGAAAAAGCCTATATGCAGTTACAGCTCGCCCATAAAGCGGTGGCCGTACTGGAGCAGGCGCTGGAAACAGCGCAGGCGAACCTGAGACTGGCCGAAAATAATTTTAAACAGGGATACCTGCAGCGATCTGATGTGCTGGCCGTGGAAGTCCGCGTGACCGAGGTAAATAATCAGTTACAGTACGCCAGGAGCAACGTGCAGAACGCGAGCGATTACCTCATGTTCCTCATGGGCGAATCCCTTGACGTGGTGCTGCTGCCTGCAGATTCTTTGAGCGTGCAGATGAACGTAGTGACCTCTCCTGCCCTTCCCGGCGACCGTGCCGACATTAAAGCTATGGAGCTGGCTACCGATGCCCGTAAGAAAATGTATACGGCCTCAAAAATGGCATTTTTACCACGCCTTAATGCCTTTGGAAGCTATGAATTGTATGACGACGAGATCTTCCAGGGAGACGCAAACGGATACATGGCAGGAGTGGCACTGACATGGGACCTTTTTGAAGGAAGCAAACGCTTCGGAAAGACCCAGCAATCCAAAGCCGAATACAAACAGGCAGAACTGGAACTGGAACAACACGTACAACAGAGTCAGCTGGAACTAAACCGCGCCATCCGTGCTTTACAGGATGCAGAGAACAAACTGCACCTCACCCAACTGGCCCTGGAACAATCAAAAGAAGCCCTGCGAATCCGTAACAACCGCTATGAGCAAGGCCTGGAAAAAACCACAGATCTGTTAGGAGCCGAAACCCAGTTTTCAGAAAAACAACTGGAGTATTACCAGACGGTATATGAGTATAACTATGCGGTAGCGTATATAGAATTTTTAACGAGTAGTATTGAGAATTGAGTAGTGAGTATTGAGATGAAGCACCAAATTCCAAGCACCAAAACCACTCTAAAATGCTTTTTTCGGCTCCCTTTAGGGCGGGGCAAAACGAAAAAAGAGTTTGAAAAACAAATGTCACACTGAGCCCAACAGCGAAGCAGGAGGAAAAGTCGAAGTGCTTCGTGACCGAGAACCGAGAACCGACAACCAAAAAAACCTTGAACATTAAACCTTGAACATTGAACTATATAGAAATGAAAAAAACAATATACACAATAGCATTAGCTTCCCTGGGATTATTCGCGACGAGCTGTGGGAGCGATGATAAAAAACAGGCTGCGAATGAAGGGCCGGTAGTGCCCGTGCAGGTGGAAACACCATCGGGGGCGGGAGACAGATTTCTCACTGCCAGCGGACAAATTGAAGCAGTGAACAGCGCCAACCTCAGCACCCGCATGATGGGATTCATAGATGACATCCATGTGAATGTGGGAGACAAAGTGAACAAAGGCCAGTTACTGGTCTCTATCAATAACTCTGACCTGCAGGCAAAACGCGCCCAGGTAAACGCCGGCATCACCGAAGCTGAGGCCGCTTACCGAAATGCTGAAAAAGATTACCAAAGATTCAAAGCGCTTTTCGAAGAGCAATCGGCATCTCAGAAGGAAATGGACGACCAGACTGCCCGTTTCGAGATGGCGCAGGCCCGCCTGGAAGCCGCCAAACAAATGAGAAATGAGGTGAACTCGCAGTTCGCTTATGTAAATATTCGCGCTCCGTTTAGCGGGGTCATCACTAACAAGTTCGCCGAGGAAGGTACTATGGCCAATCCGGGTCAGCCGCTTTTAGCCGTAGAAGCTCCGGGGAATTTCGAGGTGACTGCAAGAGTTGCGGAGTCCAATATCTCAAGGATAGAAACAGGAACAAAAGTGGACGTCATTGTAAAGTCTGTTGAGCAGACTGTTCCCGGCACCGTGGCGGAAGTTAGTACTTCGGCCAGTAACACCGGCGGACAATACCTGGTGAAAGTAGCTCTTGAAGATACTGAAGCAGATTTGAAATCGGGGATGTATGCTACAGTGAGATTTCCGGTGGAGAAGCAGGAAAGTACTGCTCAAGCGGTAATGATCCCCACAGAAGCTATTGTGACCCGCGGCGACCTGAAAGGTGTTTACACGGTGAGTCAGCAGAATACCGCGATGCTGAGATGGCTAAGGCTGGGAAGGACTTATGGAGACCGGGTAGAAGTCCTTAGCGGACTAAACCCTGACGAGGCCTACATAGTTACGGCAGACGGAAAATTGTTCAACGGAGCAAAAGTGAGCATTCAGGAGTAAAAATATTGCGTGAGGGATAGAGGCAGCTACCCCGCCTGCCGGCAGGCAGGCGTGTAGCGCCGAAAGCCCGACCCCACTGAAGCTTCAGCGAAAGTGGGGGCACGCCCAACCAGATATAAAAAATATGAAAGAAGGATTAGCAGGCAAGATCGCCAAAGGCTTTATAAATTCGAAATTGACGGTGTTGCTCATGATCGTGTTCATGATCGTGGGGGTGTACGCGTCGTTTTTAATTCCGCGCGAGGAAGAGCCGCAGATCGACGTGCCCATGGCCGACATTTTTGTAGGCTACCCGGGTGCCAGCCCTACCGAGGTGGAACAGCGCATTATCAAACCCCTGGAAAAGATGGTTTCCAATATTCCGGGTGTGGAGTACGTCTACTCTACCTCCATGGAAGAACAGGGGATGTTGATCGTGCAGTTCTACGTGGGCGAGGATATTGAACGTTCGTATGTGAAGCTCTACAACGAGCTCATGAAGAACATGGACCAGTTTCCGCCAAATGTTACTCAGCCGCTGGTGAAGACCCGGGCTATTGACGACGTTCCGGTACTGGGACTCACCCTGTGGAGCGAAAATTATGATGATTACCAGCTGCGCCAAATGGCCAACGAGCTGCGCCATGAGATCGAAAAGGTGGAGGATGTTTCTATTGTGAACACCATTGGTGGCCGTGACAGGCAACTGCGCGTGGTGCTCGACAAGGACAGGATGGCTGCCAGCGGAGTTGATATGCTGAGGGTTTCTGAAAAGATCCAGGCATCGAATCAGCAACTTTCCTCCGGAAGTTTTGACCGCAACGACAGTGAAATCCTGGTTAGTTCCGGAAGCTTTTTGGAATCCCCTCAGGATGTGGAAAACCTCATTGTAGGCGTAAACAATGGGCAGCCGGTGTACCTGAAACAGATCGCAACAGTAAAAGACGGACCTGAGATCTCTAAATCCTATGTGAATTTTGGATTTGGGCAGGCAATAAATGCTTCGGAAAATTATCCTGGGGAATATCCCGCGGTAACCTTATCTGTCGCCAAACGTAAGGGAGCAGATGCGATGAAGATCGCTGATGTTATCCTGGAGAAAGTTGAGCACCTGCAAACAAACCTTATCCCCGAAGATGTACACGTGGAAGTAACCCGTAACTACGGGGAAACTGCTTCGCACAAGGTAGGAGAACTTTTACTGCACCTTATTGGTGCGATCATAGCGGTAACTCTTGTTGTAATGCTGGCCATGGGATGGCGCGGCGGACTGGTAGTATTCCTTTCGGTACCTATCACCTTTGCCCTTACGCTGCTCAGTTATTACATGCTGGATTACACCCTGAACAGAATTACTTTGTTCGCCCTGGTTTTCGTAACAGGTATCGTAGTGGATGACTCGATCATTATTGCCGAGAACATGCACCGGCACTTTAAGATGAAACGCCTGCCGTTCAAACAGGCTGCACTATACGCCATCAACGAGGTAGGAAACCCTACAATCCTGGCGACCTTTACTGTGATCGCTTCGGTACTGCCGATGGCTTTCGTAAGCGGACTGATGGGACCTTATATGAGCCCCATGCCGATTGGAGCTTCCATTGCAATGATCCTGTCACTTTTCGTGGCACTTACAATTACTCCGTACCTCGGATTCATCTTTTTGCGTGAAAAGGAGAAGAAAGGTAAACCGGTAAAAGAGGCTGAAAAAGGAATCGAGGATTCGATGATCTATCGCGTCTATAAACGCTTTGAGGAGCCACTTATTGACAATGCCAAAATCCGTTGGGGATTCCTTGGTCTTACCATTCTACTTCTGCTGGGCTCTGTTGCCTTATTCTTTACGGAAGATGTGGCCGTGAAAATGCTGCCTTTTGACAACAAGAACGAATTCCAGGTAGTCATTGACATGCCGGAAGGAACAACTTTAGAAAGAACAGCGGTAGTGACCAAAGAAATAGGTCAATACCTGAACCAGAGTCCGCAGGTGGTGAATTACCAGACGTACATTGGCACCTCTGCCCCTATCACCTTTAACGGATTGGTGCGGCACTACGACCTGAGAGGCGCGAGCAACACCGCCGATATTCAGGTGAACCTGCTTCCAAAAGGAGATCGTGACCTACAAAGTCATGACATTGCTAAACTGCTGCGTCCGGATATCCAGGCCATAGGAGATAAATACGGAGCAAACATCAAGCTGGTGGAAGTTCCGCCCGGACCTCCGGTTTTGTCTACCATAGTCGCGGAGGTCTACGGACCCGATTATGAGACACAGATCGCACTGGCTGACAGTATTCAGACCATACTTCACAATACCGAAGATGTGGTGGATATCGACTGGATGGTGGAAGCCGATCAAAAGGAATACAAGTTCGAGATCGACAAAGAAAAAGCGATGCTGTATGGGATCGCACCTCAGCAGATCGTGTACACGTTGAACTCTGCTTTAGGAGAAAGGGCGATCACGCAACTGTACGATGAGGAGGCTACCCAGCGGGTAGGCATTGTACTGGCGCTGGATGAGGAAGAAAAATCTTCGGTTGAGGATATCATGAACATTCAGATCGCTTCCCAAAGTGGTCAAATGATCCCTATTACCGACCTGGTAACACCAACGGAGGTGACCAGGGACAAAAGCATCTATCGCAAGAACCAGAAGCGCGTGGTATATGTGCTGGCCGATATGGCCGGGGAACTGGAGAGTCCGGTTTACGCGATCCTGGGAATGGAAGAAAAACTGAAGGAGATAGAACTGCCTGCAGGATACGAGATCAGCGACCTTTATATGGGTCAGCCGCAATATGAAGATGACTATACCGTGAAGTGGGACGGAGAGTGGCAGATCACCCTGGAGGTATTCCGCGATCTTGGAATTGCCTTCCTCGGAGTAATTGTGATCATTTACATCCTGATCGTGGGCTGGTTCCAAAACTTTAAGGCACCGATCGTTATGATGGTAGCTATTCCGCTATCGCTTATCGGGATCGTGCTGGGTCACTGGATCATGGGCGCCTTCTTTACCGCCACCTCCTTCATAGGGATGATCGCGCTGGCCGGGATCATGGTGCGAAACTCGGTGCTGCTCATTGACTTTGTGAACCTGCGACTGGAAGACGGAATTCCGTTGAAACAGGCGGTGATCGAAGCCGGAGCAGTGAGAACAACGCCTATCCTGTTAACTGCAGGTACGGTAGTGATCGGAGCCTTTGTGATCCTCTTCGACCCAATTTTCCAGGGACTTGCTATTTCGTTGATGGGAGGAACGATCGTTTCAACATTCCTTACGCTATTAGTAGTGCCGTTAGTGTACTACATGATTGAAAGGAAGAAGTATGAGGACAGGGATGTGAAGCCTGAAGTTGAAGAAAAACGAGAAACTGAGGAAGTTCTTTAGTTGTAAGTTATCAGTTGTGAGTTGTCAGTTGTGGGTTACGAGTTGCGGGTTGCGAGTAACGGGTCGTGAGTTGTAGGTGAAGCTCCAAATTCCAAGCACCAAATTCCAAACCTGTCACCTCGGCACCAATTTGAAGTACAATCATGTTCTGTAGCTTCTTTTTTGTAAGTGTAGTGATTCACCGGCGTTAAAAATTTTTGAAGCCTTAGAGAAAATTTAGCCGGGGGAGCACGGTTCCAATTTGCGGGAGCAAAATTGGAAACACCTATCAAAAAAGTGTCCTTTTTTTGGTTCGTTTTTATTGCATCCGACGAACGAAGAGAGAGGAATGCACAGCAAAAAAATGAACAGACATGAAAAGAAGTGAATTATAATCGACCAGAGGGAGTAAATAAAACTTGATGCTCCCCGAAGAATTAAACTTAAATCCAAGTAAATGAAATTACTAATAGTCACCAGCGTAGTCGCCTTCCAGAAAGATGTACTAAAGCTGTTCAAAAAAGCAAATATTGAAGCCTTTAGTTCTTCGGAAATAGACGGCTACAAAAATGGAAATTCCCTGGTCGCGACGCAGAGCTGGTTTCCGGGGGAAAAAGGTGGCAATGAATCCGTTATGCTCTTCTCCTTCACAGATGAAGAAAAGATCTCAGATCTTTTTAAGTACCTGAAAGAGTACAATCAAAAACTGGAAACCAATAATCCCGTGCGTGCGGTAGTGTTACCTGTAGAACAATCGCTTTAACACTAAACAACGATCAATAAACAATTAACAATTATCAGTTAACCACTAAAAATTAAAGATTATGCTAAACAGAGTAATACGCGGTATAGCCGGAACATTTATCCTCATAAGCCTTTTACTGGCCGTTTATGTGAATATCAACTGGTTGTGGTTCACAGCTTTTGTGGGAGTGAATCTGCTGCAATCCTCCATTACCCGCTGGTGTTTGATGGAAGACATCCTGAAGAAATTCGGAATAAAAGATGAAAAAGCACATAATCAGAAGTCCGGTTCAAAGATATGAGTTGCGGGTTTCGGGTTCAGGTCAACGATCAAAATCCCATTCTTTATAGAATTTATTTAGACTACAGCTGAAAATTCCAGAATATGATAAATCGCATGTTTTGGATATTGCCGGCTGTTTATATTTATCTGTTAAACCACTGTTTATGAAAACGTTTCTTCTTCCTTTTCTCGCATTTTTCCTGCTCTTTGGGTGCCAGGAAAAAAAAGCAGCATACACTGCCCCTGAAAAAGCCGAAATGAAAATTTCATCCCAACAGCAGGATCATCAGGGTAAAAAGCTGATGGAAACTTATTGCTACGGCTGTCACAGCCCCAATGCTCCAATGAATGAAGGCAGGATAGCCCCGCCCATGGCAGCTGTAAAAGCTCATTACCTTTTGAACAAACCCAAACGAGAAGCTTTTGTGCAGCAGGTTGTGAGTTTTGTTGAGGAACCTGCTGCCGGAAAATCAATGATGCCCGGTGCAATCAGAAAGTTTGGATTAATGCCTTACCAGCAATTTCCTGATGGTGCCTTAGAAAAGATTGCGGAATACCTGTACGAGTACCAGGTCGAAGAACCGGAATGGTTTGCCAAACATTGGAAAGAAGGTCCCGGAAATGGAAAATACCGCCAGCAGGGAAGACAAATGGGCAAAGGCATGAGACAGGGACAGGGTTCCGGTAAAATGGGTAAAGGAATTGGTCAGGGAAAAGGAATGGGGATGCAGCGACAAAATGGAGCTGACAAAGGCATGGAGATCGCGCTGGAAACCAAAAAGCTACTGGGCCAAAACCTGATGGGAACCATTCAAAAGGAAGGTACAGTACATGCTTTAGATTTTTGTAATGTGGAGGCAATTCCGCTGACAGCTTCTATGGCAAAGAAATACAACGCTTCAGTACAGCGGATTTCAGATAAACCTCGAAACCCCACCAACGCGGCAAATGCTGAAGAAACCGCACTCATAGATCTTTTTTCGCACCAGATAAGTGCAGGTAAAGATCCGCAGCCGGTGCTAATGCCACAAAATGGCAAAACCCGCTTCTATTATCCCATAGTTACCAATACCATGTGCCTACAATGTCACGGGAAACCTGAAGATATTGAGCCGCAGGTAAAAGAGAAAATACTCAAACTATATCCGCAGGATAAGGCAGTGGGGTATTCAGAAAATGAGGTTCGGGGAATCTGGAAGATTGAGTTCAAAAACAGACGTTAAAAATTATAAGCCATGAAAACACTAATCAATAAAGAATGGCATGAAACGCACAGGATGCCCCAAAATCCGACCTTGGATCAACGAATCGACTGGCATCTGGAACATTCGAAGAATTGCAGGTGCCGCAAGATACCCGGTAAACTTTCCGAAGAAATGAAGAAACGAGGGATTAAATTTTGAAATTCAGTTTCAGATTTTCTTTAAGCTCCAACAAAATATTACCTCTCAAAAATGGCATTTTTGAGAGGTAATATGGCAGGTTATAAGCTTTCGTAAATACGGTTGTGACATATCTCAAAGCTCTTCTCCCGTCATGGGATTCCTTAAAACAGGAGTATCAGATGAAATCTTCCTGAAGTAGCCTTTTGCCACCACGGCATGCCCGAAGCCGCAACCGGAATTAAAATCTTCAGTTTCTTCATTCACTCTTACCCCTTCCCTATCAAATGCAAACGTGATCTTGCAGGATTCATCAAATTGCGGGGTTCGGTAAATGGCCACCTTATTTTCGACAATCAAAGTATCTATAAAAGAGCCCGAGTTATAACCTGGAGCACCTTTGTTGATCATAAAGGTCATTGCGATCTTGTTAGAATCTATCTGTTTTACCTGGATTTCTCCGAAGTACTCCCTTATTTCTTCAGCCGACTCAGGATTATAGTTTCCGAGTTTATAAGTTCCGGTGGCATCAAATTTCTCAACTTCCGAAGTTTTACATTGAATCAAGGTAAAGATCAGAACAAAATATACCAGTCTTTTCAATTTTTCAGTTTTAGTAATTCAATAATATCCTCGCTAAAGATCCGAAAATGTAGCCTGTAATAAATCGACTCGTTTAGCGAAAACAACTCTGTGATGTTGTTGTGCATTTTTTTGCAGATACAATAGCGCTTTTCTGCATACATAAATGTAATTTTTTTGAAGTAACTATTTATGTCGCTTGCGATATAATAAATAGCTGTATATTTACATCGTGCACGATACAAAAAATAAAGATTTAAAAATTTCTCTTATGAACGGGATCATTCAAAACTTAAAATGGAGCTATGGCGTAAAAACCCACTGGTTTCGTGCGGTTTTCAGAATTTTATTAGGCCTCAGCTTAGCCTATGCAGGAATTGGCCACCTTACATTTTCGAGGCTCGAATTTGTAGCACAGGTACCAAACTGGGTGCCCCTGTCTGATGATCTTGTGGTTGTACTTTCTGGGCTTGTGGAAATTTCATTAGGCCTTGCCCTTGTGCTTCTGCCCAAATGGAAAGCCTTAATGGGATGGATGGTCGCTATCTTCTTTGTCCTCATCTTCCCGGGGAATATCGCCCAATACCTCAACGGGACAGATGCTTTTGGCCTGGATACAGACCATGCAAGGTTGATCAGGCTCTTCTTTCAACCGGTATTGATTCTGTGGGCATTGTGGTCAACGGGTGCTTATAAGGCATTCGTGGAGCGGAATATTTCATCAAACAGCAATAATAATTCCTGATCAGCTCTTTAGAGTATTTACTTCGGAATAAAAGAAGTTGAGAATCATATTAACAAATCAAATAATTATTCAGAAATGAAAAATAGATCAACAACAGTAAAAAGTCAAAGCCTGAAGCAAAAAGTTTTACGTTTCATGTACCCATTAATCAGGAAACTTGGCAAAAAAGGTGAAAATGGCACTGTCTTAACCAATGAACAAAAAAGCCAGCCGCTCACTTCTTTGCACAATCTGAAAGTTGACCTTAATACCGGAAAAACGCTGGAGCTGCAGGAATTTAAAGGAAAGAAATTGATTTTGGTGAACACTGCTTCCAACTGCGGATACACTGGCCAGTACTCCGAACTTCAATCTTTACAGGAGCGTTACGGCAATTCTCTTCAGGTCATCGCCTTTCCTGCCAATGATTTTGCCGAACAGGAAAAAAGTGACGACAATGAAATAGCCGAATTTTGTCAGATGAATTATGGGGTAACTTTTCCGGTAGCCAAAAAAAGCGTGGTGGTCAAAAATGAGGAACAGCAGGAACTTTTCAAGTGGCTGACAAGTAAAGACCTCAACGGCTGGAACCAACATGCGCCCGACTGGAACTTCAGTAAATATATAGTGGATGAAAATGGCCTTTTGACGCACTATTTCGGTCCTTCTATCTCTCCATTGGAAGAACAATTTTTAAGAGCTTTGGAATAATTCTAGTGATACTTCGTTTTCAGAAGAGAAGTTTTTTATCGCAGGCGATTATTTCATTTATTTGTAGCACCCTGAATAATTCCTGCAATACATTGTACTATGGAATACGAACAACTCAAATTAGAAAATCAATTATGTTTCCCTGTTTATGCAGCATCGCGGTTAATTACGAGGGAATATCAGCCATTTCTAGACCGGCTGGAGATCACTTATCCACAGTATCTGGTACTCATGGTTTTATGGGAGACCAATGGCCTTACCGTAAACGATATTGCCAGGAAGTTACTTCTCAACACAAACACCATCACTCCCCTGCTTAAACGCATGGAACAACAGGCACTAATTACCCGGGAACGCTCTAAGAAAGATGAACGCAAGGTCCTGGTGAAACTAACTTCAAAAGGAAGAGACCTGCAGGAACAGGCTGCTCAAATCCCTGAAGCATTAGAAAAACGCCTGTTAGATAGTCAGCTCGAAATCGATGATCTTGTTAAGCTGAAGGAAAGACTTAATGATGTCATCGAATTTTTATCTAAGTAAAAAGATCAGCACCCTATTCTCATTTTTGTAACTTTGACCATGGCTCCGGCTTTTTTGTCCGTATTTTTCGGCAGGAAAAGCAACGGAGCCATTGAAGCTTCACGCTATTCAGCTAACCAACGTTAAACAAAAAAAGGACCTGCAAATTAAGTTTCCATTACCCGCTTTCCATGAACAGGTCCAGAAACAGTATCCAAATGAGAAAAAACATTTTTAGCCCCAAACTTTTTATGGGTGTTGTTCTGGTAGTTTCTGCCGTATTTCTGCACTCCTGTAAAAAATCTGCCGCAAGGGAAACTGAAAATAATCAGCACCTCGAATTAAAAGACCTGGCACAGTATGTAGACCCCATGATAGGTACGGCAAAAATGGGCCACACTTATCCCGGCGCTACAGTTCCCTTTGGGAGCGTACAGCTAAGCCCCGATACCGATACCATTCCCTATGCCGTCAATGGACAGTACAATCCTGATGTTTATAAGTATTGCGCCGGCTATCAATACGACGATGAGACCATCGTCGGCTTTAGCCACACTCATTTTAGCGGCACCGGCCATTCAGATCTCGGGGACTTTTTGATCATGCCCACTACCGGAGATCTAAAGCTGAATCCCGGAACAGCATCTGATCCCGATAGCGGATACCGCTCGAGATTTTCTCACGACAATGAAACTGCCCAACCAGGTTATTACAGCGTCTTGCTTGAAGATTACAACATCAAAGCCGAAATGACAGCTACCAGCAGGGTGGGAATGCACCAGTACACCTTTCCGGAAGCTGGCAAATCGCACATCATCTTAGACCTTGTTTCAGGCATTTACAATTATGACGATAAAAATGTGTGGACCTTTGTGAGGGTTGAAAATGACACTTTGGTGACCGGTTTCCGGCAAACCAATGGCTGGGCCCGCACCAGGAAAGTGTATTTCGCGCTCTCCTTCAGTCAGCCGATTGAGAACTACGGAAGGGAACGTTATGATAAGCAGCCTTACAACGGATTTTGGAGGAAGTTTGACCAGGATGAAAACTTTCCGGAGATAGCGGGGGAAAAAATCAGGATGTATTTTGATTTCGACATGAAAGAAAATGAAAAGCTGAATATCAAATTGGCGATCTCACCGGTTAGTGCTGAAGGAGCCTTGCAGAATATGAAAGAGGAAATCCCGCACTGGAATTTTGAACAGGTAAAAACTGAAGCCCGGGAAACCTGGAACAAAGAGCTTAACAAAGTCATTGTAGAGACTGAAAAACCTGAAGATATGGTCAATTTCTATACGGCTATGTACCACGCTTTTTTAGGACCCACAGAATATATGGATACCGATGGAAAATACCGCGGAATTGATATGGGAATCCACCAGGCCGACGGCTTTACCAACTACACCAGTTTTTCACTTTGGGACACCTACAGGGCTTTACACCCGCTTTTCAACGTGCTCCAGCCAGAAAGAAATGCCGATATGGTAGAAGCCATGATGGCACATTATGACCAGAGCGTACATTCCATGCTGCCGGTGTGGTCGCATTACGCCAATGAGAACTGGTGCATGATAGGCTACCACAGTGTTTCGGTCATTGCAGATGCCATAGTAAAGGGCAATGCCGACTTTGACCAGGAACGGGCGCTTGATGCCATGGTGCAAACAGCTAAAACAAGTTATTACGACGGCCTGCAGTATTATATGGACATGGGTTATGTGCCCGAGGATAAAAATGGTGCATCGGTATCAAAGACCCTGGAGTATGCCTATGACGACTGGGCCATTGCACAGGCTGCAAAAAAGTTGGGTAAAAATGACATTTTTGAAGAGTTTATGAAGAGGTCAGAAAACTACAAGAACGTCTTTGATCCAAAATCGGGTTTTATGAGACCTAAACTGAGTGACGGCAGCTTTAAAAAAGAGTTTGATGCATTAGACACTCATGGGCAGGGCTTTATTGAAGGTAATGCCTGGAACTACAGCTTGTACGTGCCCCACGCCCCTGCTGAAATGATTGAAATGATGGGAGGCAAAGAAAGATTTTCTCAGCACCTCGATTCCCTGTTCAGCATGGATCTTCCGGATAAATATTTTGCCAATACAGAAGATATTTCGAGAGAAGGAATTATAGGAAATTATGTGCACGGCAACGAACCCTCTCACCATGTGGCCTACCTGTACAATTGGACCGACACGCCCTGGAAATCCCAGGATAAAATAAGGATGGTTTTAAAAGATCAATATCAAACCGGGGCCGATGGTTTGGGTGGGAATGATGATTTTGGCCAAATGAGCGCGTGGTATATCTTCAGTTCTTTAGGATTTTATCCTGTAGCACCCGGCAGCGAAGAATATGCCCTTGGCAGCCCGGCCATTAACCAGGCTACTATCAATCTCGAAAACGGAAAGACCTTCAGGGTAATTGCCGAAAATCAAAGTGAAGAAAATGTATTCGTAGAGAAGGTTGAACTTAACGGAAAGAAACTTGAAAGTCCTTTTATCAACCACCATGATGTAATGAAGGGGGGAGAATTAAAATTCTATATGGCAAGTACTCCAAACCAGGAGCTGTATAATTAGAATTCCGGCTATTCTTTTGTTGCTCTGTGCAGTAGAAATATGAGTGAATAAAACTAGTCTTACCTAATCGGTTTCGCATAGAATTGAATACTTTTCAAAAAAAAGCAGATTTTTTCGCTTTCGTTAGAGAAAGTTCTTACACATTATGTTAAACACAGGTTAAACCGTATAAAAACATATTTTTCTATAGAAAGAAATGACTTATTTTGATATTAATATTCGCCTGTAAAGGCACTACAAGTGAGAAGTGTACCCCCTACAATACTCTTCTCACTTTTTTATTTTCTTTATTCTTTGCTTTTATTTTCAAGGAAGAACCTAATCACATCTGTAGTCGTAACAATTCCGGTTAGACAATCATCATCTACCACAGGTAAGGCGTGAAACTCGTGCTCCAAAAATAATTTGGCTACATCTGTGACTGTGTGGCTGGAAGTGATATATTCTACCTTCTGTGTCATCACCTGCTCTACCGTGAACATTTCATACACAGTGGTTTCAACATCATCCCCACCGCCATCGGTCGCATCTGCAAAAGAGATCCTAAGCAGGTCGTTGAGGCTTATCATGCCTACAATATGCTCATTTTCTACTACCGGAAGATGCCTTATGTGGTTCTTCTTCATAAGAGATTCGGCTGTCGAAAGACTGTCAGACAGCGAGAGACGCAAAATGTTTTTGGTCATTATCTGGGAAACGGAAATATCATTTTTCATCGGAGTTCTTTTTATCAGGAGCTATCTAAAAATACAACAATTCTGCCTCATTTTAAATTCAGAATAAGGAAATATTCTTCAGAAAATGCGCCGGAAATAACTTCAAAATGTAAGAATTCTTTTAAATCTCTTATATTGCCGTCTTTATTTTAATCCCTAACATTTAACATGAAAAAAGTTTTATTGTTTTCTCTTGCCGTAAGCCTCATTGGCTGTAAAGCGCAGCAACCACGAGACATCTCGGAAGCCAACCCAATGGAGTATGCCAGCACCATCACTTCCAAAGAATTAAAAGATCACCTGTACACCTTTGCAAGTGACGAATTTGAAGGACGAGAAACAGGAGAGCCCGGCCAGAAAATGGCGGCAGATTATCTTAAAAAAGAATATCAAAGTCTCAACATTGCCTCGCCTTTAGGTGGTGATGATTATTTCCAGGAAGTTCCCGGCAGCTATTTTACACGCGGAAATGTAAAAGATACCGAAAATGTTTTGGCATATATCAAAGGAAGCAGTAAACCTGAAGAGGTGCTTGTAATATCTTCTCACTACGACCATGTGGGAATTGATGACGAAGGAAGGATCTATAATGGTGCCGATGACGACGGCTCGGGCACAGTTGCAGTACTTGAAATTGCCGAGGCTTTCAAAAAGGCACAGGAAGATGGCTTTGGCCCTGCACGTTCTATTCTTTTCCTTAATGTTACCGGAGAAGAAAAAGGGCTTGTGGGATCAAAATTTTATTCCGAAAATCCTGTATTTCCCCTCGCTAACACCGTAGCTAACCTCAATATTGATATGATAGGCCGCATTGGAAAAGATATGGAAAGTGCGGGAGATTATGTCTATCTTATAGGAAGTGACAAATTAAGTACCGAACTCCATGAGCTAAGTGAGGCAGTCAATGAAAAGTACCTGAACCTCAACCTGGATTATACTTTCAACGATGAAAACGATCCAAACAGGTTCTATTACAGAAGCGACCACTACAATTTTGCAAAACATGATATTCCAATCATATTTTACTTTAATGGAGTGCATGAAGATTATCACCGTCACACAGACACACCAGATAAGATAGAATACGATTTACTTGAAAAGAGAGCTAAGCTGGTATTCCTTACCGCCTGGGAAATAGCAAACCGCGACACCCGCCCTTACGTTGATAAACCTACCCTGACTGAAGCAGGAGAGTAGTTTACGGGAAATATCTTTATTACCCAATCCTCACAGGTTTTTATAACCTGTGAGGATTTTTTTATTCTGTCTCCTCCCCACCCCCGACCTGCGGTCACCCCTCCAAACAAGGGGGTGGGTCAATGGTAACTTTTGGATTTTAATACCCTGAGTAAAAAGCAGAGAATAGTAAATAATCCTCGGGGCAAGCCCCGAGGCATTAGCTAGAATAGTTTTAATTGTGAGTTGTCACTTTTATGCAGTA
>NZ_JAPJDA010000090.1 GCF_026241755.1 Salinimicrobium profundisediminis
GAAATGTTGATAAATGCTCATTTTAAAACTCCTTACTATGTTAAGAAAAAATAAATAAGGACTTACAAAGTAAAAAAGGACTATAATAGCCCCAGTTTACAATACTATCCATCTATATAATTGATCGATGCCTGTTACAGCGAATCGAAGAACAAAAATGGCAACAAGAGGTGAAATATCAAGCATGCCAATAGGAGGAATAAACCTTCTGAACGGCTCTAAATACGGTTCACATATTCTCGCTAAAAACTGTCCAATCGATGATTCTCTTGCATTTGGAAACCAAGACATTAAAATATAAATAATTAATGCCCATGAATAAATACCAATTAAATTTGCTAATATTTCAAACAGAAAGCCCATTCCTATTACCACCTCGTATTATCGAATTCTTGCTCTTGCATTAATTGAGAAATCGTGCCTGAAACCTCTACATTATCAGGAGTACATAGGAAAATATCATTTCCTACTTTTTGAATATCTCCGCCAATTGCATAAACGGTTCCACTCAGGAAATCAATAATTCGTTTGGCTTGATCTCTCTCAATTCGCTGCAGATTAACAACAACGGCTCTTCTATTTTTCAGCTGATCTGCTATATCCTGTGCTTCCGCGTAAACTCGCGGTTCAACGAGGACAACTTTTGATGATTTTTGCACACTTTGCAGACTGACTACGTTTTGCTTTTGAACAGACTGCTGCTTTTGCTGAGAAGGCTGTTTAGCAGGGGCTGCTTCCTCTTCGAGCATATCCTCTTCTCTATCATCATATTCATCATCTAAAAAGAAAAATGTCTTAAATTTAGATTTAATGCTCATTTCTTCATATACCTCCTTACCTTATTGACCCACTAAAGCGGTTCCTATTCTGATCATTGTTGCGCCTTCTTCAATAGCAATTTGATAATCATTAGACATTCCCATTGATAGTTCTGTGCAAGGCGCATAACTTTCTTCTAGTGCCTGAATATCCTGCTGAAGCTCTTTCAATTTTCTAAAGCAGCTGCGCAGCAGGTCTTCATCTTCCGTGAACGGTGCCATTGTCATAAGACCAGCAACACGAATATTGGAAAATGGCTTTAATGAAGCAATAAAGGGTTTAACCTCTTCAAGCGGCAGGCCATGCTTTGACTCTTCACCCGAAACATTGACTTGAACTAAACAATCAATGATATGATCGGCTCTTTTTTGTATTTCTTCAGCCAGTGAAAGCCGGTCCAGCGAATGAATATAGGCTGCTTTATCAATGATGTTTTTTACTTTTTTTGATTGAAGTGAACCAATAAAATGCCATGTAGGCTTGTCCGCTAATACTTCCCATTTAGCCAGGAGGCCATCATCACGGTTTTCGCCTAAGTCCTTAATACCTGCATCCATTGCTTCTTGTGCCCGTTCCACAGAAACATATTTTGTCACAGCAATGATTTTAATTTCTTCGCGATTGCGTCCAGAGTGCTTGCAGGCTGTTTCTATCTTTTGCTGAATTTCCCGTAAATTGTCTTCTACTTTCATGGTATTGCTCTTACTCCTCCTTCCAGCCCATAAAACTGATCATTCTGCCTGTCTTCCCGCTATCTCTGCGGTGAGAGTAAAATAAGTCAGCATTACAGCTGGTGCAATAATTCGAAATAACAATATTCTTTTCAGCCAGTCCGCTATGAATCATGACTTGACGGTTTAATTGTTTTAAGTCTAATTGATACTGACCTTTTGAAATCTCTTTATATGCTGGTGGCAAATGATCGTTTTTCCACTGATTTGCAGCTTTGATGACCCTGTCATCTACTACATAACACTGTCCGCAAATTGATGGTCCGATGACGGCTTCTATTTCATTTGCCGGAATTCCATCGTTTTTAAATACGGTAATCATTTTTTCAGCTATTCCATGCACTGTACCTTTCCAGCCGGCGTGTGCAATCCCAATTGTTTTTGTTTTGCGATGCAGAAAGTATAATGGAACACAATCAGCATAGCATAATGTCAGAAGAATTCCTTGGTCATTTGTATAAAATCCATCTGTATGAGGAAAAGAGCTATCATATTGCATGGCTCCGAGCCCGGCATCTTTAGGTG
>NZ_JAPJDA010000091.1 GCF_026241755.1 Salinimicrobium profundisediminis
CTGGGAAAATAAGATGTGTCGTCAGACCATTTAAATTCATCAATGTTTGCAGACTAATATTATGTTTTATAGCAATTTTTGATAGAGTGTCGCCTGATGCAACGGTGTATGTATGTGTTACGGGTTTACTGCTTGGCTTGCTTGGCTCTTTTACAGCGGGAGGAGCTGGTTTTGTGGCAGGAGCTGTTACAGTTTTAGCGATTTTAATAGGCTGATTGATTTTTAAAAAATCTGAAGATAATCCGTTTATACTCTTAAGCTCTGCAACAGAAACACTATATTTCTTTGATAACTGCCAAAGTGTATCTCCTTTTTGAACCACATGTGTATCGGCGGAAGCATGGGCAGCATAAGCAGAAGAGATGATCGCTATTGCAGCAATAGATACGATTTCCTTTTTCACTTCTCTTAATCTCTCCTTCTATTAGATCGGGTGTTTTCTCCTAATATCGGCATAAAAGTGGAAAGTTTTACTGGAAATAGGTTTATTTTCATAAAAAATTTCATTCTTTTTGTACTATCGAATAATAATCTATTGGGAAAAAGATCACAAATCTGCTTATTTTAGAAGAAAATAGGGGTGAAGCTAAACCTTTGGCTGCAGCTTTCTGGCTTGCTGACGCCTGCGTATTCTTTAACCATTACTGTTAAATGTGGGTTATGGGGAGCCATTGATGGCTGGAATGGGTGGCATAAATTACTTGGAGTGTAATCTGGCGCACTTATATACACTTTTGTTATACTGTAAAACGTAAGAATTGTGTTTAAAACCTATTGAATACAAATATATCTTGCAAATATACAATTGATAGGTGGAAAAAAGAATGAGTGAAAAGAATTATCGAGTATTACTGTATTACATGTATGTCCCAATTGAAAATGCTGAAGAGTATGCGCAAGAGCATCTTGCTTTTTGCCAGGAGCTTGGTTTAAAAGGAAGAATTCTAATCGCTGATGAGGGCATTAACGGAACAGTTTCAGGTACTTTTGAACAGACAGATCAATATATGGCTGCGATGAAAGCTGATCCTCGCTTTGCTGAAATGATATTCAAAATTGATGAAGCAGAGGAACATGCCTTCAAGAAAATGAAGGTTCGCCATCGCAAGGAGCTTGTTACACTTCGTCTTGAAGATGATGTGAATCCGAATGAATTGACTGGGCAATATTTAAGCCCAAAAGAGTTTTACGAGCGTTTAAATGATGAAGACACTGTGGTCTTAGATGCGCGCAATGACTATGAGTATGATCTTGGTCATTTCCGCGGTGCGATCAGACCGGATATCATAAACTTCCGTGACCTTCCACAATGGGTGCGTGAAAATAAAGAATTGCTTGGAGATAAAAAGATTGTTACGTATTGCACAGGCGGAATCCGCTGTGAAAAATTCTCAGGCTGGCTGTTGAAGGAAGGCTTTAAAGACGTTGCTCAGCTTCACGGCGGCATCGTCACATATGGCCAAGATCCGGAAGTCCAAGGTGAGCTTTGGGATGGTCAGCTGTATGTATTCGATGAAAGAATTGGCGTACCTGTTAATCAGAAAGAGCATGTGGTCGTCGGCCGCGATTATTTTTCGGGCGAACCTTGCGAGCGCTATGTAAACTGTGCAAACCCTGCCTGCAACAAAAAAATCTTATGCTCTGAAGAAAATGAGCATAAATATATGCGCAGCTGCTCAGATGAATGCCGTACAAATCCGCGCAACCGCTATATTATTCAGCATGAATTGAGCGAGGAAGAAGTACAGAATCGTTTAGAAACAATTGAAGCGTAAATCAATGAATAAAACGGGGCATCCAGATTGGGTGCCCTTTTTTCTGCTATTATTTATTGGAAAGCTGATCAATAACCTTTTCAAGCTTTTCATCTACAACACTTGCATCATCAATATGCTGCTTCAGCAAAGCGTTTACTTCATCAAAAATATGTTTAGTCTTGCTGATTTCGTCTGCTGTTTCCTGAGATTGATGGGTCTGCTTGCCGATCTGCTGCATGACTTCACCAACTTCTTTTTGTACTGTCGTAATGATGCTGCTGATGGAATCAATCGCTGTAGTTGAACCG
>NZ_JAPJDA010000092.1:0-527 GCF_026241755.1 Salinimicrobium profundisediminis
CAAATGCTTGTTAACATATGAAAAAGCAAGGGAAACTTCTCCCTTGCTTTTTCCTCTTGTGCTATCAAAAAAATATTATCGTAACGTTTTAAGTGCACCGCTCCAGGCATTCACTTGATCTAGCATGGTATTCACATTGTCAAGATGAAGATCTGCTGGTTTGAATTCACTGAAGTTCTCAAAGTCTGTAAATAGTGACAATGTTGGATGTGTGCGAACATCTGCAACTTGAAGTTCAGCTAGAATGCCACGCAAATGTTCAGCTGCACGAGCTCCACCTGTTGATCCATAGCTTACAATACCTGCTGCTTTGTTATGCCATTCATCACGCGCTAAGTCTAAGGCATTTTTAAGAGCACCTGTAATGCTGTGGTTGTATTCTTGAACAATAAATACAAATCCATCTAGGCTAGTCAGTTTTTCCGACCATTTTTTAATGCCTTCTGCTTCACTAGTGGTACCTAAAAACGGCAGGTTGAAATCTGCAATATCTACAATTTCATATTCTGCATCACTGCGCTGATCAG
>NZ_JAPJDA010000092.1:537-2063 GCF_026241755.1 Salinimicrobium profundisediminis
CAACCTGCGGACTTACTCTTCCTTCACGAGTACTGCCTAATATTATTCCAATTTTTAAATTTGCCATTTTTATTTCCTCCCTTTTTTAAACGATAAAAACTCATGCTGGATATCCGTTACATAGATGTAAGTAACTGCTGAATAAAAGATATTTCAATTCTTTCTATCAATAAGTTACTTTATGTAACCAAGTATATTTTATCAATTTACTATTGTCAAGTTACTTTATTATCTAATGTAATTTTATTTCTGTTTTTTTAATGGTATAATAAAGCTATAAGGAGTGAACGAATGATGAAAGAAACTGACATTTGTCCTCGCTTTGAAAAAGCCATTTCAATTTTAAGCCAACGCTGGACGGCTCTGTTAATACATCAGCTTCTCACTGGTCAAAAACGGTTTGGATCGATTAAAACATCTGTAGGCATTAGCGGAAAAGTTTTATCAGAGCGGTTAAAAGAAATGGAAAAGCAAGGAATTATTAAACGAAAAGTCATCCCTGAAACCCCGGTGATTATTGAGTACTCTTTAACAGAGAAAGGCATTTCGTTAGAGCCTGTCTTACGCGAGGTTGAAAAATGGTCACAAGAATGGATTTCAGCGGATGAAACATAATCCATTTACCTCTTAATTGAAGAGATAAACATAAACACAAAAAAAAGAGGGGATCCCCTCTTTTTTTTTAGGCTGTTTCTAACCTGTTGACTAGAATCTTTAGCTTTTGTCTAGCCCGATACAAGCGAGTTTTTACGGTATTCTGATTTATATGCAGGATATCAGCGATTTCTTGTTCTTTCAACCCTTTTTGAAGCTTTAATAGCAGAATGGTTTGGTAATGTGCTGACAGCTGATGAATAGCCTTATATAAATACTGATTAAATAATGATGCCTCTACATCCTTTTCGACATTATGATCCATTTGCAGCGAAATTGCTTCAAGGTGAATATGCTCCATAGACATTACATAGCTTTTTTTCTCTTTTCGGATTATATCAATAGCAGTTCTTGCAGCAATCACAGATAACCAAGCCCCTATCTTTTTTGAATCTTCAACACATTGTATTTTCTTAATCGCCTTGATATATGTTTCATGCACAGCATCCTCAGCCAGCTGCTGATCTCTAGTGATTCGAAAGGCAACGTGATAGAGCCGATGAAAATAACGTTCATATAATTCATTGAAATAATCTTCGTTCATAATGGTCCCTACTTTTTTATATATTTACTTTTTGTAGCACTATGCTAACTTTAAATAAATCACCATCTGTATCAATGACTAATTCTCCGTCATGCAAATCTATGATTGATTTTGCAATGGCAAGTCCTAATCCAGAACCTTCCGTATGCCGTGAAGTATCTCCTCTTTTAAAACGCTCAAATAATTCTTCACTTTCATCATTTAATTCAAATTTTGAGATATTTTTAAATATAATCTGAGCCTGATCATTTTCTTCTAAAAGCGATATATAAACGCGTGAATGTTCAAGAGAGTATTTCAATATATTTGATATTAAATTATCGAAAAC
>NZ_JAPJDA010000093.1 GCF_026241755.1 Salinimicrobium profundisediminis
CAATATTGGATTTAAGCAGTACTTCCTCCATTACACGAGACTGGGCATTGGTTCGATAGAGAATCGCAAAATCTGTGAGCTTGCGATTGCTGGAGTTCATTAACTCCTTCACTTTTCCAACTACAAATTGAGCTTCCCCTTGTTCACTGTCAGCACGGTAATGAAACAGCTTGTTTCCTTCGTCATTTTCTGTCCATAAGTTTTTCGGTTTGCGATTCATATTTTTCGCAATTACTTCGTTTGCCGCAGCAAGAATGCGCTTTGTCGAACGATAGTTTTGCTCAAGAAGGATGACACTGGCATTTGGATAGTCTTTTTCAAACGAGAGGATATTGGCGATATCTGCTCCTCTCCATCTATAAATAGATTGATCAGAATCCCCAACAACACACAGGTTTTTAAAGCGATTAGCCAAAAACTTTACAAGCATATATTGCGCACGGTTCGTATCCTGATATTCATCCACATGGATATATTGGAATTTGCGCTGATAGTATTCAAGCACTTCAGGCACACGCTGAAAAAGCTGAATGGTAATCATAATAAGATCATCAAAATCCAGTGCCTGGTTTCTGCGAAGGCGTTTTTGATAATCTGCATATACATCACTCGTTACCTGCTGAATATAATCACCTGCAGTTTTGGCATATTCCTCTGGCGTGATCAGTTCATTTTTGGCTGAGCTGATTGAACCTAGAATTGCTCTGGGATCGAATTTTTTTGGATCAATATTGCGTTCTTTTAAAATCGATTTAATAACCGATTGCTGATCTGTTGTGTCTAGAATAGTGAAATTGCGATTGTATCCGATCCGGTCAATATCTCTGCGCAATATTCTTACACACATAGAGTGGAAGGTCGAAATCCAGATATCATCCGCTGCTCCGCCCATCATTTTCTGGATCCGCTCACGCATCTCCCGTGCCGCTTTATTTGTAAATGTAATCGCAAGAATGTTATAAGGCGAAACACGTTTTTCAACCATTAGATAGGCAATTCGATGTGTTAATACTCTAGTTTTTCCGCTTCCTGCACCTGCCATTATCAGTAGAGGTCCATCCGTCGCCTTAACAGCATTTTGCTGTTCTGTATTTAATCCGTTTAACAGTTTATCAGTTAAATACTGCATTTCTATTCACCACCACAAACGTATGTTCTATTTTCTATATCGTACCTGTTTTTCTTCAGATAAACAAGCTTTTATCTCACTGCTTCAACTGTTTGTAAAGCAGCCTTTAAATCGCTATAAATGATATTGCCAACAACTACTACATCGGCATAGGCAGCCATCTCTTTTGCCTGCTGTGCTGATTGGATTCCGCCTCCATAAAAAAGTGCAGTTGTCTCAAGTGTTTCTTTTACTTCTTTTACGATTGCAGGATCACCATACTTGCCGCTATATTCAAGATAAAAAATAGGCAGATGAAGCATCTTTTCTGCCATCATCGCATAGGCTCTGACATCATCAGCTGTCAAATCCGTATTTGCTGCTGTGACACTTGCCGCCTTACATTCGTCATTTAATATGCAGTAGCCCTGCACGAGAATTTCTTCCCAATTCATGATGTCTCCATACTCTTTAACAGCCTCATGATGAAGTCCTGTTATCCATTTTACTTCCGTACTATTTAAAACGGAGGGGATAAAATATAAATCAAAACCTGGTGTGACCGATTCAATCGTTGAGATCTCTAAAATACACGGAACCGTATATCTTCGAACACGAGCCATTAGATCCAGTACATTTTCAAGGGTAATCCCATCAGTCCCTCCAATAATCAGGGCATCCGTTCCAGATTCACAGATTTTTTCTAAGTCTTCATCAGAAATATATTTATTAGGATCGAGTTTAAAGGCATGGCGCCACTCGTTAATATCATACATACATACTGCCTCCATTCTATCATTCCATCCAACATTATATCATTTGTGTATAAGATCAAAAAGTAAAGACCTGTTGATTGTTCAGACTTACTGCCATGGGATTTAACGTGCAAAACGAGGATTGCGGTCAGTTATTACCAGCATTTTACTTGGGAATAAAATAAAAAAACTGCAGGTG
>NZ_JAPJDA010000094.1 GCF_026241755.1 Salinimicrobium profundisediminis
CCGACTGAGCTAATGGCTCATGAATATTGCTCATTGGCGACGCTTTTTATAATATCATAGCATTGCACATTGTACAATAGTTTTTTAAAAACTTTTTTGTTAACCACACAGTTTATGTTGTTTACGGAAAAAGATAGAGTATTTACATCATAAGAGCGTACTATTTTTACAGATAAAATACTTTTTTAAAGATATTTCGTAAAAATAACGGATACCACTTCAGTTCTGCATTGTTTTGAACTCATTCTCTCGCATTTTAATCCCTATTACCCTAATTTAACCGGATTTTAAACTGCTGGCGCTGAAATAAATCTGTATATCCGCCGTCCAGGAAATTTATCCGCCATAAAACACAATATTTCCGCCGTGAAAATTTTTTATCCGCCAAAAACAACCTTTTATCCGCCAAACCTCCAACCAGAGTGACGTCCAATGCCGCAGCAGTCTCCAAATACCTCACAAAAAAAGACCAGAGAGAAAACCCCTCTGGCCTTAACGAACATATCTGTTATTAGTTTTGTCTCCAAGGGCTTCTAACTACGTTTGTTTGCGAACGGTCAGGGCCAACAGAGAAGATTGATAATGGAATACCTGTCAGCTGTGCAATGCGCTCTAAATAGTGCCGTGCATTTGCAGGAAGCTCATCAAGTGATTTGCAGCCTGTGATATCTTCTGTCCAGCCTGGAAGCTCTTCAAATACAGGCTCACATTCAGAAAGGACTTTTAGGCTTGCTGGGAATTCTTCAATTACTTCGCCTTTGTACTTGTATGCTGTACAAATTTTTAATGTATCAATGCCTGTTAATACGTCAATAGAGTTAAGAGAAAGATCAGTAATTCCGCTCACACGGCGCGCATGACGAACCACTACGCTGTCAAACCAGCCAACACGGCGCGCACGGCCAGTTGTTGTACCATATTCGCGTCCTACTTCACGGATTTGATCGCCAATTTCGTTATTTAATTCAGTTGGGAAAGGACCGTCTCCTACACGAGTCGTATAAGCTTTAGAAACTCCAACTACATGAGTAATCTTAGTTGGGCCTACACCAGATCCAATTGCTACACCGCCAGCGACTGGGTTTGAAGATGTTACGAACGGATATGTGCCTTGGTCAATATCCAGCATAACTCCTTGTGCACCTTCAAATAATACACGGCGTCCATCATCTAATGAGTCGTTTAAGACAACTGACGTGTCACATACATAATGCTTAAACTGCTGTCCGTATTCGTAATACTCATCAAGAATATCTTCTAACTTGAAGCCTTCTGTTTCATAAATGCGCTCAAGAAGACGATTTTTCTCATCCAGGTTACGAGACAATTTTTCTTCAAACACTTCTTTGTCCAGCAAGTCCGCAATACGGATCCCCACGCGGGCTGCTTTATCCATGTATGCTGGGCCAATTCCTTTTTTCGTTGTTCCGATTTTGTTGGCACCTTTGCGCTCTTCTTCTACCTCATCCAGCTTTAAGTGATAAGGCAGAATAACATGAGCACGGTTGCTGATGCGAAGGTTGTCTGTTGATACGCCCTTTTCATGCAAATATGCAAGCTCTTTTAAAAGAGCCTTTGGATCAACAACCATTCCATTGCCGATGACACAAATTTTATCATTATAAAAAATCCCTGATGGAATTAAGTGCAGCTTATACGTTTCACCGTTGAATTTAATTGTATGTCCAGCATTATTACCGCCTTGATAACGGGCGATGACTTCTGCATTTTCAGAAAGAAAGTCTGTAATCTTTCCTTTCCCTTCATCTCCCCATTGTGTTCCAACTACTACTACTGATGACATTTAACATGCACCTCCGAGGTTAACTTAAATCCCTTTTCAAACAAACTAATTTTATCAATAATGAAGGATAAAAGTCAACAAAACACGAACATTTCTTATAAAATTATTAAAATATGTTCGTAATATATGAAAATAGCAAAGAAAAAAGGGATCAGTTTTGAACTGATCCCCTTATGCACCAGGCTGCGCGTACGCATCATCATAGCGTTTCTCTAAGTTTACGAATTTATTATACTCTTTCACGAATG
>NZ_JAPJDA010000095.1 GCF_026241755.1 Salinimicrobium profundisediminis
CTTTCAATAAGTGCAGAGAAGCCTGGTGAAGCAGCGGTGACTGGGCTTGAATAGCGTTTTCCAATGCTTCTTCTATCACGTTTATATCTGAATTCAAAAATGAGTACATCATTTTCAATTTCATATCTTCATCTCACCTAGCTTATAAATCCCTAATGCATCATACACTTAGTAATGAACAAAGCATTCAGATCCAATATTATTTTTCCTTCATCCCTATGTGAACAGCAGCTACTCCGCCACTGTACGATTTATAATGAACATTCGTCAATCCAGCAGTTTTAAATAATTCTGCAAGCTCCTTCATGCCGGGAAAATCCTTTGCCGATTCGTGCAGCCATGCATATTCATCAAAGCTCTTTGCAAATAGTTTACCAAAAAACGGCATGATATGACGGAAATATAAGTAAAACAGCTGTTTATATACCGGCAGAGTAGGCTGTGACGTTTCAAGACAGACGACCTTTCCTCCTGGCTTAACAACACGGCGCATTTCTTTTAATACCTGCAGATAGTCTGGTACATTTCTAAGGCCAAAACCAATGGTTACAAAATCAAATGAATCATCTGGAAACGGAAGCTCCATCGCATTGCCATGGACTAACTTTACATGGTTTAGCTGCAATTCTTTTACTTTTTGCTCTCCAATTTTGAGCATATTTTTACTGAAATCCAATCCAAAAACTTCCCCTTGATCTCCAACGGCGTCAGCTAATGCAATGGACCAATCAGCAGTGCCGCAGCATACATCAAGCGCTTTTGCACCCTTAGGCACATTCATTCGTTTCATGACATCCTTACGCCATCTAACATGCTGCTGAAAACTAATGACAGAATTCATTTTGTCATAATTCCCATAAATCTTCTCAAACACCTTATGAACGCGTTCTTCTTTTGATTGTTGCATGCTTACCCTTCCTCCGCAAATGATTTCACCTTATGTGTATCATAATCTATCATTGCCTGAATTTTTTGCTGAAGTGAGCTGTTCATATAAGGAATTTGTTTGTACAATTTTTCAATTTCCTGCCTTGTATTTTCTATATACGAATCAGCAACTGATATTAATTCATCTCTATAGTCTAATGAGCTATTTTGCAGATCAGCTTCTGGAAAAACAAGCTCTCCTAATGCTTCAAAAACAATTGAAGGCTTCTCTTTAAAGAAGCGATCTCTTTCCATTAGAAGCTTTTTGTAAAATAAAATATTCGCTGTGAAGCCCTGTAAATTCTCACTATTAAAGTAAGTAAGAACTCTTTCAAAAAGTGCAGATTCTATTTTCTTTACCGAGTCCATTAAGGTTTTAATACTTTTACTATCTTTACGATAGACAGAAATTTTATGTTCATTAACCTCTTTAATTCCTTCTGCAAGCGTACGAATCATTCCTACATCTTCAATTGATGATAAAATTTTATAATAAAGACCGCTATAATAAGTTCCCGCTAAAATAGTCAGCTGTCTGCTTTTATGCAATTCGGCATTCAGTTCTCCATTTTCAACGAGTTCATGGGTGTCTAATGCTATTTGGACGAGCATTGCAGTCACAGCATATTGTTCGGCTTGCATTTTTGGCAGATCATATAGAGAAAAAATTGAAGTGAATAATAAAAGTTTATCTTCATCTATAACGGGTTCATTTATATATTTAAATAAGTATGAGTGTTTGACATGCTCATGTATTTGTGATTTCACATCTGCTAAATTAGTAGTAAGTTTTTGCATGCAATCACCCTTGATTCAAAAGTTTTCATCTATCTACCATTGAGTCAGACAGCCGGTCCTAAAAAACCTCTTTTACTCTTAAGGAATAAGCAATCATGTTTTATTGGCGGAATAGATCTATCTATTATGTTTGGCATTTTTAAAAATAAAATGATATGTATATATAATTTTTACGTTTAGCTTTTTCATTTAATAAACAAGGTTCAATTCTATAAAAAAAGCACCTGAAGCGGTTACTTTTGAACTTGTATTTGACTTTGCCAATGCCCATTTAAGGCAGAGACAATTATATCATAAATCACAGTACCATGTTAG
>NZ_JAPJDA010000096.1 GCF_026241755.1 Salinimicrobium profundisediminis
ATGCTCTAGCACCGTAAATTCTTCTTCATTATATTCCAGCTTGCAGTACAAAATATTTTTATTATTACACTCGTCAGCATTACCTCTTATATCAACAAAATATACCTAAAAATAAGAAATTGTGCAAGGAAAGATCCTATAATGAGCCTTGCACTATAACGTTTTATCTTTTTGACATTTAATTGACTAAAAAATCCTGTTCGACAAACCATCCTGCGAATGTAGAAATTTGTCGAATGAGAAAATATTTATCCTTAATTAAAACTATTTGATTGATAATAAACTGGAATAAATATATACTTAATTCAAGACTTTTTTAATGAAATCCGCTCTATATCAGCCTTTATCAGACTAACTAAATTTTCCACATAAAAACATTATAAAGTAATTGACGAATATGGTAATGGCTGGTATCATATAAATATAGAGAATTTTGTCGAATAATGACGAAACATAGAGAGATAAACATAAATTAATTGGAGATTTGAGAGGAGAAACAATAATGAAATCTACAGGTATTGTTCGTAAAGTTGATGAGCTTGGCCGCGTGGTAATTCCGATTGAATTGCGTCGCACACTAGGAATCGCAGAAAAAGATGCTCTTGAAATTTATGTGGATGACGAAAAAATCATTCTTAAAAAATACAAGCCTAACATGACTTGCCAAGTAACTGGTGAAGTTTCTGATGATAACCTTGCTTTGGCTGGCGGTAAATTAATTTTAAGCCGTGAAGGTGCTGAACAGCTTTTACAAGAAATTCAAAGCAACTTTGAAACATCTAAATAATGATAAAAAAGCTTCTCAACACTTTGAGAAGCTTTTTCTTTATTCTGCAAGAGAGTTTTTCCACCACAATCACTGATCTTCAACATGATAGGCTTGGTAAACATCCCTTTTTGCCATTTGCCGGTCTAAGGCTGTCTGTTTAATTGCATCCTTTACAGCGAGTTCCTTCATATTAATATAGTGCTCTACATGCTCCACAATTGTCATGTGCTCCCACCATGCTGCAGTATCCTTTTCTTCAGGCACACCGCCTTCAACAATGACACAGAATTCACCGCGAACCTCTTCTGTTTTTGCCCATTGTACCGCTTCTGACAAGCTTCCTCTAATAAACTCTTCATATTTCTTCGTTAACTCACGGCATAAAACAACTTGCCGATCTCCCAGCTGTTCTTCCATAATTATCAGTGTCTCCTTCAAACGGTGTGGTGCCTCATAAAAAATCATAGTTGATTCCATGTTTGCCAATTCACTCAGCTGCTTTCTTTTTACCTTTTTCTGACGATCTAAAAAGCCGTAGAAGTAAAAAGGCTGTGTGGCAATACCCGAAGCGATTAGTGCAGTTAGACCAGCATTTGCCCCTGGAAGTGGAACAACGGTGATATTCTCTTCCAGTGCAGCTGCCACTAATTCATAGCCAGGGTCAGAAATGGCAGGCATACCCGCATCACTGACAAGAGCGATCTTCAAGCCTTCTTTGAGCTTTTCCACAATTTTTTGGCCGCTCGCTTCCTTATTATGTTCATGATAACTGATCAGCGCCGTTGTCATTTCAAAGTAGTTGCAGAGCTTTTTAGTATTTCGCGTATCCTCTGCCGCAATAAAATCTGCTTCTTTCATAATCCGGACTGCTCTATACGTCATATCCTCTAAATTGCCGATTGGTGTTGGAACTAAATAAAGGATGCCTTTCTGTTCTTCATTATGAAAGCTTTTTTGCTGTTGCATCATCTCACCCGTCTTCTATTATGTATAAGCGCCATCACCGTTCACGAAATAGGCGCAGTTTGTTTTATAAAATGAAGCTTTTTTTGCCGTGAAAGCTGCTTAAACTGATATTCTGCCCTCAAAGCATCTCCCTGATTATCAAATGCCTGTGAAAAGACAAGCTCTACCGGGCCTCTTCCTCGTGTGTACTTGGCCCCTTTTCCTTCATTATGCTGTTTTACTCTTCTTGCTAAATCATTTGTATATCCAGCATAAAGACTTCCATCCCGACAATGCAGAACATAGAAGTAATGGC
>NZ_JAPJDA010000097.1 GCF_026241755.1 Salinimicrobium profundisediminis
CTGAAATACTGGGAAGTCAGACAATGACAGTGTCTCTTGCGCTTGCCACTTGTCTGCTTTTCTAGATATAATACTAGGAAACGAATTAAGGAGCATTAACAAGGATGAGACTAACAAACTATACGGATTATTCTCTCCGTGTTTTAATATTTTTAGCTCTAAAGGGATCTGAGAAATTAAGCACCATTCAAGAAATAGCGGATTCTTATAATATCTCCAAAAATCATTTAATGAAGATTATTCATCACTTAGGGCAATTAGGATATGTCGAAACTATACGCGGACGAAATGGCGGAATTCGTCTTGCTAAAGACCCAAAGGACATTAATATTGGAAAGGTAGTCTACGAAACAGAAGAAGACTTTCACATTGTTGGCTGTTTTAAACAGGGAGAAGGCTATTGCTCCATTTCACCGGCTTGTAAATTGAAAAACGCCCTATACGAGGCATTGCAAGCTTTCCTGAATGTTTTGTACGGATATACATTAGAAGATTTTGTTTTAAATAGAATAGAATTAAATCATTTATTTGAATTTAGAGATGTCTGACCATGTAGCTGCTGCTTTTGGGAGGCATTTTTTTTACGCGTTGGATAGGTATGATTACCTAAATTAGAGGAGAAACCTGTCTCTCTAAGCAACGCCAAACCGGGTCTATGGACCTGTCCCTAAAACCCACAACCCCTTCTGCACTCGAATTTGTGTAAAGATTGTTAATCTATAGTTACAATTATCGACAAAACTTGCCAGTTTCTATATAATAAAGTAGGATATTTTCATCATGATATAAGTACTATTTTCTGAATATGATAAAGGCAAACTTATCGAAAGGTAAGGACGCAAAGCTACGAGTCTAACATCCGTATGGATAATGATAGTCGGGTTGCCAAAATTAATGTAAAGTGATTAATTGGCTATCCTTGTCTAGGATAGCCTTTTTTATACTTATAAAAAGTATAAATGAGCAGCGCAGAAGAAGGCTCGATGCAGTGGCTGGTTTTAGGACTGTAGTATAAGTGCAACTAAGCCTCTGTCTGTGTCCTTTTAGGACTTGTCACTCGGCAAGTTTTCTTTATGTTTATTAGGCTCAGGTTGGAAAAGAGTGCAGTACACAGCAAAGTAGAAAACGACAACATAAAAAGGAGATTTAGAGGATGATTGTAGTAGATAAAAAGAAATATATGATGGCCATTAATGAGAATCAGAAGGAAGTTCATGTCCAGGTGCGTGCAGGCGCAATGAGAGAAGAAGATGCAGCAGAGTATATGGGAGATTTGCAGGAAACAATTAATCGGGTGCCAAGACAAGAGTACACATTTGTTATTGATGCAACGTATCAAAAGCCGACTCCATCAAAGGTTGTTCCACAGATGGAACAAACGATGAAGTTTTATAATTCCCTAGGATTTAAAGATTTCCTCGTTCTTAAGCCAACTTCTAAAATTGCTCAGGTTCAAATTAGAAATGTTTTAGAGAGAATTGAATTTACCGGTACTTTTGTGGATCAATTACCTCATTCGATTAAAAGGTAATTCAGCAAACAGCAATCAATCTGAATAAAGGGAGATAGCATATGCAAACGACACAATCACTATATACATACCGTATAGTAGAGCAGGAACAGACAGATTTGATTTCAAAGACAGCTGAATGTTTGGCACGCTCTTTTTTTGGTGTTGATGTTTCAGGGAAATGGGTGCAGGAGCCTATGGTTGGCCAGCTGAATTTTGAATATGAAGACCTTTACGATTTTATTCATGGCTATTTAACTTCTGTTGCTGATCAAGGATATTGTGCAGTGGCTATGGATGAGCAGGACCAAGTAGTAGGAGCTCTTGTTGGCGATACGAATGCACCTGAAATTATCGGAGAAGATATTTTCGAAGGATCTTTTTCTGATATGAATATTCTTCTTAGTGTGCTCGAAGATGTGGATACAATAACTTTTTCTGAAGTTTTTTGGATTTGTGGTCAGCAGTAGTGAGGTAACAAGTTATGAACAGCAGCAGCTA
>NZ_JAPJDA010000098.1 GCF_026241755.1 Salinimicrobium profundisediminis
GTGTTAGATTCTCCATGAATAAAGCTCCTGCATGAGCATCTTTTCCTTTTGCTTTTCCGCCAAGATATAAATGATACGTATCCTTAATTTTCATGACGCCGATATCATTTACAAGCGGCTCTCCGCATCCAACCGGACATCCTGTGTATGCTGGCCGAAGAGTGAACGGAACTGGCTTTCCTGCAATGCGGTTATTTAACTCAATGGCTACGGGCATGCCTTCTTCTTCTGAACCTTTGCAAAAGTTGCATGTTCTTAAGCTTTTCACATAGTTTCCAACCGGGTAACAGGACAATCCAACCTCTCGAAGCTTCGCCTCAACTTCTTCAGCCTTACTTTCTTGAACCTCTATGTAAAGCTGCTGAAAGGTGGTTAACTCCAGTTCATCTTCATCATTCATGTATTCTGTGATCGTCACAAGCTGTTTCGCATTCAGTTTGGCTCCAAACGTTATCCCGCCGTTAATCGCCAGTTTTACTTTTTTCTGTGTTTCTTGCATTCTCTCACACCCCTATATGAATGAAAGAGTAAACTGCGATCAGGCAGTTTACTCTTCATTTGTTTTTTATAATTTAACTCTCTGTAATCGCAATGCGTTTAAGACAACAGATACGGAGCTGAATGCCATAGCTGCTCCTGCCACCCATGGTGCAAGCAAGCCGATTGCGGCAATTGGAATTCCAATTGTGTTGTAGGCAAATGCCCAAAATAGGTTTTGTTTAATATTGCGCATTGTTTTGCGGCTCATGAGAATCGCGTCCGCAATACTATTTAGGTCTCCGCGAATAAGTGTGATATCAGCTGCTTCCATAGCTACATCCGTACCAGTGCCAATCGCCATCCCCACATCTGCTGTCGCAAGTGCTGGTGCGTCATTGATTCCATCTCCAACCATCGCTACTTTCTTTCCTTGCTCCTGCAGTTTTTTCACTTCATCTGCTTTCCCTTCAGGAAGCACTTCCGCAATTGCCATGTCAATTCCTACTTCATTTGCAATCGATTGTGCGGTACGTTTGTTGTCACCTGTAATCATAATCACTTCAAGTCCAGCATCCTTCAAACGTTTAATCGCTGCTTTTGACGTTTCTTTTACAGTATCAGCTACTGCTATAATTCCCATGAATTCTCCGTCAACTGCGACAAGCATGGCTGTCTTTCCGTTATCCTCCAAATTTTCCATTTTTCCTGTAATGGTATCAATGGAAATATTAAATTTTTGCAGCAGCCTTCTTGTGCCGATTAATAATTCACGATTATTAACACTTGCTTTAATTCCGTGCCCTGGAATCGCTTCAAATTCTTGTACATCTTGCAAAGAAATGTTTCTTTCTTTAATGCCCTGTACTATTGCTTCCGCCAATGGATGTTCAGATTGTCTTTCCGCTGAACCCACTAGTGTAAGAAATTTTTCTTCATCCATATTTCCTTCAATTAGAATATCAGTTAATACGGGCTTACCGTTTGTCACTGTACCCGTTTTATCTAAAATCACAGTGGTAATTTTATGTGTTCCTTCAAGGTGTTCGCCGCCTTTAAACAGAACTCCATATTCTGCCGCACGTCCAGACCCTGCCATGATAGATGTTGGGGTTGCGAGACCAAGCGCACAAGGACAAGCAATAACAAGGACGGCAATAAGTTTTTCAAGTGCTTCGCCAAACTCTCCAGGACTTACCCATAAATACCAGATTAAAAAAGTTACAACTGCAATTCCAACAACAATTGGTACGAATATCCCTGATATTTGGTCCGCCACCCGTTGAATAGGCGCTTTTGAACCTTGAGCTTCTTCTACGACTTTAATAATTTGGTCTAAGGCTGTATCCTTTCCTACTTTCGTTGCTTTTACTTTTAAAAACCCATTTTTATTAAGTGTTGCACCAATGACTAAATCTCCAATCGATTTACTAACAGGAACACTCTCCCCGGTTAACATCGATTCATCCATTGCAGAGCGTCCTTCTACAATCTCACCATCTACCGGCACCTTCTCACCCGGTTTGACATATAC
>NZ_JAPJDA010000099.1 GCF_026241755.1 Salinimicrobium profundisediminis
TCTCCTTGTTGTATTGCTTGTAATGGTTCGATTTTTTTGATTTGCATACCTGAGAGTGTAGCTCCAATAAAACCGATAATTAGGAAAACTATAGATAATTGTGCTGTTGTTTCAAAGGTTAAATGGAAAGGCATTCCTTCAGGTGCAACCATATTAAAAAATTGGCTAAGTGTAATAGACATAATAAGTGCAATTATTGTAATAAAGAGCATTTGTGTCCACATCATTTTGAATAGTCTGCTTGTTTTTATACCAATTGCTTTTAAAATACCGTATAAACCAACTTTTTGAACGTTCATCATGTAGAAAAAGATAGCAAATAACATTCCACTAATGACAACTAAAAACCAAACAATCATATTTAAAGACATTTGTTCTGCGTTATAACTTGGAATTGTATTGAGAAAATCTTTATTTGAAAATGATTGTAATCCCGTGAATTCTTTAGAAGAATCTCCTCCAGGGGTAAAAATTAATTGCATTTCCATAACTCGATAAATTTCTTGATAATTCTTCATGTTTATATAAGCAACAGGGGCATGACTATATTTCTTTTGATCAACAAAACCCTTTACGATAAACTCACCACTAAATTGATTATTCGTTAAGGTATCTCCAACTTTTATACCTTTATTCTTCAATGAGCTATCTAATATAATTTCCCCATCTTTAACATTTTTAAATAGCTTTGAATCAGTGGATGCAACAAAGGCGACGCTCTGTTGTTTATCATCCTTGTCATTTAGAAAACCCATTTGAATTGAAAATGCCACAGCATCTTTTTGTTTGTTTAATATTTCTTTTTGTATATCACTATCTATTTTTGATAGGTTATAAGTTTCCTCTGCGTCTTTATTCATATAAAATTGCCCTTTTGGTAAATCTTTAATGAGGGCAGCATTGTCTTGGGACAATCCATTCGCCAAACCAGATATTATAAATGTTAATAAACTAACTAGAAAAACAATTGAACCTAAAATCAAAAATCTTACTTTATTTTTCTTAATTTCTTTCCAAGCAATGTTCATCTTTTAATTCCTCCCAAACTCTTTTTAACATCCTTAGTTTATGTCTCGAATATGAACGGAAGATGAACAGGAAATTACATCTAATGTGAATTAGGAAATTAACAATCAACAAAGACAACATTCCTGTAATAAACTTAAGTGAGTGAGATTGAAATTTAAAGTTCTTCACAGTCCTTCACTTAAAATAAAGGGTACAATAACTTAAAAAAAATCTATAAAGCTAGTATATTTTATAGTTTTCAAGCGAATAATGACATTAATAGAACAATTAGGGAGATGTTCATTATGCTTATATCTGAAGCCTGGAATCTTTATAAAGCAGATAAACAAATTCAGGGATATTCCTCTCAAACCTTAAAGGTATACAAAGTGCAAATGTCCTTATTAATCAAATATTTGGGGGATATTAAGATTACTGATATTACTACAGAATCTATTAAATTATATCTTGGAGAAGTTGCAGCTCAGTTAAAAGCATCTAGTCTCTGTCATAGGATTCGTTTTATTAAATCATTGTTTAAATGGGCTCAAGAAGAGAAATATATTTCGATTAACCCGGTAACTACCATTAAAGAACCAAAGCCAGAGAGTAGAATCCCTAAGTTTCTTACAGAAGAAGAAATTGAATTGCTCCGTGAAGTCTGTAAAACAACTTTTGAAAAAGCCTTATTCGAATTTATGTATTCAACAGGCTGCAGGATAGGAGAAGTTGTAAACTTAGATAAGCACTCTATAAATATGGCAGAACAATCCGTTATTGTATTCGGAAAAGGCAAAAAAGAAAGAGAAGTGTATTTTAATACTCGCTGCAGCATTTGGTTAAAAAGATATCTAGAAGAAAGAACCGATGATCAAAAAGCACTGTTCGTTACAATTCGGGCACCGCATCGAATGAGCATTGCACAAATGAGGCATATCATTAAACAAAGCAGGGATAAATAAGTCTATTCATCCACATCAGCTTAG
>NZ_JAPJDA010000009.1 GCF_026241755.1 Salinimicrobium profundisediminis
TCAAAGCGGCTGCAAATATACAACTGAATTCTAATCCCACAAGCCTCCAACAAAAATATTTTAAGGTTTTTTTGACAATTTTATAAACCCCAAAACTAAGATGCTGAAAATGACATTTTTGAAGAGAGATTTTTTCTACACTTTTTTATCCTGAAATTAAAAGTAGAGGATGTATGGTTACAAGGATGGGCATTTTTCGATGGTGCGACCCCGCCGGGGTCGTGTGGGGACGACGGCGGGGGGGGGGGGGGGTATAAACATTGGACCCCTTAGGGGTCATGGACGTTACACTACCAAGGTTACTAATATGAGACCCCGGTTGGGGTCATGGCATTCCTCCACTCCTGTTATAATTATGCAATCCCTTCGGGATTGTGTGTACATGATATGTCTTATATATATATAGTATGTAGAGCAATTACCAGCAGGAGGTGCAATTTTATGAAAGTCGGGTAGTAATGTGGCTCCTTCGGAGCCTAAAGACATACATTATAAGATAAGAGGTGCCGAAAATGGCATTTTTGAGAGGTACCGTTCTGGAAGGTGCGACCCCTTCGGGGCCGGTATCATCACGGTATCCAGGTTAAAAACATATGACCCCGTCGGGGTCGCGTGGTTAACGACATTGTGATACTAACATGAGCCCCATCGGATCGTTGGTTCTGATGTGTCTTATATATAATATGTGGTGCGAATCACAACAGCAAGAGGTACAATTTTGTGAAAGCCCTATAATTATATGGTTCCTTCGGAGCCTGAGATATACCTATGAGAAAAGAGGTGCCGAAAATGGCATTTTTGAGAAGTGACATTCCGGAAGGTGCGACCCCATCGGGGTCGAAGGTGTGACTACCTCTTAGTTACAAACATATGACCACTTCGGGGTCGTGGGGTTGAGAGCTTCAGGTGTTATAAACATGTGACCCTTCAGGGTCATGGTTTGGGACGTGTTCCTGTTATTAAAGAATGAGAACCATTGGGCTCTTCGGTTCGTGACCTGTTACGTTACAAATAGACCCGTTAGGGTCTACCCATCAGGATCCAAAGGATCCGGTATTTGTATTATTCTTCAGCAGGGGTGACCCCGAAGGGGTCAAATGTTTATAGCTGATAAACGAAATATCCATCCGAATTACATTAATAGGAATCAAAACAATCCAATCCAATCCGATTTCATATAACATGAATCGAAAACAAACATCCCAATCCATAACATTATTATTAATCGAAGACGTGTACCCGCGTTAGGGATAGCAGCGGAAATCCTTTTTGCAAGGCACGAGCAAAAAGATTGGAGCGGATAGCCCGACCCGCATGAGCGGTAGCGAAGGTGGGGAACGCCCAAATGATTAAAATTATCAGGATTTGCGGTCTCCTTTTGCAGCAGGGGAAGACCATTTATCTGTAAGTTCGAGGAAATTATAGTCGAGCGCAGAGGGTTGTCTTTCCAGCTGTCTCCCCTGAAAAGCCCTTTGTAAAATATCTTCAATATAATAGTCTTCCTGATTTTTTGCTGGATCGAATTCTTCTTTCAGCGAAATATCAAAGAAACTGGCCGTGGTGTTATACCAAAAAGCCCTCCAGCCACTCTTGAGATCTTTTACAAGATCAAAAGCCGTAATCCCGGTTTGCCTGTGAATCAATTTTACAAGGATCTGCCCCTCGGTGCGGGTCAATTTCTTTAATTCGGCCGAGAATTGATTTTCAATATAATTCTGGACTATTTTTGTGTAGCGTTTTTGATCCCTCCTGGATTTTATTTGATCAAGCCTGCTATTGAGCTCTACCAACCGTTCTGAAGCCAGTTTGGCATAAGGGTAAACTTTTATCGTCTTGCGGCGAAGAATAAGATATTTACGCCTTTCAAGATCATTATCAAACTTAAGCCGGCTCAAAATAAGTACCTCGCCCAGGTCTATATGTGAGCGTGCAATGGTATCTCCCTCAATGATGTAATATTCATATTCCACACTGTCCTGCACGGGCTCTTTAACCTGAGCAAATGCAGCGGCCGGGATCAAACACAGAAAAATGAATAAAATCTGCTTCAAAATATTCGTTTTCAACATGGGAGCTAAAATCATTCCAAAATTACATTATCTATAAATTGTCAGCTCTTCAAATCTTCCTAAATTCGTGCAAAAGAATAAAATAATGAGTCAGGAAAAAATTCTTACTGAAAAGTCGATAGATTTCTTAGAAAAATATTTGAATAACGCAGCGCCTACAGGCTACGAATGGGAAGGCCAAAAGCTGTGGATGAATTACATAGAACCTTATGTTGATGAGTTCATTACAGATACTTACGGTACCGCTGTAGGAGTGATAAACCCAAAAGCAAAATATAAGGTAGTAATAGAAGGTCACGCCGATGAGATCTCGTGGTATGTTAATTACATTACCGATGATGGTTTGATCTACGTAATTCGCAATGGCGGTAGTGATCATCAAATCGCCGCTTCCAAAAGGGTAAACATTCACACCAAAAATGGTGTTGTAAAAGGGGTTTTTGGATGGCCTGCAATTCACACCCGCGATAAGGAGAAGGAACAGGCTCCAAAACTTGACAATATTTCTATAGACGTTGGCTGCTCTTCTAAAGAGGAAGTTGAAGCCCTGGGCGTACACGTGGGCTGTGTGATCACCTATCCCGATGAGTTCTTTATTCTGAACAAAGACAAATTCGTGAGCAGGGCTTTAGATAATCGCATTGGAGGTTTTATGATTGCTGAAGTTGCGCGCCTGCTGAAGGAGAATAAGAAGAAATTACCTTTCGGACTTTACATTACAAACTCGGTACAGGAAGAAATTGGCCTAAGAGGTGCCGAAATGATCACCCAGCGCATTAAACCAAATGTTGCCATAGTGACCGATGTTACTCACGACACCACTACTCCAATGATCGAGAAAAAAACCAACGGCCTTACCAAAATTGGAGATGGCCCGGTAATCTCGTATGCACCGGCCGTTCAAAACAAACTTCGCAATCTTCTTATCCAAACTGCTGAAGACAAACAGATCCCTTTCCAACGTATGGCTTCTTCAAGAATGACAGGGACAGATACTGATGCATTTGCCTACAGCAACGGCGGTGTGGCATCGGCTTTGATCTCCCTTCCCCTACGCTACATGCACACCACGGTTGAAATGGTGCACCGCGATGATGTTGAAAACGTGATTAAATTGATCTATGAAAGTTTATTGCAACTAAAGGATGGGGATACCTTTAGCTACTTTGAATAAATAGCATCCAAAAATGCCATTTTTGAGCCTCCTTTTTTTAGGAGGCTTTATTTTTTCTGAAGTTTTCACATTTCTTTACATAGAAGAGATATCGATGAAAACTATATTTAGGAAAAAAAATTCATGGTGCTTTCTTCAGATGAAGTAAATTCACTCATCTCCAACCCCGATCTTGCTGCCGAAAAAGCCAACCTTCAGTATATTTCTGAAGAAGAGCTGTGCATAGAACGCCGAAAAAGGGGTAAAGGATATCAATACCTGCACGAGGGAGAGCCGGTGAAAGATGAAAAGGCCCTGGCAAGGATCAAAAAACTGGTAATCCCACCCGCGTGGGAAAAAGTGCGAATCTGCCCCCACTCCAACGGGCACTTACAGGTTGTGGGGCTGGATGCCAAGCAACGAAAGCAGTACATGTACCACCCCGACTGGACGAAACTCAGAAATCTTACGAAGTTTTACAAAATGATCTCCTTCGGAAAAGTTTTACCTAAAATTCGGGCGCAGGTAGACCAGGATCTGGATAAAAAGGGAATGCCGCAGGAGAAAGTGCTGGCCCTGATTATAAGGCTCATGGAGGAAACGCATATTCGCATTGGAAATGAGACTTACGCCAAACAAAATAAATCTTACGGACTTTCCACACTTAGAAGTCGGCATGTAAAGATCTCAAAAGGGGAAATGAAATTCAATTTTTTTGGGAAACGCGGAATTGAAAATACCGTTTCTATCCGCGATAAGAAGCTCATTAAGCTGGTGAACCAATGTGAGGAAATTCCCGGGTGGGAGGTCTTCAAATACATTGGGGAAGACGGAAAAAAGCACAGCATTGATAGCGGGATGGTCAACGAGTACATACAGGATTTGAGCGGCGCACTTTTTTCGGCTAAAGATTTCAGGACCTGGAGCGCAACCAAGATATTTTTTGAGAAACTTCGGGAAATAGGTTTTACTGAAGAAGAAAAGCAGAATAAAAAGAACATTCTTGAAGCTTATGATGCCGCCGCCGAAGCTTTGAACAACACGCGTAGTGTATGCCGCAGTTATTACGTACACCCACACGTGGTCAAGCTTTATGAAACCGGGGATATTGTTACTTATTTCAAAAAGGTGGAAAGAAAACGCACTTACAAACCTAATCTTTCACAGACTGAAGAAGTACTTCTTGAATTACTCAAGGATTTTGAAATAGAACTGGAAGAAAAAGAAGCTATATCTTAATTTGCCTTTCATTTTCTGCTAAAAAAAATCCTTCTGAAATTTCTTAAAAAAGGCTTCAGCATAGAATATTCCAACTATTTCTTTTGCCTAAATTAGCTGTATGAAAAACACCATAGCAGCCAGGATAGCCGATTTTCTGAAGAATTTTCCGCCGTTTGACCTGCTTCAGCAAGAACAACTTTACACCCTTGCCAGCGAAGTGAAAGTGGTTTATGTTGAAAAAGGAAGAAGCATTTTTAAAGCCGGAGAAGAACAGCATCAGTACTTTTACGTGGTCAATAAGGGAGCGGTTTCAGTATTAAAGCCCCAAAATGACATTTTTGAGACCATAGATAAATGTGATGAAGGCGACATTTTTGGGTTGCGGCCATTGTTTGCGAAAGAAAATTACCTGCTGGAAACCCTGGCCGTCGAAGAGTCTATATTGTATGGAATTCCTATTGATATCTTTAAACCCATTGCAGAAAATCATCCGAGGGTAAGAGAATTTTTATTGCAGAGTTTTGCTTCAAATACCCGAAACCCTTATGCTTCGGGAGACAAAGGAAAACTTCTCACCTCAACTCCCCCCGTAGTTGCAGCGCAAAATCTTTTTGAACTACAACCGGCACCCATTACCCGTAAAGTAATTACCATTTCTCCTGCCACCACTGTTCAAAAAGCAGCACAGAAAATGAAATCCAGAATGGTAGGTTCTCTTGTTGTTGTAGAAGACAATATTCCTGTGGGTATAGTTACTGATGAAAATTTTAGAGACCTTGTTGCTAATGGAATGGCTCTTGAAGCAGTTCCTGTTTCAGAAATCATGAGTTCTCCTGTGATTTGTTATTCAAAAGGCATTACTATTTCGCAGGCGCAACTCACTATGATGAAACACGGGATTGACCATATTTGTATTACTGAAGACGGCACTCCCAATTCAGAGGTCATCGGGATACTTTCTGCTCATAACATCATGCTGTCTGAAGGGAATAACCCTTCGATACTTATGAAGGCTATTCAGCGGTCCAACAGTACCAATGAACTGAAGAAGATCCGGAATAAAATCACTTTATTACTGAGAGGTTATCTTGAAAGTAATATTCCTCTAAACCTCATCTCAAAGATCATTTTTGAGCTTAATGATGCCTCTATAAAAAGGATCGTAGAAAGATGTATTAAAAAAATGCCTGCTCCTCCCCCAGCCGAATTTGCCTGGTTGTCTTTAGGGAGCCAGGGCCGGAAAGAGCAACTGTTGCAAACCGACCAGGACAATGCCATTATTTTTGATGATGTTGCCCCCGAACATCATGCTGCCACCAAAGCTTATTTTCTTGAACTGGCAAAAAAGGTAAATAAACGCCTGAGTATAATTGGTTATGAATATTGCCCGGTAAATACTATGGCTAAAAATGAGCAATGGTGTAAAAGTCTTTCGGAATGGAAAGAACAGGTGGCACTATGGATCACTAACGCAGGTAATGATGAATTGCTGCTAAGTTCAATTTTCTTTGATTTTGATATCTCTTACGGAAATGTAAAATTATCTAACGCACTATCTGACCACATTTTTGAATTAACCCGCAACAACAAAAGGTTCACTTCTGCCCTGGCTGCAGTTACATTGAGAAATCCGCCGCCTCTTGGATTTTTCCGGCAATTCGTAGTAGAACACGATGGGGAAAACAAAGACACTTTTGATATTAAAAAGAGAGCCATAACTCCCCTCACAGATGCAGGAAGGCTTTTGATCCTCTCCCACGAGGTTAAAAATTTGAGCAATACTTCCGAAAGATTTGATAAACTGACACAACTGGAGCCATCAAACAGGGAACTTTACCTCGCCTGTTCATTTGCATCTAAAGCTCTTCTGAAATTTCGAACAAAACAAGGTATTAAAGAACGTAATAACGGCAGGTTCATCAAACTCGAAGAACTAAGTAAGGAGGAAAAAATGAAGTTAAAACGGTGCTTTAGAAGCTTAAAAGAAGTGCAGGATCTTGTAAAGATTAGATTCGAAATTTCGGGATATCATGTTTAATTTTTTTAGAAAAGAAAGTCCAGATTACCCAGAATTCTGGAACGCTTACGAAGCGAAATTTCAGGAGGAGCTACCTGCATTTGTTTCGCAAACAACTTTTGTTGTTTTAGACACAGAGACCACAGGATTTGATTATAAAAACGACCGAATCCTGAGTATTGGCGCTGTGAAAGTAAGGTCTAATGAATTAGATGTTTCTCAAACTTTCGAACATTATTTACAGCAGGAAAGATTTAATCCCGAATCGGTGAAAATTCACGGTATACTTAAAGAGGAAAAAACTGAAAGCCTTACAGAAGAAGAAGCTATCCGCAAATTTTTAAAGTACATAGGGAATGCTGTCCTGGTTGCCCATCACGCGGTTTTTGATATTAAAATGATCAATTCAGCTTTGAAAAGAAGGGGATTGCCAAAATTGAAGAACCCGGTTTTGGATACAGGATATCTTTACAGAAAGACGCTGTTAAACTCCAACCTCATAGACAGGGAGAAAAATTACTCTTTGGATGAAATTGCCGAGGCTTTTATTATTGATGTTAAAGACCGGCACACAGCCATTGGCGATGCATTCATTACTGCAATAGCTTTCCTAAAGATCCTCGGAAAAATCGACAAGAAAAAGGAGATGAAATTAAAGGAACTATTAAAGCTTTAATCCTAAAAATTCATCTCCCTGTAAATTAATTATTTTTTCTACGCCAATTTAATCATGCTTAGCCTCGGCCAAGATTTCATCCACAATTTCGGGGTTGAGCAGCGTTGAAGTGTCTCCAAGATTATCGGTATCATTAGAGGCGATCTTCCTTAGAATCCTCCTCATAATTTTACCGCTTCTCGTTTTTGGAAGTCCGCTTACAAACTGGATTTTTTCAGGTTTTGCAATTGGGCCCAGGGTTTGAGAAACAATATCTTTGATTTCTTTTTCCAATTCTTCCGAAGGTTCCACTTTATCGTAGAGAATAACGTAAGCATAAAGTGCATTCCCTTTAACTTCGTGTGGAAAACCTACTACCGCACTCTCTACTACGTTTTCATGTTCATCAATAGCATTTTCTGTGGCAGCAGTTCCCAGGTTGTGACCAGATACAATAACTATATCATCAACCCTTCCTGTAATTCGATAGTTACCTGTGGCATCGCGATATGCCCCGTCACCTGTAAAATATTTGTTTTCAAAAGTAGAAAAATAGACTTCTTTATAACGTTGATGGTCACCGTAAATAGTACGCGCAATAGATGGCCAGGGGAACTTAATGGCCAGCCTACCTTCAACAGGTTCGGTGGTATTGGGGATCTCCTCTCCTTCATTATCCATTAGCACAGGCTGTACACCCGGCAGTGGCAGGGTGGCAAAAGTTGGCCTGGTAGGGGTGATCCCGGCAAGCGGTGAAATCATGATAGCGCCGGTTTCGGTTTGCCACCACGTATCAACCACAGGGCAATTTCCTTTCCCAACATTATCATTATACCAGTGCCAGGCTTCCTCATTAATTGGTTCTCCCACACTTCCGAGGGCTTTGAGAGAAGACAGGTCATGATTCTCTACAAAACTCAGGGGTTGTTTAGCAAGTGATCTTATTGCTGTAGGAGCAGTATAAAAATGGGTGACCTTTAATTTATCTACAATATCCCAGAACCTTCCGTAGTCGGGATAACTGGGAATTCCTTCAAACATCACGGTAGTGGCACCCGAGGCCAGCGGACCGTAAATAATATAGGAGTGACCGGTAATCCAGCCTATATCGGCAGTACACCAGTACACATCATCTTTTTCGAGCTGAAACACGTTTTGAAAGGAGTAAGTAGTACCCACAAGATAACCTCCCACTGTATGCACCATGCCCTTAGGTTTTCCTGTTGAGCCTGAAGTATAAAGTATAAACAACATATCTTCGGCATCCATAACTTCTGGAGGGCATTCTTTTTCGGCTTTTTGAAGTTCATCAAACCAGAACTTATCCCGCCCCTCTTTCATAGGTGTTGGTTCTACTGTACGGCGATAAACAATTACTGTTTCCACCCCGGGAGTTTGCTCCAGGGCCTTATCACACATCTCCTTTAAATTCACCTTTTTGGAACCTCTGTAAACTTCATTTGCCGTGATGAGCATCTTACAATCTGAATCATTAATCCGCTTTGCAATGGCAGAGCTGGAAAATCCGGCAAACACAATAGAGTGAACAGCGCCAATACGGGCGCAGGCAAGCATTGCAATGGCCAGTTCGGGGATCATGGGCATATAAAGACAAACCCTGTCCCCCTTTTTGATACCATTATTCTTAAGCACATTCGCAAAATGGGAAACTTTTACAAAAAGCTGCCTATAAGTAATGTAGCGGGATTCCTCATCAGGGTCGTTAGGTTCCCAAATTATGGCAGTTTTATTTCCCAGGGTGTCCAGGTGACGGTCAAGGCAGTTTTCTGTGATATTCAACTTTCCGCCCTGAAACCATTTTACTTCTGGTTTTTTAAAATCCCACTCCAGGGTTTTATCCCACTTTTTCTGCCAGGTAAAAGTAGATGCTACTTCATCCCAAAAAGCTTCAGGATCTTTTATGCTTTTTTTGTAAGCCTTCTTATAGTCGGCAAAGGTGCGTAATTGTAGATTTTCCATTTTTTAAAATTAGGAAAAGCTTCTTCAAAAACAAATAAATTTTCAGGGGGTACTCAAAAATGACATTTTTGAGAGGTATTTTTCCGAAGGAATAAATATTACCCACGTTCGTTATTTTTTCTGAAATATGTATCTTTAAAGAAGTACAGGATTTTTTAAACTTCAGAAAAACCTATGGAATTTATCGACTATTACAAGGTTTTAGAGCTGGATAAGAATGCTACTAAAAGTGATATAAAGAAGGCTTACCGAAAGCTGGCCCGAAAATACCACCCCGACCTCAACCCCAATGACACCGCTGCCCAAAAAAAATTTCAGCAGATCAATGAGGCTCATGAAGTGCTCATAGATCCCGAAAAGCGGAAAAAATACGACCAGTACGGCAAAGACTGGCAACATGCCGAAGAATTTGAAAAAGCAAAAGCCCAGCAACAGTATCAGCGGCAGTCTGGTAGCGGTTTTGGGGGAAGAACCGGAGGATTTGGCGGTGCAGAAAGTTTTAGCAGCGGCGGATTTGAAGGGGGGGATTTTTCTGACTTTTTTGAATCTATGTTTGGAGGAGCTGCTGGCGGAAGGCATAGAACCACCCGTTTTAGAGGGCAGGATTACAACGCCGAACTGCAACTTAACCTCACCGATGTTTACAGAACCCACAAACAAACCCTTACCGTAAACGGAAAGAATATAAGGCTCACCATTCCTGCAGGAGTGGAAAACGGGCAAACCATAAGGATTAAAGGCTATGGCGGCGAAGGAATGAACGGCGGGCCCAACGGAGATTTGCTCCTAACTTTCGCCATTAACAACAACAGCAGGTTTAAACGCGAAGGGCAGCATCTTTATAAAGACGTGGAGCTGGATATTTTTACGGCTATATTGGGCGGCGAACTCATGGTGGATACTTTTGACGGAAAGGTAAAACTTACCGTAAAGCCCGAAACTCAAAATGGCACTACCGTAAAGCTGAAAGGAAAAGGCTTTCCGGTATATAAAAAAGATGGCAAATTTGGTGATCTCTTTATAACTTATACCCTAAAGATCCCAACCCACCTGAATGCTCGTGAGAAGGAACTTTTACAGGAACTGAAAAAACTGCGGAAAAATGGATGATCAATATATCTCAATCGTAGAATTTTGTCACTGCTACAAACTGGAGTATTCGTTTATACAGTCGCTCACAGAACACGGCCTGATACAGACTGTGATCATTGAAGAAAACGAATACATAGAACAGGAGCAAATAAGGGAGCTGGAACGCTTGATGCGCCTGCATTATGACCTGGATATAAACCTGGAAGGCATAGAGGCTATAAATCATTTACTTGACCGGGTTTCCCACTTACAGAATGAAGTGAGGCAGCTGCAAAATCGGCTTAAACTATATGAAGACTAACCATTAAAACTACTTATGAAATTAGCACTTATTATTTTTACAGGAGTTACTTTACTATTATCTCTACAAACCTGCAATAACAGCCAGGCTCAGCAAGATCATCCCGCTTCGGCTGAAGCAAACGAGAAAACCATCGAGCTGGCCGGTAACATTCGGGAACAGGGAATAACCTCTTACCAATATGGTACCCATACCATTACCACTTCAGACGACAAGTTCTATGCTCTCAAAAGTGATGCAGTAGACCTGGATAATTATGTAGAGGAAAAGGTAACTTTGGTTGCTCAAAAAATTGAAGGCTACCCTCTTTCAGGAGGCCCTGATTATTTGCTGGTGCTGGAAGTGAAATGAAGTACGAAGGTAGAAGTACGAAGGTAGAAATATGTATTTCAGTTGGCAGTGCGCAGGCTTAAGTAGGCAGTGGTAAGAAAAGTAAGACTATGATTTTTTTAGATAATTGCTGGGTGTTGCCCTATCAATTTGAAAATATCTCAGTTGACATAATAGGCGCTTATCTGGAACACAGGTTGGGCTAAAGCCCTGTTTAACTGGATTTCATTAGTCCCCGACTTAAAAGTCGGGGCAATTTGTCTTTTGGGAGACATTGTTCAAATAGTGGCTTCGACTATTTTTCACACCCTACCGATGATGAAAAAAGCTCAGCCTGGCAATCTGTTACACACTAAACTTCTAACTTCGTATTTTAAAATCTAACTCTTCAATCCTAACTACTAAGAAACTCCAGCACATTTTTCTCAATCCGCTCTTCAATCCTTGAGATGTCGGCTTTTATGAATTGTTCGCCGGTAATTTGTTCGTAAAGCTCAATGTACCTATCTGACACCGAATTGATGTACTCCTCGCTCATCTCCGGAATTTGCTGACCTTCTTTTCCCTGGAAGCCATTCTGAATAAGCCATTGCCTTACAAATTCTTTGGAGAGTTGCTTTTGTGGTTCTCCCGAAGCTAACCTGTCAGGATAACCTTCAGCATAAAAATAACGGGAAGAATCTGGGGTATGAATCTCATCTATGAGTACAATCTCGCCATTTTTGGTCTTGCCAAATTCATATTTTGTATCTACCAGGATGAGCCCGTTTTTCTTAGCGAGTTCAGTTCCACGAAGAAAAAGTTGTCGGGTATAGATTTCGAGTGTATTGTAATCTGCTTCAGAAACAATTCCTTTTTTGAGGATCTCTTCGCGCGAAATATCCATATCATGCTCGCCTGAATCTGCCTTGGTGGTGGGCGTAATGATAGGTGCTGCAAAAGCTTCATTTTCCTTCATACCTTCAGGCAAATGTACCCCGCACAAACTTCGTTTTCCGCTGGCATATTCTCTGGCAGCATGGCCGGTGAGATATCCTCTTATCACCATCTCGACCTTAAAGGGCTCGCAGCTTTCCCCTACTGCCACATTAGGATCGGGCGTGGCCTGCAGCCAGTTGGGCACGATATCTTCTGTAGCTTTCATCATTTTTGTAGCCAGTTGGTTGAGGATTTGTCCTTTATAAGGAATTCCTTTTGGCATTACAACATCAAAGGCCGATAGCCTGTCGGTCACGATCATGACCAGCCGGTTATCTTCAAGGGTGTAAACATCCCGAACTTTTCCTTTATAAACTTCTTTCTGTCCGGGAAAATTAAAATTGGTAGCGGTAATAGTGTTCATCAAAACATGAGGTTATATGAAAAGATCCCACGGGTGCGGGATCTCAAAAATGACATTTTTATTCGGCGTTTTCTATTCTTTTATAAGCAGCAATAATTTTCTTGACCAGTTTATGGCGAATCACATCTTTATCATCAAGATGAATAATTCCCACCCCATCAACATCCTGCAAGACAAGAATTGCTTCTTTAAGCCCTGAAATTACCCTTTTTGGAAGGTCAATTTGGCCGGGATCACCCGTTACCATGAACTTTGCGCTCTTTCCCATCCGGGTTAAAAACATTTTCATTTGGGCATGGGTGGTATTTTGTGCTTCATCGAGAATTACAAAAGCATGGTCTAGTGTACGGCCACGCATAAAAGCAAGGGGAGCTATTTGTATCACCCCTTTTTCGATGTAGCTTTCCAGCTTTTCGTGTGGGATCATATCGCGCAGCGCATCATAGAGCGGCTGCATGTATGGATCGAGCTTTTCTTTAAGGTCACCGGGTAGGAAACCGAGGTTTTCACCTGCTTCTACGGCAGGCCGGGTAAGAATGATCCTTTTTACCTGCTTTTCCTTTAGCGCTTTCACTGCCAAAGCCACTCCCGTATATGTTTTTCCAGTACCGGCAGGACCAATGGCAAAAACCATATCATTCTTCTTCATCAACTCTACCAGGCGACGCTGATTGGCCGTTTGGGCACGAATCATCCTGCCACTCACGCCGTGAACCAGCACTTCCCCGCTTTCATTAGAAGTTTCATAATCTTCTTTACTCTCACTGGTAAGTACCCGTTCTATGGAATTTTCATCGAGACGATTGAATTTTCCGTAGTGGTCTATAAGCATATTGAACCTTCTGTCAAATTCTTCGAGCATTTCTTCGTTACCGTAAATGCGAAGTTTATTGCCTCTTGCCACAATTTTGAGCTTTGGAAAATATTTCTTCAAAAGCTCAATATGTGAATTTTGTTCCCCAAAAAAATCTCTGGGACTTATTTCAGAAAGTTCAATGATAAGTTCGTTCAAAAGCGACCGGATTAAATTTAAAAAATGACTTAATTATCTTTAGATTTGCATTACAAACTTAGCTAAATAAAGGTTTAAGTTAGGAAAAATATTATTAGAAATTGCCCATGGCCATAATTACCTTAACGACAGATTTTGGGGAAAAAGATCATTTTGCAGGGGCAGTTAAAGGAGCGATTTACACCGAGGTACCTTCGGCAAAGATTGTAGACATCTCCCACTCCATCGCCCCGTTTCACATTACTGAAGCCTCTTACATCATTAAAAACGCCTACAGAAGCTTTCCTGAAGGCAGTATTCATATTATTGGGGTAGACTCTGAACTTACGCCTGAAAATAAACATATTGCATTAAAACTTGATGGGCATTACTTTATTTGTGCCAATAATGGTATACTCTCTTTAATTGCTTCGGAATATGTTCCCGAAAAGATTGTAGAGATCAATATACACGATAAGGTACAGAGTAATTTTCCGGTTCTGGATGTATTTGTGAAAGTAGCCGGTCACCTGTCAAGAGGTGGCACCCTGGAAGTTATTGGAAAATCCATTCCCGGAATAAAGCAGCTAAAGGAAATGGAACCCCTTATCAATCCTGAAATGAACCAGATCAAAGGAAATGTAATTTACATTGACAATTACGGCAATGTGGTGACAAATATTCCGAAGAAGCTGTTTGAGAAAATTGGCAAAGGCCGAAAGTTTAGTATGCGTGCCAGGACCGCTACTTTTACCGATATCTATAACACTTACAGCGAAGCCATCAATTTTGACACCGACATGATCAACCGGGAAGATGGTAAAAAACTGGCAATCTTTAATTCGGGAGGATATATTGAACTGGCAATCTACAAGAGTAACCCCAGTACGGTTGGCAGTGCCTCTACCCTCTTCGGACTCGAGTACAGGGATACGGTAACGGTGGATTTTGTTTAGCGCAAAGGCGGTTTTCAGTTTTCGGTTCTCAATTGTCCGTTTTTGTTATTGGTTAATTAGGTATAGTGAATAGTTGATTAGAATAATCTACTCTCGTTTTACTATCCTCTTTTTATTTGATGAAAATTTTTAAATATAAGTTGAAAATAATATGTTGATCCGGATCGTAAAAATGACTTTTGAAACTTCAGAAACTGAAGATTTTCAGGAGCTATTTCAGCAGAATAAAGAAAAGATCAGAGGCTTTGAAGGCTGTGAATTTTTAGAACTCTATCGAGATAAGAACAATAAAAATATCTTTTTTACGTACAGTTACTGGCAAAATGAAGAGGCCCTGGAAAATTATCGCGGTTCTTTCCTTTTTAAAGAAGTTTGGAGCGAGACCAGGAAAATGTTTGCCGCTAAACCTGAAGCGTGGAGCGTGGATAAAATATGGACCTCAGGTTCAGTAGGCAGTGCCAGTTTTAAGTAGGCAGTAGGTTTCGCGTTCAGGGTTTAAAATAGATTGGAATTTGGAATTTGGGATTTGGATTTTTTTTACCTTAAACAATATTCAATATACATTATACATTAAAAAGTGTTAGCAGTTTTAAAGAAAGAAATTAACGCATTTTTCGCCTCTCCCACAGGCTATCTGGTCATAGGGCTATTTCTCGTGGTGAACGGACTTTTTCTTTGGGTCTTTAAAGGCGAGTATAATATCCTGGACAGCGGGTTTGCCAATCTGGAGCCCTTTTTTACGCTTGCACCCTGGGTGTTTTTATTTCTCATACCGGCAATTTCCATGAAGAGTTTTTCCGAAGAAATAAAACAGGGAACATTAGAATTACTACTTACCAAACCTTTAACAACTGTAGAACTGGTACTGGGTAAATACCTGGGGGCACTTGTTTTAATACTTCTTGCCATTTTACCAACGCTGCTGTACATTGTGGCTATCTGGTATTTAATGAGTCCGGGCGGAGACCTGGACAGCGGCGTCATTCTTGGTTCCTATTTAGGGCTCATCTTTCTTGGCGCCTGCTATGCCGCCGTCGGGATTTTTGCCTCCATACTTTCCCCAAACCAAATTGTATCTTTTATACTTGCCATTTTTCTTTGCTTTATCGCTTATTTTGCTTTTGAAGCCCTGGCAACTCTGAATATATTTGGCAGCGGAGCATTTGGAGTGGAAGAACTGGGTCTCAATGCACATTATGAGAGCATTAGCCGGGGGATTATTGACACCCGGGATGTCATCTATTTTTTAAGTTTCATCTTTCTTTTCCTGGCGCTCACCAGCTTTATTCTTAACAAAAAAAAACAATCCTGAAATGAAGTCTCAAAAATCGCATTTTTGGAAGGTATTTTTGTTGTTGCTCGCAATCATCGGGATTAACGTGCTTTCCTATAATTTCTTCGGAAGGTTTGACCTCACTGCCGATAAACGCTATACTTTATCTGAAGCTTCAGAAGAAATCATTTCCAAAGCCGAAGCGCCTGTAATTATCGATATTTTTCTGGAAGGAGAATTTCCACCCGAATTTAGGAGGTTACAGGTAGAGACCAGGCAGCTGCTCGAAGAATTTGCCGCTGTAAACCCTCAAATCAAATACCGGTTTACCAACCCCCTTGAAGAAGGTGGCAATGCTAATGATATTGCCACACAATTCTATGAAATGGGGATGACCCCCGCACGTATCAATGTGGTGGAAAACGGCCGAACAAGCGAAGCCATAGTGTTTCCCTGGGCCATGGCCAACTTCGGAAATAAATCGGTTGCCATTCCTTTACTGAAAAATCAGTTGGGAGCAACCACCGAAGATCGCGTGGCAGCATCGGTACAACAACTGGAATATGCTTTTGCTGATGCTTTCTCAAAACTACTGGAGCCAAAGCGTAAAAAAGTGGCGGTAATGCGAGGTAACGGTGAGCTTGAAGACAGGTATATAGCCGACTTTATCAGGAAAATTCAGGAATATTATTACATAGCACCCTTTACTTTAGATTCTGTAACTGTAGATCCTCAGGGAACCCTGGCACAGCTTAAGGAGTATGATTTGGTGATAGAAGCTAAACCCACTGAACCTTACACAGAAGCCGAAAAATTGGTTTTAGACCAATATCTCATGAACGGCGGAAAACAATTATGGTTGATAGAACATGCTGCGATGGAAACCGACAGCCTTTTCACGCCTGCAGCAACTGCCTTTGCCCTACCCCGCGACCTGAACTTAGGAGATTATTTCTTTAAGTACGGCTTAAGAATTAATCCGGCACTTGTCAAAGACCTTTACTCGGCTCCTATAGTTTTGGCTACTGGCTCGGGCAACAACGCCCAGTTCAATCCTTATCCCTGGTTTTATTTTCCGATTTCTTCCTCCCCTTCAACTCATCCTGTGGTGAACAACCTGGAGGCAGTAAAGTTTGAATACGCCAGCCCCATCGACACCCTCAAAAATAACATTGATAAAACGGTACTCTTAGCTACTTCTCCCCGATCTGCAGTTGTGGGTCTTCCAAGAGAAATAAGTTTGGAAGAGATCACCGCAAAGCCCGACCCATCCGAATTTACTTCAGGTGAACTGCCTTTAGCCGTTCTTTTTGAAGGAAATTTCAGTTCAGTTTATGACAACCGAATTTTGCCATTTGTACTTAATAACTTCCGAAGTAAAAGTGAAGAAACAAAAATGCTGGTGATAAGCGATGGTGATGTCATTAAAAATCAGTTACAACGAGGGGAGCCGCTTGAGTTGGGCTATGATCGTTATACGGGCACAACATATGGCAACAGGGAATTTTTACTCAATGCAGTCAATTATCTCCTGGATGACACCGGACTCATCAACATTCGGAGTAAAGAGGTGAAAATAGCATTTCTCGACCCCGAAAAAGTGGAAGAGGAAAGAACCTTTTGGCAAATGATGAATATTGCACTCCCAATTGGCCTGCTGGCACTGTTTGCAGCATTGTTTAGGGCAATAAGGAGAAATAAATACGTAAAGTAGAAGCACTTCTTCAGGAAAGCCTTTGTTTATTAACAATTTCAGAATATAAAAAACATAAGATGCTGAAAATGACATTTTTGAAAGGTATTTTAGAGGATTTACTGTTAATAAAAAATGACTCCTGCTTTCATGCCTTTTGAAGGATTAGGATATATTTGTATCAAGATTAACTTATTACGAAGCCAATGAAATTTATTGTATCGAGCACATATTTGCTAAAACAGCTACAAATACTGGGGGGTGTGATTAACAATAACAACACTCTGCCTATTCTGGATAACTTCCTTTTTGAATTAAATCAAGACGAACTTACCGTTTCTGCATCAGATTTGGAGACTACAATGTCTGCCAAACTTTCTGTAGAATCTGATTCTGAAGGAAAAATTGCAGTGCCTGCCCGCCTGTTACTGGAAACTTTAAAGACTTTTCCGGAACAGCCGCTGACTTTTGTAGTGGAAGATAACAATACCATTGAGCTAAGTTCTAACCACGGGAAGTATGCCCTGGCTTATGCCGGCGGTGAAGAATTCCCAAAGGCTGTGAGCCTTGAAGAGCCAAGCAGTACTGCTATTGTGGGAGATATTTTGGCAACGGCCATTAGCAAAACCATTTTTGCTTCGGGAAATGACGACCTGAGACCTGTAATGAGTGGGGTATTTTTCCAGTTCACCCAGGACAGCCTTACTTTTGTAGCTACAGATGCTCATAAACTGGTAAAATATTCTCGAAACGATATTGCGGCTTCTCAAACGGCAGAATTTATTATGCCGAAAAAACCCCTGAACCTGTTAAAAGGAATTCTTTCGGGTTCAGATTCTGAAGTTATTATTGAATACAACGAGTCAAACGCACGTTTTACTTTTGAAGACACCACTTTGGTTTGCCGACTTATTGACGGGAAATATCCGAATTATGAAGCGGTAATCCCTAAGGAAAATCCGAATAAACTGGTCATTGACCGCGGGCAATTCCTTAGCTCAGTAAAAAGGGTCTCTATTTTCTCTAATAAAACAACACACCAGGTTCGCCTGAAGATTGCAGGTGCTGAACTAAATATTTCTGCGGAAGATGTAGATTACAGCAACAAGGCCGAGGAACGGCTTACCTGTTCTTACCAGGGAGACGATATGCAAATTGGATTTAATTCCCGTTTTCTTACCGAAATGCTTTCGAACCTTAATGCTAATGAAGTGCAGCTTGAAATGAGCCTTCCAAACCGCGCCGGAATACTTACTCCTGTAGACGGATTAGATGATGGAGAGCAGGTAACAATGCTTGTGATGCCGGTAATGTTGAACAATTAAATCGCTGCGCTGTTAGATTTTAGATTTTAGATTTTAGATTTTAGATTTTAGATTTTAGATTTTAGATTTTAGATTGCCTCCTTCGGAGGCTGTTAGATAAAAAAATACCCTCTGAAAAATGACATTTTTCAGAGGGTATTTTACTTTATATCTTTCTCTTCTTTGGAAGAAGATTTATTTTGACCAGAATGGGAAACTCACTACGCTTGACAATACTTCAGAAAAAAACCTACAGAGTGAAAAATCACCTTGCAGGTTCGTTTTATTTAATTGTGCTTCTAATTTTATTAGTGTTACCTCAAGCGGAAACTTCTCTTTAAACGCCCAAAGCCTATTATTTTAAAATATTTATGCTCATTGGATAAGACGGAATTTCTCCATTGTTGACTTTTATTGCATTAAGTATCGGAAAAACTATAGCAATAATACCGATACCAATGAGGATAAGAATTCCCAGTCCGAACAAAAAGATGAGCGGTATAGCAATAATAGAATAGATAAAAAGGGAGATCTGGAAATTCAGGATCATTTTCCCATGGGCGTCCATCCCCAGAACCTTTTCTTTTTGCGTAAGCCAAATAACCAGCGGAACTAGAAATCCGCCAATCCCCGTTACCAGGTCCAGTAACTGACTCAGGTGGGTAAGCATTAATAACTGTCTGTCTTCTCTCATGATTGTTGCATTTGAATATTCCATTTTTGATTTGATTGATGATTATACTTCAAATATACGATTTAATATAGTACTATGTTATAAAAGATAGTGTTTTTTTATTCTAACTTGCAGCCTCCATTCTTCGCAATACCCAATATTAAGAGAATAGGAAAAATAAGTTTGGAAGTAAGTTCTCTTATTCCGTGGGGCTTTCCTCTTCATAAATGTCAAAATCAGAATTGCCTGGTTAAACGACCAGATACATTCCTTATTTACAACATTTAAGTACTTCTAACTTTTAACTTCATTTCGCTACTTTTGCATCATGAAATTAAACGACAACATCGTAGCACTTGCCACTCCTTCGGGTGCCGGAGCTATAGCAGTGATAAGAGTTTCAGGGCCCGATGCAGTGAAGCTGGTAGCTCCCATTTTTAGAGCAAAAAGCAAAAAGGACCTTTTAGATCAACCTTCGCACACGCTACACCTTGGAAATATTATTGATGGAGAAAGAATTATCGACGAGGTACTGATTTCAGTTTTTCATGGGCCAAAATCTTATACCGGAGAAAATACTATCGAGGTTTCCTGTCACGGTAGCCCCTATATACAGCAGGAGATCATTCAGTTGTTGATTAGAAGAGGCTGTCGTTCTGCCGAAGCCGGCGAATTTACCTTACGTGCCTTCCTCAATGGAAAAATGGACCTAAGCCAGGCAGAAGCTGTGGCCGATCTTATTTCTTCGGAAAATGCTGCCAGCCATCAAATGGCGATGCAGCAAATGCGCGGGGGATTTTCAAACGAAATTCAGAAACTACGACAGGAACTTCTTGATTTTGCTTCCTTAATAGAATTAGAACTCGATTTTGCTGAAGAAGATGTGGAATTTGCCAATCGCGATGAATTCAAACAACTGGTAAGCCGCATTCAAAATGTACTTAAAAAGCTTATCGATTCCTTCGCTGTAGGGAATGTTTTAAAGAATGGAATACCCGTAGCAATTGTAGGCGAACCTAACGTTGGGAAATCGACACTTCTAAATGCCCTTTTAAACGAGGAAAGAGCAATAGTTTCTGAAATTGCCGGTACCACGCGTGATACCATTGAAGATGAGATCTCCATTGGGGGAATTGGCTTCAGGTTTATTGACACTGCCGGAATTCGTGAAACCGAAGATGTAGTGGAAAGCATTGGGATCAAAAGAACCTTTGAAAAGATAAGTCAGGCGCAGGTAGTAATTTTTCTGCTTGACGCCGAAAAGTTCAAGGTACAAGGTTCAAGGTTCAGGGTGGAGATTGAAAAAATAAAGAATCAATTTCCGCAGAAGCCTTTAATCATTGTTGCCAATAAGATAGATCAATCATCTGAATCTGAAATTGCAGAACTTAATGTCACCCTGAACTCCGTAGAAGGCTCTCACTATTTGCCAATTTCCGCTAAAAGTGGAACAGGCGTGGAAGAACTCCAACAAAAACTTCTGCAGTTTGTGAACACCGGCGAGCTGCGTAACAATAATACCATTGTAACCAACAGTCGACATTACAATGCCCTGCTTTCAGCCCTGGAAGAGATTAACAAGGTTCAGGATGGGCTAAACCACAATCTTTCTGGCGACCTGCTGGCGATCGATATTCGGGAAGCCCTGCACTATTTTGGAGAGATCACCGGCGAGATCACCAATGATGACCTGCTTGGGAATATTTTTTCGAATTTTTGTATTGGCAAATAAACAGGAAATTTAATTTGGTATTATTTGATCACAAATCCCAATAAAACCTAATAAAACCCCGTAATACTGGACATTTTCGTCACTTCTATCTTTTCCCATTTTCACCCATGTTTAGAATATATTTACACCTAGTTTACACCTCGTCCATAATTGTGATAAACGAGGTGTAAAAATTTACACCTCATGGCATCCATTGTAATAATTTCGCCAATTAATCCATACTTTTCATCTCTGAGTAAAGAATTTTACTCAGAGACTAATATATACATAAACCCCTGTTATTAAATAGGTTATTGTAAATAAACTCCTATTTAACAACACAAGATTTGGAAAATTATTCGGCGAGATTATGTCCCTTATTTCCCCTTAATTACCCTTATTTATCCTTATTTCTTCTTATTTACCCTTATATACCCTTAAATCTCCTTATCTTTGTTTATGTAAGTTAAAAATTCAGATCATGAGCACTAATATTAGGGTAGAATCAACCTGTGATTTCTGTGGTAAAAATTTTATAGCTAAGACATTAAAAACAAGATATTGTTCACACACATGTAATAGCAGAGACTATAAAATGAAATTGAAGAATAAGAAGCTAAGAGGAGAAGTAAAAAGTCGGAAAGACAACAAGATCAGTAAGGACCTGGAAGCACTAAAACACAAGGAGTATTTGTCGGCCCAGGATGCAGCAATCATAGTAGGCTGCTCTACAAAAACTATATATAGACTATTGAATGATGGAACGATAAAAGGTGTGAATCTTTCAAAGCGGTTAACTAGAATTAATAAAAAATCTTTGGACAAAATTATCTCCTAACATAGGCCATGTATTGGTTTGTTAAACCGCAAAAAATTGTACTTCAGATTACAACCCTAAACTTTTTAATCAAGCCGGATCTACTGAACTCTTAAAAATAGCTATTTGCCGAGGTGGAAAGTGAGGAACTATCCACTATGCGATTTATCCGGTCGGTTATAGGTGCACTGGTGGTAATACTATTGGATATTAGGTCAACTCCTCCAATAACTTCAGATTTTTATGCCAGAATCTTACATCCTGCAAAACCATATCCAACATTACTAGAAGAGTTTTACGTAGATCTTTTACCGCCGGACTCGAGGTGTTCAACGCATGAAAAGCACCAACAATAAAACGAGTTACCAAGGCATGGTTCCCGTACATTATATTGTTAGTGTTGATTTTTTGAGTCTGCTTTAACAAAGATTCAAAGAGAGAAATTGCCTTTTCAGGGGAGTGATGACACTGATGCAATAAGTAAGAAACAAAGTTATCCGAAGGACTAAATTCAGGAGACTCCACATACTCCTTTAAAAAAGGGTAAATATTTTCTAAAGGAATACCCTCCATTTTATTAAAGAAAAATCTGCGCCTCTGGGAAAACTCATTTGGCTGAATATTTTTTAAAGCGTACAACAACACCTTGTTCGATAGTTCGCTAGGTATAAAAGGTTCTTGATAATGTTTTATTATTTGATTAAAAGACGTGTTTCTTGCATCCGGGCTATGTTTTAGAAGTTTATAGAGCAAGTCTTCCGCCCCACTTTTCTCATGTATAGTTCCCCTATATAAAATACTAAACAACAGTCGTGTATCCTCACTTCCCAATCTGTCAGAACGAACCATTTTGGATAGGATGGGTATAGTAGCCTCAAAATTATGGTTTGTTAAATAATTCAAGGCTTCTAAAGAAGATGCCAACACGAAAACATCTTCCTCCATTGTCATATATTCTATAAACAGCCTGAATGCCTTCTCTTTATTGAGACTCATCAAATAGGCATATCTGAACAACAATACCGCCTTTGTGGACGCACTATGAGAAGTAAATAAGTGGCCAATAAAATCAAAAACCTCCACCTCCATCTCTGTACTGGAACAAAAAGCGAGAGCTTGTGCAATGGAACCATGAACAGAATTAATACCTTGAGTAACCAAACCATTAATAGAGGTTTTTGCTGAAGGATCCCTTAACTGTTGGTGTTTATCTATAGGAGTCTTTTTACTCGTATCTAACAAAAAATTAAAAATTGTTCGATCTGCTTGTTCGTTTTTAATAAGAAATTCTGCTATCCTAATGCAAGCCATAAGCTGACTCTCAAAATTAACATCCGCCAGAATCTTTTTGAATAAGGCTTCCACTTTTTTAGGATCTCCTTTTGCTTCACATAAGCCACTAAGTCCAAGAATAGGGTAAGAACTATCGATTTGGTGATGCCCAATACTCTCTTTTATAATACTTATTTTTTCAGGACTTGGATCCTTCTTTACTGCCTCTTGAAACGCCCAAGAGTGCTCATGTAAACCGCCTTTCAAAAATTCCTTCTGAAACTGTGTCCGGTCTTTGTTATATTTTATGAATGAACGCAACCATTGTCGTTTTGACATTAGTTCATAAGCCGTATCTTGCAAAGGGCGCTGAACTATTCCCGCCATAGCGCGATTAGAAGAAATGTCATCAAAATCCGGAAATTTACGTTGAAGCTCAAGATATTGCTTTAGTAAATCTGCATTTCCGCAAATAATGGCCATTGGGATACAGCGTAATAATCCCAGTTTACTCAACCCCCAAGATTTTATATAATAAGATTTATTTCGCCGTTTAATAACAAACGCTTCACTAGGAACTCTAAGTTCCCTTATAATATTTAAACTCTCTTCCTTTTGAAAATCAGTAAAATAATGAAAAGCCTCACCTAACAGATTCCGGAACTCTCGGCCAGGTTTATCATAAAACCCCAAAAGACCTAGTTTGTTAAATAATTGTAATAAATGAAATACCGAATCGAAATACTGCCTTTCATTCCCTTGCAGACTAAAGACGATGAGCCTTAATACTGGAAAGTACTCTGAACAATTATATTGCTTTAAAAACTTTAAATACACTGGTGAACCAGCCTCTGCTGCCGACCTAAGTCCTTTAGCAAGTATTTGATAAACAACATCCTTTCCTCCTGGATCTTCCTCAGTTTCCAAGTCCACTCCCTCATATGGGTTAGAAGAAGAAAAATCCATTTGCTCGCTTTCCTTCTCAGGATTATCAAGATCATAAATAACCTTTTCCATTAAATCAGGAATAAGAACTTCCGGAATTTTCTTAACTAAGACCTGTAAAGTGTTGATTAAAGTGTAATCATGTGGATAAGCCTTCTGAAGGTAAGAATTAGAAAGAAAGTAGTCTTTCAGCTCTTCCCATACAAAAGCTGGTTTAAACTTCACCAGATTCGCCATTATAGTTTGATAATGGAAAGAGGTAAATTCCAAAGGAGGACAGTCCTTATAAAGCGCATAGGTCTTTGGGTGCGACCAATCTTCCCTCCTTAACAATATTTCCTTCTTGACTTCCGGCACAGTTTCATTTTCTACAAAACTCCAAGCATCAATATTATTTTTATTCACATAATAACTCAGAAAATTAATCCCAGTATTCCACAGGTATCTGGTATTACGTTCTTCCTTTCCTTCATTCTCAGGTACGGAATCTTGAGGCGGATCATTTAAAAATTTAAATTTATCTTCCTCTACTATTACCTTGAACCAGCTATCTGACCGAGCTAATTCGAAAAACAAAATTTTTAAAGCTATTGAGTGCTTTAAGCAATCTAGAAGTAAAGCTGATTCTTCTTTTGTCGGTTCTTCCTGGAAAGCCAAAAGGGATATCAACATATGCTTGATATGAAATAAAACTCTGCTATCCTTTAATAAAATTTTGTTAGTTGCGTAATACTTATGGGGATCAAACTCTCTTAAATAACTGACAATCATTTTTACGGCAGAACGAATCAGTAATGATTGCTCCTGTTCAAGTATGTAACTTAAAAGGTCCTTCTGGTCCTCGACAAATTTCTTAGCAAAAATGAAATCATAAAATGTCTGATGAAAAAGCTGAAGTTGATCCTTTTCTCGCTTAATAAGATGTTCACTTTCCAGATAAGATAACTCCCTTGAGAATTTTTCAAATCTGTTTAAGTGCACCTCTGTTCGTTGATTCTCAAAAAAATACTGGACAATTTTATATAGCAATTTCCTGATTCTTTTTGATTTTAACCCCAGATTTTCCGGTTTCAAAATTACTTGTTGCTTCCATAATTCACTATAAAGGTCATGAATGGATAGTAAGCCCGTAAAGTTGCTTTTACCCTTAGCAATACGAGAAAATATGTTTAGGTGATGAGGAACCCTTAGTAGATAAATTAGCTTGGCAGGAAGCCGTTCATGGGTTATATCCAGTTTTTTTAGTTGACTGAGAACCTGGTCTTCGCTCAAAAGGCCGACTTTAATATGTTCGATAGCCCGATAAGACTTTAGAGTTGGATCATAAAATAGATCTTTTAACCGAATGGACAGAACAAGACGAATTTTAGGACGATGTGTGAAGTAATCGATAAGTGACTTAAATACCATTAGGTAATTTCGCTCACTCGACATAGATTGAGATAAAGCATCTAATTGATCCAGAATTAAAACAGTTTTCGTAAACTTCTCCTCACATTTATTTAGGAAGTCAATTATGGGAATACTCAACCCCACCATATGTTGGAATTCATTGATTGAGGAGACATATATCTTATCTGTCTTTAAACCAAGTACCGGAATAGAATCTTGGGATAAAGCCTCATAAAGATCCTTTAATATCACTGTTTTACCCATTCCAGCATCACCAGCTAAAATACAGATGTTTAATGGTTTATTTTCGCTATTGACTTCTAAGGGTTCATGAATCCATTTTAAAAGCCTTTGGGTTTCTTCTCGGGGAATATGTGAGTTCGGTATTTCATCAAACTCGTTCTTTTCCAGCTTTAAGCTATTAGATCCTAATGATAATTGGTGCCTTATCTGTTCCTCATTAAGCTGGCTCCCTACCATTTCTTCTAATTGCACAGCCAAATTTTTTACTTCTTCGTTATCAACCACACTTCTTACCTGAAAAAATAACGGAATGAGTTCTTTGCATTCTCTTTGACTTAAATAGCGATCAAGGTCCTGAGGGTTAATCTTTTTAACATTTATATTCTCAAGTACCAAAATGACATAAGAAAGAGCATTATCAATTTTAATCTCTGAAAATAATTCATTTTTCAGATGCTTTTGAATCCATTGAATTACAGCCTGGTCATTCCTGATCTCAACTTTAATCTTATCTATAAAGTCACTACAGGAATCAGCGAAACCACTGGAAGCTGCTATGTAGTACGTAAACCGATTTATATCAAACTTCACCTCCTCATAAACCAAAGTATATAGCAAGAACTTTATCAGCTCTTCACCAAATCGGTTTTTACCAAGAGGAGATGCATATTTTTTACACTGAATAAGCCCTGTAAAACTGGATCTCGTGTATAATGTGCAGTCTCTTCCCTTATCTCTAACTCCGCTCATCAAACTTATCTCATCAAAAGCTAGAAAATCTTTACTTCTTATTTTTTCCTGAAAAATAGAATAAACCAGCTCTTCATATCTTCTATGATCTGCTAGTTCATTATAAGGAAAGCCTTTATTTTCAAGAGCTACCGGAGCCGAATGTTTTCCGGTAATTTTAGGTTTAATAAACAGGATTTCAGACACATTCAAAACTTTAGGTCTAAAGATAGGTTTACGAATTTGGTTTTAAAAATTTGTTTAATCTGTTTTGCAGAAATGACATTTAATCCACCTGCTTACGAACAAAAAATCTCCACGCTTGTTATGACTACCCGAGCAAGGATCCATAAATAAAACAATAATTGATGACTTTTTACCCATAAGAATATTTCAACAAGCGAATCCGCAAGATGTTTAAATTATAATATCATTTAAAACCAAATGATATTCTTTTAACTATTCTGATTTTCAGCAAGTTTACTTATCTTTCCTTTCTCTTTTTATACCATAAATTTCTTGTTTCTGTAAAAAATAATAAAGCCATGAAAATTACACTGAGAAAAAAGAAGCTTACGACCGGAAAGTACAGTCTGTACATCGAATATTACAAGGGTTCAAGTCAAAACGACCAGGGAAAAACAGAACATGCACGTCAATTTGAATACCTGAAAGAATACCTCATAATGGATCCTCAGACACCTCAGGATAGAAAAGCTAATGAGGAAGTGCAGACTAAAGCAGAACAAATACTGGCCATCCGTCGCGCTGAATATGCTCAAGGTAAATATGGTATTAAAGACAGGTCCAAAAATAAACTGCAATTTCTTACCTACTATGATAAATTGAAGGAAGAACGATATGAGACTAAAGGAAACTATGATAACTGGGATGCCGCTCAAAAGCATATAGAAAACTACTGCAAAAAAAGAAAAATCACTTTTGAAGATATTGATGAAGAATTTGTGCTAGGGTTTAAAAAGTATCTTGCAGTTAATGCTAGAACCAAATCAAGCACTCCCTTATCCCAAAACACCAGATTCACCTACTATAATAAATTTAAGGCATGCTTGAGAAAGGCCTTTGAAGAGGGATATACCAGTAAAAATTATGCAACTACGGTTAAAGGTTTTGCCCAGGGAGAGACTTCAAGAGAATATTTAACCCACGAGGAACTCCAGGCAATGGCAAAAGCTGAATGTAAACATCCTATACTCAAATCTGCTTTTTTATTTAGTTGCCTTACAGGACTAAGATGGAGCGACATCAACAAACTTACCTGGTCCGAAGTTCGAGAAGCTGGTGATGAGACACAACTGGTATTTAAGCAAAAGAAAACTGCAGGACAAGAGTACCAATTTATTTCTCCTCAGGCACGGAACTTAATGGGAAAAAGAAAGCAGGAAAAGGACCGTGTATTTCAAGGACTTAAATATGGAGCTCACTTTAATGCCGAAATTCTAAGATGGTGTATGAGGGCGGGTATCACGAAGCACATAACTTTTCACAGCGCCAGACATACGCACGCGGTTCTTTTGTTAGAAAATGGTGCTGATATATATACAGTGTCTAAAGTTTTAGGACACAGAGAAATTAGAACTACGCAGGTTTATGCCAAAATAGTAGATAAGAAAAAGAAGGAAGCTGCCTATTTGATCCCGGAGCTTGGAATAAATCATGAATTTTGACCTGTTTATATACCTCGCTAGTATAGCCCTTATTTATGTGTATGGGCGATTTGTGATTCACATGGCCACACCAATCTTTCACTATTTTCTAGTTGAACCCTTTGACTGGCAAAAGCAGGTAGAAAAACCCAGAATATTTCTGCACCTGACGGGACTAGGCTTTATGCATCTTATGGTCTACTCCAATTCATCACTAGAAACTAAAGGAATTCTAATTCAGGTAATAATATGGCTTACATTTATTCTTGGATTCCTTTTTTGTCAATTTACCTGGACTGAGAAATTTAAAAATACTTTTGTACCAAAGGTTACGAGGTCTACTGCCGAATCTTCTCAAAATTTTAATATTTCTATATCTGATCTTCAGCTGATTCAACTTTATAATGAACTGGTAAGATTTGATCTATTAAACCAGGATTTGACTGCCTTAGAGGATTTCAGAAATGTTTTGCTAAAGGATTGGAAGGAACACAATTCTAAACTTCACTTAAAAATGGACGGACCAAGTTGCCGGGAATTTTTTGAACAACTGGCTCAGACCTTCCCCAATAATTCTCTTTCTCTTATAGACTTTTTTGACCGCTCGAAATTAATTGTAAGGCCAGACGGCAAGAGATATAAATATAATACTATAAAAAATGCTCCTACCAGAAGTAGCCAATCCAAAAAACATTTCGAATTGAAACAAATTTTTAGTAAAATCAATTAGGGTCAATGAGAAATCTTTTTTATCCCATTGAGTTTTCATCTTACAATTCGCGATTCGCGAATCGCGAATTGAGAATTGTGAATTAAATTTAAATTATGCCCTTTCTATTCCCTGAGGCTGGTTTTGTTAATTTGTACACCAAAAAATCTGTTCTAAAAATTTAAAATCCGTTTTAAAGGCTGGTGCCATTAAGAGTTGTTGACCATTGCTCAGGCCAATTTGTTTTGCAACAGCTTTCCATTGCCCAACAACGGACAAAACTTCTTTTATTATACCATCAAGCAGTTCTAATTAGGGGAAGCTTACAAAATTTTCCTTCTGCCATTTCCTAAAGTAGATTTAGATCTTGAAGCTTGCGCCCCAGTTGATCATCTTCAGCAATATGATAAAAGTCCTTTTCCAAATTTAAAACCTTAAGTACATTGAAATAAATTCCCATAGCAACAGCAACGTCTCCCTTTTCGACCCGGTGCAAAGTGGCGCGATGGATACCGGCACGTTCTGCAACCTGGGCGGCAGTGAGTTTCCTGCGCTTTCGGGCGAGCTTAATATTTTCTCCTATTTTATCAAATATTTTTTGGTACTTGGGTAGGATTATCGCCTTTTTGGATTTCATAATGTCGCTTATTTACATCAAATATACCCTTATTGACATTAATAAACGACACTTTTATAGAAGTGCTTTCTCTAAGCCCATGGGATATGGTCCACTTCTACTAAGAGAAACTTGAAAAATGGCTCCTTCTAATTCTCCTAAATCAAAAAATTCCAGACTTAACCACTTGACTATGCCTCACGAAATTTCAAATTGAGCAGCCCGTAATGACATGTATATTCAGTATTACCAACCTCTAATTTTAATTGATTTTGGTGTAACGCTCCTCTAAAAGGTGTAAATATTTTTTTTGATATTCTTCAGAAAGAAAGGATTTACGGATCCAGTCTAAAGCAACTTTCTTGTTACGGTTAAACCTTTTAAAAACTCCACTTATCTGTTTCGTGTTCAAATTTAAACTGAGACCTAAGCTTTCAAAATGCTCTCTGCTAAGTTTTCTCTTCTTACCCTCCAGGGTCAGTGCAAGTTCTTCCTCATCATCCGGATTAACAATAGAAACGTTCAGCAAATCATAGGCAGGTGACAATCCCCACATATTTCCTCTTTTGATAAGCGAGAAATTCTTGAGATGCATATCATTATTTCCTGTTAGGAAACTGAAAACAGCTAACTCAAAAAAGTAGAGCTTATCCAATAATGTGTTGTTGGAATATTGCCCAATAGCCTTTCCTACCTTTTCCATTGAACCTTTATACTTGTCTGTAGCTTCAAGGATCTGGAACATATCGAGCATATGAATTTTCTCATCTTCATCAGTGCGATCTACTCTTCTTGTGATGTAAGACAACTCGCCACTCTGAAGCCGAATTAGGTTTGAGAGCACAGTTTTAATTCCAAATGCTTCTGCAATCCTCATGGTCAAATGTTCGTTCTCCGGCATCTGAGGAAAAGCTTCGGAAGGTGGTTTTAAAATGTATTTTCCTCCCAGGGCTCCAACCACTGTCAGCCTCTGCCCTTCTTCATTTAAAGAACCTTCCACAAGAGAAAGTGATAACTTCGGTTGGACTCCCGGCACTGCAATACGTCTTTCAACTACATTCCTGGCAAGATTGACCATCTGGTTTAACGAATATTCCAGTTCTGGAGGTTCTTCTGTACCAAAAAAAGTTTTTACACAATTCCTGTGGAAATCCTCAAAATCACTTTTTTGTAGCTCCTGGTAACAGTAAAGACATCTATTCTTCATTTCCCTCAGCTATTGGATGAACACTAACTGCACCTATACAGTTTTTACAACAGGCTAAAAGCAGTCCCATACGGTCACTCCTGTTTATTTTCCAGTTTTTGGAGGCAATATCAAGTAACCAGCCTTCAGGAATAAGACCTTCGAAAAAAGGAAAAAGATGCTTTTCTACATAGGGTTCTTCTCTTACCGGCATTGTGAATGTTAAAAACTGGTTAGGGCTTTCTTTCATATAAGTTTTATCATATACAAATTTGTATTCTCCCTCGTCGGTTTCTGTTAAGATCCCGGCTAAAGTATTGCCATAAAAAATTTCTGCCTGTCTCATAATTTAGAAAATTTCTTTTTGCTCCACCGGTGCCAATACGTGGCCAAACATTTTTAGGACATGATTTACTTTTTCCAAATTCAGATTCTCTTTCCCTTGCTCAATCTTCCGTATAACGGTTAAGGCCACTCCTGCTCTCTCAGCGAACTCTTCCTGGGTAAGATTATTCTCTTTTCTCTTTTCTTTTAAAAACTGCGAAAGACTCTTCATTATATGTGATCTGATATAAATTTAATCAAATATACACTATTATATGTTATCACATATAAAAAATAAGAACAAACAGGTATTATATGCTAAAACATATACTTTACTTGCTTCAGAACATTTTTCCAGTATATGCCATTAATCTTACTACTCGACACTCATGATTATTTTCCTAAAACACATACATGATCGACAATTTTCCATACCGGGCATTCAATGTATCCATTTTCAACTGTTTCCCTTTTTAGCTTAGCTCCAGAATTCTACCAACAAAAGCGCTTTTGTTCATTTATCAACCTTAAAACCTATAAAAATGAACGAACTAAAAATTATGGAACAACTTGACCGGATCGAAAATCTTCTACGGGCAAGTAAAACTGTGATGTCTCTGGAAGAGGCAAGTGAATACTCGAGCATCTCCCGCAGCTATCTCTACAAGCTGACAGCCAAGGGTGAAATTCCCTTTTCCAAACCAAGAGGAAAAATGATCTACTTCTCCAAAGAGAAACTGGATGAATGGTTGCTTTCTAATTCTCGGAAATCAGGAAGAGAAATAAAGACTGAAGCTATTGACTACGCCTTCAGGAATAAGAAAAAATTTTTGTAAAACCTCCTAAAGTTTTGTGCTATGGATGGCAAACATGAAAAGCTTTATGGGGTGAAGGAACAGAAGAAAAAAACCGTTTATGACTTCATCTTTGAATACACCAGTGAAAAGTATGATATCAGATATGATGAACTGGGACATGACTTTCAAATCTCTTTAAAAGATCAGAATGAATGGGAAATTCTGGATGTGAACTCTTTCATGATTGAACTTGCACAATCTAACATAGAAGTTACTCCTGCAAAACTTGAAATTTTCCTCAGATCCAAATTCGTCCCGAAGTTTAATCCCATAGAAGAATACTTCCGATTGCTGCCGAAGTCATACAACGGAGATCCCATTAAAGAAATCGCATCATATCTTCCGCTTAAGGAACCAGATCTATTTCTCTATCATTTCAGGAAGTGGCTTGTTCGCACCGTAAGGTGTGGAATTGAAAAAGAGTACTTCAACAAACAGTGCCTGGTTCTGGTTCACTCTCAACAGAACTCCGGGAAATCAACATGGTGTAGGTTCCTAAACCCTCCTGCCCTCTCCAGGTATTTTGCCGAAGACATGACCACTGATAAGGATGCAAGGATCCAACTGACAAGAAATTTCCTCATCAACCTTGATGAATTATCTATCCTGGCAAAAAAAGAAATAAATGCTCTAAAAGCCTATTTCTCCAAGACAATGATAAATGAAAGGTTGCCTTATGATCGGAAGAATTCTACACTCCCCCGAACCTGTAGTTTTATTGGATCAACAAACCGGGCAACCTTTCTTAATGATGAAACGGGATCTGTCAGATGGCTCTGCTTTGAACTCAAAGGAACAATTGATTTCTCTTATTCCCGGGAGGTTGATATAAACAAGGTCTGGGCCCAGGCATACTACCTGGCTTATATAGATGAGCAATTCTGTTCTGAACTTACACTGGATGACATTCAGCAAAATGAAACCAGAAATAGAACGTACCGGGAATCCAATATGGAAGAGGAAATGATCTCCAAATTTTACACTCACAGTTCAGATCCTGCAGATTTTAAAACAGCATCAGAACTTGTGATTGAGCTGTCGCCTATTAACCCGCGTCTCAACATGTATAATATGGGAAGGGCTTTAAAATCTTTGGAATATGAAAGGGTGAAATCCGGCAGTACAAGAAGCTACGGCTATCTAATCAAACCGAAGTTTAAAGCTTCACCCATAGAACTTTTATAAAAACTATTTACCCAATTACCCCAACTCCTTAAAGCCCCTGAAACCATTGGGCTTCTAATGTGGTAATTAGATTTTTTAGAATCTACCCATGGGTAATTGGGTAGATAGAAATTACAACAAAAAAAGAAATAAACCCTTGTATTTACTGGGCTGGGTAGATGGGTAATTAAAAATAGAAAAACATGAATAAAAATTCTATCAACTTATCGTGGAGTAGTGCCCGTCAAATTTGCATCGTAAAAACTCTTGCAAATTCAGGCCACTACCCCACCAGGAAATCGGAGAAAGAAGCTTGGTTTCTGAGTCCCCTGCGGTCAGAAACCCAAGCATCTTTCAGCGTCTCTTTGATTAAGAACCTGTGGTATGACTACGGAATAGGGAAAGGTGGAAACATCATAGACCTGGTCATGGCCATAAACAACTGCTCTGCTCATGAAGCAGTACGCCGCCTGCAGGAAAAGATTCAGTTTTCTTTTTGCCCGGAAAAAATCATTCAGAAAAAAAATTCCGTTCAAATTAGGAATGTGAAGGTGATAAAGCATATTGCCCTCGTCGAATATCTCAAGTCAAGAAAAATTCCACTGGAGGTAGCTCAACGCTTTTGCCAGGAGGTATGGTTTAGTCTTAACAAGAAAATCTATTTTTCTATTGGACTTCGAAATGATGCCGGAGGATACGAACTCAGGAACAAATTCTTTAAATGCTCTACCTCCCCTAAGACTATTTCCTCTTTCATAAGAGGCTTTAAAAGACTGGTAATTACTGAAGGTATGTTTGATTTCCTTTCCCTAAAAGTGCTGAAAAATGAAATCTTTTCTTCCTCGGATATCGTCGTGCTAAATTCCCTTGGAAACATTGGACTTATTCCGGAAGTATGGAACTCCTATTCTGAAATATATCTTCTCCTGGATAATGATCCTGCAGGAAGAACTGCTACCCAACAACTTCTGAAGAAGTTTTCTAATGCCATTGATGAAAGTCAATTCTACTTCGATTACAAGGACCTTAATAATATGCTGACTCATGAAAGAATGGAAAAATGAAAGGAAGAAACCTATAGTAATAGATGTTTCTAAACTGGATCCTGCTTCTGAAGGATTATCTATAGAAGAAATAGAGGCTTCTCTGGAAGAGCATCCTACTATTGAACCGAATTCTAATTCAAGATGTGTGCCTGTGGGCACAAAAATAATTGCTCCCGGTGGTCGCAATAAAAAAGAGATGTTTAAGGCGAAAAGGGAATTCGTGAAATTTAGATGTTCCGTCTATGAAAAGAAGCTGCTGTACATCAAAGCCAAAAGAAGCAGGCTTAGCGTTAGCGAGTTTTGTCGCAGGTCCATTTTTAATCTGGAGATCAAAGAACGTCTTTCCGATGATCATATCGAGATCCTTAAGACCCTTAGCAAATATCATAACAACTTTAAGTCCATAGGAAACATGTTCCGGAAAAAGGACCCACGACTTACTGCGGCAGTTTATGCCCTGGCAGATGAGATAAAACAACAATTTGAAAAGGTTCAGAAATGATTGGCAAAGGAAAATCCATTTCCCATACCCGCGCATCAATGGCTTACGGATGGAACCAGGAAAAGAATGCTGAAGTGGTATACCGGCAACATCTCGTAGGAGACAATCCAAAAGAGATCAGCCGGGAATTTCAGCTGATCCAGGAACAGAATGTCAATTGCAAAAAGAATACGCTGTCTTTTGTACTCAGTCCTGCAATTGAAGATGGAAAGAAACTTCACAAGGCTGAGCTTCAAAAAATATGTGCAGCTTTTATGGAAAAAATGAAGCTGGGAGAAAGACAGGCAATTGCTTTTGTACACCGGGACAAACAACACCTGCATATACATCTATACGTGAACAGGATCGACTTCAATGGAACTGCATATAACGACAGCTTTATTGGAAAGCGTTGTCAACAGGCTGCGGAAAAAGTGGCACACCAATATCAGTTAACAACAGTAAAGCACCTACAAATTGAGAAGGAATTTAACCTGAAAGACATACGGGCAGAAATTAAGCGACGGCATGACATCACCATGAAAAACTTCAAACCAAAAAGCTTTGATCAGTACATCAAGGCCATGGAAGCCAATAAGGTGAAAGTAATTCCCTGTATCAATAAAGCTAACAAGTTGCAGGGTTTCCGGTTTGAGTTTGATGGTTACAACCTCAAAGGAAGCGAAATCCACAGGTCAATGAGTGGCGGAAATATCGGAAAAGCCATGGCCAGCCAGGTCGGTGTAAAACCATTTCTAAAAGAAAATGAACAGTTGAAGATGGCAGGAAAAGCAGTACAGCTCTCAAATCGAATGATCGTGAGCATCACAAAACATGTTCTAAAACAAATTATTAGCCGGGGAATTGAATACTAAAACATGGGACTATGACTAAATTGGAGGAATTATCAGAAATGCTCGTTTCAGAAATTGAACAGTTTGAAAAGACTGTAGAAAAGTTGCAGAAAATTCAGGAGCAAAAAATTTTAATCGATAGCAGAGCCTTAGAAAAAACGATCTGGCTGCAGCAGGAAAGACTGGAAAAGGCTTTATCCTCGCACAATCAAGAAATGAAGAACCTTGGCCACTCCCTTGAAAAGGCAAAGGCATATCCAGTCTGGGCTTTGACCTTATTTGTTGCATCTTTAATTCTTAATGGGATATTGGCCTATATAATCATCGCTAAAGTGGTATAATTGTCCAATTAAAGCGGTACTTTCTTTTTAATTTCAAGAAGATAGACCCTAGTGCTATTGTTGAAAGATAATATTTTGACCAATTTTAGTAGCCATTATAAACGAAACCAAAAAATATTTAGAGCTACTTCATAGAACCATTCTAAAAATCAATTAATCTATTAATATCGTTTTATCATGTCCGCTGGAAATTTTATTCTTCACCTGGTCTTTTGGTTTTAATCTTCTACCGGTTCGAAATACATATAAGTCAATCAACAAATATTTCCAACAACTCAACCCGCTCCGAAGTTATTTCCACTTCCATATTTTTGGCGGGAATAAGGAAGGACTGACCCATGGCAATAGTTTCAGTATTACCCTCAATAGAAATTACAGCCTCCCCTCCGACACACATGTAAATCACAAAAGAGTCCAACCGAGAATAATCCTTTACCATGTGACCCTTTATCAAAATGAAATTAGTAGTAAAGTATTTACAGCTAACTATATTTGAAGTTTCGTTAAGACGTCTATCGACTAGCATTCTGAAATCTTCTTTTCTTTCAAGATCAATTACATTTAATGCAAGATCAGTATGCAATTCCCTGGAATTCCCTTCGGCATCCGTTCGATCCCAGTCATAGATGCGATATGTAATATCAGATGTTTGCTGGATTTCTGCGAGAAGGACACCGGATCCAATGGCATGTACCTTTCCGGTTTTTATAAAAAATGAATCTCCCTTTTTTACTTCCTCAAAATTTAGGAGTGAGACAATTTTCCCCGCCTCAAGACATTGTAAATATTCAGATTTAGAAATATTTTTTGAAAACCCTATGTTGATTTTTGATCCTTCGTCAGCCTGAACAACATACCACATTTCATTTTTTCCGAAGGAATCATGGCGCTCCCTGGCCACTTCATCGTGAGGATGCACCTGAACAGATAAATCTTTATTGGCATCTATAAATTTTATAAGTAGGGGAAAACTTGTTCCAAATACCTCAAAATTTTTCTTGCCAACAAGATCATGTTGATATTCCTCAATTAGATCCGATAATGCTTTTCCTTTCAAAGGGCCATTTTCAACAATGGAAGTATTATCCTTTACACTCGATATTTCCCAGCTTTCTCCAATATTTTTTTGGGTTGTTTTTTTATTTAAAATTTCTTTTAACTTATTACCTCCCCATATTTTTTCTTTAAGTATAGGATGAAATTTTAATGGGTAATTTATCATGTTGTGGTAATCTATTTTAATTCGTTAGATAATTTAGAAAACTTAGAGCTATACCTTGATATTAGTTTCAGAGTTGTGGCATCGTGATCGTATATTGAATACCAACCCTGTAATTCATGTGGCGGATCTCCGATGAAATCATCTCCTGGTCGCCAAATGGCACCCGCCTTTCGCGGCCGACCTTCACCCCCCCAGGCCCAGAAATTCACTCCGGAAACCTGTGGAATACTTTTGGCGTAAGTAAAAAAGGTACTGAAAATAAAATCAAAATACCTGTTTCGATAGCTCACCGACGCATCAAAATGATGGCTGTTGGCATCCCTGGAGATACCAAATTCCTCCAGAACAATAGGTATATTTAGTTCATTGGCCACCTGAAAATGGTCCTGAATATAAGCACTAGCTTTCAAAATAGCATCGTCGAAAGTTTCCTCTGCTCTCTCCGGATCATACCAGCCCCAGTTCTGGATCCACACGTGAAATGTAGCATAATCGATATATGGTGAGTCATGATCCTTTCGGAAATTTGTCCCGTTTTGGGGAGAAGGTGTGTTCCCTTCGCTCCCAATGCTTACCAGATGCTGCCCATCGAGTTCCTTAATAAATTTCGCAGTATTGTGAAGCCAATTCCTATAAGCTTCTTCATAGGCTCCCCCCTGAGGTTCATTGGTAAGCTGCCAGGCCATAATCGTAGTGTCTTCTTTGTAGGCAACACCTGTAAGGCTGTTCTCTCTTTCTATAATTGTCCTAATAAAATTTCGAAACCATTCTTTAGCTGTTTCGTTGGTGTAGAACTGGGAAGCATAAGCCTGATAAGTACCCCAGTCTCCTCCTTCTGCAGGAGGGGGATATGGAATGGCTTCATTATCGTTGGCCCAGGAGACATATTGTGAAAAACCTCCAGACCAGGGCCAAAAGTTATTGAGGCAAACAACTGCCAGCATATTCCTCTTCTTCATTTCCGCCAACAAAAAATCCAGCCCTTGTAGAAGATCTTCATTATAATTCCCGGGGAATTCCTGTACGGTGGGCTGCATACGCCAGGGGGTACCCTCTGCTCCTTCAGAGCCTGCCATTATTCTCAGGTTCTTCACCCCAAGATCCTCTAACCTGTCTAATTCGCGGACGAGCCTTTCTTTATCTTCATGGCCCAGGTTCATCCCGTACCAGAAATTGGTACCCAAAAAATGGTAAGGTTTCCCCTGATGAACAAAACCACCATGCTCTACCTGCACAAATTTCTGACCTACTGCCTCTGTGGTTAACACACACAAAAACAATAAGTAATAAACAATCTCTCTTTTCATCTTTACGTTATTTAACCTGAAAGTTTACTTTTTCTGTTGTGTCACTGCTACCTCCCAGCCACAGCTCATATTCCCCCGGCTCCACTACTTCCTCCATATCGCGATTCCAGAATGCCAGGCTCCTTATATTAATTTCAAAATGCACTACTGTTTGCTCCCCCGGTGCCAAGGTGATTCTTTTAAAATCCTTAAGTTCCTTCACCGGGCGGATCACACTGGCATACAGATCACGAGTGTACAACTGCACCACCTCTGTTGCCATTGCTTTACCCGTATTTTTTAGAGTCACTTCAACTTTTAGTATACCGTCCTTTTGCAGTACATCCTCAAGGAGCTCAATACGCCCATATTCAAAAGTGGTATAAGTGAGGCCGTAACCAAATGGAAAGAGGGGCTCATGTCCGCTATCAAGATAGAAGGACCTGTTCCCCAGGGAGGTCTGGGAAGCTTCTACAGGAATTTCATCTATTAGCATCTCATTGTCAGTGGCCGGCCTTCCTGTATTTTCATGGCTGTAATAAATGGGAATCTGCCCTACATTTTTGGGAAAAGTCATGGGTAATTTTCCAGAAGGGCTCGATTTTCCGAACAGCACATCGGCTATAGCAGGCCCTCCCATGGTACCTGGATGCCAGGCATATATTACCGCATCGGAAAGTTCCACCTCCTTTTCAATCTCAAGTGGCCTACCGGCCAGAAAAACCGAAACCAATGGCTTATTGAGTGCCGCAAGCTCTTTTAACATTTTAGATTGTGCTCCCTGGAGCCGAAGGTTGGATAAACTGTGTGCTTCCCCCGAAAGAATTGATTCCTCTCCCAAAAATACAACTATTGCATCAGCCGCTGCAGCAAGCTTCCTCATTTTCACAAAGCTGGTGGTATCTTTATCCCTCGAGAATTTCAGTCCTGGGTGATGAAGAATCTCCACCTGTTCGCCGTACATTTTTTTTAAGGCATCTAAAGGCGTTATGGTGTGGTCTTTCTCCCCATCGAATACCCATGTGCCAAGTTGTTCATGCGGGGCATCGGAAAGAGGTCCAAAAACAGCCAGAGTCTTTATGTTTTTCAAAGGGAGTGTCTCCTCCTGGTTTTTTAGAAGTACGAAGGATTCTTCTGCTGCCTTCTTAGCCAGGGCCAAGTGCTCTGTGTGGTAAAATTTACTATCCCTGTCCTCCTCTACGTAAGGGTTCTCAAACAAACCTAGTCGGAATTTAACCCTTAAAATATTGCTAACCGCATTATTAAGATCCTCCATGGAAAGGCTGCCCTGACGCACAAGCTTTTCCCCATGTTCTACAAAGGTGCCACTGACCATTTCCATGTCAATACCAGCCTCTATGGCCTGATTTGCAGCCTGTGAACGATTTTGACTATAACCGTGTACCACCATTTCATCTACCGAAGCCCAGTCGGAAACCACAAAACCGTCAAAGCCCCACTCGTCCCTGAGAATACTCTTCAAAAGATGCTTGTCACCCGTAGCCGGAATTCCGTCATTGGCATGAAAGGCCGACATTATGGTGGCCAGACCAGCCTCCTTTACAGCAGCTTCGAAGGGCTTTAAGTAAAGGTTCCTCATTTGCCTTTCGGGGATATATGTAGAATTATAATCTCTTCCTCCTTCCGCAGCACCATATCCCGCAAAATGCTTGGCAGAGGCGGCAAGGGAGGTAGGATTGGAAAGATCTTTCCCTTGGAAACCTTTTACCATAGCCACAGCCATTCGGGAGGCCAGAAACGGGTCCTCCCCGGGACTTTCAGCTACTCGACCCCAACGTGGGTCACGGGTGATATCTACCATGGGTGCAAAGGTCCAGCGTATTCCTACTTCCGATGCCTCCACTGCCGCCGTTCTTGCCGCTTCTTCCACGATATCAGGATCAAAACTTGCAGCCTGACCTAAAGGAATAGGAAATATAGTTTTGAAACCATGGATCACATCCCGGCCAATGATGATGGGAATTCCCATCCTAGACTCCTCCATGGCTATCTGCTGAGCCTTGTTGGCCACGGCAGGATCTGTTATGCTTAGAACAGAACCGGCCATTCCCCTCCGAATCAAGTCATAATTAACCTCCATATTATCGGCGGAAAGCTGGTTCATCTGCCCTAGTTTTTCCTGTATTGTCATCTCTTTAAGGAGCCAGTCAATCTGCTGCTCAATCTCCTCAGAGAAATGCTGTGCTGTCATAGGGGTGTAAATTTGTATAAGCAGAAAACAAAACAATATTTTTTTCATGCCAAATTTTTAAAAAAAGATGTAATACATTCCAAAGCAAGCTAGTACCAGTAAGAGGGCTTGAAACCTAAAATTCTTATACCAAACAGTTCCTTCCAATTCCTTGGTTTCGTCTTTCCAGATCTGTATCGTCCATGTGTTCTTTTCCACCTTTTCCAGTTCCGGAGGAGCCGTCATAAGACTTACCAGTACATTGACAATTAAACTAAGAAGCATTACTATAGGCGCCAGTAAAAGGAAGTGTAAACCTATTTCAATCTCCAGTACATACTTTGTAAACATAATTGCAGCTGCCATTACAAGTCCGGACATGAGTCCGCTAAAGGCTCCTACTGCATTGGAACGTTTCCAGAAGAGTCCAAGGAAAAAGGTCGCTACTACCGGGGGAGCGAGATAACTTACGATCTCCTGGTAATAAGCTATTAAAGAATCAAACTCCTCGATGAAGGGGGCCCAAACCACTGAAACTATTAATGCTACCACCGCTGTAATTTTACCCACCCTGACTTTTTCCTTACTAGAAGCATTTTTATTCCATTTGCTGTAAAAATCCATTGTAAAGAGAGTGGAGACTGAGCTTAAAGTCGCACTTAAAGTTGATGTTAGTGCTGAAATCATAGCTGAAAGAATAATTCCGATTAGCCCGATTGGAAGCAGTTCAACTATCAGTCGGGGATAAACTTCATCAGTATTCACACCGTAATCTGTCTTTAATGTGCTCCCACTAATAATACTATCGGGCAAGTTTTCTACTCCGAATAGATTTATACCTCTGGCTATCAGACCAGGCATTATAAAAATGAAAATTGTAAACAGATAGAGGAAACCTACCAACAGTACCCCTTTTCTACCATGATCAACAGACCGTGCAGAAAGCACCCTTTGAACCATCACCTGGTTGTTAGCCCAGAAATAAAAGCCAAGGATTGGAATCCCAACCCACATACCCAGCCAGGGCACAGTAGGATCATCCATGGGGCGAGTCAATTTGAGCCAAAAACCCTCGTTAAATCGGTCTATGAAGGTTTCCCATCCACCTATTTCATTCATAGCAAAAAAGGCCAATATGGTGGAACCAACAATTAGAACGCTTGCCTGTATTACATCGGCATTAATTGCAGAGGAGAGTCCCCCTATAATAGTATAACTTCCAGCTACAGCAGCCATTCCTATAATAATCCACATTACCTCTGCTTCTGGAAAGATCATCTTAATAATTAATGCCCCGGTATAAAGTGTTGCAGAAGCATCCAAAAAAACATTTCCTATAATCGTTATAAATGAAAAATAAGTTCTGGATTTTCCGTCGAATCGCTTCTCCAGAAATTCAGGCATTGTAAAAATTCCGGAACGGATGTAAAATGGCAGGAAAAAAAGAGCAAAGAAGACCATCACCAGGACCGAAATCCAGTTGTAATTAAAAACGGCGATGCCACTTATAAATCCTTCTCCCGAATGTCCCATTAACGTGGAACTAGAGACACTGGCAGCAAATAAAGAGAGGCCCACTACAGGCCATGTTAGATCGCGTCCTGCAAGGAAATAGGAATCCGAGTCTTTAGCTTTTCCGTGCTTTAACGCCCACCAGATAATAAAAACAATATATAAGACAAGAACGATTAAATCTATAGTGGATAATTGAGCCATTAAATTGATCTTTAATATTTATAGGTGGTATATAAAACCACACTTTTAGAAGGAATATTTATTGTGCTGGTTTTGTCTTTAAAGGTCAAATTTTCTTCGTGCGGAACCGGAAAATTATTGCTATCGACCGGCCTTAAATCTTCACTATATATGAATTTCCTGAAGACCTGATCCTGATATATTTCAGTATCAAGCTGAAACGTGGCATCACTGACACTATTATTTACAACAGCAAAAGTGATTTGCTCTTCCTCTGTACGACCCACGACCATCCTAACCCCTTGCATGTTTAAACCAGAATTCTTAACTATAATCATTTCTCCGGGAAAATAGCGCGTCATTATGGACCAGGTATAGAACCATGGTCGAATGTCTTCCTCTGCAGAATCTCCAGTAAGCTCTTTCCCTAGTATATTCCACATCCCCCATTTCTTTAGTTGAGTCTTATCACCAGTATCTCCATTGGTATGCATTGCATCATCCAAGCCCCAAGCTATCACTGCATCAAAGCCACTATTCATTGATTGCACCAACACATCGGCCATGTCTACACCATAATCAAAATCATATATTGACATCTGACTATCAGGGCTTGCAAATTCATCAGCTTCGTATCGCTCAATATTTTCTTCAACATATTTTTCAAAACCTATTTCTCCCAATATGAAAGGCTTTCTAGCCACACTGTCAGCAAAGGAAACCAAGGACCCATAGTGGGCTCCGAATTCACCTGACCTCACAAAATCCTTTGTAGGATAGTCGTGTACATCATAAGCTCCCAGTACGTCACTTAGCTGCAATACGGCTTCTCTTGCCCACTCCTCCCCTGTGTAAGCAGAGGCTTCATTATTGTAAGGCGTGGCATCGGGTCCGATAATTTCAATCTCCTCTTTCAGGCCTCTGGCGACAAAGGCACTGTCGAGCATCAAAATACCTTCCTTCCATTCTTCCCAGTTACCATCAACAGTAGACCAATATCCGTTAGGCTCGTTGACCAGGTTGTAGTAATCGATAGTGGTATAGCCTTTTTCTTTGATGAGAAACTCCACATGATCGGCAATTATAGAAATCCACCGGGGGTCATTTGTCCCGGTGAAAGCATCCTGCATGTTTAGATTTGTATCATGAATTTTATAGGGTTGTCCCCATTCTCCGAGAATTACTTTCACATTATTCTCCTGACAGTAATCAAGTAATTTGAAAAGGGCTTCCATTTCGGGATTGTCAAATTCGACTATGGGATTCCCGTCGTCATCCATCCCTTTTAAATATCTCCAGTTTGCCTGATCTAACACCCTTACAATTTGGGGCTTCATATAATCCAATCGATCAAATACTTGTTGCCACTTGTCTTCGGTCATCAAAAGCCCCCATTCAGCATCTGGTGAATCGGCATGTGGATAGGCAGACCACTCCACCCCGTTTCCAATGAACTCAGATGAAATGACATTGTCCATTTCAATTCTTACCAGTTCATTTTCCTTCTCCTGTGTATTCTGACAGGAGGTGAAAAACCCCGCCGCCAGTGAAAGAAATATGAAGAAGCTGATATTTTTATTTTTCATTTTTTAACAAATTTAAAAGTTCATCCAGGTCACAGGTAGCAAGCCCCACAAATCGATCTGCTGCTCCGTAATATACGTACAAGGTACCGTCGATTATCATATTCCCTGTAGGGAACACACAGCCTTTATAGAAACCGTCAATCTCATAATCGTGCTCCGGTTCCATCACCCAGTCATCAAGTCTGCATTTTACGATAGAGGGATCCTCCAGGTCAAGCAAAGCCACACCTACACGATAATATCCCTGCCCTCCATTTTCCACTCCGTGATAAATAATGAGCCATCCGTCTTTAGTTTTCAAAGGAGGGGTGCTACCTCCAATTTTCTCTTCCCAAGAATTTTTCTTCCCGGCCAAAAGCAGTGTACTAGGCTCATCCCAAACCATCAAATCATCTGAATACCGCAGCCAAATTGATGGATGCTCACATCCATATTCTTTTCCCACCCACTCCTTTGGCCGATGCAACATAGCATACCTTCCGTTAATTTTCTCTGGAAATAGGATAACATCTCTATCATCTAAATTGCTCTGGGTAATCCTGCCCAGCCTCCGGTAATTCTTAAAATCAGTGGTAAGAGCAAGACCGGAATTGGCTATATTATTTTTCAGTACCTCGGGCGCATCTGGACCACACTCTGGCAGATTGATTTCGTCATGACCAAATTTCCAGTACTGACCTGGAGGATAAGGCCTATAAGCATAAGTGATATAGTATTCATCTTCGAACTTTACGATTCTCGGGTCTTCTACAGCACCCATGTCAGGTCCGTCTACACTAGGAGAAAAAACGGGCTCTCGGTAAGCTCTCTGAAAATCCACTCCATTTTTACTAGTGGCCAGACCAAAGCGGATTACATGATCCTCATCATCCCCAGCGGCTCGATAAAGCATATAAAAGGTTCCATTTTCATACCATACTCCTGGATTACAAACTACCAGACTCTCCCAATAATTCTCCGGATTTGGTTTTAAAATTGGATTAGCCTCACTTTTTTTAAATTTAAATTTCACTGCCTTATTGCTTGCTGCTTGTTGCTGCATCTTATTCACGATTCTATGTTTATATTTAATTAAAATCTATCCCGTTGACCATTTCATACATCTCAGGAAGGTCACTGCTGAAAAGTATGTGGTCCATTGCAAAAAATTTCTGAAAATCAGGAGCTGAACTATGTCCTTCAAATGGAGCGAAAAAATGAAACCCTGTATTGGACGGATCATATTTGTTTCTCCACATCACAACCATAGATATTTTCTTTCCAGCTAAAGGAGTTCCAATTTCCCGGGTCCAATATTCTTCATAAGTTTCCCCGTCCGAACCTAAAATACCTTCAATTCCAGTTTCAGTAACTCCTGAAGGTTTGTTTTTCTCCTGTGAAAGAATAGCCAGATTCCTTAAGTTACTGCTAAAAGCAGCTGTATTAGTACCATGGTAACTGTCCATTCCTAAAAAATCTACATAATTATCACCCGGCCACCTGAATAGCAAGTTTTCCTTGCTACCAAGTTGATCAAGCTGGGGGGAAATAGCATAAATGAAGTTGTGTACTTCCTTTTCATTTTTTAGATAATCGATAGTAAACCTCCATAAATCAATGAATTCCTGTTGGGTTGTAGCACTTCTACCCCACCAGGACCAGGTTTGGTTATGTTCATGATAAGGGCGAAAAATAACAGGAATAGGCTTTCCATTATCATCTACCAAACTATGGGCCACTGCTGCCAATCTATCTAACCAATCAAGATATTTTTGATTAGTTGGACTTCCCTCAATCAATATTTCCTTAACCACATCATTTCTGGAGTTATCCCAGGAATCACCACCCGTTAAAGGATTGTTTAAATGTGCATTAGCCAAAATTACCTCTCCTCTTCTTCTGGATTCTTTTATGGTTCTCACCCGATGCTCATTTAATTCCGCAGTGGCATAGCGATCGTCCATCAATTCAGCGAAGTCCACACTAAATACTGCAGGGTAATCACCTACTACGTCCTTAATGTCAGATCGTCCGTGTTCGACATACCAGTTTCTTCCATAAAGTAAAGCGTCGTGATGCCCAAACATGACCCCCTGCTCCTGTATGCTCCATAAATTGGAATACAGAGCCTTGGTTTCCTCCGTTGCCTGTTTATCCACAAGTGAAAGGGCTGTATTTTCCCCTGGCTGAGGTTTTTCACCTCCGCCATCATGGTTATCATCTGTAGAACAACCCATGTTTAAAAAAAATATTAAGGATAAATATGCAGTAATCTTTTTCATATATAATTAATAAGTAAAATTTGTCAGTACGATCAGAGTTTCAGGGGTAATTTCCATCTCCAGGCTCTCAGCGGAATTAATCTTAAGACCTGTCTCATTGGGTAAGATCTTGTGATCCCCTTCAGTTATGATTAAGTCCTCCGAATAAATGAATTTTTTCATTCCTTCAAGGTTCGGCAAATTTTCAAAACTAACTTTGATATGCTTTTTTTCTTTGCCTACATTTACTATAGCGAGCATATGGCTTCCATCTTTTTCCAGGGAAATGGCTTTAACAGATTCATCTCCTTCCCGAACAGTCTCTATTATGCGAGACCCGGAAGGCATATATTTTGTCAGTAATGACCATGCGTAGAACCATGGTCGAACCGCTTCCTCTTCCGCACCAAAAAATTCCTCTCCGAGAATATTCCAGAAACCCCATACTTTTAGCTTATGTCTTTCTTCTTTTGAATGCATGGCATCGTCGAGCATCCAAACTACACACCCCGAGTAACCTTCATTCACCGTCTGGAAAAGCGCATCGGCCATATCCGTACCGTAGACATGATCATAAACAAACATTTGGGAATCCTCTACAGAAGCGTAGGGCTTAGCCTCTGCCCTGACAATATTTTCCTCATTCAGATGTTTATCTTCTTCCGCCACAAACTTGAATCCGATCTCACCCATAATTATAGGCACATCATCTGGAGCTTCTTCTTTATAAGCCCTGATTATCTCAGAATATTCGCCAGAATTTACGGTGGATTTGGAAGGATAAGTATGGATATCGTAAAGTCCCACCGCTTCCCCCAAATCTCTTTCGGTCCTACTAATCCAGTCCGTTTCATCAGTGTCCCAAATAGCGATATCCGGACCCATGATACTCACTTTATTTGTAAGGCCACGAGATTCCAGTTGTTCCTGAAAGTAGGCCGTAGCATCTCTCCATAGGGTGTAGCTCTCATCTGTCACTGACCAGAAGCCATTGGGCTCATTGATCATGTTGTAGTACTTAATACAAGAGAAACCCTTGTCGTTAACCAAAAAATCCAAATATTTCGCTGCATATTCCAGATGCCTTTCTGAAATAGTATCCGCTTTAGAATCCACCATTCTTCCTCCCCAATCTCCAAAGGTGACAGTAACATCTCTGGACTGGCAATACTCCAAAATGGGCAGCAGTTGCTCAAGACCCTTTTGAACGTTAAGAGTGTCCCCCTCCATGGCTGAGACCGTATTAATCATCACACGCATTACCTGGGGTCTCATAAAATCCAGACGGTCATAAATTTTCTTCCAGTCAGCCTCCGATATGGATAGATTCACTTTCCCATAGTCCAGTTGATAAGGGTCCCATTGGGCTCCATTTCCTAAGTAGGATTGGGTAATTATGCGGGCTCCATCAATAATAATATTGGCATCTACTACCGGTCTTGGAGAATCTTCGGGATCTGAAGTATCACCTGGTTTTATAACACAGGAGGAAAAAATAAAAAACATAATGATACCCAAGATCATCCTTGAACCTGTAACTTTTTGCAACATGATTTTCTGTTTTAGAGGTTACTCCTTCACTACATCTATCCAGTACCTACGCGGTTTTTTAACGAACTTGTCATAGTCAGAATAAATATTGTCCCAGTCATCAGTCCCATTTAAATTAAAGGCAAATGCATAATTCTCGATGGTTTTGGATAACCCGTTGCCCAGATCCTCTGTTCCCGGACCTTCAAAAGTACCAGTTGTGGTTCGACCATCTTCGAAGGTGAAGGTTATGGTTCCATTTGTGTAATTGCGGGACCATTCCGCCTGACCTTTAGGTATTTTTCTGTAAAAATGATTTACATCGGTTGTAGGTTCGGCCACAAAGGTAAAATCGGCATAGGTTTCGTCCTCCCCGGCATAATTAGTCACTGTTCCGTAGGTATTTCCTTCCTCAGTAATTCCCGAAAGCTCAAAAACAAGATAATTGTCAAGCTCCTTTTCGGGACCATTCTCCGGCCATACCCATGGTTTAGAGGTCAAAGACAACACGCCTCCACCTCCATATTCTGGACCCGTCCCCCCGTAGAGTACTAGATCCTGAATTTGATAAGTACCTAGAATAGTTTCCTGAAACGGATTTACCTTAATAGTATACTCCCTGGTTTTACCTGTTGGAGAAGTAACGACAAGGCTTGATGTATTGTTTTCATTTTCAAAATTAAGACTCTCACCTTCAACAACAGTGCTTTTCGCATTATAAGAAAGAACCAGTTGTTCAAGTGTAATACTACTTAAATCAGGGACAGCATCTGCATTGATAGAAACCTCTATTTCACCTGTGTTCTCATCAGTTCTGGTTATAACTGGTTGTCCTATCTGGTTTTCAAATTTTAATGAAAGAATACTTCTTTCATTATTCCAGTTTCCTTCCTCAATATCTTCCCATGGATCAGTTTGACAACCTGTCAACGCTAAACTGACAAAGGCTGTTATTACTATGGCTATTTTCTTCATCATCTTATTATTTAATATTATAAATTCGGATTAAGATCTATTTCGGTTTGGGGAATTGGATAGAAATTTGCCTCGGTTTCTGATAGACCTGAAGCTTCAGGAACTACTTCTGTGACTCTGTTGAATCTCCTCAAATCAAACAACCTGTTTCCTTCCCAGGAAAGTTCCCACTTCCTTTCATTCAGAATGGCTTCACGGAATTCGTTTAGCCCCATTCCAGATGGCAAATCTTCCAGTCCAGCTCTATTGCGAATAAAATTAACATATGAATAAGCTTCGGCAGTTGGTCCGGCAGCTTCGGCATATACCAGGGCGATATCTGAAAAACGAAGTAGGAAAGGCTTAGTACTGGTTTTATCCCCAATAAAATCGGGATCAATATATTTCCGGGTAAAAGGATAAACAATAGCTCCCGGGTACGTTGCAACGACTTCCCCTGCTGCATTATAAACAGTATCTACAATTAATTCTGTTTTTCTTCTGTCATTATCAGCAAAACTATTGTAGAACTCTGTAGTAGTCTGAAAGACACTCCAACCATCATGTGTAGGCACCAGACTGCCATCGGGGTTTTCTAAGTAAACTGTAGCCCCATCTATATAAGGGATAAACAACTTTGAGATTTTTGAATAATCCCCCTCAATTTCTCCAGATCGATCCATTGACAAAAGAAAAATATTCTCTCTACCTAATGGTTGGTCGACGTCATAGATTTCAATCAGATCTTCCTCAAATCCGTACACAGACTGACCTTCCAATACTTCCTTGGCACGTTGTGCAGCAAGATTATACATTTCGTCCACATCCTTATTCATTTCCGTGTAAAGAGAAACCCCATGTTCTTTTGAGGAGGCAATTTGTAGGTACACTTTGGAAAGTAGTGCCTGTGCAGCGACTTTATCTACTCTTCCCAACCTCTGCTCAAGCCCCATTAGACCTATCGCCTGTTGTAAATCTGATATGACAAGGTCATACACTTCATCGAGATTGGCAGAAAGAGGGCTGGTAGTGCGGTCGATACTCTCCACAAGCTCAGTTTGCATAGGTACGTTTCCATACGCCTTCACTAAGTTAAAATAACTCCAGGCTCGTAAAAAGTACGCTTCACCCATTAATCGATCTTTGATCCCCTGGTCGAAATCCCCGTTAGGAATATTCTTTATTACTGCGTTAGAACGATTGATTATGATATAGCTATACTTAAAATAGTTTGATAGAATCCCATTTGTGCCAAAATTAGAGACTGTCCAATTGTGCAGATCCTGAACATCTGCACCTTCATCCGATTTTGGAAAGGCTTCATCTGTTGGAAGATCTCCAAGATAAAAATAAGCCCTGGAGTATTCTAAGTATGTTAAAGCATCATAGGCATAATTTACTGCAGCATCGGCATCTTCTGCCGTTTGATAGAAATTGTCCTCAGAATAGAATCCATAAGGCTCTTCCTCCAATTCGCACGAGACAAGGCCGAGAGTAAAAAGAAAAAATAAATACTTATAAGTTGATTTCATCGTAATTTTTTTTAAAAAGTTAAATCCAGTCCTAAAGTCAATTGCCTCAGTCGAGGATATCCACCCCAATAAATCCCATCACCTCCTACTTCAGGATCATAACCACTGAAGTCAGTAAAAGTATATAAGTTGTTACCGTTAATATACACACGTGCCGAACTAGTGTTTTGTGTAGAAAGATTGAATGTATAACCAACAGTTACATTCTGGACCCGCACAAAAGAACCATCTTCCAGCCACCAGTCAGATAGGTTAGTCAGACGTCCATCCCTGAGACGCGGATAAGCATTAGTTGGGTTATCAGGTGTCCATCGTAAAGGCTGATTGCTCGGCTGATTAAAGGCCTGTGTATTAAGAACATCCTGCCCAAAAGCACCGTTAAGAAACAGGTTAAAATCAAAATTGGCATAATTCAAATCAAATCCAAGACTGGCATGAAAATCAGGATTCGGATCTCCAATTATTGTACGGTCTTCAGTATTTATGATACCATCACCATTAATATCAACATATTTAAATTCTCCAGGCTGTGCCAGACTTCCATCCAAACCTGCTTCAATTCCTTCCTGCAAGTTTTGAATAATACCGTCTGTTTTGTAACCGTAAAAGATATTAATTGGCTGACCGACAGCAAGAAGATTTGGATATTGACGGAATTGCTCTATACTATTTCCCCAATATTCGAATTGCATTCCAGTGTTTGGATCAATGGTTAAACCGGATTCAGCAGTATTTCCGAGACTTACCACTTCATTCTGATTCCTTGAAAAAATTAAGGTTGTATTTAGAGTCAAATTATCAGATTGGATTAACCCTGCGTCCAGACTTAATTCAAAACCACGATTTTTAATTTCACCGTCGTTTACCCAAAGTCTGTCATACCCAGATGAAAGAGGCAAAATGCGCTCCCTTAGTAGATCACTAGTATGCTTCTGGTAGTAATCGAACGTAAGGTTCAATCGCTCTTCAAAGAAGGAAAGATCTGCTCCTAAATTCCATTGAGATGTAGTTTCCCATTTTAGATCAGGATTGGGAATTCCTCCCCATAACGCTTCAATTCCTCCCTGACCCGCTCTTCCAACAATATACCCCGGACCAACAGCAGTAACCCAACTTCCATTGTTATAATAATTACTGACTCCATACCGGCTAAGGGTCTGATAAGGACTTATCCCCTGATTTCCTGAAATTCCGTAGCTGGCCCGAAGCTTAAATTGATCAAGTTCATCAAAGTCAGCCATAAATTCTTCTTCGTGCACCTTCCAACTTAGTGCTCCCGAAGGAAAATAAGCCCACTTGTTATTTTCTCCAAATTTAGAAGATCCGTCTGCTCTGGCAGTAAAGGTTGCCAGATACCTGTCGTCATATCCATAGTTGATCCTAAAAATACCTGAAACCAGCTCGGTTTCTACACGACCATTCTGAACCTGATTTAATTCTGGATTACCGGCCTCCATGTTCTCATTCCCCAGGGTTTCATTCACGAAATCAAAAGCTCCAAGATTTGAGCTCCTTGAAGAATAATTCTCATATGTAAAACCGGCTGTTATCCCTAAATTGTGCTTTCCGAACCAGTCATTATAATTAGCAAAGGTTTCCGAAACGTAATTATGATCTTCCCAATTACGGATCCATCCCGCTCCATCATTAAAATCTCCGGTTTCCGTATATACATCTGGAAAATATTGATCATTAATAGATTTGCCATGCTTATAATTAAGCCTGCTAGTAAGCTTTAAAGGGGCTATAATCCTCCATTCTAAAGCAGCTGAAGTAATTAAGTCTAACATTTCGGTCTCATCCAATCTGTTTTCTGAGATAGCCAAAGGATGTGAGTAATCATTAGTTCCTATAAGATTGTATTCACCTTGGGAGTTGTAGACTGGAAAAATAGGATTCCTCCAATACGCTAAACCTCCATTGTACTCCCTCATTCCTTTCGAGAGTATATTAGATACCCTGATAGATAAATTGTCTAGAAGATCATGCTTCACCCTTAAGTTATATCCATATTTGCTATAGTCATCATCGATGTAGACCCCCATATCGGTATAGTAATTTGCACTTAGATTGAAACTAGTCTTTTCAGTTCCACTATTAACACTAATAGTAGTATTGTTGGACATGGGGTTATCACGAAATACAATATCATCCCACTCTGTAAAATGAGGCCATTCCCCTGACTGCAGTTCCCAAATAGAGGGATAGTAAACTCCTGTAGAATTCTCAGCTCCTATATAGAGTGGTTCGAAACCACCATTCCTTCTTGATTCATTATTCAACTGAGCCATCAATAATGGATCTCGCCATAAATCAACCTTTGAAGTAAAAGCAGATACGGTAGATTGTTGCTGAATTCTCACCTGCGTTTTCCCTTCTTTGGCCATTTTAGTAGTTATAATAATTACTCCATTAGCACCTCTGGAACCATAAATTGCCGAAGCAGAAGCATCTTTCAAAACATCTACACTTTGGATGTCCGACGGGTTAATTTGTTTTAAATTCCCAGCATCCCCAAGTGGAAATCCATCCACCACAATTAAAGGTGCATTGGAACCACGCAAGGAGCTTCCCCCTCTAATACGAATCGTAGCCCCAGCTCCTGGATCCTGAGATGGAGTAGCGACCTGCAGACCTGCCACTCGCCCCTGAAGGACACGCTCTATCGAATTAGCAGGAATATCTTCAATTTCGCCCACATCAATTGTACTAACAGAGCCCGTTAGATCCTTTCTCCTGACTTCACCATAACCAACAACAACTACCTCAGACAACTCTTGCATGTTATTCATAAGAGTAACAGTCATTTGCCCATCTCGAGGAATCGAAATCGTTTTAGTAATAAAACCTATACTAGAAAACACAAGTTCTCCATCAGGGTTTTCCACCTCTAATGTGAAGTTTCCATCAAAATCGGTCACTGCACCGTTATCTGGAGTATTCTTTTCAAAAATATTTACACCCGGCAATGGCATTCCATCCTCAGAGACCACGGTACCACTCACAGACATTTGCGCAAGTACCGGTAGGCTGAAGACAAAGAAGCCAAGTAAGAGTGCATATTTACTTAACACGTATTTCATTTGGTATTAATTTTAGAAGGTTTGTAATATCATATTTCACAAAGTAATAACATTTACTTCTACCCACTTTTGTAAATTATGCCTCATAATGATACTTTAATGAAAAAAATGAAGTCATTAAAGCCTATTTTACCTTGTGTTCTCTTCATTTTTATTTATTTACTTTATATTTGTGACCATAATCATTTAGTATATAGAGGGAAAACGCTAATCCTAATAAAACTATAAAATTTGTATTATTATGAATGAACACAAACGGATAATGCGGGAATTAGTGCCTATTTCTGAAGATGATTTTTTCATCGTCCTTAACCATCGTAATGCTAAATTTGACTTCCCTTTGCACTTTCACCCAGAACTGGAGTTGAACCTGGTGCTAAATTCCTCCGGTAAACGAATTATTGGAGATTCAATTTTGGAATATCAAGGTTCTGATCTGGTACTAGTTGGAGCCAATACTCCCCACACCTGGATAGGAACAGAAGGCGAAGCTCATGTGGTAACAATCCAGTTCCACCAGCATTTCTTAGCACCGGAATCTCTAAACCGAAAGCTAATGCTATCTATTAAAGAATTGCTGGAACGTTCAAAGCGAGGAATATTATTTTCTGAAGAAACCATTGAAAAATTGAAGCCAAGAATTCTTGAGTTATCAGAAACACAAGATTTTGATTCCCTTCTGAAGTTTTTATCCATTCTTTACGATTTGTCTATCGCAAGAAATACTAAGATGCTTGCCTCTCATTCTTATGTGGATTATTATCGTATTTCAAAAAGCAGAAGAATTGAAAAGGTGAATAATTTCGTCCAAGAAAATCTTAATCAAAAAATCAATCTTAAGGATGTAGCTAACCTGATAAATATGTCAGAAACCGCCTTTAGCCATTTTTTTAGAAAATCTACAAATACCTCCTTTACTGACTACGTGAATGACTTGCGCCTGGGTCACGCAGCAAGACTCCTCACCGAAACAGAACTGACTATAAATGAAATATGTTTCGATAGCGGATTTAATAATGTATCTAATTTTAACAGGACATTTAAAAGAAAAATTGGCTTTACTCCAACAGGATTTAGAGCACAACAAAAGCTTATTACCAAACATTAATAGTCTCAGTGAGATTTAAAGACTTTTTTATTTCCTGATTTAGGCATCTATACCCAGCCCAACTGTTCAAGGTTGAATAAATCCACTCAAAAAAATCTACCTATATCATTCTTAAGCTATTCATTCCAAAATAGTATAAGTGTAGGTAGCAAACAATCACTGGGAAAAGTCTCGGGCTCTTTCAACAGAGCTTTCCTCATCTCTCGCTTGATCACCAAAAGATAGAAACTATAAAACTTTCTCGTGTTACTGCTTAGAAAGCGCACAGGAATTTAGGGAAAACCTTAAATTTTCATCCTCATAAACATGTAGTGATGATAGAGCAAATTACCTTCTCCCGTCAGGAACTTTATTCTCTAGTTTGGGAACATCCTCTCTCCTATTTTACAAACAGGTATATGGTTTCATACCCGAGCTTTAAGAATATCTGCAAAGAAAATGATATTCCTTTACCTCCAGGAGGGTACTGGTCAAAAAAGAAATTTGGAAAAGAAGGTTTACAGCCTGAATATTCTAAATTAAAAAACGAGAAAGAAATCGTTCTTTACCTCCGCCTTGAGGGAGACAATCGCGATTTCGGCTACCTAACCAAAATGGATAAAAAAATCCTGGAGATTGATGCAGATCCAAAGGTGAATTTGACTATTCCGGAAAAACTACCACCAAAAGTAGATCCGATTATAAAAGCAACAAAAAAATGGTTTAAGAAGGAAATTAAGGTTCCCGAGAAACTGGACTACTATGATCGATATTCTCCAGGTCCAATTCGCTGTTATGTGTCGGAAAAACAGTTGAAACGTTCTCTCATCATTCTTTCTGTTCTAGTAAAGAACATTAAGGCCCGGGGACATGATTTTACTTTTGGAAGATACCATTCCTTTGTCAAGTTGTACGGAATTGAATTTGAATTAAGTATTTCAGAAAAAAAGAAAAGAATTAAGATTCAAGGAAAGTATGGAAGTGACTATAAATCTGAACCTACCGGTATGCTTTCCATTCAGGCTGGAGAAAATTTTTACAGTAAAGCCTGGAATGACGCTAAGACAATTAAACTTGATGGTAAACTTTCGACAATAATAGCATGGTTGGAAATTGAAGCTGAAGACGAGAGGCAACGTGAAATTAAAAGAAAAATTCGAGAGGAAGAGCGAAAGGAGCAAGAAAGGATCGAAAGGGAAAAGCAGGAACTTATTCAACAGGAATTGAAAGCTTTCAATGACCTCTACAAGAAGTCACAGCTATGGCACGAAGCTCAAAAATTGAGAAAATATCTAAGAAAATTGGAAGAGCAGTTGGAAAAGGATGATCAATTGACCCAAGAAAATATCGAAATGCTTCACTTTGGATTTCAAAAGGCTGATTGGCTGGATCCCTTTACCACAAATGAAGATGATCTTTTTTCTAATTTAGACCCTTATAACCTCCTGAAAAAATTAATATAGAACTATCCCTAAACAACGAATACGTTGTTTTATTTAATTTATTAGGACTCCATAAAATGGCCGCCTTAAAAATAAAATCTGACTCAATTGCGATCGCCGGATGGTGTAAATAATCCATTACACTGGCCCGGGAACAAACCAAAGACTATCGTTGGGTAAATATTTGTCTTCTTGTTTATGAACGGCCAGGCTTAATCAAAATAAGTGAGCCCACGCGTTGTATATGCTATATGCATTTAGTGAGTGTAATCCTATACCTCACCCTGTGGGTGTACAAGCACCCTCATGACTAATTCAACTAATCTGTTATAACTTCAATACCTGCTTTTTCAGCCTTATATTTAATCTTGGTTATAAGGTCGTAATAACTCCAGTTTCGTAGTACGAATTCTTCTTCCTTAGCTATGCCAGCTTTGTCCTCCTGATTCATTAAAATTAAAGTTCCCGCCTGGTGCTTAATACAGAAATCGATTAACCTCCTGCTATAAACATGGATGCGATTGGATACATAATTACTTTCAGTATTGTGGAATCTATTCACCGCCTTAAGTTTTCTCTTTATTCCCTTTCCTGATTTAGAAAATGTTGCTCCTTTTTGTGCTCTTTTTCGGGACGCTTGAATAGCTAATCTTCTGTACAAAAATTCTTCTCTGCTACCAATGGTAAGTCTTTCGGTTCCGGTTTTAACTACTATGGGATATTCAAGAGACATAGAAGCTTCTGCAACCACTTGCGGCTTAAGAGCATGTTGCTCTTTTTTTATCTCAAATACAGGAAGCCAAAAAATCTTTCCATCCTTTAATTTTATGTGTGATGTACAAAGCCTTATTTCTCCTTTTACAGCTTGCTCTAAAAGGTGGCGTTTGTCTGTGTAATCCTTCCCGAGATAAGTTTTTAGAGGAAGGCTAAATAGCCGAAAACAAAAAGCTCTTCTTTCTTCGTCGTATGAAAAACCACTGATTCCTTCCATATCGAATGGAAAGGCCATATCTCTTCTAAAGTTCCTTAAAGAGCTTTCTCCACTCCAGTATTTCATTTTGTCTTTATTGAAAGAGCTGTACAAAGACTGCTTCAGATTAGATAAAATGTTAGTGGGAATTTCACCTTTGAACCGGCTGGACACTGCTCGATAGGTCGTATGGATCCGTGAGCATTGCAAAATCCCTAATTCATCTTTTTTTTCGTCTACCAGTTTATATTGAACTCTTTCGGTTAAATAGAGAAAATCTTTGATCATTTCCTGAACGTACAAATGGGAAACCATCATGTTGGCTGCTCTAAAAGCCCTGTTCTGCCATTGGTATAGTTTATCCAGTGCCTCCTTCCTTTCTGCCTGAGTTGGAAGGTCCACCAGTAGCTGTATTTTCCGGGTAAGTTTAAGAGTGGAGTTTTTCATGTTAAGCAGATTGTAACTGTTCTTGATGCTTTTCCTCCAGAAATTTGTACGCAGCTATAAAAATTTTATGGACTTCCTTCTGGGAGAGGCTCAACTCAGTAGCAATAGCAGCAAATGAATAATTCTTCTCACTACGCAACTGCAACACTTTTTCCTGTTCTTCGGTCATGGAACCCTCAACCTTTATTGTTGTAGCAGGTTGATTTTTAGCTTCAAGATCAGTTCCCTGATAAATAAAATTTTTAATCTCCTGGATGGCTTTCTTTACTTCTATACTAACTTCCTTAATGCTGATTCCCATAGCATCGGCAATAGCTTTATATTGAAACCCGTATTTAAGGCAGAGTTCTATCAGGTGTTTTCTCTTATCACTCAATAGTGGCAATACGCTATTGATTCTGTTAAGGGCCTTTTGATCTGCTTGCTGGTCTGATAGGTGCTCATCTTCTTTCTGTGGGTCATAACCATGCATATATTTCTGATAGTCTTCATAATTTTCCAACCTGTTGATGTTCCTGTAAAAGTCATTTTTGGGCCGACAATAGTAGTAGGTACATTCCCGTTTCATCACATAACGAAGAAAAAAGTAAATATGTTCCGGCCGTTCAATATCTTCCCTTTTCTCCCACAGTTTCAAGAAAGTATCTTGAAGGATGGTTTCAATGACAAATTCATCGCTAATCAGTTGCTTTCCCACCCAGAAGATCCTGCGGTGGTATTTGGAATAGATAAACTCTAAAGCATCAGGATGTCCTTGTTTTAATAGTTCAAAATTATCATGTGACATAGGAGATATATTTGAACCTGAGCTCTCAGGTCGGGTTATATTATTAATTTATAGGTCAGACTTTAAAGCCTTTTCTACCTGCTCCAGTTTCTTTTTATATTCTGCAATTAATTCATCTGCATATAGGGGAGTTCTATCTCCACTGAGACAATATCTTATGTAACGAGGAGTCACCTTATATTTACAGGCAAGGGCTTTTACTACCTCCGTGTTATAAGTTTTCTTCATAAATTACGTAAGTTTGCCTGTTCATTTATTTGTTCCTTTCACCGGAACAAAATCAAATATAGTTGATAATTTTCAACTAATCAAAAAACTTTTGAAGATAATTATCTTCTATATGAGAAATATTTTACAAGTTTTCACTGATATCGCCCAGAATGAAGGGATAACTATTACCAATTTAGAAAAGAAAATTGGTGCAAGTAAGGGTGTCCTTTCCCGTGCAATAAGTAAAGGCACAGATATTCAGGCAAAATGGCTAATTGCACTAGTTGATAATTATCCCCTATATAGTGCTGAGTGGATACTAACCGGTACTGGTCCGATGCTTCAAAGAGATTCCGCTGAATCTATTAGTAAAGAAACCGATCCAGTTGTTCTTCGTGAAAAATTAATTAATCTCCAAAATCAATTGGATGCTCTTGAAAAAGCAAATAATGCTTTGGAAGACGCCAATGAATCTCTAAAAGAAACTAAATTGATACTGCAAAAACGGATTGCGGAACTCGAAGGTAAATAACAGATTGAAAACTTTTTGATAGGTCAGAAGATAGACCTGTGACAAAAGCCGATCTAAAGGATGCTGGAGATAGATTTGAGAGAATAGCTTGACCTGAAATGGCATTTCCGCCTTTAAGGCCAATACTCAAAAGTCACCCAACTAGCAAAAATGAAGAGAATGGCATTAATTGAAATCTGCCTGTAATAAACATTGAGTTATCATTTAATCATAAAGTCGTGAACCGATACCAATTCAAAATTTCTCTTCCAATGTTGGGTTTTAATTGCCTGTGTTCAAGAATATTTAATCTCCCAACAGCACACTGATGTTCCCGTTGTCTAAAATTTTTGAAATCCGGAGGTACTGAAGCTTCCGAAGGATAGAGCAGCATGGCACGAACCGACTTCCAGTAATCATTATAAACATACATCTGCCGCAGGTCCTGGGTGGAAGGATTGAAATTCTGAATATTCTTCCATTTAGTATCGATGACAAAATACTCGTCATCCTTTTTCACCACGATATCAGGGCGAATGGTTATCCCCTGCCAGAATTCTCTTGACTGCTGCCCGTAAACCTCCACATTTTCAAGTGAAGCAGCCTCCTGTTTTAATTTTACCAGCACATATTCTTCCCATAAGTTATTCATATCAAAGAGAAGTGCGAGCATCTTTTCATCGCCTGCAGAAATATTGGGTGCATAATTCAAAATGATGAGACGGGCGATTTCCAAAGCAGTAGCATAAGGAGCTGTTTTTCTACCTTTTTTGACTCTCAAAAAAGTGGTCTTATCTACTTTGATCTCTTTCACCTCAGGAAAATCCAGGCGGACAGATTTACACATGGAATACAGGTAAGTACCTTTCGTAAAATCTTCTATAATATATAAAGCTTTAGAAAGTATCCGGTGAATGAGGTGATCCTTGTCGTAGATCTGGTGTGTAGTATAAAAACGTTCCTTATGGATCAGGTTCTTCCTAAGGTGGCCGGCAAACTCCAGTTTTCCTTTAAGTGTCTTTACATTCTTCGTTTGCTTGTAGTACTGCTTAATTAGGCCGTTATGGATCAATAGCTCCAACTCATTGAGAAACCATTCGAAATATATATCGAGGAGGTGAATGTTTTGCCGGGAGACATTCGCGTTTCCCACTTTTTGAACCTGTAGCTTCCGGGTGGTCTTTAGCATCTCGATGAGAACCGACTGCCATAGCTCTTCATTGGTTTCAGCAGCATCGATCTTGGGAAGGATCTCGACCGTCAAACCATCTACCTGGATCACCCCAACAAAGTTTTTGAATTTTATCCCGTTGTACCGGAGATCAAAATACATATCATTATGCAGGGCATTCAGTTTGGAAAAAGCCTTTAAATGCTTTTGCTGAAACTGCTCCCCTACCTGCAGCAATTCATGCTCAAAAACCTTTATGATCTTATTCCCCTGCCTCATCTTCCCGGTTGAGTAAGATTCGGACAGCTGATTCTATATCCTCCACTTCTTTAAGATGATAAGAAGGTAGAACTTCCGGAAGATCCAATTTTGGAAATTTCGCGAAGCTAACTTTACCCTCTTTTCGCTCCACAAATCCGGCACCGAGTATAAGAGCAACTTTTTCGTAGTCATGATAAAAATACTCCTGCAGTAAGGGAATGATCTTATTCTCAAACGCCTCCTGAAGTGCTTCGGTATCTCCGCTATTGGTCTTAATGAAATAGGAATGCCCAATGGTATGGTCACGATCCAGAAGGGCCTCTATTCTTTCGTTGATCGTACTTAATAACTCCTCTAGGTTGAACCTTTTAAATTCAATATTTCTCAGCAGTTCGGGGCGAGGCATGATTTCTTCAAAGACAAAGCGCCTTCTCAAAGCTGTATCCAGGGCTTCAACTGAACGATCGGCGGTGTTCATGGTACCAATGATATGAAGGTTTGGCGGCACTCCTAATTCAGTTTTTGAATACGGCAATTTTGCCCGTAGTTCATTTTCTTCTCCTAGCCTCTTATCATCTTCTATAAGGGTGATGAGTTCGCCAAAAATAGACGAAACATTACCGCGGTTTATTTCATCTATAAAAAGAGCATAAGGATTTTCCCTGTCAGCATCTGCTTTTAGACACATTTTTTTAAAAATTCCATCTTCTATACGATACGAAACATTGTTTTCTTCCTCATCTAAATTGGGTTTGATTCCCTCAATAAAATCTTCGTAGCTAAAGGATTGATGAAAAGTCACAAATTCATAGTTCTTTATAAATTTATCTGGATTAGGATGGTAATTTTTTACCTCTTCCAAAAGAGTATAAGCTTCGGGGTAAAACTGCTCTAAAAGATCTTCCTTTACTTCCCAATATGAATTTTGATCTTTATAAAAAATTGGATTCGAACTCCTGTCCGCGACCTTTACATACTCACATTCGGGATCAGTATAATGCTGTAAATAGCCCCAAATTGTGGCATTAGGATTTTTACTATTCGAGAGCTTTGTTTTTATCAGCAAAAGCTCATGAGAAACAATATCAGTTACTTTTGATTTCTTAATATCCAATAAAACTATAGCAGCAACCTTCCACCATTTTAAATCTGAAACTATGTTTTCCAGGTATTGCTCTCTGCTCAAGGAAGTTTCCTGAACAGTGAATTCTTTGAAATAGCTATCCTGTAATTGAAACGTTTTTCCGGTTCCGGGAGGTCCGTAGAGGATCCGGTTTAATTTTTCGCTATAATCCATTCTTGCCGCTGACTTATCTCCTGACATAATTCCCAGGAGTCGTTCGTAATAAGTATTATAATTTGGATCCTCTGTTTTGTACGGAGTAATATCGGTAAGGGTTTTAGTCACGATATCAAACTGAGTATTCCAGGATCCTTTTTGTCTCCAATCCACTTTTCGGCATTTTTGAAAGTATGGACGCTGTGCATCGTAAAAGTAATCTGATGTTACCACACCATAGCCAAGTAGGGTTCGCTTTCCTTTTTTAACAATGATAACATCTCCGTTTTTTACCTTTTTCAAAAAGTCATCACAAGCAGTTGCATCGTTTTTTTTAGAAGAATCGGAATTCTCCCATTCCTGAAGTTTCTCAATGATTTCTTCCTTTGTGGAATATTTTTGGAGATCTCCAAGTCGATCCCAGCCTATGGCTATTATTCCTTCTGAATAGAATTCTTCCCAGTGCTTAGCCTGTTTTCCTGGAGAATATAACCAATATTGCCTATGAGAAATCTTGACAGACATCCTTTTGATTTTATTATATTCCTCTTCGGTAGCCGTGAAATTAGTACCCTGGTTCCCTGCTTTAAAGTGCTGAAATTCGGGCAGTTCTTTAATGTCAGCCCACAGCACGGGATCATCTGCCAGATAGTCGATAACTTTGATTTTTACCCGTTCTTCTTCTTTTGAAGCTGAAACAGGACCTTTATAATACTGTTTCTCATAACTTTCTTCCTCGATATCTCCCACCTCAGAAACAACGTCGGCCAACGCATAACACCCTGCTTTATCTCCCGTTTGCCAAAGAATAACCTTGTCACCGGGTTTTATTCTGTCTTTATGAGCTGCAATTTTCCAGGATTTAAGATGTCCTGCACGTAAGGCTCTTTCAATATCATATATTTCAGGACTTCCCTGGAAGATCCAATAGTTGGGCTGGTCTAATGACTTGGAACTAAATTTTTCCTCAATAAATCTGAGATAGTTCTCCTTTCCTAAAAGTGCTCGCGGGCGGTGATGGCTCACTCCGGCGCTATAGCTATTGAAGGCTCCATCTTTCCGATATAATTCTTTTTTTAGATAGCTGAGGATTTCCTTGTAATTTGACTCCTGTACGTCAAAAATATTTCGGTCAAATCTCTTATTTGATTCTTCCAAATCCTGAGAAACAGTATTTTCATTTAAGGATGAATATCTCCCGTTAGCATTCTTAAAAAACCACTGTATAAATTCTTCTTTAAGACTCATTTGTTTAGGTATTGGTTCTACTTAAAAAGCAGCTGCAGTCATATGTTTTACCTCATCTTAACAAAAGCATTTGCTTCGGGATCATAGCGCAAAGTATCTACCCTGTATTTGCCTACCGTAATTCTGAGAATAAACTCCAGCTGAAATAACTCCTCTGTATTTCCTTCAATTAAAATTTGAATATCTCTTTCCAGCCTGAAAGATTTAATGTCAACTAGTTTGATCTGACTATTCGTTATTATAAAAAGTTCAATACTTCAGAATTTTTCATGTCTAGTCAATTTTTTATTCTTCGACAATTAGATTATATTCTTTATAGGCGTAAATCTCGATATGTTTTTTAATTCTTCTAGATTGTACAAATGGTAGTAAGAACGTCATTAACAAGAATACAAAGGAAATGGTGGCAATGAAGGTATCTTTCTCATCTTTAATGTAAAAAGCCAATAACAGTAAAATGAAGAATAAGAAGACCTGACCGCTCAACAAAAGTAATTTCAATCTTTTCATTTTTTTCCTTCCTTTTTCTTTGGCCTCAGCAATTTTTTGCTCTTTTAACTCTCTAATTGTTTTTTCTTGTTGCTCGGCAGTTTGCTTCAACTCATCGATTTTCTTTTGTCTTTCCGCCAGTTTAGTATTTTTGGCTGATTCATTTCTTAGATAATCTTCTAAATCATTTTTCTTATAAATAAATTCAATCTGCTCTAAAATATTTTCTTTGTTTATGTCCTCTGGGCGGAAAGTATTATTTCTTAATCTTAAATAATAATCTTTTACTTCTTCTTCCTTTCGAACACCACTTTTTACATCACCTAAGAGTTTCTCGTACCTCTGTCTTACATTGTTATTTATTTGACCGGTAATTATTATCTGAGCCTTGTTGACAATGTCTAAAGTCGCAGGTAATTTTGATGTAAATCCTAAACCGCGATTTAACCTATACCAGAGCTTTTGAGTAACATAATATATATCTGTAGCAAAAGAAAAATCCAGATCTTCCACCTTTACATCAAGATCTGAACTCATTAACCTAGTGATCCTATCACCTGTAAGGATAATATGTCCTATTTTCTCAAATTTCCGGTTATTCCTTCCTCTCCTTAAAATATTTATGTATGTAAAGCTTTCAAGAATTTTGTTAATCTCTTCTTCCTCTTTTTCGTCTTTATATTTATTTAAGGCTTTCTCATCTACAACATTAAATTCAGTATTTTCAAATAAATCAATTTCATCAGCTAATAGAATATTCAAATTCTTAAGGTCTGAGAAAAATTTACTTTCTTTTTGAGTTACGTCTGTACGAGTTTCACAACCTTCAATAATTGACATAATTGCAGTCTTCCCAGGCTTAACAGCTCCATTACCTTCAACTATCTTTTTACATGCATAAAATAAATTTTCTACTTCTGACCTAACAGAAGAAGTGTATTTCAATTTTATTAAAGACTTTTGATATTTTTCTCTTGTTATTGCATTTATTTGTCTTACAAGCTCATAAAAATCATATAGAATACTCTTAAAAGTTTCACCATTAAATCCAATGATGCTTAACAAATGCTCTGTATCTAAATACATTGTAAGCTCATCATTCCAAATACTAGTATCATTAAAATCAGAAGAGTATTGGATACCTTTTAAAATAGTAGCTCCTTCTCGGATTAGATTCAAGGCCGTTAAAAATTCAGGTCTATCTTCATTTCTTACAATAAATGCACTTACGAGCGCAGCATATTCATCATCAATATTATTATCGAATAAAAATTCTATAAAGGTGGATTCTAATTTCTTGAGCTGGTCTTCGTTTAGTGGTCCCTTTTTCCATTCAATAAACTTTATTAAATCTTTAAACAAGTCAGAATGTTCTTTTTGTTTTTTAAGGAAGTTATCATTTATATGGGTTTTTGCACTCTTCGCCTTGGGATCAATAATGTATTGTCCATTGACATTATCAAAAATTCCTTCACGTCTCAGACCTTTTAATTGAGTTCTAATTATAGCCTCAGGGATATTTAGATCAAACAACTGAATCAAGTTATTTCTTATTTCCGTCGAATCCTGTGAATATTTTTTAATTAAAACAAAAGTGGAAATAATAAACTCATCGATAATTTTTTTTAAATCGATTTTGTTATTTGCCATTTCAGCAAATAGTGATGTTGATGCTAAAAATTCTTTATTCATGATATTATTAATATTTTGTCAGCGCAATTATCCTCAATTTTTACGTAGTATATTCACCTCTCGACATCCACATTAAAAATTGGAAAAAGGTCTGCAACCATTTTATCCTCAATGTAGAATCTGTTCAGAGAGTTATTTACCTCTTCGTTATCTTCCAACTCCAGCCAGGAGATGGCAATATTTTTCTTTATATAATCTAAAGAATGATCATGGAAAATACGCTCTAAGCCAATCCTCAACTGGCTAACTGTATTTGGTTTTTTCTCAAATGAAAAGGGTTCTTTAGTTCGGCAATTACCCTTTGAATCCGTCCAAATGTCTTTAACTGTGTATCGCAGATGGCCAGAAATCCTTTGGTTCAAATTGGTGGTTTTCCCAACGTAGAGGCAGATCCTGTCCTCACAGGTGGCTGCTTTTATCCAATCCTCACAAATTATAATTTGAATATGATCCTCCCGGTTTGCCGGTCCCTTTAATTGGTAACGCTGTTTATTTATTTCTTTCCTTAATACTGTAGAATCACCTACCCACCAGAAGGCGTACACTCCTGCTTTTTTCCTAAGCCGCAAGAACTGATCTTTAGATTTTCCTTCAAAAAATTCTTTTACGCGGACCGGTGAAATAGCCTCTAATTTTTGAACTGATTCATCTATGGTAACTTTATCAAAGGTTGCTGTGGCTGACATTATTTGTTTTTATTGCTGTAGCTGGATCCACTCTCTGCTGCCGTATTAATACTTTCGTGGTCCACGGGGTATTCCGATGACAACGTTTTATTAATATTCTTCATTAACATTTTACGAACAGAAGCTTTTTGAACCAGGCTTTCTGTGGTATTTCTAATCTCCTCCAACAACTCCCTCGCATCTCCATCACTTTCCAATTGCGGCACTAACTCTCCTTTAAAAGCCTTTTGTAAAATGGTTTGAGGAAGACTATTTACTTTACTTTTAAGAGATTCGAATTGCAGTTCGATAGCATCAGCTTTCACAAAAAATCCCTTAAGTCGTCTGACAATTTCCTTTTGTTCTTCTTCGGATGGAACAAGAACTTCCATGTTTAAAAGCTGTGTTTTGGTAAGAGCCTGACGTGTAACACCGTAATTTTCTTTGAAAATAAAATCCTGAATAACATTTGAGGCGAAATAGAAATTTAAGAATTCCGGAGAAACAGGTTTTTTTGGTCTAATGATCGAAACATGTTGGTTTACTCTTGCGCCATGAAATTCCTGAGGTGCCAAGCAGACCCTTCCAATTGAGGCACCAGTAATGTTTAATAGAACATCATTTTCTTCAACAATGACATTTTTAAGTCTAGCTCCCTGTCCTTCGTCAATAAAAGCCAATCCCTTTTTCTTGATCCCTGAGAAATGTATATTCATAGATCGAATTAAAGGTATTCCTGAAGATTTATACGCTTCACTGCCTCCTCTAGGAGTAGACCCACTTCCTACTTTAGAAGTAAATTGCTTTACCTTTAGCTTTTTCCATTTATCTACCTCCTTCCCTTTCCTCCATTCCTCGGTCAACTTCCCGGTTACCGCCTGAGTAAGCACCTGCTGCCTGAAATTTTTAAGCAGTCCCGGAATTCTTTCTAAACTGGTATTAATCCCCTCGAGCTGCTCAAAAAGAGTATCCAGTTTAGCTACTATTCGAATTTGTTCAGGAAGAGGTGGAAGGGGAAACTTTAGTCCTTCAATGTATTCCTTTCGGATATTATTAATATTTATTCCTCCTGCTAACTCTCTAATTTTTTCTCTATAGTTATCACTTAGAAAGTAATAGTCAAAAAAGCTGGCATTAATGCCTTTTACTGGTCGTATCACCATTAGAAAAGCCCCAAAAGAAACATTCTCATAATCTTTTTTAGCGATACCAGCCTTGCCTATTAGCTTCTTACTTCCAGTAGAACCAACAATTACAACATCACCTTTATGAATTTTCTGATTCTCATTTACAAAGCTTCCATTGACATATACCTCTCCTTCATTATCGACTATTACTCCGTCTTGGATATTGCCCCCTCTGAGTATGAGATAATCATCTTTCTCCTTCGTGGACTTCGCATCAGCCTTTTTATATGAAACACCTCTGATTAAGTAAGAGAGTACTTTTACTTCTGTTTCGATCCAACTTTTTGGCAATTCCTTCTCCATTAACTCAACTCCTTTATCATTGCATTCAACTGCTTTGTAATTTCCTGAATTTCTGCCAGTGCTTCCTTTGCAATTTCAACCGGTTCTCCCAGATCTTCTCCATTGCTAATGCTGCTATCTGCAATTAAACCCAAATCCAGGCTGTCGTTCTTTTTTGCAATTTTTTCACGGGAGATTTTATTCCAGCGTTCGTCTTTAATTTCCTCTCGCCTTTCATTACTTACCAGTCCGTCGTAATTTTCCTCTACTTCATCATAACCTATCCCGCCGGTGTAAGCCTTTATAAAATCTTCAAAAGCTTTTTCTGTAAAAGGGGTGCGTTTACCGTAATTGGGAACATTAGTCCGCATATCGTAAAACCATACATTTTTAGTATTGCCGGTTTCGCTGGTACCACGGGTAAAGAACAAGACATTGGTTTTTACACCTGCGGCGTAAAAAATTCCTGTGGGCAAACGAAGAATGGTATGCACATTACATTTATCCATCAGGTCACGCCGAATTCGCTGACCGTCGCCATCCTCAAACAACACATTATCCGGTAAAACGACCGCTGCGCGAGCTTTGCCGTCTTTCTTTAAACTTCGATAAATGTGTTGTAAAAAATTGAGCTGTTTATTACTCGTAGGAAAGGTAAAATCGTCCCTTGTTGGTCGTTCACCGCCTTTTTTGGTTCCGAAAGGTGGATTGGCAAGTACTCCGTCGAAATTTTTGAGCCCTTTACCAAATTCAGTTAATGTATCTGCCAGATAAATTTTGCTTTCCATTCCGTGCAGACGGGCATTCATAAGTGCAAGGCGGTGCGCATCTCCTACCAGTTCCACTCCACTAAATGCCTCCTCTTCCTGGAATTTTCGCTCCTTCTCCGAAAGTTCGTAATAATCATCATGCTTCTGCCGTAGATAATGATCTGCAGAGATCATGAAACCAAAAGTTCCAGCGGCGGGATCATTCCATTTTTCTCCCAGTTTAGGAACTAACAGATCCACCATCACATTGATGAGAGGCCTAGGTGTAAAATACTGTCCTGCCCCACTTTTCTTTTCTCCGGCATTTTTTTCCAAAAGGCTTTCATAGATGTCACCCATTACATCCCGGTCATTCTCTTCGTACCAGTCAATTTTATCAATCGCCTGAACAAGTGTATTAAAGTTCACCGGCTTCCGAAGACTTGTAGAAGCATCGGCATAAATCTCTTTAATGCTGTCACTGCTAGTTTTGTTACTTATTTCTGCCAGGAACTTCCGATATCGAACAAAAGCTTCATTATTATCTGTCTCATTTACAAAGCCTCTCCAACGATATTCTTCGGGGAGATGTACTTCAAAACCTTTGACTTCAGATAATTTTAGAAATAGTATATAAGTTAACTCGTTTAAATACTGGTGGTAGGTTACTCCGTCATCCCTTAGTACATTACAAAGGTTCCAGAGTTTATTGGCAATTTCTTCTGCGCTCATGTGTCGATTCTCAGTTCTTAGTTTTTAATTACTTTCAGCATTGGCTACTGCTCTACATCTAGCTTTATCTTCTATTAATTCTTTTAATCTCAAGGGATTATGAGTATCATTAAGCAAAGGAGTATACTTTCTAATCAAATCATTTTCAATATTAAAATTGCCCGTATAGTGTATAAAGCTTACTTCAAGATTTTCATTAATCCATTTTATTATTTTATACTCATCTGCCGGTGCGAACTTGTAATTCTTCTTATTCTTATAGCTTAACAATGAACCTTTTTCCGGACAATATCCTAAAACAGCTCCTATACTTCTAAAGAAGGTACCATGTCCTCTGGCTCGTAATTCCTGGTTTAATAATCTCTTGCGGAGAGTCTGTCCTTCAGCCTTACCAAAATAAATGATGGAATGCTTTCGCTCAGCCAAATGAACCTGATATGGTTTAGGAAGTGTGCTTCCACTTTTAAGTTTTATCGAATAAAATCCGGAACAATCGAGATTTTGCTTACTATCGAGGTAAGCTGCCGAGAAATACTTTCCTTTTATTAGTTTCTCTTCTAAATACAAAAGAACCTCCTTTTGTTCTTCTGGTTCTTTAACTGAACCCTTTGACTTCTCAGATTTATCTATAATAAACCTATTCTTCTCTTTTATGACCTGGATCCTACCTGCTTTAATTAAAGATTCAAATTGACCAATGTCAATATTCTCAATACCAAAATGAGAAACATAAAATCCCTTATTCCTAAATTTCCGCCTAATAGTTTTTCTTTCTCCAGCAGTATTGGCCTGACTAAATTTTTTAACTAAAACTCGCAGTTCCTGTAATTCCTCTCTGTTAAATTCGTTTTTCCTCTCCATCTCTTAAGCTGAATATAGATTTTCATTTAGCCTTTCAAGGATCTCATCCAGGTTATTTTCAAAAATTTTATTAAGGCGCTGATAGCCACCGTCTCGTTTAAAGGGATCGTCATTAAGATCCTGTTTTGTAAGTACTGTTTCTTTTAAAAGTTGCTTTTCAAACCTGTCAAGCCACCGCAGCTGAATCTTATTCCAGTTCCTCATGGTTTTTATCTTTTCCATGGCATTTTGAATCCGCTTCTCATGACTTACCAGATCCTGATCCAGAGCCATGGTTCGAATAAAGGAAATGATATCGGCAGCAATGTCTTCGTTCCTGGTCGATTTCCAGGCCGTGCTTAAGGTCCGGGCGTTATAACCTTCCTGATCAAGTGCCAGTTTTAATTCCTTCAGAGATTTTCGGTCAAGTTCTGTGGGTTTGGTGCAGATGATTTCAAGTGCGGCAAGTCTGTTGCGGTTTTCACTTATAAAGCTTCTGAAATCTTCAATGTAATCTTCAGGTTTTTTTGCTTTTCCATAGCCTCTCTCCACTCCCAACACTTCATCTTCATGCTCGGACACCAACTGAACTTTTGGATTATAAATTTTTGTATCAAGAAAATCCCATAGCCTGCCATATCCAGACAATACCGCCTGCACCTGCTCTCCTTCAACTGCTTTAAAGGATTGGATTAATTCCTCCGGACTTTTTCCTTGAGCTACATACATAAACTCTTCAAGGCTGCCGGCTTCCAGTTTCTTCTTTTTTCGCTGAAGTTTAGCAATAATTTGTTGCATCTGCTTCTTGGCCCTATCAGGCGTTTCAATATGTTCCAGCTCCTCCACAAGCTTTTTAAAAGTAGCATGAGGATTAGAAACGGTTTTCATTTGAGTATAATCTTCTAATGCCTCATAAACACGTACGGCGTCAAAAATGCGGAAAAACTGCTTGTCTATATCGGGACATAATCTGGTGGCCCGGCCCATCATTTGTTCAAATAAAATTCGGGAGCGAACTCTTCTAATAAACACAAGATTTGTGATTTGGGGCACGTCGATTCCGGTAGTCAAAAGGTCAACAGTAACTCCGATATTGGGGAATTTCTCATTTTTGAAACGTTTGGTGAGATTTTCAGGGTCATAAACATCTCCCGTAATCTTTGCAATAGCATCATTAGGCACATCCACTCCTATCGCTGCGAATTCCTCGAATAACAAATCCACTATTTTGTCAGCATGACTGTTTCTAACAGCAAAAATTAAAGTCTTTTCATCACTTTCTGGATCAAGTTCCTGCACAAGCTGCCTTATCACAACCCGATTAAAAGGTTCTGTTATAACCAGTTTATTGAACTGCTCGACTTCAATACGTAATTCATCTTCAAGCGCAGATAGCTCCTCAATTTCATTTGTTTCGGGATTGTAAGCTTTAGGTTTCTCACCCTTCTCCCAGAGAATACCCTCTTCACTTAATCTCGTTTTAATGAGGTATGGAGGCTCATGATCTACAAGGAAGCCATCAATCACAGCTTCTCTGTAAGAGTAGCTGTGAACAGGATCACCAAAGATTTGTTTCGTGTGAAGCGCCGGAGTAGCCGTAAGTCCAATAATGTAAGCATTGAAATATTCTATCACCCTTTTGTACTGGCCCACATAATCCTGTTCGTCTTTAAAGTGTAAATCTTCCTCATCAATTTCCTTATCAAGATTGTAACCCCGGTGTGCCTCGTCTATAATGATGCAGTCATAAGTGTCAATGGGTAAAGGATCATTTTCGGAATAAAAGAGACGTTTTACCATACTTTGTACAGTAGCAAAATGCAGCCGTGTATTTGAATCCGGTACTGAAGTACCTAACTCTTCCAGCTGATAGGTTTCCGCAAAGGTGTTCAGGTTCTCAATCTTGTTATCCTTAAAACCATCTGATGCCTGGGTGGCTAGCAACCTGCGATCTGTAAGAAAGAGGATTCTTTTAAACCTGTCCGATTTAATAAAGCGATATGCCAGCCCCATTACTGTCCTGGTTTTTCCAGTACCGGTAGCCATCACTAACAAAGCTCTCTTATCTTCAGGAGTGGAAATGATCTTATGTTCAATTCCTTTTATAGCATCGATCTGATAATATCTCAGATTTAGGCCATTCTTACTTTGCAAATAATCATACTCACTTTCCTGTAGCCGTTGATTGGCCTTGTCAATATCCCTGTTATATAGCTCCACCAATCCATCCGGAGAAAACCAGCCTCTTAGAGCATCAGCGTGATTTCGGGGGTTTCGAATATCAAGAAACCATATTCCACTTTTAATTTTAAGTTGCTCCAGGTAAGAACGTCCGTTGGTCGAAAACAGAAACGGAACCTTATATTTTTCCCAAGTCCCTAAAAGTTGAATTTCAGATCGGTCTTCAATACATTCTGCATATACTTTAGACTGATGAAGATCGGTTGAAATGTCTGTAGCGTATTTTTTTGCTTCAACGATTCCGTATAATTTAGTCCCGATGAACAAAGCATAATCTGCCCATTTACCTTTACATGGCCATTCGGCGATAGCCATGTTTCTACCCTTTTCAGGAAAAGTTTTATTAGATTTAAAGTTTAACTCTGCTGTATCACATTCCCAACCTGCCTCCCGCAGTTTCTCATCAATAATTTCCCGGGTTTCTGCTTCAGATTTCCCAAGATTTTTTGCAACACGGTATGACCGTTCCTTCCTCTCCTCTACAACAGTTGCAGATTGGTTAAAGGCAGCAATTTTTTCTTCATAGTTGCTTACCTTTTGCGAAAGAGTAGCCAGTTCTTCTTCAAGACTCTCAACAGATTTTTGTTCCTCATTTGCAGGAAGAATATAATCTTCTGGTTCTAAATAATCATTTTCATATGTTTCGTAGAACCACCTTGCCAGCTGAAAAGATTTTTTTAGAATAAATAATGCCTCCCGTTCCGAACTGTTTCCGTCATGTGTAGCTTTATTCCCGGATTTCCGGATTATATGCAGAAGATCTTTTATGATCTCCGGGATATAACTTCTGTAGAAAAGCTGATTAATCCGCTCAACCTGTGTTCCCTCAAATCCATCAAGATTCTCGAAGTCCCAAATCAGGACCGTTAATTTCTCAGAAAACAATCTAGATTTCGCTAATGAGGAACTTGGATCAATGTGGATCAGCCGTTCTGACAATTCACTGACTTTGAAAAGCTCAGGATACGAGGACTGTAAAAAAGAGAATTTGGAGGAGTTATTCATAGTTGCTGAGTTTATACTCCTTCAAAGAATTGAACTGCAAATTTACAGAACTCAATAATGGTTTCTTTATCTAGATCAAATTCATTTCGATTACCTAAATAATTCTGCGACTTAGGTGTTATCTCTTTTCCCTCATACAGCTCATCAACAGTAATACATTTAATATGTTTTTTCGAGACTAATATGATGAAAGCGTTCTGGTAAGGGTAACTCGCCGGAAGATCTTTCAATTTAAAACTCCCATTAGCCCGGAATTTCACTTCAATAAAATATACCTTTTTGTCATTAGGATTTTGAATTACAAAATCAGGCATTCTTCTAATATCATCCGCAACATCAGTACGAACGCCTTTTAGAAGATCCATAATCCCGGGAATAGTATTTTCCATTCCGTAACGGAATACATTATAATCAAGGCTAAGAAACAATTCCTGAATTAAAGTTTCAGCAATCCTTCCTTTAATCATGTTGTAACGATAATTTCTATCACTTTCAGAAAGACCCGTTGTTACCTCTTCCTGGTTTTCCTCCAGAACTTCAACTTCATTCGCATTATCGGCTTTGTAACAGGAGTAGCAAAGTCCGCCATTAAATTTTGTATAAGAACCGCATTGAATACAAGCTGCCATTAAAAAATTCTTTTAGTGGTTATATTGCGGTAGGGACGCAGGTTAGTGCAGTAAATATAGGAAAAATCTTATAGGAATATTAATTTACCGCGCTGGCAGAATAAGGTTTCTCATTTTCTTTAAATAGGTAAGCCAGAATTTTATTTTTCTCAATTTCCGTTCTGCTCTTACAGGTATTTAAATTCCACTCCGGATAGGTAAGATGGAAGTTCTTAATAAATGGAAACTTGCTTGTATGATATTGCTTTATCTTTTCTATGTAAGGTTTATTTTTAATTCCTCTATTAATATTGGATTCTAATATTATTAGATTTCCTAAGGAATTAATGTCTTGTCCCCATTCTGCATGTAACTCGACTCTCTTTGATTCTTCAATGTGATTGTAAGCTTCTATATGTTCTACATCTAGAGGTTCATCAAAAATCCTATTAATTATGTCCTTAATTTGAGACTGTTCTGTGGATTTATAGTTTTCTTCCAACATTGCTGATAACCGGCAAATCAGATTTTTTCGTTTAGCATTTTCGACAAGATTAGTAGTTAGAGAATAGTTCAGATTTTTCCATCCTGTATTGTGAGAAGTTTCCTTGCCAATTTTATCGTTAATTATGGACATAACCTCCTCATAACTTCCGTTCACCAATCGGTCAATTACCCGGTGCATCAGGGTAGAATAAATTTCATTAATCCTTTTATCAAAGCGTACACTGTAAATAAAGAATAGCCTGTTTAGTTGACGAGTAAAATACAGCAGTTTTTCCCAACGATTCTCATCCTCCTTCAACTGGAAAAGAAAAACAGAATATAAATGCCAGAATCTACCGTAACGCGAATTCCAAATCAATTTGACAGCACCAGCATCCTCTGCACTGAAGTTCTTTTTATACTTCCAGTTTCTATGCCATAAGAACCTGCAGTCAATAATTTCATCCAACTCCTTTAAAGAGATCTCAACATTGCTTGCTTTGGAAAAGTTCTCCCATTTTTCAATTTTGAATATGCTATCAAACAGTCTTTCAAAAAAAGTATTTGCTCCAAGAGAGTAAAGTGTACCAGGTAATTGATGGCGTGCAACAATTACGTATTGATAAATGGCTAGAATCTGCTGGATGTCAGTCACCTGATCTCCAAATTCCTTATTTTTTTTATCAATTTTTTCATATAAAGCGCTAATATCTTCAAAAATGGATTTTTCCTGCTTCTTTATGTCGTGCAAATATTCATACATCCTAATCTTGAAAACATCCCCTCCATTTAGGTCGAGCCCCGTGGTATTTATCGCATCAAAAATTTGTAAATTTTTGGACAATCCCGCGCGAGTTTCAATAAGTACAAAATATACTTTTGAAAAAAGAAAGTCTAAAAAATCCTCAATATTAAATCCGAGCTCTTCCTCCATGGACTGCATTTGCTCCTCGAAGAAATGTTGAATTAAGTTATAGTTATTCTTATAAGGGTTTAAAGAACCCTCTACTGAAGATGGGCTCTCAATTACCTCTTTTAGGAATTTTTGTTGCTCTCCATTATTAACCTCTGTTCTTAACCAGTCAAATTTCTCCTCTTTAAGAACTGAACTCTCAGGAAATTTTTCTTTTAAAAATCTCAGCAGCAAAAAAAAGGTTGTAAGTCGTTGTTGTCCATCAATGATTTGGTGTTCTCCTTCTTTTATGGCAGATATCTGCATAGTACCAATGAAAATTGGCTCAGCCTCGCCTTGTTCCACCTTGGAAGAAAAGGCACTAAAAAGATCACTTATAAACTTCTTCAACTGGATTTCGGTCCAAGAGTATGTACGCTGATAAATAGGGATACAATATTTTTTATTTTCTCCTAAAATAATATTACCTCCTTCCTGAGAATTTTCCTTTAAGGTACAACTGGAGGCCTTAATTTCAAAAGCTCGTTGTGCAGAAGCTTTAGTATTAATAGATTCTACAAAAGCGGGAGATGTAACTGGATTATTCATTATTTTCTTAAAATTTATGTTGGTTAATTCTGTTTAGGATATGATTAAAGGATTCAGTGCCCAAGTTGTTTTCAGACATAACAATATTGCCATAGCTGTTGGTAAAATGTAAATCAGGATAATGTGCCAGCTCCGGTATAGCCTGAAACCAGTATTTCTTGCTTCTGGGAATTATAATAGAGGAGTTTCGTTCTATAGCTTTTCTCACAAGGTGAAAATTGTATAACTGGCTTACAAGATAATGAGATGAAAAACCATCTTCTTTTAAAAGCTTTTTTTAAAGAGTCTTGAATTTTTTAGAGTGATACGGAAAGAACTGAATTTTAGCTAGATTAGCAGCGACTTTTTCTCTTCCTACTAATGCTATTAAAGGCTTCAGTTTTTGACCCCAGTAGGGAGACTGTTCTTCATATTCCTTCTCAAGGCAGAACAGAGGCCATTGAGGGCAAGGCAGCTTATGTTGAATTTGCTGCATCCACCAGTTTTCATATTTACGATAATATCCTCTTTCTTCCTCCTTCTCATCATATCCCGGATTTAAACCAAGAACAACTACAGGAGCAGTGTGAACATTTCCCATAAATGGGGCTGGGAAAATTGAGCTGTGAATTTTATATTGGCTCGAAACTTTAGTGTTAAATTTCCGAATGATAGATTGTTCTTCTCGTAAGATGAAACTCTGATTATTTTCACCATTAGCTAACTCGATCCACGGATTTAAAGTAGTTTCCATACGTTCTCCTTAAGGATTAGGCTTCCTTTAATCTTTGAATAATTTCTTTTTCAATTTCTAAAGCCCTATCAGGCAATATTCCTAAGTCATCTCTCTCTAGCTCCAGTAACTGACGTTCTTTGTCGCTTATCTCACCATCATCCTCAAGGCAAAATTTTACTTCTTCAAGGTACTGTAGTTCCTCACTGGAATAAGCAGGTACGAATTTTTTAAGAACCTGTTGCTCTAATTCAATTGCTCTTTTCTCGGTAATATTTAGTTTCGCTCTTACACGGTCAAGTATTCTTCTGTCTTCATCCAGAATCTCCCGATTATCATCTACTAAAATTTCTACTCTGGACTGATATTTAATTTCTTCGGCGGTAAGAGAATCTAAGTTATCACTCATTTGTTCCCTTACATTCAGCTTCTCCTGAACAATATCTTGAGATGTTAACTCTGTATTAGTCAGATCACTGCCCTTTTCCTTTAAAGTTTCTATTGGGGCAAATTCAACATTTATTACCCATTCAGTAGTTTCTTTTTCACGGAACATGTGATCCGCATCTATAGAATGTGAAGCTCCTGCTTCTACCAAATAATATTCTAAAGATTGCTGAATACTCCTTTTTTCATTCTTGGTGATCACCTGATTTTGTTCTGTGGAAATTATTTCACTGTGGTTAAGAATGTTGCCATTTACTCTTTGCTCATACAATCTTTGCCATGATGTCTCGTGGGGATACCATACCAGGTTAGAAGGAAGGAAAGGCTTTTTGACCGGAGAAAACGTTTGTGTTCTGGAAATATGCTTGAAGTTTTGAGACTGTAATTCCTTCTTACTGGAATACTCATTAGTTGTTTCCGATTCTGCAACTAAAGTATTAATCTTTAATCCGGTTCTGCCGGAAATTTCTCCCACTTCTCCTAATTCTCCACCTCTTTTATTAACAATGGAAATTTTAGTTGCTCCCAGGGATTGAAGAAAATAAGAAAACTCCTGAAACCGATCCATGAAAAGATTTTCTTCAAAAGTTGAAACAGGAATATAGACATCAGCATTATATGGATGACCTACATAAAGTTCTTTACTAATTGGATGTCCCACAGGAAATTTTAAAGCAGGTAATTTGTCTTTAAGGATTACTTTAAATTCTTTTGAAGATAAATCTGCTTGCTCATTATCTACAAGAATTAATTTTCTGCTCGAATAATTTAATTTTAAAAAGTTTTTTTGAAGTTGCAAATTAGCCGCTCCCACTTTCGCTCTGAATAAATTTACCTGGGCATAATCCGAATAATTTTTTAAAACTCCCGAATAAGCTGTCACAGCTCCATATTCCTGGCCTGATTTTAACAGTATATCTCCTTTTGTTTTTAAGACATCAATGGCAAGATTGTCATCAGTAATAAAACCTTCTTCCAGATGATGTTCACAACACTTAACTTCTTCTAAAGCATTATCAAATTTATTTTCTCTGAAAAAATATTGCGCGCGCAGCAAATGAATGTTATTAGAAAAGTCGCCGTCCTCACCATAACATTTTAAATACTCACTGGATGTTTGTTCGAAGGATTTTGTATCCCCTTCCTTAAGTGAAGCCTTAACTTTTTCAAATTTATCTTGATCTTCATTTTGAAATAATTTAGCAATCTCCGTTAATAGAGCGGCGAAATGATTTCCAAGATTACTATCTGATAAAAGACTTGGTAAAATATCATCTTTTTTAAATTGAAAATTCCTACTTGGATCAGAGCTACTATACACAAAGTCGAATTTATTTCCGTAATAACGTACTTCTTGAATCTTGTCCCATCCCATTTTAAAATATTCATCCAGATCAGAATTCTTAAATGAGAAGTATTTATCAGTTATAACACAACTAGAATGAACAAAACCTAATAAGGAACCGACTGAATGAAAATAGACTTTTTGTCCATACTCAATAGTATGGTTTTTAATCAATTTGTTTAACTTTTTTTCTGGTATGTTCGGATAGAAGTAGGCGTCGGATACTTCTACAAACCTTGGCTTATATTTTTTTAAAATTGATTTTATTGAATTTTCCATTTCTAATATTATGATTTAACTAGCTTCAATTCTTAATTTCCTAACGAAAATTTCTAATCTACTGAATGATGAACAGACTTGATCCCATAAAAAAACAAACGAAATTCCTGAGATATTTAGGGATATATCCGTGATAAATTTCGCTGAGAGATCCTAAGGAAGGGGCTTAAAATCGTGTTAAATATAAGCTAATATATTTAATTAAAGTAGGAAAAATCCTCTTCAATATTTTAAGAAGTTGAGTAGTTTTAAAGTCTAAGAAATTTAACAATTGAAATTCCCCACATCCTGGGCGGTATGCGCTAATTTGAGAAAACCGGCATCTATCTCGAGTATCTGCTGTTCAACCTGCCCGGCACCCGGCAGAATTGGAAAGTAAGAATTCCACAAAAGGGTATAGCGATATTATACAATATTCATTATACAATTTAAAACGTCAGCTTTTGTCGCTACCTCTCTCTATCTTTAGTCAAATAATTATTAGACAATAAACCTTAAACCTTAATTCTTCATGAGCCGTTTCCTCACCAAATCCCGTTTTAAACAAGCCCTGGAATGCCCTAACAAGCTCTTCTACACCAAAAAAGAGGAGTACGCTAACAGCAAACTGGAAGATCCCTTTTTAGAAGCTTTAGCCCAGGGCGGTTTTCAGGTGGAGGAACTGGCACGGCTGCATTATCCTGATGGAATTCTGATCGAGAACAACGACTGGAAATATGAGCTTTTGGCTGCGCAGACAGAAGAACTGCTGCGGCAGGAGAACGTGGTGATTTTTGAAGCGGCTTTTAAATTTGAAGCGTTGTTCATTCGCACGGATATCCTGGTGAAGCGGGGAAATGAGATCGAGCTGATAGAGGTCAAGGCGAAGTCTTTTGATCCGGAAGATGAAAATCTACTGGTGGGCAAGCGCGGAGGTTTGAACGGTAGTTGGAAACTTTATTTGTTTGATGTGGCTTTTCAGAAGTATGTGATCCAAAAATGTCATCCTGAATGGAAAATAAAGTCCTACCTCATGTTGGCCGATAAATCGAAGGAGTCTCCCATAGAAGGTCTTAATCAGCTATTCAGGATCAGTAAGACAGCAGAGAATCGCACAGGAATCACGAAAAAGATGAACAGCCTGGACGAGATTGGCGGCAGCGTATTAGGCAAAATAAACATAGATAAGATCCTCGATGAAATAGAAGCAGGAAAGCACCTGTGCTATGAGAACCTGAATCTGGAACAAAGCATCAAGATTTTTTCAGAGCATTATGCCGCCGATAAGCTTTTCAATTCTCCTGTCTCCTACTCCAACTGCAAAGGCTGTGAATTTCAGGCCACAGAAGAAGAACTGGCCGCAGGCAAGAAGTCCGGCTTCAGGGAATGTTGGAGCAGTCAAATGGGATGGACAGAAAAGGAATTTGCTAATCCGGTGATTTGGGAGATTTGGAAGCTACATTACTTAAAAGGTCCAAAGCTTTTCAAAGATGGGAAATATTTCTTCCAGGATCTCAATGAAGATGACATAGGAGTAAGACCCGAAGCGGGAAAGCTTTCTCCTTCAGAGCGGCAGTGGATACAGGTAGAGAAAACCAGGACCGGAGACAGCGAACCTCATATTTTAAAGGAAGAGCTAAGGCAGGAAATGAGCAACTGGAAATATCCACTCAACTTCATTGACTTTGAAACCAGTGCCACTGCCCTGCCCTTTAATAGAGGTCGGCGGCCTTATGAGCAGGTGGCGTTTCAGTTCTCCCATCACACCGTAGACGAAGCCGGAAATGTAAAGCACGAAAGCGAATATATCGACTTCGAGCCCGGGAACTTTCCCAACTTTCAATTTGTGCGGGAGCTAAAAAAAGCCCTGGAAAAGAATAACGGCAGCATCTTTAAATACGCGGCTCATGAAAACACGATCTTAAACGTCATTTTTCAGCAGCTAAAGGAAAGTAACGAACCGGACAAAGAGGAACTGCAGGAATTTATAAAATCCATCAGCCATTCTACAGGAAACGGTCCGGAGGAATGGTGTGGAGAAAGAGACATGATCGATTTGTGTGAGGTGGTGAAGCATTATTATTACGACCCGCACATGGGCGGCTCCAATTCCATTAAAGCCGTGCTGCCGGCAGTGCTAAACTCCTCTAAACACCTGCAGCAGAAATATTCAATGCCGTTGCAGGAAATCGACCTGAGCTCCATGAATTTTGATTCCGGACACGTATGGCTACAAATAGAAAACGGCAAGGTTTTGAGTCCGTACAAGATGCTCCCACCCCTCTTCGCCGACTGGACCGAAGAACAACTTGATGCCACAGTTTCAGGTATGCAGGACATTGCCGACGGTGGTGCTGCCCTAACCGCCTATGGCAAACTACAGTACACGGACATGCCGGAGGAAGAGCGCCTGGCAATTAAGCAGTCGCTCCTTAAATACTGCGAATTGGATACGCTGGCAATGGTGATGATTTGGGAGTATTTCAGGGAGGTTGTAAGCCTGTAGTCTTTCTTAGCTCAACCTCCTTTTAACACTATCAATTGCTTTTAGAACAAACAGAACAGCAAAAAATTGATATATGATAGAAAATAGTGCAATAGAAAAGCTACTTCTGGTCCAGGTAACAAAAAATGTCCAAATCCAAAGGATAAAAGCAGCGATTAACCACACAAATAGGGATCCATCTCCTGTATCAAGCATAACAGCAAAAGTGAGGCAAAAAAGGGACGCCACCCCTCTTATAATTACTCCAATTCCAAATATGTTATGATCATACTTCTCGAGTGCCGTATTCCATAAATAATAGCCAAGCCATAGGAATGCGAGGATACTAAGGATTATTCCTATAATTATTAGTGCTGTCATTTTTTTTGTTTTTTGCTACTCATTATTTCATATAACTTTAAATTTTCTTTTTTTACCATATTGGGAAGGGCAAAGAAAACTTGTATAGCCCAAGCTATGAATATGGTAGAAAGTATTAACATTACCACAATATCCGCGATCTCGGTTTCCGTATCATCAATAACCCCGAAGAGAGTTAATGTGGCAGAAAGAAATGCCATGGCACATAGCCAGTACAAGAGCTGGTATACCCATTTATTGAAGTAAGCATAAGGAGCCTGGAAAAAAAAGCATAGATATGCCACTGATAATTTGTGGGATTCTGCCTTTAAAATTTTTGTATTCATACTGTCGTTAAAATTCGGTTTAATTTAATTTTTTATAATCCTGGACGCTTGCAGGAGGTCGTCTGCCGTTGTGGCTTCGTTTAAGCTACTCCCGACGGTTTCTGCCTCCTGCCGGTCTTTCTCAAATCTAATCTTCAAGTCGTCCATCGCTCTCTCGAATTCTACGATGAATTCCTGATCCAGCCTCTTGTTCAATTCCGCAAGAAAATTGGTTTCGGCCTTTATTTCCTGAGTTCTGAGAATACTGAGAAAAATTTCCGACCCCAGGTCCACCAATCTTGCAGCTTGAATATCATCTAGTTTTGAATGCCGGGAAATTTTGTTAGTCAGATGGGTCCTTACTTTAGCATATTGTTCTGCTATGATCTGCTGTTTCTTCTCCCCAACAAAATTGCTGATAATTTCTCCGGTAAAAGCCATCTCTGTAAATTTCAGCAGCTCGATCTTCACCTGCATTTTCTCATGTTTATCAAACAGGTAAGAAACGGATTCATTGGAAACTCTCGGCATGGTGGTAGCTGGAATTCCTGTAGTGCCTTCAGAAAGTGAACTCCCATTAAGGATCCCCTGCGCCTGCACTTTGACCAAGTCCTCCTGAATACCCCTGGACATCAAATTTCTTGAAGCTTCGGAGATCTTTCGAATGTTCTTTTCCAGAGATTCCAGCTGCGGTTCGAAATTGCCTATTTTGATACCTTGCGCCTGTATATTCGCTTTGTTGGCTTTTCGAAGTTCTTTTATTGTCTCCAGCCGGTTTTGCATTTCAAAAATAAGCTGATTGTACTTTTCTATGGTTTCTTCTTCCAGTTTTATGGATTCGACGTAAGAAAAATAGGTTGACCTCACAGGCTGTGTAATTGTTTCCCATTTGGCCAGATGTTTCTTGTACATGCCTGTTGCCAATCCAAAGGAAAGCTTGTTGTGAATATCTTTGGGAGGATCTGGTTTAATAGAATTCACATAATCATATTCCTCCTGAATTTCGGCAATTAACTCCCTATATGCTGTTATTTCCTCTGCACAAACCTGTTGCCCTTCCTTTTTGTCTTCGATCTCCAGGTGGATACGTTTTTCTTCTACAACCAGCTTCCTGTTCTCCTTACTCAATTCGGCAATATTTCCACCTTGCACTAATTGAGAATAGGTATCCTTAATGGTGGCATTATAGATGCCGTTGGCCTGTATAATAAATTTCCTGGCTTCGGGAATCAGGATGACCTTCAGTCGGTTATAAACTTTCTGTAAACGCAACAGGTCCACGGCTATTTTCTGGGCATCTTCTTTAAGGCCCAGCTTCATCTTTTCCACATCCCTTTTAATGGCAGCCACCGTTTCTTCGGCATTCTTTCTGGTTTCCATTATTTCCAGAGCAGCATCGAAGGCAAATCCTATGGCGGCAGTGGCTACTTGCCCCTTAACATCTGCTTTTGAAGCATAACCTTTCCTTTTCATCGTTTTGGAATATCGTTTCAGGGCCTTATCGGCATGCTTTTCTCCGGCGCGTTTTATGTTACTCATACCAAGCTTATAGGCTTCCTGAAAAACCTCGAAACTGTTGTGTAAGGTATTATATGCAAGATCAATATCCCTCAGTATTCTGCCGGTCTCGACATACTCAACTTTGGAAAAATCAAACAGTTCCGGATGAGCTTCCTTCTTGTCTTCCCCTATGATGTCAAACAGTAATTCGGTCACATCATTTCGGAACCGCCCCAGTTCATTCCGCAGGAACTTAAAATCCTCGATGAGTTGTTGGTTCTGTTCTTTTGCCCAGTGATAATACGCAACGAGGTTTCCGTAGCCCTCCAAGACCTTTTTCCCGTAGTTAAGGTTATCGTTCACCTTGGTTTTTCCGGTAAGGGAGAAGTTGTTTTCGGGAACAAGACTTTCTATGGCGGTCTTCATATCGGTTATTTCCGCAACGGAATCTGTATCGCCTAATGCTACCATTTTCCTGTCCAGGATATCGCTGATCTGGCTAAATTTATTGAGGTTTACCATAACCTCGCCCGAGCAGGTGAGGCTCAAACTCACGTCCGAGATACTCTCCGGATCATAGACAGGTCTGTCGGTAAGATTGTTTCGGAAGCTCTCTGCTATCGCTTTTTGTAACACCGGAGAAGGAGTTTGCAGATAGGTTTCTTTTACCAAAGAATTCACAATCAATCCGTCAGTAAGGTGCAAGCCGGAAATTTTGGAGTCCAATTCCTTCACCAGATGTCGTCGGGTCATATATTGATCATTCTGGCTTAGCCGAATGGCCACCTCCTGAATCTCCTCAATTATACGAGGCAAGAAGACCCGGTTCTCTCCTAAAGTTAGTTCGTCAAGATTCATAGTAAGAGTTTTGGGCTAGTTGTTATTGGATATTTTTGTCCACGAATGGTGAGAAAGTGAAGCAGGGGAATTTACAGGTCTGCATCTTCCAAGAACTGTCATTTTAGAAATTAGAGTGTCGTTTTTTGTTATTCCACAAGTTCTACATTGGTAAGTTGCCATTGTTTCTGGTTTTATTGGGGTTAATAAGAATTTTTCTAAATCTAAATTTTCTGTTAAAGCAAAACAGGCCGGTTTAGTAAACGTGTGGATATGGAATGTAATCGTAAGAATTATCTTATCAAAATAACGAGATGCCTCTGATTCGAACCGATTTATAGGTGCTTTATCGTAAGACTAACAAAGTTTTAGAGCTTCATCACAGCCTCATCTAAACCCCACCGCCTTCCGCTGCGGACTCTTATACTGTTCTTCTTCGCTTATGTTGTAGATATCTGCCAGGGTCATCTCTTCACTTGTAGAGTAGTTTCTGTTCTGTTCTTGCAGTAGAAGGTTTGCTTTTTCAGCAGTAAGGGCTTTAAATTCATAAGCCGATTTTAATCGGCCTTTACGCTTCAGGGCCGGATCAATATTCTCGACATTCGTATTAAAAGTTGCGATGATTTGAATGTTGAGGGATTCTCCCAAAATACCGTCGGTGATATTGAGGATCATCGCCAAATTGGAATTTCGTTGCTGGCCACGTGAGACTATGAGCTCTTCGGCATCCTCAATGACCAGAATACAGTTTGCATTATCCTTCAAATATTTGGTCATGGCAATATTATCCAGGTTCTGTGCCATCTGTCCGGGGAGAAACACGATCTCTTTTTTTACGAGTCCGCACAAATACCTGATGTAGGTGCTCTTTCCGGTTCCCGGTTTTCCGTAGAGCAGGTGGAGCCCGCTTTTGTCCTTCTCCTGCAGGATCTCCAGGATCTTGTAATGAAAAACAGAGAAATCGTTATTATAGCTTTTCCTGAGATCGAGACTGGGTTTATTAAAATCAATTTTTTTATTGTCAAATCCATGGGGCTGCATGATGATCAGGTTGATATATGCCTTGTCGGGTTTTTCCTTCCTATACCGCTTTATAAAATCCAGCAGTTTAGGCAGCAGAGTTGTATGTTCATTCTGAAAATATACAATGACTTCATCTTTCTCCTGCTCCAGCATGATCTTTTGCTGCAAAAATTCGGGTTCTTGATTATTTCCGTAGTTCATGATTTTTCCGAGTTGGTTTGGTGTTAGGAAATAAAAAAATTCCGCCCCGGTTTACTTTTTCGTTACCCCTACATCACGAAGAAGCAGTGACCGAAGCGGATTTACTTTTTGATTCTGTGATCCAAAAATGAAAATGGACAGCGCCAAAGGATGACGCTAAAACTTTATTTGTAAATTTCCAAAGCCTGCTGTAACTGTTTCATAATAGTTTTCTTTAAATCAGCAGGCTCTAACACCTTCACCTGATCCCCAAATGAAAGCAGTTCCATTCGAAAATCATAGGTAGGCCTGATGAAATATCTGAACCTGATCTCCCTGTTATTTTCCAGAACCAGCTCCTGACTGTGATGCAATGGGAGCGATTCCACGTACCGGCCTTCCCTGGGAGTAAAAGAAAGAATTACTTCTTCTGCCTCTTCATCGGTTCCATTGATGATGCCAAAACTGTCTCTGAATTCCCGGTGAACATCATATGCTACAGGAGGAAATTTATATTTAGAAATGACTAAATTTCTTATTCTGTCCAATGCGAAGTTTTTCACCCTTTCCCCATCCAAGAATCCACTTCTTCCGGATTCCCCAGGATTTTGCGTTTCTTCGAGCTTAAGTTACTTTTCAATCCGTGCAGGTAAAGAATGTTCATAGTTGATTCTCTTGGTTACGGAAGTAAAGAAAAATAAATATAGCGACAGATTATGTCGCGCGAGAAGGCAATTAGATTTATTTAGTAGTATGAGGATTAAAATGACACTAATATTATGTGATTTTCTTACTTTTATACTGCATTATCAGTTAAGCAATTATTAGTAATAATATGTAATGACTAAATATTTGGTAACATTTTATCATTTTTTTTCAACATGTTGCAATGGCCGTGTACCTAGATTACACCTCAAAATCTGCTAATCCCGCAGCCTGCTCGAAAAGATAACTTCTGTATTGGAAAGTAATAAATTCAGAATAAATTTTTCTTAATATTCTTATCGGGTGACTTCAAAAATATGTGGTGAGATTATTAAAAGAAGTTTTTTGTAACCCTCAATCCTATTCCGGCGTTAGATGATTCAGAGGAGTGAAGATCGGCTCCAATCTGTACGTTCACATCTACATATCTCTGCCAAACATTTGCGTCAAGGTACATAGATATAATTCGTTCGATGGGTTTGGAGGTACCACTTTTAGCACCATAATTTCCACGATAACTGGCCAAAAATTTATAAGGATATTCATAAAACGCCGTACCAGTTAACCCTATGTGATGTGCAACAATATTATTATGTGCCACTCTGAATCTATCTTCGTCGAGCATTATGAAAGGTAGCCCTATAATTCTATTTTCATAAGTCCAGCCAGAACGATAAAGATTATTGTTAAAATAATTATCCTTTCCGTCTATAGTTGGATAATTTTTACTCTGATTGCGGGTAAAATAGTATTCATACATAAAAGCCTGTATCCATTTTTCTGGCTCCCTATCAGAAATATAGATACCATAGCGACCGTCCGGAGTATTTCGAAGTTTTATGCCAGAAAAATCTTCAAAAATAGTATTATAGATCAATGAAATATCGAAATGCGAAAATGTGGTATTTAATTGGATTTCATACCCTCCCAGGTGATTTCCCAATCCGTTAATTTCCTGTTCACCTACAAGGCCACCACCTCCTGCGAGGCTACCTCCTGTTATGACTTTTATGTAGTCGTTAAGTCCTGCAGGTAAATCACCATATTCTGAGGACTTTCCACCCCATTGAACGTAATGATGTCCACCTGCTATTAATTCTACATTATCAATTCCAGTATATATTAAATGAAAACTTTTATGATGGATTCGGGGCATTTGAATAAATCTGTCACGTTCTTCCGAAAAAAATTCTTCCCAGGAAGCCTTTACTCCAATTCCGGCACGTTTAAAAAGCATTAAAGGCTTCACCTTAAAACTCAAACCTGGAACTGGTCGTGAATTTAAAGACCATAACACACTTTCATTAGTAGCACTAATTCCTCTAAAAAGTTCATCTCTTTGTTTTCTTCCTGCATATGCTTCAACCCATTTGTTTTCGTAGTTTATAAAAAACTCGTCCAGTTTCATTTCGTCCGAATAACCATCACTGTAAAGAAGTCCAATACCTACAGAAAGAACTCCGTCATTTCGAAACTTGTAGGTTCCTATACCGGTTAACCATGAACTTAAATTAGTTTTTTCATCGATCCTTCCACGTTGATTGGAATGTAGCCAGAAAGGACTTTCTTCACCCGAATAGACAAGACCTTGAGCAGTACCTCTAACTGAGTAATTTATTTCCTGTGAAAAAGCTGCCGAAGCAGACAGCAGTATCAAAAAGGTGAGCTTTCTTATCACATTTTTATTTTGTATCGTAAAAGTAGTATTCTTCTGCTAAAGCCCAATAGACTATGAAATAAAAACATTAATTTTAATCTATAAAATAATTAAATGTTTAGTTTCTTTCAGAAAAAAATATTCCTCAAAGATTACCTTGACGGTTTTATTGATATCCACAACCACGTTTTGCCAGGAATTGACGACGGCGCATCAGATGTAGATACTTCTATTCATCTTTTATATGACTATCAAAAACTGGGAATTCAAAAAATAATTGCCACTCCCCACGTCATGAATGATTACTACGCTAATACTCCTGAAAGTATTAACAAAGCTCACAAACTACTTATGACAGAGTTAAATAAACTTAATGATTTGAAAGTGGAGATAAAGGCTGCAGCTGAGTATATGATGGATCAAGATTTTATGGCCCTTATAGAGAAAAAAGAATTACTTTGTTTAAAAGAAAATATGGTTCTGGTAGAAATGTCTTATTTTCAGCCACCAATAAATCTTAATGAAATTCTATTTCAACTTCAAACTTTACAATACAAACCGGTTCTCGCTCACCCGGAACGCTATGCTTTTCTACATTCTAATTCTCTTAGTAATTACAAAGAACTTAAAGACAGGGGATGCCTCTTTCAGTTAAATGCCCTTAGTCTCATCGGCCATTACGGAAAAAATATGAAAGATATAGCTTTCCGGCTTTTAGAAGAAGAGATGATCGACTTTATAGGTACTGATACACATCAGAAAAGACATTTAGAAAAACTTTCAACAGCCAGCATCTCTTCAAAAAAAGTAGAGATGCTGCGTTCTATAATAGAAAATACAAAAAAAACGTTTAAATTTTAACTTCTTCCGAAGAAACGTTTAATTGAACCGACAAAACCTTTCCTGTCGTCATCAGCACCATATCCATAACCATACCCATAGGAATAACCGTATTTAGCTCCATAAGAAAATTTGGAGTAATCAACATCATTAAGAACAATAGCCAAACCTTTAAGTTTACCTTGTTGTTTTAGATCTTTAGGAAAATCAAGTAATTTCTTTTCGGTGTAACCTGCTCTTACCACATAAAGAGTAGTATCGGCAAGTTGGCTAATAAGAAGGGTATCAGTAACTATCATCGTTGGTGCTGTATCTACAATGATAAAATCATAATTCTCTTTCTGACTTTTCAGTAGTTCCTCCATTCGGTCATTCATCAGCAGTTCTGCAGGGTTTGGAGGTATTGCTCCTGAGAAAATAACATCTACAGGTATATCATCCTGTTTCATTGGCTGAATAACATTTTCAGCTCTAATGTCCATATCATACAAAAAATCTGAAAGACCTTTTGTTTCTAAAGAATTACCAGCAAATTTGTGTAACCTTGGATTACGCACATCTGCTCCAATCAAAAGAATCTTTTTACCTGTACTGGCTAAAGTGCGTGCAAGGTTAAAGGAAATAAAAGTTTTCCCTTCCCCCTTTATTGTTGAAGTAACAAAAAGCACTTCTGCTTTATCTTTATTTCTTGACTGAACCAGATAAGCAAGATTGGTTCTGAGAATCCTAAACGATTCTGCTAATGGGGAACGGTCATTTAATTGTATTAATTCTGCTTCATCTTTCGAGATCTTTGGAATTTCTCCCAAAAATGGAACATGCTTATTCAGATATTGTAAATCACCTTTATGGTGAACTTTGGTGTCAAGAAAATTAATTACAAAAATAATTAGAAGTGGAATTAACAGACCAATTATCCCTCCACCCGTAAGGACCAACCATGGCTTAGGATCTACTGGTTGATTATAGGTAAAAGCTGGATCAATAACTTTAGCTACCGGAGAGGTAGCTGCAAAAGAAATAGCAGATTCTTCACGCCTCTGCAGGAGAAAAAGATAAAGCTGTTCTTTTATTGCCTGTTGACGTTCAATACTTCTTATCCCTTTTTCAAGTCCCGGAAATGAACTAAACTGTCCTTCTGCTCTCTGATCTAACTGATTTAATTCCCTCAATTGAATACGAATAGAACTACGTGTCTGCTCAATATTATTTAAAATATTTTCCCTTAAGGCATCCAATTGATCACTAAGAGTCTGCACAACGGGATTCTGGGTAGTACCAGTTTTTAAATACGCATTCCTCTGAAGCACTAGCTCGTTGTACTGTCCTATGGCAGATCCCATCCCCCCTTGTTCCAATCCGATTCCTTCAGGTAAAAGCTGATAAGGTTTAGTGGAACTAAGCGTGCTTTCAATTCCTTCCAAAATCATGAGTTGGGTTTCCAAAGTGAAAATTTCTTGTTCAGCCATAGTAGATTTGGCCATATACTCACCTGCACTACTTCCCACATCCATAAAGCGATTTTCACTTTTAAAATCTGCTATTCCCCCCTCAACAGAATCAAGCTCCTGGGAAATCAGTTCCAATCGCTGTCTTATAAACTCAGCTGTATTTTCGGCTACCTGCCTTTTATCAGCTACTCCATCGGCATTAAAATGAACCATAAGAGTATTAAGAAAATCTCTGGATTTTTCGGGCACTTCTCCTGTGATGCTAAGTGACAGAATGTCTTTAGCTTTTCCTTGTGGTGTTACGATCATCTTTGAGATATACTCATTGGCTATCGTACGTATGGGACGAACAACAATATTTACAGTATTATTAGCCCCTAAAGAAATTTGATTTGGAGCAATAAGAAAACGAAGCCCTCCCATTTCAAGTGGCTCACCAAATTCATAAATTCCAGAAGAACCATTTTCGGTTTCTAATCGAAAAGTCGTAGCCGACTGGGGTGTAACTAATATATTTAGCGAAGATTCATGAACAACTTTTACATCAGTTAAGAACTCAATTGAAATGGGATTATTTTTATAAGCTTCTACAGCAATAACCTTTCCTTCTATAAAATAGGCAACATTGAAATTTAAATCATCAATCACCTTTTCAACCAAACGTTTGGATTTGAGTGTGACTATCTGATTATCCAGCGAGTTATCATTAATAGCTAAAATTGAAGTACCACCAGAGGGAAGGGCCCCTACCATTCCATTTTTTTCATCACTTAGAATCATCATTGACGCCTCTGTAGTATAGGCAGGAATGGTATAACGGTTATAAAGATACGCAATGAATAGGCCGAGTAAACAGCCGAACACCAGCCATTTCCAGTGTTTCAGATATTTAAATATCTCTGCCTTGAGATCGAAATTGGATTCTTCTTTCTCTGAAAATTCCTGTAATTCTTCCATTAAATGTTATTGAATAATACAAATAAACTAAATGCTGTGGTAACAATAGAAACCAATCCCTGCCAGCTTGTTATAAATCCTGCAGATTTCACTTTGCGATATGTAGGCTCCACATACACAATATCATTTTGTTTCAAATAATAAAAAGGGTTTTGAAAAATATCAACACTGGTGAGATCAAGTATTTCATATTTCAACTCTTGGTTTTCCTGCCTAATGACTAATATTTTATCCCTCTTCCCGTCATAGCTAATGTCACCTGACATTGCAATAGCCTGAGGTACTGAAATACGCTCATCTGTAACATCTATTACCTGACTTCCCGTTTCTCCCATCACAGTCACTTTAAAGTTCACAATACGAACTCTAACTACAGCATCTTTCAAATATTTTTCACGAAGCTCACTACTCAATTCTTCCTGAAGTTCTTCCCTGCTTTTCCCTGCAACATGGAGTTCTCCTAAAACAGGAAAATTTATATTTCCATCGGAATCAACTAAATACCCTGTTAATGCAGCGTTATTACTTCCACCTCCACTACTTTGGTTATTAACATTAAGCTGAAAAGGTGCCGCCAATTCTTCATTCATTGAAGAAACATCAATACGTAAAATATCATTAATTTCAATTTCAGCCTGAAAATCATCAGGGGCAGCCATATTAGGAAGCCGTTCATAATCTTGAAAATAAACAACATCTTTCCTGCTAGAACATGAAGAAATTAATAAGACTGCTAATAATACTATTATGTAATTAGACGAAGTACATTTTATGGACAGAAAATTATAAGATTTAGATATTACCATTGTTTATTTGGATTTTTCTTGGGAAGGATGTTTTACTGGTTCCTTATCTAACTTTTCAAAAGTGGAATTATTGCTCTTAAATTCAGGAACTAGAGCTTTTAGTTCTGCAACAACCTTATCGCTTTTCAATTTTGCGGCCACCCTGATAATTGTTTCTATCGAAAAATTTATTTTTTCATAATTTCCGGGTTGATCAATTGCAATCATGATCTTCTTGTGATGCGTGGGTAAAGTTTTACTTTTATTGCTCAAAAGTTCTTCAAATAACTTCTCTCCAGGCCTAAGACCTGTAATTTTTATACCAATTTGTTTGTTGGGAACAAAACCTGCTAATTTAATCATCTTCACAGCCAGATCCATAATTTTTACCGGCTCGCCCATATCAAAAATAAAAATCTCTCCTCCATTTCCCATTGCTCCTGCTTCAAGAACTAGCTGGCAGGCTTCAGGAATAGTCATGAAATAGCGAATTATATCTGGATGAGTTATAGTTACAGGCCCGCCATTTTCTATTTGCTTTCTAAATAGCGGAACCACAGAACCATTTGATCCCAAAACATTTCCAAACCTGGTTGTTATAAATTTAGTTTGCCCTGTTTCTTTACATGCTGAATGATAAAGAGCCTGCACATACATTTCAGCTGCTCGTTTAGAAGCACCCATAACATTAGTTGGATTCACTGCTTTGTCTGTAGATACCATTACAAAATGTCCCACATTATGTTCCACCGCAAGATCTGCAAGATTTTTTGTTCCCTGAATATTTACAAAAACTGCCTCATGAGGATTCTCTTCCATTAAAGGAACATGCTTGTATGCTGCCGCATGATAAATCACATCTATTGATCTTCTTTTAAAAAGAAGATCAAGCCTTTTACGATTTCCAACATCGCAGATTATACATTTAAAATTTAGATCGGGAAACTTAGACTGAATTTCTAGTTGTAAATTATGAAGTGGGGTCTCAGCCTGATCTAAAATAAGAAGCAACTTTGGCCCATATTCCGCAACCTGCCTGACTATCTCACTTCCGATTGAACCCGCACCACCAGTCACTAATATTACTTTCTCTGTTAGTTGCTGGCGCTTATTTTCCTTGTTTAGCAAAATAGGCTCACGATCTAAAAGATCTTCTATCTGCAAAGATTTAACTTTGTGAGAAACAGACCGCTCATCTTCATAATCGGCCACAATAGGAGCATTAAAAACTTTAATATTGTTTTCCAAACAATCTTCTACGACCGCGAATTTTTCTTCAGCGGTTAAAGTATTTTCAGAAAGAATTAGAGCTGAAGCTTCTAATTTTTGCGCCTCTTCACTTATCTTTAGACCATTATATATAACGGGTTTACCTAAAATCCTGATGTTTCGCCTGGTATTATCATTTGTAATAAACCCCCTTATATCAAAACGCTTTGGATGCTCAATTTCCAAAGCACCTGCTATAGAAATGGCGTTTTCATCGGCTCCAAATACTATAGCTTTCTGCAAACTTTGGCTTCTTTGAGTCCTTTTAAAATATTCATAAACCTGTTTTACTGAAAGTCGAAAAAGAAACAGGAGAATAAAAGACACAAGAAAATAAAAAATAAGACCAGCTACCAGATAAATTTTTTCTCCAATAAGAAAAAAAGTAAAATAATTTATAAACAATAGCGTAATAAACGTGCTAAAGCAAGCGAGCATAATCTTTAGTGCATCCAGATACGAGGAGTGTCTTATCAATCCGGCGTAAGTTCTAAAAACAAAGAAGAAGAAAATATTAACTCCTATTGCAAGAAGCATTCGCTGGGAAAGAGATAGAAAATTATAAAAATGAGAAGTGAGATCCTGTAAAGCTACGACAGTTAAAACATCAGCCATTACAATTATGGCAATATCAATCCCCAAAATAGCCCATCTGGGTAGATATTTAATATTTCTAATATCCAGCCGATTTTCAGAGGCCAAGATTTGCTCAAGGGCTTTATTTAACTTCTTACCCATAACTTTTATTTAGAGCATCTTTGTTTTCAAGAAACTTAAAATAGCATCACTAATCCGTTTTTTTTCTTCTTGACTTAAATTTGAACCGGAAGGGAGACACAAACCATTTTTAAAAGCTGATTCAGCTACTCCATTACCGTAAAACGGAGCATCTTTAAAAACTGGCTGCAGGTGCATGGGTTTCCATAAAGGTCTGCTTTCGATGTTTTCATTTTCTAAAAACAATCTCAAATCCTCAGTTTTAAAAACTCCATTTTCTTCTGATTTGATAACTGTGAGCCAATGATTGCTAAAGTACGTATTTTCGGGCTCACTAAATACTTTTACTCCCTTAACTGTGCCAAACAAACCTTTATAAAATTGATTCATCTCTCTTCGTTTTGATACATGTTCCTCCAAAACCTCCATCTGTCCTCTTCCAATCCCCGCAGCTATATTACTAAGCCTATAATTATAGCCTATATGGCTGTGTTGATAGTGAGGAGCCTCATCTCTTGCCTGTGTCGCCAAGAACACGGCCTGTCGTTTCAATTCTTCACTTTTAGTCACCAGTGCCCCACCTCCCGAAGTGGTTATTATCTTGTTCCCGTTGAAGGAAAGAACAGCAAAATCTCCAAACGTGCCACATTTTTGCCCTTTATAGGAGCTGCCAAGTGCTTCTGCACTGTCTTCAATTACAGGAATACCATAGCGAAGAGCAACTTCATGTACCTCATCTACTTTATAAGGCATTCCGTAGAGGTGAACGGCAATAAGAGCTTTAGGTTTTTTACCTTTTGAAATTCGATCTTGAATGGCTTCTTCCAGAAAAACAGGAGAAATATTAAGTGTTTCCTCTTCACTATCTATAAAGACAGGAGTTGCCCCCTGATATACTATGGGATTTGCCGAAGCGGCAAAAGTAAGACTTTGACAAAGCACCTCATCCCCTCTTTCAACACCTGCTAAAATCAGGGCCAGGTGAAGTGAAGCTGTTCCTGAACTCAAAGCAGCTACATGGATGTTCTCCTTCTTTAAATAACTCTGTAAATCCTTTTCAAATCCATTAACATTGGGTCCAAGGGGAGCTATCCAATTCTGATCAAAAGCCTCACTAATATATTTTTGCTCGCTACCTCCCATATGAGGTGAAGAAAGCCATATTTTTTTTTCACTCATCTTCTTTATTCAATATTTTAATAATCCTACCTGGGTTACCTACCACCGTAGCATTATCTGGTACATCTTCAATTATTACAGCACCAGCACCAATAGTACACCATTTTCCTATTTTTATTCCTGGAATAACAAGGGCACCAATACCTATATGGGTTCCTTCTCCTATTCTAGCACCCCCAGCCAAAATTGCCCCTGGAGAAACGTGTACAAAATCTTCCAAAAGACAATCATGCTCAACCACACATCCTGTATTTAAAATACAATGTTCCCCTAGAATAGCATCAGCATTAATGGTAGCACTAGCCATTATAACTGTTCCTACACCCATCTCAACAGTTTCATCAACCACTGCCTCTGCATGACTTATACCACGATAAAAATTCCCCTTGAGCATTGATGAGATTTTCTTTCGTACCCTATTATTCCCAACAGCGATTATAGTTTTTTTTTTTAAAATTTCCGGAGTTACTTCATGAACTACAGGGTAATCGTAAATCCCTGTTATAGAAGCATTATCATCAATAATATTATGTATTTCTAACAATCTAGAATGTATTAAATTTATGATAACCTTTGCATGACCGCTAGCTCCGTAGATATTCATATCAGTTATTTCCGTTAAAGGGTTCTGTTGTTGCCATATTCGCTGTATTTACACCTTCAGATTTAATTACTTTTAGAAGTGTCCTCCACAAAATTTTTATATCTAAAAAAAAAGAAAGGTTTTCAACGTACCATACATCCAGATCCAGTTTCTTTGTCCATGAAATGGCATTCCTCCCGTTCACCTGTGCCCAACCAGTTATACCCGGTCTTACTAAATGCCTTTTATGTTGCCTTGAGGTATAGAGTTCTAAATATTCAGGCAATAGAGGACGTGGGCCTACCAGACTCATATCTCCTTTTAAAACATTAATTAGTTGCGGAATTTCATCAAGTGATGTTTTTCTTACAAGCGAACCAATCACGGTAAGACGCTGCGCATCAGGCAGCAGCTCTCCATTCCCTCCTCTTTTATCATTCATTGTTTTGAACTTAATTATCCTGAACAATTTTCCTTCTTTACCAGGTCGCAATTGAAGAAAAAAAGGATTACCCTCATTTGCCAGGATCAATAAAAAAGTTAATAATAAGAATACAGGAAAAAGAAAAAAACAAGCTAAAATCGCAACAGAAAAATCAAGAAATCGTTTAAAAAATATTATGTACACAAAACTTTTTTTCAGGGACAAACTAAAGGATTTATAGCTTTAATTAAGTGCAAAGATATGTTAAAATGATCTTTTAAGGTTACGGAAATACGTAATTGTCGTAAAATCGTTAATTCGTTAATTCGAGATTTGCAATTCATTAACTGGTTAATTTGGTATGTTAATTTAGGAAACTTTCATCTGATTACTGAATCATCCTCTCCCCCCACCACGGCGTACAGACTCTCCTTAGAAGAGGGAGCCTATCCTAAATTTTCAACAAAAATTGAACAGCCAACTTCGATTTGCCTGATCCCTGAAAACCGCTTTTTTTAAGTCTCCTTTTTTCGTTTTACCCCTCACCCTAAAGCCCGCCTACCGGCCGGCAGGGGAGCCGAAAAAAGGATTCATCCAGGTTCTTTAATCCTAAAAAGTTCCTCAACCTCAAGTCTATATATTGATTTGGCTCTTGGAGCTTGAAATTTTTGAGGTATCGTCACGGATTACAAATCCGCCCCAACGGTACTCCTTAGTTCCCGGTCTCCAGTCACCTCCTCTCCTAGTCCTCCCGACCTAATCCCGCTTCCTTCATCTGTAACCAGTATTCCTCCAGCAATAGATCCCAAAAAACTTTTCTTTCATACTTTTGAGTTATCACCTCACGGGAATTTGCGGCGAGCTTTTGGCGCAGTTCAGCACTTGTTGCCAATTTCTTCATAGCTAATAAAAGAGCTTCCTGATCTTTTACCGGAATAATTAGTCCGTTCTCATCTTCCCGAATAATTTCATTGCACCCATTAATATTTGTCACGATAGATGGCAACCCCATGGCACCGGCCTGCATCACCACATTTGGAAAGCCTTCTCTATAACTTGGAAAAACAAGCACATCTGCAACAGCAAAATAAGGGCGGACATCGACCTGATAACCTGTAATGACAATTTTAGGATGATTCCTTATCATCTCAAAATTTTCTTCTGTAATAGGATCCAGGTCCTGTTCAAAGGGTCCCACCAGAAGTAGGCTGACATTTTTATTTTCTGAGGCTAATTGCTTAAAAGCCTGCACCAGTTCATTGATCCCTTTATCCCTAACTAATCTGCCGACAAAAATAAAAATCAGATCATCTGAGCAAATGCTTAAAGATTTACGGATTTGCTCCTTTTGTTCTGCCGTAAAATCTTCCGGATTGAAATATTGAGTATTAATTCCGTTAGAACTCCCCTCGCCTAAAACCTTTAATTTTTCTGTTTTAGAAAAGTTTTGATCCAAAATGACATATTTGAGACCTTTCGAGTTTGGATAAATTTTTGTTGCCAGGCTATAGGTAAGCTTTTCAACCTGCTCCAGAATTTTTCTTTTAGTTCCGGTTGCTTCCATCAAAGGCATCCCTGCCACTGTATGCAACCTGATTGGCACCCCGGCCATTTTGGCTGCCATCATACCTACTATCCCGGCTTTAGGAGTGTGGGTGTGAACAATAGCAGGTTTTTCCCTTTTAAAAAACCTGTAAAGTTTAAATAAAGCTTTTAGGTCTTTTGCCGGAGTAATTTCACGGGTCATCTCCACATGAAATGTTTCCACTCCATTGTCAAGACCAAACTTCTCAAGACGACCTTTTTCAGAAGCAACAGCAGTGACCTTGAAATAATCATTCATGAAGGTTAGCTGCCCTTCAAGGAGCTTTTCTAAAGACAGTGGAATGGTGGTAATGCGGATAAGCTTTTGGGACATGAAAAATTTTAGACAAATATAATTTTTCCTTCTGTGGAAAAAAATAAAGGCTGTCAATTGACAGCCTCTTCTATGAAAATTTTAAAGCTATTACTAATCCTGGATTACATAAATTGTTAGTTCAATTGAATCTGAACATTCTCCTTCAACCAGGGTATATGTAGTAGTATAAGAACCAACTCCCCTTTCATTAAAGTCATTAATCAGGTCCCAAATGGAGGGATCAAATGATCCACTTCTACTTACTCCCTGTGGCAGAAGGCTCAAATAAAGTTTTCTGACTTCATCCCAACTGGGAATAGCCTCAGCTTCGGAAAAAGTTATAGACTTTGAGCTTTCTGTTACTGAGATTAAATTACAGGATGGATCTGCTTGAGGGTCTGCAACCACATAAACAGTTAGCTCCACCGAATCTACACAACCCCCTTCAGTTACAGTATAGGTAGTAGTATAAGTTCCCGGTCCTGTGTAAGAATTAATAATGTCCCAAATAGAAGGATCGAATTCTCCGTTGCGTGAAACTCCCGGATCTAATAAACTTAAATAAAGTTTTCTAACCTCGTCCCAACTCGGAACTGCATCTGCCTCAGATTGTGTTAGAGTTATAGAAGCGTCTGCCCCTGCACTTAATTCACAGGTAGGATCTGAAGAACCATCAGGAACCACGACAATAGTTAACTCAACTGAATCTGAACAATCTCCATCAGTTATAGTATAAGTAGTAGTATAACTTCCGGGGCCAGTATAGGAGTTGATTATGTCCCAGATAGAAGGATCAAATTCACCATTACGTGCTACACCTTCTTCTAAAAGGCTTAAATAAAGTTTCCTGACTTCATCCCAACTTGGAACAGCATCTGCTTCAGAGTTGGTAAGGGTTTTTGAAGCATCGGCACCTGCACTCAGGTCACAGGTTGGATCCTCAACAGGCAAACTTTCTACCACGTTTATGGTAAGCACCACAGAATCGGAACAATCACCTTCGGTCACAGTATAGACAGTAGTAAATTCTCCCAGAGGGTTTTCATTAAATGCGTCAATAAGATCCCAAATGGAAGGATCAAACTCTCCGTTCCTGCTCACACCTTCCTCTAGCAGGCTTAGGTATAATTTTCGCACTTCATCCCAACTTGGAATCGCTTCGGCCTGTGCAACTGTAATAGTAGTTGATTTATCGGCTCCTGCGCTCACTGCACAAACGTCATTTTCCTCAGCAGAAGCAGTTAAGGAATGAAGGTCGCCATATTCCATATAGCTGTCATCTTCAACAGAACAGGAATAAAAAATTGTGACTATAACTAACAAGTAAATTTTTTTCATAATAAATTGATTGAGTTTCTATTATGATGAATTTACACCTTAGATTTACTTGTGGTCTAAGGAAAAATCTAATTTCGATTAAGGGATAATTACCTCGGGAGAAGGCAAAATATTTAGATATTTTAATAAGAATTTACAGGATCCTTATAGGAAAAGGATGTCTAATATTTTCTGCAATTCTGATAATTTTATTAAAAAATATGTTAAAGAAACTTCTCACTCCGACAGCTGCAGGTCTTTTAGTCCCAAAAAGAGAATAAAAAGTTCCGCTTTAGCTATATTTGACAGAGAACAGATTAATTCACATGGAGAAAAAAAAACTCATTATTTACGGAGTAGGACGATTTGCAGAGTATGTTCAATATGTATTTGAGCAAGATAGCAGTTACATAGTGGAAGCATTCTGTATTGAAAGCAAACTAATGGATCTTCAGACATGGAAATCCAAAATTCCATTAATTTCTTTAGAAGTTTTTTTAAAGGAATATTCTGTTGAGAATTATTTTGTATTTGTAGCTGTAGGAAACAATAATATCCGGAAACATTTTTTTTTACTTTTTAAAGAAAATGGATTTAGCTTGGCTAACTATATTTCTACCCAATGCAGTTCATGGCCTAATCTTAGGCTTGGAGAAAATATATTTATAGATGAAGGATGCGTACTCCAACCTTTTATTGAAATTGGTGATAATTCCATATTATTTACATCGCAAATTGGCCACCACACCCATATAGGAAAACATAGTTTAATAAGTGGAGCCAAAACCGGAGGTAATGTAAAGATAGGAGATAACTGTTATGTCGGCCTTAATGCATCCATAAAACAAAACATTTCTGTAGCAGATAATTCGATAGTAGGGATGGGCTGCATTATAGAAAAAGATACAGATTTAAATGAAGTATATACCCATAAAGGTACGGTTAAAAGAAAAATTGATGCTACACAAATTTCATCCCGTTTCTTAAGGTGATGAATTTCGAAGCTTTTAAAAATAAATATCAAAAGACAGAGGTAGAACATTTTCCCCATCAGGTACCTTCTAATCCCACAGTGTCTGTACTTGTACAAGCTTATAACCATGAAGCTTTTATTGAGCAGTGCCTGGAAAGTATTCTAGTACAAAACACTGATTTTGATTATGAAATTTTGCTGGGAGAGGATTATTCTACTGATCGCACCAGGGAGATTTGCCTGGAATACGCCACTAAACACCCTGAGAAGATCAGGCTCTTTTTACATCACCCTGATAACAAGATCAAGGTTCTTAACACGACGACAGGAAATTTCAATGCTTTTTACAACTTGTTTTCAGCCAGAGGCAAGTATATTGCTTTTTGCGAGGGAGATGATTATTGGAATGATCCTGCAAAACTTCAAAAGCAGGTAAATTTCCTGAACTCTAATCCCTCCTATGTACTGGCATATCATGGCTTTAAAGAAGAGTTTGAAGAGGGGGGAAATCGAAAACCTTTAGAACAACCTTTAATCGATCTTTCCTCAAATGAATTGGCTAAACTTATCTACCATCCTTTATTATCTACGACATGTTTTAAAAATTTTGGAAAAGAACTACCGGAAGAGATATTTGAAGTGCTGAATGTGGACAGTTTTATTTTGAGTTTATTGGGAAATTACGGGGAAGCAAAATATTTAAATGTAGTAAAATTAAGCTCATACCGTCGACATCTGTCCGGTGCCTGGAGCTCAAAATCAGGAGATCTACGACTTTTGCAAAAATTAAATACCCTAAAGAAAATCCAGTTATATTACAGAAATCTGAATAAGTCTAAACTTGCATTCCATTTTAAGAGGCAATCTCAACTATATTATAAAGCTTTGAGTCGTCATTATTTTTTAAAAGCTGATTACAGAAATTTTTTAAAATATATCTTTAAAGCCATTTAAACTGGAGAACTTTAATAAGTGCCTTAAGATATACGGGCCTCACTTTCCAGGCCTTGTAAAAATATTCTCTAGCTTCAGAGTTTTTATTAATTTTTTCAGATAAATAACCTAATTGATATAACAAGCGGGAATAGGAAGCAGGGTCTTGCTCATACACATACTTATGTTTTTTTGCCAGGTATTTTAGGGCTGCTATTTTATTTAACGGCAAGGAATTTTCACGAATAGCTTTTATTTCATAGATCAAAAATATATCATCAACGACTTTATATTTTAACTCCTGAATTTGAGCAATGCGCATTCCCAGTTCATAATTCTCACCGAAATGTAATTTTTCATCAAACCCCCCGGTTTCTTCAAAAAGTGATTTTCTATAACACGCACTTCCGGACAAAAAGCTAGCAGTAATATTATTGTAGATCTTTTCCAATTTAGATGGTTTCCAGACCTCTGTTCGGTCATCATAAAGTTTTCTAACCTCCCAGAAAATAAGATCTAAATTTTCCAAATTTAAGGAATTGAGCTTCGTGATCAAACCCGGTAAAAGAAGATCATCTGAATCCAGAAAAATTACAAAGTCCCCATTAGATTCAGCTAAGCCTTTATTTCTCGCAGCGGAAACTCCCCTGTTTTCCTGAAAGTAATACCTGATCCTTTTATCAGCCAAATATTTTTGAATTGCATCACCAGTATTATCTGTTGAACCATCATCTATAATAATTAATTCCCAGTTTTTTGAGGTTTGAGCTAAAACACTCTCTATGCTCTTTAATATCAAATGGGAACGGTTAAAAGTCGGTATGATAATGGAAAAAAGTCTATCCATTTGAGCCATTATTGTGCAGAGATGAAAGCGTCTCCATTGTGACTGAACTAAAATCATACTTAACTTTCAGTTTTTTATAATTATCCAGAATATGAATTAACTCCTTCATATTATTTTTCGGATCTCCTCCAAAATTATGCGGATGCCACCAAAGATGATAGATCTGATTGTGTTTAGCAGCAGCTTCCATTTCAGAAATAATCCTTTGAAGCCTCTTTTTATTCTGAAACCTTTTGCGACTATATGGTCTTAACAACCTGCTCGCTTTTTGTCCTTGTATCCCCGGAAAGATCTCGGGCAGATCTGAATAGGATTTATCATTCAGGCCAAAATAAGCATCGCCTGTTCTGAAGACTTTTTGCAGCAAGCTATCCTTTTGGGTATCTTTCCAATACCAGTTCTCGGGATTGGTTCTAACTGCACCCAAGCCAATCTGTCTGCAAATCTCGAGGTATTCTTTATTATATTGATTCCTAGGGAAGACCAGGGACTTTAATTCTATCCCGAACTTCTGCGCTATCCAACATGCCATTGTGAGGTCGGCATTAAAACCATCAATACCCTGCCCCGGTTCAAGACAATAATAATGAGAATAGGTATGGGTACCTATCTCCTGTCCTGGTGTTTCTTTAATTCGTTTTATTAGATCTGGTGCGAAACACAATTCTTCGGTTTCCTTACTTTGGATGGATTTCCCATAAGAATAAGCAGAAAGTTTCTTGTTCTCGTATTCCGGCAGGACATCGGGAATATTCTGGTTCCATTCTTCCCAGCTCTCATTGAACAACATGCCCACCGTCGCCCAGGTGCATGAGATTTCGTTCTTTTGAAATAATTGAAGAATCTGAGGAATAACTTGTCGGGTCTTCAGAAAGTATTCTTTCTTCTCTCTCCAATCCACCTTATCAAAGACGCCCCACAGCAATTCAAAATCCAGTGATATTACTAAAGCGCCGTTACCTATCATGTTAATTGGTTAATTAGTTTCTTGGTTAATTTATTAATTGGCGCATAAGATACTCTAAATTCCCAAAGCTTTCCATACCATAAACTCCATGTCCCCTCGTCTCAAAGTCTCCCTGTCTCAAGTAGCAACTTCCACCTTTCTTGACTTTAATGTTCTAATCCGTCTTAGCCTCATGATTCTGTCATACTTTTGTTGTGCTAAATAATAATAGATCACAAAAAACAGAAAGTACATCACCATTGATTTTTGCCGCATAATGATTCCGAGGTTTGACATTACAAAAGACATTGCAATCGAAGCTAAAAGAAAAACTGCAATGCTCATCTTTACACTTACCGGCGATTTTTTTAAGAAACTCAAAAAATTTTTCTTCAGAATTTTAAAAAATAATAGTAAATATACAAGATTCTCAATAGAAACTATCAACCCTAATAAGCCCGGGGCATCTATGAATAAAGGCCTAAACCAAAAGGTAAAAAGTTTTAAGAGAAGTGGATAATTTGCCATATCAACTCCTGACCCGGATTTCGCGAGCTCTGCTCCACGATCCTCAGAAAATTGTTCAAAGCCTTGCACAAGATTTCCGGATTCTTCCAGTCCTGCCATTCCCAAAATAGTATCCTGTACCAAAATTAAAGCCCCAATCATTCCTGCATAGATCGTCACTTTTTTCCACAAAGCAACTTTCTCTCGTCCTGTCATATAGCCCAGTACTGTTCCAATACCAACGAAAAGGAACACATGTGGTCTAACGTAGTAAGTAATAATTGAAGAAATAATTAAAATGCCCCATCTACTTTTAGGTTTTCCTATTGCATAAGCAAACATCATTAGACTCATAAAGATGGGAGCCCCCTTTCCAAGTGAGGCAGTCCAGAAATGCATATTGGGAAGAAAAAGAACTAATGTCAGAAAATCAAAATTAAAGACTTTGATTTTCACAGGAATGTTTTCCCTAAAAAAAAGATAAGCATAAACAAATCCAATATATCCAAACCATGCAAACAGCAGCATCATCATTTCATAATTAAAGCCCAATATATTCACGAAAGGCCAGGTCAAAAAGTCAATAAAGGTCGTACTCGTTCCAAAGTGATTGAACCAACTTCTACTGACTTCAACTCTTCCGAAATAGCCATAGGAGTCAGAATTATTAAATTGTGCATAAGTGTAATAAACACCGAAAAAGAACAGGTGATATACAAATAAGATATTCATCAATTTCTTAGAGAACCAGATATGCTTTTGGGCAAAAGCCTTGAATAGCCCTTGATTAATAAGAAACAGGATTAATATGAGAACAATGGCTCCTATCATCTAAAACAATTCAAGATCTCCCAGGCTATAAGCCCAGGATTTGAGGTTTAAAAACTCCTGTTGATGTTCCTTTATTGGCCTATAGGTAAGAACCGGACCAAAATTCCCAGTAATTCCGGTTTTAAAAGGAATTACTGTATCCGGAGAAATACTTAAGAATTTTGCACCCGATAACTTTGCTAACCGGAGAATAGCTATTTTAGCCGGTTTCGTACCGGACTTAGCAAGAATAGCATCCGACACTCTTAATTCATTAATTTTTTTACGTTCTTTCACGTACCCGGCTATAAAATATTTCTCATCGAATATCACTTTGTATTTCTGTAATGGATTGTCAAGATAACGCCATTTAATATAAGCTATATCCTTCGGAGTAAAAATTTGCCCGCTTGCCTTCAACTGCTCATGGTGAGTTTTTAGCAGCTCGTTAATCACATCTTTATTACCGGAAACCCCATATTCCATTTTACTATTACTAAACTGCAACAAATTCAGAGGACGTAATGTTATTTTAAGCTTATCTACTTCTTCCCATCCCATTTTTAGGTATCCAGGTTTGCTTTGGTCATTCGGGGTGTTGAAGACAAAATGATCTCCTCTTTCTTTCCCTATTTCCAGAGCCTGTAAAGTTAATTTTTTAAAAATTCCCTTTCCCTGGTGTTTCGGGTGGGTTGCAGTATCAACTGCCCGAAAAGCAGAAAACACCTCTTCCCCTCTCTGCCACCGCCAACGCATAAAGGCGCGAACCCCAACTATTTTTTTTTCCTCTTCAGCCACCAACACCAAAGATTCTCCAAAAGGATTATCAATATGCTTATACCGCCAGACCTCTTCAGTTTTTTTAGAGGAAGTTTCACCCAAACTGGCTTTAAGTACCTTTAGGATTTGAGGGATGTCCTTGTGTGTAGCTTCTCTAATAGTCATCGGGGATTGATTAATTTGGGATTCGTTAATTCGTTAATTCGGGGTTCGGTAAATCCTTATTTCGAACTCCAGATATTATCATTTCTTTACAAAATCACTATATATTTTTTCCAGCTCATCAACCATCTTGGTCAAACTAAAATTATCTACAACTCTTTCTCGGGCGGCTCTTTTATAGTTCTTTAATTTTTCAGGATCATCTATAAGGATTTGACAAAGCTGCGGAAGTTTTTTCCATTTATCAACTTCACAAGTCAATCCGTCTTGTTCATTTCTGATCACCTCTTTTATCCCACCGGCATCTGTGGCTACCACAGCGCACTCCATACTCATGGCTTCCAGTAAGGCTATTGGTAGTCCTTCAAAGGAAGAGCTCATCATAAAAATGTCCATAGCTTCAAAATAAGGCTTAACATCGGTTTTTAGCCCCGGAAAAAACACCACATTTTCCAGGTCCAGATCTTTCCACTCTTTTTTGATCTCCTCTTCCAGAGGGCCGGCCCCTACAATTATACCGTAAACATTTGAATTCTCTTTCCGTATCTTCTTAATTACCTGCAACCATTCCACCAGGCGTTTCTGAAACCTGAAAACAGCGACATTTCCAAAAACAATCGCGTTTTCCGGAATCCCTAATTCTTTTCTAATTTGTGAATCACCTGTTCTTTTGAAGGATTCTGTATTCACACCATTTAAAAGAGTTTGGACCGGAATTTCAGGATGGATATTTTTATTAATTGAGCAGGTCACATCTTCTGAAACCCCCAGAGCCAGGCTTTGGGAGTTAAATGTTAGTTTATTAATATTTTTGGTGGCAATATGATAGCGTTCCTGCATATTGTGCTCGGTATAAACTACAGGGATTCCTATCCTGGCATGAACCAGCCGGCCTACAAATCCGGCCCAGGGAAGATGACAATGAATCAGGTCAATTCCATGCTCTTTGGTATAGGAAATGATATTTTTGTACTGAAGCAACAATCGAATATTGTCTTTCGCCTCCAGACAAGTTATCTTCCCGCCGGCTTTTTGTAGCGCCTCTACCATTTGATCCTTCCAGGGTAGAAAATAGATGTAATGAAATTCGAAATTTTCCCTGTCGTGAAGCTTCAGGGTTTCAGGAAGTAACATTTCCGCCCCTCCTCTTCCCAAAGATTTAATGATGTGAAGTATTTTAGTTTTTGCCATAGCTACAGCAAAGTTAAGGCATTATGGCCCCTGGCCAAGATTTTAAAATATAATTAGTATTCAGTGATGCTCAGGTCTTAAGTTGAGAGGGTTTTCTCCCCTTTCCAACTCCATATAACTGGTTAAGAAATCTTCTTTAATATCAGTATTCAGGAAATTTTCGCATATAAGGGCATAAGCATTTTGGACTATGGAAACCATAAGTTCTTTATTCCTCTTTAGCTCTATAACCGCATCGGAAAAACCTTTTTCGTCGTCAAACTTAATAAGTTTTCCGGTCAGATTATTTGATAAAACTTCAGAGACTCCACCGACATTATATGCCACAACGGGAGTTTTATAGTACATAGCCTCCAATATTACGCCGGGAAGACCTTCTACCAGGCTCGGTAATAAAAAGGTGTCAGAAAAAATTAAATAATCCCGGGGATTTTCAATTTCTCCTAAAAAATCAACGTTCTCAGAAAGTTCAAGGTCTGATACCAATTTCTTGATGTTGGGGATTAAAGGCCCTTCTCCGATTAAGCTCAGGTGAAAATTATTATTCTTAGCAACGGTTTTATTAAAAATCTTAATAAGGCCTATGTGATTTTTTTCCCGTGTAAAGGAGCCTATATGTAAAAGATTGAATTTCTCTTTGTTTTTAAAGGGATTTTTTATTTTTTTTTTATCCAGATCCAATGTTTCTTCAACACCCACTGGAATAACTAAACTTTTATTTTTTGTAAAAGGAAATAAAATATTCAGGTCCTTCAGGGAGGCCTGGGAAACTGAAATGATCAAATCTATTTTTTTCAATAGAAAGGCATTTACATTTTTGGTGAGTTTATTTTTTATATAGAAACTGGAAGTACTGGCATTTCGATAGACCAGGGGGGCTTTCCATCTAAAAAATAATTTCGAAAGCACTGCATACTTTAAAGTATCAGAAGCATTGGCCTGAATTATATCAGGTTGAAAAGATTTAACGATCTCATTAAGTTTTCTCCATCCATTTGGATCAAAGCTCCTATGCCGTTTATTCCGGTTCAGGGATTCTATTTTCCCGTCAAATGGAAGATGGGCCGTACCATCATATATACTGATGATCTTAACTATATGCCCTGAACTCTGAAGGTGGTTACCCAGTTGAGAAGCAAATACCTCTGCCCCCCGCAGTTGTTTTTTTTGTATAATTTGTAAGATCCGAAGTTTTTCCTTTTCTAATCGCTTATTTGCTAAACGGGTATATAAGACTTCAAACTTCCTGGCATTCCTCAAAGGATTAAATTCATTTTGAACCAGCCTAAAGGCATTTTCTCCCATTTCCTTATTGATTTCAGAATTGGAAACAAGAGAAATAAGACGTTCTTTAAATTCCTTTTTGTCAAAGTTATCTATAATAAACCCTGTCTTCCCATTAATTAATACTTCCGGCACTCCACCCACATTAGTGGCCACACTGGGAACCCTTTGACTTGCTGCTTCCAGGATCACTCCGGGAACTCCCTCTATTTTACTTGCCAAAATAAAACAATCAGCTTGAGACAATAATTCAGGGATGTCCTTTCGAAACCCCAGCAAGAAGACAGTATGCTCAAGAGACTGCTTTTTTATCTGGTGTTGTATCGAAGAAAAGTTTATCCCATCTCCTACACAAACTAATTTTATTCCGGAATTTTCCTTCTTTATCCTGGAAAAAATATCTAAAAGAAACTCATGATTTTTCTCGGGACTAAAATTCCCTATATGCATTACAATCTTGTCTTTATCCTTTAATTTTAATTCATCCCTAAGGCTATGATCAATTTGTGATGTTTTTATTTCCTTAATAGGAATGCCACGCCTTATAACTGAAGTTTGCCCTTCAGGATATCCCAAAGTATTTATTAGATCCTGTATAGATTCAGATCCCACTGATGTCACGTGAGCTACTCTTTTGAATAGGTACTTGTATACCTTTAGCTTGATGGGACTGTCTATCCATTCGCTGATAGTACTTATGTTGCGGTAAGTTATCGGGGTTTTTGGAGTAAAGAAAGAGGCTACCACCATATATTTGAGGGTGTCGGAGCCATTACATTGTACTACGTCCGGTTTTTCTTTCTTTATGAGTGCAACCAGGTTCTTAACCAAATAGAATGAAAAATTCCCTGTTTTTTTGGTACAAAGGTCAATATTAAGTGCATTTTCAACCTCCAAGATATCAGAATCATGCTGATAGAGCCCTGCAAAGATAATTTCATGCCCGAATTCTATAAGTTCAGAACTTAAATTTGCTGCGAAAACCTCTGCTCCCCTGTATTGCCTTTTTGTTACTAATTGTAGAATTTTCATCGTTGCAATAATTGATCATAGGTCAATTCATACTCATCAACAATTTTATATATTGAAAAATCGGTCAATGCTTTTCTATATGCTAAATCCAATTTTCCATTCCAGTCAATCGATTTTGCCATTTCCATTTTGGAAACCAGATCCTTAATATTTCCCGGTTCAAAAATTAAACTTGTCTCTTTGTTAATACATTCCAAATTCTCAGGTATGTTGGAGGCTATTATCGGAGTCTTGGAGTACATGGCTTCAACCAGAGCACCGGGTAATCCTTCATAATACGATGGGAAAATAAAATAGCTTGATTTAGATAATAATTCCGGAACATCACTTCTCTGACCAAGTAATTCAACTTTGTCTTTAAGATTTAATCTTGTTATTTTAGTTATCAACTCTTTTCTTAGAGGCCCTTCTCCTACTAAAATTAATTTAGAATCAGGAAATTTGATCAAATGTTCGGCAAATGCATGAACTAAATCTAATTGACCTTTTCTTTTAATCAATCTACCTACACAGATATAAAGATCAATGTGATTTTTACCTGAGTTACTAGGCTGTTTCTCGATATTTACCTGATCGAAAATTTCCGGATCTCTTCCACGGTAAATCACTTTTACTTTACCAGGATTAAGCCCAAGGGCACTAGATGTAGTTTTTTTTATAGTTTCTGAATTGGAAAAATAGAAATCGACCTTTGAAGATGATTTTGCATCTTTAATTTGAGTATAGAATAATTTTAGGGCTCTTATAGGTGACAACGTTTTGTAACGTTGCATGCCATAGGTGTTATTTACCAAGCTGTTTATTAAAACATATTCATGTGATCTACTTATTTCTCGGGATAATAAACAAGATCTGATTAAAGTTGCATGAATAACCAAAGGTTTTATACTGGAAACGATTTTATCCAACTCCGTTTTAAGAAAAGTTTGTTTTGTTTCTTTTTCAAAATCAAGACTGATTACCTTAATACCTCTTTGAACATACTCCTCTTTTAGATGTGAACCTTTAAATAAAGTTACAACGATTGGTTTATATCTTTTAAATCTACTTGAAATCTCTAATATGCTGCGTTCTGCACCCCCAATTTCTAAAGTATCCAGTATAAATAAAACAATAGGTTTCTCTTCCAAAATTTCCATTTTAACTAGACAACTGTTTGTGAAGCTGGATAGCTTTCTTTTTTGGAAACATTTTAAACAACATATATAGAATAGTGGGTTTAACGCCGTCAAATCTAATTATTGAATAAGCTTTCTTGGCTAATTCTATATCTCCATCGTATAACGAAAGCCAGAGCAATTTATAATACCATTTAAACCTTAATATGTCATCATTTAGTATTGTCTCTTTATTTTTTTCAATTATTATGTCATAAGATTTTTTCTTTTCTGAAAAGTCTGATCTAACACTCCCGGGCTGAGTATTTATAGAAAGTAATATTTCTTCTAATACAGTATATTGAAATTTCATCCGGAGCCTGATTAAAAAATCCGTATCTACTGCTGTTCTCAATCTTTCATCAAATCTTAAATCCGAAAAACATTTTCTTTTAATAAGAAAACCTCTACCAATTCCTACATGTAACTGATAAAGAAATTGATCCGGATGGCATTTTGTCTTTGGTATCCAAATTGAATCAGTGTAACTTCTATCTATTGCAACGGTTCTTGTACCGGACCAGAGAAAATCAGCATCTTTACTATTGCTCAGTTTATTAAAAGCCTTTTCTAAATAATCCGGTAAATATTCATCATCACTATCTAAGAAAGCGATATAATCACCTTTTGCGTTTTCCACCCCCACATTTCTGGCTACAGCATTTCCTCCATTTTCTTTATATCCAATAAAGCGAATTCTTGGATCCTCAAAACTCTTTACTACCTCCTCAGTATTATCGGTAGAAGCGTCATCAACTATTAAATATTCAAAATTATCATAGGTCTGATCAAGAACACTTTTTATAGCCCGTTGAATCAGGTGCCCACGATTATAGGTAGGTGTAATAACACTAATTAATTTCGGTTCCATTAAACTATATTCTTAATTTTTTCTATTGTAAGATCATTTTCAAAAAGTGATTTATTCCTTTTGATTCTTTCCTCATCCCAATCCCACCATTTAATTCTTTCCAGCTCTTTTTGAATTTCTTCATCAAATCTGTATTTAATTATTTTTCCAGGATTACCTCCCACAATGGCATAATTCGGTACATCCTTCGTAATAACTGTATTTGCTGCAATTACCGCTCCATTCCCAATCTTAACACCAGACAGAATAACAGAATGGGCCCCTATCCATACATCATTTCCAATAATAATATCACCTTTAGATGATAAATCCTTTTGAGATTTATCATTGAAAAATCTTTTAAAAATGAGATAAGTCGATAAAGAATGGAATTTATGATTAAACTCCTGTATTGATACATTTCGGGCTATAGAACAGAATTTTCCAATTTTCACTTTATTTATCCCCGAAATAATATCAAGATTAGGACCATTTATAGATGTATAATCATCAATCTCAACATTTCCCGATACATAAACTCCTCCAACGAGCCTAACACTCCTTCCAATCCAGATCTTTCCCTTTAAATTTACCTGGTTTAAATAAGCCGAATTGTCTATATAACTCCCTCTGGTAAGTTTTCGATAATTATAGAATCTTAATAATCTAAAAAGGTAATTACTTATTATTGTTTTTATTTTCCCTAGCATAAGAGTTTTTATCTAAATGGATCCTTTTTCATAAACCTCCTCATTTTTTAAAAGCTTATTAAAATGCCAAACTAAAAGGCTTCCAGTGAGTAAAGTAAAAAGGGAGATGAGCAACTTTATATAAAAATTTAATTCAACAGCAAAATAAGCAATCACCGTAAGGACTATTGTTGTAAAAAGCCATAAGAGAGGATAATACTTAACTTCTGTATTATCTTTAAAAACCTTAAAATAATAGCCTGCATAGCCCATGAACATATAAGCTACAAATGTGGTGAACGCAGCTACTTCAAAACCAAATAATGGAAGTAATAAAAGATTTAAAATTACATTTATTATTCCTGCTGTTAGAGTCAATTTCCACATTACGTTTGTAAATTCATAGAACATCGTCTTAGAACTAAATGCTAAATACATGGGGCGATAATTATAAGCCATCACTATAACAATCCCCAGATAGTACATTTTAGCTAGTTCCTCATTTCGAATTAGAAAATCAAAAGCCTCTTTCATCCATAAACAAACACCAAATGTTAAAAGAAAAAAGCTGGTTTGTAAAATAAAAATTAGATTGCGAGCTTTCTTTTCCTGTTTTTTTTTATAAAATCCATTAATCAAAGGCCCCACCGCCAGGCCACTCGCAGTCCCCAATGAATTCATCACGTTGCCAACCGTATAGGCAACATTGTATTTTCCAATATCTCCTGTTCCTATTTTCATTACATCCATAACCATCTTATCAGAGCTATTTAGAAGATAAGAAGAGTAATAATGAGGAACTAGTGGAAGGCTTACCTTTAGAGAGTTCCTTATAAGCCTCCTTTTAAAATTATAAATAGGTTTAAACCCAAGAACAAAGTTCAATGGATAGAAAAAAGAAACATTATATATCATTCCAACTATAAATGATGACCAAAACCAACCCATATAACCCATTTTATAATGGGATATAAAAAGTATATTTAAACCAATTCCAAGAAAACCAAAAATGGCACTTCGGGATGCGATTTGAACAGGTTTCTGCTTCAGTTGATAATAAGCCGTACCAATAGATTTTGTGGGCCCAAAAAATATAAGAGGCCCCATATTTAGAAATAATATGGTCCACTTATCTTTTTCGGCAACATCTGGGATTACCATATAAATTAAAAGTCCTAAGATAAAAGCATATATAATATTCCAATAGTTAAGAAAACCATATATCTGCCTCCAGGCCCATTTATATTGACCCGGGGATTTAAAAAATGCATTTACCAGAACAACTTTTAATCCCAAAGTAGCTAATACTGATATAGCCGAAGTATAGGCTGTTAGGACTCCTGAAACGCCATAATCAATATCGGTTAGATCTTTTGTGATAATAGGAAGAGCGAGAAAACTGCCGATCTTGGTTATTTGAGGTGCCAGGCCATAGATAGCTGTATGAGAAAATAGTTTTTTTATCATTCAGATTCTTTCTTCTTATGGGTTTGATTTAGGCGTTCCAATCTCAGTTTACGCAGCAAAATAATAGGTTTTATATTCCCTACTTTAATAATAATTCAATCGCAGAAATCATTTCATTTTTTACACTAATTTTTTTTCTTCCTTCCAGACTCTCAATCAAAGGCCAAAGATCTCCTTTAGTTTGTTTAAAATTCATCTTCTCATCTATGATATCAGAAAAATACACTTCACCTAGCGGATCAACTATTATATTTGGAGTTCCCAACATAGAAGCTTCCAATACACAGCCCGATGACTTTGAAATATGTACACTTGCATTTTTTAAAACAAGAGGTAAGGGCAAGTTTGTAGCGTCATCAAGATTAACTAGATGATCTAAACTACGTTCATTTATCACTGCCTTTATTTCCAGAATATCATTCTCCGTCATTCGGGGGTGCATTCTTAACCACCATTCGTATCCATCCTTTGTACTCTCAATAGCATCTAAAAGGATATCTGGAAGAAAGGGTAAAATTGGTTGCAAAGAAAAAAGGAGTATTTTTTTTTCTTCAAAATGCTTTAGGTCGTAATGTTGTGATTCCAGAAAGTATACCCATGGATTCCCCCCCTTAATCACATTGTGGAATGAAGTATTATTCAACCTATTTTGTAAATTGCTTAAAGACATGTCATCCCAAACCCAGAAATAATCAGGCAAACAGGTATATCCGGCATTGGGTACCTTATTAAATCCTGTATATGCCGCATGTAGCATACCCTGAGGGCCATGTTGAACATCAACTGATCGAACTCCCTTTCTACTAGCGGCCAGATTTAAACCATACATCGCATCGTGATAATAGCATAATTCAAAGCAAAGCTTTGCGTTTGTAGCCTTTAGTAAAAGTTCATAAACTTTCGCCCAGTTTAACACTGCGATAATTTTTTTAAAAAAAGCCTTTTTATTAAAATGAACTTTAAAAGAATGTTCATACTCAGCTATTATAATTTGTAGTAGCTCATTGTTTGCCAATGAAGTCCACGTATCTTTTCTTTTAGTTATTCTTTTAAAAAAATAATAAATCGAGGTTAAAGGAAAATGATTTTCTTTGAGTGTATAATCCTTTCTATTTTTTACAGAATAGTCTGCGTTCAAAAATTTTACTTTCTCATGATCTAAATATTCACTCATGGGATCATAAAACCTGTTTACGAACTTACTCCTATAATATGACCTGTGAGTATGAGAAGCAGCAAAGATCACATCAACTTTGTTTATAAGGCCAAATTTTAGCTTTAAATACCCAATAAAACCTTTTACATTTTCTAGAATATTATATAATTTAAATTTTAGAGCTTTTGAGCTTTGTATGGGTTGATTAGTATTCTTTATATATCCTTCTCTTTTTACAATATCCTTAAAAAGAGACCAACGTAATATCGGCCAAATATGAAGATCATTTTGCTTAAGTTTCCCACAATCATAATTTACTTCTACCTCATTAAGCCAATCAATAATCTCTTTTCTTTTTTCAAGCATATCCAAACTTTTCCTAAATTAAATTTTAAATGGCTCACCTCTTTTAAAGCTTCGAGGAGATTTAGTCCCAATTAATGATTTTAAATGCTTTGGATGCATACCGAAGCCAGGTCGAATAGATTTGACATTTTTTTCAGTAATAGGCTCTCCCTCTTTTATATCATCTACTACATATAAAGATCTCGAGAATTCTCTTCCTTTTTTCTGTTTTTCTGTTAGATGATAGTCCACCTTTCCAATTGCCTTTCCAGCATTACGAACAGCCTTTACCATTTCAGAAAATTCTTTTTCATCTAAGGAAAAAGAGGCATCGGGACCTCCAACATTCTTATCCAGAATAAAATGTTTTTCAATCACCCTTGCTCCAAAACAGGTAGCCACAACCGGCACCGTAATACCAAGTGTATGATCAGACAAACCACTAATAACATTATATCTTTCTGCCAGGTCCCTTACCATTACCATATTTGCTTCTTCTATAGGCGCCGGATATGAGGAAGTACACTTGAGTAATATGATATTATTATTACCCATTTTTTTACAGGCTTCCAGTGCTAATTCAATATCCTGTTGTTCTGCGATCCCGGTGGAGATTATAACCGGTTTACCTTTAGACGCTACTAATTCTATAAGTGGTATATCGGTTATTTCAAAGGATGCTATTTTATATGCAGGAACATCAAGGTTTTCCAGGAATTCCACCGAAGTAGGATCAAACGGTGAAGAAAAACATTCAAGACCTTCCCGTTTCGCTTCTTCCATTATTATGGGATGCCATTCCCAGGGCGTATAAGCTTCTTTATACAGGTCGTACAAATATTTTCCGTCCCAAATTGTACCCTGTTTTAACCTGAAATCTTCCCTCTTGGAATCTATTGTTATGGTATCTGCAGTATACGTTTGCAATTTAATGGCATCCGCGCCCGCCCTTTTTGCAGCTCTTACAGATTCCAGGGCGGTATCCAGACTACCATTATGATTGGCTGATAGTTCCGCTATGATAAATACTTCATTACTATTCTTACCAATTGAAAAGTTTCCTATTTTCATTTCCTAATCTCCTTTTTAAATTTTACTTCATTTCCACTGCCAAAACCTTCTTCATAACCCAGTTTTCGAAAAATTTTTAATGATGCAATATTATTGTTCATAACATAGCCGGTTACATACTTAATATTATTATCAGTTATTTTAAGTTTTTCCACACCTAATTTTAATAGGGATAGCCCGAGGCCTTTGCCATGAAATTCAGGATCTAAAAGATAACTGACTATTGCCTCTTCTCTATTATGTTTGTCAAATCTAATTGAACCTACAGCACAATCATTTATTCTTGCAATAAAATAATAACAATTATCGTCTTCTATTTTTGCAAATAGCCAATTTTTATGTTCTTCATAACCAATTTCTGATTTTGAAAAAGAATATGCCCTTACCTCGGGATTTTTAGCCCAGTTATATGTGACCTGCAAATCATCAGCCTTAGCTTCTTCTAAAGAAACGTTGGCCTCTTCTAATAGTGCAGAGAATGTCTTTAATAATCGCTGGGAAGATTTGCCGTCGATTAAATTGGAATTCTTTTTTTTAGTAAACTTTAAACTTAGCAAGGCTTCTCTTAAATCCCTTTCTTCAAAATTGCCTGCATCGGCAAACGCGTTTATTGCCTTATAATTTTCATAAATAAATTGCTGATTATTTATATACATGCCAGCAACAGGAATTAATCCTAAGGCCATAACTTCCAGTAAAATGCCGCTTGCAGGTACCAAAGCATGACTACAAGACTTCATTACAGCAATCATAGCTTCGGCCTGCAAATTCTGGTACAAAAAAATCTTGTCATCTTTTTTTGAGGAAATATAGTCTACCAGTAGTCCATAATTTGAATAAGCACTACCGGTCACAATTTTTATTTCATCAAATAATTTGATGTCAATTAAAATATCCAGACTTCTTCTTGTTAAGTCCTCAGGGTCACTCCCGCCAAAGCAAACAAAAACCCCTTTTTTAGATAAGTTTGTTTTCTTTTCTTTTTGTCTGGCTAATTTTAGAAATTCTGGCCTTAGCATTGCATATTCTATTCCAAGAGCATACTGGGTATAGCTTTGTGCTTTATAATCGGAGGGAAGTATTCCTGGAGCGTGGTTAATTATCAAATCTGCATAAAATTCTTTCTCATGAAGATCGTCTATACACACTAATTTATTGCCTTTTTCCTTTATGATTTTCTGGAAGGCGGTATCCAATCCGTAATGGTCCAATACCACAATCCCATCACCATTTAGTACCTCCAAAAACTCATCTTCTATACTTATTATATTTACCGCCAAATTCTTTTGTTTAAAGGCATTCAAAAGAGAATTTGGCACTTCCTTACAAAAAAAATCAACAGTAAATCGAGATTTTAGCATTTCGGCCAAAGCATAACAACGCATTAAGTGTCCATGACCAATACTTGAATTTCCATCCACCCGAAACAATATTTTATTTACCATTATATTTTTGAATAATTTTAATATTTAAAAATTAATGAGTGTTCTATTAATCCAATTTATACACAAATCCTTCATACCCAATATATTTTTGACCTTATAAATAAGAAGATAAAATTTGGTTAGGATGTTTTTAATCAAATAACTTTGAAACAATTAGATCAAAATAATCATGCTGATCTTCTTTAGTTAATATTAAGCTGGGCGTTAATGCTAAACCCCTTCTTTACGCCACCGCATAATATCATAGCGGTCTTCATATCGAATTGGAACAATTGATAAATTTCCTGATAAAAATACCTGATTACTAAGTGCCTTATAGTTATTCACGTATGTTTATTTAGTAATGAAAGGGTCCGAGTAAGCTCATATTTCTTTAATAATGGTATAGCAATCGAAAGTTCTTCTGATAAGGAATTAAGTTCAGATTTTTGATAATTATTAAGGTTTACTTCAAATATCCAGGGATATTTCTCCAAACATAACTCCACTAAATCCATTCCTCCCACTTCCATATCATATTTTAGGGCAATACTTAAAACAGATGAAAGAACTAAAAAATCTGATGGGTAATCTAATGTTAATCTTAAATTGCTTAAGTCTTTATCCTTAAGAGGGTAAATAAAATTAACTCGGTACTTTGAATCCTTTTTAAAAAAAGCAGTTACATGCTCCTTATCATGTTCCGATAATTGCTCATGTTTCAAACCCAGTAATTTTTCAGTAGTTATTATTTCCATATTCATCCCTGCTGGTAAACCCTTTGTATTGGTATAATCAGCATTAGCTGAAAAATGTTCTCGCAAAGCTGTATTTAATACTTTTAAATCAACGAGGGGGTTATCGCCTGTCAGCCGCACAATAAAATCAAAATTATTTTTGGATGCAATTTCGATGTAACGACTTAAAACATTTTTTTCATCTCCTCGAAAACAGTTAACTCCCTTTTCCTTGCAAAAAGATTCCAAAACATCATTTTCTTTGTTCTTTGATGTAGCTATATATATAGACGATTGGGGTATATTAAATTTCTTTAATTCATCAATTATCCAATCAAGTGTACAAAGTTCACTACCAAATGGAATAGGCATCAAAATCTTACCCGGCAATCGTGTAGATTGCATCCTGGCTTGAATAATGAAGCCTATATTCAATTTATTTAATGCTCCACCCTCCATCTACAATAATATTTTGTCCTGTAATATAATTTGAAGCATCTGAAGCCAAAAAAACAAAAGCTCCGGCAAGATCTTCAGGTTTTCCTATTCGACCCAAACAGGTTTTCCTTTCCAGGGCATTCACAAATTTCATATCCTGCTGCACTGAAGAAGAAGGAAAGGGACCAGGCGTAATAGTATTAACATTAATATTTCGGTCACCTAAATAGCTGGCATAATACTTAGTCAATTGGACGATTCCTGCCTTTGCAGCACCATAATGAGGTGGATTCAAAAAATCTGGAGATGCCTCATAGACGTTAAAATCTGGGGCAACAATCCCATACATGGAGGCAACATTAATAATTTTACCACCTTTATCGAAAAACGGTATAATTTCCCTTATACTATAAAAAACGGAACTTAAAGAACCGTCTATCCCTGAAGACCAGTCCTGATCACTCATTTTTTCAGGTGATTGGCCGGACAAATAAAACGCATTATTAATTAATACATCGATTGGAGTAATTTCGTTAATAGAGGAAAAACTTTCTCGAATACTCTGAGAATCCGAAATATCACAATACTGGAATTTAAGTCTTTGGTTTAATTCAGGATTCTGAGCAAAGGTACTCTCAAATTTATCCTTACTTCTGGCCAACACAAAGACCTTGGCATTATGATATATTAAACTTTCGGTAATGGCCTTCCCTAAATATCCATAGCCACCGGTTATCAAAACTATTTTGCCGTCTAGATCAAAATTATAAATCATACTTCCTTTAATTTGGCCAGTTGCTAGGCATTAATATTTTTTCACTAATATTTTTATTAAGACAAGGCAGATCAGCGGCATTTTTCAAACTCAAAATATTCCGTAACAGTTGATCGGAATTTTCAATACCTATTACTACCTGATGTATAAAATCTTTCTCAAGCACAAATTTCAACAGGCTTCCCGGTAAATTATCAATGGAGTTTTGTAACTCTCTTAATAATGGCTTAATTTCTTCAAAATAATTATTCAGTTTGTCCGGGGGCATAAAAAACAATCCCTGCATAAATACAGACCTGGTATGGATTTCACAAGTATTGCTAATCTGTTTCAAAATAGCTTCAAATCTTCTATCAAAATAATTATATGGCACCTGAATTAGATCTGGCTGAAATCCTATATCCAGTAATTTGGTTAGCTCATTTGGGCTGTTTAGTGAATAACCAATCTTTTTAACCAATCCCTTCTCTTTCAACAAAACTAACTCTTCCCATCGTTCAGGTTTCTCCAATAAATCCTGAGGTCTATGTGCTAAATAAGCATATAATTGGTCTATCCTTAAGTTATTTAATGTCAAACATAATTGATCTTTTATATGGTTTTTGCCTTCAGGCGGTAAAAATTTAGAAATAATCTGAAAGGAGCTTAAATCATATTTCCCTAAAATTTCTTCAGCATTTCCATAAGCCGAAGCAGAATCTAAAAGAGTAATATTACTTTCTTGGGCTAATTGGAGTATTTGTAAAACTTCCCTTTCAGATGTTTGACCATTTTTATTGGAAATTCCATATGGCATTCCAAATTGAACTGTTCCTAAACCTATTTTAGAAAAGTCTTTACCCATAAAAAGATTTAATTATTTCTATGACATATTTCTGTTCCTCTTCAGACAGGGTAGGATACATTGGTAAACTAATACAATGCTTATAGTAGTTTTCGGCAGAAGGCATGTCTCCTTCTTTCCATCCAAACTGACGATAATAAGGCATCAAATGACAGGGGATATAATGAATCTGGGCAAAAATATTATGATCCCTTAAGTGATTATACAACCCAAGCCTATCCTTAACCTCTATTATATACAGATGATAGGCATGACCCTTTACAACTCCTGACTGGCCAAGAATAAATGGTTTCTCCTTAAAGGCTTCATAGTAACCGGCGGCTATCTCACGTCTGCGTTTTATACCTTCATCAGCCCTTTTTAACTGACTTGAACCAAGGGCCGCCTGAAAATCGGTAATCCTGTAATTAAAACCAAGCTCCTGCATTTCCATATACCAGGCAGGGTATTCCCCATTGCCTCCGGCAAAATCAATAGAATTTTTATAGAGTTGGTCTCCCTTTACTATTCCATGAGTTCTGAGCTGCTTCAATTTCTCATATAACTCTTCATCGTTGGTGGTTATCATACCACCTTCTCCACTGGCAATATGTTTTACCGGGTGAAAGGAGAAAATTGCCAGATCGGCGAATTTTCCATTGCCACAGAATTGTTTTTCACCTTTACTATCTTCAAAAAAACCTCCTGGAGCGTGGCATGAATCTTCAATAATCCATAGATCATGTTCATCTGCAAGTTCTCTCCATTCTTCTAAATTTACGGCTCTGCCGGCAAAATCCACCGGAATTACTCCTTTATAGGTGCCTTTCGGGGAATTTTGAAGCAAGTCCCTTGTATTATCAATATCAAGCAAATAGGTTTCGGGGTTAATGTCTCCAAACACAACTTCTCCTCCACAATAGCGGACACAGTTGGCAGAAGCTGCAAAAGTTATGGGAGTTGTAATCACCTTATCTCCCTCTTTAATATTTAAGGCAAGAGCACATAAATGAAGGGCAGCAGTGCCATTAGAAACAGCAACAGCATACTTACTTCCAATATATTGCGCAAAAGCCTCCTCGAATTCATAAATCCTGGGACCCTGTGTCAAAAAATCTGATTTAAGGGTTTCAATTACCGCAGCAATATCTTCTTCTGTGATATTTTGCCTTCCGTAGGGAATAGGTTTTTGCATAAATCAAGCTTCAAAATTAGAATCTACGTGTTCTTTTATCAATACCCTTAAATTCTCCACAGTCTCCCAATCATCATTCTCTCCCGAATTATACTGGAAACCTGGTTCAACCTTTTCAGCATTAAAGGTTTCAATGAATTCTTCAAGTTTCCATTTTCGTGTGGCTGGAAGAATGGTATAATATTTCCCTAAATCGTAAGTATAATAGGAATCTGAAGAGGTAATCATTTCTTCATGTATCTTCTCTCCGGGTCTAATCCCAACCACCGGCTTCTCACACTCCGGACCAATAGCTTCAGCAATATCAGTTATTCGATAAGATGGAATTTTTGGAACAAAAATCTCTCCTCCCCATGCATTTTCAAGCGCATGCATAACCATATCTACCCCTCCCTGTAGGGAAATATTAAACCTTGTCATTTTTGGATCGGTAATAGGAAGAATACCTTCCTTCCTTTTTTTAATGAAAAACGGAATAACGGAGCCATTCGAGCCCATTACATTTCCATAGCGCACTACAGAAAATTTGATTGGATTCCAACCTGTAATATTATTTGCTGCCACAAATAATTTATCGGATGCCAGTTTAGTGGCTCCATACAAATTTATGGGTGCAGCAGCTTTATCAGTAGAGAGGGCAACAACTCGTGTTACATCTGTTTCCAGGCATGCATTAATAACATTCTCTGCACCAAGAATATTAGTCTTTACACATTCCATTGGATTATACTCAGCAATAGGGACATGTTTCATTGCTGCTGCATGAATAACATAGTCTATTCCCTTCAAAGCTCTTTTTAATCTTTCAAAATCTCGAATATCGCCAATAAAAAAACGAATTTGAGGAAATTTCTCAGGAGGATATTGTTGAGCCATTTGAAATTGTTTCTGCTCATCTCTAGAAAAAATAACTAGTTTTTTTATATCCGGATAATTCCTAATGATATGAGAAGTTAATGCCTTACCAAGTGAACCAGTACCTCCGGTAATTAACAATGTTTTATTTTTTAAATCCAGCATTTTTTGTCTTTTAAATATTGTATAAAATATGTTATTCTAGGTAATACGTTTTATACCAATTTACAAACTCTTCTACCCCTTTGGATATAGTCGTATCTGGTTTGTATTCAAAATTCCTTTTTAAAGATTTTACATCTGCCCAGGTTCTTTCCACATCTCCAGGTTGCATAGGATACATTTCCTTCTGTGCAGACTTCCCCAGTTTCTTTTCTATTTCTTCAATAAACTTTAATAGGTTTACGGGCTCACTATTTCCAATATTATATAGGGAATAACCGTGGCTGTTTTTTTTATTAACAATTTTGACAACCCCTGCAACAATATCATCAATGTATGTGAAATCTCTTTCCTGATCTCCATTGTTGAATACTTTAATAGGCCTGCCATTTATTATAGCATCGGTGAAAAGGAACATCGCCATATCGGGTCGACCCCAGGGGCCGTAGACGGTAAAGAATCTTAATCCTGTAGTTGGAAAGCCATACAAGTGACTATAGGTATGAGCCATCAGCTCATTGCTTTTTTTTGTTGCAGCATATAAGCTGATAGGATGATCTACATTATCCTCAGTAGAAAACGGCACCTTTTTATTCTTTCCATATACACTTGAACTACTGGCATAGATCAAATGCTTAACACCATGCTGCCTGCAACATTCCAGTATGTTTGCAAAACCTACAATATTACTATCGATATAAGCAGCGGGATTCTCTAAACTATAACGAACTCCCGCCTGTGCCGCAAGATTAACTACTTTGTAGAACTTCTCCTGAGAGAACAAGACAGGAAGATTAATACGATCCTCAAGGTTTAACTTGATAAACCCAAAGTTTTCAAATTTATCACTCCCGATCAAAATATTATAGTCTGATAACTCTTCAGCGGGTATTCCTAATTCTAAAAGCCGGTCCTTTTTGAGCTGAGGGTCATAGTAATCATTCAGATTATCTAATCCAACAACCTGATAACCTTCTTTAATTAGAATTCTCGATAAATGAAAACCTATAAAACCTGCAGAACCTGTAACAAGAACTTTTTGCCGCTTTTTATTCTCTGACATTATCTCTTAAAATTTTAATCGCAAAGATAGAATAAACAACCGGAGCCTACTCTAATTAAATCTTAAAGAACTGTGAAAGTAAAGCTTTCTGCAACTCTATTTGACCAAACAGGAGAAGGATCTTTAGGAATTTATTATTTGGCACATTACATCTAACTGGCTTAGAGTCATGTCATATGACAGAGGTAAACAAAGAATATTATTTGAACTTTTTTCTGATACTTCACATTTTGTAATTTCCACATATTTTAAGGTATTGAGGGCGGGATAAAAATACCTTCTGGGGAAAATATAATTGTCTTCTAATGCCTTCTTAACTTTAAATAACTGTTTTTCATTGTCTAAAAGAATGGGATAATAAGAATAATTCCAGGCCGTGCTTTTTCTCAAGGTCATTGTAGCGATAGAAGAAAAATTCAAACGCTCATTATATCCCTCAGTAATCTCTCTTCGGGCTTCCAGAAGTTTTGGCACATAAGGCAAAACGGCTAATCCCATGGCGGCCTGTAATTCACTCATTTTGGCATTTATTCCCAGGCCATAAAATTCAGTTGCTCCTTTATGACCGAAATTATGGCTGTAAAATAATTTCTTAAATAATTGTGGATCTTTACAAAACATAGCACCTCCTTCTCCTGTATGGAAGATTTTGGTTGCATGAAAACTACAGGTACTCACGTCTCCAAAGTTAAAAATGGACTGACCTTTATATTTTACCCCAAAACAATGTGCTGCGTCATAGATTACCTTAAGGCCGTGCTTCTTTGCTATTCTATCGATCTCCTCCACATTACAGGGATTCCCAAAAACGTGGGTCGCCAGGATAGCAGTTGTTCTTTCTGTGATTGCAGCTTCTATTTTTGTCTCATCAATAGTAAGATATTCAGGATGAATATCTACAAAAACGGGTTTGCAGTTTTCCCAGACAATCGCTGCAGTTGTGGCCACATAACTAAAAGGGGTGGTAATTACCTCTCCGTTTCCTGCGAGCACTTTTAAGGCTATCTGTAAAGAAAGGGTACCATTAGCGGTAAGAATAAGGTCCGGGGATTCAAGATACTCTTTAAGTTTTGCCTGTAATTCATACCAGAGTTTTCCGCCGTTCGCGATCTGATTGGAATCCCAAATCTGCTCCAGGTATTTATGATATTCCTCCTGCGGGGGAAGAAAAGTTTTTGTAACGTTGATCATTCAATTTTTATTATCTCCTCCCAAAAAGTGAGGAATTTGATTATTTTCATTAATCGGAGAAAAATTATTATTTCCCGAATCTCTCTTTAAGTAATTCTTTCAATTGTGCCAATTGTTCGAACCTACCAAGAACCGAAAATAAAAAATATACTCCCAGGCCAATAACTCCTCCTGCCATTACCCGAATGAAATCTGAATAAGAAAAAAATAAAAGACTATCTCCCAGCCATACAATTAGGCCACTCAGCGTTGTTATAAGATAAATAGGAAAAACATCAGACAGTTGCTCAATAAGAGGATAAGTGATAAACTTTTGAGTGTAATACGCATTGACAAAATATGCTATCATTGAGAAAACGACCTGCCCCCATAACAGACCATAGATCCCGAATGGAATAATTAATAGAATTGAACCCACGATTAAAACTTTTTTAATGATCTCCAGCTTCAGGAATAGATCACTTCTACCATAAATATTCAGCAGGCTTAAGTTATAGCTGTGCAATGGCAACAGTAAGCCACCCAAACATAATATTTGAAAATAAGGTACTGCCGGCAACCACTTTTCGGTAAAGAAAAAAACAAATAATGGCTCTGCTATTGCAGCACCGATCAAAAGCACTGGACTCACCACAAAGACCACCATCTTTAAAAGTCTTCTAAAGACATTTTTCAGACGCTCCGGGTCATGTTTGATCCCTACAAACATGGGAAAGCTTACTTTGTTAAGAGCTCTCTCAATATTGCTTAGGGGTAGTTGTTTAGTACTTTCTGCACGACTATAAAAACCCAACAAGGCCGGTGAAAAATATTTTCCTATTACTACTAAATATAGATTATTAAAAATTCTATTGAGTAAATTAGCCAGTCCAAGCTTATAACCATAATTCCAGTGTTTTAAAAAAAGAATTTTATCAAAACTACGGGAAGGGTACCAGTCAGAATATTTCCAGATAAGCACAAAATTAAGTATGGAATTCAACAGACTGCTATAGACAAGGCTCCAAACTCCGTAGCCTTGAATAGCCAGGACAATTCCCAAAACACCACTTATTACTGCTGCAGGAATAGCAGTAAGGGTTTGAACCCTAAAATTCATGTTTCTTGTGAATAAGGCTATATGAACGGAAGTAGCGGCAGAGAAAATAAAGGTTAAACAATACACCCTGATAATTTTGGTGAGTATTTCCTGGTCATAAAATTGTGCGATAAACGGAGCTGCGATAAATATACTAAGGTAAATTATAGCGCCTGCAACCACATTGAAAATGAAAACAGTAGAAAAATCTTTGTCCCCCGCTTCGGTATCACGAATGATGGAGAGACTCAACCCACTATCCATAAGACCATTTCCCACAGCAACAAAGACAGCGATCATGGCAATTAAACCAAATTCTTCAGGAAGTAAGAGTCGGGCCAGAATTAGTGAGACAACAAACCCAATGATCTGGTTTCCGAATTGCTGCGTAAAAGTCCATACCAGTCCCGAAGTAACGACCTTTTTTAATGCCATTGAATTAGTTGGTTGTCTTTAGAAGATAAAGCGAAAGTAAAACTTATTCCCTGAAAAAAGACAAAAGTGGGTTTTAAAAGGAAAATATATCATATTAATCCTAATTTTGGGGTACAACCTACTACAATTGAAAAACTTAAATAACATTGAAAAATTACGCAGGTATAAGGAGTTGAACAATTCATTTGAAGAGAAACTCACCTTCCATTTTGGAGCCAATGCCGGATTCTTTTCTGAATTTAATAATATGGTTTTTGCCATTCTTTACTGTTTACAGAACAAGATTGAGTTCAGGTTATATTCGAAGAGGGGTAATTTGGCTTATAAAAAAGGCTGGCAGGATTTCTTCTCACCTTTTTGTGAGGAAACTGAATTTTATCTGCACAGCAGGTACAACAGAAGAGCCTACCAGATGGAAAGAGCCAAGGCCTTTCCTCCTGCTCTATTAAAAATCATTTCAGGCGACCGCTATTTAACCCAGGATATCTGGGATAAATTTCGCAGTAGGAAGTTCGAATTGGAAACTTTTAATATCCCGGAATTGGAAATAATTAACGAAACCCTTCTGCGTGCAGCCCAGTCTGTTATTCAGATGATTTGGCATTATAGGGAACCTGCTAAAACTTATGTTGAAGAATTCAAAACTTCAATTTCTTTACCTGAAAGCTATTTAAGTATGCATGTTAGGGCCGGAGACAAAACAAAGGAAAGTAAAATCTTTAATACTGAATTTTACATGGGAGAGGCAGAAAAATTAGGAATTTCTAAAAATGTTTTCGTTTTAACCGATGATTACCGTCTCATCGTGGAACTTGAAGAAAAGTATCCTGACTGGAATTTTACAACTTTATGTCATCCCTCAGAAGAAGGATATGTACACAACGAATTTCTTAAACTCGGCAAAAAGGAAAAGTATTTTCGACTATTGAAGCTATTAGCGAGTATTGATATATGTGCTGCTTCTGAACACTTTATTGGCACCTTTAGTTCTGGTCCCGGTAATTACCTGGGCATGCGAATGGGAGAGGAGAAATGTACAGGTATTGATTACAAAAGCTGGTTACTATGGTAGTAAATAAAAGAAACGTAGAGGTAAACTCATTGTCAAAAAAAGTGTGGTTTACGGATTTCTATCAAGGTTTTGATCCATCTAATAATTATTTGCACGATCTTTTAAGCCGTCATTACGAGATCATTCTTGATCCTGAAACACCTGACTACCTCATTTATTCCTGCTATGGACGGGAGTTTTTGAACTATAAAGATCCGGTGAAGATCTTTTATACGGGAGAGAATTTAATCCCGGATTTTAACCTTTGTGACTACGCAATTGGATTTAGCCACTTGGAATTTGGAGAGCGTTATTTAAGATATCCAAATTTTGCTCTAATTCCCGACCAGTTTAAAGAGCTCCTGAAGCCCAGGTCCTTTACAACAGAAGACGTTGAAAAAAAAGAATTTTTCTGCAACTTTATTTATTCCAATTCACAGGCAGACCCTGTGAGAGATGAATTTTTTCATCTATTAAACAGCTACCGGAAAGTTCTTTCTCCGGGCAGGCATCTCAATAATGCTTCCATGGATATTGGGGGAAGGTTTACCGAGGACTGGATGTATTCAAAACTGGAATTTCAATCCAAATGTAAATTTTCCATAGCTTTTGAGAACTCCTCTTCTCCCGGCTATACTACAGAAAAACTGATGCACGCTTATATCACTAATACAATTCCCATTTACTGGGGAAATCCTGAAGTAGTCAAAGATTTTAATCCTAAATCTCTTATTAACTGCCATGAATACGGCAACCTTGAAGAAGTTGTGGAAAAGGTGAAGGAAATAGATGAAAACAACCAGCTTGCCTCCGAAATATTAAATGAACCTCCATTCCGGGAAAATATTATTCCAACTAATTTAAGAGAGGAAACCCTGGAAAAATTCCTATACTCTATTTTTGACAGGGACCCAAAAATGGCATTTTTGAGACCCCGCTTTGGAACAACCCGAAACTACGAACAGGAATTGGTCAAAAAATTTCATCCGGAGAAACCGGGAAGACTTTATTTATTAAGAAGATTCTTGAAACTCTAAGAGAGATAAAAGGGAATTTATATGATTCCAAAGATTTCATCTATTTAGATAATCATCCCAGCCGCTACCGTTTCATTAGTTGATTCGTCGATCAATATAATGCTACCGGTATTTCTGTTTTCTCTATAAGAATCTGACATAATTGGCCGGGTACACCTTAATTTGACCCTCGCTATATCATTTCGAGATAGATTTTTATCATCAGCTATTCTATCGTATGTATTGATGTCCACCTTGTAAACAACCTCCTTAATCATCGCCCTTTGCTCATTGCTGGTATGCATAAGGGTATATTTTGCACGAGGTCTGGCTGCTTCATCATGAAGCCAGCATAGCATAATATCAAATTCCTGAGTCAGTTCTGGCTGATTATTTACCCTAACTATCATATCCCCCCTGCTCACATCAATATCATCTTCAAGAGTCATTGCAACCGACATGGGTGCAAAAGCCTCCTGTACTTCATCCTCACCCGTATTGATAGATTTTATTTTGGAAGTAAAACCCGAAGGCAAAACTGCCACTTCATCTCCCACACGATATATTCCACTTGCAACTCGCCCGGCATAACCCCTATAATCCCGATACTTCTCATTCTGAGGCCTCAAAACTGTCTGCACAGCAAAACGTGCATCAATTTTATTGACATCACTACTAATATGTAGGGTTTCCAAGATGTTAAGCAGCGTTCCTCCCTGATACCAAGGCATATTCTTTGACTGATTCACAACGTTATCTCCTTCCAGGGCACTAATAGGAATGAACCGAACATCCTTCATGAGTAGCTTAGATGAAAACTCTTCAAATTGAGAAATTATTTCATTAAACCTTTGCTCATTATAGTCTACAAGATCCATTTTATTCACACATACAATAAGGTGAGGGATATTAAGCAAAGAAGCAATAAAAGAATGTCTTTTTGTCTGTTCAATAACCCCATGGCGAGCATCAATTAATACCACAGCTGCGTTTGCTGTAGATGCTCCTGTAACCATGTTACGGGTATATTGAATGTGCCCTGGCGTGTCTGCGATAATAAATTTTCTCTTAGGAGTTGTAAAATACCGGTAGGCAACATCTATAGTAATGCCCTGCTCCCTTTCATCTCTTAACCCATCGGTAAACAGCGCGAGATCTACTCCCTTATGCCCTTTTTTTGCACTTGTAGCACTCACCGATTCAAGTTGGTCTTCAAAGATTGATTTTGAGTCGTATAAAAGACGACCTATTAAAGTGGATTTACCATCGTCTACAGAGCCGGCGGTTGTAAAGCGTAGTAACTGATTATTATTTATTTGCATTATTTAATATTTTCCCAATTTTTCCGTTTTACCCTAACCCTAAAGAGAACCGGAAAAGCATAATTGAATAATTGTAAAATTAATTCCCTCCCTTTAGGGCAGGGGATAAAGGAATTAATTTTTTAAAAATATCCCTGTTTTTTTCTGTCTTCCATCGCCGTTTCACTCCGTTTATCATCACTCCTATCTCCTCTTTCGGTCTTACGCATTGCTGAAACTTCCTGAACAATCTTTTCCAACGTATCGGCTTCAGATTCTATTCCTCCAGTAATGGTAATATCTCCAAGTGTTCTAAAGCGGATTTTTTTAATTTCCGATTTTTCATCTTGTCCCAACTTCAAAAATTCAGAAACGGGGATCCAGGAATTATTCCTCCATACTACTTCCCGCTCATGTGCAATATAAAGCGACGGGATTTCAATATTTTCTCTTTTTATGTAATTCCACACATCCATTTCGGTCCAGTTACTAATGGGAAAAGCTCTAAAGTGTTCTCCTTCAAAATGTTTTCCATTTAAAAGATTCCATAGTTCCGGACGCTGGTTCTTTGGATCCCACTCTCCAAAATCATTGCGGTGAGAGAAGAATCGCTCCTTTGCCCTCGCTTTTTCTTCATCCCTTCTACCTCCCCCTATAGCACAATCAACTTTATGCTCTTCAATAGCGTCTAATAAAGTAGTAATTTGAAGTGCATTTCTGGTAGCATTTTTACCTTTTTCTTCTGCAACTCTTCCTTTATTTATAGACTCCTGAACCGAGCCCACAAGCAATTTTACTCCTAGTTTTTTTACAAGTTCATCTCTGAATTGAATAGTTTCAGGAAAGTTATGCCCTGTATCTACATGAAGTAAAGCAAAAGGAATCTTAGCGGGAAAAAAAGCCTTTTTCGCCAAATGAGTAACAAGAATAGAATCCTTACCACCGGAAAACAAAATCACCGGATTTTCAAATTGAGCCCAAACCTCTCTTAGAATAAAGATCGCTTCAGATTCTAACTCATCAAGATAGTTCAAATAATATTTACTCATCAAATTTCAATTTTTGTTGCAGAAATTCATAAAGCCTCTCGACAGCTTCTTCTGCAGATTCCTCTTCAGTATTAATTTTAATATCTGGATTTTCAGGAGCTTCATAAGGAGCACTTATGCCCGTAAAATTCTTTATTTCCCCCTGCCTGGCCTTTTTATAAAAGCCTTTTACATCCCTCTCTTCGCAGACCTCGAGCGGAGTATTTACAAACACCTCCACAAAATTTTCTTTCCCTATTATATCTTTCGCCTGCTCCCTATCCTCTTTAAGGGGAGAAATAAAAGCCCCTATAGTTACTATTCCTGCGTCAACAAACAGTTTAGCGACTTCTGCTATTCGCCGGTTATTTTCATGACGGTCTTCCCTGCTAAAACTTAAACCTTTACTCAGTCCGCTGCGGATGTTATCCCCATCAAGAGAATAAGTAGATATTCCCTCTTTAAAAAGGCGTTTTTCAAGACTGTTTGCAATAGTTGATTTTCCTGAACCTGAAAGCCCTGTAAACCAAATAACCATAGATTGGTGCTGATTCTTCCTGGTGCGATCTTCCCTCGAGACACTATATTTATGTTCTACGATATTCTTTTTCATGCTATAGACAGCTTTCTATTTATTTGAGGCAAGAATATTCATCTTAGATTCTTTTGATTTTCTTTTGTGAGCCACCCCATAATCAATCCTGTACCATGCTCTTTCGTGAAAATAGTACAGCAACATTTTTGTCACTACCTCAGCCAGTCCTATTTTTAATCCCGTAACAGGATTCCCTGTGATTATCCAGGCAAGCAGCATAGTATCTACTGTTCCTACTATTCTCCAGGAAATAGTCTTGGCAAAATGCCTTTTTCTACTACTCCATTTTCCTGAGGATGCCAAAAACTCCCCTTTAAACCATAATCTTTCATGAAAATAGTATAGCGTCATTTTTGTTATTACCTCGGCCAAACCAATTTTAAGACCTGCAAAGGGATCTCCGGAAATCATCCAGGCCAGGAAAAAAGTATCCATGGTTCCAACGATTCTCCACGTAATTGTTTTAGCTAAATGCCTTTTATAAGATCTATCCTTCATAAACAACAGAAAAATGGTCGTTTTTAAGGTTTTCCCTGTTATAGGTGATACGCTCTCCTGAAGCTGCCCATCTGCAGGTAAAGCCAACGGCTTCACAAATAGCCTGTCCGGCAGCGGTATCCCACTCCATGGTTGGGCCAAATCTCGGATAAACATGGGCTGCGCCCTCGGCAAGTAAACAAAACTTAAGAGAACTTCCTTTGGATAATACTACCACTTCTTTCCCTTCTTCTTTGAGCTTTTCAATAAAATCAAGGGTTGCCTGGTTCATATGCGATCTACTACCCACAACTTTTATCTCGGATCCTGCCTGTTGAGGAAAGATCTGGGTTGAATTAGTAAGAATCAGATCCAGATCCAAATCTTCATTTTCTAAGGTTATCTGATAAGCCTTAGATTCAGATACTTCAGCAAAATATAGCGACTTTAGAGCAGGAGCATAAATTACTCCCAGCACAGGATTCCCTTCAAATACCAAAGCAATATTGACGGTAAACTCCCCATTTCTTTTTATAAATTCCTTGGTTCCATCTAACGGATCTACAATCCAACATCTTTGCCAGCTTTTTCTTTCTTCAAAAGATAGTTGGATATTCTCTTCACTTATTACAGGTATTCCGGAAGGAATTAGAAACTCATTAATAATATCATTCGCTCGTCGATCGGCAATGGTTAGAGGAGAGTCGTCTTCCTTCAGTTCAACCTGAAGATCCTTCTGCTCATAAATTTTCATGATCTCCCTGCCGGCTGCGATGGAAGCCTCTATAGCTGTTCTTAAGTGATTTTTCATAGAGGGGCTAAATATACCGAAACCTGTAGAAACAGAGAAAGAGAATCATAAAAAAGATAGATCTATCTCTTTAATAGGTTTTATGATCCTCTTTCCCTTTCTTAATTCCCAATGGCATAGAATTCAAACCCAATCTCTTTCTTGGTTTTAGGCTCTAAAAGTCTTCTCCCATCGAACAAAAATGCAGGTTTAAGCATTTGATCATAAATCTTTTTCCAGTCAAGTTGTTTGAATTCATCCCATTCTGTAAGTACAGCTATGGCATGTGCATTATCACAGGCTTCATAAGAAGATTTCACTACAGTAACCCCTTTCCGGTTGGCATCTCCACTTCGGCTTCCGAGGTAATCAAGATCTGAATAGATCTGTTCTTCTGTCACTTTTGGATCATAAACCACTATTTCTGCCTGCTCATTCAGAAGATAATCTGCTACATAAATAGCTGCAGATTCACGGGTATCATTGGTGTCTTTTTTGAAAGCCCAACCTAAGATAGCAATCTTTTTCCCGGCCACTGTATTATACATCGTCTGGACCATATTAGCTGCAAAACGCCTTTTTTGATGATCATTCATAATGATCACCTGCTCCCAATAGTCTGCCACCTCCTGGAGATTATATGTTCGGGCAATATAAACGAGGTTTAAGATATCCTTCTGAAAACAAGAACCTCCAAAACCTACAGAAGCTTTAAGAAATTTAGGCCCTACCCTACTATCCATCCCCACAGCTTTGGCAACTTCATTTACATCTGCTCCGGTCTTTTCACATAATTCTGAAATTGCATTAATAGAAGAAACCCGCTGTGCAAGAAAGGCATTTGCAGTAAGTTTAGACAATTCTGAAGACCACACATTGGTAGTAAGAATCTTTTCTTTAGGTACCCATGATGCATAAATATTAACCAGGGCTTCCATAGCCTCCCTGCCTTCTTCACTCTCAATATCACCTCCAATTAAAACCCGATCAGGACTTTTCAAATCTTCAACCGCTGTACCTTCAGCTAAAAACTCTGGATTAGAAAGAATTTGATATTTAACACCATTCCCAGTGTTATCAAGGATATTCTTTAAAGCAGCTGCAGTTCTAACTGGCAATGTTGATTTTTCAATGACAATTTTGTCATTTTTGGCAACTGCAGCAATTTGCCTGGCACAAAGTTCAATATATTTGAGATCGGCCGCCATTCCTTTTCCAATTCCGTAGGTCTTGGTGGGGGTGTTCACCGAAATAAAGATCATATCGGCTTCATCAATAGCTTTATCTACATCTGTGGAAAAGAACAGGTTTTTATCTCTTGTTTCCTTAACAATAGAAGAAAGACCGGGTTCATAAATAGGAATCTTCTCTACATCGGGATCATTCCATTGTTTAATCCTTTTTTCATTGATATCAACAACAGTTACTTTAACACCCGGACATTTTTCAGCTATTACTGCCATTGTGGGGCCACCAACGTAACCGGCACCAATACAGCAGATGTTTTTTATTTTCATTTTAATTATAGTTAATTGGTGATTGGTTAATTAGATTACCTCCTTCTATCTAATCAGCCGTTTAATTCATTCTGTTTTCTTAGATATTTTATATAACCATTCAACAACCTTATACAGGGGTCGGTTAAATTTTTTATTCCTTATAAAACCTCTTCTGTTATATAGCTCCAGGAACGTGCTTCAATAGCATGTTCTAAAATTTCAGCCACGGATCCCCGGGCATTCAGAAGAAATTTGATGTTTTCTTTGTAATGAAAACTCCACCATCCTTCAGCAATATTTGCAGTTGCTGAGTAGGATGCCCTCAATAATTGCAACCGCAAATCAAATTTTTCAGAATCCGGTAAAGTTGTAATAACCTTTTCTTTTTAAAAGCTTCAGCTCAAAACACTTCTTCCAGTACTCCAATTTTTCAAAATTGTCAGCCATTGGTTCGAATTAATTAGTTAACGGATAAATTAGTTAAGTGGTTTTATTTTTCTAACAAGATATCTTTACTAATCAATAAGATCATTCTCTAGTCCGGATTTCCCCACCACTAATTAGTTCATCCCAAATCACCAACCCCCACTTAACCATTCCCTTATTGACTAACCACTAATCACAGCTTTTTATCACACTTTTTACCCAAGACTCCTTTAACATCATAAACCACCGTTTGTCCATTCTTCAATTTATCCAAATCTAAATCGAGAAATTCCTTATGAGCTACCGCGAGTACCACAGCTTCAAATTTTTCCTGCGGAAGATCCTTGGTGGTAGTGAGTCCGTATTCATGCTGCACTTCCTCAGGATCGGCTAATGGATCATAAATTGTGACATTGGTACCATACTCCTTCAGGTTCTTAATAACATCAACAACTTTAGTGTTACGGACATCAGGACAATTCTCCTTGAAAGTTATACCCATAACAAGAATATTCGCCCCTTTTACCTTTTGATCATTCTGAAGCATTAATTTAACTACTTCCGAAGCTACGTACTGCCCCATAGAATCATTCATGCGCCTACCCGCCAGAATGATCTCGGGATGATAGCCTATCTCCTGTGCTTTTTGCGCCAAATAATATGGATCTACACCTATACAATGCCCACCAACAAGCCCGGGTTTGAAAGGAAGGAAATTCCACTTGGTACCGGCAGCTTCAAGTACCGCCTGGGTATCAATGTTCATCATGTTAAAGATCTTCGCCAGCTCATTTACAAAAGCAATATTTATATCTCTTTGAGAGTTTTCAATAACCTTTGCTGCTTCTGCCACCTTAATAGTAGGCGCGAGATGAGTTCCGGCTGTAATAACTGAAGCGTAAAGCTCATCTACCTTTTTCCCAACTTCGGGTGTTGATCCTGCAGTCACTTTTAGGATCTTTTCAACCGTATGTTCCTTATCTCCCGGATTTATCCTTTCAGGAGAATAACCTACAAAGAAATCCTCATTGAATTTAAGTCCGCTAGATTTCTCTAAAACAGGGACACATTCATCTTCAGTAGCTCCAGGAAATACTGTCGATTCATATATCACTATATCACCTTTTTCTAATACCTTCCCAACAGATTCACTGCTCTTGTACAAAGGTGTAAGATCGGGGCGGTTGTTTTTGTCAACCGGAGTCGGTACGGTGATCACGTAATAGCTACAATCTTTAATATCTTCCAGATTTGCACTACAAAAAAGTCCATTATCTTCTGAAGGACTCTCTTTAAGTACAGATTGAAGAACATCATTCTCCACCTCTAAGGTGGTATCCTTTCCCTGACGTAGCTCTTCAACTCTTTTTTTATTAATATCAAATCCTACAACAGAATATTTTGTTGCGAATAATCTTGCCAACGGCAGGCCGACATAACCAAGTCCTACTACAGCTATTTTTTTATTTTTCATATTTACTTTCTATAAATTCTTATAATACCAGTCCACAGCTTCTTTTAGCCCAGCTTCTATTTTGTATTGTGGATCATACCCTAATAAAGTTTTAGCTTTATCAATAGAAGCCAGGGAATGCGGAATATCTCCCGCTCGATTTGGGCCATACTCAACTTCTACATTAGCAATCTCTGGATCATATTTTGAAAGGTATTCTTTAAGTAGCTGGGTCAACTCCTTGAGATTTGTCCTGTCGCCTACTGCAGTGTTATAAACCTGATTTAGTGCTTCTTTATTGTCTGTAGTCAAAGCAAGCAGGTTCATTTGAATCACATTGTCTATGTAAGTGAAATCCCTGGAGTAGGTACCATCTCCATTAATGACCGGACTCTCGTGATTCATAAACTGAATTACGAACTTAGGGATCACAGCGGCATAAGCACCGTGAGGATCCTGTTTTCTTCCAAAAACATTAAAATAACGAAGCCCAACAGTGTCCAATCCGTATGTGGAATGAAAGATATCGGCATACAGCTCATTTACGTATTTTGTAATAGCATAAGGTGATAAAGGTTTGCCAATGTGATCTTCAACCTTCGGAAGTGCTTCAGAATCGCCATAAGTAGAAGAACTGGCTGCATAAACAAACCTTTTAACCCCGGCATCACGCGAGGCTATCAGCATATTGAGAAAACCTGAAATATTTACATCATTACTGGTTATTGGATCATTTATAGATCTTGGAACAGATCCTAATGCCGCCTCATGTAAGACAAAATCTACTCCGGAAACGGCCTTTTTGCAATCCTCAAGGTTACGAATATCTCCTTCTATTAAAGTGAAATTTTCATGATCTTTAATTGCTGAAAGATTCTCTCTTTTTCCAGTTGCGAAATTATCGAGACATACTACATTGGCATTTAAATCCAGGAGCGCTTCACATAAGTTAGAGCCAATAAATCCTGCACCACCTGTAACTAATACTTTTGAAGAACTGAGCAATTCAAATTGTTTGCTGTTCATTAAATGAAATTTGGGTTGGTTTAAATTTTACGTGCCAAAGGTAAAATTTTCATAAAAGGTATTTACTAATTTCCTCTTAAAGAACTTCATTATTTTAAAATTGAGTCGACTCATAATGCACCACTTCTGTTGCAATGAGTATCTTTTCTTTTGGACCTGTATTTTTTTTATTGATTCGGTTGATAAGGATATCCATCGCCTTTGCTCCAATCTTGTCGGGAGATTGATCTACAAAGCTAACAGAGGGAGTGAGATATTTTGCAAGCCCCCCACGAATAAATCCAATTATTTTAAGGTCTTCTGGTATTCTTAAGCCATTCTCAAAAGCCAGTCTATAGGTAAGCATAGTACTGTCAAAATCACTACATAAAACCGCTTCCACCCTATCTTCCAATAGCATTTTGAGAGTCTTTTCTTTCAAACTTTGCAAGTTGGCTGAATTTGCTAAATAAAAGGTATCATCTTCCCTTAAAGCATTCTTATAACCTTCTATTCGGGCTTTACCCACCCCCATATGATGTACAGAGGTAGCCAAACCTATCTTTTTCAATCCTTTATTTTGAAGATCCCGTGTGGCATCATAAAATACCTTTACATCATCTATTCCTACTTTATCTACAGGCATATCAAAATCGATGCGGTCGTAAAGCACAACCGGAATATCATATTGAATGATATTTTTAATATGTTCAAAATCCTTTTTTCTTTGTGTTTCTTCGGCTATAGCTATTAGAACACCATCTACAAAACCGGCAGTTAGCATCTCAGATATTTGCTTTTCCCGATCATGTGATTCATTTGAAATATAAGTAATCACCTGTAAACCCTCTCGTTGTGCACGCGCCTCCATTCCTGAAAGCACTTTAGCAAAAAAAGAATTTGCAATATTTGGAATCAGCACACCAATAGTTCCGCTTTTACTGCTTTTTAAATTGACCGCAGTTGGATTAGGACGGTATTTATGAAGGGCAGCAAGTTCTTTTACCCTTTCAATTGTTTTCGGACTGATCTCGGGACTGTCATTTAAAGCTTTCGAAACTGTCGAAACAGAAACGTTCAGTAATTTGGCCAATTCCTTGAGGGTAATTCTGGTTTTCATTTAAAAAGCATATAGGGGTTAGTTACAAATTTAATAAAGCCGGGTGAAATTCTGCATTTTTTGTTTCAAACTTAAGGGCTTTTTTATAAATTACAGTAAAGTTGCGTAAAAAATGAAGTTTTTCAGAAGTGATTGGTTATATGTTATTGCTGCTCTCATCACCATCTTTGGCATCATTACGGGGTGGTATTTCTTTTTCTTTTTAGCCATACCTCTTGGACTATGGGATTTCAGGAATAAAGATGGCAGGAAGTAGCTGCGTTAAATTATTACTAATCCAGCGCATATCTTTGCAAACACCAAATTAGGAGCGTAATTTAATCCTGAACCAAAATAAGCGCATAATGAAACAAAAAGGAACCCTATCACAGACCCTCAACATGCTTCGCACCGAAGAAGGATATGAAGAAGATTTCAACCTTCTCGATGAGGAACTAAAATCTCCTGAAGAAAGAGAAAAATTTCTGTCTCAGGATTTTGTTGTAGATGAGGTCTATCGGTTTGAAGGCCCTTCAAATCCCGGTGATGAAGCTACTTTATATGCCATCACAACTTCTTCGGGAAGAAAAGGAGTGCTACTTGATGGGTACAACTATTCTTCAGGACAAATTTCAGAAGAATTACTTAAAAAACTGGACCTCAAGAGCAACCGTCCTACTTCAGAATAAGCTTGTATTTACAGCATAATTATCGTATATTTGAATAGTAAATAACAAAACCATAAATAAAAACTATGAGTTACTTAGGTTTAGACGCCAAAGAGACGTCAAATACAGTTCAGGAACTTAATGTTCTTTTAGCCGATTATCATTTATATTATCAAAAACTCCGTAATTACCACTGGAATGTAATTGGTAAGAATTTCTTTGACCTTCATGAAAAATTTGAAGAGCTGTACGATGATGCTAAAATAAAAATTGATGAGATTGCAGAGCGCATACTTACTTTAAGGTACCAACCCACCAGCAATTTAAGTGAATATCTAAAGAAATCTAATCTAAAAGAATCAGAGTCAGATCTTTCCGATTCAAAGATGATTGAGAACCTACTTAAGGATCATGGCACAATCTTAAAACAGATGCGACAGGTAGTGCAGGTAGCCGAAAAAGGAGGTGATGAAGGTACTATAGACCTTATTGGTGCTTACATTAGGGAGCTTGAGAAGACCAGCTGGATGTTGGATGCCTGGAAAATGAAAACTGCAGAACAACATAAGCCGGTATAAAACTAAATGTCGCAAGAAGAATTTGACATACAAAATTCCGTAGAAGGAATTTGGACGAAATTAGGCGAATGGCTGGATTCTATAATCCTGGGTTTGCCTAATTTCATTTTGGCCGTTCTGGTCTTTATTCTTTTTGTCCTGGCTGCCAAATACCTGGGAAAACTTCTCGATAAGCTCCTTAGATATAAAGTAAGACAGGCCTCTATACGGGAGATCACCATTAAGATCCTCAAGGTAGTTGTCATTGCCATAGGTTTCTTTGTTGCCCTTGGTTTACTCAATCTAAATACTATCCTCACGTCTGTACTGGCTGGTGCCGGGGTCGTGGGTTTAGCAGTAGGTTTGGCACTGCAGGGCACACTAAATAATACCTTTTCAGGAATCCTGCTAAGTTTTCTTCCGGAGTTACAAATTGGCGACTGGATTGAAAACAACGGTTTTGCCGGAAGGGTCGTGGAAATCAACCTGAGAAGTATCGTCATTAGGGAAGCCGATAATAATTATGTTGTTATTCCTAATTCCCAGGTCATAGACGCCCCTTTTAAAAATTTTTCCCGTACCTCACGTTCCAGGATCACTGTGAGTTGTGGCGTGGCTTACAATTCAGATCTTGAACTTGTAAAAACCATTACACTAAATACAATCTCAGAACTTTTTCCTCAAAAGAAGGGAGAAGAAGTAGAGTTTATGTACAATGAATTTGGCGACAGCTCAATCAATTTTGTAGTGAGATTCTGGAGTGCTGCAACCAACAACAGGGACATTCTTTTTGCCAGGAGTAGTGCCATTATTGCCATTAAGAAGGTGTATGACCAACACGATATTAATATTCCTTTCCCAATTCGTACACTCGAATTCAACAACAGACTCAATATTCAAAAACCTTCTGCGGAAGGAGATGCATAATTCACATTTTAAAAGATTTACCCATCTCCCCCTTCAAAAATGGCAAAAACAAAAGGCATTTTTGGAAGTTGCCAAGGAGAAGCTATTTCTATGCTAAAACCCTTTAAGTTTAAGCAGATTTTTGAACCTGAAAATCATAACTGCTGAAAAAAACACGAGCCTCACCCTTCAAAAATGGCAAAAAAGTAAAACATTTTTGGAAGTTAACCGATAAGAAGATATTTATTGGAAAAACAGAAACTGAAAGATTAATTTTGCCTGTTTTCCCAGCCTAAAATTGATGTAGCTTAATGTAGCTTCGAATAATCTATAATTTCCCCTTCAAAAATGTCAAAAACTAAAGGTATTTTTTGAAAGTTGCCAAGGAGAAGCTATTTCTATACTGAAAACTCTTCAAGTGTAAGCACATTTTTGATCCTGAAGATCATAACTGTTGAAAAAACACGAACCTCACCCTTCAAAAATGGCAAAAACAGGAAGGCTTTTAAAAGTGATTAATTCACTTTTCAACCCGCATTCTATTCTTTAAAATGCAGGCTGAAAAGCTATTTTTGTATCTCCAATCTTTACTTCATCGTCTTCACTTGTTCATAAGAATGGCTTCAGCTATCCTGTAATATTCAGGGATCATCCTTCATATATTCAGAATCTATTTTACTTCCGTAGAAATTAGAAGCTCATACCCACACTAAAACTGAAACGCAGTTTTTCGCCTCCAGTAAACAGATTTAATTTAGCCGAAACAGCCTCTGCCCCTGTCACCCACAATCCGCCGCCATAGCTATCATGCCACAGGTTGCTGTCTTCGCCATCAAGCCATACCCTACCAAGGTCGTAACCTGCAAAAACACCTATTTGAAAAGGCACAAACGAGGTCTTAAACTCCTCAAAACTATACCTCAAATCGTTACCCCAAACAAAAGCACTTTCACCAGAAAATCTTTCTTCTCTAAAACCTCTCAAGCTTTCGGCGCCACCTATTGTAGCAGCCTGGTAGAATTCAAAATCGTCTCCCCAAAGCACTTCGGCATTCACCCGAGAATTGATTACCAACTTATCATTACGGCTCACGGCTTTGTAGAATTCGAGATATGGTGCGACATATCCATAAATATTGTCAGTTTCACCTGTATTAATTTTTCCGCCGCCAATAAATTCGAATTTCATACCATTAGTAGGATTAAGGATGTCATCATAACTTTCGTATCTAAAAACTCCTTCAAGACCGGTAAAATACTGGCGGTCAAAAAAGTTGGTGTCCTTCATGTATGATTCAGAAAGAAAACGATTTGTACTTTCCTCGATCTGTACCCCTTCAAAAGATGCAGTTAACTGATAGTAACGACCAAAAGGGGTATTTTTCACAATACCGGCTTCTCCACCTATCCTGCTAATGCGCACTCTGTTGAATTCTTTCCCCAATTCCTCTTCAAAATTTTCTGTCTCATTTCCCATTCCGAAGAAATTACGGGTGTAGCTGGGATTCGTAAAATGTGCTTTTAACAGGAAGTTATATCCGCCAAAAACATTAGCAAATTCACCCCGGTACCTTAAATCAAAACTTTGAGTGGCAAAATAATACCCGGCCCTAAACTTATGTTGAGCGGTAAAAGGATTCCTGCGGAAGCCATATTTACTGAAAGTCGCACTTAGACCTACCTGGAAACCATCATCTGGATTGTATCCCACGGCGGGAAGCACAGAACTTGATGAATAAACCTTACGATCTTTATCGAAGACATTCACTTCATAGTCATCGGTAAAGGTAATATCTGCACCATCGTTGATCTCTACAGTATTAGGAAGGGACTCGTGATCATAAACCTTAACTTTTTTGCCATTTTTGATCCTGTAAATATCGTTGTTTTGACCACCGATGATCCTTACCAGAATTTTTGCAGGTGCATCTCCAGAAACCTCAAATATATCATCATCATCAAGACCATAGACCCAGAGTTCATGCGTTACATTGGGATCATAAACCCTACTGCTCACAACATCGGCCTTTTTACCGTCTTTGATCCTGTAAATTGTTACCCGGGTTTTTCCTTCAGGAAGGCGTTCAATTTCGATATGATCATCTTTATCTGTTGCAGTGATCATAGCATATTTCGCAAAATAATTATAGTACCTTTCAGCAATATCAACAATATTGTTTCTTCTTGCTTTCAGGTTTTTAATAATCCGCTGAGTGGCTTCTCCATGGGTTTCCTTCGGAAGTTCTTCAAAGGCTTCTTCAATTACTTCATCTGTAATATGCTCCTGAAGGTATTTTGCCTGCTGCAGCCACTCTTCCTTTGGAGAATTCTGGATAAGGCTTCTGTCCAAACCAACTGCAGCCGAATTGAACCATTCAATATTGCTGATGTCTTCATCATAAACAGCAAATTGATTGGCAAAACCGGTCAAACCTCTTAAGGTATTAAAGAAGGCGCCGTCAAAATTTGAAAAAACCTGATCTCTATCGCGGGGAATTGGCTTAAAGAGATGATTCCCATCTTCATCTTCAATTTCGGCCCACCGCCATTGATCTTCGTGCCTGTCCCAATCGCCTACCAGCATGTCAAAAATTCTTGCTCTTATATACGCAGCTTCGTCCAGGGTATATTTTTCATCACGCCGCAACCGCTCAAACACGCCCGATGTACTTTCTATATCGTGGTTGGGGCTGCCAAAAGATTCATATCCAACCCAGCCCTCTTCAGGGCGCTCCACGATCATATAAAGCTCATCTCCATATTCGCTGTTGAAATCTCCCAAAGCTTTTTGCTTTGGGACGTAAAATATTTGTGGATTGGTATGATAAATTCCGGCTGCATCTGATAATTTCGGAATAGCCAGGAAGGCATAAGGATGGGCAGAAGTATAAAAATCTTTGATCACATCTTCTGCAAGGGTATTTTCAAACTTTGTCTCTACAGGTGTGTCTTTGTAAGCCACCGTCTGGATAAATTGCACGGCGCTTTTCTCTAGAGCTCTCAGGTTATAATCTCTGCCCTGGGCATCTTTTAATCTAAGAGATCGGGTTTGATGCCCTCCCCCGGCACGTTCTACTGTGAGTCCGCCGTACAAAGTATCGAGTATGGCAACAGGAACTTCTACCTGGGTTCCATAAAGATCCCTGTACCTGTCCCCCCAAATACTTTCGTAAGTCGCTGACACATCAGTGTCTGCAGGTTTATACACTGAGGCCTGTATAGTTTGGGGAAATGAAGTTGATAATGTGTCGGTACTAAAAGGTTGCGGCGCAGCGATGACTTCTTTTTGGTATAAAAGCTTAGGTTTCTTTTCTTCACTGCCATAGACGCTTACCCACGAAGAACCATCTTTAAAAATATCGAGAGCGGCAAAGCCCTGACCTGAATAGGCGAATAAACCATCGCTCCCCAGCCCCACATAAGAAGCTTTGGATGCTGAGCCCGAAACAATTTGCTTTACCTTGTCGTGCTCTATATATTGTAAGGAGTGATCATGGCCCGAAACAAATACTACATTACCCCACCGGGAAGCAATAGTTTCAATGCGTTTTCTCATTCCTTTATATCTCTCATTTTGAAGATCGGTACTGGTAACACCTCCTGTAGTTCTAATAAAATTTGCCAAAGTACCAAGAATGGGCAGGGGCAGTTTTCGTTGAGTAGGATATAGATGGTCGGTTAAACTGAAGTTTCCGCCATGTAGTCCATTAGTGTATAGAGGATGATGAATTACAAAAACCACCGTCTTTGTCTGATTTTTCTTTAACTCACTATCAATCTCCTGAAAAAAGGCTTCTCTGGTCTTTATTTCGTCACAATCATCATTGATCTTTGGATGTTTATCCCAATCTTCGAGGAACCACTGGGAATCGGCCACCAGCACCTGGATATTCTCTGTTACCTCAATAGAGGTCAAGCCACAACCGGCTTCAGGAAAGAAAACATCCTCTCTCTCCAGCTTCTCCCGAAGATAATCGGCCTGGCGTTCCAGCCCAACTAATCCCTGTGCATACCAGTCGTGGTTGCCGGGTACAAAGAAGAGGTTGCCTTCATAGTTCTCTACAGCATCTATTTGAGCATCAATACGGTATTCCATGAGCTCTCTTTCGGGATGATCTTCGGAAACCAGACCGGCGGGATACACGTTATCACCAAGAAAAATAGTGTAATTGCCCTTCTGTTTTACAGAATCTATATAGGTTTTAAAAGCAAGTAAAGCTTCTGAAGAACCTCCCGGAGGTGAATAACCTCCATCTCCCAATAAATAAAAAGATTTTTCAATCTCCTTTTCCTGGGGATAACCAAAATCTTCTGAAGGTTCATCTTCGGCAAAGTAAAGCTGATTAATATGTGGTGAACAGCCTGTAATTGCAATAAACAGGGCCAGTGTTAGAAATATGTTATTTTTTCTCATACAAAATTATTGGGGGGATTTTTTTGTAATTTGGTGAAAATCTAACCACAACTGAATGACAACTCTTACTGGTAAAGCTGAAAAATTCGTACAGGATCTATTCAGTAAAAAACTACCCAATACATTCATTTATCATAACTTTAAACACACTCAGAGGGTAGTTAAAAGTACTAAAGAATTAATTGAAAAATCTCAAATTCATGTTAAACAGGAAGAGCCCCTGATCCTCGCTGCATGGCTACATGACACGGGTTACACAGAGAAGTATGCTGGGCATGAAGAAGAAAGTGTTGAAATAGCCAAAAGCTGGCTGCAAGAACAGAATGCAGAACAGGATCTTATTGATACTGTCTCTAAGCTCATTATGGCAACAAGAATGCAAGCCGAACCTAAAGACCTTGCTGAAAAGATCATTAAGGATGCCGACACCTCACATTTAGCGAAAGATTACTTCGAAGAAACCAGTGAATTTCTTCGGCAGGAGCTAAAACTACAGAAAATAAAAAACTACTCACACCAGGAATGGATTGAGAAAAACATTGAGCTCTTTACAGAGAGACATGAATTCTACACCACCTACGCAAGAGAAAACTGGAAAGAGCAAAAAGATAAGAACCTTTACGACCTGCTTAATAAAGAAAGAAAGGCAAAAAAGAAACTGGCTAAAGAAGAAGCCAAAGCCCGCCTTAAAATAAAATATAAGGATAAGAGCGCAGACAGGGGGATTCAAACCCTTTTTAGAGTAACCATGCGCAACCACCTAAAATTAAGCGACATAGCTGATGCTAAAGCAAACATTCTGCTCTCGGTCAATGCCATTATTATTTCCCTGGCCATTGCCAACTTCATTCCAGATCTTGCCACACCCGAGACTTCTAGTCCGGCAATTATGATCCCTATTTTTATTCTCATGATCTTTAGTGTAGCATCAATAATAGGAGCTATAATGTCTACAAGACCTAATGTGACATCGGGGGAATTTACCCGGGAGCAAATTAAAAATGGGGAGGTAAACGTGCTGTTCTTCGGAAACTTTCACCGTATGCCTTACGAGCAGTTTGAATGGGCCATGCACGAAATACTTGAAAACCAAAGCGATGTTTATGAATCTTTAATGAAAGATCTTTATATGCTGGGAGTGGTACTTAACCGCAAGTATTATTTATTGCGGATTACTTATACCATTTTCATGGTAGGAATTATTCTTTCTGTGCTCAGCTTTATCGCCACTTACTACCTTGCCTAGAACTTTTTCAAGATCTTCATATGTAAAAACCTGCTCTTCGTGTTGTTCACTTTCCAGGTGGTATAAAACTTCCACCCTCAGCGCCTTGAGCCCTATCACCCCCTGAACATCTTCGAGTTCCAGTTTCTCTACTTTGTCTCCAAGGTATTTTTTAGACTGGAGATATTTGATGTAACGCAAATACTCTCTTTCATCTTTTCTGTTGGAATAAACAATGGCAATTTTGCCCTTTTGCGTCACCCTTTCCTCAGTTCCTTTAATATTGGCTTTATCAATCCTTTTTTTAATGATCTCATACCTCGCATTATAAGTACCATCAACATCAAATTGCTTCTCATCCATTCTATACCGTATAGAAAGAGTGGTATTGTACACAAGGATTAGAGAAGCAGCCTGCAGCTTTAGCGGCATCTTTTCCTGAATCTGGTAGAACCTGTTTTCCATTTCACACATGGTGGTTAATTGCCATAACCGCAGATTAAAAAGATAAACCTCGTCAAAAGGTTTTATTTTCTTATTTGAAAGAGATGCACCTATGTAAATATTATGTTCAACCCCATCTGTTTTATATCTCTCAAAGTAATGTGGGTAAATCTCCTGCGCATCTATTTGCCGCCGGTCAATATATCTTGACATTGTACGGTTTATTTGTTGCACCGCCTCGTCATAATTTTTACGATGGTTATAGATTATACCGGTTTCGGAGTTGATATTTTTCCGGTATAATTTCACCTGTTCTTCTAAATGAGGTGTCTGCTTTTCTATATGATCCATTACAGGGTTAATTTCCCTTTGTAATAAGTTGAATACCTTCTGTTCACTGGAAGTACTTAGGCTGCCGGCCAAATCATCTTTAAATTCTTTAATCCGGAATTTCACCTGCTCGTAGATATCCAGCTTTTCAGTTTCTTCGGCTTCACATACAATCTTTTCAATAGACTCAAGTTGATCGAGCAGGTCTTTCTGAATAGCATCATTCCTTGCTTCCGAAGAAGCCACGATATCTATCTCTCCATATAAAGGATAAACATCTTCAAAAGTGATATCTTTAAAAGATGCAAGCCCATCTTCATCAAGATCTCTTATGAACTTACGGGCTTCCATTTCAAAGATCCAGAGTACGCTGGGATGAATAGATGTACATTCACTTTGTATAACGGCTTTCACCCGGTTTTCAAATTCAGATTTACTTCGTTCTACCGCTGTGACGATATATGGCAAAATATCTTCCAGCTTTGTCGCATTGATACTATTGAGTTCGTTCTTTTCAAAAGACACCAACTCCAGCAGCCCCAGCAAAACATTGTTTTTGGCAATGGGTGCTATAATGGCACTTTTGACACCTGCATCAACAAGAGATTTTATAAGAAGGTTTTCTGAAGCTTTACCTGAATATTTTTCAACATTGGGAATGCTAAAGTATTTATGTTCGTCCACCAGGCTATGATAAGCTTCCTCCCCAAGCACCTTTTTGCAGTTTAATATTTTTCTCTCCTGAAGCAAAAAACTGGGAGAACGGTTCCCTATCATTCGTTCAAAAACAGAATCCTGTTCATTGTACATCGTAAATCCTATCCGAAGATTGGGAATCTTATATATAGACTTAAAGATTTCTTCAAACTTCTCCATCTCTTCCTTCCCGGAGGTATTTCTTTGCAATAGCGTAGTCTTAAGGTCAGAAATTGCATCATCTACAGTCACATCGGTAAGGGAGATGATGGTAAACCCTTTAAAAATCCAGCTGTTGGGTGGAAATTTTTCTTTCCACAAAGAAATGTTTTCAATATTCTGAATTAACTCATCAACATCTTCTTTAGTAATTTCCCTGGCGCTTTTTCCAGGTTCAAGCTCCATAAAATTAGAATCGAGCTCAATTCTATAGTGCCTTAAAATGCCATTTTCATCGGGTATATCGTAATAAAAAGGTCTTGAAAAATCTATATCGTAGCCATAGTATTTATTTAGAATAAGGATACAGGCATAGATATAATCAAGATCATGATTAAGATTCCTCATATTCAAGGTAAAATTATTACCTGCCCCTGCCAGTATTTTCCTGAATTTTTGGGTAGAGTTAAAAATCAGGTTATGAAATGGTACCGAAATGGCTTTGATCTGCGTATCAGATAGAATTTCAGGAAAAAGATCTTTCATTAAAATCCTTATGGGGTCTTTGTACCTTTTGAGATCTTCAGATTTTAGTATCCCTTCTTCCAAAGCAGGAAAAGTGGAAATGTACTCCAGCATATTTTCGAGATAATCTTTAGATATCTTACTCGACTCTTCTTGGAGCTGATGACGATATTCCTGTATGATCTTGTGGAAACTTATCTTTATTTCCAGTGGAAATTCCTTTTGATGCTTCATGTGTTAAAATTAAAGGATTTTACCCCCTGCCCTGAAGGACTTCTTCATATTAACATTAATTTATCTCTTTCGATCCTTTCTCTCCCCTATCTTCCTTATTTTTGTCGAAAATGTAACAAATTATGCGTAAAATATTATTAGCCGGACTCGTGATTCTCATGGCTGCTTGCGAAAGTGAAAATGAAGGATACCAGATTAGCGGAACAGTCCAAAATGCCCCAGACGGGCAAAAGCTCATCATTTCTGAATTAAATGACAGCAACACCCAGGTAGTACATATTGATACTATAGAAATAAAAGAGGGAAAGTTTGAACTTGACTTACCTGAAAAAGAACAACCTACCATTAGTTTTCTTACTGTAGAAGGAACCCGGGGTAATGTAGTTTATATAGCAGGCAATTCTCCTGTTGAATTTACGGTATATCCAGACAGTATTTATTCTTCTGAAATATCGGGCGGACCAGATAACGAAGTGCTTTCAACTTATCTTAAAAGTGTAAAAGGAGTAAGCAAAAAAATGGGAGAACACCGCAATGCCGCGAGGGAAGCCATGATGAACAAAGACTCTGTTGCCCTGCAAAACCTTCAGGCGTTCCAGGAGCAGCTATTTGAAGAAGACAAACAAACCAAAGCAAGTCTAGTTGAATCAAACCCCAATTCTATTGTATCGGTAATGATCCTCCAGGATATGCTAAACACTTCAGCCTATTCTTCTGCTGAATTAAAAGGATTTTACGAGCAGCTAAGTCCTGAAGTTAAGGAACTCCCTCTGGCAAAAATCGTAAAGACAAGGCTTGACAAAATGAGCAAGACCGCTGTAGGAAGCAAGGCGCCAGAATTTAGTGCCCCTACACCTGAAGGAAATGAACTCGCGCTTAACGACGCTCTTGGAAAAGTTACTCTGGTAGATTTCTGGGCCTCATGGTGTAAACCCTGTAGAGTTGAAAACCCCAATATTGTTGAAGTTTATAAAAAATATCACGACCAGGGATTTAATATTATCCAGGTCTCTCTGGATCGTCCCGGCCAAAAAGACAAGTGGATCCAGGCTATTGAAGATGATAATCTTGGAGCTTGGAACCATGTCTCAAACCTGATGTTCTGGCAGGATCCTGTTGCAGTTGATTATGGTATTCGTGCTATCCCTGCTGCCTTTTTACTGGATGAGAATGGGAAGATCATTGCCAAAGATCTAAGAGGTGATGCCCTGGGTCAAAAGGTTGGAGAAGTTCTAAACAACTCCTCTTCTAATTAATAAAGTGCATAAAAAGCAAAAAGAGGCTGTCTGAAAAGGCAGTCTTTTTTTGTATAAAAAGGTGGAGCTGCTTATTTTTAAAGTATGAGCAGAAA